>CP070748.1:1479256-1698261 GCA_020348345.1 Methanobacteriota archaeon | reverse complement strand
CCTTTCAGGACGGCGCACTCGCTGGTGAAGGAGCTGGCCGAGGCCGCAGATGGGAACGAGCAGAGGTTCAAGGAGCTTGCAAAGGAGCGATTGGCCGTCCACTCCAAGAAGATCGACGCCGGCGACCTCGACTTTCTGTCGATTGAAAGATCCATAGAGAAGCGGACTGCGGATGGCGGCACGGCACCCGCCAGCGTCAAACGACAGAGAGAGGAAGCAGCGGCGGCAATGAAAGAGAACGAGGCGCTCCTGAAATCGATGCGATTCGAGACGAACGTCATCAAAGAGCTGCTGGAATGACATCTGCGAGAAATTCATCTATCGTTGTCAGGTACAGCTCGATCCTCGATACAAGCAGATAGGATGTCGAACGCCCTCATCATATCCTCCCGCGTGACGACGAATATCGTGTCGGTGTAGCAGCTCATGGCCTCGAACAGGTTGATGCCCTGTTCGGAAAGCATCGAGGCGATGTACGCGAAGGCACCCGGTGTGTCCTCTATGCTGGCGGGGCTCTTGACGGTAATCTCCGCCAGATTCTGCCTGACGCTGATGATGTGATCCTGCCCTATCGCCTTTATGACGTTCGGCAGGTGTTTGTCCTCCGACACGACTGTTATGCCGTTCGTGCTCTGCACCATCTGCATCGTGCTCTTCTCGGCCAATATCTTCTTGACGATGTCCTCGAGGTTTCTGAGCACTATCCACTCGTTCTTCGCCACCACGATGCATATTCTCGTCTTGAGCTCGAGGCGGCTTTCCTGAAAAACGCTCATTATCGCCCCCTCGAAGTCCGTCTTCGACAGTTTCGCGGCATATCTCCTGCTCGCCGCAAGGACGGCTTCCTCATGCTTCACGCCGGTGTCCTTCATGATGAGCCTGGCAAGGGACGAGAAGTTCACGAGCTCCTTGCTGATGCAGTCCCTGATGCTGGGATGACGGTCGATGTACTTCCTTGTCATCTCCGCGACGGTCGGCTTCTGCTTGGGCGAATCCATGTTGGAGGAGAATCTCCAGTACTTACCTTAAAGCCTTTGGCCGAGCGCGCCGCGGCTAGCGGCTGGGAATGTCCTCCGAGAATCATTAAATACAGCCAGACCATAGGTCGGAGCGGCGCAAAGGCCACACCATGCTCCCGTAGTGTAGTCCGGCCAATCATTCCAGCCTTTCGAGCTGGATACCCGGGTTCGAATCCCGGCGGGAGCACCTATCGAGTCCGCCTTCAACCCTGTTCCGGAGGACTTATCAACGAATCACGTATTTTGACCAGCAGTGGCGGTGGCCTCAATGGCAAAGGGTAGTCGTCTGAAGACTGTCGAAGCATCAGGTACCTACGAAGACATTGGCAGAAAGCTCGGTTCGACCTGCAAGCGTGAGATCTCATTGATGCTGTCAGCAGCGAAGGCTTCATTCAAGAGAGAATCGCGCGACTGGAACAAAGCGTGTTTGAATCTTCGCAAGTACGTCCCGTTTGTGGAGGGGTACAATGCGGACCAGCTGTCGTTCATGAAGGGTTACGCCAAGGGTTCGGGACTGTCCTTCGAGGAGGTGTTCGTGCTCTTCTGCCTGGACGAAGAGGGTCTTTGCACTGATGTGATGGTGAATGGCGGCGCAACAGAGGACGGGAGCGTCTACGCGGCCCACACCGAGGACTGGACCGCCGAGTCCCAGGGCTTCCTCGTGCTCGTGAGGGCGAAGCCAAAGGACAAACCAGCCGTCCTGGTGATGACGCATGGCGGGCTGGAGTGGATCACAGGCATCAACTCGGCCGGAATCAGCATCTCGGGCAACTCCCTGTATCAGAACGACACAAGAGTTGGAATCCCGAAGCTTGTCATTGCGCCGAAGGTGCTCGCATCGGAGACGCTCGGGGAGGCATTGGCAGCGTCTGCACCCCCAAGCAGAGCTTCGAGCTACTGCAACAACATCTGCCATTCAAGTGGAGAGATGTACAGCATCGAGGGGTCTGCCACGGACTTCGCCGCGTTATACCCGGAAGACGGATTCCTCGTTCACACCAACCATTACCTCCACCCCATGATGACGAAGTACGAGGACCTCTTCGGAGATACTGGGCGTCGAACACTCGAAGGGTGCTCGGGCACTATCATCAGATACAACCGAGCGCGCAGGCTGGCGAAGAAGAGCCTGGGAGGCGTGACACTCGACACGCTTTCGGACATCATGAGGGATCATGTGAACCACCCGGATTCGATCTGCAGCCATCCGTTGGAGGACATGCCGGAACACAGCCGGTCCAAGACGACCTATGCGGTGATGATGGACATGACCGAGATGAAGATGCACATCTGCGTCGGCAATCCCTGCGAGGATGAATTCGTACCACACTCTCTCTGAAGACCGCCGAAATGGTTGCGAATGATTTGCCGTGTTGGATGGCATCGAGATGTTCTAAATGACCTGGCTCATCTCCCTCTCGATGAGGGAGCACTCCTTCGGATCCATGGTGGCGCCGTCAACCGGTATCATCAGATATCCCTTGTCCAACACCACCTGCTCATTGATGAGCTGCACGAACTTGAGAACGCTCTTGAAATCGTTCTGGGTATTGAGGTACTCCAGACCTTCGATTATGACCGCACCGTTCTTGTTCTTCGACAGGAATTCTCTCACCGCCGAGGCGAGGCGAGCTAGATTGTTCGGCGAGACGAACTCCATCTTCTTCTCGCCCTTCGGGCTCTGCGCCGCCTCGGTCTTTGTCAGCCACAGACTCTGCGCGTCGAAGCCATATTTCTGTTTCAGTGTATCAGGATGGGTTCTCGATATGCACAGGCCGCTTCCGCCCTGAGACAGAATAGCGGAGAACAGAGCGAAGCTCCTCTCCGGCCGCTCCTCCCGGACGACGTAGCTCCACCCCGGCACAAGCTCCGGCGCCAGCTTTGCCTTGCCCGGCTGATCGTCGACCGGCAGCTTCCTGCCAAGCATGCGCTCCATCTCCTCCGTCTTCTCGCTCAGCTTTCTCGATATCATCGATCTCTTGGTCTTGGCCATTATCTGCAGTTCTCTGGAGGTGTAGCCCTTCATGGATAGTTTGATTATCTCGTCCCAAGCGTCCTGAAGACCCTCCCGAAAGCCTCTCAGGAACCCCTTGGCGAACTCCTCTTCTTGCGACATCTGTCCCATCCGCTTCCAGTACTGCTCACCTTATTGCCCAGCCAGGCTAAAACCTTTTGCGACACTGACGCGAGGGACCTTTACTGCGTGAATGGGAAAAGCATATTAGCAATACCTCTCATGTGAAGCCGACCGAAGATGCCCATCGACAAGAGGAAAATGAGATTCAAAGTCAACGCTCGGATTACCTCCAAGGTTAGAGAGAAGGACCTGGTCGCCAAGGCAGAGGCCCTAAAGGAGGATTACGAACTGATTCTGCCGAAGTGCTCTGAGAGCTGCAGGGTGTGCCCTTTCACCAGGACCAGGCTTCAGCTTGAAAGGATCGCCCGGTTCAAGGACGACCCTGACAAACTGGCGAGATTCGCGAAGAAGGGTGACAAGATAGCGAGGGCATATGCGGCCACCATTGGCCTTGCTCATGACAAGAAGGCGCCGTACCTGGCATCGGCCAAGTATCCGAAAGGAACTGTGATGTTTGCGCTCAGAGGTAAGACTCCGCGGGAGAAGCTGATCGGCGTCCAGAATTATGATTCTCCTCAATGGCGCGTGCTCTCGGTGCTGGACCTGGTCAAGAAGGGCAGGCTTCACTTCTACTCGTTCGGAGACGATTTCATCTGCACCGGCCGGCAGCCGAAGCCTCCGAAGGAGTATCTGTCTGTGGCAGCGCGCTCGGTGGGAGCTCACGAACAGCCGGACGGGAGCTTTGCCTGCCCGCACAATCCCGACTCGACCAATCATATCAGATACAGCTGGGTCGGAACAGATGCGGAGGTCCTGCTATGCGATCAATGCGCGGTGAAGGCGAGGAACGCCCTCGGAAAACTCGCCGAGGGCATGGCGGTGCCAAGCATCCTCAGCAGCATAGACGTGTCTATTGTAAGACCCCTGGATGTTGTGTCGAACGGCGATGAGTGCGGCGATTTGCTGAATCATCCGATCGAACAGGATCTGCTCGATGAGTACTCGTCGGGCAAGATAGGCGACAGGGAATTGATCGATAAGCACATGGAGGAGGTCAAGAAAGGGCTCAATGTGCGAACCGAGAAGATCCTTGTCTTGGGCAGCAAGTGCTTCGGTTCGGACGTGGAGTTATTCGCCAGGGAGCTGACCAAAGACCCTATTGAGGCCAAAGCGGTGAAGGGTCTCCTATCAGGCATTCAGCATCCGGTGATCGTGGCAGAGGGAGATACCGTCAGCAAGCTGCTGTCAACATACTGGGCAGGCCACGGGAAGGCGGCATTGAAAGGTGTTGTGTCTGAGAATTTGGCCGAGAAGTATTTCGATGACAGCGAGGAGGCGATGCGATCACCTTTGAAGATAATCAGAAGAGCCGCAAAGAGGGCCGATCAGGACGCTGCGTCGTCGCAGATACCCCGCTACAATGACCTCGCAACCTATGGTCGTTTCGTTGATGGTATCGCAAGAGCCTACAAGACAAGAGGATCGTCGTCTGCAATCGCGGCCTTGGAAGTGGATTCATCCGCCGACCATAGGACGAGGGCAATCGCGTACGCATTCGACTTGTCGTTGGGCATAACCACTAGGGAATGGAAGTTCACGAAGGAGGAGAAGGAGTTTGGGAAGCATCTCAAGGCCTTCGCTTCCAGACTGCTCGAGAGCGACGATCCCGACTCCCATCATAAGGCGTTCGTGGAGTTTCTGAGAGAGGCCGGCGCGGTCGAGGAAGTCACCCGGGCTTGATTATACGGGCGTCGACCACTACGTGGCTTACTCCCGGAGAGTATGACTTCACCTCTCTCATTCCGAGCACCTCAATGTCTCCGCCATTCATCGCTTCTTCAATGCGTGAGACAGGGCGGTCGGGGAGAAGATCGCATGGACAAGTCTCGTGGTAGTGCAACACGCCCTTGCTCTTGAGGAGTCTGACCGCGGTCTCCAGATACTCATGTGTCGTCTTGACATAACCCATGAAGATCCTGTCCGCGATGGATTCTCCCTTCAGATCGCGGTTATCCCCCAGCACGGGCTCAACGACCTCTTCGACCGAATTCAGGCACGTGTTCTCCACGAGATAGGCGTACGCGACTGGATTCAGCTCGCACGCGATAACGCGACGCGGTCTTCCATGAACCGCCAGCGGGATGGAGAAGTACCCAATTCCAGCGAACATATCAACGATAGTCTCCCCATCACAGACTATCTTCGACGCGCGGATGCGCTCGTCGACGTTGCCGGAGGAGAACATCACTTGGCTGACATCGAGCTTGAACAGGACGCCGTTCTCCTTGTGGATTGTGACCGTTTCCGAACCGAGTATCTTCCTAATCACCGGCGTCCTGAGCTCGCCCGTCACGCCACCGGTGTCCCTGAGAACTGTCTTCGCTCCGAGGACTTCAGAATAGGCCCTGGCAACCTGCTCCTCGTAGGCATCAAGCTCATCAGGGAGCCGGATGACAAGGACATCGCCAAGAAGCTCCCACTTCCTGGGCAGCAGATGCTTCAGACCATCATCGACCTCCGCGATTCGCCGTATGTCGTCTATCGGGTCCGTACGCGCAGGCCGCAATGGGAAATCCGCGGATAGCATTTCGTGTTCGAAGTCCTGAAGAAGCTGTCCTGGCGGGGGAGCGACGAGTGGGAGGATGACGGAATCGCCCTGCTCGACGATGGTTCTGGCCGAATCCACGATACCGACCGAAGCGAGAACGCGCCTGACATCCTCTGCATTCCTTCGACTTACCTTCAGTGCCAACACGAGAATGCCAAGGGCGGAGGGCAGTATTAACGCTTCCTCGGCCGGTCGCCTGCAAAGCTGTCCTGCCAAAAACCATATAGACCTCTGAGGCTTCCCTCGCTCGGTATGAGGTTAGGCTCCGCAGCCGCTGTGCTGACTGCATTCGTGATCATACAAGGCTCGGCCCTCGCATCGATACCGTATCCGGGGTCGCCTCAGTATGCAAACAACATTCTCTCCGATTTCGTAACGCCAACTGTGGCTCCAGGAGATTCCCTCGCCTTCGGGTTCAATGTCTCGAACCCATATGACGACGATGATGGCATCATGACAAACGTGACGGTCATCGTTGGAATATACCGCTATGCCACTCAGGAGGACCTCAGGGATGTCGACAGCGATTTCGAGAACCCTCCTGTGTTCGACAACGGTGAGACCCAGAAGACCGTCGACATCGGAACGCTTCCACTCAATTCAACCGAGAACTTGTCGCTGACGATATCAACCAGCAAGAACACGCCGCATGGCTCCTACTTCATGCAAAGCACGTACTTCGTCAGGCTCAGCCTTGAGTTCAACTTCGAAGGGAACGATACGAAGGTCGTGCTGAAATCGAAGGGGTGTTTCACGGACGAACAGTGGGCCGAGATGGTGTCTTTCGATCCTGAGGAGAGCCTGGTGAACCTGTCGTACATGAAGGATCTGGGCGTGGACGGATTGATACCGGATTCCTCCTTCGGATTGAAGATACCGATACCGAGATGGCCGCTTGGGCTACTGGTCGGCGGCTGCGGGCTCGTCTCGTTCATGGCGTTGTACTATTTCGTGCTAGACAATCCTGGGAAGTATCCTTCGCTAGAGAAGAGATTTTATAAGCTGAGGGGAAAACTGAGCGAGCTTCGGAGCAAGCTTAAGAACGTTCTTAGAAAGGGCTGATGGATAGTCGATATCTCCTCGCTCCTCGATGAGCTGACGCACATCGGGGTTATCGAACATCCGCAGCGCACGATCCATCTTGCTGTCCGACAGTGCGAGGAACACCTTCCTTATCCTGAATGCCCTGACGAGTTCTGTTCCGAACGAATTCTTCCAGAGGTCGTCATATGCGTGGAGGGAGGTTTCCCCATCGTCCTTCAAGTGCTGAGAGGCAACGCCCGCGCATAGCTCCGCACCTTTGATCCCGGTGTAGACTCCTCCCCCTGACAAAGGCTTAGCATGACAAGCTGCATCTCCAACCAACATGATTCCTTTGCCGACTGCGGATTTGACCGGGCCGAGGGGTATCTTGCCGGACGACCTCGAAACCTCAACTGCCCCGGAGAACTCCGGTCTTCTGAGCATCTTCCTCAGATAACTCGCGGGCGGATGCTCCTTGCCCCAGGTGCATAGGCCGACTCTCGTAAGGTCTCCTGCAGGAATCGACCACGCAAAGAAACCAGGTGCGACCTTCTTGCCCAGGAAGATATCCACCGTATCCGGGTCAGAATCCACGCCCTTCAGCTCGACCTGTATGCCTCTGAGCATGTGCCTTGCGCCCGCGAGGCCAGCGGCCTCGCGACAGGCAGACCGATGACCATCGGCGCCTATGATCATGCGCGCCTCGATTCTGCGGCCGACGGACTCCGCTTCGACGGAGGCTTCAACTGCTCCCCTCACGACCCGAATGCCCTGCAGCCTGGTCCCCAGCAAGGGCTCCGCACCCGCGTCCACCGCGCTCTCGAAGAGGGCCAAATCGTGACTTCGACGATCGATGACGTGTGCACGTGGCTTTCGGGATTCGATCCTCAATATGAAGCCGAGGGGGGAGTGTATTCTTGCGCCCCGAATGCTCTCGATTACACTGCTCTGGGCGAGTTTAGACACGCCCCTGGGAGTCACCAATCCCGCGCATTGCATCGGCTCTCCGGGTCGGTGGTGTTCCTCCGCTATGACGACATCGTGATCGGCTGCGAGTTCACGAGCCGCAGTGGAGCCAGCGGGTCCTCCGCCAACAACCAGCACTTCGGTCCGCACGGGCCTGGAAGAGACGTTGCCGATATTTCATGTTTGTCAACATGGGGGGTCTTTCGGCCGTCAAGCGATGACCATAAGGCTTACGAAGACCAACACAATGTGAAGTGACCCCGAGCCCCCCATTCTCGGAAAGGCTGGAACTTGCCACGGATCTCATCGATGTGTTCGAGCTTGTGAAATCCGCTGTCAGCAACTGCACGGGCAAGTGTCGTGGAGGGCTCATGCTGGGGCTGGCAAACCTCGGCGGGGGCCTGGACGGCTTCATCGGCGCGTTCTTCCCTGTCAACACGAACATCATAGTCATGAATTCCCTCCCGCTCGCAAGGATTCAAACGACGGATCCCGACCTGTTCAAGCCTTATGTGTTCCATATTCTGCTACATGAATACGTGCACACGCTTGGAATCACTGACGAGGCGGAGGCTAGGGCCCCGGTAGCGAGAATAAGCCTCGAAACCTTCGGGGCGGATCATCCGGTCACGGACCTCGCAAGGAACATGACGAGATACCTCCCGAAGCTGGTGTACCCCATCTATGGGTGGAAGCCTGCGGAGAAATATGAGATCGACCTCATCAGAGGGTTTGACAGGTCTAGCGCGTCGTCTTACATATGGTAGGCTCTTCGGCAGCCTACCTCACTTCTTGGGAACCTTCTCCCAATCCTCGAGGAATCTCTTGATCCCCGCGTCTGTGAGGTTGTGTTTCAGCATCTTCTTGAGAACGTCGTAAGGGATTGTGGCGACGTGGGCGCCTGCTAGAGCGGCCTCGGTCACGTGCAGCGGATGTCTGATGCTCGCGGCGATGACCTGAGTCTCGTAGCCGTGAACGTCGTATATGTCGACGATATCCCTCACAAGGTCCATGCCAGTATGGTTGATGTCGTCGAGCCTGCCCACGAACGGGGACACGTAGGTCGCGCCGGCCTTCGCAGCCATCAGAGCCTGGTTCGGCGAGAATACGAGCGTCATGTTGGTACGTATGCCTTCGGCGGACAGGACCTTCACGGCCTTCAAGCCCTCAGCGGTCATCGGTATTTTGACCACCACGTTCTTGTGCATCTTGGACAGCTCGCGCGCTTCTGCCACCATCCCGTCGGCGTCCATGGACACCGCCTCGGCACTGACGTCCCCGTCGACGATCGAGCATATCTCCTTTATGACTCCGGCGAACTCCCTGCCCTCCTTGGCCACCAGGGTCGGGTTCGTAGTGACGCCATCGAGTACGCCCCAGCTGTTCACTTCCCTGATATGCTCCAGATTTGCCGTGTCAATGAATATCTTCATTCGCCATCCCTCATTTCTTCCTTTTCAACACGTCGTGGGCGGCCTCGACGATGTTCTCCATCGTCAGGCCGTATCTCTCCATCAACTCCGTGCACGCGCCGGACTCGCCAAAGACGTCGGGTATCCCGACGCGCTTCATGGGAACATGGAAATTCTCGACCAAGCACATCGCGACCGCGCTCCCCATACCCATCATTACCGAGTGCTCCTCCGCTGTAACGACGCCGCCAGTCTCGCGAGCGGCCTTCACGATGGTCTTCTCGTCGAGGGGTTTTATCGTGTGCAAGTTGATCACGCGGGCATCGATACCGTGCTTGGCCAGTTCATCAGCGGCTTCCAGGCTCTTGGATGTCATTATGCCGCATCCGATAAGAGTCACATCATCGCCGTCGCGCATGATCGTCGCCTTGCCCATCTCGTACGGCGTGTCCTCATCAGTGACTGTCGGGACGTCGGCCCTGCCTATACGGACATACACGGGATCCTTCGTGTTGGCAATCGTCTTGACCACCCTGTAGGTCTCGTTTGAATCGACTGGTACGATAACGCTCATATTAGGCAGGACGCGCATAAGAGCCAGGTCTTCAATTATCTGATGAGAGGCGCCATCCCCTCCGACGGTAATGCCTGCATGAGACGCGACAATCTTGATGTTCAGCTTCGGATACGCGACGGATTGCCTGATCTGGTCGTAACACCTACCGGTTCCGAAGACCGCGAAGGTCGAGGCAAATACTGTCTTGCCCGAAGCTGCCAGTCCCGCTGCTGTGTCGATCATGTTCTGCTCGGCGATTCCGCAGTTGAAGAATCTCTCCGGGAACGCTGATGCAAAATCGGCGGTTCTGGTCGAGCTCGACAGGTCTGCGTCGAGTACAACTATATCGCTCCTCTCCTTTCCGAGTTCGACGAGAGCCCGGCCGTACTGTTTCCTCTGGCTCTCCCACTTCCAGGTCATTCTGGCGCCACCCCCAGCTCTCTCATGGCCTGCTTGTACTCATCGTCGTTCGGGGCTTTGCCATGGAAATGCAGCGAGCCTTCCATGAAGCTGACGCCCTTCCCCTTGATCGTGTGGCAGATTATCGCTGTCGGCCTCCCCTTGATGCTCCTCGCTTCATTCGTAGCCTGGATTATCTCCTTCATGTTGTGGCCGTCTATCTCGATCACGTGCCAGCCGAAGGCCTTCCATTTGTCCGCCAGAGGTTCGAGGGACATGATCTTCTCTGTAGGTCCGTCGAGCTGGAGCTTATTTCTGTCCAGGAACATCGTTATGTTGTCAAGCTTGTAGTGCGATGCGAGCATGGCAGCCTCCCAGGTCTCGCCGACATCCATCTCGCCATCTCCGCAGAGGACGAATATCCTGTACAGCTTGCGATCCAGCTTCGCCGCGAGCGCCATTCCATTACCCGCTGCGAGGCCATGTCCCAGAGATCCAGTGGACATCTCGACGCCAGGAGTCTTGCGCATGCATGGATGTCCCTGAAGCCTGCTGCCCATCTTCCTCAGCGACTCGAGCTCGGCCACTGGCAGGTAGCCCGCCTCGGCGAGCGCGGCGTAGAGCGCGGGCGCGCCGTGTCCCTTGCTCAGAACGAACCGATCCCTTTCAGGCCAATCAGGCCGTTTGGGGTCGTGCTTCATGAGGTGGAAGTACATCGCCACAAGGATGTCCACCGCCGATAGTGAGCCACCCGGATGGCCTGAACCAGCCTGATAGATCATCGTGACGGCGTGTGCGCGAACCCTGCGTGCAATCGATTCCAGCTCGCTTATGAATTCTCCATCGTAGATCTCCAAGGTGTCATTCCCCCTCCTGCGCGGTCGGTTCAAGAGCGAGATACCGGTCACACTAGTTTAAACTTATTCGAAAGAGGAGCATGCGACTGCCGATCATGTGCCGAGTATTCTGGCCCGTCGGCCCTCGACCTTGACCTTGCCTTCGGCGAACAGCTGCAGCGCCCTGGGGTACAGCTTGTGCTCCTCCTTCAACACCCTGGCCTGCAGCGTCTCCGGCGTATCATCCTCAAGCACGGGCACGGCCTTCTGTAGGACGATAGGGCCTCCGTCCACTTCCAGGGTTACTACGTGAATGGTGCATCCCGTCACCTTAACGCCGTAATCGAGAACCGCTGCGTGGACGTTGAGCCCGTGCATTCCCTTGCCACCGAACGATGGGAGCAGCGCAGGATGCGTGTTGAGTATTCTCCCAGAATATCTGTCGATCATGCGAGGTGTGAGCATCCTGAGGTAGCCGGCGAGGCATACGAGGTCGACCTTGTGTTTCTCCAGGCATTCGATTATGTCGGCTTCGTGCTGCTCCCTCGTCATGCCCTCGTGCGGAAAGCAGTACGCAGCGATGCCGTGCTTCTCCGCCCTGACGAGCGCATATGCGTCCGGAACGTTGGATACAACCACGACGACATCCCCATCCACCTCCCCGCGCTCGCACGAGTCGATGATCACCTGAAGATTGGTGCCGCCACCCGATGCCAAAACCCCTATTCTGAGCCTATTCATAGAACATCAGCCTGGTCGTCCCGCTCGACTGCAGAAGAACGGACATTTCCGAGCGACATAGCGCCCTCCATTGCTCGCGACCACCGCTTCAATCGTTGCTCTCAATCCTCGGGGCGAGAAGATATCTCACTTCGCCTTTGTCGCTAGCGATCTTGAACTCCATGCGAACTGGATAATCGCTGCCAAGGTGCATCGTGACCGCACTGCCCGAGGAGACGGACTTCAGCATGTTGGAGAAATACTCCAAGGGGAACAGGCTCCTTACAGCGCTTGGTGTTTCGAGTACTCCAAGGTCTTTCTTGGCCTTCTTCCAGTGGACCTGGTCCATATCGCCCTCACAGCTCATCTCGAATCCGTCCGGGCTTGCGACGAGCGCTATGTGGTCCGAGACGGTCTCGCTCGCCCTTATGCCCTGCAGGAGGTCGTCTGACCGAACCGTCACCGTCGCAGGCAGCTCCAGGTTGGGGACCTTGGGATCGCTCATGCCAGTGGTGTCGATCAGGCTCATGTGTCTGGTTATGTCGCCGACGACTATCTTGAGCTTCCTCTTCTCCTCGTCGTGCTTCAGGTCTACCAAGTCATCGCCCCTCGCCAGCTTGAGAAACTGGCCGAGTTTGTCTATGTCAATGCCGATCTCGCTCTCGTCCGCCTTGAACTCCTCGAAGGCGTCCTTGGCGAGGCTTAGATCGACCATGGCAATGTGGGCTGGGTCGACCGCGCGCAACGTCAATCCATCTGCATTCACGGTGAATTTCGCCTCGTCGACAAGGGTCGAGACTACATTGACGACTTCCTTGAGTATTTCGGCCCTGGCTCTCGCCTGAAACATTGACCCCCCTTCCGTACCTACCTGTAACCCTTCAGTATTTTAAAAAGCTTTGCGCATCCATCCAGCGCACTAGTACTCGCGCCACGAATGGGAGCAATTAACGCATCTGAATATCCTAGTCTCAGGCTCATCCGCGGCCCGCGTCTGTCTGAGAACCCAATACGCCTTTCCGTGTCCGCACGAAGGGCATTCGACATCGGCGGTGGGCAGAGTGCCCGAGATCTCCTCGAGGACCGCCATTTCGCGGTCGCGAGCTCGGTGGGTGATGACCTCCGGCTTCTGGGCGCTGGACGGGTCATAGGCTGCGCCGCATTTCCTGCAAATCAACATATCGTCTTTCGGATACAACAAACACTTGCATTTGGGGCAGAACATAGACTCCAGCCTCAAGGGCGCGGTGGTCGCGAAGCCTATCGCGAGCCCGGGCCTCTCGTCTGGCGAATGTTTCGTCAGATAAATAGCTTCGCCTCCCGCAAGCGTCGTACGATATGCAACAGACAGCCACCAATCGATCAGATGGTGTCCCAGCGCTTCGACCTGGGAGCAGAGTGCCTTGAGCTGCTGCGAGCGCGCTCAGCCGCCCCCTCCGTGATACCGTCCTCGTCGTCGTAGAACTCCATCGACCTCAAGGGGGCATGATCGGTGCGATGATGATCGCTCCATTCTCTGTCGATCTTTCTTCTCGTCCGTTTGACTGATCGCGTGCTCTCAGGGGCGAATCTCTCACGGCTTCGCTCTGCACCCTTGGGCGTCTTGCTCCTCCTTCTTCTTTTTGCAGTGGAATTGGTCGTTTCGTATCCTGAAGCGAATCGCTTGGCGGATGAGTAGGGCTGCCTCACCCTCCGCTCCGCCCTCTGCCAGGGATCCTTGCTGGCTCGATGACGGCCCTTCTGACCCTTCCTTCTTGCCTGCCTTGAATCGGGGCCCTTGCGGCTTGACCGCTTGCGATTGGGCCCGATGATCTCAGGAGCTTCCTCCCGCGCCTGACCCGAGCGGCTATCGATCGATCCTGCCGCCGCGCACTCCCATCCGTCCGCGCGTGCAGGAGGCAATGCGTATACATGCTGATGCGAATGATCTCCGTGATGCAGGTGCGCCCACGGCATGTGTGAGGCAATCATGTGTGCAAGACCAGGCCTTGCAGGAGCGGGATACGGATGAAGCCCTTGCGGCTGACGCTGCTGGTTGTCCGCCATCAGCACAGTTGTGTTGTGCATCACCGCGCCGGAGGTGTACTCGATCTCGCGGCGACTCTGCTCAGCGAGGATTCCGCCAACGTAGGCGAAGGCCACCGTCACGATGTACGTGTTAATGCCGTAGGGGCTGGAGCCTGCTAGCGCATCCACAAAAGAGCCGACATACTCGGATGAGAACTGAATGTACGGCGAGATCAGCGGGATACTCTCGCCCAAGGATGCTGCCACGGCTGCTGGTGCTATCGCGACGCCCATCACGTGGGAAGGGAAGAAGCCACTGTCGAAGCCCGTGACGACTACGTACAGACAGACAACCGGCAGTATCGAGGCTGCCACCCCCTTCCATGGCCCACCCGCTCTTCGGCCGCCGACGTATCCAGCTATCATCTGGCCGAAAAGAGGCAACCACCACAGAATGATTGAGAGCACCAAGGTGTACTTCGCGGCGCTCCAGAAACTGTAAACGACTTCGCTCGACTTGAACCTCTTGCCCTCGTTGTCGTGCTCGTAAGACGCCAGCCTGTACGGAACGCCCCTCTCCTCCTGAGGTGGGCTGTTCTCTTGAGCGGACTGCCTGCGTATGCCCAGTGCCATTGCCCATCCCTAGAGTCCGACAAATGTCAGACGATTATGACTAATGCGGTTCGTAGTATATATTTGTTGTGAAGTCTGGTATGAGCCGCTCAATCGTCAGACGAAATGCCGAAGGCATTTGCGTCCGCCGTCCGCGCTCTTGCAGCGGCGAGCAGGCGGCCCGGAGTGTGATGATTGGGGTCGCCGCGACACAAGAAACGAACCGTCTGATCATCGACCAAGCATCGGTGCAGCGCTTGAAAATTGCAATGGCCAACTTATATATGCACGGATTCGTTTAACTATGTTTGTCTGCGGTTGAAGGGATGCAGCTGTGGGTCACGTGGACAGGTAGGGCTTAAGGATGGCGACGGTACTGATTGTCGAGGATGCACCATTCATCCGCGAGATGATCCGTGACATACTCGAGAGCCATGACCATGAAATCGTCGGGGAAGCGGCCAATGGTTTGGAGGCGATTGAGAAGTACAAGGCGCTCAAGCCGGACATCGTATTGATGGACATACTCATGCCGGGGATGGACGGCCTATCAGCGATTACAAAGATCATAGAGCTAGATTCGAGCGCCAAGATAATCGTCGTGAGCGCCCTCGTCAAAGAGGCTCTGAGAAAGGAGGCCATGCGAGCGGGTGCAATAGACTTCGTCGCGAAGCCCTTCCAGGTCGAGCGGCTGCTGGAATCCGTGAGAGCGGCGACGACCCATTGATGGTGCAAAACGGCCACCGAGCGAGTTCAGGAACGCGATTCTTTTCGACCCGCGACTCCACAATGAGGTTGCAGGGCTATGGTAGCGGTACTGTGGATTGCGTCGCTCATCGCAGGATCGGTTTGTCTGGGCGCGGGATTTCTTGCCCTCATGTCGAATCCCAAGTCCAGCGCGGCGATGCTCTTTTTATTAGCGATGTCGAGCGCGTTCATTGCGCTCATCACCGGGGCCATGTATCCTCTTGTGGAGCCGACTCAGGCCGAGATCGCCCAGACCGTCGGCCGAACCTTTGTGTTCTCCATCCTGCTATGCGAGACCTTTCTCTGGCAGCTCGCCATCGTGTTCCCTTTGGAGCGCAGAGTCGAGCTCAGGCCGCCCAATGTCTACGGCTGGTTCATGCTCGCGGGAATCGTCACCGCGGTTGCGCTTGGCTCGCTCGTCAACATCGAGGTCGACGACCGCGTCAGCCTCTCATCGTTCGGCACCAACCTCATGGTACTGTATCCGGCAGCGATGATGCTCATCGCGATGATATTCATAGTCGGTTCCAGGAGCCAGTCAAGCATGACACAACAGAGGTCTGGACTCATCTACCTTTCAGGCCTCTGGGTGTTTGCAGCAAGCACCGTGCCTTATCTCTTCGGAGATGATGGTGGGAGGCTGAGCACCGGCGAACTGTCTGCGTCGTCCATTTCGATCGTTGCAGGCATCGCGGTGGCCGGTCTGATCTTCGCGATTTCTATTGCCAGAGGCCAAATGGTGCTCAGGGAGCCCAAGATCGAGACCGCATTGTCAAGCTCGAAGGCATCGTACGAGCTGCTCCATCGGAGAGTCTATCTCGTGGAGGAGGAGAAGCCTGACGTCTCGTTCGAGATGTTCGTGGACATCCTGAGAGGCAGATGCTTCGACTGCGAAGACGACGAGAGCTTCCCGTGCGAGAGCCTCGATTGCGGCTCTTGCGGACTGCCTTGCCCCTGCAGGCAATGCTCCAAGTACACCAGCAGGACCCAGGGACTAATCGTAACGCGGAGATACCCGAACGATCTCAGGTCCAATCTATATCTCCAGACCACGCCGATCATTTGGCTTTCGACCGTTCCCGGAGAGGACAACCTCGACCCGGCGAAGCTGAGCCTCTTGACCGACATGCTCGTGGGTTTCATGGAACGATCGGACAACGGCATCGTGCTCGTCGACGGCGTCGAATATCTGGTAACAAGCAACGATTTCGCCCGGGTGCTCAATGCAGTCGAGAGGTGGACCGAGACCGCCATGGCCTGTTCCACGAAGCTGATCATCGCGGTCGATCCGAGAGCGTTCGATGACAAGGACATGGCGGTGCTGGAAAAGAACAAGGAGGTCGTGACGCGCGATGGCATACACGCCTGGAGAAGCCTTGGCCAATGAGTAGCAAATAGCGCTGTCTATGGATGGTCCCGACTCCCGGATTTGAACCGGGGACCTGCTGATTTCAGCGACTGAGATCGGTCGTACCGATTTCCACACTACAGTCAGCCGCTCTAGCCAGTCTGAGCTAAGTCGGGTCTGATGCAACACGGACGACGATGCAAACCACCCTATCATGCAATTTATATAAATCGTTTTTCGGATTGTAATCCGAAGAAAGCCGATGTGGGCAACAACACGCCTTTTACACTCAGCGACGTTAATAGACCTAAGTTTTATATATATACAATTTTATAAGGTGTTTGTCCGACGGGTGTAAGGCAAAAGAGGTACAAAGGCTGTCGGGGAAACAGCGCTTGGCACGCGGGGCGAATGTCAATGGAACGTGAGAGCGAGAAGATAACAATCCGCATACCGGAGAGGCATCTGCGCGCCCTCGACTTCCTGGTTGAGATCGACGATTTTCCCTCGCGCTCGGAAGCCATACGATCCGCAATAAGAGACCTGATATACTCGCGTCTCGAACTGGTGGTGGACAGGATGAAGAAGTTCGAGCACGCGGAGCAGACACTCGCCACAATCAAAGCGTACGAGGAAGAATATCTGAAGAAGTAGTCAGAACGGGATGGGATGCACTCTAACTACTTTATTCCTCGACTCACTGGTTAGGATTACCTCCCCCCTATTTTTTTATTATTGACGGGACAGGCAATGCCCTGCGCCTTGGATCAGCCGATGTATCCCAGATCCTCCTTCCTCGGCTCCTGCTGCGGTTCTGTATCCTTCAGCTTCGAGGTCAAGAGGTCTATCTGCTCGGCTTTGTCCTCCAGATCGGAAAAGTCAAGCTCGACCTCCAGCACCTTCGACAACACCTCCAGCACAGCCTGAGCCGCTTTTGGGTCGACGAAGTATCCCGAGGTCTCTCCCATCAGGCACACGCTTCGCATGCCGTAGACCTTCCCGAGCCCAAGGAGAAGGCCGCTGGCGCCCACGATGCCACTTCCGGGCTCGCCCTTCGAGAAGGTCACGCCGAGCTCCTTCATCTTCGGCACCAGATCCTCGTGCGACACCGCCCCGAGAACCCGCGGCTTCTCGACCAGTTTGCCCAGGCCGTAGCCGCCGAGAGTGAAAATCATCTTGACTCCCAGCTCCTGAGCCATCTTGAGCATTCTATCAGCCAGCTCGTACTGCCCGTCGGGAGTGAGGCCCTGGTAATCACCTATGAGCACAATCATATCATGCTTGGCGCCGTCCCTCTTGACATAGTACATCTCGTTGTTCACCAGCTTCACGATGCCAGAATCGTCCACCAGGACCTGCGGCGGGAAGTACTTCGAGTAGATGTCCACGAACTTCTCGGCTTTGAGCTGGTCCACGAGGTGTTCGGCCGCGAGCTTGCCAACGTTTCCAACTCCTGGGAGACCTTCTATCAATATGGGATCGGTGAGGTCCGGCTTCTCCTTGTACACGACCAGGATATCCTCCAACTCAAACCGCCCCCTTCATCTCCTTCTTCAGTCGTCGCCGATACTCGCCATATCTGTCCCCGGGAGAGTATCTCGCGGAGACGGGCATGAATGTGACGCTTCCACAGCCTGGACAGCGCTCCCTCAGCGTGTAGCCCGAGCAGGAGGGGCACTTCCTCAGCAGCGTCCGAGTCACTTCTCCTCCTTTCTCTTGAATGAGGCCGTGCCTCCTGTCTTCTCGATAGACGACACGGCCTTGTCGATGACCTTCTTCAGCTCCTCCTCGGCCGTCTTGTAGTCCTCCGCGGTCACAGTCACCTTGTATCTGGGCGCTCCGAGGTAATGAATGCTCACGTCATCCTCAGCGCCCGCGATTGCTCCTCCAAGAGAGGTGCGTATCATGTCAATGCCGTCAGGTGCGGGGCTGGTTATCTCGAGTACGCCGTCGATCGACACCGACGGCAGCTGTATGCTCTCATTGGCCAGAGACGTCATCGCCGCGACCCATTTCTTGTCGATTCCCAGATTCTTCAACACGGATGGATCAGAGGCGGTCTCCTCGAGTGCTCCGTACAGGCTGCCGAACTCCTCGATCAGCTTGTCGCCGACCTCCTCATATGCCTGTTCGTGAGTCTTGCCGAGCTTCGTCGCCGCCATCTCGAGCAGCTTGTCGGCCTTCTTCTCGTTCTTCCACTCCTGCACCTTCTCCCTGCGCTGATGATCGTTCACCTGCTTCAGCGACAGGTCGATATGACCCTTGTCCGAGTCCACTCCCAGAACGCGACAGACTATCTTCTGACCTTCTCGAACGTGGTCCCTGATGTATTTGACCCATCCTGTCGCCACATCCCTGACGTGGATGAACCCCTCTCTGCCGCTGAACTCGTCAAGGGTGACGAAGGCACCGAAGTTCTTGACGTTCTGCACGCTGCAGACCACAAGCTCTCCGACCTCCGGAAAATCGGTTCTGCGGAGCATCACTTAACCTCTCCGAGCAGCTCACCTCTGATCTCGCCCTTGCCTCCAGTGGGTCTTACCAACGTCGCCCCGCACACATGGCACTTCACCTGCGTCGCCGGCTTGTCGAAGGCGGTCTGCTCGTTGCCACAGTCATGGCACTTGACATTGATGAACTTGCTCTTCGGAGACGGTATGGAACTCATACGCCTCAGGCCTCCTTGAGTTCGAAAATCTTCGCACGGATACCAGGCCTCTGATAGGCCTTCTTGCACACCCTGCACCTGTACCTGAGGTTCACGCGCGTGGTGGGCTTCTGTCTGCCCTCGTATTTCGGCCTGGGGAAACCGCCGTATCCCCTTGTCGCCCGCCGATATCGCCTCTGCCCCCACTTGAGTTCGCTCCTGGGCCGAGTCTTGATCCGCTCGACCTCCTGCTCGGTGTGCTTCTTGCATTTTGGACAGTAGCCCTTCATTACTCTGGGTCTCTTCATCGATATCAACGGCCCTGTGGGGCTGGTGACGAGTAAGCGGGAACTCATATTAAAGCATTGCCGACTTCCGATCGGATCGACAACGCATCCAGGCGGTAGCAGAAGGCGAGCGCTCCCGCCCTGGTGAACGGCCCCGGCCGTTATCTATATTATCACGGAATTCAAATAGCAATCAATAAATATATGGTAATAAATAATTGGCTTAGGCGTCTGATATGACAGACAAAGGTCTCACCAAGAAAGACGAGATGCTCGTCGAGCTTCTCATGCGCACAGGCCTGTCCAAGAACATGGCCAAGACGCTGGTCTACCTGAGAAAGAAGGAAGAGACCACATCTGTCGAGATAGAGAGTGCCACGGGCCTTCGGCAACCCGAAGTTTCGATCGCCATGCAGGACCTCCGCAGACGCAAGTGGGTCTCAAAGAGGGACATCAAGAAGGAGGGAAAGGGCAGACCCGTCCACTCCAACAAGCTGGCGATAACTTTCGACAAGATCGTCGATATCATCGAGGCTGAGGAGAAGAAGAAGATCACGGCGATTGAGAGCAATATCAAACAGCTCAAGGACCTCGCCAAGTGAGAGCGCTCCGGCCGCTATACTGACTAGCCCTGGACCGGCCTCTCGAGTATCCTTATCCCATCCTGGTTTGAGATAATCACCTTGCTGGCAACACCGACGAACAGCCCGTTGTCAACCACGCCAGGTATGCTGTTGATTCTGGATTCCATCGATTTAGGATCGTCGATACGATTGAATCTGCAATCGATGATGTTGTTGCCGTTGTCCGTCACGTACAGCTCGCCGTCCTCCGCGATTCTGAGCTTCGGGACGCAGCCGAGGGATGCCAACCTCCTGGCCGTCGTCTCCCTGGCGAAGCGGATGATCTCGACAGGGAGCGGGACCTTCTGACACAGGTATTCGACCACCTTCGAATCGTCTACGACGATCATCTCGACTCTCGTTGACGCGGCAACGACCTTCTCCCACACCAGTGCTCCACCAAGGCCCTTTACGAGATTCAGCCTCGGATCCACCTCGTCGGCACCGTCGATTGTGATGTCGATCTCCCTGTGATCGTCAAGGTCACCCATTTTGATACCCATGGCTCTCGCGAGGAGGTCTGAGGCGCTGGAGGTCGGTATCCCTGTGACCATTATCCCTTCGGTCTTGATCTTCTGGCCAATGAGCTTGATGGCCATACTCGCCGTCGAACCGCTCCCAAGCCCTACGACCATTCCATCTTCGACGTACTTCACGGCTTCCCTCGCCGCGGCCTCCTTAATGTCCATGGCTTTCTTCCTCCTTTCCGATATCACTCGCTGAAGTGTCCCCTTTCTCTCTCTGGGCGCCGAAGTCCTCTGTCATGATTCTGGAGAGTTCGGTGAAAATGTAATCATCGATGCGCTTGCCCTTCTCGGCAGACGCGTCGCGCGAATCTCCCATCACGCCCGAAGGGAAACATCGCTCAGGATCGTTCACAATCATATACCTGGGAGGTCTCGAATCTCCACAGGGGCGCTCGGCCCCGACGAGGTCGGGCCTTATCGCAAGCATCCTGGACGTCTCGATCTGTCCTGCATGGCCGTCGGTTTCGGGAAACTCCTTTCCCGCGAGGTCGTAGGCGATGTCGTAGTCGGACAGCACCATGATCTTCATGTTCGCATGCCGCTCGGCCACCCTCTGTGCCGCAAGCTTGAGAGATGCCATGTGGCCGCTGCCGGCGTGACCGGAGAGCACCACCACCCTGGATATGCCGTTTCGCGCGAGCTCCGATAGCACATCCATCACCACAGCCTGTAGCGTTTCAAAGCTCAACGATATGGTGCCCGGGAAGTTGCGCGTGGATCTGCAGTCTCCGTATCGTATCGGGGGGAGAACCAACGCCCCGAACTCTTTGGCAAGTCTGTTCACAACCTCCTCACACTGAAACGAATCTGTTCCCAGCGGTAGATGGCTGCCGTGTTCCTCGACGGCGCCCATCGGGAGTATGGCTATGGGATTGCGCTTCACGATCGCAGAGAAGTCTTCGCTGGTGAGTTCATCTATGTTCAGCTTCCTTCCTCCTCTTCTCGCCGATGTGTCTCCCACCATCGGGATGTGCACCATCGAGATCGAGGAACTCCGTCTCGCAAACAGGGCACTTCAGGGAGCTGAGGCATTCTTTGTTGAACCTGGCCCTCAGCTCTGCGTCAATCTGTTCGAGACGCTCCTTCGGGACGGTGCGATCGCATTTGGGACAGTAGTACACGTTCGTGTGAATCGAGCTGCTGGTACATAAACGCAGTCCAGAGGGGGCGCGTAACCTCTGTTGCTAGCGGCGACTGGCGCAGTCTTTTTATCGCGTGCGACAATCAGCTTCGTATGGCCCGGAGAGTGTCAGCCCTTTTCTCAGGAGGCAAGGACTCGGCATACTCTGTGTATCTTCTGCAGCAGCAAGGCTGGGAAGTGGTCAGCCTGCTGACCGTGATACCCAGCGACGATGGGTCCTATATGTTTCACCATCCGAATGCACGATGGACGGCACTGCAGTCGGAGGCTTTGGGCATACCGCTTAAAACCGCATCAAGCGAGGCCGAGGAGGAGACGGAACTCGATGATCTCGAAGCACTGATGCGCGAAGAGGATGTTGATGGATTTCTCTCGGGTGCCATCGCCTCAGACTACCAATGGTCACGAATCAACGGTATCTGCCATAAGCTTGGCAAGCCGCTGTACTCCCCTCTATGGCGGAAGCCACAAAGGGCGATCATCGATGACATGTTGGATGCGGGGCTTCGAATAATCATCGTCGGGACATATGCACAAGGATTGGACGAATCATGGCTTGGCAGGGAGATCACGGAGGACGCGATCGAGGAGCTTTCTGCGCTTCATGAGAGGTTTGGCATCAACATCTCCGGTGAGGGAGGGGAGTTCGAAACCTATGTGATGGATGCCCCGAACTTCTCCAGCCCGATAGTGATCGACAGGCACGATAAGAGCGTCTCACGCGACACGGGCACGTACCTCATCAAAGAAGCTTCACTGGGACGGAGAGCGTGTGCTCGCTGAGACGGAGGGTTCACCTCTTTCTATGCTTCGAGGATCCCCTGACGTACGCCTTCCTTCGCTCAGCCCTTGCTGTCCCCTCAGGAATGAGGCATAGCTTCTCTCCAGACAGAACCGCTGCCACACCCTCTTTCGATTCGATGTGTTCGTAATCCTTGCACATGCGGCAATTCGAAGGACATTTGCTGGTGCGGTCGCCCTCCACCTCAGGGAACTGGAATACGCCACCCTCGTAGTTGCGGAGAATGACGCGCTTGTCGGACATCGATATGAGATAATTCGGTCCTACAGGTATCTTTCCACCTCCGGTCGGCGCATCGATGACGAATTCGGGGACGGCGAAGCCGGACGTGTGGCCTCTCAGATGCTCGATGATCTCGATGCCCTTGGCGGTTGCCGTTCTGAAATGCTCCAGCCCCTTGGCGATGTCGCATTGATAGATGTAGTACGGTCTGCACCTCATTGCGACGAGCTCGTGACAGAGCTTCTTCATGATGACGGGGCAGTCGTTGACGCCCTTCAGCAGAACCGACTGATTGCCCATCGGTATGCCGGCATCAACCAGCATCTCGACGGCGCGCTTGGAGGCGGGCGACACCTCCTTCGGGTGGTTGAAATGCGTGTTGAACCAGATTGGATGATACTTACTGAGCATCCTCACCAGGCTCGACGTGATTCTCATCGGCATGACTACAGGCGTTCGGGAGCCCAATCGAATCACCTCGACGTGTTTTATGTTCCTCAGCTCCCGGAGCGTCTTCTCCAGCAATGCATCGGATACTAGCAGCGGGTCGCCGCCTGACAGGAGGACGTCCCTGACCTGGGGCGTCCTGCGCACGTAGTCTATCCCCGCCTTGATCTCCTCCCATTTCCGTGCGTGGTCCGTCGTCCCAACAATCCTCCGCCTGCAGCAGTGTCTGCAGTACATGCTGCATTGGTCGGTGAGCAGCAACAACACTCTGTCGGGGTATCTGTGCGTTAGACCTTCATGGGGCGCATCCGTCGTCTCTCCGACGGTGTCTTCCATGTCATCCTTCGATATGTGCAACTCGTTCGAAGACGGAACCGCTTGCCTTCGAATCGGGCACTCGGGATCGTCAGGATCCATCAGCGTTGCGAAGTGAGGCGTTATGGCCATCCTCAGGTACTTGGTCGAGTTGACGATTTCATCCCTCTCCTCATCGGACAGGTTTATGACTTCTGACAGGGTGTCAACATCGGTTATCCTGTTCCTCACCTGCCATTTCCAGTCAGACCATTGCTTCGGGCTGACGTCCTTCCAGATTGGAATGTCCTTGTACTTCCGCATTTCCGGCCCTCCAAAGAGCCACTCGTAATTGGGTGTATATGATTTTCATATTTAGAGTAAGTGCAAGAGAAGGGCGCGTGCTGGCCCATTCGTCAACAATGCGAACGGCGGGGCGAATCGAGAGCACGAATCTGCCCATCGCTCTTCGTCGATGGACGAAGTCGAGTTCGCTGCCACCCTCGCCAGAGCCCTGAGCAAGTGAACCCGGCGAGCGCACGTTGGCGCCCTGCAGATCTTCATTTCTCCTTCCAGGACATCAATCTGCTTGCTGCCACGAAGAACACGACGGCTATCACTGCCAACACCAGCAGGTTCAGAACGGCGCTCTCGTTGTTCGAATAGACCATTGTGTCCCTGAGGCCCTCGTTGAGATACGTCAGGGGCAATGCCTTGGCAACAAGTTGGAGGTATTCGGGCATCGAATCCAACGGGAAGAACGCTCCTGACAGGAACATCATCGGGAAGCCTATCGCGTTCGCGACGGCAGCACCTGATTCGGGGTCTCGTATTATGATGCCGAGAAGCATTCCCATCGATACGAACAGGAATGTGCCCGCAGCGATCAACACCAGCGAGATCAGCGTCAGCGAAGTCTCCATATCGAACAGGGCCCTGCCGATCGCATAGGTCAGAACAAGCGAACCGATCAACATGACCGTAAAGAAGACGAACTTGGAGGTGAGCCATTCAGCCTTGCTGATCTTCGTTGTCGCAAGCATCCTGAAGTAGCCTCTGTTTCGGTACTCCGCGCAGATCGAGGTCATGGCGAACAGTGAGTTGGTCATGACCGTTATCCCCACGACGCCCGGTAGGAAGAAGTCCATGAAATTGAACTCGTCAGCCCCTCCCTGGCTCACCTCAAACGCCACGATTGGCTCTACGCCAGTCAGGTTGTTGTTGAGATACTTGACGGCCGCATCCACCGCCCCGACCGCTATGTTGTATGTGCTTCGGGTTGGATCGCCGTAGACAGTGACGGTCGCCACGCCCGTGCCATTCCCACCGATAATCTCGTCGATCGTCGCGCTGAAATCATCGGGTATCACGAGGGCGAGCGGTAGCGAATTGTCGTCGATGTACTCGTGGATCGCCGCGTCCTTCGGGATAGTCTCGATGTCCACGATGTCTGTCATTCTCAGTAGCTCCACATAGGCGAGCGAATGAGGTCCATCGTCCAAGTTCTGGATTGGCAGGTTGACGCTGGAGACTTCGTCGCCAGAGAATATGGCGCCGAACACGAATATCAGGAGGATGGGGAAGGCGAAGGCGAAGAAAGGGCCCGAGATGTTCCTCAGATACGTTTTGCCGAATCCGACCAGATCGGCCATGATCTTGCTCATTCCTGAAGCACCCCCTCATCCATCTTCGTGCCCACCAGGTTCAGGAAGACATCTTCCAGGCTCTGTCGTCGGGTGTACATGTCCTTCACGGGAAGCTCGATCGAGGAGAGCTTGGCGAATATGATGCGCATCTCAGCCGGGTTCTTCACAGGCACCAGAACATCGCCATTCACTTCGGTGGCTTCGATGCCTCTCCGAGTGATCTCCGTCAGACCGTCCATGCCAGCCCCCTCCAGGACCACTACGGTCGTCTTTCCATACCTGGTGATGAGCTCAGACGGGCTGCCTTCAGCGATGATGCTTCCTCTGTGCATTATCGCGACGTCGTCAGAGAGCTTCTCCGCTTCGTCCAGGTAGTGAGTCGTAAGAAACACCGTTGCGCCACCCCCTCTGATATCCTCAATCAGCTTCCAGAGATCGCGCCGGGCCTTGGGGTCCAGACCGGTGGTGGGCTCGTCCAGGAAGAGAAGTTCAGGATCATTTATCATGGAGAGAGCGATTCCAAGCTTCCTCTTCTCTCCACCTGACAGCTTCTTTGCGAGCAGGCTCTTCCTCTCCGATAGGCCGACTGCCTCAAGCATCTCGTTGACATCCCGACGAGTCTTCCGAACGCCGAACAGCTTCGCCCAGTAATCCACCGCTTCGAACGGCTTCAGGTTGTCGAACGGCTCGAAGTTCTGAGGCAGAGTGCCGACCTTTCCCCGTATACTCGCATAGTCTTTCAGGATGTCCACGCCGAGCACGGTGATGCGGCCTCTTGTGGGGGTTCGCAACCCCTCCAGTATCTCAACCGTAGTCGTCTTGCCCGCTCCGTTTGGACCAAGGAGAGAGAATACCATTCCGCTTTCGATCGAGAAAGAGATACCATCGACTGCCATTATGTCAGGTGGATATCTCTTGGCGAGGTCCTCCACATCGACAATCATATCTGTCGCGCACATACCCCCCACTCGCGAAGAGTCTGTGCACCGTCAACACATCCAGAGATATTATGATTATCATCATGCCAGCTGGAGTTCGCATCCCCGTGCCTTGGCGCGTCCATTTAGGTAAATCATCTCCACTTGTCCGATGGATATGACGAGCGCGAGAAGTAATACGCGGCCAAAGCGAGGGACGCCAGGAAGGTGAAGAGCGTCATGATGAAGAATACGGCATAGCCCACGCTGCCATACTGCGTTCTCGCCCATTCCTGGCTGTCGATCCAAGGTATCAGCCAAAGGTATAGCCATGCGTCGATTGCGAGAACCATGATGCCGCAGACCACCACGACGCTAACGCGTCTCTTTCTGTCGACCCGTCGAGGCTCCGTGATCTTGGCATCATGCTCAGAAGCGGATTTGCGAGGCAATGCGGCAGTGAAAGAAGCCGGAGCCTTTGTACCTTTCGTCGCCAGCTCGAATGCGAAACCGTTCTGGCATGCCTGCACGAATGTCGTTGGCTCATTCTGGCCAACAACTGTCGATGACTCGCAGGAATTCGGCTCAACAATCATGCCGAATGAGTTATTGGATGTCCAGAGAGGCTGGAGAATGTTGGGCTCCCAGCCGAGCAGCAAGCTGCCACGCAGTGATGGATCCCAAAGGACCGCAAAACTCAAGCAGCAGGCGGTCGCTGATTGAACGCCCTCGACGCGATCGTGAAAGCGCCGGTGCAGCCTCATCAAGCAGAAGAAGGGAGTTTGTGATAACATGACCAGCTTGAGAATGAGTGTGCTTGACAAACAGGAGCAGGAGGCAGTGCACGAGTACAGTCTTCTGAACCTGAGCGAGAATGGAGTCCTGGTGAGGAGCCAGACGGTCCTGAGGATGCTCGAGGAATCCGGTGCAGATGTGGACCACAGGACAGGTGTTGCGAGGTTTGCAGAGAGCATGGTCTCAGAGGCGTTGGCCAAGGCGCCGAAACAGTTCAAACTCCGCGCTCGAGAACCGGGTAACGATCTGGAGGTTCCCGTCACAGGGTGTGTGCCCCACGTTGCCACTGATGGTCTGACCGTCTACACTCTTGACGTCGAAACTGGGCGGAGGCGGGGAGCAACGAGAGACGATCTTGCTGACTTCGCCAAGCTGGCCGACGCGTTGGATGCTGTCGATTTCTTCTGGCCGATCGTGACCGTCTCGGACGTTCCTGAAGCCGCCCACAGTGTTCATGAGATGTGGACCTCTCTTCAGGGATGCGCGATGCATGTACAAGGCATGTGCCTGAGTCGCCTCGACGCCATCACCGAGGTCAACCTCGCGGCGCTGCTTGTTGGCGGAAAGGAGGAGTTGAAGAAACGTCCGATCTTCTCAGTCATCCTCTGCTCAATATCACCCCTTTCATTCGAAAGAGGACTTGTCGAAGCGCAGGTCGAGCTCGCGAGGGCGGGAATACCTGTTGTTACGATGTCGATGTCGATATCAGGCCTGTCAAGCCCCGTCACATTTGCAGGAACAATCGTAAATATAAACACCGAGAACCTCGCCAGTTTGATCATCACACAATTCGCTCAGCCAGGAGCGCCACATGTCTACTGCTCCGAATCTGCTCCTGTCGATGTGTTGTCGGGAAACATGAATTACACCGCTCCCGAGTTGCTGCCAATAAGCGTGGCTGCGGGACAGATGGCGAGGAGGTATGAACTGCCCAGCATGGTGGGAAGCTGGGGGATCGGAGGTGGAGGGCTCAGCCAGAGCACGAGCCTGAGCATGATTGCGGGTGGCCTCATGCGGGTGTTTTCCGACACTGACCTCTCCTGTGGATTCGGAGGCCTTGACAATGACCTCGGATGCTCGCTTGAGCAGATGCTCATCGACTCATTCGAATGGGAGAATCTGACAGCATACATGAAGGAGTACACGATAGACAGAGAGATGGCCGCCCTTGATGTCGTCAAGGAAGTCGGCCACGGAAACACGTTTCTAACACATCCGCACACCGCGAGGAAGTTCAAGGACGAGCTCTTCCTGATAGACAGGAAGAAGATGAAGGATTGGACGACTTTCGTAGACGGGAGGATTTCAGAGGCAAGAGACACGGCAAAGAAGATGCTTCGGGAGCACGTAGTTGAGAAGATAGACCCCGAATTGACGAAAGAAGGCGATCGACTGATAAAGGAATACGAGAAGGCGCTGGTCACCTGATTTCCTCGCAATGGTCATGGCATTCTCTAGAAACAAACGCTCGGAGACGGCGTGCTTATGGCTAGTGATTCAGAGGTGGGGTAGGTCGGATTTGAACCGACGACCTCATGCTCCCAAAGCACGTATCATACCAAGCTAAACCACTACCCCGATGAGTGGACTGGCGGGAAAGGAGATTTGGCAAGGCGGAGATATAACTATTGGTTCATGGCGTCGGGAGAAGGTCGGGAAGTGCTTCGACCAGTTTCTCCATTGCTATGCCACGATGCGAGATCTTGTTCTTCTCGACGACATCCATCTCAGCGTAGGTTAGACTATGACCCTCATGGACGAATATTGGGTCATAGCCGAAACCCCCGCTGCCCCTCATGGCTTCAGCTATCGAACCTTCTGCCACACCCTTCGCTATGAAAGGTTCGCCTTCGGGCGAGATGAAACCGATGCAGCATTCGAATCTAGCTGCGCGTTCTCCCACGCCTCTCATCAGCTCAAGTATACCTTCGCAGCCCAGTGTCTTGAACGCATAGGACGAGTACACCCCAGGAAAGCCCTTCAACGAATCAATAAACAGGCCTGAGTCGTCGATGATGATGGGTCGATCGAATTTCGATACGAGCCACATCAGCCCTGGCACGATCGTGGATTCCAGAGAAGATGTCTGCAGCTCAGGATACGGCATCCTGAGGTGATCGACCACGTAGCCGTGCTCTGCCATCTGCTGCGAAATCTCCTTGAACTTCCCGTCGTTAGTGGTGGCAAAGGCTATTCTTTCCGTGTGTATCGCCCCCTCTTCTCGATCTCAGCAACCTTGCGAAGGACAGCCTCGCCGTCAGCATAGGCGGCCGCGTAAGACTCCTTGACGATGTCATACAGCTCTGCCCTTGAATGGTGGGCGGAGTGAAAGGCCTCTTCGAGCAGATGCATATCCACACCCTTGTCCTCGATCTCGGAAGATTTCTGCCCCAGTGAGAAGTCGATGAGCACAATACGCCTACCATCGAACAGCATGTTGCTTGTGGTGAGATCCCCATGGATGATGTCGTTGGAATGCAACCGTGCAGCTATCTCGCCGATCTTTCGGCAGATGCTCTCACCGTCCACATCTGAGTCCTGCAACGCGTCCTTAGCCCTCACGCCAGAGATCTCCTCCATGATGATTCGGTTACCTTCCAAATCCACGGAATAGACTATCGGTACGGAGATGCCAGCCTTCCGTGCTTCGAGCATCAGTCTGACTTCATTGCGAATCCTGAACGTCTGCAGGGATCTGTCCAAGTCGGGATGCCTGTACCCCTTCACCACCCGCTGCTTGACGACGACAGGACGATCCATCCATTCTGCAGAGTCCAGCTTGGCTTCGGCTCCGATTCGGTGGACGGTCACGCTCCTGATGAAAGCCATTCGGCGTAATAAGACTGTCTGAGATGCCTCTCGCATGCATTCGCAACAATTATCAGCGACGAGCCCGATGGCGGCGCATGGTCCGCGTGCCCATAGGTTCTCCAGCACTTGATGACCTCCTCGGTGGAGGACTGGAAGGCGGCGCCATCACCCTGCTGTTCGGGGAGGCGGGCACCGGCAAGACCAATATCTGCCTTCAGGTCGCAAGGAACGTTGCGCTCGAGGGAAGGAAGGTCATATTCATCGACACCGAGGGCGTCTCGCTCGATCGGATGAAGCAGATATGCGGCGAGGATTACGAGAAGGCGTTGAAGAATCTCCTCTTCTTCGAGCCGCACTCGTTCGAGGAACAGGAGAAGCTTGTGGACAAGGCCTCGAAACTTGCGGACAGCGCCGTCGATGTCGGTGTGATTATTCTCGATTCTACGACGATCCACTACAGACTGACGCGGAAGGATGACGAGAAGGGAGTGAGGAAGTCCTTGAGCCCTCAGCTCGCAAGATTACTCGTGGTTGCCAGACACAAGAACATACCAGTTCTGCTGACGTCTCAGGTGTACACTGACATAGAGAAGGGATCTTTCGAACCGCTCGGCGGCCATGTGCTGCTGCACAACGCCAAAGCCATCGTACGCCTTGACAAGGTCGGCACCAGCTCCCGAAGAGCTGTTATCATAAAGCATCGCCATCTCGAGGAAGGCAGGAGAGCTGGGTTCAAGCTGACCAAGACCGGCGTCGCCTAAGACTGCCTGGCCAGCATGAAGTCTGCGAAGGACGCTAGGATCTCCCTGTGTCCATCGTCTTTGACCGCCAAGAGCTCGTCCTTCGCCTTGGCGACGAATTCACTCGCAATCCTGCTCGCGTAATCCACAGAGCCGACGTCCTCCAGCAGATCCCTCGCCTTCTTGAGCTCTTCTTCAGTGGCGTCCTTCTTGCCGAGGACGGCCATGAACTCGTCCTTTTGAGGGGGCTTCATAGCATCGATCGCGTGAACGACTATGAGAGTCTTCTTGCCATTCCGGATATCATTCAGGACGGGTTTGCCGAACGCCTCCTGAGTCGAGCGCAGATCCAGAACGTCGTCCCATATCTGGAATCCGAGCCCTATAAGCCTGCCATACTCGAAGAGCGCCTCCTGTTGTGTTTCGCTCGCGCCTCCCACGATCGAACCTCCTTGGGCCGCGGCGGAGTACAGCACCGCGGTCTTTCGCTCGATCATCTCCAGGTACTCCTCCGGGCTAACCACGTCCCGGTCTTCGAAGTCCAGGTCCATCTGCTGTCCATCCGCAAGCAACCTGACGGACCTAGCGAGTATCTCCACGAGCTTGACAATGCACGGGGCGTCGATATCGCTATCGAGCACGATCTCGAACGCCCTTGCGAACATCGCATCTCCGGCGAGTATGGCCTCGGGGACGCCGAACTCGTGATGCACGGTCTTCATCCCCCGCCTCGTGTCGTCCTCGTCCATCACATCGTCGTGAACGAGAGTGAAGTTGTGTATCAGTTCGAGCGCGACGCCGAACGGTATCGCGCTGTCTGGGTTGCCGCCGAACGCCTCACACGTCATTGTCGCTAGCAATGGTCTCAGGCGCTTTCCACCCGCGGCAGGGTAGTGAGCCATAGCAGCGCGCAAGTTCACGCTGTCCATCGCCTCGAACGATTGCATAAGTCGTTCGTTTATCACCACGATGCGCTCCTTGTAATCATCCGGGAATGCCAATCGAATCACTCCATCACGTGGTCCAGCCATTCTCTTGTTCTGCCCGTTACGAGCGCTTGGGCGGACACCAGCTCCTCGACCTCCCTGGAGCCGACAAGGAACATAGCGGCTCTGAGCTCGTCTACGATCATCCTCACCTCGCGCTCCAGCGCCTCCTTCCCCTCGAGCGCGGAGGGAAGCAGCCTGCCGGCCATACCGCCGCACGATGCTCCGATGCAGAGCGCCCTCGCAACGTCCAATCCGGTCCTGAGACCGCCCGTGGCGATCAGGGGGAGGCCCACGCTCGCAGTCACGACCGATACGGGAGATGGGATGCCCCAATCCCAAAAGGCCTTGCCGATGTTTTCCCTGGCTTCGTTCCGAACCTTTCTGGCACGATAGTACTCCACAGCGGAGAAACTGGTGCCGCCGAGTCCGCCGATATCGAAACCGCGGACGCCAGTCTTCTTGAGAACGAGCGCCATCTGCCGCGATATCCCCGCGCCAGTCTCCTTGGCTATAACCGGCATCTCAGAGGCGAACGTCCTGATCGCCTCGACGCCGCCCCTGGCGCAGGTGTCGCCCTCGGGCTGAACGACTTCCTGCAGGTAGTTGAGATGAATGGCGAGGACATCCGCACCGATCATATCCATCGCCGCTCTGCCGTCCTCGGGCAGGAGAACCGATTCGGACCTCTGCCTGACGAGCTGAGGCAGCCCCAGATTAGCGATTCTGAGAGGAATGTCGTAATCGCCGACGACCGAGTAGGTGTCTGCCAGCTCAGGATTCTCGAGCGCTGCCCTCTGGCTGCCAACGCCCATTCCGAGGCCGTGTTCCTCAGCAACGGATGCGAGGATTCCGTTTATCTCCCTAGCCTTGTCGTAGCCTCCTGTCATGGCGGAGATCACCAGAGGTGCTGACAGCTTCTTGCCGAACAACGTCACGGAAGTGTCCACGTCTGCAAGGTCGATCTCAGGCAGAGACCTGTGGACCAGCTTCACGTCGTCCCAGTAGTAGTAGCCTGGGCTGAGATCCTCGTTCGCGCATATGTCGACGTGGTCGTTCTTACGCATCTCGATGATTCTGCCCGGCTGCTGCTCGCCTTCTGTCATCTCAGCACCTATCCCGGTAGCACCTTGGTGGATAGCGGCTCCTCATCCCTCAGAGCGCTCTCCAATCTGCCTGGAACATCACCGTTCAGTATGATACACTTTTCGCAGTTCTCGGCTATGGCCAGCATGCGCTCCAGTTTGCCCTTGATGCTTCCCGTCACGTCAGCGCGGGTAGATTCGCTCTGCTTTATACGCTGAACCGCCTCCCTGTCCAACTCAGAGATGAGCTCCGCATCGGCATTCTGTCTAGGGTCGCTTGTGAAGACACCGTCCACATCCGCACAGAATATGGCTGCCTTCGGCCTCAAATGGCGAGCGAGTTCTTGCATCATCAGATCTCCAGAGCATATCGAGAACCGCATCGACTCGTCAGGGACTACGTCGCCGAAGGTCACTGGTGCAAGACACAGGTTCATCATCTTGCTGAACAGAGCAGGATCGAACCTTGTGACTGAGCCGTCCCGGAACGACGCTGCAGCCGCAGGCGGCACGGAGACCGCCCTGATGTCGCTGTCGATGAGCGCTTCGAGAACGCGTACATTCAGCTCCCTAACGTCCCTTTGCACCAGAGCTACCTGTTTCAATTGGCTTTCGTCCCTGAATCCCTCATGCAGCCGATGCTGTCTGGCGAGTATATGGCCAAACGAACCCGCTCCATGGACCAGCACGATATCACCGTTCCACGCACTCAGCTCCCCAGCGAGCCTGCGACAGACATCCTCTCTGAACTCGCGAAGGCGGTCCTTGTTGGTGATGACGCTGCCGCCGAACTTCACAATGACCAGGCCGTCACCTGACACAGACATCGCCTCACTGATCGACTGACGATATGCTTCGTCCATGATAAAGACGTCGAGCCGTGCCAAGGCTCAGCCTAACCGGTCTCGAACCATGGCCGGTCCGCAAGCCTCGGATCGTGCCCTACCTGGCTAGGTATATCTCGATGGACGACACATTCGCGTCAGCGCCATCCTGCCCCGGCAGGACCTCCGTCTCTATTTTGACGTCCTTGTAGGCCGCGTCGCGGATGAACCGGTTTCTCACTATCTCCGAGACATCCACCGCCCTACTTATCGCTCGCCCTCTCGCCTTTATGCAGACATCAGTGCAGCCGCCATTGAATTGTGAGACGACTGCTAGGACGTAGTTCATGGTCGCCTTTTTTCCGATGAATATCGTGTTCTCTTCGGCCATGTACTCCTCCTTCGCCCACCCCCGCTTTCTAAGCCTCTTACTTGATATTTATACTATTCCACGCCGTCATGCCAGCATGCAGCCTCGGAATGTCCATAATTGCGACATCGCCGGGCACCTCGCCAATCATCTGTTCGAACGCCTCTGTCACCTCAGCTTCGTGCCGCATTTCCTGCAGAATTTGTCGGTCTTCGTCGGTTCCCTGCCGCATTCCGGGCACGGCTCCAACTTCGCTGGAGCGCCGCACTGGGCACAGAAATCGTCATCAGGAAGTATCATGCTCCTACAGGAGGTGCACTTCAGCGCCTCGCCCTCAGTTTCCTCTCTGACTCCTGAGGCGCTAAGCTGAATGGTGTCTGAGTCAGCGGTCTCGCTGAGCCGTTTCCTCGCCTTGATCGCGAGCGAGAGCGCTCTGGCGTAGTTCCCGCCTTCGAACTCGGCCTCCGCGCCGGCGAGCGTCTCTTCCGCCTCTGCCGTGTCCCTTCCTTCTTCAGCTGCACGCTTCAGATCTTCCCTGGCAGCGCCCACCTCGAACTTGGCACCCATGTAGCCAGAACCCTCGTCAGCCGGCAGCTTCGTACCCTTGTATGTGTCGCTGTGGCTCGGTCTGACGTCAGACCTGACAATCTCCTCGGCGAGGCGTTCGAGATCGTCCGAAGCCTCAGCTTCTGGCTCCGGCTGCAGATAGGTCGGTCGCTTGCATTTGCGGAGTTCCAGTCTGGCGCTTTCGCACAGATCCATGGTCCGCCCGTACTCCCTCCTCGAATAGGCGTCCCTTGCCCTGTTCACGATGGTCCTGGCGCTGTCTACGTCCGCTCCTTCCCTCGCGACGACGCCGAGCACCGAGTCGGTCGTCAATAGAGCGTTGTGCGCCTCATCTCTGCGCTGGCTCGCTCTCCTGACCTCCTTTGCCTTGCCGCGCATGATTCTGACCTCGAAAAAGACGACCAGAGTCATTACCGCAATCAGTATGATGATCAGAATCCATTTCTCTTCAATCGTGAGAGCCAAGGGGGCCAGCTCCAACTGCGTTTACGCCTTTTGACTCTTATAAACCCTTTCGTGTAGGTACCACGTACCGTACGCTGTTTATCCAGAATATGCAGAAAGAGTGGCTGACAGCGTTCCACGCACGCACCGGGTTCAAACGATGTGGTTCACCCTGTACCCGAAGGTACTTGGCTAGGACATCTAGCCGATGCGGTCACGAGGTCACAAGGACCTTGAGCTTCCCGAGGGCTCGCGCACCTCAGTACCGCAAAGAACGTGGGCGGGCTTAACTTCTGGGTTCGGGATGAGACCAGGTGTGGCCCCGCCACTTTGGCCGTCAAACCGCTCTTCAGGCGTCTAACAACGATTCCCTATTTAATAGCTTTCCATCCAAAAGCTGGACATCGATGCGGCAGTCAGGCGACAGTCAAGTAGATAACCTGTACGGCTGTTCGAGAAGGCGCTGACATGACACAGATAGAGGCTGTGACATTCGATCTCTGGGACACGCTGATCCAGGAGGTGCCAGGAGGCGCTGGAGTCGTTGCGGAGCTGCGCCTCGATGCCATCCAGCGAATCCTCGATGGCTCTGGATTCAATCCTACTCGAGAGACGCTCGAGGCGGCCTACCGGAGGACGGGAGACCGCCTCGAAGCCATCTGGAGCAGGGAAGAGGATATCTCCGTCGGAGAGCAGGTCCATTTCCTGCTGGACTCACTCGATCCCGGGCTCTTGAAACGGATCGGCTCATCAACGCTCGCTGATGTCGAAAAGGCCTATTCAGAGAGCATGCTCCAGCACAGGCCCAAGCTTCTCACGGGAGCGAAGGCAACGCTCGTCGCCGTCAAGGAGAGCGGAAGGAAGATGGGATTGATATCCAACACGGGCAAGACGCCAGGATCGGTTCTGAGAGCAATGCTCGGGGACATGGATATTCTCGATAGATTCGACGTTGCAGTATTCTCGAACGAGGTCAGGGCGAGGAAACCGGCTCGTAAGATCTTCGATGTCGCGTTGGCCGAGCTGGACGTCAAACCTGGACGTGCGGTTCACGTTGGTGACAATCCGTGGGCCGACATCGACGGCGCGAAGGTGGCAGGCATGTCAGCGATCCAGGTCGGGCTCGAAACCGCCAGAGGGCGTTACGTGGCGGATGCGTACGTGCCTCGCATCGAACAGGTCACTCCGGCCTTGGAATCCCTCGCAAGCAGATAAGAGAGCTTCATGTCGTAATGTGCGTGCGGATTGACGCGGCCAGTCGCTCATCCGACGATATGCGTGCGAGTTCAAGAACCCATGGCGAACAACAACGCCAGAAATGCACCGAATGAAATCGAGATGAAATTGTTGCCAAGCTTGCCTATCCTGCCTTTCCTCTCCCACAAAGCTCCAATGACGCTGTCTATCTGGCAGCCGAGGAAGCCGCAGAGCATTGGGATAAGCAGCGTCCTGGGACCGGCCAGGAGGTCGGTGTCAAACGCCGAGAAAGCAACGTATGCGATAGCCGAGGTGTACGCCGCAGCCACGAAGGCGACGATCTGTCCCGTCAGCGAGACCCCGCCATCCGTGCCTCTCCTGATGCGCCTGAAAGTGGTTATAAGATACACTCTCGGGTCTATGATGCCAATCTCACTTGCAGCAGTGTCTGCCGCGGCCACCGCAACCGAGGTGACGAATAGGAAGCTGGCAGTGTCCTTCGGAAATATGGCTGCATCCGGGCCGCCGCTGGCCACTGCCTCGGACAAGAAACTCGCAAATGCTATGATCGAGGGGACCGCGCCGTTGGCTGCGATGTTCCTCCAGGTTCTCTCGCCGCTCTTGCCTTCCTGAAAACCCTCCTTGCGCTTCCAATCCAGTCTGTATCTTGTGATGCCGAAGCTCGTCACCAGGAATACAAGAAGAAGTAGGAGCCAAATCACGCTCCCGCAGATTCCAATGATCATTCCAACGGCAAACGCCAGCAGCGAACCTGACAGGTCGAACACCTTCCGGTAGTACGACGCTGCGGCCATCGCTGTGCAGAAGCATGTGACTCCCGCGAGCGTGACGGTGTCCGGGATGGGTAATGCCAACTGCTCACCTTAGGCTCGTTTCAGAGCGCCCGGGAATGCAGGCGCTCTCGAATAAAGCTTTTTCATCATCTCGTTCACGCCTCGAACCTCATCAAGATCGCCATCCCAGTCTTCAAGAGAGGCCTCGAAACGCTCCTCGATCTCGTTCACCACCTTCTTCATGCGGCTGACAACCTTCCTCGAGGACCGGCCGTGAAGCACCGCAGCCAGGAAGATGCGATCTCCCCTTTCGACGAGGACCGACTTCTCTCCGAAATCTAGCTTGCGCAGGGTGAAGGAGGTCTCGCCCTTGAACGAGTCCTTGACGAAGTCCTGTATCGCGACGAACATGCTACCCAGGATCTGATCGTCCATCCCGGGCTTCAAGCGTCGGGTGCTATGGGCCATGAGCCGTCCGTCGTTGTAGATGATGAATGTCTCGTCGACCGCCGTCTTGGCTTCGCGGAAGAAGTAGAAGGCGGTGCCCATTGCCGCAATGATTGCCAATGCCAGGAGGTACGGCCATGCAGCATCAATGAAATGCATCCTGACCGTTATTGAGTAGACCTCGGTCGTGACGGCGTTTTCCGCCATGTCTTCGACAGTGAACCAGAACTCGATCGTACCCGTCCTCATCGGAACGTTGACGACGGCGTAGAACCTGCCGTTCTCCAGCGGCTTCATCAGAGTGGATGACGCTGAATCGTCCCCTGGGAACCTAATGAAGAGCGTCACCCCTTCAGGGTCCACGTTCGCGTCGTCCACTTCGATCGTCAGGTTGAGCCTGTCGCCAGCATATGTGAGGTTGGAGGACCAGAGAATTGCTACCTCGGGAAACACGCTATCGATCGCGATATCCACATCCCGCAGTATTGCGATGTTGCCGTCCCGATCCTGTGCTCGAACTGTAACCGAGTACGTTCCATCGGCCCAATCAGTGGTGTCTATCTCATACTGAGAGGTGAAATTCCTCTCGGTGTCATCGTCCACGGAGTAGGTCACCGAAACGAGGGGCAGAGAATCGTCGCTTATCAGAAATCTAATCGGGATTCCGGGATTGATCACGCAATCGCCAGCGGGGGATATCATCTCTATGACGGGGTGAACGAGAAGCAGTTCTTGACTCATGATAAGGACGTTTCCATCATCGTCGGTGAGCGTGAGATTCACGATGTAGTCATTCACTGGCGAATACGTATGACTAATGGGCTGCGAAGGTACGCCGACGAGCAGCTCTCGATCGCCGTCCCCGAACTCCCAAGCGACGTTTGAGATATCGGGGAACGTCTCCGAGAAGTAGCTGGCGTCGAAGGTCACGGTTGCGGTATCGTTGGGGTCGTCCCGAGTGACGGCAACGTCGTCGAAGGTTCCCGCGAGCTCCCTGTCGGTGATCTCCACCGTGGCAATGGCTATGGCTGTGGAGTTCTCCGAGTCGGTGACGCGCACCTTGACGGTGTAGTTGCCTGCCCAATCGTACTGATGATATGTCGTGCCCTCTTCCGTCGCCGCATCAGGCATGAATTCGCCGCCGTATGCGATGAAATCCCATTCGAAGCCTGTGACCTCGTCGTAGCTGTCCACCGTCGTTGTGAGGCTTACGGCCTCAAATTCCAGAAATGTGCCCTGGTCGGGATCGGTATGCAACGTCACGCTCGGAGGGAGCTCTGCCACATCGAAGTCAAGTGTGAACTCGTCAGTGTCGTTGTCTGCTTCGGCGATCTCCAAATGCATTTCATAAGAGCCGTCCGGAAGCACAAACTCGACTGCCGCCATTTCTGAGGCCGTCAGGTTGAATGTCTCGTGATATCCTTCTGGCCCTATCAGTGTCCATGCCCAATCCACAACGCCGTCGTACGAATCGGTCGCCAGGAACGAAAACGGAACGCCCTCGCCGGGAACATCAGTGGACAATACGAGGGTCGCATCTGGCCCGATGTCTAGTATGGTAATGTCGGTGGCGCACACCGTGGAGTTTCCGTCGTCGTCGGTCACGCGCACAGCTATCGAGTACTGGCGCGACTCGCCGTCAGCACCGAACTCTTTGAAAGTGCTGTTGGTTGTAGTGACGATATCAGCGACGAACTCCCCTCCCTCATAGGAGAAGTTCCACTCGTAGCTGACGATGTCGTCCCATGGACCTCCGTTCCAGATATCGACCTCTACTTCGAAACGAACCTCAACGCCCTCGTCCGCGATCGAAGGCGCAACTAGAACGGCCTGGGGATCTCTTGGCAGGACATTGAAATCGAGCGTGAAGTTCGCCACCGAGTTGTCGTCATCGGTCGCCTCCAGCGTGACGTAGTGAGGTCCGTCGTCGAACGCCACTGTGATGTTGCTTGTGTTGGTGCCATACGGCGCTCCGTCCACGCTCCAATTGAGCAGAATCACCTCGTCGAACGAGGTGGTCGTGTCGTTGAATTGGAGCACTGCTCCCTCCATGGGGATCGAAGGGAACATCGTGAAGCTCACATGCGGGAAGCTGTCGACCACTGTCACCGCAGTGTGAGAGGTATCGCTCAGTCCGAGGGGATCTCTCACCTCCATTGTCACGTCAAACACATCCAGTTCCATGTACGCATGAACGGGATTGGGCTCCCTGATCCAAGTAGTCGAGTTTCCATCCCCGAAGTCCCAGCGGTATTCCATGAACGGAATCTCAGTCGAGCCAGTAGTGGCGGAGCCGTTGAATACGAGGTCGTCGCCCTGTTGGATTTCATAAGGCCCGCCCGAATGGGCAGTAGGTGCGAAGTTCAGCTGCTCCCAGACGGATGCCGAATGCGAACCAGAGTTGCAAACGATGAGATCGCCCCGATGATCCTTGCTGCCATCCCCCACCACCGCCCAGGACGGATTGGCTCCAGTGACGAACGTCATAGACGGATTGAGTGGAATCGTTCCATCTTCCTGACGGTAAAGGAACACGAGATCCGCCGACTCGAATATAGCCACGATGTCTTCGAAACCATCATCCGTTGCATCCGTGACCGTGACGAAGATAGGATCTTCGGGAAACTCCAGCTCCTCGAAGTACTCCGACGTAGTTGCGAAATCCAACTGATCGAACAGGTAGGCCCGATTGTCGTCTGCTCGCAGCCCCAAGATGTCGTCCTTGCCGTCCCCGGTTATGTCACCGCTGAATGCCGCTTCGAACTCGCCGTTGAAGCTTGCGCTCAGGTCGTAGTCTGCAGGTAGCGAGAATGGAGTGCTTCCTTCGTTCTGGAGCATCACGCTGATCTTGGTGGTTGCCCGTGGATATGCTATGTCGTTAAGCCCGTTCGAATCGAAATCGCCGATGGCGATAGAAACAAGAGACTCACCGGGCGCAGCGACTATCTGCTGGTATTCTTCAAATGGAAGGCCTGGGCCAGGGCAGTAGAATATGTCGATCATGCCTTTATCGGTGACGACTGCAATATCCGTCAGCGCATCGTCGTTCAGGTCTCCCATTGCGAGGTCGGTCAAGTTACCCGAGCATTGGATAGTCCAGGAGTCGAATGTTCCATTGCCAGCCCCCGCCGCATTGCCTAGATGCACGATGAACTGATTGCCACCCGCCTCCGTTGTGAGAACGTCTGAGATTCCATCGGCATTGAGATCTGCAACATTGAGCTTCGCAGGTTGATGGGGAAGCTGGATGGTGAAGAGGTCTCCGGAAGAGGACAGCCGATAGCCAAAGGCCTCTTCGGCGGGGTATAGGAATATCACATCATCGAAATCGTCGTCATCGATGTCCCCTGATGCAACAGCTTCAGCCTCGTAGTCGGTCTTCGACAAGATGGTGACATTGCCGTTGGAGTATAGCTCTGGGCCTGCCAGATATAAAGCGAGGCTCGACCCGTTCCAATCGTCTCTTGCGGAGGCGATCGCTATATCGACGCCTTCGTCGGAATCGAAATGTCCGATTAAAGAGCTTCTGGGAAACGCCCCCGTTGGGAAGATGAAATCCGCCTCGCTCGGCCATATCGGCGTGGTAGCTCGTTGGAGCATGCCAAGAGCGGCGTTCGACTCGACGGAAAGGACAAGTAGGTCGTCTCGTCCATCCTGGTCGACGTCGCCCGTTGTAACATGGCTGGGCGAGAGCTGAAGCGAACGATTGTATGTTTCTGTTAGAGGAATACCGCCTATGTCCTGAAAGAAGAAACGCGCTGATGGGGTATCATCTGTACACACGACAAGATCATCCAAATCGTTGTCATTCAACCTACCCGAGGCGAGTGCTGAGGGGCTGCCGTCAACTTCCAGGACGGCGCTAGGGTCCATTCCCAATGAGAAAGGCTGATTGAAAATTGCGACGGTTGAATCATGGCGGTTGCCCACAGCTATGTCAATCAGTAGATCTCCGTCGAAATCACCGGCCGCCATGCAATTCGTCCCTTTGCCGGCTTCGAAAATACTGTAAGTGGCAAACGAAGGACCTTCCCGAACCTCAATCACCCCGGGCGTGTTGGATGGATCAGAGCCAGCGCAGGCTATTGCAATGTCGACATGAAAGTCTCCAATGAAGTTGCCAACTGCCATCGAGGTTGCATTATCATAAAGAGTGAGATTCTTAAGCTCTTCATGGGATGACTCGCTAGTCAGATTGATAATGATAAGACGATTCGTGTCAATCGCAGAATTGGCTTTCTCAAGGACGGCTATTTGACTCTGTCCAGTTCCTTGAATGTCAATAGCTGAAACAGCAACTGGCTTTCGACCTAGAGATATACTGTAAGAGGGGTAGGATAGAAATTCCCCATCCGATTGGCCATAGAAAAGAGAGACATAGCCGACAGTGCCTCCGACTGCAATAACCATGTCGGAATATCCATCCCCATTCACATCGGCGACATCTGCGTCAGTAGATCCTCCTGGAAGCATCAGCGCTCTCGATATGAGAGGATACTCGGGTACTGGTGTTGACGTATCGATCGGCCCGTTGAATTCTATCGCGCCAAAAGCTGCGTATTCATCGCCGAGAGGAAAACACACGGGTTCGCATGGCGAGGGGACACCCTCATCGGATGCCTGTGAAGTACCAAAAGGCATCAAGAGAGATGCAACGAGGACGACGATCATCGTCGCCGTCGAGAATCGATGCAAATGCGTCCCATCCCAGGGTTATGACAGTAGATTTACTTTTATATGATACTTTCGGAAAAAATGAGCCGCCAGAAACTGACCCATACTGTCCAAGGCTTAAATAGCGAAACTGCTTACATCGAGACGATGAGCGCCTCGATAAAGATTGGAAGGATATTCGGGATACCAATCTATCTGCACTTCACATTCCTGATCATCCTCCTGCTATTCATCTACGTCTTCGGGTCGCAGAGTCTCACGTTGATGGGCATTACATTGGGCTTCGGCGATATCGATGCCAGCGTTGGAGTGAAGTATATCCTTGGAACGATTGCTTCTGTCATCTTCTTCGCGACGATCCTTGCGCATGAGCTTGCACACTCCTACGTCGCGATGAGATTTGGCGTCAAGATACGAAGCATTACACTCATGATCTTCGGCGGCGTCGCCTCGATGGAGGAGATTCCGAAGAAGCCAATGGAAGAACTGAAGATGGCGCTCGCAGGGCCGATGACCAGCCTCGCGATAGGGGGAGTGTCCTACGGACTGATGATCTCCTTGGACCTGCTAGAATTCGATGCGGATTTGGAGGGCGTCGTGATTTTACTGGGCATAATAGCGTTCTACAACGTCCTCCTGGCGTTCTTCAACATGCTTCCGGCATTCCCGATGGATGGAGGAAGGGTGCTCAGATCATTCCTCGCCGCGAGGATGTCGTACATAGACGCGACCAAGAAGGCGGTTTCTGTCGCGAAGGTCCTCGCCATAGGAATGGCGGTCTTCGGCATTTTCGTTTTCAACTTGTTCCTCGTGCTGATAGCACTTTTCGTCTACATGGGAGCGAAAGAGGAGGAGCGCGCAACGGTCATCAGCGAGAGCCTCGAAGGAATGACGGTGAGGCAGATAATGTCCGATGCGGTGCAGGTCGCTCATCCCGACATGACCGTGCAGCAGCTCCTCGACTTGATGATGGCCACAAGGAGGATGGGCTATCCGGTTGTGGATTACGGCCTTGTCGGCATTGTCACGCTATCCGACACCAGCAAAGTGCAGAAGGATAGGATTCATATAACCAGAGTCAAGGACATCATGACCAGGAACGTGGTCACTGTCAAACCGGAGACGTCCGCCGTTGAAGCCGTCAGAATCCTCAGTCAGAGAGACCTGGGGCGGTTGCCGGTTGTGGACGACCGAGGCATGCTGGTCGGGATTGTGACCAGGAAGGACTTCCTGCGAATGGTGGAGATCATCGAGGCGCGCAGGAAGGGCACTGTAAGCGTGGTCTGGGGACAACCTGGATGGGACCAGCAGGGGAAGCCTCCTCAGCAGCCTCCTCATCCCCCGCAGTACTGATCTAGCCCACCAACTGCTTTCTCTTGAAGATTATGGCGCTCAACACATAACATACCAGAGCATAGGCCAGCAGCACGATGGCGGCTGTAGCGGGCGTGGGGTAGAAGCTGTGCAACTCCATTCCGGGAATTTCTTCGCCGCTCACCGTGTCCACAGGATAAGGATCGATCAGTATGTAGGATATAGTCCCTGCTGCGAAAGTCGCCGAGGCCTCGATCTTGGTTCCGGATACCATCGACACGCCATCTACGATAGGTAGTATCATGAACAACAGGAAGAATGTCAGCACTATCGCCCCAGTTGAACCTTTCATGATCGAGCTGATGAAGTAGCCAATTCCAGTCGCAGCCAGCAGATAGAGTATCGCGAAGCCCAGGGACAACGGGAAGTCGTCATCGACTCCTCTCGCGCTGACGAGCGACAGTGCTGCCACGACGAGATAGAAGAGCACGACCACGACTATGCCGACCGTGACGCTCGCCATGAATTTGCCCATCAACAGCGTCTCACGCTTGAGCGCGTTCGGGAATATCAGGTAGCCCGTTCTGTTCTGGAACTCGCCCACCAATGAGTCAGCTGCGAAGAATGTCGCGCAGACCACTATCAGTAAGCTGACGAAGCCGATGAAATTGGAGTCGAATGACTGAGCAGAGACGTGCCAATCGTATGTGACCGATATCGTGCTGTTGGGATCGATAGGTTCCATGAACAACACAGCGTTCTGCGTTCCCCCCTCGACCTTAAGGTTCTTGTAAACCCAGACAGCCCCGCCTTCTGAGGAATACAGCGAGTCGTCCAGATACACTTCTATGGTACCGGGCTCGATCGTGTCCCTGGGGATGACTGCAATGTATAGCGCGTCACCCAGCTCCGAAGGCTCAATTCCCGAGAATTCCGCAGGAAAGAGCGATAGCTCTTCGCCCTCGACCGTACCGCTGTAGCCGTCACCAAGCACGGGCGGCAGCAGATAGATCAGCGCAAGTATGGCGCCAACTATGGCCAATGTTGCAATCAGCCTCTTGGATCTCAGGTACTTCAATATCTCGTATCTCCAGACAACGCGTACCTGGTCGAAGTCCGATGGAGCCGCATGGGATCTCGTGGTGTCCTCAGCCATCATCCATCACCTCGACTCCTTGACCATATCCATGTACATCATCTCCAGAGGCAGCCCGACGGGACTGAAGCCTGAGATCTTAAGCCCGAGCCTCTGAACCGCGAGGAGGAGATCGGCTCTGTTTGCATCGGAGTTCTCCAAGGTCACCACGAACGTCTGGGGATTGACGCTGGCGACGTCCTTGACGTTTGCCAGGCCGCCTATCCGCGAAAGCATCTCCTCCGATGCCTGGTCGACAGTTGTGACCTCGATCTTAGAGGTCCTCGTGAGCTTCTTCAGGTTGTCAATATCGTCGTAGACAAGCAACCTCCCTCTCTCGATCAAGGCGGCTTTGTCGCACGTCTCCTGCACCTCACCGAGCAGATGCGAGCTCATGAAGATGGTGTACTCACGCTTCTTCAGACCCTTGATTATCTCGCGCACCTCGACCATTCCTCGGGGGTCGAGGCCGCTCGTTGGCTCGTCGAGTATCAGTATCTCAGGCTCGTGAAGCATTGCCTGAGCGATCGCAAGCCGCTGCTTCATCCCTTTGGAGAACTTGCCTATTCTGGTTGTTCTCCATTCCGTCATCTTCACCTGGTTCAGCACGTCCTCGGTACGGATCGATATCTCTCTCGAGGACATCCCTCTTATGCGCCCTAGATACGCCAGCGTCTCCACGGGTGTGAGGTACGGATAGAACTCCGGCGTCTCGACAACGGCGCCCACGTGAGCTAGAGCCTTTTTGGGCTCCTTGGTGACGTCGATGCCGTTGAGCATCGCTGTGCCGCGGGTAGCGGATATGAGGTTCGTCAGGATCTTGATTGTGGTGGTCTTCCCAGCGCCGTTCGGCCCCAGGAATCCGACCATCTTCTTCTTCGGCACGGGAAGAGACAGGTCGTCTACGGCCTTTATCTCGCCAAACGTCTTGACGAGGTGTTCGATCTCTATCATCCAATTCGACCATCCTTTGATGCGCAGATTTGCGCGTCGATTGAATCGTGCCCGTGTATATAAGTAAACCTGTGGAACTCCGTTATGCGATTCTACAGCTCCAAGGCAGTGAACAATTCCTGTGCTAGGGCCTCGGCGAGCTCCTTCGATTCAACGGGATGCAGAAGCACGCGGCCACGCGGGTACAGCGTCATCTCAACCCCTCTTCGAACCACGAGCATCACTCCTGGATTTGACACGATCTCGTAGCCTTTCCCCTTAAGCATACGCTCGCACCGGTCGAGATCGAGGCGCAGCTCCTCCTTCGGGATCACCTCGAATGCATCGGCCTTGCACGGCTTGATCGCCAGAAGGTCCATCAACTCACTCCTTCTTCAGCAGATCGTCAAGGAGCGAGTCGACTAGCTTTGTCAGTTCCTCGAGGGTGCCCTCGTTTATGACCATATGATCCGCAAGGGCGATTGCGTCTCCCAGCCCCCAATCGAGCTCACGCCTGTCGCGGAGCTCGAACTCCGACTGGCTCGATGGAGAGTCTGGTCTTCCGCGACTCTTCAGGCGATCGAACCGAGTCTTCGGAGCTGAGTGAATTGCCACGACTACCAGGGCGTCTCCGAATGCGTTCTTGAACGCCTTTATCTCGGCCGGCCCTCTCGTGCCATCGATCGCGACGAGGTCTCCGCCCACGAAGGGGATGGTGCGCTTCGCCCAGACATCCATGCCATACCTCTTCCTCTCCTCGTCTGCAAGACTGCCCACGCTAGCATCGGACAGATCCAGTCCGAACTCCTTCGCTTTGTCGCGGACCATATCCCCCATCCTGATCACCTTGGCTCCCCTGGCGATGCAGCGGTTCAACAGCTCCTCCTTGCCAGAGCCTGGCATCCCCGTGGTGACGAGTATCTTCAAGACCAACACCTCTGTGACAAATGTCCGAACTGGACAATAAGCTTTACAGCGAAGAATTCAGTCGACGATGTTGATTAGCGCGCCAAGGGCGGGCTCTGAGACTCTCCCAATAGCTTCGAGGTCCATGCCTGCTTTCGCCCAGTAGCGAGGGCACAGGCCAAGCGCGAGGCAGGTGGCATAATCGCTGACATCTTCGAACGAGTCGGCGAACCCGCGCCGCAGGGTGCTGTTCGCAGAGGAACCAGCACCGCCAGATTCCAGAACATTCTGGATCGCGGCGATATCCACCGCACCACCCGCGGACGCCGCTGTCGCTACGGATACAGGCTCCGCTCCAAATCTGGCGCACCGCATGAGGACAGTGATCACATCGCGGGGGCTCAGTTCCAGGGATGTCAGAAACTCCACCGCGGCGACGTCATAGACGAGATAGCCCGGCTCCTGCGCCCCGCGCTCTTTGACACTCGCATCCTCGAAGAGTTTGTAGAAGCTCCTGCACGGGAACGGACATCCGTAGCAGGCGATGCTTCTGTGTAACAGCTCCGAGTATCCTTCATGCTCAGCAGCAGATGAAAACGAGGCCAAGCCACGGTTCTCTCCTAGGCCCGCCAGATGCTTTCCATACAGCTCCGATGACGCGGCGAAATGCCCTTCTGAATCCTCAAGGTCCAGCTCTCCCATTCCTCGGAAGGCGATCGCAGTGAGTTTCCTCGATCCGAACTCCGCTGCGCATCCTATCTTGTCCTCGCCACCCCAGTAGTTCAGTATCAGCTGCGAGGAAGGGGGCTGCGATTCGGCCCAGGAGCCTGCGGCTATGACCTGTATCCTGCCGTCTCCCTGCTCGGATCGTATGAGATCAGTCCTGCCCCACGAATCCAATGACGCAGAACCCGGCGAAGATACGAACTCAATGATGCCGTCCCTGATCCATATGTATCCATGCCCGCTCGCCTTTCCAGATATTACGAGAAAGTCAAAGCCCGAGAGTTTCAGTTCCACTCCTACGAAACCCAACAACGGGCACATACTCTCTGCCTCTGAACCGTCGCGCACAAGCCTCAAGAACCCGGCGCCTGCGGCCGGGACCAGGCTCCCGGTCAGGATTCCGGAGGATATGGCCATGGCATCCTCGCCAGCATCCGCGATTGCCGCATCGATACGGGACAGGAACGCGGTCGGGCTCCTCGCGTAACCCTCCTCGAGGTCGTGCTCCTGCGTCTCGCCGGAAGAAAGGTCTATCTCGCCGTATCTTCCGTTCGCGAGGTTCATCTCACCCCTCCTTGCTGATGCAGCCAGTCGGACACATGGTTACGCATCGAGGGGCGCCGTCGCATAGGTCGCACGGCTCCCTGAGAAGGATGGGCTTCGCCCCCGGACCGCCAGAGTCTGACGATTGCGCACCATGGGTCACACCTTCAGGCCGTGCGAGCACAAGCCCCTCCGAGGCGCTCTTCAGCACAAGCCCGAAATAGTTCGCCTTGTCCTCCTGATGAAGAATGATGCTCGAAGACATTGGAGTCAGCACGCCGTCCCTGTGCAGGCTGCAGGCGACCTCACACAGTCCACATGCAATGCAGGCCATCGGTTCGAACAACAGCCGCATTTCAGAACCTCCTCCTGTTTCCACTTACACGATGTTCTCGGCTATGTCAGTCGTCATCCTGTCACAGTAAACGCATCTCAACGCCGGAGGCTTCTTCGTCTCAACGACGAACTCGGGTTCCACGGGCTCGCTCTTGTTCGTGATGCATCCTGGATTGGAACAGGTCATGATTCCCTTGACCCTTTCGGGTACCTCTACGACGAACTTCTCGGCCACGTTGTAATCTCGGATGATGTTGATCGTCGCATCGGGCGATATGAGCGCAATCTTATCGAGCTCCTTGGGATCGAGCTCGCGATCCTCTATCTTGACGACATCCTTCCAGTTGTTCTTCTTGCTGGGAACGTGCATCAGGACGCTGACTGTCGAGCTCACCTCATTCCTCACGCCGATGATGCGGAGAACCTTCAGCGCCATGCCCACATCGATGTGGTCTATGACGGTCCCATTCCTGATCGGAGTCACCTTGAACTCCTTCATTCAATCCCTCCGAGGACCATTGATAGCAGCGCCATCCTGACCGGCACTCCGTTGAAGGCCTGGTCGAAATACCTGGCGTGAGGCGTTAGATCCACCTCCGGATCTATCTCGCTCACCCTCGGGAGAGGGTGCATTATGACCAGGTTGTCAGAGGCGTCGCGCAACATCTCACGGTCTATCGTGAACGCTCCGGCGACTTTGCGATACTCTGCCGGATCGGGGAATCGCTCCTTCTGTATGCGGGTGACGTAAAGGACATCCGCCTCGGCTATGACTTCCTCCAGCGAGTTGCTGATCTTCGGCCTAATGCCCCTCGTCTCTATGTGTTTGATGTGCTCCTGGGGCATCTGAAGCGTCGGAGGAGCGACGAATGTGAGCTCCGCACCGAACATGCTGAGCGCCTCTGAGAGGGAATGAACTGTCCTCCCGTATTTCAGGTCGCCGACTATGACGATGTGGTTCCCGTCGATGCCACCCTTCTCCTTCCTGATCGTGAACAAATCGAGCAACGTCTGTGTCGGGTGTTGTCCAGCTCCATCGCCCGCGTTGATGACGGGCTTCTCCGCGAAGTGGCCTGCGAGCCTGGCAGCGCCTTCCTGAGTGTGGCGCAGCACGATGACATCGGAGTATGCATCGACCATCCTTATGGTATCAGCCAGGGTCTCGCCCTTTGCCACCGAGGAGCCCCTAGGCTCGTCGAAGCCGAGAGTCCTCCCTCCGAGCCGAGTCATGGCGGCCTCGAACGAGAGCCGCGTCCTTGTTGACGGCTCGTAGAACAGTGAACCCAGAATTCGCCCTTCCAGCAGGCTACTCTTCTCGTCTCCCCTGGCGATAGGGACCATCTTCTCGGCGACTTCGAGCACGCGCTCGATCTGCTCGCGTGAAAAATCCCGGATGGAGACGATATCCGAACCCTTCAGACTCCCCGACATCGGCCTCCTAATCGAATGGCGAGATATAAGCCTTTCACGAACAAGGAGGCCGTATCGGTCACACTAGGTCGAAGTCGTCAATAGCAGACTTCATGTTGTTGAACCAATCGTCTGCACAGCGCTTGAGCTTCTGCCTGAGTCGTGATGGGGAGACCGCCGTGTAGAGGTGGTAATAACCGCCGCGGTCGATGTTCTTCGTCTCCCTGAAAGCGAGGCCCGCGCCGACGAGCCGCTGGAGTGCCCTGTACACGGTGCTGCGATCCTTCTTCATGACGGGGGCGAGGTCGTCAGCCCTGAGCGGGCCCTTTGCCACGAGCTTGCGATATATGGCGATTTCGAAGTCAGAGAGGCCGTATAAGCACTTGACTATGTCTCTGCAGGTCGCCTGGCCCGAGAGTATCTTCTGCGGCTCGACCATATTGCACGCTATTGCCAGTTTTATACTTAACCGTTTTGACGAACAGGCTGGTCGCAGCGCCGCAAACCAACGTGACAATGTTTATTAGGGCAAAGGGCAATCGTCTATGCACGGTAGTGACAATACCGCAGGAGAGATGTTCTTGGACAAGGATGAGACGCTGGACGCAAGGGGGCTCATGTGCCCGATGCCAATCGTGCATCTGGCCAAGAAGGTGAAGGGGATGAGCTCTGGCCAGGTCTTGGAGCTGTTGGCGGACGACGTCGGCTCGAAGGACGACGTGCCCGCCTGGACGACCAGAACCGGGAACGAGCTCCTTGGCATGGAAGAGGATGGCAAGGTATTCAGGTTCTACATCAAGGTGAAGTAGTCTATCGACTGCACTGGGGGAGATCAAATGGCAGGCAAGTTTGTGATGGTTGTGAGCGAAGGTAGCTTCGACAAAGCGATGATGCCCCTGATCATGGGCACGACGGCCGCCAGCATGGGAATGGAAGTGCACGTGTTCTACACCTTCTTCGGGCTGAAGCTTCTGAAGAAGGGTGTCCGCCCGAAGCTCAAGGGCCTTATGCGCCTCTTCACGGGGATGATCGAGAAGAAGATGAAGAAATTGAATGTTCCCGGATACGATGAGATGATGCGCCAGGCCAAGGACCTCGGAGTGAACTTCTACGCGTGCAGCACTTCGATGGCACTAATGGGAGTGAAGGACACCGATCTGATCGACGGTGTGAAGGTTCTGGGCGCGTCTGCCTTCCTGAACATAGCTGCGGATTCAAAGGTACAACTCTTCATCGGCTGAGGGGTACGATGGTTCGCACCGCATTCATCGTCATAAGATCGCCTCAGGAGCTGGACCCTGTCGAGACCATGCACCGCCTTGCGGACAGGGACGATTCGACGGCCATCCTCTTCGAGGATGGTGTGTACAACGCTCTTCAGCCCAAGAGGAGCGCCCTCATAGCAAACGCGGCTGCGGATGTGATCGTCGCGCATGACGACCTCGAAGCGAGGGGCTTCCGGGAATCGGACCTCAAGGTGGGGAAAGCCGCCGATTACGATCAGATAATCGAGACGATTATGGAGCGGACCGAGAGGACGGTCACGATCTGAGGTGACACGCGATGACAAAGACACTGACGATCATATGGCGATCGGGATCGATGATGGCCATGGATTCGAATGTCGCGACGAAGCTCGCGGCAGCCGCTCTCAGGAAAGGGTACAAGGTCAACATGTTCGGCTACGGTGAAGGGATCACGGCTGTGAAGAAAGGCCAGGCGCCGAAGAGATTCCCAAACGTTGGCGAAGAGATCGAAGAGCTTGCGAAGGCTGGTGCCAAGATCTCGCTGTGCGAGACTTGCTACGCCGCCCGGGGATTTCAACGGGGAGAGGAGGTCGAAGGCGTGAAGATCGGCAGCCTCACAAACGAGCTCTTCGGCTTCATCTCGGAATCTGACAGGCTCGTAACCATAGCGAGGTGATTCGTGGAATGGCGGATTCTATGTTGGTCATGGTGACGAAGGCGCCCTACGGCCTGGAGGATGCCTTCGCAGGGCTGAGGCTCGCATTGGCCATGGGCGTGAACGGGATGAGGGTGACGGTCATTGAGTCGGACGACGGCGTGTACAATGCGATTGCCGGGCAGAAGCCGGAGGCAGTGGCAATGCCATCGAACGTGGAAGCCACCACTGAGCTGTACGATTTCGACGTCCGGGTATTCGCAGTCAGAGAGGATCTGGAAGATAGAGGCGTAGCCGACGCACCCCTCGTAGACGGTGTAAAGGTCATCGGCAAGGACGAACTCAAGGCCATCCTTGAGGAACACGACGTCACCACGACCTTCTGAGATGCAGCGTTCAGCCAAATGACGGGCTTCCGCCGTCGTTTCTTTTATAGCCTTCCGGGCAATCACTCCTCGTGAGATTCGAAATCAACGCCAGGGACGGCTTGGCCAGACGGGGGGAGCTTGAGCTGGATGGGGTGGTCCACGGAACGCCGACGATCGCGTTCGTCGATACCTGGAAGCATACTGCCCCGAAGGACGGCCTCAAGCTGAGACAGTCCAGCCTGGCGAAGGAAGGAGACATCGGCATCTCGCCATCGGGATTCTCGCTGTCTCCGCATGAAGGCGAGCCGGAGATAGAAGTGGGCTATCGCGGATCACCGTTCGCCGCGGATGTGTCTGAAGGGGGCTTCGCCATCCTAGATGGCGTTTCCGGGTTGTCTCTCGATTCGAGGAGATTCGTCGACGCTATCGAGGCGATGAAGAACAGGAGACTGCTGAAGCCGGCCTTCTGCCCGGTGATAGGACTGCCGAGTAGACTGGCCTTTCTATCCTACTGCGGAATAGACGTGTTCGATTCGATACCGCTCATCATGGCCGCTGAGAACGGCCAATATCTCAACTCCGATGGCGCAATCCCCGTTGATCGCATCAAGGAGTTGCCCTGCGAATGCGCTTCGTGCGCAGAAGGCATAGCTGATGTGAAAGGGTTGCTCAAGCACAACATCTCGGTCGCGACGAACGAGCTGAGGCTTGTGAGGAATCACATCGCGCTGGGCACGCTCAGAGAACTGGTCGAAAGCAGAATCCGTGCGGAGACCTGGCAGGTGCAATCCCTGCGCGTCCTCGATCTCGAACATTCGCACCTGCAGGAGGTGCACGCGCCCATCAAGGGAGCGAGGTTCACCGCGAGTTCCAAGGAGTCTCTCCACAGACCAGACGTGGCGAGATGGCGAAGGAGGCTGGTGGACAGGTACAGGCGTCCGGACAAGGCGGACACTCTGGTCCTTCTGCCCTGCTCCGCACGTAAGCCATATTCCATATCTCCATCGCACCGGCGTTTCAGAGACGCCATATTCAACTCCGGCAGAGCTCACGCCGTCCACGAGGTAATCGTGACTTCACCGCTCGGTCTGGTGCCAAGGGAGCTCGAGCTATTCTATCCGGCTCGAGATTACGACATTCCCGTGACGGGCCATTGGGACCGCGACGAACAGGCGATGGTGCAGGAATTGGTGAGATGGCTCGTCGAAAGCCAGCGATACAAAGCAATCATATCTCACCTCGGCAGCGAGAGAGATCTCGTGAACGAGGTTGTGGACGACTGCATCGACACATCTGACGGCGATCCAAACGCACGAGGAAGCCTGTCCAAACTGGAAGATACTGTCAGAGAGCAGGCGCCCAACGGGGGCGGCGGAACCCGGCGAAGAACGCGCGCTGCGGACGATCTCAGCTCGATCGCGAGATTTCAATTCGGCGATGCGGGAGATGCCCTGACTGCTGGAGCGTCGGCGGCCGGAAGGTGGCCAGCAATGAAGATCGTGAGAGACGGCATCCAGCTCGGAGCGGTATCCCACCAGCGGGGCATGATATCGATGACGCTCCCTGGAGCCGCTATCGTCGGCTCCAAGGACGCATACTGCGTGGAGATAGACGACTTCCTCCCCAAGGGTAACCTCTTTGCGATCGGCGTCGAAGATGCGACAGACGACATCCGCATAGGGGATGATGCAGTCATCAGACACGCGGGCGATGTGAGAGCAGTGGGAGTTGCTCGGATGACGCCCGTGGAGATGAGAGCCGCCGATAGAGGCGAGGCGGTGCACATACGGCATCGTGCCAGATGACTATTTTCGCATGTCCAGACTACTTTCGGCATGGTCCTCAGCCAACGGTATTGACCATGGCTGCGAATGGAGATGACACAGAGAAGGTGTATGGATGACTGATGGAGATCACTACAGCTGGGAGGAGGTGTATGACCTCCTCGGCTGCAATGCAGGACTTGAGCCTCCTGTTGAGTGCTGACGAAGACCATCCCGCATAGGTAGGAGTTATTGCTCCCTCCTACCTATCAAACCATTTCGGTCTCACAGTGCTTCTAACACCGATTCGACCACGGCAACGACGCTTCTCGAAACAATAAAATAAGCACGGGTGGATTCGGCTTCAGCGAAAAGTGGGATGCACTCAGCGGAATCGGATGACATAGCTCGCCTTTCCGCGGCGTGGAGACTGAGCCGAGAGGTGGTCATATGGGCCGTCATGGACTCAATCTAGGAGCAATGAGCAACATGTCAGGAGGGTACAGGACCAGAAACTCCAACAACTCAGACGTCCTGGCCAGAATCATCGTCGTGGATGATGAGGAGTTCATAAGGGACCTCTACAGAGACATGTTCGAGTCCAAGGGCCATACGGTCTACTCCGCGAGGAATGGCGACGAAGCCATCCGTTACCTGAAGACAATGTCCGTCAGGCCCGATGCGATCATCATGGACCACAGAATGCCGGGAAAGGATGGCATACAGACGACGAAGGAGATCCTCAGCATCGACCCGAACATACCAATCATATTCTCAAGCGCGGACGAAGAAGCGAGAACCGAGGCGATCAAGGCCGGAGCGACATCCTTCTGGGCGAAGCCCTTTCCGATCCGCATGCTCATAGACGCGACCGTCGACGTTGTCAAAGCACGTCGCAGATGAGAGCGTCACTCGATGCGGTATCTCAGGATTGCAGCGACGCCGCCGAGGGATTCGAGCTTGCGCCCGGCCTCGTGAAGCGAACTGATTATGACGAACTCGCCGCTGGCGCCTTCAACGAGCTTGATGAGGGTGTCAGCCTCTTCGGTCCTGACCTTCGTGTCTGAAACCAACAGGACGCTGACGGCGCCCGATTCCGCCGCCAGCCTCACTGATTCAGTGCCGTACGCGAACAGACCGTCAGACCCTATCTCCGAGAACAGCTGCTCGACCAATCGCGTCTCCCGGGCGACGCGCGCGCTTTCCACGGCCTTTCCGCCGAGCCCCTTCTTCATGGCTTCCTGAACTCCCGCCATCCCCGCCTGCCCCGTTGATATGAGTATTATCTCAGAGGCTAGGTCGGGATGTTTATCTCTCAGGCGCTGCACCAAGGCCTCCTTCGTGAACCCGGGGCCGAGTATCACCAGAGGCTCCACCGTGGCGATCTGAAGGAGTTTGCTGATCGTTTCGTCGAGGAAGGCGTCTTCGTTGGCTTTGGATTCGTACATCTTGCCCTCGGGGTTCCTTGTGATCGTCGCAACCCCTTTGAAACCGTACTCGCGAGCCACGGCTATGACGGCCTCAGTGTCTTCTATCGATACGAACAAGACCGTGGGCTTCTCACTCGCTTCGACCGCTCGCTGGATCCTGTGCAGATGGGCCTGTTTCCAATCCGGCTTAACGATGGTTACCGCGTCACCGATACCAATCATGAGCGTGTGATGTTGCCCGACATCTTGTGGGCCCGATTCGATCTCGCCCAGGAGCCGCAACCTGTCGTCGTACTCGTGAAACTCGACTTTCTTGACTCGAATGCCGAGCTTCATTCGCGCCTTCTCGGTACGTTCGGGTCTGAGCTTGTCGCCCTTCTCCTCCTTTCTCCTGAAGGTCACTGCATAAACCAGGTCGGACTCGTCCAACAGGTTGCTGAGGTGCCACAGATCATCGGCGGTCTCGGGCAGCAGCTTGATCTCGTTCGTCTTGGTGTCCTGATGTAGTACTTTCATCCCTGTTCTCGTGCAGGGATGACAATGACCAGATATCAAGGCATCGAGAAGCTGATCTGCATGACCGCTGTTGCGCCCAGCCTAATGGCTGATTCGTTGCGTATAAGTGATGAGCGCTCAGCACGAGTTCGCCAAAGTTTATATTCTCTTCAGGTCATTTGCACACAATCTGACGGGAGGGAGAGCACATGGCTCAGTATCTGGAAGTGGAAGAGATTCTTGACGAGCTCCACAAGGCAGTTCCCTCCGTGTATGAAGCGACGGTCGTTTCCAGGAGCGGAATGCACATAGCCGGCGACTCGCCAAAGGGTGTTCACCTGGAAACCTTTGTCGCCATGTCGGCGATTCTTCTCGGCGCGGCGGAGACCGCGACGAGCGAGCTCAAGGACAGACTGGACTATGTTGCGGTGGAGCTGACCCGAAGCAGGATGATTCTCAAGAGCGCCGGCAACAGAGCTCTTCTCGTGCTGACCGCCTCAGACGAGGTTCCTGCGCCCCAGCTTGCAGAGGCCGCGACCAAGTACGCTGAGATGGTCGCAGAGCACATCTGAGTTCACAGCCTCTTAAAGCCGCGGCGTGTCCAATCGAAAGTGGCTTCAATGGCGTGCATCAGACCCTCCCCTGCGCTTCTGCTCCTCCCAGACGCTTCCGGACGGCCTTCGACTACCGACCTGATGACATCAGCTTCGGAGGTGAATTCATCAATGACCGTAAAGGAACGGCCGATCTCAGCGATCTTATGGGCGTCGCTGCCGCCGATGCCAGGGAGCTTCAGGTCGGCCGCTATCGTCGATGCACGGCGGTTGCCGCGTCCAGAACTGCCACCGTTCAGGATCTCCACAGCATCGAAACCGACGTCAGCGATGTCCGCCTCTCCCAAACCGGATCCGAACCTTGTGGGATGGGCGGCGACAGCTATGCCTCCGGCGGCGTGAATTCTCCGAATTGTCTCACTGACTGAAAGCCCTCTCTGCACGGGTGCGGAGAGTCCGTATGCGAGTATATGGCCATTAATGCTTGAGATCTCAATGCCGCGGACGACTGTCAGCCCCATAGCGGCGCCGATCTCACACGCTTCGAGGGAGCCTTCGATCGAGTTGTGATCGGTTATCGAGCATCCGTCAAGCCCAACATCCTTGCATCGCCTGAGGATCTCCTCCGGGCTCGCCGTTCCGTCCCGGGAGAATCTGGAATGGATATGGAGATCCAGCTTCATCGTATTCTCGCACCAGCCGGTATATCTCTGTCGAACACTATCTTGACCCCATCCGGGCCGTGCATGACAAGCGCCGAATCGTCGAGGACCAACGCCGCATACTTCTCTCCAGCCACTCCGCCGGCCACCTCGCATCCGACCGCCTTGCCGCCGATGTCGATCTTCGGCGGGCTCAGTTCGGCGAGGACTCCCACGCGCATGTCCAGCTTCTGGAACTCCTTGTATGATATCTGTTTGTCTGCGGCCTCAAGACCGCTTGATATCTGAGTGCCTGGCGCCAGATCCTTCTCCGGAGTGAGCAGGGCGAGCCTCTCTGCGTCTTCGGCTGCCAACAACATCCCTTCTGATTTCACCCCTCTCAGCTTCGCGGGCTCAAGATTGGTGAGGATTATCAGCGTCTTCCCGCTCAGCTCCTCCGCTGTGTAGTAGTCCTTCAGGCCGCTCACGATCGTGATCGGCCTTCCAACATCCACCTTCATCACATACAACTTGTCCGCGTTCGGATGCGGTTCCACGCTCAGTATCTTCCCGACCCTCAGGTTCAGCATCGAGTATCGGGCGAATCCTCCGGCTGCTGACATGTCCACCTTAGCGTACAGCGGTACAGGTTTCTTCAACGAAGCTCCCTCCTTGAGAGGCACTTCAAAACCCTTCCACCCGGCTGCCTCCACCGAGCCTTCCATCCCGAGGTCCGTCCATATCCTCTCGGAGGAGAACGGCAGGAACGGACAGCCGAACACTGCGAGCGCCTTGCACATTTCCAAGCTAACGTGCAAGACCGTCCCGCATCGGGCCTTGTCGGACCTCACAAGCGTCCATGGCGCAACCGAATCGAAGTACTGGTTTCCGAACTGTGCGAGGTCCATAAGGGACCTCAAGGCCTCCCTGAACTCGCACTTGGAAAGGGATCTTGCGACTGCCTCACCCGCGTCGGAGATACGCTTCATAGCGGCCTTGTCCCGGTCATCGAGTGGCCCTCTGCTCGGGATGGTGTGGAAGTTCTTGTAAGTGAATGACATGGCACGATGGACGAAATTGCCGTAGGTTGCCACGAGTTCGCTGTTGGTTCTCTGGGCGAAGTCGTCCCAGGAGAATTCGCTATCCTTGAACTCAGGCATGTTCGCCACAAGATAGTATCTTATTACGTCCGGTTGGAACTTGGTCAGCAGGTCCGGTATGTTGATGCTAACGCCCATGCTCTTGGAGAACTTCTGACCTCCCAAGTTCATGAACTGGTTTGCCACGACATCATAAGGCAGGTTGAGCCCTCCAATGCCCGTCAGTATCGCCGGCCAGATGATCGTGTGGAAGACGATATTGTCCTTGCCGAGGAAGTAGTAGCTCCTGCACGAGCTGTCCTTCCAGAACCGCTCCCATGAGGTCGAGTCGGAGGACGCAGCAGCCCACTCCTTCGTAGCTGAAAGGTATCCTATGACCGCCTCGAACCACACATATATCCGTTTAGTGTCATAGGAATCGACGGGAACGGGGACGCCCCACGATATGTCTCTGGTTATCGGCCTGTCCGTGAGGCCCTCTTCAAGCACGTTGAGTGTGAAGGACCGAACATGCGGTCTCCAATGGCGACAGGACTCGACGTATGCTTTCAGACTGTCGGTGAAATCCGGCAGCTTCAGGAATATGTGCTCCGTATCCCGCAAATCAGGGACGCAGCCACATAGCTGACAATGAGCATCCTTCAGGTCCTTGGCGTCGAGGTCCATGCCGCAGACGTCGCACTGATCCCCACGGGCGTTCGCGGACTCGCAATGAGGACACGTTCCGTCGACGTATCGATCCGGAAGGAACCGGTCGCATTCGCCACAGTAGTATTGGGATGTGGTCATGCGCTTGAGGTGTCCCTTCTCCTGCAGTTCTAGAAACACCTCGCTCACAACACTCTCGTGATTCTTCGTGTGCGTGTGGGTGAAAAGATCGAAGCTGATGCCGAGCATCTCTATGGCCTTCGAATTGAGGTCATGATATCTGCGCGCGACCTTCTCTGGAGAGACCTTCTCCTTGTCGGCACTGACGGTTATCGGCGCCCCGTGCATATCGGAGCCCGAAACCATTATCGCATCGTTTCCGATGAGCCTGTTGAATCTGACGAAGATGTCGGCTGGGAGAAGCGACCCTGTGACATGCCCGACGTGAATCGGGCCGTTGGCGTAAGGCCATGCAGAACAGACCAGCACTCTATCCATATTCAGCGGCGCCCTCAATCGATGGCGCCACACTTAAAGGTAGCGTGCTCTGCTGGGAAGCGTTGTTTCAAACGCCGCCAGGGCCAGATGGGCTAGCCCAGGGCAACGTCGCAGATCGAGTTCGACATCACCTCGATTGATATGTTTTTAAACGGAGCCCACCTTAACCCATCAGGATGAGGATAGCCGTACTGCTGAGAGAACGATGCCAGCCCAAGCGCTGTGGTATGGAGTGCATGCATTACTGCCCGCCCGTTAGGACGGGCACAGAGGCGATAGTCATCGGAGAAGACGGAAGACCGGTGATCTCGGAGGAGCTCTGCGTCGGATGCGGCATCTGCATTCACAAGTGCCCCTTCGAGGCTATCAAGATCATAGGACTGCCTCGCGAGCTTGAAGGCGAGATGGTCCACCAGTACGGCAAGAACGCGTTCAGGCTCTACAGACTGCCCGTGCCGCGCAAGGGACAGGTGATCGGGCTACTGGGGCCGAACGGCATAGGCAAGACCACGGCGATCTCCATGCTCTCAGGAGAGGTGGTACCCAACCTGGGAGACTACGAATCGGAGGCGGACTGGGACAGAGTTCTTGACAAGTACGCAGGCACGGAGATTCATGACTATCTCAAACCTCTCGCCGAAGGTTCCATCACATGCGCCCTGAAGCCACAGTACGTAGACAAGCTGCCGTCGGTTCACAAGGGAGAGGTTACGACGCTCCTCAGCAAGCTGGACTGCGACGGCCGACTGGATGAGATTGCGGAGAGGCTGTCGTTATCCGGGGTGCTCACAAGGGATCTGAAGAAACTCTCTGGCGGGGAGTTGCAGAGAGTGGCTATAGCTGCTGTCCTCCTCAAGGATTCCGACGTCTACTTCTTCGATGAACCCTCGTCGTACCTTGACATATACCAGAGGCTCGAGATCGCCAAGGTGATTCAGGACCTTGGCAAGGAGAAGCGCGTCATCGTCATCGAACATGACCTCGCAGTGATGGATTTCCTCGCGGATATGGTGCACATCATGTACGGATCGGAGGGAGCGTACGGTGTGATCGCTCAGCCGCGAACCGTAAGGGCTGCCATAAACACATATCTCGAAGGCTACCTGCGTGAGGAAAACATTCGCATTCGGGAGACCGAGATCAAGTTCGAGGCGCGGCCTCCTCGGAGCGACTGGCTCTCCGAACCCCTGATAGAGTTCACTGAGCTCAAGAAGCGCTTCAAGGGATTCAGCCTTATCGTCGAGAAGGGATCCATCAAGAAGGGCGAGGTCGTAGGCGCCGTCGGACCCAATGCGACAGGCAAGACGACCTTTGTGAAGATGCTCGCTGGCGAGGTCTCCCCGACGGCGGGCGGGGTGAGCGGCCAGGTCACCATCAGCTACAAACCTCAGTATATCAAACCCGAATTCGACGGAACCGTGAGAGAGCACCTGCTTTCCACCGTAGGGAAGGATTTCGAGTCAGGATTCTTCCAGGCGGAAATCGCCAACCCGCTGACGCTGAAGCACCTCCTGGACAATGATCTGAAGAGCCTGTCAGGAGGGGAACTCCAGCGCGTAACGATCGCAGAATGCCTAGGAAGACAAGCGGACATCTACCTCGTGGACGAGCCGTCCGCCTATCTGGATTCATCCCAGAGGATGACGGCATCGAAGACCATCAGGAGGGTCGTGGAGAAATCCGGTAAGTCCGCTCTCGTCGTCGACCATGATGTCTACATGGTGGATCTCATCTCCGATTCGCTCATGGTATTCAGCGGTGAAGCATCAAAGAAGGGCAAGGCGGTCGGCCCGACCGAGATGCGGGACGGCATGAATATGTTTCTGCGAGATGTCGACATCACTTTCAGAAGGGATCACGAGACGCACAGGCCGAGGATAAACAAGAAGGATTCCAGGCTCGATAGAGAACAGAAGGCGAAGGGCGAGTTCTACTACGGCTGAGCAACCTGCTTCTTCTTCGTGCCGAAGAGCTTCAGCTTGTATACATACCAGACCACTATGGCTATCAGAGCGACTACCACTACGACGTCGAGCTTGTGGAACACGTCCAGTATGTCCTCCCAACTGGGGCCGAGCGCGTAGCCCACATAACCTAGCATGAAAGTCCACGGTAGGGAACCGACGAAGCTATAGAAGACGAACTTCTTGAAATTCATCTTGGCGATTCCGGCAGGAAGCGATATGAATGTCCGTATGATGGGCAGAAGCCTGCTGATGAATGTTGCCGCATCCCCATATTTCTCGAACCAACGCTCCGCCGTCAGGAGATGCTTTTCGCTCAGCAGGAAGTACTTGCCATAGGCCAATATGACCCGTCTTCCGGCATGCATCCCCACCAGGTAAGCGGCAATCGATCCGATCGTACACCCGACTGCTCCTGCGACCCCGATGCCCACGAGGCTCATCACTGCGCCATCGTATCCTGGCTGTTCGGCCTGATAGACGAGATAGCCTGAGAAAGGCATGACTATCTCGCTGGGAACGGGCATACAAGCGCTTTCGAGCGCCATCAGGAACACGATTCCGAGATATCCAAAATGAGATATCCAATCGAGTATGAGGTCAGTTCCCCACTCGACCAAGCCCATGGAGTGTGGGTAAAGACAGGCAGTCTATAAAGAATTGGCTCAGGAGGGAGAGTCGAATACGGCTGCCGAAGATTTTTGTATGGTAGCGGACTTCTGACGCGTAATGAGAGCGAGCGAGGTCCTGCAGAGCCATGCTATCATGATGACTCTAGGCCTCGTCGTCGGCCTCGTCATCGGCGGCTTCCCCATCATGACGAAGGAGATCTCGATGGGAGCACTGGCATTGCTCATGACGGTGTCTCTCACCAACGTCAAGCTGAGCGAAACGCAGGCCAAGGGTCTGTCCAGAGATGCGCTCATGATGCTGATTCTGAACTACGGCTTTCTCACGGGTATCATTCTGCTTCTGGGAGGCTTGTTCAGCGATGAGCTGCGGTGGGGATGGGTCCTCATGGCAGCGGCACCATCGGCAATATCCATTGTGCCTTTCACCTCCATACTCGGGGGCTCGACGGCAAAGGCACTGGTTTCCACATCGGCGAATTACCTGGCGGCGCTCGTCCTGATGCCCCTCATATCGCTCGCGCTCATTGGCTCATCGGTCTCGGTATCGAGCCTCATAATCTCGCTGTTGCTGCTGATCGTGTTGCCGATGGGCCTTTCAAGGCTATTGATGCTCAAGGACATCGAGAAGAGCACGAAAACTATCGTGACGAACCTGTCGTTCTTCGTGCTTATCTTCGCCGTTGCTGGCTCGAACAGGAACGCGTTTCTGGACGATCCCGCAATGGTGGTCTTCGTCTCTGCTGCCTGCCTCGTAAGGACCTTCGGAACGGGTTACCTGACCGAATTCCTGCTGCGGTACAGAGGAATGCCCAAGGCGGACAGGATTCACATCGTGCTCTTCGCAAGCTACAAGAACCTGGGACTGACCGCGACGCTCGCTATCGCGTTGTTCGAACCGATCGTCGCAGTTCCTGCCACCATATGCATCGTATTCGAAGTGCTCTGGATCATCAGCCTGCTGAGGTATCACTCCGGGACGAGCTGATGGCGGAATGCGTTCTTATTAAGGGCTCGGGCTCGGTCGCTCCGTCTTAATAACCGAATGGAAATTCTTATTAAACCTCTTCGCGGTGGGTCAGCGTCAGGAACATGGCACACATACATCTGGAGGATGGTGCGCTTTCGCCGGCATGGGTACTCTTCTGGTGGGCGGTAGCTGCAGCCATTATAGCGTTCTCGCTGCACACATTGAAACGGGAGCCCGCCTCAGTGAGGAGATTCACAATAGGCGCCATGTGTGCGGCAGTCGGCATCGCGGCCTTCATGGTGACCATCCCCGTGTTCGGAGGCATACACCTCAACCTGACACCGCTGATTGGAGTCCTGGCCGGGCCCGCAGTCGGCAGCCTGGCCGTTCTCGTAATCAACCTCTTCAGCGCTGCGATCGGTCATGGAGGATGGGGGGTGATCGGAGTTAATGTCGTGGTGAACCTGGTCGAGGTGCTGATAGGCTACTACGCTTACCGGAATCTGAGAACAGGCCTTCGGGCTGGCAGATTCACATCCGGCTTCTCTGCGACTGTGCTGGCCTTGGTCGTCAGTGCGGCCATCGTAGTCATCATAATCGCATTCGCTGGCGTTCAGGACTCACACTTGGACGAGGAGGAGACGGCTCATAACCTGGTGTTCATAGCCGCCGCGAACATCGTAATGGGAATCGTCGAGGGGTTCATTACGGCTTACATCGTTGTATTTATAGGGAGGGTGAAGCCGGAGCTCCTGGAAGGAGTGGAACGAATCCGAAAGGTGCTGCGCACGTCGGAGCCTTCGGAGGCGCCGTGAGCGGTCAATGCGTGGAGGTGAGGGTGGCTTGTCTGGGAGAACATACACGAAACATGTGCCGGATCTGCGCGTGATCACCCATTACGCCGAAAGAGGATCGAGCGTTGTCCACAGGACGAACCCATGGACCAAGACGTTCATGCTCCTGCTGATCGTCGCCTTGGTCACGGTCGTCACTGACCTCGCGACGCTTCTTGCACTCTATGCGTTCACGGTTACGTTCTATGTCGCTGCGAGGCTTCCAGTCAGACTCCTGATCGGATGGTACACGCTTCCGCTGGTCTTCGTGGTTACGCTTGCCATCATGTTCGTGTTCACAGAGCCAGGGGACGAAATCGCGGGGCTCGACCTTGGCACTACGAGAATCGTTGTGACGGACAACGGCCTGATTCTCATGCTGAAGCTTGCCATGAGAGGATTGGCGGTCGTGACATTTTCCTTGGCGACGTTCATGACAATCAGGTACAAGCATATCGTGTATGTCGCTCATAGGACAATGCCCGCATCATTGGCCACGATGTTCCTCCTGACCTACAGATTCCTTTACGTGACAAGCGATGAACTGACTAATGTGATTGACACCATCCACTCTCGAAACGGGGGTCTTGTCAGAGGTGTTACAAGGCAGAGTAGGATGTACGCCGGCATATTCGGCCATGCGTTCATACACGCGTTCGACAGAGCCGAGAGGATCTCCAAGGCGATGGAATCAAGGGGTTTCGACGGAAGCTTCCCCGTCGTAGAACGCGTTCCCAGACCAAGCGCTAAGGGCATTGCGGCAATCTTGGCACTGCTCTCGATACTTGCAATCGCAGTCATCGACCGATATCTCGGCGTGGGAGTTGTGACGATATGACACGGACAGATCAGGCGGGAGTGTGCCATGACGACAAGGGCGCGATAATCCATGTCGACTGCGTCTCTCACAAGTACCCCGACGGAACGCAAGGAATACACAACATGTGTTTCAGCGTATACCCCAAGGAGATAGTGGCTCTGTGCGGCCCCAATGGAGCAGGAAAATCGACTCTGCTCGAACACCTCAACGGACTGATGATGCCTGATGTAGGCAGGGTCCGAGTCTTTGGCGAGAATCTGTGCAAGGACAACCTGTCAGCGATCAGGAAGCTGGTCGGCCTTGTGTTTCAGGACGCTGATTCGCAGCTCTTCTCTCCTACGGTCATCGACGACGTCATGTTCGGTCCGCTGAACCTAGGACTTTCCGCGGAGGAGGCGAGGAAGAGGGCGGAGCGCGCGTTGGAAGTGGTTGGCATCACGGACGCGCAAAAGGTTCCACACAATCTCAGTGGGGGGCAGAAGAGACTTGTCGCCATTGCGGGTGTGCTCGCAATGCAACCCAGGATACTCGCAGTCGACGAGCCAACTGGCGACCTCGACCCTTCCAACGCCATGAAGATGGAACGGCTTCTCGTATCCCTCAGAGACGAGCATGGGATGAGCGTCGTCATCGCTCTTCATGACATGAACATGGCAGCCCGGATTGCAGACAGGGTCTGCGTTGTCAAGAAGGGGGGCATAATCGCCGAAGGAAAGCCAGTGGATATTCTGTACAACGAGGCTTTGCTAGCATCGGCCGGTCTCGAACTCCCTACGGTTGCGAGAATCTACAGGAATTTGCGATTGAAGGAAGAGGCTGCGGACCCGCCGCTGACAATCGAACAGCTCATGGATGTAATCGAGCGAAGATCACCATGAGCGTATGGCTGCAAACAGGGAAAGGAAAGGGGTTTTCATAGTTTGGTGTCGGGTCGCCGCGGCCTACAGGTCATCAGGCGGCGGAGGCATATCCTCCGTCTCCATCGGCTCCTCAGGCTCTACGGGCTTGCCCTCCGGCTCGCCGCCCTTGCCGCCTTTCTTCGACATCATCATGGCTGCTGAGGCAACGCCCGCAACCACGACTATGGCGATGATGGCGAGTACCCACCAGTAGGATTCCAGGAAGCTCTCCTCATCGCCTTCAGCGACAATAGTGACAACGACTTCGTCGGTATCCGTAAGGCCTGCAGCGTCCTCGACGGTCAGCGTGACGACGTATTCACCGGCGATATCGAACACGAAGCTCGGACTGACACCGTTCAGCTCTCTATCCAGGCCGTCGTACTCGAATGTCCACGTGTAGCTCACTATGACGCCGCTATCGTCGCTGGAGCCCGACCCGTCGAAGGTTACCTCTTCACCGACGTCGGCGGAGATCGCATCTCCTGCATCTGCCACGGGCGGTGCGTTGACGCGGACAGTGACTGTGTCGGTATCGTAGTTGCCAGCCGCGTCCTCGACGGTCAGCGTGACGACGTATTCACCGGCGATCTCGAAGGTGAAGTTCGCACTCACTCCCAACAGCTCTCTCTCCTGACCGTCGTACTCGAAAGTCCACGAGTAACTCTCTATGATGCCGCTGTTGTCGGACGATCCTGAACCGTTGAAGGTGACCTCTTCGCCGATAGCCACAGTGATGTCGCTCCCAGCATCTGCGACGGGGTCAACGCCGTCCTCGATGGTTATCAACACTGTGTCGGTGTCGGAGTTGGCGGCAGCATCCTCAACGGTAAGGGTGACGACATGCTCGCCAGGTGTCAGGAAGGTGTAGTCCACCTCCATACCGTACAGCGTCACATCGACGTCGTCGGTAAACGTCCATGTGTAATTCACGACTTCGTGGTTGTCCGATGAATCGCTCCCGTCCAATGTCACCTCGGTCCCGATGGGGACAATCCGATCAAGGCCAGCGTTTGCGACTGGCGCAGTCACGTCAACAACGGTTATCACCGCAATGTCAGGCTCTGACTGCTGCCCGATGGTGTCAATTACCACCAGCTCGACGGTGTAGTCTCCGAGGTCCGTGAAGGTGTAGTTGCACACCTCGCCATTGAGGGGTTCCGAAAGTTCTACGATGGTCCATGAGTAGTTCGCGATGCCGACATCGTCATATGAGTCGCTGCCGTTGAAGACCGCGAGGGTGTTCTCCGGTACCGTCATATCAGGCCCAGCGTTGGCGACGGGGGGCATATCGTCGTTGACAGTTATCACGAGCATATCGAAGTCGAAATGCTCAGCGCCGTCCGTCACAGTAAGCATGATCTCGTACTCGCCAGTCGAGGTGAACACGTAGTCCACCACTTCGCCATAGAGAGTCACCAATCCGCCGTCGTCGAACACCCACTCGTAGCTCTCAATCCATCCGTTGTCAGAAGAGAGCGACGCGTTCAGCTCAACCGTCGTGTTGACGACCTCATCCCTGTTGGGGCCTGCATTCGCGGAAGGAGGGTCATTGTCCACCGTCAAGTTTCTAAGATCGCCATTGCTCTGGTATCCGAAGTCGTTCACTCCGAACAAAGTCATGTAGCGGCCGCTCGGGACGATCTCATCTATTATGAACTCCAGACCGATTACGTCGAGCGGCCCAAGCTGCATTCGATCGCCCATTTGGCGCTGGTTCCAGTCAGACGTATTGTGTGCATAGGTCATCACCTCTACATTGAAGGTCGCACTGGGGTCATCAGGATCGGCCTCGCCCATCCAATCAAACCAGAACAACTGAATCTCGCCCGTATCTGCGTCGAAGTATGCAGAGCACTCAACGTCGGTCAGTGTATCGTTGGTATAGTAACCCCGCAAGGCGTAGTAATGGTCCGGCCCCCACCATTGCTCCGACGCAACGACATAATGGCTATCATCGCCGTTCTGAAGCCATCCGGCACTCGGAATCGTCGCATTCCATTCCTGGTGAATCGTGTAGTTATCACCCAACTGCAGGTACGGCAGGCCAACATACGGGTCCAAAGGATTGAAGGATGTCGATTTCATGTCAACGAGGTAGAAGTACTCCCATTCATCTCCGGATTGATCCTCCATCTTCCAGAACATCCATTGCAGCAGCATGAAACTCTCGATATTGGGCTCTTCAATCTCGATGTCGATAACGGTCGGATTGAACCACGTGAGGTTCTCTATAGGTTCTTGTGTGTAGGTTATATTCGGCCGGTACATGTCCGCATCAAGCGTAAAGTCCATTCTCTCATCGACGAGCCCTTCCGCATCGAACACGCCATATGCGGGGTAATGCATGCGGGCAGTAACTAGATATTTGATCTCAGCCGCGGGGATGAAGATCTCGTACGACCCGTTGCTAGCACTGTAAGTCTCGTCCGAGTAACCACCGTCCGTTAGCTCGATGTACACGGTAGCTCCGTCTATCCCGGTTCCCGAATCAGTATCGTTGACCCAACCGTACAGTCTGCAGAATTCAGGAATATCCCACGGCATCAATCTGACATCGTGCTTGGTGGCCATCCCGTCCAACACTTCTACGGTCGATTCGTTCTCCCAATAATCTGTCGCGGTGATCCTAACGTCGTAGGTACCCTGTGGTACCGACAGGTTGTAGTAGCCGAAGTCGTCCGTGGAGCCTTCTTCGTAGTAGCCCTCGGAGTCGGCTTCGACACGCGCGTTGGCTATTCCGGTTCCGTCGAAGAAGTCGGTCACGTTTCCTTCGATCCAGGCTGATACAGGCCAGAGTTCGAAGTCCTGCCACTTCTCGTCGCCCGGCAGAAGGTCTATCTCGGCGACTCCTCGCGAGTAATTATCCACCTCGACGCTCATGTACAGGTTCTCGCCAGCTACGCATTTCATCTCGTAGAAGCCAGACTCGTTCGTATTGGTAATAGACATCTCGCCGCCGCCATACCATATGAACACGGTCGCGTACTCCATCGGATCGCTGGATTTCCCATCGGTCACGTTACCTTTAACCACGCAATTCACCGGCGTGAGCTCCGCATTCCTCTGAATCGCGACGAACGGCAGAATCTCGAGTTCGAACATGGCCATTGAGTAGCCGCCCTTCGAGATCATTAGCCTCGCGGAGCCGTTTGTAACGTTCATTTCGTAGTGACCGTTCGCGTCAGTGAAGGTGTAGTTGGAGTAGCCGCCATCAGGATCTTCATTCCATATCTCAATCGCAACGAGCGCATTCGCAATCGGTGTAAGGCTGCCACTGACCGTCACATAGCCGTACAGCATTGCATTGTCGTCGTACGATGGAGCCTCGAGGGTGATGTTGAACCAATAGGTCTCCCCGCCCACCAGCGGATCTTCCGTACTGTTCTCAATCATGTTGAAGCCTGGGAAGTCCATGGCGACGGCGCCGCCACCCCCAGTGCTCGGAATGACATTGACCTCGAAGTAACCGTCGGGTTTCGGAACGGTCAGGTTGGCGTACTCTGGCATGTCGTCACCCATGGGATCGTATACTATGCCGAGGACATGGCCGTCGTCTCGCGAGGCGCCCTCGCTGTCTTTGACGTAGCCCTTGATCGTCACGTCGGCTTCGACGGCGATGGGATCGAGCGTGAAGTTCACCCATTTGGTCTCGCCTGTTAGAACGGACACTTGGTTCATACTCATCATATAGCTGCCATTTGCGGCGAATATCATGTAGTCGAATCCGCCGGGCACACCGATCTCGTAATCGCCGAGGGCGTCGGAGAATGTCCAGTTGATGTCTACGCCGCCGGCGGTGAACATCATGACCTTGACATACGAGTTCGGGATCGGGCCTAGGCTATCGGAAACGTTCCCCTTGATCCATGCATCGCTCGGCAAGTCTATGGCCTTCGCAGGGAGAACAGTCATTATGCCTCCGATGAAGGTCAACGCGATGATAACAGTCACGCATCTTCTCGAGTAGTGCTTACTCTCATCCATTCAAAATCGCCTCATATTGTGATCTCGCCTTGGGGGGCCCTGGGGGGTTGGGCTCTCCGTCACGCAGATGAGTAGCTACCTGGCGAATATAAATATAATTTGGCGGAACACGAGCCACGCATACGTGGGCGTGTGCGCGTTCTATAGAAGCGGAAACGCGTCCTTTCGCACCTGTCGTCGTTTGTGCTTGACAATCAGCAATTGGCGTTTTCGCCTGAGATTCCGTGCAATGCAGTTAAATGCAGAAAGCGGAATCAAGGGAGCGATGGCGAGAAAGGAATGCGAATACGTCCGAGTAGACGTCTTCACGAAGAAGCCGTTCGGAGGAAATCCTCTCGCGGTGTTTCCTGATGCAAAGGGATTGACAACCAAGGAGATGCAGCTACTCGCTAAGGAGATGAATCTGTCTGAAACGACATTTGTGCTCCCGGCGGGGAAATCGTCCCGCGCAGACGCCAAGGTCCGCATCTTCACGCCAGATATGGAGATACCCTATGCTGGACACCCAACTATCGGAACCTTCTTCGTGCTGGCGAACGAAGGCATGATAAGCGTGCGTGACGGGGTTACGATCGCAATGATGGAAGCACAAGCTGGAACCCTTCCTGTTGAGATTCACAGCTCCGGAGGAACCGTGAAGAAGGTCGTGACAGTCCAGTGCGTGCCCGAGTTCGGCGACGAATTCGAGGACATCGGGCTGCTGGCGCAGGCGCTGTCCGTTAACGAGAAGGACTTCGACTTGGAGAGAGCACCTCCTCAGCTGGTGTCCACTGGACTTCCATGGCTGATCGTGCCTTTGATGAGCAGGAAAGCCGTCGAGAGCATCACGGCCAATGCGGTTGCGTTCTCGGAGGTCGTGGGAAGGCTGCCCGAGAACGTTGTCGATGTCTATGCCACCTCAATCGACCCTGTGAGCCCCTCAGCGACGACCCACTCTCGAGGATTTTTCCTCTCTTCGGGAAGTGTACTGGAAGATCCCGCAACTGGAAGCGCGAGCGGATGCCTCGGAGCGTATCTCGTTCATCGCCGTCTCGTTGAAATCGCCAGGAGAGCCACCATCATAAACGAGCAGGGATTCTCCATGGGTCGGCCCAGCAGAATCGACGTGGAAGTCAGGATGTCGGACCATGAAACGATAGAATCGGTGAGAGTCGGCGGCTCCGTCGTCGAAATCATGCGAGGCGTCGCACGATTCTAATCGGCATTCGACTCAATACTCCGGCAGCTTCACTTTGAATACGGAGCCTTGATCGCTGCGCCCCTGGATACGATCTTCTATCCAAACCGTTCCTCTGTATCGTTTGGCAAGCATCTTTACGATATGCAGACCGAGGCCTGACGAGCCCTTAAGCTTGGCGCCTCTCGAGAACCGTTCGAAGGCTGCCTCCTTCATATTGTCCGCCACGCCACAGCCACGATCGGAGATGGATGTGATCACCCATCGGCGCTTGCCCTCGGACTCCCTATTCACCTCGATCTCGATGACCACCCTATCGTTCGAATCGTACTTGACTGCGTTCGTGAGGATGTTGGAGAACATCTCCCTGAGCAACTCATCTGCATTGACGAAGAATCGTTGCAGCTCCACATTCCGAGTTATTATCTCGATATCCCTCGTGAGATAGATAGTTTTCACGTTATCTGCGCTTTCGACAAGAATCGCACCCAAGTCTATCCTTGTCAGGTTCACATTGCCCCATGTAAGCCTCGACATCGTCCGCACATCGTTCGCCAGCCTGTTGACGTTCATTACTTGGGAGGCGATCTTCTCAATCTGCGTAACCTGCTCCGGCGCTGGAAGATAGACCTTGAGTATGTCCAGATATCCCATTATGGCCTGATTGAAATTCTTGATGTCATGAGACAGCAGGTCGGTGAAGAACTCTGCGGAACGCCTGCTTTCGACCTGGCTCTGGAAGAGCCTCGAGTTCTCAATCGCAATTCCCACGAGACTTGCGAAGATCTCTATGATCTCGATGGTGTCGGAGTCCGGCACTCGGTTGTCCCTTGGTCTCAGTATCTCAATATACGCTAGCACCTCGTCTTCCCTATCGAAGATGTACGTGTCCATGTAATCGAGCTCGTGCCAATGGTCCTTGCTCTTCCTTGGGTGGCGTATGAGGTCCTGATCGGGATAGTAGACCACGTCGTCGGGCTCTCGATCCGCGCTCTCGGTGGGTATGTAATACGTCCTGCGTCCCACCTTCTTCCGCCACTTCACCGGGGAGGCGGGGTAAGGGGTGGATTCCGGGTCTATCAGATGAGTGATTCGCTCAATGGGATATTCGACCGCCTTTATGCCCTCGACGTTCTCCTCGGGGTAACCGTAGACCGCCTGTACGACGAATGTCCCCCGCTCATCGTTGCGTATGCCAATCACCATCCTTCTGAGACCGAGGAGCTGCGCCAACGTTTTCAGCACATCGTCGAGCAACTGGTCCAGATTCTTGACATACATCAGCTCGGATGTCAGCTCGAATATGCGTGAGAGCTGCTCCGTTCTCTGGCTGCTCAGTCGAAGTGCGACCTCTCTATCTTCAGACAGACGAGCGTCCTCCATGGCGACTTCCGCCAGTGAGGTGAATATCTCGATTGTCTCGATTGTTTCCTTATCCGGAATCAAACCGTCAAGTGGCATGGAGGCGTAAACGGCCCCCACAATTCGGGCTGAAGAGTCTCTCAGAACGAACGCCAGAGTATCGCCTTCGCGAAGCTCCCGATCCTTCCTCGGCCCAAGCTTAGCAGCGCTGTTCACCGTTTCGGGTGTTATGAAGTACTTGCGCGAATTGTCTGACATCTTCTCGAACGGGATGTGATAGGCAGATCTTGAGATGCTATTCCCAGCGACGAATTCCTCAAGAACGACCTCAGGCGGTATGGTCCTGGACTTGGCTGCGTCAGCTGACTCGGGAGGGTATCCGAAGGTCGCTAACCATCTGAACTCGCCGACGGACTCATCGAGGCCCACCAGCGTCACCCTTTGGAAGCCGAAAAGAGTTGCCAACGAGGTGAGAATCATCCTGGATAGCGTATCAGGGCTCCTCTCCGAGACAATCGAGGAGGATATTGTCAAAAGATCTTCAAGAAGCGCCGTCCGCTGCTTCATATCGTCCGAGATTCGCTCGAAGCGAATCTCCTCCTTCAGTTTGGCGATGGCAACTGCGGCGAGCTCGGCCAACAGTCTGATCCTAACCACGTCGCAATCGGTCAGTAGAAGGCCATCAGCCGTCTCAAAAACCTCCAGGTCGGCAACACAATCGCCCGAAGCGTAGCACACCGGAAATGTGAACACGTCGCCTTCCTGCCACTTCGATTGCTCGGAACCAGATGATGAGGAATTGGGCCGCTGTTTCGAGCGAGTGAAATAACACCCCTCGATGATTTTCCTGCCCTCATGCGTCTGAGAAACACCTGGTCCGCCCTCAGAGATGATCATCGGGCATTCGCCCGATTCATCACTGGGCCGCGGGTCGATTAGCTCCAGCGCAACATCGCTCGAGTACACTCTGACGCGTACGTCGGCGGCTCTGCTCACGCGCTTCGAAGATTCGATTACCTCTGCAAGAATGCTTCGAAGATGGCTGCCCCGTGATATGCTCCTCATTATGCCAGTAAGCTCCAAGCACATCCTGTCGTTAATCAACGGGGCGTCCTTCTTGCAGGCATGAGCATCAATCCGGTCTGAGTTCATGCGACCAACCCTCAAAAACCTGGGTAGTCGATGATTGGGCGGACGAGCCGCACGATCGGCCTTCCAGGTCGCTTCAGGAATGTAATAGAGTGCGCGATTATAATATAGTAGTTGCAGGCCTTGAAACCTTGCAGAGCCGGCTTGCACTGCAGAGGTCCGAAATCTGACATAACAGTTTATTAGCTGTGTTATCAGTTCACTTCTACCTGAGTGGGTGATGCGACATGCCAACTGTTAGAGACGTCTTGGCGATGGCAATCGAGTTCGAGCGCTTTGGTAAGGAGTACTATATGAGATTCCACGATCTCGTCAGCGACCCCAAAGCCAAAGCGCTCATGAAGGGGCTAGCTAACGATGAGGAGGAGCACGCGGCAATCCTCACCAATGAGCTCGAGGCACATGGAGGAGCCTACGATCGAACTGAGGTACTGGATGAAGGGCTGGAGAAGATTTTCCCACACGGAATTCTCAAGGACTCAATCAAGACCAAGGACGCCATATCAGCCATAAAGCTCGGAATCGAAACCGAGCAGCGGTCGATTGACTTCTACTCGAGCCACGCAAAAGAGGCTGACGAAGAGCTTCGAGAGGTCTTCTCGAAGCTCGAAAAGATGGAGCGAACTCATCTCGAGTTGCTGAGGGAGAATCTCATACACCTGCAGGAGGATGGCGTCTGGTATGGCTACGTACCCATCCTTGAAGGCTAGACCGTTCTCTTATGCCGATTCAGCTCATGCAACCTAATCATTTATAAGCGGCTACTGGATGAGCCTAAATGGAAGGGTCTGCAGTTGGTCGAGATCGCGCCGTTCAATGCGGTTCACTACAACAGCCAAAGATTCGGAAACGAAGTGGGGAGGTTCGTCGCACCTCCGTATGATGTTATTGACCGGGGCATGGAACGCCGCCTTAAGGAGGACCGGCTCAACATCACATATCTGACGCTCGGAGATGAGAACGACGGATACGCAACGGCGAGGAAGCGCCTCAGGAGATGGCTCAACGACGAGGTGCTTGTGCGCGACGCCGAGCGATCTCTGTATCTCTATGAGCAGACCTTCCAGGACCAAGATGGAATCGTACGTGTCAGGTCGGGTATCGTGGCTCTTGTCAAGCTAGAGGATCCATCGAGTGGCATGATCCTGCCGCACGAGAACACCATTCCGAAGCACAAGGCCGATCGATTGGCCCTACTGTCTTCGCTGAAGGGCAACCTGGAGCAGATCTTCATGCTGTACGATGACCCGACTGGCGAGGTTGAGAAGACCATCGACTCGTGCAGGAAATCCGCAGAGATGGTCAGATTCATAGATGCTGGCAATGTGCACCATCGCATAGTCAGAATCGCGGATAACAAGGTGGTCTCCAGAATCGCGGAGTTGCTTGAGCCCCAGCGCATGCTGATAGCAGATGGCCACCACAGATATGAGACCGCTCTTGAGCACCGCAAGAATGCCGGAGATTCCGCCTCGAAAGGCAGGAGCCCGTCGGATTTCGTGCTCTCGACGCTCGTGAGCTTCGAGAATCCGGGGCTGGTCATATACCCGGCACACCGTCTGATCAGGAACCTCGAGAAGGATAGCCTGACGACGCTTCGGAGCCGGCTCAGCAAGGATTTCGTGCTCGAGGAATTCGACTCGCCTGAGGAGCTGGTATCGGCTCTGAACGAAGCGCCCAGCACCGCTTTCGGCGTCTGGTGCCCGGGTGCACAGCTGCTTGCGCTCGCAGCCCCTAAAGGAGAGAATCTCCCAGGCCCGCTAGGCGCATTGTCGGTTTACGTCCTGCAGGAGAAGGTGTTGAAGCAAGTGCTCGGATTCACCGCCGAGATGTTGGACCGCAAGATCAACATAGACTATGTGAAGGAAATCGAGACCGCGCGTTCCAAGCTGGCGACGAAGGAACACGTTGGTTGTTTCATCGTCAAGGCGCCCACCGTGGAACAGGTGATGGAGGTTGCGAAGGAGGGGCTCAAGATGCCGCACAAATCAACCTACTTCTACCCGAAGGTCTGGTCCGGAACGCTCCTCTACCTCTTCGGGGAATGCTAAATACAAGTAGATTCATAGCGCGGCGGTCGTAGCTATGGGGTTTGATTTAGGCATCCTGCAGGGATATGTAATCGATGGCTCGGGAAACCCGTGGTACAAAGCTGACATCGGAGTCGAAGGGGACAGAATCGCGGAGATAGGCAGGATCGACCCTGGTGATTGCGAGCGGGCGATATCCGCCGAAGGGCTCTACGTCTGCCCGGGTTTCGTCGATATCCATACACATTCCGACGTGACGGCGATTGTGTACAGAGGGTGCGACAGCACTCTAAGACAAGGCGTTACGACTCATCTCATAGGCAATTGCGGCCAGAGCGTCGCCCCGATGAAGGAGCCTTACGTGGAACTCGCAAAGACCTATTGGGGCGAATGGGCCGGGAGAGTATCAGAGGCGGAATGGAGCACTTTCGAAGAGTATCTGTCAGCCCTTGAAAAGGGCGGGCTCGGGCACAACATCGCGGCCCTTCAGGGACACGGCTCGGTCAGGACCGCCGTGTTGGGAGACCGGATGGACGCGCCGTCGGCCGCGGAGCTTGAAACGATGAAGGGCCTCGTCGCCGAGGCGATGGAAGCGGGCGCGTTCGGATTATCAACAGGTCTCGTCTACCCGCCGGGATGCTTCGCGAAGACCGACGAAATCGTCGAGCTGTGCAAGATCGTCGCCCGCTACGGAGGCATGTACGCGTCACACATTCGAGGCGAGAGAGAGACCATCCTTGAAGGCATCAAGGAGGCGATCCTCATCGGCGATCGCGCAGGCGTCAGAGTGCAGATCTCGCACAACTGTCCCAAATGGGGTGCTATTGGACGAACGAAGGAGACGTTGGCGCTCGTATCCGAGGCGAGGAAGAAAGGTTTGGACGTTACGATCGACAATGATGTCCACACTGACCTTGCGCCCGAGCTGAGCGGGGCGCTGCCGCAGTACCTCGCCGCATTGCCCGCCGAGGAGAGGATCGAGCATTTGAAGTCGCAGGAGAATCGGAGCAGGATCCGTAGCGAGATAATCGATGACAAGCTTCCAGCCTTCGGACCTTGTGGCCTTCTCAAACACGGACGCTTCGACAGGATCTTCGTGCTCCATGCGCCCACTCAGAAAGACCTTGTCGGCAAGAACATCCGACAGATAGCTGAGGAGAGGGGCTCCGACGAGTTCGAGACCTACTTCGACCTGCTCGTTGAGGAGAAGGACGGAATAGTGGCGATCTTCGACTACATCAGCGAGGATGACGTGAAAGCCCTGATGAAGGACCCGAACATGATGTTCTCCTCCGATTGCGCCACTTGGTCCTTGGAGGGGCCGTTAAGCGATCCGCCGCCGTATATGCCTTGCTCGTTCGGGGAATATCCAGGGATTTTCGAGAGATTTGTTCGTGACGACCCGGTCCTGACGATTCAGGACGCCGTTCGCAGGATGACCAGCTTCCCCGCACAGAAGATCGGCCTCTTGGACAGGGGATTGCTGAGGCCCAACATGAAGGCTGACATCACCGTGATCGACCTCGCCAACATCAAGGACAAGGCAACGAACCGATGGCCTCACGCATACCCCTACGAGAATTATCCACACCAGTATCCCGATGGGATCCCGTACGTCGTGGTGAACGGCGCGGTCGCCATGGCCGAAGGGGAACCGACAGGAGCTCTGGCGGGAGAGGTTCTGAGACATCGAATGTCGTGATTGACTCCCGCGATAGCCCGATGTGGTTTCCGCTCAGAAGCTGTTGCCGCGACTACCGACCTTTGCCGCTCGCGCAGCTGATTCGGCAAAGGGCCGTCTTCTAGCCCGAATCTCCTCCGTCATGGACAAAAGGGATTTCTATCTCTACCCAGATTACGCCGGGAATGGTCGGCAGAGCGGATCTCCACACCCACACGAAGTACTCCGGCATGTCCAAACTGAGGTTCCTCAGGTTCCCCGATGCAGTCAGCGAACCGAAGGATGTTGTCTCATCGGCCGAGAGAAGAGGGTTGGACGTCGTGTGCGTGACCGATCACGACACGATCAAGGGAGCGAAGAAGGCTGCACGCGAAAGCTCCGGTGTTGAGGTCGTCATCGGTGAGGAAGTCTCCACCTCTGACGGCGAGATAATCGGGCTGTACCTCTCGGAGAGCGTCCCGCGCGACCAGACTGCGGAGGAGACCATTGATCGCATTCACGAGCTCGGCGGCGTCGCCATAGCGCCGCACCCGTTCAGCGCGCACTGCAGCTCTGTCGCTGAGAAGCTCGTGGACCTTGACCTAGACGGGGTTGAGCTGTTCAACGCGTTCCACAGAGATGGATACGCAAACGACATAGCACAGAAGAGGTGTGAAGGGCTTCCGATGGCGATGACTGGCGGAAGCGACGCCCACGCTCCGATGATGGTCGGAGATGGCTACACCACATTCGATGGTGCCACAGGTGAGGAGTTGAGGCGTGCGATTCTAAACGGGAAGACAGGATTCGGTGGACAATACACTACCTTCCGCGACTTCGTCTGGCTCACAACCATGATGACCCTCAACCTCCAGAGGACTATCTGGTCATCGCTCTTGGGGGCGGATATGCCTGACGACTCGAGTTGCTCGCGCGAGATATTTGAGGCAAGAGCGATAACGCGACTGATCGGTCTTGCTGGAACGATGATCTTCCTCCTGCCTCCGGTCACGCTGACGGCTGGCGTAATTGCAGACAAGCTTCATAGATCGCGTTCCAAGCTGAAGTGGAAGGAATTGGTCGGGCCCGGTTCGACGGATGCGACCGCTTATGATACCATAGGCCTTACAGGTAAGGGGTGAGGCATACACCTCTGCAACGCCATAATGCACCGTTCGATTTGCGCAATGGTGAGGCTATGGGAAAACGAAAGATAATCGAGATCGACGAGGACAAATGCACTGGCTGCGGGGAGTGCGTAATCGCTTGTGCGGAAGGGGCGCTCGAAGTAATCGACGGGAAGGCGAAGGTGGTCAACGAGGTCTTCTGTGACGGCCTCGGAGCATGCATTGGAGAGTGTCCCGAGGGGGCGCTCACCATCGTGGAGCGCGATGCGCCAGATTTCGATGAGGAGGCGGTTAAGAGGCACCTGGCGGACGCTGGAGGGGATCGTGCAGAAGAAGCGGACGACAGCCACCCCTGCGGATGTCCATCTGCGACTCCGATGATGCTCAGGCGGGTGCACGCACCTCCTTCCACGGCGACCGAAGATACGGCGAACCGCCGCCCGTCCGAGCTGGTGAACTGGCCGGTTCAATGGCGTCTCGTCCAGCCCTCCTCCCCTTTCTACAGAAACGCCGACATCCTCCTTGCAGCGGATTGCTGCCCGTTCGCCTATGCCGATTTCCACAAGGACTTCATGAAGGACAAGCCCATCGTTATTGGCTGCCCGAAGCTTGAGGAACAGAGCGCTTTCCTGGAGAAGCTCGTGCGACTGTTCTCCGAAGCCAAGCCCAGGTCCGTCAAGGTGGCTATGATGGAGGTTCCGTGCTGCTCGGGGTTGATGGCACTGGCGAAGGAGGCGTTGAAGAAGGCGGGCAGCGATGCCTCGGTCGATGGCGTCATCATAGGCATAGACGGCAGCCTGAAGTGAGCCGGGCAGTGGCTGCGCCGCCCCTGCCAAGGGGAATATGATAAAATACTCCTCTTGCATCGGATAGCCCAAGATGCTGCTTGAGATTGCATGGACCAGGAGCGCTCTCACCCTGGCTCCCAGGTTGAGAGAGGAGGCCGAAAGAAGAGTGAGACGCCTCCACCCATACTTCCCTGAGATACGTAGGAAGATGAAGATCGGGCTAACTCGATCCTATGACGGCCTCGCGTTCCAATCCGATGACGGAGTGGTGAAGCTCATGTTGGATGTCCGCAAGGCGAGGAACGGCGATTACAAATCGCCAACCTTCTGGACGATCGCCCATGAGCTCATGCACCTCGCGCAGTTCAACACGCGCGACATTCCCTCAGGTGAGAGAGCGTGCGATCTATACGCTCTCTCGCGTCTACCACCCAAATACATTGACGAGGCTCCGAGCTATCTCGAGATGCCGGGGAATATAAGGAAGGCGTGGAGCCTCGAGCATGCCACAATAGCCCATAGCCTGGCTAAGCGAGCCATCCGAAGGCGCGTGGCGGGCGAGAGAAACTACATCGTCTGGTGGGAGAAGGAGTTCGAGGATCAGATCTCCTAGCAGGAAATGAAAGTGGAATAAAGGGTTTATGTGGAATTTCGAGGCTTCACGTCTACTCGAATTCCTTCCTGGAGACAGCCACGAGTATCAGACCTATAAGGGAGAGGATACTCCCGAGCAAGAACGGCCCAATGACGAAGAGTCCCAGTACGCCGCCGACCACTGCGATGCCCCAGTGCTTGCGCATCACCCCGAAGAACCCTCCGAGCAGTACGATAATGCTGACTATTATCGCAATGATGCCGCACGCAGTCATTATGTCATCCACCATATCGGTGACGCCGGCGACATCCAAACCAACGGTGTCGAGTTCATCGACGTCTATGGCAATCAAGATGCCACCCATGGCGAGACCCATGAATCCCGCGATTATGATGAGCACTCCGCCGATTACAGGAATCGCCGTCTTCTTCTTTTCCACAGGCGCTGGGGCTCTGAAATCATGCCCACAGTGCTGGCACACATTCGAGTCCATAGCAATGGATCGACCGCAAGACACACACATTCTGCCACTACTTTCGTCAGTTGATGCCATCAACTGGCCTCCTAACCGAACCCCGTGCAGCCTTGCTACATCCCTGGGATCCGACCACAATCAAATTGATTCCATAGTTTATATGTTTTTTCGTCAATCAAATATGCCTGGTGATGCGAACCAAGTTCGCATCGGATGGAGAGGTAGGAATCCCGAAATTAGGCACTGACAAGCACATGAGGTCATGATAGACTCCTTGGCTATCCCCCGTCAGCTCATTCTTCAATAGAACGGATTCAATCAGCGGAGAATTAACCGGAGCTGAACCCCTTTTCCTCTTCTTCCGCCCCCATGGCCTTTTCTCACGATGGACATCCATGAATACTGTTAAGGCATTGGTGCGAGATGATTTTAACATGGCCAGGATTCGAAAGGTACCTTTTCCGTCAAGGCCGCCTCTACACGCACTACCGCACGGCGCGAAGGCCAAGAAGGAAATCTATGGGGCGAGCTTCATTGGCAGTTGGAAGAGCTATCTCTTTTGGTTGTCAGTGATTTTGACTTTCCTGATCCTTCTTGTCATTGTTGACTTCGTCAACTAATCATGTTACATACGCTCGGTCGCCTCCAGCGAGCCTTAGAACGCCCATGCTCGTCGATTTGCTACTGGGTTTCGTACCTTACGCCTCGCGGAAAGGGTTAGACGCCTTTGAGAGCATAGGGGCGGAATCAAGGCTATTTCGAGGGAAGAACGCGTTTTACGGGCCTTCCTTCGAGTTAGTCGTAGTCGCTGTGCTACGCAGCACACGGAATAGCATGAGTATCAACGAGACTATCGCCAACAGAAATCCCGCACATAAGAGCGTAAGGTAGACGAACATCTCCATATCGTCATCGCCCGCGAACATATCGAAGGATGTCGCTTTTATGAGAATCATACCGGCAGCATATGACCCAATGATGAACCCGCTCAAAATCAATACAGCGTATGCAATCACCACGCTGGAGTACTTCATCATTTCCCCCGTATGCGAATCGCCTCATGCGCCTTAAGGCCTTCTCCCTGCGGCCTTTTCCCAGCGCAGAATGCTGCGCTCTCGTATCGCAACAACTACTTTGCCTGCATCGCGATATCCCTATTCTTGTATTTGCCAGCAATATACAATCCGACGCCAGCGAATAGGACCACGATACCGATAACGAAGACTATCGTCCCCTCACTGAAATAGGGCTGGACCACTTCCATTTCTCCGCGACGAACAGTCTCCTCGGGATAGATCATTATCGTCACGGCCATCATTATTACAGCTCCACCAACGACTGCCGTCACAACTCCCGCGTTCATGAGCTTCTTGTCAGCCATCGCAATTCCCAATTCGAAATCGCGTTCGACGGCTTAAGGCCTTCTCTCCACCCCTATGGCCTCTTCTCAAAGAGAGCGGGCGCGAAGGGATTCGAACCCTTGACTGCTTGCTTAGGAGGCAAGTGCCATATCCAGCTAGGCCACGCGCCCTTCTCGGAGGCTGAATCATATTCCAGAAGCTTCCCGTGCGACTAATATGAGAGAATGATTAAGATGTTTACGCAGGTCTCACCATGTGAAGAAGATCATTGTCGATCTTCATCCGAAAGCTCCTCGGGCGCTTTCTCCTCAGGCTCAGTGCTGACTTCCTCCTCCTTGGCGCCATCCTTTGGCTCGTCTGCTGTCTCCGCCTTCGCCTCCGGCTCCGGTTTAAACTCCGGCTCTTCCTCCTGGACTTTCGGCTTCAAATATTCCTCAACGAACGACACCTTGTCGGCATCAAGAACATCACGCATGTCCGTAACGACTCTGTACTTGGTTAGCAGCCACTTCTGGTCGTACTTGCACGCGTCAGGTAGGGTGATCCTGTATTCCTTCCCATGATGATGGACATCGAATCCCTCGGCGGTACCGTAGGACATCTTCAACAGAAGCTCAGCTATTTCCTTGGGCTTGTCCGGCTTGCTGATGATCTTGTACTTGTACTTCAATGTCCGACCGGCGAGCCTGTTGTTGAAATCTATCCTTACACGGCCAGCAGTCATCGCGACGATGGTGGCCTTGCGGTTCCTGACTGTTACCTCCATGCCTACCTGAGGCTCGATGTCCTGCCTGAGAAACTCGCGCATAGGATGCAGCTCGACGAGCTTCGGGTCTCGCGGTCCTGCGCCTTTCTCCGGAGGGATGACTGCCTCGTAGTCCTTGCCGATCTCGGCCGCCAGCATGTGCTCGTCCAGGCCAGGGAACAGACGCCCCTTTCCCACAATCAGTGGCTGGGCGCCATACACGATCTTCTCATCGAAGATGTCCTTCTCCTTGGCCAGTGACTCATCGGTCGTGTCAAACAGCTCGTCCGTCTCCTCGATCCAGCCACTGAAATCTGCCAGCACAAGGCTGCCCGGTTCTATACCGGAGCCTCCTTCGTCGTGCGCCTTATCCTTCTTCTGGTGCTTCTTAGCACCCTCATCATCGGTCATAGCATACCACCGCTGGTGCGCGGTTTGTGCGGATACATACCCGCCACTTAAAGGTTCCGATGCAGCCGAGGCGATGCCAGATGCGTCCGTCGACGCATAGCTTGGGACCTCGCATTGTCGATGCCAGGTCAAAACCTATATGCCAGGTTCATCATTACTCGGCCAGATCCTCGCGCCACCGTAGCTCAGCTGGGAGAGCAGCTGACTTGTAATCAGCAGGTCGGGAGTTCAAATCTCCCCGGTGGCTCACAATCAGACGCCTGGACCACCGGGGGAACGGGTTGGGGATGATTTTCAGAGCAGCAACACGGGCTTAGTCGGCCTGAGTGGGTACTTCTTGCAGGTGTAGCAATACCATTCGTTGTACTGCTTGATGTACTTCAACTCCGACTTGCATGCCGGACAGCGCTTCTTGTCGCTCGCGGCGCCGGATTTAGGGGCGTACGCCTTGCATGCAAAGCAGTAGTGACGGCCGTACTTCTCGATGTACTTCAGAGGGCCGTCACACTTGGGACAGACGCGCTTCTTGGGCTGCTCCTTGACGGGAGGCTTCTCTTTCGGCTTGTGGAGTGGGTACTTCTTGCACGCATGGCAGTACCATTCGTTGTACTTCTCAATGTACTTCATCGCGCCTGCGCACTCCGGGCACGCCTTGCCTATATCCTCCTTCACGATGGGCTTCGGTTCCTCCTTCGGCTCTTCCGCAGGGACGGCCTCGACCGTCTTCTCCTGCTCGGGTTCTGGCTCAGGCTTCGCAACCTTTCTCTCGACCGGCGCGTACTTCTTACAGCTGTAGCAGTAGTACCTCTGATACTTCTCTATCCACTTCAGAGGTTGAGAGCAATTGGGGCATATGCGCACCTCGATCGTCTCCTTAACGGCCTCGGGCGCCTCGGTCTCCTCCTCGGACGGAGCCTCCGCCTCGACAGCTTCCTCGTGGGACTCCTCCTCGGCCGTTTCGACGGTCTCCTCTTCGACCGTATCGACTGGCTCTTCATACGTGTCAACTTCTGGCTCGTCAACATAAGAGTTGCATTCATAGCAATACCACTTCTCCATGTGTTCGAGGAAATTCGGCTCTTCGCCGCACTTCGGACACTTCGATGCTTCCATTCCAATCCGCTCCTTGAAGTCGCAAGCGTAGGTCGCAAGGAGAGCATGCTCCTTCGGCCTTGGCTGCTGTTCGTTTGAGGACTACCCCCTCCGAGCATATATGAACATGTCAATCTGAGAATCAACCATGATAACGGTCATGAACACCCACTGACTCATACCAGTTCGCCCCCGTAGACTACATGCAGACACTCGTATCAAGCATAGACTGCGCCCGTGTAATTGTGAGCGGTATTCAGCGAGGCTCGGGAGGTGTTTGAACGGCCAGATCTGTCGGGATATCTGACGACTGCGACGGCGGCATCGAGGGACTGCCCCTGCAATTGCTCATAATGGTGGTCGTGGCAGGGCTGGGCCTGACGATTATCATGGGGTGGATGGCATCGATATCGGCTCCTCGGTCGATCGGCGAGGTCTTTGTGAATCCGGGAGAGATAGCAGTGTTCGATTCCGACGGCGATGGTGTTTACTCGAGGGAGGGGGTGACGCTGACGGTCGTGGTGACGGATCAGAGCGGCGACAGGCTCGAAGGCGCCACAGTGCTGCTCGAAGGGGGGAACATCAGGACTTATGAGGGTGAGCTGGTCAGGGGCGTGACTGATTCCATGGGACGGGCTGTCTTCACGGGCCTCGTGGTGGAGCACTACGGGCCCATGCTTTCAACCATCACTGTCACCGTTGCGAAGGGCGACTACGGGATAGATTCCAGCTTCGAGATTCCCGTGATACCGAGCTGACGTCTATGCCGCTGGTTCGAGATCTCCACGCCCTCGAGGCGCTGCCCCTCAGGCTTCTGATCATCGCGATCGTTGCCGGGCTCTCGATAATGCCAGCTGCTGACGTTCTGGAATCCTTGAGGGACAGGAACTTCATCCAACGATGCGAGCTGCAGCTCGACACGGCGATGCGAACAGCACAGGCGATATCCATCGAGGGGCTCGGGGCGGTCAGAACCGTCCATTTGGATTTCACCTCCGACGGAAGGCTCCAAATGGCTAGCCTGACCGTCGGCGATGAATGGGGAAAGCCGTGTATGACCAGCATCGTCTTGGAGCTATCCTCGGGCGGTAGAATGGCTCGGACAGCGATGCAGCCAGCAATATGGCTGACGTCGGAGGACCTAGACGGTCTGTACATCATAGCGGAGGCTTTCGATCTGCGGCTCGAAGTGGCCTCGTACGACTCTGTCCCGACGATCGTGTGTGAGGCGCTGCCATGGACTTCGTGATATCAAAGCTGGGAGTTTCATTATGCGCGCTTCTTGCTCTCTCTGTCTTAAGTTGTGAGCTGACGGAGCCGCAATCGGTCACGGAATCTGAAGAGTTGAAGGCAATTGGGAGGCAGCTCGACGATTTGATATCAAGCATAACAGAAGGGGGATGTGAAGCACGTTGTGTATATGATGTTCCCTGGCTCCCGATGAGCCTGCCAATCGTTATGACCATCTGGCCTGGCGGCGTCGAAGTCAAGTCGGAGAGGGCGCAAAGCGTGGTCACCACCTCCAATATCATTCATCTTTGGCCGTGGGACGGCGCCAGCCTGAACACAAGCACGGTCGAAGAGCTCGATTCGTCCTGCGGCCCTCTCGTCGCCACCTCGGGGGACCGTATCGCCTTGGCCGTCCGTGTGATACCCGTCCAGAGCGTGCTGAAGACAATGGTTTTCATGAGCGCGGCAGATTCGGGGTGAGCCGTCACAGCTTCGTGGCAATATCCTCCACGGCCTGGGAGAATGCGTCGATCTCGGCCGGCGTGTTGTACAGGTACGCCGAAGCGCGCACGCATCCGTCGAGACGCCGCGCTTCGAACAACGAGTGGCAACACAGCTTTCCGGCGCGGAGCAGTATGTTCCGCGAATGATCCAGTATCATCGCGACATCGTGGTGGGACACGCCAGCCACATTGAATGCCAGCATTCCAGCTCGGAGATTCGGGTCCGAGGGCTCAAGGATGGTTATGCCGGAGACATCCATCAGTCTTCGAGTCATGCGCTTGTTCAAAGATCTCTCATGTTCCCTGATCTCCTCAAGGCCTACTCGGTCAAGGTATTCCAGGGCAGCCCCTGTGCCGATAATCCCGGAGTAGTTCTGAAGTCCTGCTTCGAAGCGTTCTGGCGGAGACAGTAACTCATATGAATCAAATGTCGTGTCTGTAACGCCATGGCCGCCAAAGGTGAGAGGTCTCAGGGTGCGAGAGCACTCAGCTGAGGCGTACATGATGCCCACGCCAGAAGGCCCAAGCATCTTGTGCGCCGAGACGACCAGGTAGTCCACTCCCATAGCCTGCACGTTCAATCGCGTACTCGGAGCCGCCTGTGCCGCATCAAGAAGGACCTTGGCTCCATGATCATGGGCGATCTCTACCATCGCCTTTGCAGGGAGGGTGTAGCCCGTGACATTCGACGTCAGGCACATAGCCACCAGCCTGACCTCAGTGTTCAGAGCGTTCTTGAATGCTTCCAGGTCGAATGTACCATCGTCCCGACTGGCAACTATCCTCCTTCTGATGCCTATCTCTTGCTGCGCGTGGACGAGTGGCACGTGAACGGAATTGTGTTCATAATCGGTGGTGAGCACCTCGTCTCCGCGCCTCAGCCCCGACCCGAATATGACTGTGTTCAGTCCCTCGGTCGCATTCTTGAGGAAGGCGATCTCTGCCGGGTCGGCTGCATTGAAGAATGTAGATGCCTTTGTCCGCGCATCGTCGCACCGAATGTCAACCTCTGTGGCGAGCTTGTGGGAGCTCCTTCCCGCACAAGCGGGGAAGGATGAGTAGTACTCGTGCATCGCATCCAATACGCATTTCGGTCGAAGCGTCTGGCATGCACTATCCAGATAGATGGGACGCGTAGCCTCATCCCCCAATGCCAGAAGAGGGAAGTCCTTCCTGAGCCTCTCAGCATCCATATGCAAGCCGGCATATTGGTTGGCGGTATTTCTCATTTATCAATGACAAACACAGCTCTGGAAGCGCAAAGCGGAGCGCTGGCCCCTCCGCAAACGTTTAAACGGCGGCGTGGCATCACTGGAATCGTCATGTCAGCGAACCCAGTCAGGAGGATCTACTTCGACCATGGAGCCACAACTCCAATGCTTCCGGAGGTCGTCGAGGCCATGCGACCATACTTCACGGAGAGATGCGGCAATGCTTCCAGCATTCACTCGTTCGGCAGGGAGGCGAAGAGGGCCCTCGAGGAGGCGAGAAGAAACGTGGCAAGACTCATTAACGCCGATCCGTCAGATATCGTCTTCACGTCGAGCGGCACAGAATCCGACAACCTTGCCATCAAGGGCACGGCCCTTTTCGAGGGACGGTCAGCAGGCCATATCATCACAAGCAGGATGGAACATCATGCGGTGCTCGAGTCCTGCGCTAATCTGAAAGCCGCCGGATTTGAGGTTTCGGAGCTGCCGATCACAAATGACGGCTTCGTGAGACCTGAGGACGTCGAGGAGGCCATTCGCAAGGATACTGTGCTGATAAGCGTCATGATGGCCAACAGCGAGATAGGGACCGTCCAGCCGGTCAGAGAAATCGGCAAGATCGCACAGGCGGAAGGGATTCCATTTCATACCGACGCCGTCCAAGCAGTGGGCAAGATCCGTGTGGACGTGAAGAAAGACAATGTAGACCTCTTGTCGTTATCGTCCCACAAGTTTCACGGGCCGAAGGGAGTTGGAGCTCTTTACGTCAAGAGTGGAACGCGAATAGGACCGATCCTTCACGGCGGAGGACACGAGAGAGGACTCAGGTCATCCACCGAGAATATACCCGGTATAGTGGGACTGGGAAAGGCAGCTCAGATAGCTGCAAGGGACATGAAGGACTGCGCTGATAGAATGAGGGATATGAGAGACCGGATGATAGACTCCGTGCTGAAAACCATTCCGGATTCGCACCTCAACGGCCACCCAGTCAATAGGCTTGCTGGAAACGCCCATTTCAGATTCGATTTCATAGAGGGCGAGGGGCTGGTGCTGGGACTGGATACACTGGGCGTCGCAGCATCGACTGGGTCGGCTTGTTCGACAGGCTCTCTCGCGCCTTCCCATGTGCTTCTTGCGATGGGATTGAGGCATGAGCAGGCGCACGGAAGCCTGAGGGTGACGCTAGGCAGGGAAAACACTCATGAAGAGGTAAGCTATTTCCTTGACGTCCTGCCCGGAGTGGTGTCGAAGCTGAGGGAGATATCTCCGTTCAGCAACGAACACCCCAATGGGGATGACGAAGGTGGTAGCTCTGTACAGTGACAAAGTGATGGACCACTTCACCAACCCAAGGAATGTCGGAGAGATACCCGATGCCGACGGCATCGGGAAGGTCGGCAACCCGCAATGCGGGGACGTCATGTGGTTGTACATAAAGGTAGACAATAACATAATTACCGACATCAAGTTCAAAACTTTTGGATGTGGCGCTGCGATTGCCACCAGCTCTATGATAACCGAGATTGCCAAGGGCAAGACCCTGGAAGAGGCCAAGAAGATTTCCAGAGGGGATGTCGCGGATGCGTTGGACGGTTTGCCACCGGTCAAGATGCACTGCTCGAATCTGGCCGCAGACGCTCTTCTCGAAGCGATAAAGGACTATGAGACCAAGCATAAGACCTGATGAGCGTTGGCAGCTCAGGCCCGAGAAAAGTTATAGTAGGCGCAGTGGCAATCAAGCTCGGAGCACATGACCGGGTTGGAAGTTGAGATCGCGGGGATGCGTCTCCGAAACCCCACCATACTCGCCTCGGGGGTCCTGGATGAAACTGGCAAGAGTATGCTCAAGGTTGCCAATGCTGGGGCGGGCGCGCTGGTTTCGAAATCTGTGGGCTTGTATGAGAGACAAGGCCATCCCAACCCCTGCGTAGCTGAGGTTGAATGCGGCCTCTTGAACGCCATGGGCCTTCCGAACCCAGGGGTGGAGGCATATGCAGCAGAAATCGCCGAGGCTAAGAAAGGAGAGGTCCCTGTCATCGGCAGCGCCTTTGGCGTTGATGCGGACGAGATAGCGGAGGTCGCGGCCCTTCTGTGCGCCGCAGGAGCCGATGCAATAGAGCTGAACCTGAGCTGCCCTCATGCCGAGGGATACGGCGCCGAGATTGGCTCGGATCCAGACAACGTAAGGCATATCTGTGAATCAACCAAGGCGAAAGTCAGCCGTCCCGTTCTTGCCAAACTCACTCCGAACACTTCCTCTATAACGGAACTCGCGATCGCCGCTCAGGACGGCGGCGCCGATGGCGTGGTGGCGATAAACACTCTGAAGGCGATGTCAATCTGCCCCGAACTCAGGATGCCAGTGCTGTCAAACCGCGTAGGAGGACTCTCGGGGCCCGCTGTCAGGAGCGTGGGTGTCAGATGTGTGTTCGAGATATTCGAAGCCGTTGACATACCGATCATCGGTGTCGGGGGTGTATCGACGGCTCGGGATGCCCTCGAATACCTTATGGCAGGAGCGAGAGCCGTGCAGATCGGTACAGCCATCAGATCGCGAGGAACCGACGTGTTCGCGGAAGTCTGTTCCGGATTGACAGAATTCATGAGCAAGAACGATTACAGATCCATACAGGAGATGGTGGGAGGTGCGCATCATGTCACTGCTTAGGCCTTTCACAATCGCGGAACAGATAGATGAGGCGGCCTCATGCAAGACGATGAGATTCATAGGCACCCTGCACGCGGATCCTGGCCAGTTTGTGATGATCTGGATACCTGGAAAGGACGAATTTCCCATGTCCGTGTCATACACGGGCGAAGCCTTCGGCGTAACCTACAAGATAATTGGCGAAGGGACACAATCGCTGTCGGCCATGAAACCCGGAGAGCGTGTGGGCATCCGTGGTCCTTACGGAAGAGGTTTCGAAGTCCATGGCCGCCGCATGCTTGCCGTGGCAGGAGGAGCAGGAATGGCTGTTATAGCCCCTCTAATTGACATGGCGATTGAAAAAGGAGCCGAGGTTGACCTCGTCCTCGGAGCAAGGACAGAGTCCGAGATCATCATGAGGGGAAGATGTGAAAGCGCTGGGGCCGAAGTACACATCTCGACGGATGATGGCACTGCTGGGGCGAAGGGATTGGCGACAGATATCACCTCTCAATTGCTTGAGAATGCTACCTTCGACTCTGTCTGCGCTTGTGGACCTGAAAAGATGATAGCTGGTGTTTACAGCATGTCAAAGAAGCTGGATCTACCCTTCCAGGCCTCATTGGAGAGGTTCATCAAATGCGGAATTGGAATCTGTGACTCGTGCGCGATTGACGGCATGCATGTCTGCAAAGACGGCCCTGTCTTCTCTGGTGAGGTGCTGGCAACTCTTGACGACTTCGGCAAAGGCCGACTCTCGCCCTCCGGAAGAAGGCTGCCATTGGACTGAAAGCATAGTTTATTGCGACATTTCGTTGAGACGTCGGTTAATCCTCGGCGGCGCCGCTGTTTTCGGATCGAGATTTCATACGATCCACAATAGACCAGAACTCGTTATCAGACACCCTCCCCTGCTTTTCCCCGAGGCGCTTGATCTCACGCACAATCCCGCATATCTCTTCCTGAGAGGCGGAGACGCCTCGCTCACCCAATCGGCTCAAAACGATTGCAGTGCCCGAATGCTTTCCAAGCACGAGGCGACGGCGGTTGCCAACGGCTTCTGGAGGAACGCTCTCGTAGGTCATAGGGCAGTTGAGAACCGCGGCGACATGAATGCCAGATTCGTGTGAGAAAGCGTTCGGACCTATCCAGGGCTGGTTGGCAGGCATGCTGACTCCTGCGAATTCGAATACCAGCTCGCCAAGGTCGGTCAGTCCTTCCTTTGATATGCCAATATCTCTGCCGTAGAGGCTGTCCAAAGCCATAACGAGCTGCTCAAGCGAGACGTTGCCCGCCCTTTCTCCCAGGCCGCCGACGGTTGTGGCAATCGCCTCGGCCCCCGATGACAATGCGGCAAACGAGTTGGGAAGGGCGAGCCCGAAGTCATTGTGAAGGTGAGCTGAGATCGGCGCTGACGTCTCCCGGCGAACCTCTTCGACGATACATGATATGGTTTCCGGGGTCGCACACCCCAAGGTATCCGTGATGCCGATTCGGCAAGCGCCTGCATTCTCGCAGGCTCTGTAGAGTTCCTGCATGAATCTCAAATCGGAACGCGTGCTGTCTTCGGTGCTCATGCTCACCTTCATACCATGGTCTCTGCCGTACTCCGTCGCCCACACGGCTCTCTCCATAACCTTGTCACGACTCAGCTTCAGCTTGTAACGCATATGGATATCGCTGGTCGCTATGAACAGGAGTACCATGTCAACATCGCATCTTGCAGCCGCATCTATGTCCTCCTCCTTGGTCCTCGCAAGGCAGAGGATCTCGGCATCCAGGCCGAGTGACGAAACCGTCTTGACCGAACGCAGTTCAGATGCGGAAACTGCAGGAAAACCTGCTTCGATTTGATGGATTCCGATTTCATCCAATTTCCGAGCGATTGCCACCTTCTGCTCTGTATTGAACCTCACGCCGGGCATCTGCTCGCCGTCTCTGAGAGTGCTATCGTACACGGTTATGTTGGATGGCAGAGATCGTCTCAAGATTGCGTTGAATGGACTGATTGCTTCGTGAGTCACGAAATGTGCAATCTACAGTTGAGTATATAGCATATTCTTGCATTCCGTCGCAGCCTGGCATCGGAGTTGCCCAGCACTTCGAGGCCGCCTCGCCAAGGCGCTGAAAACCATAAATATTGATTCGATGATTGTTGCAGACACGTGCCGGGGTGACAGAGAGGCCATGTGGCGGACTGCAGATCCGCAGACAGGAGTTCAAATCTCCTTCCCGGCCCCAAATTATCATTTTTGAATGAAAGGTTTATAGAGGGGAGTGGCTTTTGCAGTCGAGGGCATCGAACACAACTCACCCACAGCCTCTCGAATGCATTTGACTCCGGTGTGTGAAATGAAAACACCATGTGAACTAGTGGTTGGCAAGATCCTTCCGTCGCTGAGGGCATCGGTCGTGAAGGAGCTGTCGGGCAAGCACGGAATGAAGCAATCTGATATTGCGAGAAGATTGGGAATAACACAGGCCTCTGTCAGCCAGTATCTGAGTTCGGCGAGGGCTGGAGATGTGAGATTCATTGAGAGATTCCCTAAGATCTTGACCTACGCGAAAGAGATTTCTGATCGAATCATCGCGGGCGAGGATAGACAGCAGTGGTACAGTGTGCTGTGCGAGGCCTGTAAGGACATCAGAGACGACGACGAGTTCTGCAGGATGCACGATATCACGATTAATCTCGCCAGCGGCAACATCTGCGGCAAGTAACGATCTACCGACGGCACCCGGGCACGCGTCCAGTGAGATACACTCATTGTAGACGAACTGATGCAATGTTCGAAAGCGCACATTGCATGATGAAGCTGATTGCAGCAGAGCTCTTTCGCGTCTCTCCGCATCATGCTCGCCTAAGGGACATCTTGAACAGCGAAGCTATATAACGACTAGTCATTGCACTGTGAGGGATTAGGCAATGAGCGACACCGAAGCCTTTGACGACATTCTGTCGACGATTGGCAACACGCCGGTCGTGCGGCTCAGACGCATCGTTCCGCAGGAATCTGCTGTGATCTATGCCAAAGTGGAGTCGTTCAACCCGATGGGGTCGGTCAAGGACCGCATCGCCAAAGGAATGATTGAGGACAGCGAGCGGCGCGGCCTCATCAAGGAAGGGACGGTCCTTATTGAGCCGACTTCCGGAAACACCGGCCTTGGATTGGCAATGGTATCTGCCGTGAAGGGTTACAGACTCATCCTGACCATGCCCGATACGATGAGCGTAGAGCGACGTGCATTGCTGGCGGCATTAGGCGCCGAGCTTGTGCTCACTCCAGGAGCACTTGGCATGAGAGGGGCGGTCCAGAAGGCTGAAGACCTCGAGCGGTCAACTCCGAACTCGCTCATGCTCAAGCAGTTCAGCAACCCTGCGAACCCGGACACTCACGAACTAACAACTGCGGCAGAGATTATTGCCGAGTTCAATTCACTGGACGCTTTCGTTGCCGGCGTCGGCACAGGAGGCACGATCACTGGCGTTGGTAGAGCTCTGCGGCGAGAATTCCCGGGAATCAGAATCGTGGCCGTGGAACCAAATGAATCGGCAGTCCTTTCAGGAGAGAGACCAGGCGCTCATGAAATACAAGGCATCGGTGCTGGCTTTATTCCGGAGGTTCTCGACACGTCGGCGTATGACGAGATCGTTAGGGTGACCTCCAATGACGCAAAGAAGATGACACGTGCCCTCGCGAGAGAGGAAGGTCTGATGGTAGGAGTGTCGTCTGGAGCAGCCGTGCACGCAGCATTGAAGATAGCGAAGGAACTGGAGCGTGACAGATCGGTATTGGTCATGCTGCCAGATACTGGGGAAAGATATTTGAGCACCGACCTGTTTGAGGAGAAATCTCATGACTGAGCGCTCTGAGGACGATGTACAAACGGTTATCGACCGCGACCCAGCAGTCAAGAGCAGAACGGAGGCAGCGCTCTTCAGTCAAGGTCTCCACGCCTTGAGATTTCACAGAATGGCACACAGGCACTACGAGAAGAAGCGCTTCAAGACGGCAAGGGCGCTGAACTATCTTGCGCGTGTGTTCACTGGCGCAGACATCCATCCAGGAGCGAAGATTGGAAACGGTTTCTTCATTGACCACGCGACTGGAGTAGTCATAGGAGAGACGGCTGAGATAGGTGATAATGTCTCGGTCTACCAAGGCGTTACACTGGGCGGCGTCAGTACGGAGAAGAAAAAGCGTCATCCAACCATAGGGAACAATGTCGTGATCGGTGCCGGAGCAACAATCCTTGGACCGATAACCGTCGGTGACAACGTGCGCGTCGGAGCTGGCTCTGTCGTTGTGAAGTCGGTTCCTCCCAACTCCACGGTTGTCGGAATACCGGCCAAGATTGTCAAGCGAGTGGGGACAACGACCATCGACCTTCATCACGACGAACTACCAGATCCTGTGGTCAATGCTTTTGTGGATATGTGCCACAGCATCTCGGAAATGGAGTACAGGTTGGAGATGATTGAGGGGAAGCTGGGAATAGACGCTCCGAAGAGGATATCTCCCACGAAGTCAGGCAAGGAGCCGTCCGAAATGAGCTGCCCGGCCGAAGAGAATCATTAATAGCCGTTCGGAACGATGGAGGCGCGCAATGGCACTTGTCATTCATAACACGCTCACAAGAAGGAAGGAGCCGTTCGAACCGCTCCAGAAGAACAAGGTCGGCATATACGTCTGCGGTGTGACCACCTATGACAAGAGTCACCTAGGTCACGCAAGATCTGCGATCAACTTCGATGTCGTCGTACGCCATCTGCGTGGTAAAGGCTATGACGTCAAACACATAACGAACTTCACGGATGTTGACGACAAACTCATCGCAAGGGCACACGAGCTGGGCGTGGAGCCTCTTGACCTTTCAAGACAGATGATAGACGAGTACTTCTCCGTGATGGACAAACTGAAGATACGGCGTGCGGACGCCTATCCAAAGGCAAGTGAGACCATTCCGGACATCATCGAGATGATCAAAGGTCTTGTCGACAAGGGTTTTGCATACGAGTCTAGAGGATCGGTGTACTTCATTGTAAGAAGGGTGAAGGACTATGGCAAACTCTCTGGTCAGTCGCTCGACCAGATGATCGTTGGCACCCGCAAGGAGCCCGGAGAAGACAAACGCGATCCGATGGATTTTGCCTTATGGAAGGCGGCGAAGCCAGGTGAGGTGTCATGGGACAGCCCATGGGGCAAGGGAAGGCCCGGCTGGCATATCGAATGCTCTGCCATGTGTCTGAAATATATCGGCACGACTGTCGACATTCACGGCGGGGGCACAGACCTGGTATTCCCGCATCATGAGAACGAGATACTGCAATCGGAGACGTTTAATGAGGCTCCGTTTGTGAAGTACTGGATGCACAATGGAATGTTGACTGTCAATGAGGAGAAGATGTCGAAATCCTTGAAGAACTTCTTCCTTGTCGATGAGGTGCTGAAGAGGTACTCGCCTCAGACAATCAGGTTCTTCATACTGAATGCGAGCTACAGACAGCCATTGGACTACTCCGAAGACTCGCTCGATGAAGCGAAGAAGTCGCTGGACAAGCTGCAAGACACATACACCGCTCTGCTCTCTGTGGGAGGCAATGCGACGGGAGCCGATGGAATGGAAGAGGCTTGCACCGAGGCCTGGGAGCGACTCACGCAGGCAATGGACGATGACTTTTCAACCCGAGAGGCAATAGCTGTCATCTTCGAATTGTCTCGGACGGCGAACAGGAAGCTGGCAGATGGCAGCCTGAGCAACACTGGCGTGGACCGCCTCGTATCGACCTACAGGAGATTCAATGATCTCTTCGACGTTCTAAAGGAAGAAAGGCGAAGACTGATACCGACACGAGACGAGACACGATTGCAGGATACCGTGACGGCGCAGATTGACCTGCCTATAGACCGCAACAGGATATCTGACGACAACTACATCGATGAACTGGTTCAGATGAGAGAGAACGCACGAAGGCGAAAGGAATTCGACCGCGCGGACCGAATCAGAAGCCGACTCGCTGAACTCGGCATCGAGATACAGGACACGCCAGAAGGAGCCGTATGGAAGCGAAAGTGAGTGCTGAAGTCGCGCGCGCGAAAGCCCACCTGTTGGCCGGAGGGATTGTGAGAATCCCGAAGAATTTCAGATTGCCATTCTCTCCGAGCAGATCGACCGCAGGGCCTGGAGCAGGCTTGCCCGAAGTCGTCTTCTCCTTCGGTGGCACAAGAGCCAAGAAAGCTGTATCACGGACAGAAGGCGAATTCAGGCTGCACCAATCTGAGTCCGGTCTGCGGCTTGTGCGGGGGGCGGAGGTCGTGATCGATGCTGTCGAACTCCTGCCAACTCTGTATCACGCGCCGTTCCAGGCTTTCATAAACGCAGACAGCAATTGTATGCTGAACTGCTCGTTCTGCAACACTCATCGCCTTAAACATGACATCACCAAGAATCTAACAGACGACGACATTATTGACATGGCTGTCAGCGCGGCGGCGTCTGAGGGGTTCTCAGGAGTCGCTCTAACGAGCGGAGTGCCGATTTCCGTCGAGGAGACCGTCCAAAGAATCACCGCCCTGGTCAGAGGGATCAGGGAGGCTTTGCCTGATGCGCCCATAGGTGTGGAGCCCTATGTGACACATCCAAGGCATGTCGAGGAGCTTCGAGAAGCTGGAGCAACAGAGATCAAGCTGAACATTGAATCGTTCGACCCCGACATCTTTGGGATGGTATGCCCCGGAAGGGATTATACTGCGATACTGCACGCCATCAACCACGCCTGCGGAGTCTTCGGTAGGAATCGCGTTTGCTCCAACATTATATTCGGCATGGGCGAGACCGATGAAAATGTCCTGCATGGCAGCAAGGTGCTCGCGAACATGGGGGCAGTGGCGACGCTGCGTGCGTTGCGTGTGAACGAACACAACATAGCTGATCTGAAGGCTGCAATCGGCGAGATCCGCCCAATCACAGCCAACAGGATGCTCAATTTAGCGCGGGAACAGAAGGCGATTCTGAGCGAGCATGGACTCACACCTCTGGCGTTCCACACGATGTGCCATGCATGCCTTTGCTGTGACATTGTGCCGTTCTGGGATGTGTGAGTTCCCTGGAGCCTCAACGGTGGGTGTAGACGCATCTTATAAGAGGAGAAGTCTCCTCAACTCTCACAAACCCGAACCGTTCGAGCTGGACAACTTCACCCTTTGCGGATTTAAGGCCGATCTCGGCGAGACCCTTCCGAACACTGCCGTCCGCCATTCGAACCTCGGCCTCCGCTGACTTCTCAGGTACCCAGTGCACAATTCTGATTCCATCCTTCAGCACTGAGAGGTCGTTGCCTTCGAAATGGAGCGTGCCGTCTCGATAGACAGCGTTGCATAGGTCCTTGAGTCGTATCCTGATACCCTCGCGTGGAACATCGGACCCGCTCAGAAACACGGCGCTTCCGACAGGCACCAGGAGACGCCTTACGCCACGCTCCGGATGCGCAGGGTGCACCGGAGCGTGCGCAGTCAGAGGAGACGAGGCCTTCAGCAACATTCTCACTGGGTCGTCAACAAAGAAGTATCGAGCTGCGGTGTCATCGACCAGCTCCTTGTTGAAAGCGTTGAGAGTCTGCCATGAGAACGCGATGTCGACCTCCTTGATGCCTGTCTCAATCCAGTATCGTCTTATTGCCTGAGGCTTGATCCCGCGTCGCCTCAAAGACGCCAGTGTGCCAAGCTGCGGGTCATCCCAGCCGGTGTAGAGCCCCTCAGCTATACCGGCTGACATCTTGGAGGTCGACAGCTGTACCTCCTCCATCGATACTCGCCCGTAATGGACGTATACAGGCTCCTTCCAGCCAAGATAGCTGTAGATGTACTGTTGCCGGTAGGTGTTGTTCAGATGATCCTTGCCCCGCAGCACATGAGTCAATCCGAGCTCATGGTCGTCAACAGCCACGGCCATGTTCATCAGAGGATAGACTCTGAATCGCGTTCCAGTCCTGGGATGTGGAGTCTCATCAATCCTCAGGCCGACGAAGTCACGAATCGCTGGATTGGGGTGCGATAAGTCGGTCTTCACGACCAGAGACGCTTCCTCTTGAGCATATGTTCCATCGAACATTCGGTCCCAACGGGTTGCTTGCGATTCGACCGGTTCCTCCCTGTGAGGACATGGCATCTTCTTGGCCTTCAACTCGCGCCAGTCGTCAGGCCTGCATGTGCATACGTAGGCCTTGCCCATGTTCAACAGCTTCTTAGCCACTTCATAGTATAGATCGAACCGATCGCTCTGTATGATGGTTTCATGAATTTTCACTCCCAACCACTCAAGATCCACAGGGATAGAATCGTAGGCGGAAGGGTCAATTCTTGCAGGATCGGTATCCTCGAACCTGCTGATGCATGCGCCGCCATAGCGTTTGACGTACTCATCGTTCAGAATCGCCATTCTGCTGTGGCCGATGTGGAGAGGACCGGATGGATTGGGCGCAACTCTCATTCGCACAGGACCTGCAGCATTCTCCAGGTCCGGCAAGCCGAAGTCCTTCGGCTTCGATTCTCTAACCAACAACTCGGGAGCAGTCTCTTCGAGCGCACTCATCTGCGCCTCAAGTGGCATTGCATTCACCTCCGCAACGACGCGGGCAGCAATCGTTGAGACTTCTTTGGCCCTTTGTCGGAGGACGGGGTTCTCAGCCATCACCTTCCCGAGCACCGCGCCAACAGTTGCCTTTCCACTGAAGAAGACGGCGTTTTGCAGTGCGTACTTCCGAACTATGGCGTCAACATTCACTGCCTCTCGATGGATGGGTATGTATAAAAAGGTATGAGACAACAGAGCTGCCAGCGGTGCCCATAGAACGTTCTTTGCCGTGCCCCGCACCCTCTGCAGCGACGAAAGGATAGATATATTCTCGCGATTATCCAGAACAAGGTGGTCTTCTGTCCATCAGGTCCCTCTTGGAGCAATACGAAGATACAGTGATTGTGAAGGGGAGAGTCTCCCGCGATATGGAGGTTGCCAAGCACCTCACTAAAGCGGGAAATACGCCGGTTCTGTTCGAGAACCTGGACGGACATATGGCAGTGGGAAACCTATGGGCAAGCAGGGAGAGGATTGAACGAGCGCTGAATTCTAGCGGGGAGGAACTGTCATCGCGCTTGCTTGAGGCGATGTCATCGCCCACGCCTCCGCAGGAGATCGACAGAGCGCCATTCGAGGAGAACGTCCTGACTGAGTTCGACCTCAGAGAATCTGCCATTCCAAGATTCTTTGAAGGAGACGGTGGCAGGTACATCACAGCTGGTGTTGTCATAGCTGAGCATCAAGGCATAAGAAACATGTCATTCCACAGAATGATGCTCATAGGCGAGAATAGGCTTGCCGTCCGGGTGGTGCCCAGGCACTTGCATGCGCTGTATCGAAAGGCAAGGAGGGATGGCGAGGAACTCAAGGTCGCGGTTGCCGTGGGTTTGTGTCCATCGATTCTCCTCTCCGCTGCTGTGACTGTAGAACTCGGGACCGACGAGCTCGCAATAGCCAACACGCTTCGACAACTCTGCCTTGGCGACCCCGTCGCAGTTCGCAGGCTGGAGAGCGGCCTTCTTGTGCCAGCGTATGCGGAGTATGTGTTCGAGGGCAGATTGACGGACGAACTCACCGACGAGGGGCCTTTCGTCGACATAACTGGCACACAGGATCCTGTCAGGAAGCAACCAGTGCTGGAAATCGACAGGATTTACCACCGAAATGATGCGATATTCCAGATTATAATGCCTGCGTCGAACGAACACTTCCTTATGATGGGATTGCCGAGGGAGCCCGTCATAAAGAAGGCGGTCGGTGTTGCGGTACCCGAGGCCCATGCAGTCAGGCTCACGGAAGGAGGATGCTGCTGGCTTCACGGCATCGTCTCCATAACGAAACAGAAGGAAGGAGACGGGAAGAACGCGATACTCGCCGCATTAGGGGCGCATACGTCCATGAAACTCGTCATTGTCGTCGACGAAGACATCGACGTGTACGACGACAAGTCTGTCGAATGGGCATTGGCCACGAGGTTTCAGGCTGACAAAGATCTGATTACGATTGGAAATGCCAGGGGCAGCAGCCTCGACCCGAGCGCGAGCCAGACGACGGCCAAGATGGGAATCGATGCCACGAAGCCCACAGGAGCCAAGGGATTCGAGAGAATCGAGGTGCAATGACCGTGCGTGCCCGGACTTGGCACCTTTTAGGCGAAAACTCTTAAATATGGTCCCTACCTCACAGCTACACGAGGCGAGAGATCATGGTGACAATAACGCCGAAGGCATGCGAGACAATCAAATCAATTGTAGCGGAAGAGAAGAAGGACGACCCCATCAGAATAGTGTTTGCTGGATATTCCTGTTCTGGCCCTGCCTTCATGATGGCCTTTGACAAGAAGAAGGACGACGACATCGTGCTGAAGGAGGATGGCATCACACTGATCTACGACAAGACCCTTGAAGAGAGCCTCAAAGAGGCAACGATTGATACAGTCGACACGCCTCAGGGGCCAGGAGTGGTCGTAAGGGTCAAGTCGGAGGCATCCTGCGGCAGCACCTGCGCTGGATGTCACTAGATTCGCCACTCCATTCGGCAAAGTTAGATAAACAGGAGCCGCTGTCAAAGACTCGTGTTCCTCGAGCACGATCTGATCAAGCCCCAGAGCATAGAGCTCAGGGATTATCAATCCAACATCGCCCAGGCTGCACTGAGCGAATCGACGTTGGTGGTTCTACCCACTGGCATGGGAAAGACCGTTGTTGCGCTGTTTGTGATAGCGGAGACGCTGAGGGCCAAGAAGGGGACCGTGTTGTTCATGGCGCCCACCAAACCGCTTGTGGAACAGCACGCCAAGTTCTTGAGAGAGCATCTGATCGGCTTCGAACCGGAGGTCTTCACGGGAGAGATCCAGCCTGAGGACAGAAGAAACGTGTGGACTAGCGCCCGGGTTGTCGTTTCCACCCCTCAGGTTGTGGCCAACGATTTGGATTCAGGCGCAATTGACCTCTCCGGATTCGACTTGGTCGTGTTTGACGAGGCGCACCGTGCCGTCGGCGATTACTCATATGTCCCTATTGGCAAGGCTCTGTTGGAACGCGACTGTCTTGTACTGGGCATGACCGCGTCGCCAGGCTCCGATGTGTCGAAGATAGCGGATGTGTGCGAGAATCTGGGGATAGCATGGGTGGAGATACGATCAGAGCTCGACGAAGATGTGGTGGAATACACCCAGGACATCAGAACGGAGTTCATAGGAGTACCTATGCAGGAAGGAATGGCCAGAATAGTCGCTCTTCTCAGGCAGATACTGGACGAGCAGGTTGCCAAACTCAGAGCGGCGGGCTTCCTCGATCCCAAGAAGCCAGTTACGACTCGCGACCTGTTGACCGCCGGAGCGACGATCAGAGCGCAGCTCAATTCCGGCAAGAAATCGTACAATCTATTCAAGATAGCCAGCGTTCAAGCCCTCGCGATGAAGGTGAACCATGGCATCGAGCTGGCAGAGACCCAAGGAAGAGGCGCTCTCGAGAACTACTTCCAGAAGCAGATCAACCTTGCAGAGGAGAACAAACGATCCAAGGCGGTCAGGAGCCTCGTCAAAGATGCTCGATTCGAAATGGCGAGGAACGAGCTGTACAAGATGACCACGGACCATCCCAAATTGGAGAAGTTGTTGCCTATACTGAAGACGCAGTTCATCTCGAACCCCGAATCTCGTGTGATAGTCTTCACCCATTACCGAGACACCTGCGACCTGATTACTGATCGCTTGGCGCACGTTGATGGGCTGCGACCGGCCCGCTTCGTCGGGCAGGCGAGCAAAGGCGAGGATGTCGGGCTCAAACAGAAAGAGCAGCGTGAGGTGATCGAGAAATTCCATAGAGGAGAGCATAACGTTCTCGTTGCAACTTCCATCGCGGAAGAGGGACTGGACATCCCATCAACGGATCTCGTGATCTTCTACGAACCTGTTCCATCCGAGATAAGAACCATCCAGAGGAGAGGGAGAACGGGACGCGGGCGTGCAGGGAGGGTCATCATACTGATGACCCGAGACACAAAGGATGAGGCTTACTTCTGGTCCTCACGCAGAAAGGAGCTTCAGATGAAACGAGAGCTCGAGAATCTCAGAAAGAAGCTGAGAGCGCGCAGAGGTCTGCCTGAGACGCCATCTCGTGGCAGCCGGCGAAGAAAGGAGGGGATATCTGAGCTAATGACCTCAGAGAGGCTCACGGAGAGGGAACAGCTCTCTCAGAGATTGGCCGAAGCCGCTGGCCAGAAATCGCTCTCAGAGTATGGCAAGGAAGATGCCAGCGAGGCGCCATCGCTTGCTGTCTCGGACGCGCTGGAAGGTTCCGCTTTGCTGCGGGAGCTGGCAGAAGCAGGATTTTCCTTCAATGCGATAAGGTTGGAATTCGCCGATATCGTCGTCTCGGATAGAGTGGCCGTATCGATAAGAAGCGTTCAAGAGTTCATCGAGGACATGTCCGATGGGAGCCTATTCTCCTCCCTTGCGAAGATGAAACACCAGTTTCTACATCCGATATTGATCGTCCAGGGGCCGCCGGAGGGGAAAGGCGTAGAAGCTGGAAACGCGGCAGTGTACGATGCGCTTGGTTCGCTGCTATCGGAGTTCAGGATGCCCATGCTCTCAACCACCAACACATCGGAGACCGTTGCCGCACTGAGAGCGCTCTATAGACAGGAAGCCGGACGAGCTGCGGGTGGCGCCAGGAACCTCCAGACAACGCTAGACCCCGATGGCAGACAGCTCTTCCTCGTCCAGGGCCTGCCCAATGTATCCGCCACCCTCGCCCAGAGGCTGCTTGAACGCTTTGGAAGCGTGAAGGGCATTGCGGATGCGAGTCCCGAGCAACTTATGGAAGTTGAGGGTGTGGGAAGGGTTATTGCCCAGGGAATTCATACTGTGATGCGTAGGAAGTTCGGAAAGGAGGAGGTTTCCAATGTCGGATAAGAAGTGTCCCATGTGCGACGGCGCATGCGTATTGAAGATCATTGCAGATAAATCGACGGGTGAGGAGGAGGTCGACGTCTGTTCAGTCTGTGGTACGATGTATCGGCGCAGCAAGGAGAACGAGAAGAAGACCGACGATAACCCCTAAGGAGCGAATCCTGGCCAAGCAACAGAGGGGTCAGGCTTCGGCTAAGGCGGCAGGAAGCTTTATGAACCATTCGTCCATACGAGAGGTCCGAGTATCATGGAGTTCAAGTTGGTCGAAAAGAAGAAGGACCTCATTAAGATAGAGATCGAGGACGCTGACGAGACCCTGATCTATCCGCTCATACACGAGCTCCTGCAGGACAAGAACGTGAAAGACGCACAGTACTCGACTGGCCACCCGCAGCTGGACAAGGCCATCCTCAGCGTTGTGGTGAAGGACGGTAAGCCCCAGGCCGCCCTCAAGAAAGCCGCGAAGGCGATTGCCAACCAGTACGTCGAGGCCAGACAGCTCGTCGAGAAGCAGCTCTGACGATGCATTCACGAAGTTTTTTACTCCCCTCATAGGATTCTGCTGATGCAATGACAAGCGAGGCCGATCTCGGGCTTGAGCGGTTCTACAGCGAGGGCATCCCAGGCATCGGGGGCAAGCTCAGGAAGTCGATAGAGGATTTCGTTGTAGATGAGATCTCCGTCAGACCGCCCGAAGTTCATGAGGGGAGGTATACGATAGCCCGTGTCTGGCACAGGAACTGGGAGGCGAATAGGCTCGTTCGAAGACTCGGCAGCAATCTGCGAATCGGCCGGCGGAGCATCGGCTTCGCAGGCACAAAGGACGGAAGGTCGGAGGCTACACAGCTCATGTCCTTCGGCGCCGATATCAATGCAGTCAGAGAGCTCAGGATACCCGATGTGAGAATCATTGAGGCCTACACCTCCAATCGCTCCATCTCGATAGGCGATCTGATAGGCAATCGATTCACCGTGACGGTTAGAGACATCGCTGAAGACATCGATGTGGGGCGCATCTGTGAGGAGGTTCATGCCAAGCTATCCGAGATTGGAGGATTTCCCAACTACTTCGGCATTCAGAGGTTCGGGACGGTCAGACCCATCACACATCTGGTTGGCCGAGACCTATCGAAGGGCGATGCCGAAGCGGCTGTAATGAGATACGTCGGAAATCCCATCGGCACGGGATTGGAAGGAGATGATGTCAGGCGTACTCTGCAGGAAACTAGGGATTTTGAAAGGGCGCTCAGAGAGTATCCAGCCAGATTCACCTTTGAGAGAATCATCATCGCCCATCTGGTGAATGATCCCGATGACTATGTGGGAGCACTCAGAAAGCTTCCAAGGAATTTGCTTATGATGTTCGTTCATGCCTATCAATCACAAATGTTCAATCGTATACTGAGCGAGCGAATGCGCCGAGGCCTGCCCATCAACGTGCCGATCGTAGGCGACCTGGTCTTGCCTTTGAACAAGAACGGCGTTCCAGATCATGACAATCCCATCGACGTCACCGAGGATAATATCGACAAGGCCTTGAGAAACGCTGCTCATGGAAAGGCGTTTGTCAGTGGTTCATTGTACGGGAGTGAATCTGCACTTGCGAAGGGGGAAATGGGAGAGATAGAGCATAGGATAATTGAGGAAGAAGGTGTTTTAGCGCAGGATTTTCAGATAGTTGGCCTCAGGGAGGCGTCGTCTAAAGGCACGCGGAGAGAGCTTCTTGCCCCCATCAAGGAACTTGATGTGGCGCCGAACGACGATTTCGTCGCTTTCAAGTTCACGCTCAACAAGGGGTGCTACGCAACATGCCTTCTGAGGGAGTATATGAAGGCTGAGCTGACGAAATACTGACTTCGCTGCGGAAGATTGGATTAGCCTGAGGACGATACACCATACGATGCGACGAAGGCGCACGCCTCGAACAGTACTCGTTTGCCCGCAATGCGGCTCCGCCGACCTGTACTACGAGGCTGCGCTTATAACTGGGTACAAGTACCATTGCAAGAAATGTGGGTATATCGGAGCATTCGTAATCGAGAAGGATATTGAAGAGAGAGAGGACGATTGAGAATCCTCTCCTTAATCATGGCGCACACTGCATCGGCGCTTCAGGCGAACATCGGCCCTGATTCGAGAGCTTTCTGGTCTCCGTCGTCCAGTACCTTCGATATTGCCCTCTCGAGATCGGACATTGCCACCACATCTCGGCCATCTCTGATCGCGAACATGCCCGCTTCGGTGCAGATCGCCTTGATGTCCGCGCCCGTGGCACCATCGGCTTTGCTTGCCAGCTCGTCTATGTTTGCAGATTCGTCAAGATTCATCCGTCTCGTGTGGATGCGGAATATCTCCACCCGTGCATCGAAGCTTGGTATCGGAATCTCTATTATCCTATCGAATCGGCCTGGTCTGAGCAGGGCTTCATCCAGGATATCCGGCCTGTTGGTTGCACCGATTATCTTCACATCACCAAGAGGGTTGAACCCGTCGAGTTCAGCGAGAATCTGCATTAGAGTGCGCTGGACCTCTCTGTCGCCGGAAGTGGCGAGTTCCAGTCGTTTTGCGCCAACGCTATCGAGCTCATCGATGAAGACTATGGAAGGCGCCTTCTGGCGTGCGAGATCGAACAACTCCCTGACGAGCCTCGCACCCTCTCCGATGTACTTCTGAACGAGCTCAGATCCGACAAACCGGATGAAGGTTGCATTCGTCTGCTTGGCGACCGCCTTCGCCAGCAGGGTCTTGCCGGTTCCGGGCGGTCCTACCAAAAGAACGCCCTTCGGCGGGTCTATGCCAACACGTTTGTACAGCTCTGGCCGAAGAAGGGGATCCTCGACGGCTTCACGAATCTCAACTATCTGTTCCTGAAGGCCGCCGATGTCGTCGTACATCGTTTCCGGCTTCTCGATTATCTCCGCGCCGATGACGATCGGATCCAGCGACGGAGGTAGGACTCCCATCACAGCGAGAGTCTGTTTGTTTAGCGCGACGCGTGCGCCCGCCTCCAGTAGCTCAGGTGAAACGTAATCCGAAGTGTTGACCACGAAATCAGGTCCCGTCGAGCTCTTGACCACAACACGCCCATCCGCAAGAACATCTTTGATCTGACCGATTATGAGTGGAGGGGCCTTCAAACGCTCGAGTTCGGCCTTCAAACGCTTGAGCTCCTTCTGAAGCCTGATAAGCTCTCCCTCGACAAATCGCTTCTCGCCTTCAACCCGTCGAGCCTCCTCGACGAGTTCGAGGTTTCGCTCCTCTAGGACTGATAGTCGTCTTTGAATCTCTTCGTACAGTTGCGAAGGTTGCTCAGGTTGCTCAGTTTCCAACTTTGTGCACCCCATGCGTGGCGATTTTTTTGCGCGTCCAGATTTAAATGATATAAGGTTAAATACTCTATTTATCCTTTGCTGACTCGGTTCAGAAGTGTGTTCTAATGGTCTGCGAACTATGCGGCAAGGATATCACCTTCTGCAAGAAGGTGGTTATCGAAGGCGTCCCTCTTGAGGTTTGTACCGAATGTGCAAAATTTGGCATTGAAGCCGAAAAAAGGCGCACCGAAGAACCGGGCCCGAAACCCGTGGTCAAACAGCGTTTGGAACGAAGGGAGAAGAGGTTCACGCCGAGAGACGTCTATGCGGAAGCCGGCACGGAGGAACTCGTGGACGATTATGCCTCTCGAGTTCGGAACGCGCGGTCGCGAAAAGGGATTACGCAGAAGGAACTCGCAATGAAGCTCAACGAGAAGCAGACCATCATAAGCAAGGTGGAATCCGGCAGCATGAGACCGGACGAGAAGCTAATCAGGAAGCTCCAGAAGGAGCTTGGCATCATACTGAAAGAGCGATCCGCGGGAGAGGTGACGGCCCAATCCACTGCCACGACCTCGGGCCCGCTTACTCTAGCAGATCTCATCAAAGCGAAGAAGGATTGAGTGCGAAGAGTCTCAGGCGCCGTGGAACTCTCTGTTTAGAACCTCGCTCGCGGCTCTTTCGATGAACGCGCCGTCCACATCGATTCCGTAGTCGCAAGCCACGAGCAGCGCAGCAGGCTCGACGTCGATGCCGAGCATCTCCTGCTTCTTGTTCACCCTGGAAACGACCTCTCTTTTGGAAACCGATCTCGATCTCGATATCGTGTCGATTATCTCAGAGAAGAGATCTTTCGAACGTACACCGGAAGCCTCCTTCAGCATCCCTGGAGTCGGCCTGTAATCGATTGGCACGTCGACCTCGTTGAAATCAAATGTGGGAAGGAGGTTTCCATCCATCTTGCGGAGATGCCCTCCTGCGACACCGGCGTCCATCATCTTCTGAGCCTCCTTGGGCGAGAACCATCTTAGATCCATTGATGCGGAGAATACGAACTCCCTCTCCGTCAGAACTTCCTTGCCCTTCCGTCTGAAAAGAACTGCGATACTCCTCTGTAGCTCACTCATTCTCCCACCAAGCTCCTGTAATCTTCTGATATGATGAAATCGATTCCCAGTTGCTCCAAGCCTGCGAACTCGGATGGAGACGCGATGACCCCAAGCCTCAGATTATGGATCGATGCAGTCGATGAGGCTTCCTCCGCGAGCACCCGGGGAACGATGACTTCGTCGATTCCTATCTCTGCGACATCCCGGAACAGATCGGGGAGGGCCCGGCCCACAATCGAGGGGTCAGAACTCACAATCCCATCCCGGAAGTCTACTTTGAAGGTAATGTTCTCTGACAACTTAAAGGCTCCTCCGAGCTCGCCTAGGTCGACGAGCGTACTCGTTCCGATCACCGCCTTCTCGGCGCCTGTTATCAACATGTCGATCACATTGTGAGAGTATCTCACTCCACCCTCGTACAGAGTCGGTATTTCATCGCATATGCTCTGTGCTATGTCGAGCTGAGGTTTGTTCTTGAAGATGCCATCGGCATCAGCGACATAGACCATTTCGTGGCTTTTCGACAAGCCGGACACGACCTCTTTTACCCTTCTTCTGAGGCTTCCGTGCTGGAACGGTATCTTCGATTCGATAATCAAATACGGAACGATTTTCATGTCGGCTTCTGGCGCAAAGGAATACCGGATATAAAATCGTCGTGCTACCGGAGATGCGCTCGTTCTTTGATATCAGTATCTCTCTGAAATTGCCCGTCAAGAGCGTCAACGAGCATGGGCAAGGAAGACTTAGTCCCCGAAATGTCCACTGCAACGCTTATATAGAAGTTCTGACATATACGGACTCGGAGACCCGAATCGGACAACGTCTGGAGTCGGGTTCGAATGATGGTTGGAACGGAGGTATGACATGATTGGTCAGACACCAGTTCTTATATTGAAAGAAGGCACGAAAAGAGAGAGAGGCAAAGGAGCCCAGTTCAACAACATCACAGCGGCGAGAGCCATCGCTGATTCCGTACGAAGCACCCTCGGACCTAGGGGAATGGACAAGATGCTGGTCGACAGCATGGGCGACGTTGTGATCACGAACGATGGCGTGACGATCCTGAAGGAGATCGATGTCGAGCACCCAGCCGCCAAGATGTTGGTCGAGGTCGCAAAGACTCAGGATGATGAGTGTGGAGACGGTACGACAACCGCGGTCATCCTCGCTGGCGAGTTGCTAAAGAAGGCTGAAGCGCTCATTGAACAGAACGTTCACCCGACGGTGATCTCAGGCGGTTTCAGGATGGCGGCTCAGCGGGCTCGGGATTTGCTCGAAAAACTTGCGATCCCAGTAACGCCTGACAAGAAGGATGTCCTGAAGGACATAGCTAGGACGGCAATGATATCGAAGAGTGTCTCTGCTTCAAGAAACCTGCTCGCAGATGTTGCGGTCAGCGCAGTGAGCGCTGTAGCTGAAAAGAAGGATGGCGGAGCATGGACTGTCGATGACGACAACATTCAAATCGTCAAGAAGCAGGGCGGGTCCATGGATGACACGCAAATGATAGCGGGCATCATAGTAGACAAGGAAGCGGTCCACGCAGGCATGCCGAAGCGCATCGAAAAGGCGAAGGTCGCTCTTGTTGACTCGGCTTTGGAGGTCAAGAAGACTGAGATAGACGCGAAGATCGAGATCACCGATCCGAGCCAGCTGCATGCTTTCCTTGAGGAAGAGGAGAACATGCTGAAGAACATGGTCAACATCGTGAAGAAGTCCGGCGCCACCGTCCTCTTCTGCCAGAAGGGCATAGATGACCTCGCGCAGCACTATCTCGCGAAGGATGGCGTCTACGCCGTCAGAAGGGTGAAGAAGAGCGACATGGAGAAGCTCGCCAAGGCGACTGGCGCTAACCTCGTGACCAAACTGGACGACCTGACCTCAAAGGACCTTGGAACTGCAAGTCTGGTCGAGGAGAAGAAGATCGCAGAGGACAGAATGACCTTCGTGACAGGATGCAGGAATCCGAAGGCCGTTTCTGTTCTGATACGCGGAGGCACCGAGCACGTAATCGATGAAATCGACAGGTCACTGAACGATGCCATCAGCGTGGTTTCAGTTGCGGTCGAGGATGGCAAGCTTGTCACAGGAGGAGGATCGGCGGCCACAGAGCTCGCCCTAAAGCTCAGAGACTACGCCGCATCTGTTGGAGGTAGAGAGCAGATAGCGATAGACGCTTTCGCCAGCGCCCTTGAGGTCGTACCGACAGCGCTTGCGGAGAACGCTGGCCTCGATCCCATTGATGTGCTGATCGAGCTTAGGAAGGCTCACAAAGCGGGCAAGCAGAACTCTGGCATCAACGTGTTCACCGGTAAAATAACGGACATGAAGAAGGAGAAGGTTCTCGAGCCTTTGCGCGTTGGCAAGCAGGGAATCAGCTCTGCGACTGACGCTGCCGTAATGATACTGAGGATCGATGACGTCATAGCATCCAAGGGATCGGATGCTGGCAAAGGCGGCGGACCGAAGATGCCGGATATGGACGAGGGCGGTTTCGACTAGGCCGCCTTCACCAAACCCTTTATTTCATTTCACAGATGATACATGACGGCTCGAGCGCGATGAGTGGTGCCCGGCTGGAGGTGAAAACTGATGACAGATGACTCAGAGGATTCCCTGTCCTCGAAGGAGGGGGAAGAGGCGTCCAAAGGGCAGAGACGTGCCGGAAGCGGAGACAATGAGATGCTGGCTGCAAGGGACGCCAGAATCGAGGAGCTCGAGGACACGGTGAAACGAACTCAAGCGGAGTTCGAGAACTACAAGAAGAGGATAGAACGAGAATGGGCCGAGAGGACCAGGATGGCCGGGGAACGAGTCATAATCGAAATGCTGCCTGTTCTGGACACTCTCGACAAGGCGGTCGAAGGAGCCCGCGGAGGCTCGGAAAGCGAGTCTCAGGAGGCGGGACTCGAGGGTATCCGCAGACAGCTTGTGCAGACTCTCCAACGAGCGGGGCTGAAGGAGATCAGAACTGATGTTCCCTTTGATCCGTTTGTTCATGAGGCTCTGATGAGAGAGGAAGCCAACGGCGACGACGCCGGGAAGATCCTTGAAGTCTTTCAGAAAGGCTACACATTAGGTCCAAAGGTATTAAGAGCTGCCCGAGTGAAGGTATCCGTGGAAGTTGCGGCACGTACCGCTAACGGCGATGAGGGTGGCTCGACTCAACATGACGATCAAGAAACAGATAACCAAGATGGAGGAGAATGAGTAGAATGAGGAGTGTGATTACGCATGGCGGAATCTAGAGAGAAGATCATAGGCATCGACCTTGGCACAAGCAATTCGGCCGCAGCTGTGATCGAAGGTGGAAGAGCGACGATAGTGCCCAGTGCAGAGGGCACAAGCCTGGGAGGGAAGGCGTTCCCCTCCTATGTGGCCTTCACCAAGGAAGGTCAGATGTTGGTGGGAGAGCCCGCTAGAAGGCAGGCTGTATCAAATCCGGAGAACACCGTCTTCGCGATAAAGAGGAAGATGGGCACGGACCACAAGGTGAAGGTTGGAGGCAAGGAATACACCCCCCAGCAGATATCGGCCTTCATCCTTCAGAAGATCAAGAGGGACTCAGAGGTCCATATCGGATCGACTGTCAAGAAAGCTGTGATAACTGTCCCGGCGTACTTCAACGACAATCAGAGACAGGCCACAAAGGATGCTGGGACGATCGCAGGCTTGGAAGTCGTAAGGATAATCAACGAGCCGACGGCAGCCGCGCTTGCGTACGGACTGGACAAGTCGGAGAAGGACCAGAAGATAATGGTGTTTGATCTGGGTGGCGGAACACTTGATGTCACCATAATGGATTTCGGGGACGGCGTGTTCGAGGTTGTCTCGACGAGCGGGGACACCCAGCTCGGAGGAACCGATATGGACGGCGCTGTGGTCGATTTCATAGTGAAGGAGTTTCAAGCCGAGCACAGCATAGACGTCTCGAAGGACAAAATGGCCGTCCAGCGGATAAGAGAGGCGGCAGAGAAGGCGAAGATAGAGCTCTCATCGACTATGGAGACCGAGGTGAACCTTCCGTACCTGACTGCAGACGCCTCGGGACCAAAGCATCTCGCAATGAAACTCACGAGAGCCAAGCTGGAGGATCTTGTCAAGCCAACCGTTGAGCGATGCAGAGCGCCCATGAAGCAGGCGCTAGAAGATGCTAAGTTGAACCCCGATCAGATAGACAAGATCATTCTGGTTGGAGGGCCCACCCGCATGCCCATTGTGCAAAGATTCGTGGAAGAAGTCATCGGCAAGAAGATCGAGCGTGGCGTCGATCCTATGGAGTGCGTGGCAATGGGAGCAGCCATCCAGGGAGGAGTCATTGAGGGTACGGTCAAGGACATATTACTGCTGGATGTCACGCCACTGTCTCTTGGAGTCGAAACCCTCGGAGGAGTGTTCCACAAGCTAATTGAGAGGAACACCACTATTCCGACCCGGAAGAGCGAGGTATTCTCTACAGCAGCGGACGGGCAGACCAGTGTTGAGATTCACGTGCTTCAAGGAGAGAGGCCAATGGCTGTTGACAATGTGAGTCTCGGACGATTCCACTTGATAGGCATACCCCCGGCGCCGAGAGGCGTTCCTCAGGTAGAAGTCACATTCGACATCGATGCGAATGGAATAATCGATGTCAAAGCGAAAGATCTCGGCACTGGAAAGGAGCAGAAGATTACCATAACAGCTACGACGAAACTCGGCGAGAGCGAAATCGATCGCATGATAAAGGATGCGGAGACATACGCAGAAGACGACCGCAGGCGGAAGGAGGAGGTTGATCTGAAGAACCGCGCCGAAGCCAAGATCTACGAGGTCGAAAGGCTTCTGAAGGAGATGGAAGGCAAGATACCCTCGGACCTCAAGGAGAGAGTGACGAAGCTCTCTGAGGAGTTGAAGGCCGCCCTGGAGTCCAATGACGTGGCTGTGATCAAGGAGAAATTGGACGAGCTGGACAAGGCGTTGTTGGAGATTGGAAAGAAGGTGTATGAGGAGGCGTCGGCAAGCCAGGCTCAGCAAGCCCCACCGCCCTCTGGCGTCAGCCCTGAGCAATCGTCCGATTCCGACAAAGGATATGTCGATGCAGAATACAAGATAATGGACGACGAGGAAGAGGAGAAATAACCACATTAGACCAAAACTTCTTTCACTATCCTCTCTTCTTCCCAGGATAGCCGGCGTTGACGGCTGGCGAACGAGAACCATGAGGTCTTCAGATGCCTTCGAAGCGAGACTACTACGAAATCCTCGGCCTGAACAGGAATGCCAGCGCCGACGAGATCAAGAAAGCCTATAGGAAGCTCGCAATGAAGTACCATCCTGACAAGAATAAGGACCAACCCAAAGCGGCTGAGGAGAAATTCAAAGAGCTGTCCGAGGCGTACGAAGTCCTCGCGGACCAGGAAAAGCGATCCAGATATGACCAGTACGGTCATGCGGGCGTTGAGGGCACCTTCCGCCAAGGCGGGTTCGACTGGTCTGATTTCACGCACTTCGAGGACATCAGCGATATTTTCGGAGGGTTCTCGGGCTTCGGCTTCGGAGGGAGCATCTTCGACCAGTTCTTCGGGGGGCGGCAGAGGTCAGGCCCTCAAGAGGGGCGCTCGCTCAGATACGACATTGAGATTTCACTGGAGGAGGCTGCCGAAGGCATCGAGAAAGAGCTCAGAATACCCCATACTGTCGCGTGCAAGATATGCGGCGGTCAGGGTGCTAAGCTCGAAGACATCAGCTCATGTCCCACCTGCAAAGGCTCCGGCCAGATACAGAGAGGACAGAAACGCGGGTACACTAGCTTCGTTTCGATCTCCAACTGCCCCAGCTGCAAAGGATCAGGAAAGCACATCTCAAAACCGTGCGCCAAGTGCGACGGAGTAGGCTATACGAAAACGACCTCGAAGATTGGGGTGTCCGTTCCGAAGGGCGCGGAAGAAGGTATGAGATTGAGAGTGAGAGGGGCGGGTGAGGCCAGTGAAAACGGCGGGCCTCCAGGAGACCTCTACATTGTTGTTCATATTGCGCCGCACGAAGTGTTCGAGCGTGAGGGCAAGAATCTGTACATCGAATCTCCGATAACATTCGGGGAAGCCGCGCTTGGAGCGGAAATCGAAGTGCCCACGCTCAAAGGGACGGCACTGGTGAAGATACCTCCCGGTACACAGACGGGGACCGTCTTTAGACTGAAGGGTAAGGGCATGCCGGATCTGAGAGGCTATGGAGACGGCGATGAGTTCGTCGGTGTCATGGTAATGACGCCAACGAAACTGAATGCCGAGCAGAAGGAGATGTTGCGTCGTTTCACAGATTCAATAGGCGAATACGGCATACCAAACAGGAAGAAGTCGAAGTTCGGTGGGTTCAGGAAACGAAGTTGAGCAAAAGGTTTTTATCCTGAATATCACAGATTGTCATTTGATGAAGGTCATCGGGATACTGACCGAGAATCCCAGAAGGTACTACGAGATGCTCTCTGCACTTCGCGACGAAGGATTGAAGCACATCTCATTGGATTTTTCAGAGCCGTTGCCAGCCAACGTCGAAGTCGTCATATCGACGGAGGCCGAGAGAAAGCGAATACCCTTTGACATGGTCGTCACCGATGACGAACCTGAATCGGCAATCATCAGGGTCAAAAGCATTCTAGCTGGCGGAGGCAAGGCTGAAGACCTGACGATAGGAATCGATCCAGGGGATAGACCAGGGATAGCGATTCTCTCTCACGGGACCGTTCTGAGCCGCACACTAGCTCCAGCGCCTGAGGCAGTCGGGGAGATAGTACAGGAAACGATGAAACGATACGCGCCAACTAGAGTGACAATCAGGCTCGGCAACGGCGACCGCACAAATCGAAACAGGATCTTCAATGCTCTGTGGGACTTAGGGTATGTGGGAGAGATGGTGGACGAAAGGAACACCACGAGAAAATCGAAGACGCCTGATGAAGATGCGGCTGTCGAGATTGCGCTTACGCCAGGATATCAGCCTAAAAAGAGACAACGGATAGCGCCGGCGCCGGGAGAAATCCGCAACGTTCAAAGACTGAGCCGAATGCACACAATGGGGGAGTTGACGGTGTCGAAGCGGCTGGCAGAGATGGTAGCCTCGGGCGAAATATCGATGGATGAAGCTGTGGAGATGCAGAGAGATTCAAGACGTTCGGATCGTTAGAACAGGTGCTCATCAGTGGCTCGAGCGCTGCCTCCAACTGCGCAATTCATCGTGTCAATCCCCAACGCTTGAATTCTTTCCTCAACTTCGAGCGCATGATCTGGCTCGGTATTGATGTACACGGTTGCTCCAGTGTCTATTGAAAAGTACGCGGGTATGCCTTCTGCCCTCATTCTCTTCACCTCGAGGATCACTTCAACGGTCTCAGGTCTCCACAGGATCAGTTCTTCCGTCCCAGTCATTGTGATGCCGTGCAGTATGAGAGAATCCTTCTCGGCCAGTTCCCCTATCCGAGAGATATCCCTTCGCTTTATTGCGCTCTTCATTTCAGCAATCGCACCATGAACGTAAGCCAGACGAGAGTGGAAGAACGGAGATTCGAGCACTTCTTTGTGCGCGTCGTCTGTCAATTTCAACGCGGGAACGAGAGCGACGATGATTGCCATTTGAAACTCCTCAGACGCTATCTGATAGGAATAGGAATCCTCATCATCGTGGCCTGTCTTCCAGAGAGAGTAGGCTCCAGTGACTGACCTCGCGGCAGAGCCCGCACCTCTCCTTGCGATAGTCGATATCTGCTCGAGTGTGAGCTTCAGCCCGACTGCATCACAGGCAGCGACTGCCAGCGCGGCAAATCCCGAGGCGGAAGCTCCTAACCCGATGTTCGATGGGAAGTTGTTGAGGGACTCCATCCTGAACTTGTGATTCACTCCGCTCCTCGCTCTTACCTCATCGACAACCGACAGAATTCTGCCAAGGCTTGATCCTGACAATTCGGTGCCGTCTACGGACGCTTTATCGACTTCGAAGTCGCCGAACTCGATGGTCGTGTGAGTGACCGTCGGCGCAGTCGCAACTGATATCGAGTCGTGATAAGGAATCCTCAGCTTGGGGTTTCTAAGACCGTGATACTTGATCAGGCCCTGAATCGGATGTGATCTGGCAGAGGCCTTCATCCCTACACACCTCAGACATCCAGCAAGAGGACTACCTTCTGCAAGTCATCGTCAATCTTCAAGTTGTGGTACGTTACGCCCTTGACGACGGCTCGTTTCTGGTGACGATTCTTGTCGAACTCCTCGCCTCGGACCGTTGCCATAAGGGTCTTGCCGTCTGTGTGAACGTCAAACTCAGCGAATACTAGATTCTCAGTATCGTGCAGGTACAACAGCTCTTGGAGGAAATCAACCAGCAATTGCTCAGCACTGTCGGCGCTGAGAGAGATCGATGCTTCCCCCATGGTTCGTACCGCACTCACTTCCGTTATCTGGTCGAACATAGCGTAGGCGGCGTTGGAGAACCGTTCGGAAAGAGTTCTGCCGTATGCCTCAATCAGCGCGTCGGCCGTGTGTTCCAGAAGGCGATATCTCATCGGCATCACAAGACCGTTGTCGGTATATCAAGACTGTGGCTCAGATCTCTTGACTGATTGAAGACAGTATTCGGATATTGGGCACTCTTCGCATAGCGGATTGCGCGATCTGCACAACCTCCTGCCATGCTCTATCATGTTCAAGTGCATGTTGTGATACTCATGTGGTGGGATCAGACTTCCTAGCTCCTTCTGCGCCTTCTCGCGAGATACGCTCGCCGCTATCAAGCCAAGCCTACGACTCACTCTGAATATGTGCGTGTCGACAGGAAAGGTTGGCATGCCAAACGAGAAGAGGAGCACGATTGCGGCGGTCTTGGGGCCGATACCCTCAATCGACGTCAGCCAGCGCTCGGCTTCCTTGACCGGCATGTCAGATAGGAATTCCAGATCCATCTTCCCTCTCTCTGCATCCAGCAGGTTCAATACGCCGAGTATCCTCTTTGCCTTGACCTCTGCAAGGCCGCCGCTGCGAATTACATCGGCGATTTCATCAGGACTGTTGCCAATCAGTTCACTCCAGGAGCCATATCTACCCTTAAGTGATTTGAACGCCCTGTGAGAGTTGATGTCGCTTGTATTCTGGGAGAGTATCGTCTCTATGAGCGTGTCTACAGGATCGCCCCTCTCAGCTGTCTCCTTTCTGCCGTAGGCAGATGTCAATCTATCATTTACCGCTCTCGCCTTCTCCCTGAGGGATTCGACGGAGTGCCTGCTGGTCAGATTCCCTCACCCCTGATACGGTCTTCGCGTTGCGAAAGGACGTCCTTGGCATATGGCCACGCTCCAAATCCATTGCGTCGCTTCCGGTCACCTCCAGATGCAGGCAAGAGTTTATATTGATAGCGCCAATCATTTGAGCGTGAACATCTGCGTGATTGGCTGCGGCACAATAGGAACTACGATAGCTCGTGAAGCGGAGAGCATCCCGACCGTTGAGACAGTGTATCTCACGGACCGCTCCAAGGAGTGCGCAACGAGATTGCAGGAGAGGCTGTCCAAAGTGACTTACGTCTCGGATATAGTCCCAGTGCTCAACGATATTCGATTGGTCATCGAGGCCGCTAGCCAGGACGCGGCCCGCTACTACGCACCTCTTGCCATTTCCGCTGGAGTTGACGTACTCATCATGAGTGTAGGCGTTCTGCACGATGAGGAGTTTCAGAATGATATCTTCAGGCTAGCCAGACGTAAGGGCGCGAAGGTCTTCGTTCCGAGCGGTGCAATCGGAGGCATCGATGCACTAACAGCTGGTAGGTTGGGCGAGATTGAGGAGGTGACGCTGACGACGACGAAGCCGCCTTCGGCCTTCTATGGCAACACCTATCTTGCTGGGAGAGGCATTGAGGCTTCCGAACTGAGGGTGAGGACGAACCTCTTCGAAGGAAGTGCAGGGGAGGCGGTGAGACTATTTCCGCAGAACATCAACGTCGCTGCAACAGTGGCGTTGGCGGGCATTGGCTTCGATAGAACGAAGATACAGATCGTATGCGACCCTCAGGTCAAGACCAATGAACATCACCTTCGAGCGAAAGGGAGCTTCGGAGAACTCGATGTCGTAACCAGGAACGTTCCGTCGCAGAAGAATCCCAGAACAAGCCATCTTGCAGCGCTGTCGGCTATCTCTGCGATAAAGAAGATTACAGGAGAGGCCTGGATAGGCGCTTGAAGCGCACCATTTCTTTATACATTTAGCACTATTTCAGCCAGGTGACTTCTTGGCAACGAAGGAGAAGGCGATATTCTCGGCTATGAAAAAGGAAGTAGACGCGGTCGTTCTCATGAATGCCGTTGAACCAAACCTCGACTCCTGCTTCTTCTACGCAACCGGGCTGACTTCAGGATTGTTCGAGGGATGTGTGGCCATCGTCGAACCCAAGAGGGTTGAGATCATCACTTCCGAACTTGAAGCCCTCAGTGCAGCCGAAGAAGGGTTGAAGACAGCAGTATTCGAGAACAATGAGGTTCGCATGCGCATGATGAAGAATAAGTTGTCTCGATACTCAAGAATAGGAATCAACGCCAAGGAACTAACAGTGTTCAATCATAGGCTGATAAAGAGGCTCTCAGGTGGAGCAAGGCTCGTCGATATTTCACATGAACTGTCAGAATCGCGCATGATCAAACAGCCTGACGAACTAAGCCGCATAAGGAAAGCCTGCCGCATAGCCTCCATGGCTTGCGACGCCATACCAGAGATGATTGGTGAGGGGATGACAGAGACAGAGGCAGCTGCGGAGCTCAACTACAGAATGATGATGCTCGGCGCCTCGGCTTCTGCTTTCAATTCCACAGTCGCGTTCGGTGCGAAGAGCGCAGAACCGCACTATACGCCATCGTCAAAAAGACGTCTGAGAAATGGCAACTTCGCTCTATTCGACTTCGGAGCTGCTTACAAACGATATGTCTCGGACATAACGAGGACCTTTGTATGTGGCTCATCTAGCAAGCGTCAGAGAGAGATTCATGCAACGGTCCTCAATGCACAAGAGGCCGCGATTGACGCAATAGAGGATGGTGTCAGCGGAGCTGCCGTGGACGACGCTGCGAGACATGTAATCGATGGCGGCAAGTACAAAGGACTCTTCATACACAGCACGGGTCACGGCCTTGGAATATCCGTCCACGACCCTGGATCGATATCGTCTGCGAATGACATGACGTTGAAAGCAGGAATGGTCCTCACTGTGGAACCTGGCATATACATAAAAGGGTACGGAGGAGTCAGAATAGAAGACGATGTCCTGGTGACCAAGGGCGGCTGTCGGATCTTGACTTCATGCTCCAAAGACTTGAGAACTCTCTAGACCACGGATGGCAGCCCCAGATCGAAGATGCGATCGGAGAGCACTTCTATCAGGAAAATCATTGCAACTCCCATGAAAGATATCACCATTGATGCCAGCCAATCATCAGGAACGGCGAGTTCCTCAACCATCACGAATCTGACAAGCGCCACAAGGAAGACGAACGAAAGCAGCAACATCAGATTCGACAGCTCTTGATCCCTCCCGAAGTCGCTTACAATGGGCACGACAAAGACGAAAACCAAGGAGACTACGAAGATGCGCAGGGCATACGTTGACGTAGCCGACCAGTCCTGAGCAACAATCGCCGCGCTCACATAGAAGACGAAGATGACTATCAGAATCGTGACGCATATCAATATTATATCTACAATGTCCACAACATCACCCCAACTCATAGGTTTGCTCATCAATACCCTGATTCGCCTCTGCTCCTAGGCTTCGCCAGTATCTCTCTCACCTCGAACTTGAAGAAGTTGCTCGCATGGGATGGACGGACGACGCATGCGGTGTCGGCGCCCTCGCCGGTGCCCCCGACAGCTATTATCTCGCTCTCCCCACATACGATTGCCCCACTGTCCGCCGCCATTATCGATATCTCAATACAGACTTTCATCCCTTGTCCAAATAATGTGCGAAGGGTTTCGGATACAACCTCTGATCGCGAAATGCCCTGAAATCTCCTCGTGAATGATCGTTCTAGGCCGGACAGAACATGAGATGCACGAACCACGGTGGCGCCGGCCTTGCGAATCCTTTGCTCGGTTTCCGAATCCATTTCCAGCATTCCTTCGTCAGTGAACCCTGCGTGCGACGTCACAACGACTATGTTCTTACATCGGTCAGACCAAGACTCTATCGCTCTAATTGCAGTCTCTCCGGTACTACTTGCAATGACCACAGTGTCAATCCCAGTTCTGCCAATCGACTCCGATACATGCTGAATCAATTCCTCAGTATTGTGCTTTCCTGGCCTATCGAAGTAGACTATCTCAGCTGATGCCATGTTCGGTCCCTCCATAAAATAGTCTTATTTACAATAAAAATCTTGTGACGACTCTTCTTGAAGCGCTTGGAAAACCATTATCTACACTCAGCCAGTTCAGGAACACGTGGCACTGTTCTTCAACGAGGAATTCTGCAGGCATGTGCAGACATCGTTCCATCCAGAGTCGCCTGAAAGGCTGAAGGGCATCATCCAGAAGTTGAAACTGCATGGCCTCTGGAGTGACGTCGTCTCCTCAACTGGGGGATGTGAGGATCGCCTGAAGCTGATCCATGATGAAGAGTACATCGGACTCTTGCGCGATGGCGGGAACTTCAACCTGACCATGGATACATTCGTCCATCCTGAGACCTATGAAATCGCCGCCTTATCTGCGAAATGTGGGGTTGATGCCGTCGAACATTCCAAGAAGGAGGAATCGGCATCCTTTGCCTTGACCAGACCTCCGGGCCACCATGCGGGGTCTGATTATGGGATGGGATTTTGCTACTTCAACAACATCGCCATCGCTGCAGAAGGCTTGTTGAGGGGTGGAGATCACCGAATTGCGATAGTGGATCCCGATGTGCATCACGGCAACGGGACCGAACACATCTTTACAGATCGAGCGGACGTCCTTTACATCTCGACTCATCAGATGGGCATCTTTCCTGGGACAGGCAGCGTGGATTTTCTCGGAACGGGGGAGGGCGAAGGGTTCACGATCAATATCCCATTCCCTTCGGGCTCTGGGGATTCGACATATCTTGCCGCACTTTCGCGACTTGTCGTTCCGATTGTAAGCCAGTTCGATCCGGACGCCATACTTGTATCGCTGGGAACTGATGGTCATTATAGAGACCCCCTCGCTTCGCTCAGCCTATCCTCTGTGGGCTATCTGGAATATGCCAAGGGATTGATCACGTTGTCCGAAGGATGCAGAAAGAGGATCACATTCTTCCTTGAGGGGGGATACGATGTGCCAGCCCTTTCAGAGGTGGTCGCGTCGATTGTCGGCGCTTTCAAGGGCGTCGAGACGCCTCTAGAGTTCACAGACGCCGGCGATGACGAGTGCGTGGGCATGGCGGCGATCGAGCGGTGCAGCAGAAATGCATCGAAATACTGGAGGCTGTGAACCCTACTTGAGATTCTGTTTCCGCCTGCGTGCAGCCAGCTGCTTCTCGTGATCCTTTCTGATGCTCTTCTCGAGCAGATCAAGGACGGCATCCAGGGATCTGTATAGATGCCAGTCACTTCCCTTTGAGTAATACGTTCCCTTCTCGGTGGTGAGTCTTGCACCCAGGCTGTATTTGTTCTTCAGGCCATCTTGATGATAAGCCGTCACGTGCACGGAGAAGACCTTTGGCGACTGGATCTTGTCGATCTTCTTCATCGATCTCCCGATGAGATCGTACATGACCTCGTAAACCTCTGGATCCTCGACGTCCAGCCCCGTTATCTGAACATAGACTCCTTCTCGTGGCCTCAGGCTTATGACCTGTTCCATGATATCCGTCTGAGATATCACTCCGACAAGCTTGCCCTCCTCGGCTACGAACACTGTTGAGAGGTTCTTCGACAACATCACTGATGTAGCCTTATCAAGAGTATCATCAGGCGCAACGTGCGCAGGGTATCGGTTCATGACGCTTTCCACTCTGACGTCTGCTGGTTCCCTATCGCCGCGCACCTCGTTTGGCGGCTTTGACGCTCGAGGCGCCCACACGACGTCCATTATCTCGGTCATTCCAATGGCTCCTATGAGCCCGCCCTTCTCATCCACGACCGGTAGCGTCTTCTCGTTAAGGCCTTTCATAAGGATCTGCGCTTTTCTCACTGGCTCATTCTTGCTGACCGAGACGGGGGCTCTGCTCATGATGGTTCCGACCTGTCTTCGTCTCAACGTGTCCATGTTGGAGATGATACGAATTATGTCTGTTCTGGAAACGAAGCCCACGAGTTTGCTGTTACGCACAACGGGAGCGCCTCTGACGCCAGTGGACATGAGTTCCTCGGCTGCGCTGATAATCGTCATATCCTCCTCAAGCCTTGGACAGGGTACCATTATGTGCTCGACCTTTGCAGACAGAGGCAGGTTTCTCCGAGACAGAAGCGAGTAGTAGCTCACCAATCCGAGGGGTTTGCTGTTCTCGAGGACGGGAATCTCCCTGACGCGGCCTTTCTTCATCCTAGATATAACGTCGGAGACGGTCTCTCCCTTGCTCACGGTCATTCTCGGCGTGCTCATGACATCCTTGACGAGTACACTGTCTATCTCGGTAGCCTTCAATTCAAGCACATCCTAGCAATAACATTCCGGGGATCAGGCCGGGTCAAACGCTCCCACGAGCCACAATCACGCTACCTATCCTATATACTTTCCCGTGCCTGGCGCGGATGCCGATGTTTCGTCAATGATTTATACGCTATTCTCAATCCGGTACTCAGCGACATTCATATATGGTAGTCAGCCAGAGAAGGCAAACGGGGACTGGGATGACAAACAGCAAGCCAAACGGCGCAGACAGCCAGAGTGATTTGGACGAAGAAGAGGCGGCAGCTCCCTCATCTGGATCACCATTGGAATTCCTCACATTGGATGATTTCGACATAAAGGGGAGGAGAGTGCTGCTCAGGATCGATATCAACTCGCCAATAGGTGAGGAGAACCTGAGAATCGAGGATGGGTCCAAAATCGCATCCGCGGCTCCTACGGTGCGCGAGCTTCTTGACAGAGGAGGGCGCCTGGTGATTCTCGCTCATCAGGGCAGACCCGGTGATTACGACTTCATAACGCTGAATGAACATGCTGACTATCTCAGCTCTTGCACCAATAGCAAGATAAGATACATCAACGACATATACGGCGATCGTGCAGTGCGGGCGATACAGGCACTTGGAGATGGAGAAGGCATCCTGCTGCAAAACATACGTAATTGCCCCACAGAGCAGCTCAAATTGTCGCCAGAAGAACATGCTGAGTCGGAGATGATCACGACCCTGTCACCGCTATTCAGCCTCTTTGTCAATGATGCTTTCGCATCGTCCCATAGATCTCACGCGTCTCTCGTCGGATTTACCTACACTCTTCCGTCAGCAGCTGGCAGGCTCATGGAAAGGGAATTCCGGGCTCTGTCAGAGTTGATACAGAATCCAGCACGCCCCTCTACATTCATATTCGGCGGCACCAAATTCGCCGATGCCCTCCCCGTCATAGAAAGACTGGCCGAGACTGATCATGTGGATAACATCTTGATATCAGGATTAGCAGGATTCGCCTTTCAGATGATCCTTGGTAATGGCGTCGGCAAGGGAACGGAAGGCATGGCGCAGAAAGGAATTACGGAGGATATTCGGAAAGCGGCCAAGAGCCTGATGAAACGTCACGGGACCAAATTGCTTCTCCCCGTAGATGGTGCGATTGACGAGGATGGAAGAAGATCGGAGTACGCCCTGGGAGACATTCCGTCAGACGCCTCAATACTGGACGTCGGAACAAAGACGATCGAGGAGTTCACAAGGGTAATACTGCAGTCAAAGACGATTCTCCTTTCCGGCCCGCCTGGAGTCTATGAGATCGAGGAATTCTCGAAGGGGACGAGGGAGATCTTCGCTGCAATCGCGTCTGCCAATGCATACTCCGTTATCGGAGGAGGGCACTCTGGCGCAGCCGCAAACAAGTTTGGAATGGCAGACAAGTTCTCATATCTGAGCACTGGCGGTGGGGCAATAGAACGTATGATTCTAGGCAAACCCATGCCAGTCGTTGAGGCTCTGAAGGCTTCTGCCGGAAACACCTATCCGTAGGGAAAGCCCTTCTTTCCGCCCCCGCCGAGAATGGTTCCTCCAAGCGATCGTGCCCGTACCAATCCCCGCAGGGGCACGCCGTCGATCTCGTTGAGACTGCTCTTGTTCACTAATACAAGGGCGAGCACTGGTTTGCCACCAGCTTCCTTGATATCGGTTATCGCACCCTTTATTGTGGCTCCAGTGCTCAGAACGTCGTCCACGATTATGATCTTCTTGCCATTTCCTACCGAGGCGTAGTTGGAGCTGAAAGCGCCTCCGCTCTGGCTCTCGGCGTGGGGGCGATACACTCCGATATCAATGCCGAGTATCTCAGATAGCTTGGCGGAGAATGGTATGCCGTTTATGGAGATTCCCAGAACGACGTCAGCGTCCTCGTCCTTCTTTCCAAGCTCCTCGAGAGCTATATCCGCCATAAGCTCGGCCATTAGCCCTATCCTGTATCCTGACACGCCGATTGAGCGCCATCCTATCTTTACATCTGAAGGCGGCAATCCTTCTGGACCATATTCCACAAGGTAATTGACCGTGTCCACGGAAAGGTGCAGCTCATCCGCGACCTCACGGACGCTCAGCCCCTTCTTCCTCAGTATCTTGGCATTCGCTGCCAGTTCCTTTACATCCACCATCTCTTCACCGTGCTCGAAAAGTACAATGTTACGATATTAACCTTTCTCCACCTTTGCGATTCTCCAGAGATTCGACAACAGACATTAGAGCGGCGTTCAGAGGTGTTGGGATGGCCAAGTCGCGGCCCATTCGACATATCTCGCCGTTGATGTTGCGTATCTCTGTCCTGCGCCCGAGTTCGATATCTCTGAGCATACTGGACCTGTTCGGGGCTGTTTGTCTTGCTATGGAACGCATCCGGAGGTACATGGACTTGTGGGGGAGGCTGATCCCACATCCTTCAGCAACCAGTTCACACTCCCTGCATATGTCCATCAGCAATCTTGAGACGGTTTCACTCTTGATTAGCTCGCCATTCGAGAGCCGCAGTATCGCAGATACTGGATTGATGCTAGCATTGACGATTGCCTTGGACCATATCTCTCCCCGGATTTGCCTGGTTGTCCTGGTGGGGATACCCGACACACGAAGGGCGGACGCGATTGATCTTGCGGACGCAGGATTGAGGTCCGATCCCAGAACGGTCTTGCCCAGATCGACAACTTGAACGACGCCAGGGGAAACCATCGATGCCCCCATTGTGGTTGTGCCGCCGATTGCGCTCTCGCCCTTCCAGCAGCGCAACTGCTCGAGGTTGCCCAAGCCGTTCTGAAGAGTCAATGCAATCGTATCACCATGCGTCCATTCCCTGCACTCCTCTATGACGTTGGCTGTCGCATATGCTTTTGTAGTCACTATCAGGAGATCAGGAGGAGGCAGATTTGCCACGCTCTCCCTAGCATCAACCTTGACCTTTCTGCTGACCACCCCCTCCAGAATCAACCCACCGGCGGAGACGGCGTCGACATTCGCTTTCCTGCCGATGAGCGTGACCTCGTGATCTCTGGCCAGCATCCCACCTATGCAACTCCCAATAGAGCCCGCCCCAAAGATGCACACTCTCATTTCAGTACCAAATGATATGACGATGCTATTTGTTGATTGCCGAACGACGCGCTTCATTTGCCAGCTTGTGAGCGGCTCGAATCGGTTGAGGTATGCGGTGTTTTGTGAATGCCATCACTGTCAAAAGAGCCTGTGCTTGTGAAATTCCGTTCCCTGGCGATACATACACTGGCGACCGCGAATGGCGGGAATACGCATATCCGAGGACCTCACCATCTAGAGTGACTCGGGAAGCACCCTCAGAAGCGTGCGTGTCAACTCTCCCACATAGGAGCCTCTTTGCGACGCCTATTGTCGGCAGGTCGAACGCCACGCCCGCGTGACTCGCAATGCCGAACTTCTCCGGATGGAGAATCCCGTTCCCATCATACATCACAACCGTTCCGTCCTCGACGAGGGCTGCCAAAGGCGCGATTAAGGGTAATTCGCGAAATGCCAGGTAGGTGGGGATGTAAGGAAACACAGCCCGCGTGGCAACTGCGCGTTCCGCAATCACACTTCCGCTTCGCGCATCGAACACAACCATTGATGCGAATGCGCGATCGGTTCCGTAGGAAACGTCCATTCCGACAACCCTGTCGATTTCGATATCGGACACCGGGGCTGCAACCTGGCTCTTTAAAGCCCTCTGCCTCTTCCTAAGCAACCTTAGCGGCTCCGATGACTGGAAACTGGTGAAGAGGTGCCTTTCCAGATCTGCGACTCGGCCATTTCGAATCGTTATGCCCTCGTTCTTGAGAAGGCGTGCTTTCTCAGCGACTCCCTTTGGACTGGTGTACCCGCCAAGGCCCCCATTCGATCGCACGACCCTCCGACATGGAACTCTGGCAACGTCGGTATTCATACTCATGGCTAGTCCCACGAATCTGGCTGCGATGGAATCGCCAAGAGCCTTTGCCACCTCACCGTACGTGGTCACCATGCCCTCAGGCACCTGAGATACGAGCTCGTACACCTCCTCCCAGAGATCGGGTAAATCGTCGAGTGATGGGTGCATCATTGTCGATTGTCAGTGCCTGTGCAAGTATTAAATGTGTGCAGGTACAACTACACAGACGATGGCGCGAGATCCCCTTGATCGATACTGGATGATACTCGGAGGCGAGGCTGAGGCAAGGTATCTGACTTCGAAGCAGACTATGATGGATGTTGACCTTCGATCAGATACCGAAACCCTTTGGGCCATTCACTCAAGTGCGGCTCCCTCGAAGAAATCCCAGGGAGAGGTCTCATTGCTGGATTTGAAAGCCGAGCTGGCTGGCCGAATGCTTTCCGACTGCACCATGTGTGAGAGGTCTTGCCACGCAAACAGAGCATGTGGTGAGGCGGGGCACTGCGGCGTTCTTGACACGAGGATTTCCAGCGAATTCCTGCACATGGGAGAGGAGCCAGAGTTGGTGCCTTCGCACACGATTTTCTTCTCCGGGTGCACCTTTGATTGCGTATATTGTCAGAATTACGACATTTCGACGAACCCTGTGTCGGGAATGATGATTCCTCCTGATCTACTATCGAAGGCAATTGAGAAACGCGCCATGAATGATGCGGGAAAGGTTCATCAATTGAACCTGCCTGCAGCTTCGAAAAACGTCAATTGGGTTGGCGGCGACCCCACATCGAATCTCGCTTTTATCCTCAGGACCTTGTCCGAGTGCGATGTCAACTTACCTCAGGTGTGGAATTCCAACATGTATCTCACAGAGAGAACCCTTGAACTTCTTGACGGAGCGATTGATGTGTATCTTACCGACTTCAAATATGGAAACGACATCTGCGCGAAGAGGCTTTCGGGGATCGATCGGTACATGGAGGTTACGCAGCGAAATCATCAGATAGCCCGAGCTCAAGCGGAGATGATCATAAGGCATCTGGTGCTTCCATCACATCTGGAGTGCTGCACTCGCCCCATACTGACATGGATAGCGAAGAACCTGAAAGAGGTCAAAGTAAACGTCATGGGACAGTATCGGCCGGCGCACAGAGCACAGGGCTTCAAAGATATATCACGCTCGATCCGCGTTTCCGAGTACGAATCAGCGCTCAGAATCGCGGAGGAGCTTGAATTGGACCTTTGTGCATGATGCTCGAACTAGGTATTCTTAAATCGGCAGGTTTCGAAGGGGCTCAGAATTCATTAAGTACCTCGATTTTCATCATTCCGCGTGGATTCGCAAGAGACTCTCGCAGCCGTTCAGCTGGCCGCTGCCATTATGGTCCTCGCATATGCTTCTGTACTCGACCTCAGGACACGTAGAGTGCCAAACGCGTTTTGGATTGTGCTGTCTGCATTTGGCGTTCTCCTCCTCCCAGTGAGGATCATCATGGACGAAGCTCCAATCGAGTATGTGTTGATACTGATTCCCGTACTGGCGATTCTCTCTGACGTATTCTGGGACACGGATGATGACTCCTCATATCGCAGATACTCACCGATTGCCAAGTACGCAATCGCCTTGATTGCGACGGTTGCTTTGGGTAGCGCATGGGCTGCCGAAAAACACTTCCAGCCACTCCTTGCAATTCCTGTGGTCATGATGGTTATCGTACTGATGTATATGTTTGACCTGATTCGCGGAGGAGCAGACGCAAAGGCGTTGATAGCGCTATCCATACTGTTTCCAATCTATCCCTCCATCTCCGGAATGCCATTCATACCAGGAAACGAAGCTATGCAGATAGTATTCCCATTCGCTATTTCTGTACTGACCAACGCTGCAATACTTGTTGCCTTCCTTCCTGTGGCCTTTCTAATGAGGAACCTTGTGAAAGGGGACCTCAGATTCCCTCAGGTCTTCGTTGGATACGTGCTGGACATTGACGAGGTTGCAGGCAGACATGTCTGGCTCATGGAACGGATCGAGAGAGGGAAACACATCTTCTACTCCAGGCCCAAGAGCGACGAGGATATTTCCAGAGAAATCCAGAAGCTAAGAGAGAGAGATGTTGCGAGAGTATGGATAACGCCGAAGATACCTTTCATCGTGCCAATGTTGGGAGGCGTCGTGCTGACGACGGTACTTGGCAACGTTCTATTCCTTCTGTTCGGCTTCTAAGCGGCAGGAACACAATAATGGACAGCCATTGCAGACTGGAATCGTTCTGCACCTACTCTTGCAATGGATGACTATCAGCGCATGAGCCTTCGAGAGCCGAGCTGAATCGTTTTCGAAAGCGCTTTCGAAACTCTGCTTGATGGAGTCATATCCTTGTCCCAGATCCAAACCAAGGCGCGCGAGGAATCTCGTCGTGTAGGCGTCCACCACGAAGCTCGGCATTGACAAGGCATAAAGAAGTATTGAGTCTGCGGTCTCAGGCCCAACACCTCGAAGCTTCAGCAACTCCTCGCGGAGTTGGTATTGTGGTCGGCGACTCATATTCAGCAAATCACCGCCGTATTCATCTTGCACATATGACGCGAGTTCAAGTAGATACTTCGATTTCTGCCTATAGAAGCCTGTTCTTCTGACGAGCATCTCCACCTTCGCACCCCCAGCGTCTACAAGTCGGGAGGGTGTCAGTAAGCCCTCTCTCTTCAGGGCATCAATCGACGATTCCACGTTTGCCCACGATGTCCTCTGCGTTAGGATGGCGCCAACAGCCACCTCGAACGGCGTCTCTGCAGACCACCAACCGACAGGGCTTCCGTATTCCTGTTCGAGAAGAAGGGCGACTTCAGATATCGACAAGGCCATTAATCACACACAACCAGCGACTACAGTACAATGTTCAGAGGTTCGCCACATTTGCCGCATCTGCCTTCGTCCAACGCCTGACCCTCAACACGGAATCCTTCCCTTCGAATGGCCAGCGATCCGCACTTCGGACAGAATGTGTCATCTTTGTTCCCGGCATACACGTTTCCTATGTAGACAAAGTCGAGGCCGGCCTTCTTGGCGATCTCATGCGCCATCGTGAGCGTTTTGATGGGAGTTCTGGGCACATTCGTCATCTTGTAGTCTGGGTGAAATGCGGAGAGGTGCACGGGAATGGACGAATGCATGGTATCGTTCACCCAGGATGCGAACTCACCAACTTCCGCTTCTGAATCATTGTACCCTGGAATGACCAAGTAGGTTAGTTCGACGTGGATGCCCATCTTCACTGCAAGTTCGGACGTGCGCAGCACGGGGGACAAATCCCCACCGCATACTTCCTTGTAGAAATCATCCCTGAATGCTTTGACGTCGATGTTCATTGCGTCTATGACCCCCTTCAATTCTCTCAGTGGGTCTTCGGATATGTATCCATTCGTGACGTAATTCGTCTTCAATCCGGATTCATGAGCGATGGCAGAAGCTTCCGTTGTGAATTCATGCCATATCGTCGGTTCGTTGTAAGTCCAAGAAACTGATTTCGCATCAGCCTCCTTTGCACGACGCACCACATCAGCAGGGGACACCGAAGTCAATCGGAAATCGGACGGTGAGGCCCGGGATATCGAGAAATTCTGACAGTGCCTGCATGAGAGATTGCATCCTACCGAACCGAACGATATCGAGGTGGTCCCTGGCATGAAGTGAAACAGAGGCTTCTTCTCGATGGGATCTGGATGAATCGACGACGCGAGCCCGTATATCTCGGAGTAGAGCCGCCCCTCTTTATTAACTCGGACGCCGCAGCGCCCGTGCTTCCCCTCAGCTATCAGGCATTCATGAGGGCAAAGGAAGCACTGCACCTTCTGCCCAACGACTTCATAGTGTTGAGCCTCAGGACTGGCGCGATCTGAAGTGTTCATAGCCCAGGTTCTCCAGCCTCTCCCTCTTGCTTTCGTCGATCAGAATGTTCTCCTCGCCGCTGGTGACCTTTCCAATGACCGTAAAAGGACAGTCCGCCTTCACTGACAGTGTCTTCAACTCCTCCTCAGCCTCACGCTTCACAGTGAACAGAAGCTCGAAGTCATCGCCGAAGTTGAGCACCAACGATTTCTGCCTTTCGAGATCACGAAACGCCTCATCGACCTCCTTTGCCTTAGGAATGCGGGAGTAGTCGATCTCATATGTCAGCCCCGAGTTCCTGGAGAGTTCGTATATTGAAGACGACAGACCATCACTTATATCCATGCAGGAGGTAACAATGCCTGAGGCGGCCAGCACCCTGGCCTCTCTCAGGCGCGGCCAAGGCCTCTTCAGAACGCCTTCTGCCTCGTTCAGTGAGAGGCTCCGCTTCATGGAGAAGTATCCTGCGCCAGCCATTCCAAGCTCGCCCGAAACGGCAACGAGATCTCCTGGCTTCGCGCCTTTCCTGAGGAGTATCTCATCCTTCGGCACCTCGCCAATGGCGGTGCCGCAGAGCGCCAACGATTCATGCTCTTTGGTATCCCCACCCACTATTGAGGTGTCAAAGCGCTGAGCACAGTCGTTCATACCGTCAACGATCTGGCCCAGGAAGTCTATCGGGTGGCCCCTCGTAATTCCTATGGCGGTCACTACCCCCCAAGGCGTTCCGCCCATCGCAGCAATGTCGCTCAGATTGACGGCAACAAGAGTCCAACCAACATCGTAGGGGCTCATGCCTTTCGGTACATGTGTCTTTCCGGCCATCATGTCCGTAGTTACGAGCAGATATCTATCGCCGATGTCAATGGCCGCGCAATCGTCGCCGATGCCGACATCTGCTTCGCTCTTCACAATCCCGTCTATGACCTTTATTGCCCCGCGCTCGCCCAGGGTGCCGAGAGTCTTCACATCCATATGAGTTCTGTATGTCGTAGATAAGCCTTTTCAATGCCAAGGAATGGCGCAGGCTGACCATGACAAACCTTAACGTACTAATAGACGAACCAGTATTCTTGGCCGGTCACACAACATGAGGATTGAAGTGCCCTTCGGAGAGGGAACGGAGACCGTAGAGATTCCAGATGAGGCTCTGGGTGAGGTAGTATTCCCTAATGAGCTCAAGGAATGCGACGAGGAGGCGTTGCTCCAGGCTGCCTTATCGAAGCCCATCGGATCAGGAAGCCTTGCCGACTTCGTGCGAGAAGCAGCAAACATACTGGTTATCGTGAACGATGCGACTAGACCGACACCCACATCGAAGATCCTGGACTTCTTGCTTCCCCCTTTGGCTGGGCTGAACGTCAAGTTCATTGTAGCGACTGGAATGCATAGAGAGCCAACAGACGAGGAAATGAGATTCATCTTCGGAGACAGATATGAGGAGCTTCGACCGCGAATATTCTCCCACGATTCCAAGAAGAGCGATATGTTTCTGCTGGGTACAACGAGGAGAGGCACGGAAATCAGGCTGAACAAGATGATCGCGGATGCTGACCGAATCATTGTGATAGGCAGCGTAGAGCCGCACTATTTCGCAGGCTATACGGGAGGAAGAAAGGCGTTCTTGCCAGGGGTATCCGCGTACGAAACCATTGAACAGAATCACAAACACGCGCTGTCGATTGACGCACAAGCACTCGCCCTTGAGGGCAATCCTGTTCACGAAGATATGGAGGATGCGATGGCCTATCTGAAGAATACCAAGGTATTCTCAGTGATGGTGGTTCTCGACCGAAATCACCGCATATGCTCCGCGTACGCGGGGGATATTGACGAGACCTTTGATGCCGCGGTTGCGAAGGCCGACGAGGTGTTTGTTGTCAATCTGGCGAGCAAGGCGGACGTAGTTGTGGCGGTCACCTCGTTCCCACATGACATTGATCTATACCAGTCACAGAAAGCCCTTGACAATGCGAAGTACGCGGTCAACGACGGGGGAATAATCATACTCGTCAGCGCATGCCGAACCGGCGTGGGCCCTGACACGTTCCTCAAGCTTCTTGCCAGTGCAGAGACGCCCAAGGACGCGTTAGATAAGATTGCGCAGGGATACAAGCTCGGATATCACAAGGCCGCAAAGATGGCGGAGATCGGGCTCAATATCAAGATGTACGCGGTCACTCAACTCGAACCGTCGATATCGAGGAAAGCACATCTCACGCCCAAACGTACCGTTCAGGAGGCGGTGGACGGCGCCCTCACAGAAATGGGAGAGGAAGCCAAGGTGACCTTTATTATGGACGCTGTGATTACAGTGCCGAAAATCCAGCCAGTCTAGATTGCCGCGGGATGTATCTGTGAATTGAACAGGGAGAACGCAGACATGAAGGCGGAGAGGACACGGAAACTGGAGAAGGAGATGCTGACCTGCACGTTCTGCGGCTTCTGCAAGAGCGTGTGCCCCTATTTCGAGGACAATCAATGGGACCCTTCCGTTGCCAGAGGAAAAGTGATACTCGCCTACGGGCTCGCCCGAGAAGATATCGAGCCCGATGACTCCGTAGTGAAGAGGATCTACCAGTGCACAACATGCAAGGACTGCGAGAGGAGATGCCCTTCGGACATAAAGGTGATCGAGATAGTAAAAGCCGCCAGAAGGGATCTGGTCGAGGCGGGGCACATGCTGCCGGCACACTCGAAGATCGCCGACAATATTGCGCGAACAGGGAATCCTTATGGCGATACGAAGGAGGCGGATTTCGGCGTCCCGATCAAACAAGCAGAGATAGGCTATTTCATCGGGTGCACCTCCAGATATCGCACAACCGAGATTGCGAAGCACACAATATCCATCTTCAAAAAGCTAGACGTTGACTTCACTCTCGTTGAGGAAGGCTGTTGCGGTAGCACGCTTCATAGGATAGGTCAAAGCAAGGAAGTGATACTCAATCTGATGAAGGCCAACCTTGATGCGGTCAAACGTCTGGGCATAAAAAGACTGCTCTTTACATGCGCAGGATGCCTGCACATGTTCAAGGAGGAATACCCGAAACACTTTGATTATGATTTTGAGGCAGAACACGTGGTCCAGTACCTCGCCAGACAGAAGCTGAAGCTGAAACCCCTTCGCAAGAGGATAACGTACCACGACCCGTGCCACATCGGCAGGCACATGAAGATCTACAACGAGCCACGCGAGTTGCTGCGAATGATCCCTGAGGCGGAGTTCGTGGAAATGAAGGAGAGCAAGGAGTCGTCGAGGTGCTGTGGCGGCGGTGGCGGAGTGAGGGCTTCAGAGCCGGATGCATCCCAGCGGATCGCGTCGAGACGTGTGACATCAGCATCTGAAGTGGCCGATATCCTCGTGACGTCCTGCCCGTTCTGCGTGAGCACACTCGTCTTCGGTAATGACCTTGTCGAGATGGACATAGAGATAAAGGACATAACCGAGCTAATCGATGACCTCCTCATCGCCTGACGCGGAGACGAGGTGTCTTGAAGAATCAAACGACCGTACCGAAGATCGTGTCGCGAAAGCCCGGCCCAGCGGCCGTTATGGGAATTATCAACGTCACGCCCGATTCTTTTTCTGGCGACGGCCTTCACTTGGACGAGGATGCTGCTGTTGACCGAGGCATTGGGATGTTTGAAGCAGGCGCTGAATTTGTTGACATCGGAGGCGAGTCTACCAGGCCCTTTGCTGATCCTGTCAGCGAACGGGAGGAGATGTTGAGGGTTATCGGGGTCGTGTCGAGGCTGGCAGAGTTATATCCCGGAAGAGTGTCGATTGATACCATGAAGCCGGTTGTTGCCGCGGCGGCCTTAGAGGCCGGGGCTGCCATCGTAAACGACGTTTCTGGCCTCAGGGATGCTGATATGAGATCAATCGTCGCTGAGCATGGGGCGTCGGTCATAATCATGCACATGCTTGGCGAGCCGAGAACCATGCAGAATTCGCCGAGTTATAAAGACGTTGTCGTAGAGATAGTCGATTATCTGAAGGACCGCGTCACTGTGGCGGAGAAAGAAGGAATCGATCCCACACGCATCATGGTGGATCCGGGAATTGGCTTTGGGAAGACCCTAGAGCACAATCTAGAGATCTTCCGAAGACTCGGTGAGATAGGAGCGCTCGGAAAGCCCATAGTTGTGGGGGCTTCTAGGAAGTCGTTCATCAGTGGCATCTCAGGAGAGAGGGGTGATGACAGGCTGGGCGGCTCGATAGCTGCCGCAATCGTCGCAGCTGCAAATGGTGCGAGTGTGGTACGAGTGCACGACGTTCCCGAGACTGTTCAAGCGCTCAACATCGCATGGCGTATATCTCGCAAACCCAATCGCGCCAGAAGCGGAACTTGAGAAGATGCTGGCAACCAATTCACAATCTGGGAGAGTATCAATGGAAAGGCTATCAGCTTGAAGGCGAAATTGCCGAACGACCTCGCCTGAGAACCTGGGAAATGATTGTCACGCAATGCCTGTTCGCTCAGGGCGAACCGCACGCTCCGGCCACATTCACTCGTGGCCTGTCGAAAGAGCATTCCATGCATATTGCCGGAAGCTATGCAGGAAACGAGACGGAAAGCAACGGAACGAGGTTCAATCACGTCGGGTTGACAGAATTGCCAGGTGGGCCCGCCGCGATTTGAACGCGAGTTACCAGCACCCCAAGCTGGAAGGATTCCAAGCTACCCCACGGGCCCGCGGAAGAACTCGTTTCGTATCTTACCTAATAATAGGGCGCGACCTCATCGATCAGATCTGCGTGTGTCAGTATGATTCTTCTGCAGCAGTATCTGTCGATATGCAGGGCATCCAGCACTTCCTTGGGGGCTTCGCCCATGTTCGTCCTTCTAACGAACTCCTCGAACGCGCTGCCGACCACCTTGCCACAAGTGAAGCATCGGACCGGAATTATCAAGTCATCACCTGTACGATTTCTGACGTTTCTTCCTTGCGCCTCTCCCAAGAGGCTTCTTGGGCAATTTCCTCCTCGGGTCGGACACAAGAAGTGATCGATCATATCTGGCGTACATCTCCTGAAGCCCCTCGTCTCCCAGGAACTGCACCAATCCTTTGGCGATAGCCGTCCTCGATGCTGCGGCCTGCCCCATGAATCCGCCTCCGTTGACATTGATATCGATGTCCACCTTGGCGGCTTTTTCGCCAGCCAAAGTGAGAGGTTCCATGATCTTGACGCGGGCGAGGTAGGGCTCATAGACCTCAATCGGAACGCTGTTGACGCGAACCAGCCCTTTCCCCTTCCTCACCGTAGCGCGGGCGACCGCGCTCTTGCGCTTTCCACTGACAACAACTACCTTCATGCGATCACAACCTCCCTGAGCCCAGTTCCCTGGAAACTTCTCCCAGGTAGATGGACCTGGCGGGTGGCTTTTTTGCGGCTCCCATATCCTCCGTCTTGATGTCCTTCAGCTCAGGCGGGACGCCCACGTATACCTTCAATCGTCTCAAGGCCTCTTTCCCCGACGACTTCCGGTAGTCGAGCATGCCCCTGACGGAGCGCTTCAATATCATATCCGGGGCGCGCGGATATTTCGGCCCGCTGAAGTTCTTGCCACGAGCCCATCTCTGCTTATAGTGCGCGATGATCTGGGCTCTGTTGCCGGAGATCCTCGCCTTCTCCGCGTTCACAATAGTGATCTCCTCACCGCTCAGCAGCCGCTTGGCCACGTGGGTGCAGAGTCTTCCAAGCACCTGTTCCTGTGCATCGATGACCGCCAGGAAATCACCCCATTATCCTCACTCTAGACCCCTTGGGGTTCTTATCGACGAGCTCCTCGATGGTAACGCTGCGGCCTCCCGCGCTGACAACCTTCATCTTCGCTTGGCCGGAGGCGCTGAACGCCGCAACCGTAACCTTCTTGCTTATCTCACCCGCGCCCAGCAACTTGCCTGGGATGACAATGACCTCGTCATCATTGGCGTACCTGTTAAGTCTACCGACATTGACCTCGGCCCAATTGCTCGCAGGGCCCTCAAGCCTCAACGCTATGTCTCGCCAGACGGGTGCCTCATTGGTTCTGCCAGCGTCTTTGAGACGCTGTATCAGGCTCAAGAGGCTGGGGTTGGTTTTTCTGTTGCTTCTTCCCATTTCTGACTCCTCCGACATCAGAGAGCAGGCGACTTAATGTGCGTTCCGTTTATAAAGCTTTGGATATACCCAGAGGTCTGGCCAGAAGCTGCTCCAATAGACTGTCTCGATCGTTCGATCTCGGCCCTCCCCTCAGGCTGATTGCATCGGACCCGGTGGCAATCAACAGAAGATATATATGGCTTATGCGATACTCGAAGACTCCTGACTGTTGGGGGTAATCTGAGAGTATGATTCGTTTTGGACCAGCTGGCATACCCCTTTCATGCAAGGGAAGAACCCTCAGGGATGGTATTGAGGATGTTCATAACCTCGGCTTGACTGCAATGGAGGGACAGCTGGTCAGGGCTAATGTCCAGGAGAGGTCCGCTGATCTCGAAGAGGTCGGTATGGCGCCGAGAGATCTCAAAACGGACATGGTAATCGAGATAATCCGCAAGAAGGGTTCAAAGGAGACGGCCATATCAAACCTCGATGAGCCCATCAGGAACGGGGACACACTGGTGGTGCTGTCGAGCGGAATCTCCAGGTGCTACTCCGAACTCAGAAACTTGAGGACAATGGCTGATGAGCTGGACGTCCAGCTGGCAATCCACACTCCGTATTACATGGATGTGATTGGAGAGGGCGAACTCTGTTTCAAGAGCATGGATTCGATAAGGTGGGCCGGGCTGATAGCTAACGAACTCGGTGCTCGTATTGTTGTCACACACATAGGCCTCTACGGGGATGTAACGCCAAGGACGGCATTCAAGAGGGCCAAGGAGCGGCTCACGGAGCTGGCTAAATGGTATCGCAAGCACGGCATCAAATCGCCAATCGGACTTGAACTGAGCGGGAGACAGGAAGTCTTCGGCTCACTCAGTGAGGTGTCGAGGTTATGCAAGGAGTCAAAGGAGCTTGTGCCTGTGGTTAATTTCGCGCACTACCATTCGCGCGAGGGGGGTGTGCTGCGCGAACCGAAGAACTTCGACAAGCTCCTGGACACGCTCGAGGGGTGCTCAAGCGGGGAATTGTATGCACACTTCTCAGGCGTCGAACACGAAGGAGGCAACGAGAAGAGGTTCACCTCGATCAAGAAGGGCGATCTTCGCTTCGAACCTCTTGCGGAATCACTGGTTGATCGGAATCAGCCAATCACAATCATCTCGAGTTCTCCTCTCCTCGAACACGACGCGATGTACATGAAAGTCATTCTGGAGAGAGTACTGACTAAGAAGGTTTCAAAGGAAATCAAAGGCAATTCGAAGAAGGAAAAAGCTGGGTCGAAATGAAAGGAAGCGTAGATTACATAATCGAAAACATCCAGAAGACCCTGAAGGAGCACAGCCCAGATACCGATAGATTCGTCGACATGATCGTTGGAGCGCCTAGGATATTCATCTACGGCGTCGGTCGTTCCGGGCTCATAGCGAAAGCGTTTGCGATAAGACTGGTTCAGATGGGGCTGGAGGTCTTCTTCGTGGGGGAGACGGTGACGCCCATTGTCGGAGAGAAGGATCTTGTTATCATTGTCTCTCACACAGGCGACACGATGTCATGTGTGCAGACGGCAAACATCGTCAGAAGGGTGGGCGCAGATGTGATCAGCATTACCTCCAACGATCACTCGAAGCTGGCGACCGCGTCAAACCTTGTCATCAAGATCAAACCGAAGGGAGACGAGGATAGGAAACGTCTCGCACCGCTCGGCACGCTGTTCGAGGACGCCGCAATGATCTATCTAGACAGCATTGTTGCGCAAGTGATGGAAAGGCTTGGGCAAAGCGAAGGGTCTATGCGAAAGAGGCATGCGATCTGGGTATAGTACTGAGTGTTATTCTGCTCACTCGCTAACCCCGCCGCTTCCATCGCCGCGCATTCGCCTTTTCTTCCTCCATCGCAGAAGCGGGAAAGATGCCAACGCCGCCGCCACGCAGCAAACGGCCAGAAGCGGCCAGGAATACTCCTTGATCCAATCACTCATACTGCCTACAAATCCGGATTCATAGATTCCAATGCATGATTCGTGCTCAATCTGGCTCGTGCGATTGTCCATCATGATCTGGGAATGGAGCATCATACCAGTGCCGGTCGTGAAGTAAGTCGAGTTCATCCCCAGAGACGATTGGTTCCCAGCGATAAGGGCGGCGGTCTCAGAGCACCAACTGTAGAATGCCTGAACAGTGCCATCCTCCTTTGCAAAGAGGATCTCCCGCATGGGCTCAGATATTTCCTCGAGCTCATGACAGTAGTCTTCTCCTATCTCTCTCTCATCGACGGTTCCAGGGATTTCAGTGATGAACGTCGCCCCGTCTTCTTCTTCTACCAGATGGAACATGTTGGTGGATCCGCCACCCTGTAGGAACTGCTCCAGGACAATGGCGTTCTGGCCAATCCAGTCTCTGACATCAAGGGAGTAGTTCATTCTTAGCTGAGTGCCGCCCTCGACAACATAGATTCCTCTTGCATTCTCATACTCGACGGACTTCTCTGATATCGAGAACCAGAAAGACATGTTAGCCCATTTCGGTCGAGCCAGTGTTTCGTTCTCACCAATAATATAGGCATTGAGTTCCGCTCTCATGCCGAAATACGCGTATTCTCCGAGCTCATCGCTGTATCCCTGGCTCACTGGCGTTCGATTCCACTCGATATGGTTTGAGTCCAAGAATATCGTCAGTACTACCTCCGAAGGGTCGAACATGCCGTCGCCGTCGGAGTCGTTGTGGGCATACAGGCGGGGGCAGCCCACCTCGAAAGTCGGGCTGAACGGATCCTCTTCGTGCCTGAAGATCATTCGCGGCCAATCGCTGGTAATCGCCACGCTGAAGTTGCCCGATATGAAGCTTACAACCGTATCGCTTTCGTTGACGGAGAGAGAGTAATCGTTCGGCCCGCCATTCTCCGATTCGGCAGGCATGGCCATTGACGAGGCCATGAATGCAAACGCCACGAGCACGCAGCAAGGGACCGTGGTATTCACTCTCTTCCTTCCCTTACACATAATCGCTCTGGACTCCGAATAACCTTTCGCGGCGATGAGAGATAGGCTTATATTCCAGTTCGAGAAGGCTCCCAGCCTGCTTTGTACCTGAGCCTGCGGGTCCTTGGCATCTTGCAGTCCACAACAGCAAATGGGACAGTGACACAGCCTTCGCCCAGAAGCTTGAACGCCTCGATCTCCCTGTTGACGGGATCTATCACAAGTGCGCAGTGATATGGTTGTGTGAACATTACTCGTTGCGTGGAGAGATCAGTCTTCGACATGAAGCAGGTGTGACCGGGGTGAGAATGATACCAGCCCATTATTGCATAACTGAATCTATCCAAGTCAGGCATCAGAGGATCTGATTATTTCCCCCTGTGCTGAGTTAAGAGGCGATAAGGCCTATATGGCCGGATTCAATCCCACACGAGTCTACCATCAACCATCAATTGTTTCTCGTTGCATGGCCTCTTGCTGGATACTGATACCGTTGGAGTCTTGACGAGCCCGTCGAGGTGTATCAATGCGTCAGCGTCGCCATCATAGTTGCTGCCCACAGCGAAATGGCATGTTCCATAGACCTTCTCATCCTCGAGCATGTTGGCAACGATCCTGGCCTTTCTATTAAGGCCGATGCCGAGCTCCCCAATGGCCCTCGCGTTCCGTCGGTATCTTCGAGCCTCGGATGATTTCAATTCGCCCTTCTTGCCCATCCTATCTGCATTTGACTCTCCTAAGCGGATCGATCGCCGGAGCAATTCAGCCTCGGAGCCGCCCGAGATTGACTTGACATAACCCTTCTCGACTTCGACCACGATGGGTTTTCGTATCACTACTTCACCGTCGTTGAGAGCGATGGATCCATCAAAAGCTATCGAGCCGTTCACACCGCCGATTTTAGGTGATACATACACCTCACCCGAAGGTATGTTTCCGGCCAGCCCAGGCTTCCTGAAATCGCCATCGTCCGACTTGGGAGTGCGCCCTTTCACTCCCACGACTACATCCGTTCCCGAGGGAGACGTGACTCTGATCGCCTCGGCCTTTGCCATCTCCTTCACAAGCCGCTTGCAGTCCTTCCTGAGTACCGTGTAATCGATCGCGACCGTTCTGGCGAAGGTATCGGTAGTTATGCCTGGCGACCAAAAAGCCCTCATTCTGCCTTCACAGTACAGCATGTCGAAGAGACTGTCATAGCGACGTTTGCCCTTGTATCCGTGCTTCAGGCCGTATCGGTCGAGGCCCATGCGGTCCTTGCTTATGGATAGAACTATCTCTGGCTCGGCCGCCAAAGCCTTGATAATCTCCTCTTCCGTGTAATCGAACTGCCCTTTCTCACCTTGGAATGCCAGAACGGGAGACGCCTTCGATCTCAGGGCCGCATCGAACAGAGCCATTGCGATGTCTCGCGTTCCTGGGTTGGGATTCGACACTATGAGGATGCGTTCGCCCTTCCTCACAGACAAGACATCCCTGATCGCCGCTCTTGCGCCTCGTACCAACGATCGAGAATACGCCTTTCCGCCACCAAATCCCGGAATCTCAGACATGAATGCAGTAAGAACTGCCTCAGACTTAAGTGTTGAGAATGCAGACGACAACACTATTCGATCACATGCTTGCCAATCTCAATCTCATCCTAACGGTTCAGGTAATCAGTGGAGACGCCTCCGCTCACGAGGCTTTCATCATATTCGCGCAATAGCTCTAGTACGTTCTTCTTGATTTCCGGCTCTACTTCGTTGCATCTATGCTCAGCCAAGAGCCTCTTGGCTTTCTTAATCGCAGCTGCGTTCATGGGTTCAACGTTACTGTCAACCTCGGCCGATAGCGTAGCTATCTCGGGTAATAGGATCTCGCTTCTGAAATGCTTGAGCGTGTGCGGATCCTTCATGAAGTATCCACCAGGGCCGACTCGCGCTATTGCATCAAAAGCTATCGTCGATTCGTTCACGTCCACGCCCTTCCAAGCCCTGCGAACGTTACGCCATAGTTCACAGTCCATGATAATCTGCTCCAACGATTCACATCCGGAACGCTCGAATCCGCCTATGCCGACAACCTGGTCGGCGCCTGCCATCGCCGGTATGAGTCCGCTGATTGCTTTCTGATAGCCGATTTCGAAGCCCGGCCTACAGCCGGAACCTGCTATGCCTCCGACCTGAGAGGGTAATCCGTATCTGCGAGCCATCTGACAGCCAGCCGCATTGATCAGCGAGCCTTCGGTTGAGCCAGAGAGAAACACGCCGGAACGCATATCCATAGGCCCCGACTCTGAGCTATAGAGGATAGGCGCACCGGGCGCCGAAAGCTCCGATATAACTGCGCCTGCAAGATTCTCTGCGTTCACGAGAGTCACAGTGCCGGCAAGAGATACAGGCGCCACCGAGCCTGATATCGCCATGGATAGATGCACAACTGGTAAACCGACCTTCGCGAACTCCACTGCAGCGTCGATATCCCCAGCCTCGTAGCGCAACGGAGTGAGAGGCGTATGAGTTATCGACACGATCGTTCTGCGAGCGAGTTCCTTTTCCGAGCCTACGATTGCTGCCGCGGCATCAATAAGGAACTTCGTGTCTCTGGCGTTGCCTGATCCGTGCTGGACGTGTTTTCCGGTGAAGAACAAGGAGGCAACGAACTCGTGGCAGTTGGACACTTCAGGAGGGAGGTCAGTTGCCACAACCTGGGGCCAGAAGAGATCAACCTCGGGCATTGCATCACATACGATGGCTATGTCAACCAAATCTCTGGCTGTTGATGATCGCTTTCGCTGCTCGTCGATATCCCACATATAGGTCGGTTGGCCATCGTTGACTCCTTGTGGACGGTCAGCAGGGAGTGCGAGATCATACGCCTTGTCTCTTCCGCACATCTTGAATTCCCTGGGCGCTTTTGATAGAGCTTCAATGACGAGATGCTCTGGTAGCTTCGCTATCTCGGTCCTCTCATCTAAGTCTGCGCCGTGCTCTTTGAGCATGCTCAGAACCGACTTGCTAGTGACTTTAATGCCAACCTCTTCGAGTATTCTAATCGAAGTCTCGTGTATGGTCTCCTCCTGCGCGCTCGTCAGAGGGTTGAATACCGTGTTCGCCAACTTATCCTCCCTTGAGCCAGGGAACCCTGATGCATGTATAAAATCGCTCTCATTCCTGCCATGGGCAGGTTAATAAAACCTTTGTCAATCGATTCTAGCGGTTGAGGTGTTCAGTGCTTCACGGGTTTAGCATCACCTGCGCCTCTCTCGTGCAATCTGCGTTCCCGCCTACCATTAGCCTCGCGGTTGCGCCTGCGATCCTCTTCGGTCTCAAGTATGAGATCTGGAGCTTCGCACGGTCTGCCTGACTCATCAAGGGCCACGACAGTCAGATATGATGATCCCGTATGACGGACCTCGCCCGTCTTGGGGTTTTCCGCCTCCACTCTTACACCGATTTCCATTGACGACTTCCAGACTGCGTTGACATTGGCCCTTAATGTCAGAAGGTCGCCTATATGAACCGGTGAGAGGAAGCTCGTACCATCCAAAGAGACGGTTACGGCATTCGCGCGTATGTGTTTGGTCGCCACCACATACGCGATCTCATCAACTGCCTTCAATATCGTGCCGCCGAAGACGTTCCCCGCAATGTTCGCATCCTGAGGCATCATAACCCTAGCTATGACCGTTCTTGACTCTGAGACTTTCCTGGCAATTCGAGACATTTCAATCACCGCGCTCCAGTTGACTCGCGCCTCAACTCAGCCTCGCTAACGCCCTCGCCTTGGCTAGCCGATATCTCCCGTTTCATCATCATCTTCGCCTCCCGAATCCGCCACGCGCTTCCCGATTGGGGTGCGAGAACGTCTATCCATCATAACGACGATCACGACAACCACCAGTACTGAAGCACCTGCTACGGTACCAACGATGAGTATCAGGTAAGCATTGCTTCGTTTTTCGATAGAGTAGTCTGACAACGACGCGACGTACAGAGGATCAGACGATTGGCTGTCATAGCGTTCAATTCTGACGAAGCTGCCAGTATCGGGGCAATGCCAGACGATCTCGCTCCCATGTTCACTGGATATGTTAATCACGATGCAACGGAAGTCGCCGGCGGCAGTCTCGATTTCCTCATTTGTCGAAATGATTGAAAACGAGTAGTGTTCCTCATCCACGACGGTTTGCTCGGAGGGTTCTGAGCCATTACTAGTAGAGGAGATACGAGTCACCTCGACCGTTTCGTTCCATCGGTCATCCGCCGTAACCGTGGATTCGTCCAAATCGGACATCAATGGAGGAGAGTATTGCACCATCTCGTACGTCTCATACGATGTGGCGATGAGCATGGTCCCGACGCCATTCGTCGTATTGACGAATGTGGTTGTCTCCTCCATTACCTTCGCAATGGAGCCTCGCAATACGTAACTCCAGCCGTCGACGGCTCCAGTCACAGAGGTATTAACCACCGTGGCAATCGAACTACCCTCGAAGTGTCCGGTAACCCTGAAGACGTCTACCTCATGGCCGGTCTGCGCCTGCTCAGCCCCAAGGTGATCATAAATCAATATCCCATGAACAGAAACGGCCTCGACAACCATTTCGATGTCGTAGGCATAGTAACTGCCACCAGAACGCTCCAATCCATCCGCGATAGCGGTCGGAAGGCAAAGAACAGCTATCAACACCATTGTGACAGCCTTCACAGCAGAGAGTCGAAGCCACTTCATATTCTGACCGGCCCGTTACCCGTTCCCGTAGACGCGATTCTTCATGCTTATACCTTTCCCGTGACACTGAAGGTGAGGGAAAGAATATAGCATGGTATCGTTTAACCCACGGCAGTGGCTCAATGAACGAAGGCTTCGAGGTCACGCCGTATGGCGTATCAGGCGACATCGATTACGACGAACTCGTCGACAGGTTTGGTACGAAGAAGATAGACGAATCCATAATTGCGCGCTTTGCGCAGCTCGGACCCGTTCATACGATGCTTCGAAGAGGTATCTTCTACTCCCACAGAGACCTCGATTGGATTCTGAGCGAGCACGAGAAGGGTAACGGATTCACTCTGTACACGGGTCGAGGGCCATCAGGTCCGATTCATATTGGCCATACGATGCCGTGGCTATTCACGAAGTACCTGCAGGATACATTCAAGGCGAAGCTTTGGTTCCAGCTCACAGATGACGAGAAGTTCATGTTCTACGACCACCTGACGCTCGAGGAGACAAAGAGTTGGGGATATGAGAACGCCCTCGACATCATAGCACTCGGATTCGATCCGAAGCTAACGAACATCTTCCTGGACACCGAGTACATAGGTACCATGTATCCTACAGCGATCAAGGCCGCCAAGAAGATCAACTTCTCGACCATAAGAGCGGTCTTCGGATTCGATAACTCGAACAACATTGGCAGCATCTTCTTCACCAGCATCCAAACGGTCCCCTGCTTCCTTGAGTCGATGCTGCAGGGAAGGAAGGTGCCTTGCCTGATACCATGCGGGATTGACCAGGATCCACATTTCAGGGTCACCAGGGACATCGCTGAAGGGCTGGGATTCTCGAAGCCGGCATTGGCACATGCCAAGCTTATGCCGTCGTTGACGGGCTCCGAGAAGATGTCCACATCGACGAAGCTGAGCGACACCATATTCATGACAGACGACGAAGACACCGCCCGCAGGAAGGTTGTGAACGCATTCACTGGAGGACGCGTATCCGTCGAAGAGCAGAGGAAGGAGGGCGGCAACCCCGAGATATGCTCGATCTATCAGTACAATCTGTATCACTTCGAACCGGACGATGCCAAGCTTGCCCAGCTCCTCGCAGACTGCAAATCGGGGAATATACTGTGTGGGGAATGCAAGAATCGGCTGTTTGAGAAGATATGGACCTTCCTTGAGCACCATCAGGCCGAGAGGGAAAAGGCCAGAGACAAGATCGATGATTTCTTCGTCCGCGATTGATGGCCGAACCATCTTTATCGCGCAACCCGATTCTCCCGGAGAGAGTGATGAGGCATGAAGCTGAAGCGAATAGCTACCGTGTCGAATGGCGTCACGAAGGATGTCGATGATTGGTCGGTAGTGAGGTCGAAGCTGGTATTCGAAGAGCAGTATGTCGAAGGCCTCTACAGGCTGAGCAGATTCCAGCATGTCCTCGTAATCTTTGGATTTCACAAGAAGAGGAAGACTCTGATGAGAGTGCATCCCAGGCATGACCTCACCAAACCACTGGTCGGCGTCTTTGCCTCACGATCCCCGAAGAGACCCAACAGGATCGGGCTGACTCGCGCGAAGTTGATAAGCATCAGGGGCAACGTCGTCACAGTCCAAGGCCTGGACGCGTACGATGGAAGCCCCGTATTCGACCTGAAGCCGCCGACTGACGAGATAGACTACTGAGGATGGACGCGGTCAAAAGATAAATATGCCACTCGTCCAATGGGGCCCGGAAATGATTGACCAAGAGGTAGTGGACCAGCTGAGCTTCCTGGAGAAGAAGGTCCTCCTTGCTCTAAGGGACCTGCGCAGCGCATCCCCGAACGAGATATTGGCCAGCGCCAAACTCAATCAGCTTGTAGAGGTCATGAACGCCGCCTCTTGGCTACAGGCAAAGGGTCTTGTGAACATCGATGAGAAGGTGACAAGGAAGTACTCATTGAAGAACCCCGATTGCGTGCTCAGGACCCTCCCGGAGAAGGCTGTTGCCAGGACCGTTCTGGAAACTTACGAAGGCAGCGCGACAACCAAGCAACTCAAGGAGTCGGGCGCCTTCAGTCAATCGGAGCTTCAGATTGCGCTAGGTTGGATTCGCAAGAAAGGCTGGGGAGAGCTCTCGAAGGATGACGGGGAAACAGTAGTGACCCTCACAAAGAAGGGGCGCGACGCACTCGATGTCGATGGCGAAGACGAGCGGTTGATGAAACGTCTCGCTGAAGAAGATCTTGCAGAGGAGGACGTGAGCACGGAGGCGATCGGACAGCTCAAGCAGAGGAAGGACTTCCTCAACGAGAGACTCGTAACGGAGAGGACTATCAAACTCACCAGCCATGGCTTGGAGATAGTCGCGGCGGGCTTCGATATCAGAGAGGAGATCGGACAGCTAACACCGGAAGTCCTCAGCACGGGTGGATGGCGCGATGTCGAGATCCGCCGGTATGATATCGACGCGTTCGCGCCCACGATCTATGGAGGGAGGGCGCACCCAATCACGCTTCTGATTGAGAAGATAAGGAACGTCTTCCTCACCATGGGTTTCACAGAGATCACTGGGAACTACCTCGAATCCGCCTTTTGGAACATGGATGTGCTGTTCACAGCTCAGGATCATCCCGCCAGAGAGCTGCACGACACATTCTATCTATCCAATCCGAGCAGGGCGAATCTAACCAAGGACTCCGAACTGGTGGACGTGGTCAAGCAGGTCCACGAGAACGGCTGGAAGACAGGATCGCTAGGGTGGCGATACGAATGGAACCGCGAGGAGGCCGAGAAGACTCTCCTCAGAACCCATACGACGGTGAACACGATACGACGGATAGCAGAAGATCCGAAGTTGCCCTTCAAAGTCTTTTCCATCGGAAGGGTGTTCAGAAACGAGGCGATGGATTCAACGCACCTGCCTGAGTTCGTACAGATTGAAGGGATCGTGTGCGAGGAGGGGGCGAACTTCGACATGCTCTGCACTGTCCTGAGAGAGTTCTACAGGCGCATGGGCATACCCAAGATAAGAATCAGACCAGCATACTATCCCTACACGGAACCGTCTCTTGATGTCGAGATCTTCTTCAATGGCCAGTGGATGGAACTCGGTGGCTCGGGGATATTCCGACCGGAGGTCACAGAGCCTCTCGGCGTTCACAGACCTGTGCTCGCGTGGGGTTTCGGCCTCGAACGCCTGGCTATGCCGGTGTGGGGTCTGAACGATATCAGGGACATCTACATATCGGACATTGACTGGCTCAAGAAGATGCCGCAGATATGATAACATCATTCGCTGTTCGCATCGGCGAGCCATCTCAACGATTCGATGGCGTAAGGGCTTCTATTCGTCGTCAACATAGTCACTTCGCACGATTGCGCTAGACTACATACAGATTACCTGTGGCATCAAATAATGCGATTGAGTTCAATTAGCCAGTTGTCTTCCCAACTTCAACGTTGACGGCATCCGCTCGATGAGCGTCAGTCCAGCAAAGCCACGCCTTTGCATAGGTTCGCTACAATCATCGGGACCAATGATTCGCGAGTTGCTCTCAAACCGCAGTCCGGATGGGCATACGCTATTCGCTCATCACCAACGCGATCGATGACGTTCTTCAGTAGGTCTCGTACGGTCTCTGGTAACTCCACCTCATCCTCCGATAGGGGCATGACTGAAATGCACCCTGCGCCAAGCCTTTTATCAGCGGATTCGAAGTCCTCACGCCTGAGAACGTCTATGTTTGGTCGCTCCTGTCTGCCTGAGAATCCGAAGCTAAGGGTCGACACATTCTCCAATTCAAGGAGGTGGCTGACGACTCCGAACCGTCCCACACTCCCACATACATGGACGGAGGCGCGCTCGCGCGGAACCGCCGATACAATCACATCAAGGAGAGCCACACGCTCCTTGAGATCCCGATATCCCTGAGAAAGGAACGGCTCGTCAATCTGAACGAGTCCTCCGAGATTCGTTATCTCCCCCGCAATCGGTGCAAGTGCAGATGCGATATCCTCGCACAGTCTGAAGTCCGTGATCCCTCTGTAATGGGATGCTATCTTTCTGCTGCCACATGTCATGCCGAGCGTGGTCGGCCCCGTGATTGCGACCTTGATCGGCAAGTCAGGGTGCTTCGACCGTATGTATCTGAGGTCTTGAACCTTGGAGAAATCGCCGGCATTTCCCTTCAGCTCGACCTTTCCTGTGATGATTGGCAGCCCGGATTCTACAGCCAGGCCGGAAAGAGACTCCGCAAAATACGACACCATGTCCGTTCGCTGCTCACCGTCGGTGATCAGATCGAGACCCAGGTTCTTCTGGAAAGTCAAGGCGTCGTCAATCGAGCCGAGCAGGTCGTCCTCCCTGAAACGGTACAGGCTGCCTATCGTAGTCGTCCTCATGATTCGTCGACGATTGACAGCGTCGCCTCCGATTAAGCCTTTTCGGTCCTTGGACGCGGCTGGGCAAAGCTGTTATTCTGCAACCTCCCTTGGGGGTCGCGTGCGCCTGATAGTGACCTCAGCGGAAGACATCGCGTCTATGAACATCAGAACCCAGTTGCTCGAGAACGGGCGATGGCATGAAAAGGGCGAGTTCTCTGGTCATCCCGTCCTCGAGAAGGACGAGTACACCATGGTGCTGATCGATGGCTTACACCTCGGCGAAGATGGCATTGATGGCAGGGCACAATCGCAGCTCAAACGCTCGTTCGAGGTGACGATATTCGCCTCGCGCCACAAGGCCGCATCGAAGATACCCACGCTTACGGTTCATCCCACCGGCAACTACTCAGACGCAGATTTCGGCGGTCTACCTGGTCGCCTCTCACCGTCATCGCCCCAGCTCATGACGCAGGCTCTCAGAAGCCTGAAGACGAACGCGGCTGGCCAGAAGTATGATGTCTCGTTCGAGACCACCCATCACGGGCCACTGACGGACGGGCCCGCGTTCTATATCGAGATTGGCAGCTATGAGGAGCTGTGGCACGACGAGAAGGCGGCGGCAGCGATAGCTCAGACCATACTGTCCCTCGAGGAGACGCGATACCCGGAAATGGTTTGTGTGGGCGGAGGCCACTACGCCCCCAGGTTCACGGATGTAGCACTCACCAGAAAGGTGGCTGTGGGCCACATGGCGGCAAACTACGCCCTCGAGGCGCTTGATGACGATATGATCGCACAGATGATGGACAAAAGCGGCGGAGCGGAGAGGGTCTACTTCCACAGGAAGAGCATGCCCAAAGCGAAGTACAGGCAACTCTCAGAGCGATTCGCCTCGTTGGGAATAGGAGAGGTCAGGAGCGCCGATTTCGAGCCGCTGCTACCGTGACATCCCCGAAATCCCGAATAGTATTGATATACTTGAGCAGAAAATACACACCACAATGGCTCAGGGGTGGTTTCTTCCTGGCAGGGTCTTCTCAATCGCCATCATGGTAACACTATCATCGTCTGCCTTTGTCGGTCTAACGATGTTGACGGGCAATGCTTCGGGACTCATCAATCAGAGCGGGGGCAGCGTGAATGGAAATCAGGAGATCTTCGTCGACCCTGTAAGGCCCCTTCTCTACTACGTCGATCCAATCGGCTCGACCCTCACATTCCTCAACACAACAACAAACGAATCGGAGATAATCTGGATCGGAGCCGCGCCGATGTCCATCGACATCAGCCATGATGGGCTATTGCTATACATTTCCGTGTCCGGCTCTAACAAGATAGTGGTTGTCGATATCAACGATAGAGCGGTTGTCCGCGAAATCTCTCTTGACTTCTCGCCCTTGAGCGTGCGCGTAGGAGATTCGGAGCGGTTGTATGTGAGCTGCGCGTTTGATGACAGTCTGATAAGACTCATCAACTCTACGACTGGCGAGGTGTTGAACAGCTTGGACCTTCCCTACATGCGCGTGCTCGAAGCCAGCCCGGATGGAAGGAGCCTTATCATCGTCTCCCTGGGAATCAGCCCGATCAAAGTCCACAGATACACGGTCAACAACGACGTCTTCCACCTGTCTGCAAACGACGACCACGACCTGGGCTCCAACTTCCGCCAGATGGCGGTGGATTGGGAGAACGACCGCATATACCTGGCGTCGGGGGTGCCATATGGTCTGGAGGTGCTGTCAATACCTACACTCGACAGGGTGGGATTCCTTGAGATGGAGCCTCATCCAGTAGCCGTAGCGCTGGCTTCAGACAGCAGCGTAGTGTGCGGAATCAGGAGGTCGTTGGCGTTGTCCGAATGCGACATTTACATATTCAACACTACGACGGAAGAGAGGGTAGCGGCGGCTCCATTGCCCACCCAAGTTGAACTGTTTGCTTTGTCAAACGACCTCCAGTGCGTGTATCTTGGTCCAGAACTACGCCGAATGAACTTCGGCCCTGTGGCTGTCCCCGACCTTCCAGCGCCTGGAGCTGTGCTTGGATATTGTCCTAGTTATGTTAGCCACAATGTAGAACAGGGTATCATCACATACGCCCTGGATCGCATGAGCATCACCATAGACGGCTCCACTGTCGAGGCGTTGAGGGTCTCGGACTATCGCTATGTTGCCGCACTCTCAGCTCCGCTCTCAACGGGTTCCCACAACGTCACCGTGGTGATTGAATCGCTATTCTCAACATCGTGGTGCAACTGGAGCTTCGTAATAGACCCTGACCATGAAGAGGCGATTAGGCCCACAATCAGCCCATACAGCCCCATCGATGGCTCTGATATGGCTGTGGGCGCGCTGAAGATAAGTGCACGCGTGGGCTTGCCGCAGGACCCCTCTCTCTTCAACGACAGCTACAGTGTGAACATAGAGGTCGATGGTATACGATTGCAGACGGAACTGGACTTGGACGTGTGGGGGGGGAATGTGTTTTCCGCGACGGCGACCGACCTTGCTACGGGAGCACACGTGGCGACTGCCAGAATCGATTGGAGCCTCGGCAACGAATCATGCTCGTGGAGTTTCACAATCAGGATCTACCCGTCGATCACGGCCGTCAGCCCGGGCGATGATGCATTGTGGTTAACCGAGGTCAGTCGCATCTCAATCACCGTGGATTTCGGCGAGCCTGCGGCAGCCATCGAATCGACGGAGCTATCCGTTGATGGCGAAACGGTGCAGCAAGGTTCCTTCCAATATGACGATACTTATGAGGTGGCCCTGCTCCGACCTCTGGGTGTGGGCGTGCATACTGTGTCCGTTGCAATGCACGCCGACATAGGTATCACGCTGACCAAGACTTGGTCGTTCGAGGTTTCGTGTGTCGCGTCAATGAAGACCTATACACATCCCAACGGCTACAACATCAGCGCTCCGACGACATGGGATGTGAACATGGACGAGAAAGTGGAGGGGGAGCTGCTGGATTTCGTCATGAGAGGACCGATGTACGACAGCTTCCTCTCGAACATTATCGTTGCTACGGAAACGAATTCTCGGGTCGAGGAAGATAACGATTACCTTAGAGCGGAGTATGACCAGGGTTTGCTCGACTTGGACGACGCGGGCATCGAAGTAACGGTGGTGGACGGACCAAGGTTCTTCGAACTCTCCGCGCATCCGGCTATGGAGTTCACCGTCGAGTGGGATTACTACGATATCAAACAGAGGGCGGTTCTCGTAGCCGACGAGAGCCGCGACAGGCTGATATCCATAATGTGTTCTTCCTCCAAGGGTTCGCATGACCAGCTTCAAGTCGTTTTCGACACGGTCATCGACAGTCTGGTAATCGAATCGTACGAGGGCGGAGACCCCGCGTTTCCGCTCGGAGAATATGACTTCTTTCAGCTCGTCACCATCGCGGTCATCGGTGCAATCGTGGCCGTCGTCGTTGTCGTCCTGATCATCTCATCTCGAAGAGCGCGCCAATCTCCTTTCGACACTGTACACCCATCGCGCGATGAGGAGGGCATGTCATTCTGCATATACTGCGGTGCGCAGCTTACCGGCGGCAGCAGCGTATGCCCGAATTGCGGAAGGGGCGTGGAACCGTCCGACGACAAGAAAGAGGGAATGCCGCCGGTTTGAATGGTCTAGCTGACGGCTGTCCCGACGAAAGGCTTGCCCACTATCGCCGATCGCAGATTCTCAAGGTCGCGACCGTCCACGACCATCAGAGGTATCTTCGCACGCGCCAGGATTGAAGCGCCCGCAGCATCAAAGACCATGTTCGGCCCAGCCCTGTGTGAGTCCGCACCAACGAGGTCGAGCAGCTCCTCATGTGTCATCCTATCGATCCTTGTTGCTGACGGCTCCTTCTCGGGGTCGGCCGTGTACACCCCGTCGACGACGGTTGCGTTCACCAACCGGACGGCGCCGACCCGATCGGCCAATATCGAGGAGACTGCATCGGTGGTTATCCCGGGTGCCACGCCGCCCATAACCACGAGCTTGCTGCGCTCCGCGGCGAGGACAGCGTCCTCGTAATTCTTCGGGGGTATGCGATTTGCATGATCTCCGAGAGCGGCGATCAGAAGCCGCGCGTTGAGGCGCGTAGCCTCGATGCCCATCTCGTCAAGAAAATCCTCGGAGGCTCCCAATGCCCTGCCCTCGCGGATGTAGTATCGGGCTATTCTGCCGCCGCCCGTGACCACAAAAACCCTGATGGCGCTTGATACATTGATCAGCATCTCGGCAAGGGCCTGGATATACCGCGCATTGTCCTCTTCTCTCACCAGGATCGATCCACCAAGTGAGAGAACTACGGTATCCATCGTGGTCAACCTTTATAATGGCGAACGCTCTAACCAGTACAAAAGGCTTCGGACTGGTTCTGAGATGACCGAGCTGACAGACTTTCAGAAATACGAGTTCCGAAGAAGCCTCGAGGAGGTTAGCGGACTCTCCGGTAGAGGCACGGAACTCATATCGCTTTATATTCCACCGACAAGGCAGATATCGGACGTTGCAGGATACCTCAAGAACGAGTATTCACAGTCATCGAATATCAAGTCGGCTAGCACGCGCAAGAACGTCCAGGCAGCGATATCGTCGATCCTGTCGCGGCTCAAGGGGTTCCGGCAGCCTCCGGAGAACGGGCTTGTGTTCTTTGTAGGACATCGCTCTATCGGTGCTGACCAGACGAGCATGGTGCAATATGTGCTCGAACCACCCGAGCCGGTCCAGACTTTCGTGTATCGCTGCGACTCGTCGTTCTACATCGATCCACTGCACGATATGCTGGAGAAAAAGGATCGATACGGCCTGATAGTCATCGACCGAGGCGAGGCTACTGTCGGGTTGCTGAACGGCAAGAGGATTGTCACGGTGAAGAACCTGCAGTCGCTTGTGCCCAGCAAGCACGGCAGAGGCGGGCAGTCGGCTCGCAGATTCGAGAGACTGATAGAGTTGGCTGCGCACGAGTACTACAAGAAGGTCGCGGACATCGTAAATGAATCATTCCTGGAGGACAAGGAACTCAAAGGCCTTCTCATCGGAGGCCCAGGTCCGACAAAGGACTACTTCGTGAAGAGTGAGTACTTGCACCATGAGCTGCAACAGAAGGTAGTAGACATCTTCGACACAGGCTACACCGACGAATATGGACTCAAGGAGCTGGTGGAAAAGGCCAGAGATACGCTGAGAGGGCTCGACCTGATGAGGGAGAAGGATCTCATTCAGCGTTTGTTTGAGGAGATAAGGATGACGGACGGTGGCCTTGCGGTGTATGGCGAGGAGCAGGTGAAGCACGCTCTCATGATAGGCGCGGTGGACACACTGCTCGTGTCGGAGGACCTCCGCAAGAAGAAGATATCGCTGTCCTGCCCCTCGTGTGGGAGTGTCAAGGAGCTGCTCGTAAGCGAACCGCCCGAGGAAGTGAAGTGCGATGAATGCGAGGAGACGATGAAGGCGCAGGACTCCGTCGACCTAGTGAAGGAGCTGCATGAATTGGCACAGGCCAACAGCACCACGGTGGAATTCATATCTAGCGAGTCCGAGGAAGGGGGATTGCTGGTAAAGGCGTTTGGCGGCCTGGCAGGGATACTCAGGTTCAGGGTGAGCTGATGCCGGCAAACGGAGACCTCGACCCGTTGGAAGCGTTCCGAAACCAGGTTAAGGAGGCGCTGGAAGCAGCTTTGGAAGCGATCGGGATCGATGAGGAGCCTGTGGTGCTGGAGAAGCCGCCGCAGGGCATGGGCGATCTGGCGTTCCCTTGCTTTCAATTGGCCAGAAGGCTGAGGAGAAACCCGGTCGACATTGCCGAAGCCGTCGCATCAAAGATCGCCGCTCAAGGAATGATCGATTCCGTTAAAGCCAAAGGCGGATACGTGAACCTCAACGTCAATTCCGAGAGCCTGGCCAGAGCTGCGATCTCACAGGCGCTGTCCGCGAAGGACCGTTTCGGGGCTGGCTCCGCAAAGGGTGTTAGAGTCCTCTTGGAGCATACAAGCGTGAACCCGACAGGCCCCATACACATAGGCAGGGCGCGCAACCCGATAATCGGCGACACGCTGGCAAGGATAATGCGCAAGGCGGGCTACGACGTGGTAACGGAGTTCTACGTCAACGACGTCGGACGTCAGGTAGCCACCATGACCTGGGGCGCCAAGAACCTCACGATCAACGAGAAGCCTGAAAGGGACAAAGGAGACCACCGATACGTCCCCTTCTATCGGGAGGCGCATAGAAGATGCGACGAGGAGCCCGAGGTCCTCGAAGAGGTGGATGCGCTCCTGTACAAGCTGGAACATGGTGACTCCGAGGCGGTGGGGATGAATCGGAGGATCAGTGAGACCGTCCTCGAAGGCATGATGGAGAGCCTCCATCAGATCAACATCCGCATAGACGGCTTCACCTGGGAGTCGAGGCTGGTTGAGGATGGAAGCGTCGACAAGGTGATATCCAAGCTGAAACTGTCTGACTTCTGCCGCGAGTCCGAGGGAGCGCATCATCTGGAACTCGAGTCGTTCGGCATCACGGGGCGGGACACCAGGTGGGTATTCACAAGGTCGGACGGAACTTCGCTGTACACAACCAGAGATCTCGCCTATCACCTCGATAAGTTCACAAGATCGGATGTCGCCATAAACGTGCTTGGCGAAGATCAGAAGCTGGGAATGCAGCAGCTCGCAGCGGCATTGGAGATCATTGGCTCAGACAGGAAACCTGAGACCGTGTTCTACGCGTTCGTCTCGCTTCCTGAGGGGAGGATGTCCACCAGAAAGGGCACTGTCGTGTCGCTGGACGATCTTATCGATGAGGCGATCGAAAGGGCGTACGAAGAGGTTCGCAAGCGAAGGACGGATCTGACCGAAAAACGAATGAAGGAGATCGCGAGGATCGTGGGGCTGGGGGCGTTGAGATACAACATCGCTAGGATCCAGGCGGAGAAGCAGATAGTGTTCAAATGGGAGGAGGCTCTCAACTTCGAGGGAAGCAGCGCCCCGTTCCTCCAATATGCCCACGCGAGAGCTTGCTCGATACTCCGAAAATCAGGGTCGCGGCTCAGAGAAGATTCCGCGGAGATCTGTTCGAGGAAGTTGGTGAACCATCATGAACGAGAACTGATCAAGCTTGTAGCCGCCCTGCCATCAGTCGTCGGAGAATGCGCGGACACCAGGAGAGTGCACGCACTCGCGGCATACGGACAGGACCTCGCGGGGCAGTTCAACCAGTTCTATCGCTATGTACCAGTGCTGAAGGCCGAGGGCGACACCAGGGATGCGAGGCTCGCCCTCGTGGAGGCATCCAAGTGGGCTCTGAGGAACACCCTCGATTGTCTCGGGTTGGAGGCGCCCGAGGAGATGTGATCATAGCTTAAGATTCCAATCGTCACGTCCGTAGAAAGATTCGACGTACTCATCGATCAATCTGAGCTCGCCGTCCGTAAGGTCATTCCGTTCGAACCGGGCACCCAGAGCCTCTTCGATGCTTTCTGTCGCATGACGCTTGACTATTTCGATGTCAGGAGCGGCGCCAAGAACGCGGGAAAGGGTGGTCACGCGCTCGGAAGGTATGAGAGTCTGGTTTCTCAGGACGAGGTCCATTGTCTCAAGATCCGTGTCCACAAGGATGGTTCCGTGGTGTAGGACCGATCCGCGCCGTCTCAACTGCGCGCTTCCCGACACCTTCCTCCCACCAATCTCGATGTCGTTCACCGGGCGGTAACGCGCGTCAACTCCCATTCTGCTCAGTGCGCTTGCCAGAGCACCACAGACTGTTTCAAACGAGTTGTGAGGAAGGTTGCCGAGGGTAGTCTGAGAGGTTATCACCGCGAACATGAGTTGTCCGGAATCGGTGTATATTGACCCTCCGCCTGACCGCCTTCTAACGATCGCCACCCCCCTGGCCTTGCAGGCACGCATGTCCACCGTTTCCGTGACCTTCTGAAAGCGGCCAAGCGAGACCGTCGGCTGAGCGCGAGAGTAGAAGTGCAGCGTGTCCGGTACAAGCCCAAGCCCATGACTCTCCAGCACGGCCTCGTCAACCGCTGCGGATCTGGCCGTTGGAAGAGGGCCGCTATCGACAATACGCCATACGGTCATGGCATTGAATGAATGGAAAACCGTGCTAAAGAGGTTTGTCGGAAGGGGTTTGCGGGCGCTATAGCGCACAGGTACGCATCAACAGAAGGTCACTTGTCGGAGCCCTTGGTCTCCTTGGCCTTTTCCTTTTCTCTCGCTCTGCGCTCCTTCTTCTCGAGCTTGTCCTTCTCTCTGCGTTCTCTCTTGGCGAGGCGGTCCCTATCTCTCCTGGGGCCCTTGCGTTCGCGTCTGGACCATCTACCTCTGAGATAGAGAAGCAGTGGCACGAGTACGATCACCGCAGCGATGCCTCCCCAGAGGGCGGCCTTCTTCCAAGGAGCCTCCTTGACTACGAGGTCCTCATCGGCCCTGGTTGTCTTGGAGTCCGGCATGAGCTGGTTTGTGGAAGTCACATTGACCTTGATCTTGTATGTGCCCTTGCTCCCCGGAGTCCACTTGAATTCGGCGCGGGCCTTGCCACCTACCTCGAGCTCCGTCACCATTGCGGTTCCGTTCAGCAGAGTTGTCACAGTTCCGATCAGCGTCTCGCTGTCCTCGTCGACGATGTAAAAGGTGACGACGATGCCTGTTGCAATCACGCTGCCCTTGTTGGTCAGATTGACAGATATTGTACCTGCTTTGCCCTCAGTGAACTCGGCGGGGTTGAACTCGATCGGCCCGTCGATCATGACATTAGGTCTTGGGCTGGGGTCTATCTTAACCGAACGTTTGATCAGGCCGCTGTTGTTGGACAGGTCCGTCACATTCAGCTCTACCGAGAAAGTTCCGACCTTTCTGAACACATGCGTCACGTTGACCAGGCCTGTGCCGTTAAGCCAGGATTCCGCACCGAGTCCGTCCGCGAAGTACCATGAGAAGTGCATGTCCTCGAGCGCGTCGAGGTTGTCCTTCGTGGCATTCGCATCGAACACTATCGTTGCGTTCTCGATCAGGCTTGTCCCGTAGGTCGCGTTCTTCACAGTGAACGACACGACGGGGGCATCGGAGTCGTTGACCTTCACCAGCAACGTCGTGTTCTTCCAGTGACCCGTTACGTCTGTAACGTTGAGCACGACCTCATATGTGCCCGAGTCCGCGAAGGCGTGGGAGACGTTCTTATCGTCCGCCGTCCAGGATATCCTTTCGGATTCGTTGCCATCTCCGTAGGAGAACTCGAAGAAGTCTATCACACCAAGCGAATCGTCGGCCGTCACGGCGTCATCGGTAGAGTAGGTCGCGTTCAGCAACATCATCTCGCCCTGATTCAGCTCGAGCATATCGGTGGTCTCGTTGACCGTCCTGTCCTTTATCGATATGACCGGTACAGGATCGAGATCGTCGCATAGCACCTCAATCTCCGTCCAGTTCTGAATGCCGACAGCGTCGGTGACAGTCAGGTTGACCGTTCTGCTCGCCGAAGCGTTGTCATATGTATGACCGATGGTCACGTTCGTCGTCGTCACTGGAGCTGTGAAATCGTCGAAATCCCAGGTATAGGTCATCGGGTTGCCGTTCGGGTCATAAGAGTCCATCGCGGAGAAATTCACCTCGGAGCCCACGCGTACGATGTACTTCGTCACGTTTCCGCCATCATCAGTGACGGCGTACACGAGACCCTGTTCGATTTCCATCCCCGCACCAGCAGAAGGCGTCTCAGACAATCCAAATGCCAGGGATACTGGTTCTGGTCCGCCTGCCTCCATTCCAGGATCGATTGTGAAGGTTTCAAAACCCGTCACGCTCACGTGGGAGCCAGGATCGCCGCTGCTGTTGTCGATGAGCTCATAGTCCTCCGGTAACGAGACCGTGAATGTGCGGTTGAACGACGGAGTGTCGTATGCCGCATAAAGGGTCGCGGTGTAGGTGGGGGCGTCGACATCGATCTCCTCAATGGAAGTGTAGTCGCAGGTGTAAGAATACGGGATGGACGTCTTGTTGTCAATCGAACCAGCCGTTAGCGTCAAGGAGATTGGAGGCAGCGCGCCTGCAGTGCAGAGCGTGTCGTTGACAACCAGCAATCTCGAACTCGTAACGTGCCTCGGACCGAATTTCTGAATTGTGGACACGAAATCAGCTATCTCCCCTGAATCCAATGCACCATCAGGATCGCCGGAGTTCAGGTCAATCTGCATCCTCAGACTCCCTATATCGTTGTAGTCGATTCCTGGGAAGGCGTCATCGAAGTTCCATTCGCTCGTCTCTGTCAGTGTGAACGAATTGTAGTCTGCTCCGTAGACCATATCGATGGTGTTCATCGTTTGCGTCTGATTGGCGAGCACCATCTCGTCTCCGAGAAGAGTAGATACATCAACGAGATCGCCTGAATCGTACGAAGTAAGGTCGACAGAAATGATCTCAGCGGAGGCGCCATCGGCGTCCACGCAGAGCGTGAACATACCCTTGTAGGCATCGAATGTGAAGTACGTCCCCTCCTCACTCTTCAGAACCCTCTTGACCCAGGGCTGGTCGGCGTCGGCCGAGAGCATGTAAGCGATAACGTTCGAAGCCGGGCCGTCGTAATCACGGACAAAGCCGTAGAATCTCACCGACTTGGTGAGAAGGACAGTAGTCACATTGTCCGCGACGATGGTCGTTGGCTCCACATATGTCTCGTAGTTGTCCTTCGTCACAATCAGTGCGAAATCCTGCTCCACGTCGGAGTTGAACATATCGACGACTGCGATACCCTGCGAGTCAGTCATGTCCCTGGACACGATTTCGTTCTGTGAGAGGTCGTAGAAGGCCACCTCCGCATCCTCGATCTTTGTGTTGGTGCCTGCATCCCTGACCGTGACGTTCCACTCCCACTGCTTGGAAGGGAAGGCGTCAAGAGCTATCTGCGGGGTCACCGTATACGACGTTAGGCCCGTGAAGCTGAAATCCCTCTCGCCGATGGAGTTCCAGTACTTGTCGGTGTATTGAGGCTGAGTGTCTGGGTTGATCACATCGATGACGTCTACTCTGTAGTAGCCCGAAGGCGCATTGTTGACGATGTACAGTTTCATCGACGATGAGTATTCGGCGGGCAAGACCTCGCCTGTGTGTACGTTTGTGAGAGTGACAGTTATGCCTGCGGAGACAGGGGACCCGCTTGATGTCACGGGCACATAGATAGTGTTCGTTCCAATCGTATCTCCCTCAGCATCCCCCATCGGGACCACCAAGGTGGATAGGACTACGACCAGCGCGAATAGGCTGGCTGATAGCTTGCTCATTGCATCTCTCCTCATTCTAATGTCCCCTCCCTCTCTGGGAGCTCCAACGATGGCCACCTTCGAGAAGGGTACTCCGGCGAATAGATTGCCCCTTTATAAGCTTTAGGGACGCTCGAACGTGCATGGCCAGTCTTCCAACGATGTCGACATTTGAACCTAGGTAACGATCCTGTCGACCTGCGCGGTTTCGATGGCCCTTCTTATCTCCATCGCAAGGCGTCGGCCCGTGCTCATGTTGGTGCGCCACACTGTGTTTCCGTAAGGATGACCCACTGACATGTGGACGTTTGTCCCTCCTCCGACGCGTGGCGCGACATCGTAGATATGGAACCTGAGGTCCTTGTCGACGCACGTCTGGAGGCAGAAAGGGCCTATGATGCCAGGGTCATAGTGCTCCTGCGTAGCTTTGACATACTTCTCCGCGAGGTCGAACGCTCCCTCTATGAGCGACTCGCGCATGGTCGCGGAGTTATGCCCGCACACGGTGTACTCGGGCGTCGCCTGCTTCTCCATGAGCGTCATCTGCTGAGGCGCAGGGAGCCGGACGTGACCGTCCAGAGAGGATTCGAAGCGCCAGTCGACCCCTATCAATTCGATGCGGTCCATGGCCGTCTCCAAGGGCGAGTAGAAGAAATCGAGGTTGAACACGGGACCGATAACATACTCCTCGATTCGGGCGGTCTTGAGATCCTCCTCGGTGATGACATCCGCTGACAGCAGTGCCTTGGACTTCTTGACATATTCATCATGAGATGCGGCAGTGAAGAACCCGCGTTCGAGCTTCTTGACCTTGTGATGCAACTTCACGATCACAAGGCCATCGATCTCCTTCGGGTCCTCGATCCTTCTTGGGAACGGCATTCCCGCCTTCTCCAAGAGCCAGTAGTAGTCGCGTTCCTCCCCCCGCTCCTCGCTCCGGAGAAGGTCTCTCGATCCGACCATTGGGACGGCGAAGTCCTCTTCGATATCGCGCAGGGGTATGTAGGATGTGAATGATCTGTTCGGCACGAACAGCACGTTCTCCTTCCTGAGACGTTCCTGGAAATCCTCGCCTATCATCTCCTTGAACTTGCCCAGGACCCAACACTCGTCAACCGCCCCGCGTACAGCGCTTCCCGCCGCGTCTCTCTGGCACTTGAAGTACTTCGTGTAGGTCTTCTCTCTTCCCCTTTGACAGATGCCAATGGTCCGAAAGCCCTCCTCCACGGCGCCGTCGCAGACATCCAATGCGGAGTGGGATGCGACCATACCCACCTTCGCCTTGCTGAGGTCATAGCCCTCAAGAGCGGTCAGAATCTTCTCCCTGTCTATCATGGCAAGCCTCCCCCACGAACGAGCGAACTCGCAACTGACGCGACTGATAGGGTTGATTGTATATCTACCTTGAGGGAGGTGGTGTGAGAGCGATTTCGTCCAGGCGAAGAACGAGATGGGACGACGTCTCCTTGAAGCCGTACTTTTCATAGAGCCTTCTTGCACGGGGGAAGCTGGTGTGCAGGTACGCCATTGGCGCGCGGCCTGATATTGCATCGATCGCGCATCTCATCAGCTCGTCACCCAGCCCCTCCCCCTGCCTCGCTGGCGTGACATAGATATCGTACAAGAGCCCCATGTCCTTGTCGAAGCGGACTATCACGAATCCACCGTCGGTCACATAGACGGTATAGGCAGCGTCCCTGTGAAGCCTACGAAGACGTGCGCCTGCGGCATATCTGTTCTCATCGTAGTACTCTGAGAACAGTGCGACTGTTGCCTTTCTGGTCGCCTTCGATAGCGGCGCGACCGAATGCTCGTACTTGCAGGGCGATTCCAGCTCCATCCTGAAGGCGGGAGTCGGGTGATAACACGCAATGTGAGTCTCCATGTCTCTCGAGAAGACCGCCCAGGACTTCTTGACTGCAACAAGAAACCTCACAAGCTGATCGGCGGCGAATCCGACGTCCTCGGATTTCGTTGCCACTATCATTCCGGTCTTCTTCGGATCGGCCGTCAATATCCTCGCGGTTTCGCCTTCGTCGCTGTAGAATGCCCATGCCCGTCTATCGTCAAGCTCCACACACAACCCCATCATGTTACCGGTCCCCGCGAGTTCGACGGGCCTGCCGTCCTGGTCGATGAGGTTCTCGTCCAACGGGATGTCACTCGTTGAGACGACTGTGTGCCTCTGATTCACCTCAGACTTTATGGCCTTCGAGGCTTCCCAACCGTGTGGCTGGAGAGTCCTTCGCAACAGCTTGCGACGTGAATCCTGGAGTAGCATGCGCGAGTAGCCTGTGCTCATGAGCCTGTCGCTCAGATGACGCCCGTCCTCCTCACTGAGCCTCAAGTTCCTTGGAGAACAACGCAGGAATGCCCGGGCAAGGCCATCCTTGAGAGGCATGAACTCCATGCATAGCGCACCCTCGGGCGAACAGATCTTGACGACCTCGCTCCTGGAGCCGTTCGTTCTAACCACCTCCCCCATGACGGCTTCCGCGCCGCCTTAGAAGAAGTAGAAGCCTACGCCGTATTCCTTGGAGCAGTTCGCCATGGCTTCGAGCCTCTTGAGCGTCCCATCGATGCGTCTGACCATCATCTTGCCCTCTTCGGGGGTCCTTTTGCGCAGGATGGCTATCTCGTTGAGGAGTGTTTCGGCGTCCTTTGAGGAAAGCACCTTCTTGTAGGACGCCAGGTCGTCGACCTTCGACAGTAGGTTCAACTTGAACTTCCTTGCGAGCTCGGGCACGGGGGACGTCGACGGTCCGAAGTTGCCCACACAGCCTTTCTTGTTATCCCAAGACAAGCCGCATTTGGCGCACGTCTCGTACATCTCGTCAAACTCGAGAAGGTCCCACTCGGTGATGGAGTCCTCGGCAACGGCGGCCTTAAGCACCTCGTCCCTCCTCTGCTTCGGCACGTTGGTCATGACTATCCAATTGGTCTTGATCTCGGACACGAACGGCTCCAGTGTCTTCTGATCAGCGGGATCCTTGATCTTCTCCATGTAGAGATTGTCGCCCTCGACCTTCACCCTCGAACGTTTGAGTATATCGTCGACCTTCTCCTTGCCAAGCTTGCTCCTTGCGCGGCTGAGGTCGGCTACGCGGTCGACCTCGACGAGGTCGGCCCACTTGTCAGGGTCGCTGACATACGCCTTGGCCATCGTCCTCTTCTTGTCCCTGCATAGTGATTTCGCGGATTCCAGCTCAGTGATTGCCATGTTCAATCCCATACGCAACACCTTCTCCGAGGAGGAATGTGAGGTTGAACTAAGATGTAATACCTTTCGCATGCAGACTTCAAGATAGAACGACTCGTGCAGCCATAGAATAATAGTCAAGCATAGTCAAGCTCGGCAGCGTCGGAAGGGATATATATCAGGCGGCGTCGGAGGCCAAGGAGGCTTATCTACCTCACCGCCATTTCGGTTTCGAGTAAGAACCGACGGCGTGCTTCTATCGCGTGCACAGCTAGTCAGGAAAACCGGGTGAGGAACAATGACGATTGCCGCTATGAGCCTCCTGTCCAAGAAAGACATAGAGAAAGTGCACGAAGCATCTCTGACAATACTCGCGGATGTCGGAGTCAAGGTCGAAAGCGACGGCGTCAGAGAAGCTCTGAAAGCTGCGGGGGCGCGTGTGGCCGATTCCAAGGAGCTGGTGTTCCTCGACGAGGCTATGGTGGATCGCTCCATTGAGAGCGCTCCTGAGAAGGTGAGCATATGCTCAAGGAGCGGCAGGGATTACATCATACCAAGCGAGGGTGTCCAGCTCATATCCCCGGACGGCCAGCCGCCGGCTGTGCTTGATGCGGAGACAGGTCAAAAGAGAACTTCGACGCTCAAGGATCTCAGAGACATGATGATACTGGCCGACGCCCTTCCAGAGGTGGGTTTCATCTGGCCAACTGTCATAGCTACCGATATGCCGGCGGATAGGTCTTCATACTACGAATTCCTAACTGCAATAGCATATTCATCAAAGCACATCCAGCACGGGGCGACCTCCGCGGAGGAGGCCATGTTCCAGATAGAGGTATGCTCCGCAATACTGGGCTCGAAGGAGGCTCTCAAGGAACGGCCGATATTCTCCGATGTCAGTACTCCGATATCGCCGCTGAGATACGACGCAGGCGAGGCCGATGCGATAGGCATCCTCGCAAAGGCTGGCGTCCCCGTGATCCACCTTTCCATGGCCATAGCAGGAGCGGTGACGCCTGCGTCAATCGCGGGCTCGCTCGCGGTAGTCAACGCCGAGAACCTGTTCGGAATGACCATGTCGCAGACCGCCTCCGAGGGTGCTCCCAGCATCTATTCGTCGTTCTCAGGCGTCATGGACCTCAGATCAGGCGTGTTCGTGTGCGGAACGCCGGAGGGTGTTCTTCTTGACTCTGCAGCTGTACAGATGGCGCAGCATTATGGAGTACCGACCTGTGCGGGCGGGCCAGGGAATTCCGCGCGATCGCTATCGTCTGAGGCAGCAGCAGAAGGTGCGATGACTGCCATGGGGGCGCTTCTGATGGGCGCCGACATGATGGTCGGCCTGGGAGGCATCGACAGAGCGGGTATGATCTCGAGCGAGAAGATGGTGATGGACTGCGAGGTTTGGAAGTGGCTTCAGCGCCTTCGAGAGGGTATCCAGGTTGATGACGCCACGCTCGGCGTGGACGCGATAGCCAGACAAGGGCCGGGAGGAACCTTCCTGTCTGATGTACACACTGCGAAGCATCTGCGCACGGAGTTCATGATCCCCCAGATAACGGCCTATCATCTGAAACGGGAGCCGGATAGGATTGAGGACGAGCTGCTCACATTCGCAAAGACGCGAGTCGAGAAGCTGCTTTCAACGCACAAACCCCCGCTGTTCGACGCCGCCATCGCCTCCAGAGTCGGCGAGGTGGCGAAGAAATACGGGATCCTAATGCCTGATGGGTCACAGATATTCGAGCACGCCTGAAGCGGTTCACCCGCGCCTCTTGAAGAGCTTCTCCAGATCCTCAGACGTCAGCGTTATCATCGTTGGTCTCCCGTGTTCGCATGTGAACGGATTCTCCGTAGCCATCAGCTCGGACACAAGCTGCGACATCTGTTGACGGGACAGCCTCTGCCCTGCCCTTATCGAACTATGGCAGGCAACACGCCAGATGAACTCCAATCCCATCCTCTTCGAGACCGCCATGTCGGCCATATCTGACAGGATATCTCTCAATGCTTTCTCGCCCTGCGCCGCACCGAGCACCGTAGGAACAGCACGCAACGCATACGACTCTCCACCGAAAGGCTCCAAATCGAAACCGGATTCCAACAACCTCTCTCGATGCTCCTCCACCATTCTCGCCTCCTTCGGGGACAGACTTAGAACGAGGGGGGCGAGAAGCTCCTGCGACACCTCGGTGCTACTCTCTATTGCCGTCAGAAGGCGCTCGTAGGTGATTCTCTCTGAGGCGGCGTGCTGGTCGATCAGGACGAGGCTGCCGTGGGATTCGGCCAATATGTAGGTGTCCATGATCTGCGCCAGCGGGTTGATCTGGTCCTCGACCATCGATGTGATGCTGTCGCCTTCCGGCTTTTCGAGAATCGATTGCATTGACGATGAGGGCGCCGACTCGGCAGAAGGCGGACGCGTTTCGAACCCTTCTGAGAAGCCTGTGAGGTCGTACCTGAACGACAGGTCCGAGCCCTCCAACGCGTTCATCATGCTCTTCTCTACGATGTTGTTGACGAGCTTGTCGTCGTCAAAGCGCACCTCTCTCTTGGTCGGGTGGACGTTCACATCAACCGCGGAACTGTCGATTTGGATCTTGACCACTCCGACGGGATACCTGCCCTTCATCATGCGAGAGCCGAACACGCCTGCAACGGTTGACAGAAGCCTGCGGCTCTTGACGGGCCTGTGATTGACGAATAACCTCAGGTCTGAAGGCGACGAGCGGGTGTGTTCCAGCCGCGCCAAATTCACATCGATGTGGATACCTCGAATCTCCGCGTGTCCTTCCAGCATGTCTGAGGCGACAACGCGCCCGAAGGCAAGCGCCAGCGCACCATTCATACCTTCCACCGCTGCGTGCACGAATTCCGGCTTGTCGTCGCTCAGGAGCCTGAAGGAAACCGCTGGCCTGGACAGCATGAAATCCGTCACCACTTCTCTGCAGTGGGCCAACTCGACGGCGGCGTACTTCATCTGCTTCTTCCTCGCTGGCAGGTTGCCGAAGATGTCCTCGACGACGATCTCGGTCCCCTCTGGGCAACCGACAGGTGTGGACGACACTAAGTCACCACCTTCCACGATGATCTCAGCACCCTCGGTCCGACCGTGTTCTCTGGTTCTGACCGTCACGCGCGCGACAGCGGCGATGGAAGAGAGAGCTTCCCCCCTGAAGCCGTAGGTGTCAAGACTCCGAAGATCGTCGATCGTGCCTATCTTGCTGGTCGCGTGACGCGCGAACGCCATCTCGGCATCCTCGGGAGACATGCCGATGCCATTGTCCTTGACTGATATTCTGCGCCGGCCACCTTCGGACACCGTGACGATTATCTCTGTTGCTCCCGCGTCGAGTGCGTTCTCGATCAGCTCCTTTACAACTGATGATGGCCTCTCCACCACCTCGCCTGCCGCGATCTTGTCGATCGTGTTATTGTCGAGAATCCTGATCATTCCCACTGGATTCACCGCTTCTTCGCTTCAGTTCGCCGAGCTTGACATACGCTTCCATCGGAGTCATTCCGGCAAGATCGAGCTTCTTCAGCTCTGCAATGACGGTTCTATCGATATCGCCCGGGCCGAGAGAAAACCTGACCTGGGAATGCGTCTTCCTTCCGCCCTTCACTTCGATGACATTCCTATCCTCGATGTCGCTCAGCACCTCACCGGCTCGCGAAACGACTTCCGAAGGGACTCCCGCCAGCCGGGCTACCTGGATGCCGTAGCTCTTGTTCGCCCTTCCGGGGACGACCTTACGGAGGAAGACGACCTCGGAGCCCTGCTCCTTCACGGCGATGGAGTAGTTCTTCACCCCGCTGAGAGACTCGGCTAGCTCTGTCAGCTGATGATAGTGAGTGGCGAACAGCGCCTTCGCGCCGACCTTCTCCTCGTCGTAAAGATGCTCTGCGACTGCCCATGCGATGGCAAGGCCATCGAATGTGCTCGTACCTCGTCCAACCTCGTCCAGCAGTATGAGGCTATGCTTCGTCGCACAATTAAGAATGTTCGCGAGCTCCGTCATCTCGACCATGAAGGTCGACTGCCCACGGGAAAGGTCGTCGAACGCACCGACACGAGTGAATATCCGGTCCACAAGCCCCAGCCTGGCCTCTGCGGCGGGCACGAACGATCCCGCCTGAGCCATGACGACGATGTGGGCGACCTGTCTGAGATACGTGGACTTCCCGGCCATGTTGGGACCGGTGAGTATCACGAGCCTGTCTTTGCTCGTATTCAGTTCTACATCGTTAGGGATGAACGAGCCTCCGAGCACGCGTTCCACGATGGGGTGTCTGGCATCCTTCAATACTATACTGTCGCCATCATCAACGATCGGCCTCGCGTATCCGTATGAGACTGCTGCTTCAGCAAATGACCGAAGAGCATCCAAGTCAGAGATGGCCGCTGCGATGCCTCGTATCTCCTCGCCGTGTTTCGAGACCTCCTCTCTCACGCGCGCAAATACGTCGTATTCGAGCGTGTGCATGCGCTCCTGCGCGGCTAGAATCGATTCCTCCTTCTGCTTGAGTTCTGGCGTGACATATCTCTCCCCAGTGCTAAGGGTCTGCTTGCGTATGTAGTCAGAGGGCACTTTCTTCAGATTGGATTTCGAGACCTCGATGTAGTATCCGAAGACGTTATTGAAGCCGAGCCTGAGATTCTTGATGCCGGTTCGCTCGCGCTCGGTTCGCTCTAGATTCGCAATCCATTTCTTCCCCTCTCGCGACGTCTTGCGGATCTCGTCAAGGTCTGCGTCGAAGCCATCCCTGATAATGCCTCCATCTTTGAGGGAAACAGGCGGGTCATCGGAGATCGACCGACCCAATAGTTGCAACACATCCGCGACATCGGTGAGCCCCGAAGAGATCTCCTTCAGCTTTCGCACCTTGACCTTTGACAGCGATTGCCTGAGCGGCTGCACGGCCTCGAGACAGACCTTCACGCCCTGAAGGTCCCTGGCGTTCGCGCTTCCATGGGCCACCCGAACCATAAGCCGTTCCAGATCCCTGACGCTCCTGAGCGATGCGCCCACGTCCATCCTCAAGTGCGTGTGCGAAACCATCTCCTGTACAGCGTCGAGCCTGTCGCTTATCGTCTCAATGTGCATTGAAGGCTCGATCAACCATTTTCTAAGCTTCCGACTGCCCATGGGTGTGAGCGTATGGTCCAGTACGGAAACGAGCGTATCATCTTCCGATGAGTCCCTAACGTTCCGCACGACCTCAAGGTTGCGCAGCGTTGTTTGGTCGAGCACGAGCTTGTCCGAAAGCGAGTAGAACTTGGGCCGAGTCAGGAACTCGAGATCGCGCATCTGAGTCGACTCGAGGTATCTCAGCACAGCACCTGCACTTGAGATGGCTCCCGCCTTCCCCGACAGTCCAAGCCCATCGATCGACTGGAGTTTGAAGTGCCTCCTGATCAAAGGCTCAGCACTCTCAGACATGAAGCAGTAATCTTCTATCTCGGTCACGCGCGTGTCTGAGTTGTTGAGCTCGTTCTTCAGTGCGCCAAGCTTAAGACTCTTGGGAACGATGATTTCTCTTGGTCGCCGCTGGGCCAACTCCGTCAGCACCTTCCCCTCGGCATCCTCGCCGTCGGCCTCGGTTGTGACGAATTCCCCTGTCGACACGTCGACGAACGCCATGCCGAAGACTCCGTCCCTGTCGACGAGCGCCATCAGGTAGTTGTTCATGCGACTGTCGAGGGCCGAACCCTCCAACACCGTTCCAGGTGTGACTATTCTGACCACTCCCCTGTCGACCAGCCCCTTCGACTTCTTAGGGTCCTCGAGCTGCTCGCAGATAGCGACCTTGTACCCCTTGCTCAGCAGCTTGGGAAGATATGAGTCGAGGGCGTGCCACGGCACACCACAGAGCGGTATCTTCTCCTTCTTTCCCTTGTCTCTTGAGGTGAGGGTGATCTCTAGCTCCTTCGAGCCTATCACCGCATCGTCCCCGAACATCTCATAGAAATCGCCTAGGCGGAACAGCAGAAGGCAATCGCTGTGCTGTTCCTTGATCCTGAAATACTGGTCCATCATTGGCGTGGTGGCCCTGCCCACTTAGCTGCTCCCCCTCTGACGGAAAAACACTGAACTATCTATTTCAACTTATGGAAGCGCGCCGCGAACCAGGCGCTTATCGCCATGTTTTTTACTGCTGGAGCTCATATCACAGGCAGATGGGACGTGTTGACTGCCTTGACTGATAGTCCGACCATACTCGTCTATACGGACGGCGCGTCCCGGGGCAATCCGGGTCCTGCGGCTATCGGTTATGCTGTCTTCGATTCATCGGGGAATTGCCTGGAGCGCAACGCGAGGTTCATCGGTGAGCACACTAACAACGAGGCGGAGTATGAGGCGCTCTTGTGGGCACTGGAAAGGGCTGGCACATACACGAGAGAGTGTGTGAAATTCCACTCGGACAGCGAACTTGTCGTGCACCAGGTCAATGGCGTCTACCACGTGAAGAAGGAGCATCTGAGGAAGTATGTGGACCGCATCCAGAGCGCCGTCGGCAAGTTCCGCTCGTTTCGTTTGGTGTATGTTCCGAGGGAGAACCCGAGAATCGTTCTCGTAGACGGCATCGTCAACAAGGTTCTCGACGAGGAAGTATGATGAGGATGGGATCATGGCCATACCAAGGAAGAAGACGAAGAGAAAGCTCGAAGGCATATCGCGTCTTGACGAATTTGGAGCGGTGGACGGTACGAAGGCGAGGTACAGGAACTACGCTCGTGCGGCCTCCAAACTGAATCCGAAGGAGCGCGCCGCGTGGTGGCGTGACGTTTTCCGCAGAGATCCGGATATGCTGGAGTTCGTCAACGGCGACGAGAAGATATAGGACAATGATTGGCATCGCTGACTATGCGAGCTCCGAAGACTGACTCGGAATCACTCCGGGGGCGGCGGTACCTCTTGTTCCTCCAGATCTTTTCCTGAGCTGCCCATGGCATTCTTGAGACGAAGGTACAGGGCGGTCATCACGATAGACACGATCACGAACACGGCGGTCAGAGCCATGAGCGCCATAATCTGAGTGGCAAGAGAATCTATCCTGCTTTCAGCGTCATCGAGACTCTCGCCTGCTTCCTCCAGCTGATCCTTCACATCGTCGAGCTCTTCCTGCACAGTATTCCCAGGAACCTCGTATGTGACTGTCACCGAGGTGCTCGCGGAATTGCTCGCTTCATCCGTGGCAACGGCCGTGATGACGTTTTCTCCCTCATCAAGCAATATGGTGCACTCGAAGGACCCGTCCTCCTCGACCGCGACTACGATGCCGTTGACGACGAGGTAGACACCGGGCTCTGTCTGCCCCGACACGGCGACGGTCATCAAGCTGATTGTCGCTCCGTCCTCCGGACTTTCGATGAGGACGTTCGGAGGTGTCTCGTCAGGCGCCAAGTAACGAGCGGACCAAAGGCTGATCTTGCTCCCGTCGTCCTGGCACCAGAGGGCGATTCCGTTGCCATCGTTACCGATCACCACCTGAGATCCTGCTATGTTGCCGAGGGCCTCCTTGGTCAGCTGCTCTGAAGGCAGCCAACCTCCTTCGGGATTGCGAACGACCCCCCTCAAGTCGTCGGAATCTCCGCCGTCCCTGGCATAGATGCACAGAGCGTCGCCATCGCTGTTCATCGCGATATCCGGGAGATAGACGTCTCCATAGTAATCGCTGCTCACTGTAACGTTCTCACCCCAACCGGATGAGACGTCATAGAACCGCGAGTAGATACCATCCTCCGCGCCCCCGGATCTTCCCCAGACGACCGCTCCGTTACCATCGCCATCGACGGCCACGCGAGGATCCATGTGGTTCGTGTTTGGATTCGAACCCATTACGGCCGGGGGGGACCAACCGACGCCTGCTTCGTACACGCAACACCATACCTCGTAGAATCCAGTTCCATCCATATGATGCCAAGCACACAGTGCGTCCCCTCCGGCGCCGGCAATCACCCGAGGCTGCGCGAGCAGGCCTGTGTCAGAGATCATCTCGGCATCTTCCCAGCCTGTCGCGGCATCGTATCTCTTCGCCCATATCGCGGGCTGTGCCATTTCCCATTGACACCATACTACAGTGAAGTCATCGTTCCCGTCGACTGCAACAGACGGAAAGCTTGAATCGGCCTGCTCGCTGCTGTCAAGGACGATCGGCTCGCCCCAACCGGATCCGACCTCATATCTGCTGGCCATGACGTCAATTGCTGCCTCGTATCGGACCCATACAACGAGCGCGTTGCCCACGCTATCCATCGCAACCGCAACGACCCTGTCCTCTGCCGAGCTGTTGACCTCGACGCGCTCCGGCCCAAGCCAACCTTCGCCTTTCACATAGCGGCTTGACCAGACATCCCTCTTGTCCGTAGAGCCATTAATCTGAGCCCAGGCGGCGATTGCATTCCCGGCTTCGTTCATGGCGACCTGGGGAGCAGTGGGCTCTTCATCGGAATCCTCAAGGAGCTCCGCATCCGACCACCCTTGCCCTTTCTCATACATCGCGGCACATATGCTCGACCCCGGGCTTTCATATTGAATCCAGACAGCGACGAAGTCTCCATTGCCATCAGTGGCGCTGTCTGGGTTAGACACGCTCGCCACATCATAATCTTCCGCCAGCTCTGGTTCGTCCCAACCGACCTCGTATTCAGCTGACGAGTTACAGACGTAAATCATCGGTGCCAAGAGCGACATCGCCATTGCTACTCCAATTGCCCATCTCACCTTCACGGGAATCCCAGCCAATGTTGCCATCATTAATGCCATTGATTGCATTAAAAGGTATCAGCGTACTGCTGGCTCACTTGGAATGATGGCGATAGCATGGAGATGATCGTCATCGGATGATGATCAAGCCGTTGGGCCCTTTGCTGGGAATGAGTAGCCCCGGGAGGATTCGAACCTCCGTCGCAAGATCTCTCCTTGCGAGAATCACAATCCAGAGTCTCGCATGATTGACCGCTACACTACGGGGCTGATGTGATGGTTGCGGCTATTCAGATACCGATATTTAAGAGATTACGGTCTGCGGCAATTGGGCGAGATGGCTCTTGCGAATCGCTTGTCGAGTCGATCGATCGCCTCAGCCATCTGGCTGAATACCCCTTCGATGCCCGCCGACCCATCGATATCGACTATGTTGCCCTTCCTGCGGAAGTGCTCAATGAGAGGTGCTGTCTGCTCGGCATACACCTTCAGCCTGTTTCGGACAGTGTCTTCCCTATCATCGTCCCTCTGTATCAGAGGCGCTCCGCACTTGTCGCATAACCCGACCGCTTTGGGAGGGCTGAACGATACATTATACACCGCTGCGCACTCGCTGCAGATCCTGCGCCCGACAGCTCGCACTACCAGCTCCTCCATATCGACGACTATGTTCAGAACGAGGTCAATTTCGGTCTTCCTGTCCAACTCCTTCGCCTGTCCCATCGTACGGGGAAAGCCGTCCAGGATGTAACCGTCGGCGCAGTCTGACTCGGATACTCGGTCGAATATTAGCCGCACTATGAGATCGTCCGGTCCTAGCCTGCCACTGTCCAGATATGACTTGATCTCCATCCCTAGCGGCGTCTTCTCAGCAACAGCCTCCCTGAGGAGGTCGCCCGTGGCGATCTGAGGAATGCCGTACTTCTCCGAAAGCCTCTGTGCCTGCGTGCCTTTCCCTGCGCTCGGCGGGCCGAAGATGATGAGCTTCAACATTCGCAAGACCATCCGAAGCATCTAACAGCAGATACTTATTGCTTGCTTCACGGACCGCCTGCGAGACGATAGGATTTTCGTGAAAACGATTTTAACCGCCAGCAGCATTAGCGGTCGATGGTCATCATGAAGAAAGAGGTCGTAGACGAGATCGAGAGGATTGTCGGCAAGGAACGCTACTCGACCGAGATAGCAGACCTCTACGTCTACGGCTTCGACGCATCCATACACCACAAGACGCCCGATGCCGTAGTGAGGCCCGCGACGGCGGAACAGGTGTCGGAGATCGTGAAACTCGCCAACAGAACTTTGACGCCGATCGTCCCCAGAGGCGCAGGCACGGCGATGTGTGGACACACCGTTCCCCTCAAAGGAGGCATCATACTCGACCTTACTGCGATGACCAAGATCAAGGAGATGAGGGTCGAGGACCTGTACTGCGTGGTCGAGCCTGGAGTCATCTACGACACGCTCAACGCCGAGCTCGGGAAGCACGGCTTCTGGTTCCCGACGACCCCTGGCTCCGCCGAAGCCTGCACCATCGGGGGGATGGTGGCCACTAACGCATCGGGCATGAGAGCGATCAAGTACGGCGCAACTCGAGACTATGTTCTCGGGCTCGAGGTGGTGCTTCCAACGGGCGAGATCATCCACACTGGCACGAGGACGCTTAAGAACTCATCCGGCTACCAGCTAGACCGGCTCATGGTAGGCAGCGAGGGCACCCTCGGGGTGATAACCGAAGTAACCCTCAGATTCGCCGTCAAGCCGAGAGCCTCAGCCATGACTGTAGCCGCTTTCAATTCGCTTGTGGATGCAGGTAGATGCGTCTCGAACATAATCGCCAAGCCGCTGCTGCCTTCGGCCATCGAGCTGATGGATTCCGTAACAATCAAAGCAGTCAACAAGTGCATGAACGTGGGACTTCCGGACTGCGAGGCTATATGCATGATCGAGGTGGACGGACACCCAGCCGCAGTCGAGGAGGAGATGAAAATGGTGGAGGAGATAAGCCGGAAGAGCGGCGCATTCTCCACGGAGGCATCGAGCGACAAGAAGAAGATCAACGAGTGGACTCAGGCCAGGAAGGCGATCCTGCCGTCCCTCAGCAGATATGGAGACGAGTTCGTCTCGGTGGCGTTGGCGGACGACATGTCGGTGCCCATTTCGAAGATACCGGAGGCCGTCGCAGCGTTTCAGAAGATAGCCGAGGAGAACGGGGTCATCGTCGGCACATACGGCCACTCTGCGGACGGCAACCTCCACACGAAGATGCTCGTGGAACCGTACTCAGAGGAGAGCTGGAAATCTGGGGAAAAAGCGGTCGGGCAGATCTACGACAAGGTCCTGGAACTCGGCGGGACCGTTACGGGCGAGCATGGAGTGTCGATCACGAAGGCGCCGTACATGCAGAAGGAGCGACGCGATTCCATCGGCGCGATGAAGGCCATTAAGAAGGCGCTCGACCCGAACGACATCATGAACCCAGGGAAGATATTCGATTGGGAAGGAAGCATCATTTCTCATCTCAGGTATCCCGCCTTCCTCGATCGTCGGTGTGGATGCAGCAGCGATTGCGAAGAAGGTTGATACTCCGACCGACACGACAGGCAAGAAGCTTATTAGCAGGGGCACCATAGCTCGCAGCGAATGCGCCATCACGGAACACTGGCGAGGCTTCATTGGTGCGACAAGTGCAACGTTCCGCTCATCGGTCTCAGCTGCGGTAGGTGCGGCGAGGCCGGCAGAGAAGTGCCGCTCGTACCGCCGGGAGATGTCAGGTTGGCACTGGACGGCACCAAGAAGAAGCTCAGATACCTCTTCCTGAAAGATTTCGGGGTCCAGCAGCTCGTGCAGGACGTCGTCGTTCTCAACAAGGCGACCGGGGACGACCGCGCGGAGGAGGTGATTATAGACGGGCACAGAGTCGCACTCCTCAGATACGACCTCGACCACCGACGCCATGAGCTTCTGCTCCGTCTCGACGGCGCGAGAATGCTTGCTGCAATGGACTCGCGCAAGCAGATAGTACTGCGCAAGGTCGAAGGCCACATGAGAGGGAAGTACCTCCCGTCAGATGCTATCGAATCGTTTGATCGCGGGATCAGAGCGGGAGACGAGGTTGTCATCAGAATGGGAGCTTTCATCGGATGTGGGTTCTCCAAGGTTGACGCATCCTCACTGCTTCACTCGAATAAGGGGGTCAAGGTCAGGGATTTCGCCAAGAAGGCACCGCTAGCACCAAAGAGCAAGAAGACGAGAACGAGGGTGCTGGTGCGTGCGAATCAACCCCATCTCGTCGCAAAGCGGTCCAAAGCAGAACATGAGCTCAGAGGCGCCATTTCGGATTCGGAGCTGTCGGTGACCGTCTCCTTCAGCGGAGGCAAGGACAGTCTGGTCGCCCTTGACCTCGCCCAAACGGTCGCGATCGATGTTACAGCGATATTCATCGATACGGGGCTGGAGCATCCGCACACGAAGGAGTACATCGAACGATTCGTCAAACAGAGAGGAGTGAGGCTCCTGAAGGGCCATGCGGGGAATGCCTTCTACGATCACTTGCCCTCGTTCGGACCACCCGCCAAGGATTTCAGATGGTGCTGCAAGGTTTGCAAACTCGCTCCCGCCTCTTCGCTGATAGAGCAGAGGTTTCCGGACGGCACGATAACCATCGAGGGCAACAGAAGGCTGGAGTCGTTCTCCAGGGCCCACACGGATCTGATTGAGAAAAACCCTTTCGTGCCGGGGCAGATTACGGTGAACCCGATAAGGAACTGGACGGCGCTGGACGTTTGGCTGTACATAATATGGCGAAATCTCGAGTACAATCCTCTTTACGACGAGGACATCGAAAGGGTCGGATGTTGGATGTGTCCATCGGCCCTGGCTAGCGAGGCCGAGGAGATATCGCGTATATCGCCGGACATGGCCCGCGGATGGGAGGCCCGCCTTCTTGAATGGGCGGAAGGCAATGGGCTCCCAAGGGAGTTCGTGACTCACGGATTCTGGCGATGGAAGGCGCTGCCTCCCAAGATGCGTGAACTCGCCCGCAGACTCCGGATTGAAGTTGCACCAGCCGGGGCGGACGCCCCCAGCCTGAAAGTGGTGAAGGGAGTCAGTCCATGCGGATCTGGAGGCTATTCGATTGACGGCGTTCTATCGACGCCAAAACCAGCGGCGCTTGAGGATGTCGGCGAGGTGCTGAAAACCATCGACGAAGTCGATCTCTCCGAAGAATTCGGAGTGGCCAGGTTGGACTCCGATGGAGGGCGATTGAGAATTTTCGCAGGCGGCCAGATCTCGGCAACGGATGAGTCGCCCTCGGCCGCCAAAGAGCTGTTCGACAAAGGCGCACGAGCTCTGCTCAGAGCTAGCCTCTGCACCGGGTGCGGCAACTGCGAGAGAGCTTGCGAGCGCGGTGCAGTGTCGATGGAAGAAAGACCCGTCGTCGATGCCAGCAAATGCGTTCATTGTGGCAGATGCACAGACAGCTGTGTCGTGGCACACTACTTCGATAAACTGGCATCGGGGCTAGATTCGGCCCCCAAGTCGGGTAGAAGAACACGCAGCAAGAGGCGATGATCAGCCGTCCTCGTCCTTCAGCTTCTTCGCGACGCCAAGCGTCTCGCTCTTGGCCCTCGAAGCACCCCTTTTGCCCAAGCTCAGCGCCTTCTTAACAAGAGGTTTGGCCTCGCGCGCCACCGTCTCCGTCGCGTGAACTCCGGCTTCGATGACCTCGCCAGTTGTGGTAGTCACCTTCTTGGCTCCTCTATCGACGACGCTCCGACTGGGAGCGCCCCCGCATTCGGAGCAACTCGCGGCCTCGCCTATCTCCCTGCCGCATCTGGAGCATTTCACCATTTGCGTCCACCTGCACCACGTACCCCCACCCAACCCTATAAACATATCATAGGCATTTACAGCACCCGAAGTCTGGTAGAGGGAGCGATATCGTGGCGGATATTGTCTTGATAGTCAGCGGAGTCGCGGGGTTTGCACCCGCCATGGCGCTCATGTTCTACACTCTGAGAGACTACACCTTCCCCGCGGTCGAGAAGCCGTTCTTTGATGATAGGAAGGTCTTCGCTTTCTTCGCTCTCGGAATCGTGCTGGGAATGGTGTTGTTCGCCTTCGAGGAATGGGGCAGTACAGCATCGTCGGCGGAGACGCTCCTCGTGCTGATCATCGGCTTCGCTCTGATGGAGGAGTCGATGAAGCTGATGATACTGAACTTCCCGAGATTCCAGCGCAAGATCGACACCGCGTTCTACGGGCTGTCATTCGGGCTCGGGATATCGGCGACATTCACCTTCGCCACGATATACGCGAGCGCTCTGGGCATCGAGGAACCGAGTGCCATCGATATGACGGCATACGCGCTCCTGGGATTCCAATTCGTTCTCCTCCATGGAGCGACAACGGCGTTCATAGGCATCGGCGTGGCGAGGGGTGAGGTCAAGCCCTACTTCTCCGAAGCGCTGCTCATTCACATCGGCTACAACCTGTTCATGGTGCCGTTCTTCATGTACGACGTAATCGAGCCGCCTCTGAACCTGCTCGGATTGGCGGCGGCATACGTCGTCGTGATCTACGGCTACGTGAAGGTTCACAGGCTATCACTCCCCGTGCTCATCCAGGACGCAAAAAGACTGGCAGGACCGAAGCCGAAGAAGAAACGATGATCACGCGATTCTGAACCGTCCTTCGCTGATCTCGTATATCAGACTGCCCTCCTTGAGCTTGGTCATCACATCCTCGGGATTGTTTCTGCCTAGTACCTCAAGGACGCGGCGCATCTCCTCGAGGCCAAAATCGCCGATCTCGTCGGTGAGCTCGCGCGCGATAGCTTCAGCCCTCTCCGACGAGCCGCTGACCGACATTACGCGTTGCGCGACCCTTACGCAAGGATCTGATGACGCTCTGGTCTTCGAGCGCCTGAGCTTCTTCCCGCTTGCGAGCTGCGCGTTCGCCTGAGCGACCATCTCCGCGAGTTCAATTGGGGAATCCGTCCTGAACTTGATCATAGACTTGCGTATCTTCACCTGCCGACCACAGGGACACGAGGAGGTCTTCCGGCTTGCTATCACACCGCGGGCTTTGCCGCATGCGGGACAGATGACAAGACCATACTTCGAAATCATTATCACCTTATCTGCTCAACCTAGAAGGAGCGCAGCTCCTTCTCCAGCATCTTGAGGTCCTGCTCCATGAGGGTGAGAGGGCTCACAGGCACCAGCAGAATGGAATCTGTCACGGCGACCTTGTCGTTCATGTGCTGCAATAGCTTCAACACCTTCGTGAATCCGTTCTGGGACACCAGATACTCGAGGCCCGAGAGGAGTATTATACATCCCGGGTTCTCGATCACGAAGGTCTTGATGTCGGAGTATAACAGTGCCAGGTTGGATGGATCGCGGGAGTAGCTCTTCTGCTGATCCATTGAGAGCCATAGGAACGGAGCTCCCTGGATGTCGTACTTTTCCTTCACCTTCTCTGGATACTCGCGAGTTACACAGAGGGACGGGATGCCGTGTCTATAGGCGTCGACGAACATATCGAATGACTGGTCCGGTATCTCCTCCTTTATCAGGTAGGAGTAGCCGGTCTCGAGATTGTACTTCCTTTCCGTGCCTACGTCGGGTTGTCTGGAAGGACGAAGGTTGTCCACCACCTCATACACCTGCAGAACGCAGGACAGATAGCCACGACTGGCGCATTCGATCTCATCCACCTCGAAGCGCTTGGCAGTGAGCTGTGATACGATTCCGGATAGATACCCGCGGGCGAAGTCGCATGTGTTGCCCTCCTTGGACTCCACCGATTCGTCCAGATTCACGACAAGTTCCGTCTCCTCCGCTGATTCGATCCGGATCCTGCTGAGACCTGCCTCCATCCATATAGGACCGATTAACGCCTTGACCTCTTCAAGAGCGGAGCATTCCAGACCATAGCTGTCAACCAACGCTCTGCCGCATCTCTGACCGTACCTGTATAACATTAGCTTAGCCCTGTGATCGCCCTCGGTTATCTCAAGCTCCTCCCTCAGGTGGGAGAGGGCGATGCCAGGCATCACGAAGAAAGGTATGGCCCTCACTCAGAATCCCCCGTCACCATCCTTCTGGTAATCTCGGCGAACGCCTCCTCGACATTCTCCCCCGTCTTGGCGCTCGTCTCCATGAAGAGCGAGCCGATCGAATCGGAGAATGACCTGACATCATCGAGCGGAAATGCTGGATCCAGATCGCTCTTGTTCACCAGAACGATTATCGGCGCCTCGCCAACCGCCGAAAGAAAGCCGTCAATCCAGGAAGACAGTGACTGCAGCGTTTCGGGGCGGGTGCAATCGCAAACGGCGAGTGCCCCCGAGGCACCTCGGTAGTACGCCGCATGAAGGTTCTTCTGCGTCCGCTGACCCAGAATATCCCATACCATCAGGTTCACCTCGGCATCCTCGAGGAGCACAGTCTTCTTGGACACCTTTGTTCCAAACGACTGCAGGTACTTGTCGTCAAAGGCGTTGAAGACGAAACGCCTTACGAGACTCGTCTTGCCGACCGCGCCGTCACCTAGCAGGCAAACCTTCAATATGTACTTCTGAGGGGGCATCGAAGAACATCCCGCTAATGTTCCAGAGTCTATTTAATCGTTCATAAATCCGAGACGGTCGCGAGTCGCTGCTCCGCTTCATAGGGCATTTAACGACGCGATGAGAGAGTATACAGCCTCTGTCAGTAAATCCTTTATGCGTGTAAGTGCTTGCATACAACAATGGCGCGAGACAGGGCAGCGAACCGGAAGCGCCCCTCAACGCGAACGCGCATCTTGAATGCTGGCCTCGGCATGTTCGCGAAGAAGGGATTCGCAGGTGCGACCACGAGGGAGATATCCGCCAGCGCGGGGGTCAACGAAGTCACTCTATTCCGTTATTTCGGCTCGAAGGCGGAGCTTTACGCCGCCGTTATCGCCGAACGCTCACTGATTGCAGATATCAGACGAGATTTCTCCTTCGACATGAACGTTCCCATTGGCGAGCTGGTGAAAGACAATGCGTCTTCGGTTCTCTCAGCGCTTCGTGCCAATCGCGAGGTCTTGATGATGCTTATGGGGGACGCTTGGAGGGTATCCAGAGCAAGGAGCGTTATCAGCCAGACTGGCGCAGAGGAAGGAGTGGTGATTGTCAAGGATCTCATGGAGGCTTTGATCGATGCAGGCAAGATTAGGAAGGTGGATTCTGATATCGCCGCGAGAGCGCTGGTCGGTATGATACAGTCGTACTTCTTGACGCACGATCTGATGACAGGCAAGAAGCCAAATCAAGAAGAAGACGATAGAATGCTTGAGGGCTTCGTCGATGTCTTCCTCAACGGGATCCGTGCAGGAGGGAGCGGATGATGGAGGAGCGTAAAACCAAGGACTTTCCACGAAGTGATTCAGCAAGCGGTTCATCCGATCAAGTCGTGCGCACGATTGGGCTGTCAAAGTCGTTCGGGGAAGTCAGGGCGGTTGCCGATCTCGACCTTAGCATACCCAGAGGTTGTGTCTACGGACTGATCGGGCCGAACGGTTCCGGCAAGACCTCGACGATACGGATACTGAACGGTCTCATCAGAGCGAACGCGGGAAGAGCATGGCTTCTCGGGGAGGAAGTTCCAGTTCATGTCAACATCTGCCGCATCGGATACATGCCACAGGAGATGGCCATCTATGCTGAGCTCACGGTGCTTGAGAATCTCGAACTGTTCGCAGGGATGTATTCCTTGAACAAGGAAAGCTTGGCCCAGAGGGCCGATGCTCTGCTGGACATGATAGACTTGACCGAGAGGAGCGATTCCCTTGTGTCCACCCTCAGTGGAGGGATGAAACACAGGGTGTCGCTGGCATGTGCGTTGGTGCACGATCCTGAGTTGGTCTTCCTGGACGAGCCGACGGTTGGCGTCGATCCGGAGCTGAGGATGGGTTTCTGGGATCACTTCTCCGACCTCAAGCGCGCGGGCAAGACCATTGTTCTGACAACGCACTACATGGACGAGGCGGTCAGGTGCGATAGAGTGGGCATGATGAGGCTCGGCAGAATGATAGCCGAGGATACGCCACGGGGCTTAATGGAATCGACTGGAGAAACCCATCTTGAGGATGTGTTCCTGCACAAGGCGAGGGAGGGGAGCGCTTGAACCTCGTCAGAGCGTATGCGATAGCGTTGAAGACGCTCCGGTCGTTGAAACACGACCGCAGAACGGCCGGATTCCTGGTGCTCATGCCATTGTTCATGATAGCGATCTTCGGCTACACCTTTGGAGGCGACATCAAGGATGTCGATGTGGTTGTCGTCGACCTCGACGCAGGAAGCGCGAACGGCTCGGTGGCGGCCCTTATCAGGGAGGATCTGGCTGGAAGGGATGTGTTGCGGATAGGGACCTCTGAAGACCGGGATGAGGGCATGAACGCTGTGAAGGACGGGGAGGCATGGGCAGCGATCATCTTCGCTCCGGAGTTCACAGTTCGAGTGGAGGAGGCGATAGAGGCTTCTCGCACGGGCTCGAGCGCGGCGCCAGCGACGGTCGAAGTTCATATCGACGCGTCCAATCCGAACATCGCTCAGGCAGTCGTCGCGGAGCTGCAGACGGCAGTCCAGGCGGTCCTTGTAGGCTATTACGGCGCGAACCCTGCAATCACCGTTTCGGAGGACAGGATCTACGGTGAGGATGCAGAGTTCATCGACTTCTTCGCTCCTGGGGTGATGGGACTGGCGGCTATGATGATCACCTTCATGCTTTCCATCATATCCTTCGTGCGAGAGCGCTCGACAGGGACGCTCGACAGGCTCCTTGCAACCCCCGCGACAGAAGGCGAGATCGTCGGAGGGTACGCGCTCGCATTCGGCTTGGTTGCGTTGGTTCAATCGGCCGTGATCCTCGCCGCTGCGATGCTTCTGTTCCAGGTTAGCATAGCAGGGAACGCGCTGTTGGTCCTGCTTACGATATTCCTCCTGGGCATAGGCAGCCAGGGACTGGGATTCCTGTTGTCGTCGATCGCCAAGAACGAGTTCCAGGCAGTGCAGTTTACGCCGCTCATATTGTTTCCGTCGATTCTCCTCGCGGGGGTGTTCTGGCCCTTGGAGGCGGTCCCGGACCTGCTTAGGCCCGTCTCGGATTTCATTCCGCTCACATATGCCGTCGACGCTTGCAGGTCAGTCATGATCAGAGGATGGGACGCAGGTGAGATCTGGCCTCAGCTTGTAGTGCTGGCGGGTTTCGCCGCGGGGACGCTATTGCTGAGCGCTTACAGCCTGAAGAAGAGGGGATGATCGCGCATGAAGGTTGCACCCAGAGTGATCATTGTGACCGAGGAAGGAGAGGTCACCAATAGACAGCTCGAGGCTCTTGCCGCCGTTCGGGATAGAGGAAGTATGAGGCGGGCCGCGGCCTCGCTCGGCATATCCACGCCTGTGCTTCACAAGTATGTGAAGGAGGTGGAGACGCGTTGCGGCGAGAGAGTCGTGCGTTCAGACAGCCGAGGGACGAAGCTTACGCCGTTCGGATCCAGCCTGTTGGCGAAGGTCGAGGCGCTCAGACTCCGCGCTGAAGACAGGGACACAATCCATGTGGCGGGCACGCTCGTGTCAGAGCTGTGCCTTCTGAGCGCGGCATCGGCGCTGACACAGAGGGGCGTCGAATGCCGCGTGACCATCTCGACCGACGACGAGAACCTGAGGCTGATGGACGAACAGCGCGTCGACTGCGTCGTTGTCGACGATCCGCTGCGTGCAATGGAACTCGCAGATCGAGTCGAAGGCGTCGAGATCGGCCCTGACATGCTCCTCCTCAGGAAGTCGGGGAAGGACTACGTCAGGCTGGCGTTCGGCGCTCAGAGGCTCGGCTTCAGGTATCTCCAACAGGAGGGGATCGAATACACCATCGCACGCCATATCTTCGAGCCCGCGCTTCTAGACCTGACGGATCTCAGCTACTTCGTCAATCGCAGCCTTGTGAGACGTGGCATCCTCTCCGCCAGTAACGCGAGGGAACAGGACTGGTCTAGCCATGCAATCGTGGCGTTGCCGTGCACGGAACACGCCGACAACGATGAGTTCGTGATGCATGCCAGGAGAGTTGGGCTTTACCCTAAAAGGTAACGCTATACCCTTTTCAGCAAAACCCTCATATACGGTCGTCTCCGTCCACCCGCTCGGTGAGAAGCATGGCTGACGCCAAAGAGCCCAAACCGGAATTCACAAGAAAGGTAATTGAAGCAGGGGGTGCGACCGTCAATCTCTGCTTCCAGTGCGGGACGTGCACCGGAAGCTGCCCATCTGGGAGGCAGACCGCCTTCAGGATAAGGAAATTGGTGCGAAGAGCCCAGCTGGGATTCGAGGAGGACGTTCTGCCCTCGGAGGATCTGTGGCTTTGCACGACATGTTTCACGTGCTATGAGAGGTGTCCGAGAGGAGTCGAGATCGTCGACATCGTCATGGCCCTGAGGAACATGGCCGTGAGGCAGGGTCACATGGCTGAGCCGCACAGAAAGGTTGCGGAGCTGATATCGAAGACGGGTCACCTCGTGACCCTAAGAGACCAGGACAAGGCGCTGAGAGGAAAGCTGGGACTCGATGAGACGCCCCCAACGGTATTCTCGGATTCGAAGGCACAGGAGGAAGTCGTGAAGATAGCCTCGCTGTGTGGTTTCGACAAACTCGTCGCTGAAGGAGGCAAGTGATATGGCGAAATACGGTTTCTTCCTGGGCTGCATCATGCCCCTCCGATACCCGGGCATAGAGAGCTCTACCAGAGCTGTCGCCGACGCGCTCGGCGTGGAGCTCGTCGACATGAACGGCGCGAGCTGCTGCCCCGCGCCGGGCGTGATGAGATCGTTCGACCAGACATACTGGATGGCCGTAGCCGCCAGGAACCTGGCTATCGCCGAGAAGATGGGCGTGGACATCGTCACCATCTGCAACGGATGCTTCGACACGCTCTTCGAGGTAGCTCACAAACTGAACCATGACGAGGAGCTCAGAGCGAAAGTGAACAAGATACTGAAGGATGCCGCGGGCGTCGAATACAACGGAACCGTAACGGTGAGACACTTCGTCGAGCTGCTGCATAAGGAAGTGGGCGTCGATGCGATCAAGGCAAAGGTCAAGGGTGACAAGCCACTGAAGGCCGCTGTTCACTACGGCTGCCACTTCCTCAAGCCGAGCAACATAAAGAAGATCGACGACGCAGAGAGGCCGCGCATCTTCGACGACCTCGTAGAGGCCGCGGGTATGGACAGCATCGCGTACAAGGACAAGGGCACCTGCTGCGGTGCTGGCGGAGGCGTTAGGGCGAGGACTCCGGACGTCTCGCTCAAGATGACGAAGGAGAACCTCGACAACATGACCAGCGCGGGCGTGGAGGTCATTGTCGATTGTTGCCCGTTCTGCCATCTGCAGTACGACGTCAGCCAGCCCCAGCTCAAGGACTACAACATACCTGTGCTGCACCTATCACAGCTGCTCGGCCTCGCGTTCGGACTCGACAAGGAGAAGCTCGGACTCGAATGCCACCAGGTTAAGGTAAACCTCTGAAACCCAGGAGACGGTCGGAGATGCACGTTGCGAGACTGCTGGTAGTGACAGAGGTGCGCAACGTGCCTCCGGAGATCCGCCCCTTTGTTGAGTTCCGCGCGTCCGTGGAGGAGCGCGAGCTTGACGAGGATGAGATGGTTGCGATACTCGTCATCGAGACAACGAGTTCCTATGTCCCCGTGTTCATCAAGGACCCGATAAGCCTTCAGGAGCTGGAGAAGAGGCTGGCAGACCAGGATGCGAAGCTGGCTGCTGACTCTCGAGATGCACTGGCGATGCATCTGCCCTGAGCGGTACGCCAGTAAGCTTCATTTAGCACAGACGCCTTTTCGGGCACACCAAAAGGCGGACTGAGATGAAGAGGATCTACAAGTGCTTCATTTGCGGAAAGGTCTATGATGAAGAGGCGAAGGCTGTCGCCTGCCACAACGCTCCGGTCCAATCCTTGGTTGAGGACGAGAAATGGCACAAGCCGAGGTTCCTCGGCAACTGAGTGCCGCGTCATTAGTCAGAAAGCGAAACCGAAATGAGTCGAACGGAGGGGACACCGTGACGATAGAGGACATGCACAGGGACATCGACAAGCTCTGGCCAAGGCATCTGCGAACGACAAGAGATATTTTGCGTATCCCGAGCGTTTCCATGACAGGCGAAGGGATACAGGAGACCGCAGGAGCACTCTCCGAGATGCTCTCCGAAATGGGTGCGAAAGTCACACAGTTCAAGGCAAACAGTGACAGCCATCCAATGGTTGTTGGGGATCTCGATGTCGGAGCCAGCAAAACAGCACTGCTCTATGGAATGTACGATGTGCAGCCGCCTGGAGACCCAGACCTCTGGGACCAGCCTCCGTTCGGCGCGACCATCGTCAAACGAGAGCCATTTGGCAAGGTGTTGGTGAACCGTGGGGTCTTCAATTCGAAGGCATCGCTGGTCGGAACCCTTCTTGCTATAGAGACAATGCTCGAACGGGACGAGCTTCCGATGAACGTGCATTTCCTCCTTGAAGGAGAGGAGGAGCTTGGCGGAGACAGCTTCCCCAAGTATGTGCGCAAGAACAAGACGAAGCTATCCAAAGCGGACGTCGCCTTCGGATTCGATTACGGTGAGAACGCGAACGGGATTCCTGTGATATCGCTGGGTATGAAAGGCTGCATGTACCTCGATCTATCAACTAGGGGGTCGAAGCGCGGCGGACCGATGAACGGCGATATACACAGTAGCGATGCGGTCATCATCGAGAGCCCCGTCTGGAGGCTGGTGAAGGCGATCTCCAGCATGGTGGACGAGAACCAAGACCCAGCAATAGACGGCATGTGGGAAGACGTGGTGGAGCCCTCCAAAGAGGACCTCGCGCTGGTGAGGAAGCTCTGCAAGGTATTCGATCCCGTGAACTACGCCCGAGAGGCTGGCGTGGAGAAATTCAAGGTGAAGGGCTCGAAGGAGAAGCTGCTCAGAAAATACCTGTTCGAGCCTTCCCTCAACATAGACGGCATAGTCGCAGGCTACAATGGAGAAGGGTCGAAGACTATCCTCCCAGACAGCGCAAGAGCGAAGATAGACATTCGCCTCGTACCCAACATGTCAATCGAGAGGACCTACAAGAGGGTAGCGGACCATCTGAAGAAGCGGGGATTCTCGGATCTGAAGATCGGCAGATACGAGGACTATCCTTGGACCAAGGTCTCTGTGAACGAGACCGTGTCAAAGGCCTGCATCGAAGCCATGAGATACCATGGAAGAGAGCCCGAGATCTGGCCTATGACTGCAGGCTCCGCCCCGTTCTACCTGTTCGATCAGTTCCTAGGTGTTCCGTGGGGTTGCGCCGGACTAGGCCATGGCGGAAAGGCACACGCGCCGAACGAGTTCGCCGTGGTCGATGGAATGAGGGAGTTCGAGAAGAGCGTCGTTACACTGTTCTGGAAGTTCGTCGAGACTTCAGAGAAGGGATCGTAGGCCACGAATCTGTTAGCCGTCCAGATGATGGATGCACTGATATCCAGGCTTGCCGAGCTCCGGGTGCCCGGAATCGTGGCCGGTCTCCGCGCCGTGGCGGTCGCGCTCGATTTCACCCCCATGGTCCGCAGCAACCTTTTAATACGGAATTCCGTTATCGAGGCATTCCAATCGTCGAACCAGAGGTATCACATGGCTCAAAAACCAAGGGCTGCAGCGAAGAAGGTCAAGGACAGATGGCGGGCCAAGGAATGGTACAAGGTGTATGCTCCGGACATGTTCAGCCAGATGCAGCTGGGAGAGACCCCCGCCGAAAGTTCGAGCCATCTGGTGGGACGGGTAACGGAAGCCACTGTTCAGGACCTGACGGGCGATTTCTCGAAGATGCACATCAAGCTGAGGTTCAAGGTAAACGACGTGAGGGGTCTTGATGCCCACACGATATTTGCTGGGCACAACCTCACAAGCGATTACGTCCGAAGGCTCACGAGGAGGAAGCGTACCAAAACCGATACCGTGGTGAAGGTCACCACCAAGGATGGATGGGGCATTGCCGTCAAGCCGATGGCGGTTTCGGAGCAGAGAATCCAGGCGTCACAGGAAACCGCCATAAGACGAATCATGGACGACGAGATCAAACGTGTCGCGTCAGAATCCACGATCGGCGAGTTCGTCAGGAAGCTGATAATGGGAGATCTCTCACGAGCGGTGTCCGATGCCTCGAGGAAGATCGTTCCAATCAAGAGAATTGAGATACGGAGAAGCGAGGTGACCAGCATTGGTAAGATGCCTTCTCCGGGGGAGGAGACGCCGATAAACGCGCCAGAACCTCAGGAGGAAACGGCTGCAGAGGACACTGATAAGCCAGCTGAGGAGGCGGCTGCAGAGGCTGTTTCCGATGAGGCGTCACCGGCGCAGCAAGAGGATTCCGCCGCTTCAGGAGGGGACGAAGCCCCGCCGAAACCATCGGAGAGCAGCGATGGTGACGAACCTACCGATGAGGATAAGCGGTAGATGCAGCGCTCGCTTCATTACGCAGAAACCTGATGTCAAACACGAGAAAGTCGGGGTGGCTCAGCCTGGTGGAGCGTCGGACTCATAGGGAGTTCTTCTGACCAGATGCTCCTCGGATATCCGAAGGTCACGGGTTCAAACCCCGTCCCCGACACCATTATCGATGGGCAGCGTGTTCACGGTTCTCCAAGGTGGTGCTTGCACGAGGGTCATAGTCTACACCGGAAAGGGCGGCGTCGGAAAGACCTCCGTCGCCGCCGCGACTGCGCTCAGGGCGGCCGAGCTCGGGCACAGGACTGTGATCATAAGCACCGACTCGGCCCACAGCCTCTCAGATGCACTCGACATCAGCCTCACCGGTACGCTGCAGAAGATATCGGACAACCTCGATGGGATCGAGGTCGACATGCAGCTCGAACTCGAGACGCGCTGGAGGGAGATCCAATCGTACTTCTCGGATTTCCTTGCTTCGCAGGGTATGGATGGCGTCACGGCAAAGGAGATGGCGGTGTTTCCCGGCATGGAGCTCATGTCGGCTCTGTTCTACGTGGAGGAGTGGCATAAGAGTGGAGAATACGACATCGTCATCATGGACACAGCTCCCACTGCGGACACGCTTCGCCTGCTCGCATTCCCGGATATCGCCAATTGGTACTTCGATCACCTCTTCCACATGGTGAAAAACGTCATCAGGATCGCGAGAGTCACCGTGGGCAGACTCATGACGGCTCCGATCCCTTCAGAGCAGTTTCTGGACGATCTCGAGAGCCTTCGGGAAAGGCTGACCTACGTCCGGGACCTGCTGACGGATCCCGAGACGACGTCCATCAGGCTTGTCCTCAACCCGGAGAAGATGGTAATCACTGAGACACAGCGGGCCTACACATACCTGTGCATGTACGGCTACACTGTCGAGAGCATGATCGTCAACAGAGTCGTGCCCGAAGAGCTCCAGGAGGAGTACTTCAGGGACAAACTGGAGGAACAGCGACGCTATCTCAAGATGATCGACGGGATATTCTCCCCTCTTCGCATAATGCGCGCTCATCAGATGCAGAGAGAGGTGATCGGCACGTTGGCGCTCAGCCAGCTCGCGGACGAGATCTTCGGAAAGGATGATCCCACAGTTGCATACTCGCTCGAATCCCCCATGAAGATAATAGACAAGGGAGACAGGATCGTGCTCGCAATCAAGCTGCCTTTCACTATGGACCAGAAACTAGAGCTATATACGCGAAAGGATGTTCTGACGTTGCAGCTGGGAGCGTTCAAGAAGTCGATCAGTCTGCCCCACGCGCTCGTGGGCAAACCAGTCCTATGCGCTGAGGAGGAGGGCAGCTGGCTCAATATAGAATTCGAGGGTGATGAGGTTGGCAAGAGAAAAGGTCGAAAGCGGCGTGGAGGCGGCAAGAAAGCTCGAAAGGCACCTCGAAGAGATAGCGACTAAGATGACCAGCAAGGAGACGATGACGCATTTCGTGAGCGCTGGGATGGAGATCGTGCAGGCAGCCAACGCGGCCGTGGCTCAGCTCGAGATGCCTGAGGAGACGAGGACGCGCATACACAGGGCGGAGCGCGAGGTGCTGCTCGCGACCAGGAGCATGATTGACGCTGTTTTGACCGAGATCGAGAAGGAGATGCCCGAGGACAAAGAAGGACTGAAGAAAGTCCCCATCAAGCGAAAATCGAAGTAGACGTCCGATATCGACCTGGGACTGAGAGCAGAACTTTATTACGTGTCCTCCATTGCGTACCGTTTCCTACTCCCGTGAGAGGAGGTTGTGTAAATGGTGAAGATGTTGGTTCCCTATCCCGACAGATGCACGGGATGCAGGTTCTGCGAGATGGCATGTTCCCTGTTTCATGAAGGGAAGGTCAATCATGCCGATGCCAGGCTGCAGGTTTACAAGAAGGACGTGCGCACAGACTTTCCATCCGTCTGCACGCACTGCGTCGCATGCGGCGAAGATTGTTGTGTCCATGCGTGCCCCGTGGAAGCGATAAAGATCGAGGATGATCTGGTTAGAATCGATGAGGATGAATGCACGGCATGTGGCGCATGCGTCGACGCGTGTCCGTTCGGAGTCATGCGCATGGAGGAGACGGCATTCAAGTGCGACCTGTGTGGAGGCGATCCCACGTGCGTCAAATTCTGCCCTATGGGCGCGATCAAGTATGAGGAGCCCGATGCCGCGCAATACGAGAAGGTAAGACAGTTCCTGGAGGGTGAGGGTGCATGAAAGCGTATCATGGCAGAATCCTCAGGATAGACCTGACAAGCGGCAAATCGTCCGTAAGAACTATCGACGAGAGGTATGTCAGGAAGTATCTGGGGGGACAGGGATTCGCCGTCGAGCTTGTATACCATGGCATGCCGGAAGGCGCCGATGCCTTGGCGCCTGAGAACGTCTTGGCAATGGCAGGCGGGTTGTTCGCCGGCTTCCCAGTTCCCACAGGAGGGAAGACAGCGTTCGCAGCGAAATCGCCTCTTACGGGAACACTCGTGGAGAGCATCATGGGCGGAGTGATCGGTGCTGAGCTCAGACATGCCGGATACGACGCCCTCGAGATAACTGGCAGAGCGGAGAGCCCTTCATACATCTTCATCGACGATGACAGTGCTGAAATCGAGGACGCGTCCAGTCTCTGGGGGAAGAGTACTCGCGAGGTCCCCGAGTTGCTGAAGAAGGATCTCGGCTGGGACGTCAAGATCGCCTGCATAGGCGTCGCAGGAGAGAAACTCGTTCGCTTCGCCTGCATCGACTGTGAGGAGAGACAGGCGGGAAGGGGCGGACTTGGGGCGGTCATGGCGTCGAAGAATCTCAAAGCCATAGCCATAAGAGGCACGAAGGACCTAGAGCCAGCCGATCCAAAGAAGCTGTTGGAACTCGCATTGAGATATCAGGACATCATGGAGAACGCGCCTTCGTTCAAAGAGGATACTGTGTACGGCACGGGGGAGTTTCTGGGATGGATAAACAAGGAGAAAGGAGTCTTTCCCACCAGGAATTGGCAGTCCGGCGTGTTCGATTCGAGAGAGAAGATAGATCCATACTACTGGGCCCCGAAGTACGTGAGCAAGAACAAGGCGTGTTTCGCGTGCACCAAGCCCTGTGGCAAGCTGTTCGAGATCGACAGCGGCAAGTTCGCTGGAGTCGCGATCGACGGGCTGGAGTACGAGACGTTGTACTCACTGGGCAGCGCGTGCGGCAACGCGAGCATAGAGTCAGCTGCTCGCGGGAATGAGATATGCGACGTTTTTGGTATGGACACAATATCGGCGGGCGTTGCGATTGGATTCGCCATGGAGCTCGTGCAGAGAGGCATATTGACGGAAGAAGAGGCCGGCATGAGGCTCACCTTCGACAACGCCGAGGATGCCGTCCCGCAGATGCTTGAGCTCATAGGGAAGCGCGAAGGGTTGGGAGACATACTCGCCGATGGTGTCAAACGCGCCGCAGAGAGAATCGGCAAGGGGGCGGAACGGTATGCGATGCACACCAAGGGCATGGAACCGCCGGCCTACGACGTCAGAGGAATGAAGGGCCACGGACTGGCATACATGACCTCGACGAGAGGGGCCTGCCATCTGCGCGCGGGCTTCTACGCCCCCGAGCTGGTTGGAAAGTTCTGGCGTTGGGAAGGCATCGACCGTCAGTCGCCCGAAGGCAAGGGCGCGATGGTTGCTGTTATGGAGAATTTCATGTGCGTGTACGATTCGGTGGGCCTATGCAAGTTCTCGAGAGGATTCTTCCTAATCGATAAGCTCTCCGAGGTCATAGAGGCAATCACGGGATTGAGCTTCACAGAGGACGAGCTGCTGGAGATCGGTGAAAGGATCCACAACATGAAAGGACATTTCAACCATCGAGAGGGTGTGACCAGAAATGATTGGCTACTTCCACCCAGGGTGTTGGAGGATCCCATACCCGATGGCCCATCTGAGGGCAGCCTGATCACCTCTGAGCAGATGAACAAGATGTTGGACGATTACATGGCAGCTCGTAAGTGGAGCGCTGATGGAGAACCTTCCCCCGATAAACTCAAAGAGTTGGATCTGACGTGAAATGCGATAACGATACGTCGCGGATGATTAGTATCAGCGGAGCCAGATCAGCATCCTTCAGATGAGCTTTATCGTCTCCGCGAACTCCTCTAGCTTCTTCCTCGCCGCGTCACAATCGACCTCGCGCGGCATGGCGGAGACGATGAGAGCCTTTCTTCCGGCGCCCACGACGATCATCATGGCATCGTCGCTCTCGACCACGATGCCGTGCGGAGTGCCGACCTTGAGCTCCGAGTGCGCGGTCGATGCGGCTCCGAGGAGCGTGGCACACATTATGCCGAAGGTTTCGCCCGAAATGTCATCGGGTATGTCGCCAGCCATTATCAAGCCGTCTCGGCTCACGATTGCGGAAGCGAAGGCTCCGAATTCATCCCTGAGTTGGCGCAGCGCCGGTTTTAGCTCCGTTTCAGTCCCCTCCCACAGGTTCCACCTTGAAGACGCAGTGTTTGTCTCCTCTGCTGGTGCACTCAATCTCCTCACAGTGCATCCGTTTCCGCAAGCGCCCTTCATACATCCTGCGCACGATGCCTCGCAGCCGGTGGCACGTGGCGTCGTCAGACGAAGTGCATATCTCAAAGGAGCCCTCGACGACGACGCTCGACTCCTGGAAGACCACGTTGTCGACCCATCCCTTCGCGCGCAAGAGATTTGCACAGATCTCGAAGTACTTGTCGGGCTCCTGCAATGCGATCTTCGAAATCTCTTCACCAAGTATCATGCCCTCTCTGAAGAACAGTCCATGGCACGCTTGTGCCATGACGCTCTCGTAAAGCCTACGAATCTCCTCGAACTCAGACTGTGAATACTTGACGAATTTCATGCGGTCCTTCTCGTGGATTCGTATAGAGATTATTTAACCTTTGGTTCGAAGTGCACCTGTCTGGCAGAGCGGGCGCGAGACGTTGCCCCCAACATGTTGAAAGGTACTTATTTCCTCGACCCCATACGGCGGCGACATGACCTCGTTCTCCGACGATGAGGGAAGAATTGCGGTCGTCATTGCGAGAAGCGCTGTCGAAGGGCATGTTCGCAATGAGAGGCCGTCCGAGGTCGACGCGCCCAGCGCCTTTGAGAAGAAATCTGGAGTGTTTGTCACGCTCTCAACCCATCCAGGAGACGAGCTGCGTGGCTGCATAGGCTACCCTGAGCCGGTGGCGCCTCTGATGAGGGCGCTGACTGAGTCTGCAATAAGCGCAGCCTCTAGGGATCCGCGTTTTCCACCGGTGAGCGTCGATGAGCTCGACAGAATCACGGTCGAGGTCAGCCTGCTCACCCCTCCGGAAGAGATCGTCACGGAGGAGCAGTCCAGCCTGCCCGAGCAGATCAGCGTGGGCGAGGACGGCCTGATAGTGGAGAGAGGCGGAGCGAGGGGGCTTCTTCTACCCCAGGTGCCGGTTGAATGGAACTGGGATCCGGAGGAGTTCCTCTGCCAGACATGCATGAAGGCTGGCGTCGGACCTGATGCCTGGTTGATGCCCGACACAAGAGTCTTCAGGTTCAGAGCAGAGGTGTTCTCAGAAACGGAACCCCGTGGCAATATCGTCAGAAGGGATCTGAGGGAGCGGCATGGATGTAGTCGTTAAGGGCAGGTGCTACATCAATGGCCGACTTGCCGAGCGATGCGTGGGCATCGTGAACGGCAGAATAGCGGATATCTCGGGCGATCTCGACGGCGACCAAGTGTTCGACTATGGGAGCAAGCTGATACTGCCTTCTGCGGTGGACTCGCACGTCCACATGCGCGATCCTGGCGCTACTCACAAGGAGGACTTCGCTTCAGGAACGCTGTCAGCGCTGCACGGCGGAGTGACCTGCGTGCTGGACATGCCTAACACGAACCCACCCACGACGACTGTCAAGGCTCTGCAGGAGAAGGCTGCGGTTGCAGAGTCCAGGAGCTTCGCCGACTTCGGCCTGTTTGCGGGCATCGTTCCCGGATGCGATGTGAGAGGATTATCAGCGGGAGCAGTCGGATTCAAATTGTACATGGCTGGAACGACAGGCGGTCTCAGAGTACCATCGTTCGATACTGTAAGGACCGAGCTCGATGAAGTCGCGTCGTCTGGAAAAGTGCTCGCAATACACGCGGAGGATGAGGCGCTGAGGAAGAAGGGCGCGGAAGGATCGCTGAGCGACCACCTGAGAAACAGACCAAACGAATGCGAGAAGAGTGCTATCAGGAAGCTGACTGACATAGCCATCAGAAACCTCAAGAGACACGTTTGCCACGTTTCTGCCAGGGAATCTCTTCAGATCATTGGAGGAGCGAGAGACTTGACTTCCGAGGTAACGCCCCACCATCTCCTCCTTGACGTGGACTCGAAGCTCGGAGCGTTTGGGAAGGTCAACCCACCCTTGAGGAAGAGAGAGGATAGGCAGGCGTTGTTCAATGGGCTCAACAACGGAGCTTTGGATATCATCGCCTCAGACCACGCCCCACATACCGTTGACGAGAAGGAAGAGGACTTCGACTTTGCGCCTTGTGGTATGCCTGGTGTGGAGACGATGGTCCCGCTGATGCTGCAGCTCGTTAAGGACAGGCACGTCACAATCCAGACTTTCGTCGGGGCGCTGAGCGAGAGACCCGCTGAAGTCTTCGGCCTGAACAAGGGGAGAATCGATCTCGAAAGGGACGCCGATCTGATGGTGGTAGATCTGACCAAGAGCACGGAGATAAAGGCCGACATGCTGCACTCCAGATGCGCTTGGACACCATATGAGGGCACATCTGGAATCTTCCCTAGGGCGGTCTTCTTAAGAGGGGAGATCATGATGGAGAACGGCTCCCTGGTGGGAGAACGCGCTGGAAGGGACGTCGTTGGCAAGCGAGAGAGCGGGAGTGATTCCGAAACCTGATCTGACCGAACTGGAGGGGCGCACCTATTCGTGCATAGAAGGGTGTGCTCTGTGCTGCCTCTGTCAGCCAGAGCTCCTTCCTAATGAGGAGAGAGTATTCAACGGCGACCCTGATCTCAGAAGAGGGGTCGTGAGCGCACACATATCGCCCGACGTGAGAGGGGCAGCGCTGCGATTGAAGGGAAGCCACGGTGCTTGTCACTTCCTCACGGAAAGACGATGCAGCATCTACGACCGCAGACCACACTTCTGCAGAACCTTCCCCTTGAACGTCTTCGTGGGCTGGAGAATTCAGCTCAATGCGAACCTTTCGTGTCGAGGATTAGATCTGCCCGGCGTTGACCTTTCATCGCTGGGAATCGAGCTTCTTTCCGAATACGGGAATAGGAGGCTATCGAGGGAGCTGTCCTCCGCCGCGAAGGTATTCGCGCAATTCGAGAACAACGCCAATGACGCTTCGGTAAGCCAATCTACCGCATCGGTCAGAGGAGCAGTCTCTATCCTGGGGGACGAGCTGACCGATGACATCGGCCTCAGCCGTCTGATGACCTATGCAGAATACGGCAACACAGCGCAGGACTCGCCGCCTGCCGACCTCGTCAGAGCCGTCAGGGAAGCGGAGCCAGAAGCGGACATTCATCAGCGGGCGTTGATCGACGGAGTTGAACTGTTCGACCTGGCGGACTTGAGTCATCTGCCGGTCTACGTCGCCCCGGATCTATCATGGAAGCTATTCAGACTGAAGGGAGGTTCGATCATCGGCTGGGAGCTTGAAGATTCGGGAGAAACCAGAGAGTTCTGCAAGATAGACCCGACATCAGTCGATCTTCTACCACTGACGACTCGCGGACGAAGAGCGCTGCAGAGGTACATCGATATCGTCAACGCCAGGGACTGTTTCCTCGGTCATGCGGCATACCTTTGCGATTTGGAGGGCTACGAGTTCAATTTCGGTCAAGTCTACATAGGAGCCATAGCGAACAGCGCCATCGACCTCTGGTGGAGAGCTTCTTTGATGGCCCAGCTTGCAGGCGCAGACAGTCTGGGTCGCGATGAGATAAGAGAAGGCGTGATCTTCTTCGATATGGATATGCTAGACCTGCCCACCATCGGAGCCTTCATTTAGCACCAGCGAGCGGAAAGGGGTCACTCGTCCTCCTCAAGCCTGTCGAGGGTGAAGGATCCGTCCTTCACCTCCATCTTCTTCGTTATGAAGAAATACGGAATGCTCAACAACACTATGACCGATACAGCCACCGCAACCAGGATGAGTATGACCAGAGCTGCAAGGCCGATCAAGGCTATGATCGATGCAATCACTCCGAGCCATTCCAGCGCCAATATCGCCGCACATATGATTGCGAGCAGTACCAGTACAGCGGTGATCCTGCTCATCAGAGTCGCCTCAGCGAATGGTGAAACCTGAGCCGCTGCTCTGTTGCCTCGGCAGGAAGGGTATGAGTGCTCCAGCGAGCTTGGGAAGCGTCAATGATTGCAGTATGACCTTGCCGGGTCCCGTCAGCGTGGTAACGAACAGGCCTTCCCCCCCGAACAGAGCGCTCTTTATTGAGCCGACGCTCTCGATGCTATACTGCACTGTCTCCTCCCAGCCGACAACGTTGCCAGTGCTCACTCTCATCACCTCGCCTGGCTTCAGGTTCATCTCGATGAAGTCGCCGGATCCGTGGACAAAGACCATGCCCTCACCCGACAGCTTCTGAATTATCAATCCCTCTCCTCCGAAGAAGATTGTGCCCAGCCTCTTCTGGAACGCGATGTCGAGCGTGACAGCGCCCTCAGCGCATAGGAAGGCGTCCTTCTGGACGAGCCAAACCTTGCCCCCTCTGAGATCAAGGGCTCTTATCTTCCCCGGCACGTTGCCCGCGAATGCGACAACACCGGCCCCCCCTGACGGGGTGAACTCGGTCACGAAGAACGATTCTCCGGTCATCTTGCGTTTCAGGCCAGCCATAAGCCCGCCGCGCGCTCTTGCTGTCATGTTTATGTTCGAACTCATGTAGGTCATTGTGCCTGCTTCGGCGAACACCAACTCGCCGGGCATGATCTCGCAGTTGACGAACTGGAGATTGTCTCCAGTGATTGTGTGTTTCATGTCTATCAGCGTACACAACGACCACGAGTGCTATTTTACCCTTGCGGAACGGATTCAGGCTCTGATAATCTGCGTTTCGCAGACAATCTGATGAATGTATCAAGCAGCACCTGCACATCATATCGAGTTTGGTCAGCCACGGCTGCCCGATGAGCCATGCTCGAACCACGTTCAGTTCGACCATAGCCTTGCGAAAATGTTATTAATACGAATTTCATGTACCCGTTTCGAACATTTTGGGGAGGATGACCTTTTGGGCAGTAAGGATGCTGTGACGTTGGACAAAAACGACGAGATCATTTTGAAAATGCTTCAAGAGGATTGCAAGATAAGTCTGAAGGAGATAGGAGTCAAGACTGGACTTTCCTCATCGACTGTTCATTACCGAGTGAACAGACTGCTTGATGAAGGCGTCATAACGGGCTTCAAGGCCTGCGTCGATCCCGTCAAGGTTGGCAAGGAGATGTTGGCCATAGCGCTGATAACGGGCAAGTATGGCCCCGATTACTCCAAGAAGATCGGAGAGAAGCTCGCCAAGATATCTGGCGTCTGGGCGGTCTATTTCTTGCTGGGCAACATCGACTTCGCTGTGTTGCTGCGAGCGTCATCCAGAGATGAGCTGAAATCAATTGTCGACTCCTTCATCAGAATCGAGGAAGTCGAGAGGAGCAACACATATCTTATTCTCGAACGGCGCAAGGAAGATCTGACCGTTCAGCTGTAACCATTCGTGGGAATGTATAGACATCAGCGCGCTCTTCGAGCTCGCGATACGGAGATGAGGTAATCCTCTATCCTCTTCACTCGACCTGACAGGCTCCTCAGGTTCTGTTCCAAACCAGCGACATCGCCGACAACCTGTACCTGCGGTTCTTGCTGAGTCGGGGCGGGAAGGTTCGCGATAGCGGTTCTTACCTCCTCCAATGCGTCTTTGAGCAGCTCGAACTCATCGACCAGATCATCGATCCTGGGATCGGCTTCAGGCTCCCGTTCCTCCGAAGGGGCTGCGGGGAGCGAATCCTTCAACTTCCGAATCTCCGCTTCCTGGCTCGCGCAGCTCTCGATCGCCTTGTCGACCTTTCTGTCCGTGGTCGTGAGTATGACTCCCAACCCCTTGGCCATCTTCTTGTCGAGCTCCGCCTTGAAGTTCCTTATCTCACGACGTAATTCTCCCTCTATTGCCTCCACTTGGGATTCCTGAGTCTTGGCAAGTTGAACTGCCTCGTCAAGGCTCCCGAGCTTCTCCGCTACTTCACTGAGCGATCTCATCCCCTCAGCATCGAGCGTTATCTGCACGGGCGCAGGGGGATACCGCTTGACGGATTCGATCATCGCCATGGTGTCGACGCTAGGGCCAGAGCGTAGGACTGTCTGCCTGATGGTCTCCAGTCTCGACGTTACGTACTCGGCGGTCTTCAAAGGATCCTTGGACCACTTCGCCGTATCATTCAGCTCCGTGATCAGCTTGTCCAGCTCCTTCGCAGAGTCCACGACGCCGGACGCCTCAAGTGCGCAGATATCCCTTATGGCGTCTCGCCTGCCCCTGGCAGCAGCATCGTCGATCGTCATGCCCTCGTGCGAGTAGACCGTGGCGACGTAGCTCACCCCGGACATGAGTCTCGCCATCACGTATCCCCAATCGTTGTTGCTGACGGCGATAGACGGCCTATCGGATCTCTCGAACAGCATGCAGAAGCATGAGTTGGGCATCCGACATATCTCGATGCTGTACGGACGGTTTCTGTAAAAGGACGGAACGTGCTCTGGGCTTTCGCTTTCGACGGCCACTACGTACGATCGCAGATAAGCTCTGCCATATTCTGCCAAATCGATAGGGGGAGACGTCGTTCCGGGCTTCTTCTTCTCAGATGCTTTCATGACAGCACCATTCGGCTTGTGCGCTGTGGTTCCCGACACTTGGAAGTGCGAAAGGCAGGCAGCGTTGAGGCATCTTCAGGGTCATCCAAATATGTTTCCGGTCAAATTTCGGGGGTGATAATCAGCCTAGCACCTATTCAATCTAGCGTGCTTACGAAATGGGGCGCTACACGACCGCGTTGGCGACCCAATCGTCAGACCAAAGAACCTGACCCGTCTTCAACTCTATTCTCATCCTGACCTTGCCTTCGTCGAAGAGTATCTGAGCTCTCCTTATCTGAGACATGTAGAGCTTCGTCCACTTGCCCTTTTGCGTCAACACCTTGCCCTCGCAGCTCAGGAGGCCTTCCGCCACGAGGCTGTGCACGTGCCTGTACCCCTGAGTCACAGGAATGCCGAGAGTCCTGCACATGTCCTGCACGGTGCGAGGCCTGTCTCCCGCGTATGTGAGTATCTTGGCAGAGTATTCGTGGATCAGAAGCTTCGAGAGCTCGTAGGCGTTCATCATGATTGTGTCAACTACTCGACAATCCGTTTGTGCTCGCGAGCTCATAAAGAATAGCGCACAATTCCAATCAGAGAATATCATGCGCGATTCTCTTCCAAACGTTCAGATGTGCATGCACCTCTGCTTAACGAAAGGTGCCTGCAAAATCCGGCTGCTGTGTATCCGATGAAAAGCAACGCTGATTCTCACTTGTTATAAGTAAGACCTCAATTATATATAACCATAATTTGTTCACCTCCAAATAGAGGGATGGGAAAAGATTTCATCCGCACCTCTGCTGGGAAGGGGATATCCATTGACCCAAGAGGCTAAAGAGTATGGCACAGCGGACCAGGAACTGAGCATCGCTCAGATCCTGACAGATCAATACAACATGAACATACTGGCGGCCACCAGCTACAAGGCGAGAAGCGCGAGAGAACTTGCATTCATGTTCGACATACCGCTCGCCAGCTGCTACAGAAAGCTGAGGGAGCTCTTGGCGGCGAACTTGGTCGAGCAGGACGGCAGCGAGCTAACGGCCGACGGGAAGAGGTACAAGGTGTACAGGTCGAAGATCGGGAGCGTCACTCTGGTTTACGAGAAGGGCATGCTACGCCTCAAACTGGACCTAATACACAGGTCCGCTCCGGTGGAAATCGTGCAGAACATGGCCGCTCCAAAACCGCGAGAGATACTATAGACGCCGGCGTTTACCCAGACAGGCGACGAATCTCCTCGCAAGACCGTCAACCAACCTTGTTCATACAGTGCTGGCGCTGAATGCTGCTGATCCAGACAAGGCCATATCGTTTTGCGTTTGGGAAATCACGACGCAACGCTTTTCTATCGCGCATGATAATCAATCATTGCTGTCAGAGGCGGTAATCTGCCTCTGAACGCAGCGTCAGGACTATCCACAGGGCATGCGGAATTCTCTCGGGAGTGAGAGCTGAAAGGAACAGTGCAGGTAGGCCAGACGCATATTCTTGACGGCGGACGCTTGAGTGGCGCGTAACGCGTTTCCGTAAAGCTCCGCCTCGATATCGCAGACCGTTTGAGCCGTTCATCGGTCGTTTCTGGCCTCGAAACGAATGAAAACAAAGGAGGAACCTATATGGACAAGATACCCAAGCCAAGCATGGCGAGAATGGGCGAAAAGGCAGAGATGGGGGTAGGGACACTACTCATCTTCATCGCGATGATCTTAGTTGCAGCGGTCGCCGCGGGTGTACTCGTCCAGACCGCCTATCAGCTGCAACAGCAGGCAGAGACGACGGGCGAACAGGCGCTGAAGGAGATAGCGACTGGGCTGAGGACGCTGGCGACGTATGGCGTCACCGACGCGAACCTCACGATGATCACAGACTTATACATCAAGATAGCCTTGTCAGCTGGAAGCCCTGTGATCAATCTGGCGAATGTAGTCATTGAGATATCTACGGGTGCGGTGGACGATTCGCTGCTCTACTCGGATGGTCCCCCTGTCGCGAGCACATTCAATGCGACCCAATTGAGGGACACGTATCCATACGACATATGGACCACCACAGACGTTGGAATCACCCAAGGTGACATCGCCCTCATACACGTGAACCTCACTGCAAATGGGATGGGGTTGGTTACGCAGCAGACTGCCAACATACTCATAATACCCAAGCACGGCATACCTACGTACGTCGACGTTACGACGCCGTCCGTTTACTCGAACACCTACGAGATACTCACATGAACGACCAGAGCGAGCCCGAAGACGAGGAGTTTGTCGTTGAGCCCGGGCCTCCGGTTCTGGAGAGGCTCACAATCGACTCCAGAACCAACATGGCTACGATGAGGTGGATTGGATTCCTCATCGAACAGACCAGCCTGGAAGCCCTCCCGGAGCTGTTCAGGTACTACAGCAGCATCGGATGGATAAGTGAAGAGGTAGAAGTCCATCTGTCGATGATAGCAGAAGGCCTGAAGGCCCCCGAACCGGAGGAGGAGCCAGAGCTGATCTACGAGGAGGTTCAGGACCAGAACTTGCTCGTCACCAAACCCGCTTCCAAGAAGAGGACAAAGAAACGCAAGGACGATTCGGATGACGATTGGAAGATGACGCCGGAGGATCATATCAAGTCGTGGCTGTTTGTGCTCGAGATAGCCGGCATCGAAACGGACAGGAACCAATGGTACGAGCTCAGGCGGAAGATCGACATCCTAGAGAGCGGGCTCGACGAATACGTAAGGATTTGAGATGAGGGAAGGCTGTCGGCGTGCGTCAATGACTTCAGCGAGAGCGAACACAGGGCATTCATGGCGACGGATGTGAGGGCTTATATGGCAGTTGGCCAGCGCATCCGTACCCATGCTCCGAGCGGTGATTTTCTCGTTTGAAAATCACGGCTGATGGTCTTAAATAAACATCACGCGAATAAGTTGTCAGAAGCCTCCAACGCATCTCGAGGCGCTATCCACAGGGCATGTAGACTATAGACTCTCGATCGTCGAACGAGAGAGCCATCCGCCTCGGAAGACGAACCGTTTCTGATAGCGCCTCAGCATTGGAGATTCTTCGAAGAGCTGACGCTCAGTCCCATGCCCTGCATCACCGGGAGAGATATGCATGGGGCTTACAAAGCTCAAGACGGGCCTGCGCGAAGACAGGGAAGCTGACATCGGCATAGGCACACTGATCATCTTCATAGCTATAGTGCTCGTCTCGGCGATAGCGGCCTCTCTGATGTTGTATGCTGCGGCCCTTCTCCAACAGCAAGCACAGAAGACCGTTGACGACTCCATGTCCGAAGTGTCTGGAGGCATATCAGTCGTCAACGTTGCGGGAGACCGAAACCCAGATGGCGCAGAAACCTCCATCGTATCCGGATACATGCCTCCCAGGGACAGCCTGGCACCGAGTGGCGGAGTCCTATGGAACACGACTGCATCAAACGATGGCGTCTCGCCCTTGGCTATCGTGCTCAATTGGACCTCGGCACTCGACTACGGCTCGGGCCTGGCCGAGGAGATAATCTACAGGACTTCTGTATATGATCCTACCAACCTGATTGCGTTCAACGAACAGGTGGCGAGAAACAGGTTGCTCACTCTGGAGCAGCTTGGCCCAACGTACGAACTCGTGCGTATAACCCCTAATCCCGGAGAAAATGCACAATACACGGACTATACGGTAAGGGATGACAACTCGACATCCTATGCCTATGCGGTGGTAGGCGTCGATAGGGCGGGCAACCGAGCCTTGTACGCGCCGGTGGACAGCTCAGCTTCAACGGACGACACGACTCAGGATGAGGATCTCACTGCTCCGGTCGGTGGATCCATGGCAAACACCGCCGCGGTGGACGACTACAGCGTGGCGATCTTCTGGGTCCCCGCCTCTGATGCGGGCAGTGGCGTGTTGAAGCAGGAACTGTACAGAGGAGAATACCCGATCGCGGCGGCGACGTCCACTATTCTGAATGGTCGCACAGTCCTGTCATTACCGAATGCAACCCTCATATCGGAATTCAACAGCACCGCGTCAAGCTACACGGACGCGCCACCAGCCCCTGGCACTTATGTCTATTTCGTGGTCGCATATGACAGGTCCGGCAACGAACTGATGCTCGGATCGCTCTCGTACACAATCGCCACAGCCGACCAGTCACCACCGACCGCTCCTGGCGGTGTGTCTGTGCGCCAGGGCATACTATGTGTTGAGATCGCATGGGAGGCGGCGACCGACGGGGAAACAAGCGTCGCCAAGTACCTCGTATTCAGAGGTACCTCGAGTTCAGATCTTGACAGCGTTGAGGAGCTCATGGCCATGACCCCTCTCGCAGAGCTCGATGAAGACCAGCGCGCCTATTCGGACTACTCGGGAACGACGGGTCGTCTCTACTACTACGCAGTTATAGCCGTGGATCTTGCTGGCAACTACTCGATTCCAGTTACCCCCACGAACACGATACAGATGATCGAGGTGAAGGTGGAAACCGTTCCTGGAAGCAAGCCCATCCTGTTTACATCTCTGGTGATCGAGATAACAGATGGGGAAACTGATGTCACCCTCTCGTTCAACGCTGGGATATGGGGTCCCGAGGGCGCCGACTCGACCAGATATTCGGTTGAGATACTGAGAGATTCCAACGACGTCTTCGCTGACACCTACTCGCTCAGCGACAGCGGTCTGGTGAAGATCTTCATCGATGCTGGAGAGGCCGGCCTGAACCTCTACGCTCAGTCTTCGTTCTCGATGAAGTTCATCCCGACCATAGGACAACCGACGCTGGAGATTTGTCACATACCCTATCTCGGTTCATATCGATACATCAACCTGGTCTGATCCGAGAGTAGACCAGGTTTGCATAGTGGGCTTTGATGACCTCTCTTGCCCAAGCAGTCCGGTTGGTGCGCGCGAATCAGGCATGAGAATCAACCATAGTTATCCCCGCGGATATTTGTATAATAGTTTTTAAGATATATTTACTGGATAGTAGAGTCCGAGAGAGGTCTACATGCCCTGTGGATAGTGCCTCCCAAGCCCGGTTCTTGGGAGGTACATCTCTCTCGCTCCCCGCCTTCAGCCAACGGCGGAGGCCACGACGGGAGGTGAGGCGCAACAACCGAAAGATGACTGAAGTGATTGGGCCCGAACCCCATCGAGTGTGATTTCAACGCCACACTGATTGTCGAGATTTTGGGCTGGCAAACGCGTAGTTTTAGACAACCTTCGAGTAGCGGACGCTCTCGAAGCCCGGTCGATGGATCGGGGAGCTTGGATTTGCTCGGATGATCCCCTCTCCGGGTGGATGAACCCGGACGTCTGTCCAGGTACGGAACCTGGCAAGAGATGCAAAGTTGGAGGAAGAAGAGATGAACAAACTAGCGTGGAACAAGAGAAGAAAGGACGAGAGGGGTGAGATGGGCGTAGGCACTCTGCTCATCTTCATCGCTATGATCCTTGTGGCGGCAGTCGCTGCAGGCGTCCTTGTCCAGACTGCTTACAAACTGCAACAGCAGGCAGAGAGCACGGGTGACGAGGCACTACAAGATGTCGCGACTGGGTTCAAGGTGCTTACAGTATGGGGCACGACAGATGGAACGCCGGCGATAGATCATGTATACATGAAGATCGCCCTGACGGCTGGCAGCCCTGGAATAAACCTCAACAACACCAAGATTGAGGTAGTCCAGACGATTGGCGGTGGCATCGGTGATGAGATAACGCTTGATGCTGACGCAGCCTACGACGGCTCTGCTGGTGCCGCAACCTTCGGGATGCTGGAGCTCAGAGACATGGCTCCGACAACCAACGAGGGCATGATGACCTCTGGTGACGTGTTTGAGATACACCTCGATTTGAACGCCACCACAGGCTTTGACATGCCTCTCGACCCGCAGGAGCAGCTCTCCATTCTGCTGTTGCCAAAGCATGGCATACCCACGTACTGCGAGATAACGGCTCCGTCGACTCTCGAAGCAACTGGTGTAGTGGTCCTGAAGTAGAGACACTAGCCTCAGCAAGGTCTCTGGCAGGGAAAACTCCTTAGCCTTCGTCTTTGTATGAAGACTAGGAGTCAGTACCTGAAAGAATGCACGGGGATATGGTGTTGAGAGATGGCAGGCCTGTTCCGTAAGAAACCAACAAAAGACGATTCCTCATCTCGGAGGAAGCTGAAGGACTTCGAGGAGGATGCGGAAGAGGAGGTCTACGACGAGTTCCAAACCGATGGAGGCAGCGACGAGGAGTACCCACCTCTTGGCGAAGAGGACGAATTGATTCGGACTGATGACATGGATGACACTAGCGTGTCGGGCGTCAGGGAGTTCTCCGAGATCCTTGGTCGTCTAGAAGAGATCGAGGACAAGATCGGACGCATTGACTCAGCCCTGACCACAGTGAAGAACGAAGGCAGCAAAGACCGTGAGAGGCTAAACATCATGGAGCAGGACATAAGGAAGCTACTCTCGGTCTATGAGATCGTTTCAGCCAAGATCAATCCATTCATCGATGTCTCCGATCGCGATTCTCCTGAAGCGGAGGCTCGGGCTCCAGCTGAGCTTGAGTTTTCCGAATCGGGACTGGATGAGGACCTGCCCGAATTCAGACCTTTTGGAGAAGGAGATGACGAGGAATCGTTCGAAAGAAGAGGGACCTCCAAGACCGATCGAGACGCCTCCCCGTGGGAGCCAGAAACGCCGACCGAACCCGATGGAGCCGCAAGGGCTCAACCCAGGATGATGCCCCAGCAGGACAGACGCGAACGATCCAAGGCGGATGAGAGAGATGAGCGTGAGGTGAGAGCTGCCGCCAGAAGCAAACACAACAAGAAGCCGCTTCTCGCGTACGTATGCCACGACTACCTCACGTTGGTGCTCGTCATGCGTTGGATAGAGTTCATGTTCGAGCGCGTTCCAAGAGACAGGATCTCGCTCGTTCTGGACTACTATGTCGATGTCGGCTGGATTAGCGAGGATGTGAAGTCCGAGATCATGTCCTACGCTCGGGGCGAGATGCAGGACGTCAACAAGTACATGGAGTATGAGGAAGCGCGAGAGGAGGTCTTCAAGGACCTTCCAACCCCAGAATCCGCCACCTACAAGAAGGTGGAAGACTGGAGACTCACTGCGGACGACCACCTGAAGTCCTTGCTCTTCATCCAGAAGATCGCAGGGTTCGAAATCGACAAGGATCGGCTAAACTCCCTAGAACAGAACATCTCGAAGTTCAAAGAGAGCTTGGAGGGCTTTCATGGGGTTTAGTGTCTCAGCAACAATGGCGATATTCTTCGCCACCTTTCTTTTTCTTTTTTCTGTTCTATACAATTCAGTTAATGAAGCCTTTGACTCAGTATCAGATTCGCTCGATGAAAGGTACGATTACCTCAACGACAGATCCCAGACGAGCCTGGACATAACGGGCTTCTCGTATGTCAAGGGCAGCGATAGCCTCGAGATATTGGTCCAGAACACGGGTAGCATTCCGTTGGAGATAAACAAGACCTGCCTTCTCGTGGGAGGCGTGGTCGTAGCTCCGACGACGATGGAAGTAGAAGGAGCGACGACGGACCTGTGGTTGCCGTTGGAAACGCTGACGATCACGGTCTCCGACCCGAACATAACCTACGACGCATCGGTGGAGCCGAGAATACACCTCCACAGCGATGCGGGGCTATCAAGTCCGTCCAACATGACTGTCGGGGATTCGGTCTACATGATAGATGGCACAAGCATCGATGTCATGTCCCTCAACGGACTTCTGGATTTCACGATAACCGATCCCATCAACCTCATCTCGCCGGTGGATCTGAAGGTTGAGGGAGACTACCTTTATGTGCTCGATCAGGGAACGCATGTAGACCGTTTCGACCTGGAAGGGAACTGGGTTGATAAGCTCATAGACGACCCAACGAACACGTCGGCGCCCAAGTCTATTGCCGTGGATGATGAGTATGTCTACCTCGTTGACGGCTTCTCTCATCTCGATAGGTACAACAGGTCGACGGGAGCGTTCGTCAATCAGCTGATAGCCAATGGTGGAGCGATGACCGCTCCCCGAGACGTGTTCGTGAGCGCATACATATTCGTGATCGACGTGGCCTCGGGCAATTACCATGTCGATCGTTACTCGTTGGACGGAACAGGTGGGACCGAGATTGTCTCGTCCACGTTGCTAGCGGCCCCGGGAGACATCTCCGCCAGTGCCGCAGGCATGGAGGAGCGATATCTCTGTGTTCTGAACAACAGCAGGGAGATCCTCGTATTGGAAGAGGATGGTTCATATCTTGGGACTGTCAGCAGCGGCCTCAGCAGCTCAGTAGCGGGAGTGGACGTCTCTGGCAGTATCTTTGTTTCTGACCAAGCAAATGGGCTCGTGGTCGAGAACATCGGCACGAGCATCAAGGTGGTGACAGAAAATGGCGTGTCTGAAATCGCTATGTTATGAAGGGAGTGGGATGATATGAGCGCGAGCGGTGGAGCCACCGAGTTGATATTCTTCGTTTCGGCAGTGATAGTAGCCACAGCAGTAGTCGCAATCGCTGCCAACGGCATCTACGATCTGACTTCAGGGATAGACGACAGGGGCGAGCAGGTTAAGGACGAGATGTCCACGCACATCGTCATCGTCAACGATCCTTCTGCAGTTCCCAACAATCCAGTGCTGATCTATGTGAAGAACGTCGGCACAACGACTCTAAACCACAACTATATCAATGTGATGTTGGATGGAGTTGTGGTGGCGGATCCCGCGCTCACGCTGAGCGGTAACAGGTCTTCGTTCTGGGACCCCTCAAGCCTGCTGACGATATCCATCGCTCAGAACCTGTCCTCCGGAGACCACACGGTGCAGGTAACGGCAGAGAACGGAGTCTCTGACACTCTCAGCTTCCGCATCTAATGGTGGAGGTGACCTACTCATTGGCCGATGTCTTAAGGCTCCGGATATCAAGGGACGACCTTCACGACCAGCTCGGCCAAGGCCTACCGGCCGGCACGATCACTCTGATCGAGGGGCCCAAGGGCTCCGGAAAGAGCGCTATACTCCAGCGAATGGCCTTCGGATTCCTGAGCAACGACCATTCCGTGACATGCATCTCCACCGAACTGACGGTGAAGGACTTCATTGACCAGATGTACTGTCTCGATTATCCGATTGCATCATGGCTCTTGAGCGGTAGGCTCAAGTTCGTTCCCGTCTACCCGCTCATAGGCAGCTCCCGCAACAGAAAGGATTTCCTGGGCATGCTGATGAGCTCCAGGGAGCTGTTCGCAAGCGATGTGATAATAATCGACACGTTCTCAAGCCTGGTAAGCAACAGCCTGCGCGGGGACGAGAATAGCATAAACGTGCTGGGCTTTTTCAAGAAGCTCGCTGGAATGGGCAAGAGCGTCATCATCTCCGTCGACCCCGAGGAGGTCGAGGGGGAGGCGCTATCACCATTCGAGTCGGACAGTCATGTGTACCTGAGCCTCGTGGTGTCGCAGGTAGGGGGCGTCATATCGAGGACCATAATGGTCAAGAGGTTCGCCAATACTCAACACAGGGTATCGCCGATGATCGGCTTCAGGATAGAGCCGAACGTTGGGATGGTTATTGAGATAACCTCGGTTGTGTGAGGGACGCACGTGGCCACGAAGCTAAGCACGGTACTGGAGCGGAATCCGCATCTCAGCATCTACATGCAGAAGTATGCCCAGAAAACCAAGCAGACTCCGAAGTTCATGGACACTCTGGTCAAGGACATAGGCAAGGAGAGCTTCGTTGACATAGTCTATCCCGTGGGCGACCCGATATTCATCCATATCCACGGCTCCAAAGACGAGGGACAACACTATGACGTCGTACAGCCCGAGATGAAGAAAGAGGTCGAGCAGCTGTACGACCAGGTTGTGGAACGGATATTCGTACAGTCCGGTAAGGAGAAGGTTCACATCACGGATGAGGAGTTCAACGAGGTTCTTGACCGGCTGTTGGGGGACATAATCAAGGTGTCGGAAGGGGGAGCGCCATCCCCTCAGATTCAGCTGTTCAAGCCCAGCTCGAAGGTCTACATGAACGAGGAGGAGATGAAGGTAGTAGAGTACTACGTGAAACGCAACATCCTCCAAAACGGTGTTCTCGAGCCAGTCCTCAGAGACCCGTACATTGAGGATATACACTGCGTAGGCGCCAGAGAGATCAACCTTTACCACAAGATCCTCGGAATGGTGGAGACCAACATCCGCTTCCCCGATGTGCGAGAGCTCGATAGGTACACCAAGTCCATGAGCGACAGGATGGGCAGGCCCGCATCCATATCCAGGCCGATCATCGACGGGGCCTTGCCGGACGGATCGCGTATCAACATAGTCTACGCTGACGACGTCAGCGTGGCTGGCCCGACATTCACCATCAGGAAGTTCGCCACCGAGCCGCTCAGCTCCGCCCAGCTGGCTGGCTGGAACACTATATCCTCCCAGGAGGCCGCGTATCTATGGCTGTGTCTTGAGAACGGCATGAGCGTGTTTGTGTGCGGGGAGACGGCATCTGGCAAGACGACGCTCCTCAATGCGATATTCCCGTTCATCCGGTACGACCAGAAGATCTTCTCTGCGGAGGACACTCTGGAGGTACAGCCTCCGCACGACGTATGGCAGCAACTGTCAACGAGGGAGTTCGGACCGGAGGACAGCAAGGTCGACACTTTCGCGCTGCTGCGATCGGGCCTGCGCTCCAGGCCCAACTACATCATCGTGGGGGAGATAAGAGGGAAGGAAGGCAACGTGGCATTCCAGGCAATGCAGACGGGCATACCCGTCATGGCCACATTCCACGCGGCATCGATTAAGAGGATGATTCAGAGGTTCACTGGAGCGCCGATAAACGTGCCGGTCACTAGCATGGACAACCTCAACGTCGCAGTCTTCCTTGCTGGAGTGTACAGAGGAGGCAAACTCATCAGGCGTGTGCTGTCAATCGAGGAGATACTGGGCTACAGCGAAGCCATGGGCGGCGTTATGACGAGAGCGGTGTTCGTATGGAACCCGGTCAACGATCAACACATCTTCCGAGGGATGAACAATTCGTACATACTCGAGGAGCGCATCGCAGTCAAGAGGGGCTACAGGGACAAACGAGATGTCTACAAGGACTTGGCCTTGAGGGCGAGGATTCTTGACAGGATGATAGAGATGAATATGACTAGCTACAAGACCGTCAATGACATATTCAAGGCGTTCCAGAAGGAGGGTGTTGACGGGCTGCCGTTCACAGTGTGAGCCGTGGCGGCAGCGGGCGAAAGCGTAGAGGCGTTAGGACTTCGCCCTTGTGATAGTCAGCCATGAGAATTGTCTCCCAATGCTTATAATGAGAGGGTTGGGATGAGCATAGGAGGCCGCCGAGCATTAGCTCCGCATGTCAACGACCTAAGACATGTTGACAGGAAAAGAAGGGAAGGAACAACACTATCTGCGCCTCAGGGATGGGCGAGGGGATGCCTGAGTACGACGTTGGTCTAAGAAAGGCCTTCAAGAGGAACGCACATCTGAGAGACTACGTCAACAAGTTCGTCACAGAACAACATGCGACGCCAGAGTTCAAGATGGAGCTCACAAGGGCGATGAGCGATATCGATGCAATCAATGTCATCTACCCCCTCGGAGACCCTTTGTTCGTGCATATATTCTCTACGAAGAGCGTGCCCATCAGCTACACGTCAATACAGCCTCCACTCACCGGTGAGCTGCAAGTCAAGTTTGGCAGAATCATGCATCAGGTCTACGACAAAGCAGTGTACAAAGCACCCCACAAAGACATTAAGGAGTTCGAGGAGAACCTGAGCAAGCTCATCGACGATTCCACGGTCACCGTCGATGAACCACATCGGGAGAGGAAGGCACTTTTTGGCGACGTGTTCTCCGAACCTAGTGTGCCCGTGACAGCAGAGGAAGTGGAGCTCGTGAAGTACCATGCCGTTCAGAACATAATCCTGAGCGGCCCTCTGCAGCCTCTCCTGCGCGATCCGTACATAGAGGACATACATTGCATTGGCCATGACAATGTCTCCATAGTGCACAAGATCTTCCAGGCAATGCCGACAAACATCAAGTTCGAATCCATGGAGGAGCTTGACAACTACGTCAGGGCACTCAGCGAAAGAATCGGGCGGCCTGCCTCACTTGCCAGACCGATTGTGGATGGCACCCTTGCGGACGGCTCGAGAATCAGCCTCATATACGCGGATGATGTGAGTGTCAAAGGACCCAGTTTCTCCATAAGGAAATTTTCGGAGGAACCGATAAGCATCACACAGCTGATCGAATGGAATTCGATCAGTTCGAAGGAAGCGGCGTATCTCTGGCTGTGCCTGGAGGAGGGCATGAGCGTGTTCTTCTGCGGGGAGACCGCGTCGGGCAAGACCACGACGATGGGAGCGGTTCTGCCCTTCATCAAGTACGATAGCAAGGTTTACACTGCAGAAGATACCATCGAAATGCAGGTACCGCACAAGGTATGGCAAAGGCTGGCGACGCGCGACTTCGGGCCGGAGGAGAGCAGGGTCGACACCTTCGCGCTGCTTAAGGCCGCTCTCAGATCGAGGCCAAACTACATCATAGTGGGAGAGATCAGAGGCAAAGAGGGAAGCGTCGCCTTTCAAGCGATGCAGACTGGCCACCCCGTTCTCTCCACATTCCATGCCGCCTCCACAAGGAAGCTTATTCAGAGATTCACTAGCGACCCCATCAACGTGCCCATCACATTCATCGACAATCTCAATGTGGCGTTCTTCCAAGCAGGAATCTACAGGGAAGGCAAGTTCCTGAGGAGGACGATGCTGATAGACGAAATCGTAGGGTTCAATGAAGCGCTCGGCGGCATCATGACCAGGACTGTATTCCTGTGGAACGCAGCGGACGACACACACGTGTTCAAAGGGATGAACAACTCATACATCCTCGAGGAGAAGATCGCTGTCAAACGAGGCTACGGAGACAAGAGGAAGATCTACGACGACCTCGAGCTCCGGACCAAGATACTCGACGAGATGGTTGCCAGAAAGATATTCAAGTATGTTGCGGTGGAAGACGTTCTCAGGGAATTCCAGAAGAAGGGGGTGAACGGTCTACCATTCCCTGTGTAGACCTATGCTATGGCGCGCAGTAACATAATGCGTCTTTATCAATCGATTGAGATGCCGATCACTACCTACTTCACCAGATATGCTCTTCCACTGGTTATTGCCGGTATTGCGACAGCGGCAGCCCTGGTGTTCCTATTTCCAGGCGTGGCGACGGACCGATTCTTTCGATATGTCTTCCTGGCGATACCGATTCTATTCTCTATACTCGCCATCACGTTCCCGCTTCTCCAGGGAGAGAGAAGGAAGATGCAGATCGATAGGAACCTGCATCTGTTCCTAATTCGCATGAGCGTCCTCTCGACTTCCAAGCTTCCGCGGAAGAAGATGCTGGAGATACTCTCAAAGGTCAAGGAATACGAGGCCTTGAGCGTGGAGATCGAGAAGATCTATAAGCTGATGGAGTTCTGGAACATGGGTCTAGCCGACGCTGCGAGAACCGTAGCGAGAAAGACACCTTCGCCCGCACTTGCCGACTTCTTAGACAGGCTTGCCCATTCGTCCGATGCAGGTGAGGACATTGAGGAGTTCCTCTCCAAGGAGAGAGACGTCGCGGTCAATGTGTATCTCAACAAGTATGAGACAGCATTGAAGGACCTCGATCTTCTGAACGAGATATTCGTCGCCGTGTTGATCGCCCTCATGTTCATGTTGGTGTTCATCTCACTGTTGCCGGTCTTTGTGGACGTTTCAATCACAATGATTCTGCCGGGTGTTGCGCTCCTTTTCGTCGTAATCGAGGTCATGGTGCTGTACCTCGTGAAGTCGCTGCTGCCGTCCGACCCCATATGGCACAACATGAAGGAGAGGACTGAGGTGGACGTGACGCTCAGGACCGTCCTTCCCGCAACCTACGCGGCGTGCGTTGCACTGGCGATATTTGGAATACTCGCCAGGGTCCCACTGACCGCGGTCGTGGCTCTCGTAGTCACACCGTTGCTGTATCCGGGCTTTCTGATCCGGAGGGAGGAGAAGAAGGTGCGCGCGAGGGACGAGAACTACGATGCATTCATGAGAGCGGTCGGAAGCTACGCCGCATCGGCGGGCTCGGCGGTCACCGACGGCGTTGGAAGGCTCAGCAAGCATGATTTCGGTGAGCTCACGATAGGCATCGAGGTGCTCTTCAAGAGGCTCCTGACCCGGATCGATCAGATCAGAGCGTGGAATCTGTTTGCAGCTGAGACTGGCAGCAACCTCATCTCCAAATTCACGGAGATGTATGTCGTTGGTCTATCAGTCGGCGGGAAGGTGGACAGGGTAATCGACATCATCAGCAACAACTTCGTGAAACTCATGGGTGTGCGGCGCAAGAGATACCAGGCCTCCGACAACATGCTCGGCACGCTCTATGGCATGTCGATAGGCATCACTTTCACGCTCTTCGCCGCCCTCAGCCTTATGGACCTTCTGAACCAGATGAACGAGCAGTTCGCCCTTTCTCAGACGGCGATTGCATTGCCTATAGCGCTCCAGAGCTTCGACCTCAACCTCGCAGAGGCCATCTTCCTGCTGATCGTCTTTGCGCACGCGCTGATTTCCGCGAATCTGATATCCTTCGCTGGCGGAAGCCACAAGCATAGCTTCTACATCAACTTCGCAGCTATTATCTGGATGAGCACTGTGACAGCGCTGGTCACGCAGATGATGCTCGACAGCGTTCTCAACGTCTCTTGAGAAAAAAAAGAGGGGGGAGGACGCCCGCCGACCATCACTGGTTCCGTTGTCCGCACAAGAATTCGGCCACCGAATCTGCCTTTCCATGCTGCCCCCGCGAAGGGGACATCGACGTCAAATCAAGGACCGGATGCTCTGCGGGCGCTGGTCGATTAGATGCTGAAAAGCGAACATAAGCGTTTGGCCAGGAGTCTCCCATTTGAGAATCAGGCGAGATTCTCGACGCGTCGGGAACGTGATCATCTGGCGCCTTCCCCCAGAGCTTCCAGCGTATGATATTCAGGGCCGAGAATTGAGAGCTAAGTCTTATCATCACACGCGGGTGATTCTTGCACAATGGCCACCGTGAGTAGGGCTGCGCTCACGTACTGCATGGCAGGCGTTCTGCTCGTCCCGGTGACAATCGTGCTCTTGTTTCAGGGGCTAAGCACGTCACCTGCTCACGCGCTCCCTGCAGACGATTTTGGCGAAGGAGTGCGCGTCACATTCGACGATGCGGCATCGGTGAATGCATCCTCCGTCGTGGATCGCGATGGCGACATGCATGTCGTCTGGGAGGATTTCAGATCAGGAAACGGCGATGTCTACTATGTGAAGTTGGATAGTGACGGCAACAAGCTCACTAACGACGCAAAGATCACAAATGACACCGCACCGTCGCGACATCCGTCGGTGGCCGTGGACGATTCCGACCATATCTACGTCATCTGGGAAAGCTTCGAAAGCGGCTCCGCGGAGCTGTACTTCGCGAAGCTCTGGTACTACGCTGGCAACATCACTTTCGAGGAGAACGGCCTACAGGTCTCCGACGGAGATCCGTCGAATTCCACCGAGCCGGACATTGCCGTCTGCTCCGACGGCTCATTGGCCATCGTATGGACAGACGCCAGGAATGACTTGGGCGACGGAAACCTCGAGATATACTACAAGCGCCTCAGCTCAGCGGGCGCGCCAATAACAGCCGACACAAGAGTGACCGGGGACGTTGGAGTCTCGGAGCGCCCTCGAATGGACATCGACGATGCTGGCGATGTCCACATAGTCTGGTACGACTTCAGAGACTCGGATGATGGCACTGTCATAAACCACGGAGTCTTCTATCGCAAAGTGACAGCGGACGGCGTTCCGATGACCAACGAGACGAGAATCACATTCGCATCCCCGGCTTCAAGCCCTGACGCAGCTGTTGACACGGACGGGAATGTGCACGTGGTATTTGACGATGACCGCTATGCCGACTTCGACATATTCTACACCTTGCTGGACGGCAACGGCACGACCCTGTTGGACGATAGGATCGTATCTGCGAAGGACGACTCCGGATCGCGTTATCCTCGCGTCGCACTTAGCGATTCGAGGGTTGTGGACGTGGTCTGGCAGGACAATGCCTCGGGGCTGTGGGCGATACATCACTCCGCAATGCGCTATGACGGATCACCAGAAGTGTTCGACCAGCCCATTTCAGAGATGGAATCACGAAACGCAACTGGGCCAATCGTGATGTGCGCAAAAGACAACAACACCTTCGTCGTGTTCGTTGGCGAGGTGCCGAACAAGGAGCTGTTCTTCCTCAGGACGCACAGGGCGGATCTCGCAATAGCCGCTGGAGACGTCCTTCTGTCCACCCTGCAGCCATTGGAGGGATCGACTCTCTGGGTCAATGCTACCGTCCGCAACCTTGTAGGAGACGCCGCCAGTTTCATCGTCAGAATGCTGGTCAACGGCGTACCGATAAGCGATGAAACCGTGGATTCTCTCTCAGCTGGGAACTCGACGGGAGTGTCCTTTACCCATGCGGCCCAAGCTGCCGATTCGACCGTCTCTATTGTTATCGACCCTAGCCAAATGATAAGGGAGACGAACGAAGACAACAACGTCGTCACCATCCCTGTCGTCGTTAGAGTCCCTGGCGTGGACCTGAGCGTCGACCATATGAGCGTATCAGTCGATCCCGGAGCGATCGCTCGCTTCAACCTCACAGTAGAGAACACTGGCTCCTATGCGGCGGACTACCTATTGGCCAATTCCACGATGGAGACGGGTTGGGATATCGATCTGGGAATCGTGGGGTTATTGACCGTGCCCGCGATGAATTCGACAACTATGACGGTGAATGTCAGCGTGCCCGCCGATGCGGATCCGGGCACGAGGTTATTCGATGTCACGGCGACCTGCGCTGAAAGGGACTCAGTAAACGACTCGCTGACTCTGATGGTCGATGTCAGGCCGTGGGGTGTCGTTTCCGTAATCGCGCCTGCGGGAGCTATTCTGGAGCCCACAGTGGAGTACGCCTTCACATTCATTGTGATGAACGTCGCGAACATAAACGAGAGCTTCGAAGTGGAGGCGACGGACGACCGCGGATGGATTCTATCGATCTCCCACGCGGAGTTGACTCTGGTTCCCGAAGAGGAGGTGGAGGTGCAGGTCATAGTGAGCCCTTCACGATACGATCCTCCAGGTTCGACGGACACACTGACGCTAAGGGTCGAATCAAAGAACATTACGACGAACACCGGCGAGGGCAACGTGTTTCTGCTGGCCGGCCATCACAGGGAGTTGGGTCTCAGCCTCTCGCAGCAGTCGCTAGTCAATTACACCGTCCCGGAGGACAGGCAAATCATATACTCGATCGATGTGCAAAACCTTGGCAATTCCGAGGAGACCGTCAGGCTCACGCTGTCAGGGCTTGATTCGTTCTGGGCAGTCCTGAACACGTCATACGTCTTCCTGGATCCCGGACAGAGTGCGACGGTTCGCCTGACCATCACCCCCGGGCTCTACGTGATGGCAGGAACGTACGAGTTCAATCTGACCGCGACCTCAGAGGCCGATTCCGCAACGACTGCTGTTCTTCAAATGGGTGTCAGCGTGCAGCCATTCTACGACATAGAAACCTATCTCGACCTGCAGGTGGTGTCGCCCAACGGAAGTGACTACCTCTTCGTGAATATGACTGTGGAGAACTGGGGGAACAGCATCGACGTTGTCGACTTCTATGGCTACTCAGAGACGCTGAACGGGACGATTCTGATCATCGACGGGGAGGAGTACGACCTCGCTCTCGAATTGCCCCCACCGTCCACATTGGAACCCGGAAACCGCGAAATCGTCACAATCAAAGTGCCAGTGCCGGAGGGCGCCGAGCCTGGATCGTACACCATCAATCTCGATGTCACCTCCCTCAATGACCCGGCTGTCAGCTCATCAGAGGTGATCACTCTTTTCATACCTGCAAAGAGGCCATTCTTCACAATCTACACCATCCTTGCAATAGCAGCCATCGCAGCCGCGATCACCGTCCTCGTGGTATTCCTCTACATGAGGAAGAGGGCCTTGAAGAAGGAACAGATGATAGCAGAGGAGAGACGTCGGATGCAACAGCGGAAGGGCGGCCGCAAGGGCCGACGCCCCGCCACAAACGGCAGGAAGGCTCCACAAGGGCGCCAGGAGCGAGGTAAATAGGCTTTTGCCAGCCGGAAAGCTTTAAGTACGCTTTCCGATTATCAGGAGTCTGGTGATCTAGTTTGATGAAACCTCTGGCTGTTCTTAACAAGGCGATAAACCACCAGGTTATCGTTGAGCTCAAGGGTAAGAGGGGATATCGCGGAACCCTCGATGGGTATGACCCGCACATGAACCTCGTGTTGAAGAACGCCGAGGAGATACTGAACAACGAAGTCAAGCGCAAGCTCGACTCGATCATCGTCCGTGGGGATAACGTCATATACATCTCGCCGTGAGGTATGCAGGATGACAAAAGGCACTCCATCGATGGGCAAGCGAGGCAGCAAGAAGGTTCACATCGTATGCCGGAGATGCGGGAAGCGCTCCTATCATGTGAGACAGAAGGCCTGCGCCTCTTGTGGCTTCGGCGTGACGGCGAAACGAAGAAGATACAACTGGGCAAAGGCGCATTGAGATCTGCGCAAACAGGGGGGTTGAGGTCTGGAGCCTGAGCACCCGCAGGATGAGTGCGGGGTAATTGCCATAGCCTCCATCACCAATGCCACCGTCGACATATTCTATGCTCTGAGAGTTCTGCAACACAGGGGACAGGAGTCCGCCGGCATAGCGGTCCACAACGGCGGCATCAAGACCATCAAGGGCATGGGACTCGCCCACCAGGCTTTGAGTCAGGAGGACGTGAGAAGCCTCAAAGGGGACAGGGGCATCGGTCACGTACGTTACTCAACCGTGGGCACTTCGTCAGCCGAGAACGCACAACCAGTTGTCATGTCAACCAACTTCGGCGATATCGCGCTTGCGCACAACGGTGAGATAGTCAATGCTGGCAGGCTCAGGGAAGATCTCAAGAAGAAGGGCTGGGCGTTCGCCACGACGAGCGACTCCGAGATCATAATCAGACTCCTCGCGAACGACATCGCGGACACGGGCGACCCGGCGAGATCCATAAGAAACGTCATGTCCCTTATGAACGGCTCCTACTCGATAACGTTGATGGTGGACGACCGCGTGTTCGCCGTTCGAGACCCGTACGGAATCCGCCCCTTATGCATTGGCAGGACCAAGGAAGGATTCGCGGCGGCGTCTGAGAGCGTCGTGTTCGACACTCTCGGAGGTGAGTTCATGCGCGATGTCGAGCCAGGGGAGCTGGTGGAGATTCTGCCCGGCGAGGTGAAGTCGATCAATACCGGGTTAGCAAGAGGTAGAGCTCATTGCATGTTCGAATGGGTTTACATCGCAAGAGCTGATTCGTGTCTTGACGGTAGGCTTGTATACGACGTGAGGAGGAAGATAGGCCGACGGCTGGCGATCGAGCAGCCTGTGGATGTGGACGTCGTTGTGCCTGTTCCTGACTCTGGAAGATCGCACTCGATGGGATATGCGGAGCAGTCTGGTATCCCATACTCGGAGGGGCTGATGAAGAACAGGTATGTCGAGCGCACTTTCATCATGCCAGAGCAGACGGACAGGAGCACGAGCGTGATGCTCAAACTCAATCCGCTGAAGAGCGTCATCAAGGACAAGAGAATAGCCCTCGTGGATGATTCCATAGTAAGGGGCACGACCATGAGGAAGATCGTGCAGCTCGTAAGGAACGCGGGGGCGAAGGAGGTGCATGTCCGCATAGGCTCTCCGCCCATCCGCACCCCATGCTACTTCGGTATCGATATGAAGACGAGGGATCAGTTCGCCGCCACTGGGAGGACCGTCGATCAGATTGCAGAGATGCTGACGGCCGACAGTCTCGGATACATATCGGTAGAAGGGCTCGTCGAGGCTATAGGCCACAGCGCCAACGACCTCTGCTTAGGCTGCCTGACAGGGGAGTACCCTCTGCCCGTCGAGGGCGAGAAGATCAGGTTCCAGAAGAAGCTGGACTCCTTCACATGAGGCGAGGAGATTCGGAGAAGCTTTAACTACGACCAGTCCATACAACGCCACCCGCGAAGGGCCGGTAGATCAGCGGAAGATCGCCCGCTTGGCATGCGGGAGGTCGCGAGTTCAAATCTCGCCCGGTCCACACCCTCGTGTGACTCCGCGAATGCCGTTGATCGAATGGGGGTGCGATGAGGCCTTGAAGTATGTGATACGGGCGTTCGCAGGCATCGATGACGATTGCAGTAGTGAGGATGTGCCAGTATGATAACGGCAACAGACATTCTCAAGGCGAGGAAAGCGCAGCAGGGAATCGCGGTAAGAACGCCGCTTACCAGATCGGCCGGACTGAGCGAAGCGAGCGGTGCTGAGATCTATCTGAAATGGGAGAATCTACAGACGACGGGCGCTTACAAGATACGCGGCGCAAGCTACAGGATGGGGCTTCTCACGCAGGAGGAGAGAACGAGGGGCGTGATCACGGCCTCGGCAGGCAACTGGGCGCTCGGCGTTGCCCTCTCAGCCCGGATGATGGGCGTCAAGGCCACGATATGTGTTCCCGAGAACACACCGGATGTGAAGGTCGAGAGATGCAAGTCCCTCGGTGCGGATGTGGTCCTTCATGGCAGCTACTTCGATGAGGCATTCGCATACTGCCAGGAGCTCGCCAAGGAGAGCGGCATGACCTACGTCTCTGGCACGGACGATCATGACGTCTTTGCTGGGCACGGAACTGTCGGCTATGAGATAATGGAGGACCTGCCCGATGTGGAGACTCTGCTCATACCGATAGGCGGTGGCGGGCTCGCAACCGGCATCGCGGTATGGGTGAAGACTGTCAACCCAGATGTGAAGGTGATCGGAGTGCAATCCACCGCGGCACGGACGATGTATGAGTGTTTCCGAGCGGGCAAACTGGTCGACGTGCCTGTTCCGCCTACCATCGCGGAAGGACTCTCCGGAGGCATAACACAATTGAACCTCGACCTCGCACTGAGGTACTTCGATGATATGGTGCTGGCCGACGAGGAGGGCTTGAAGAACGCCATACTATGGATGCTCACAAACGAGCGACAGGTGGTGGAAGGCTCTGCGGCCGTCGGACCCGCGGCAATCCTTCAAGGACATGCGAGATTCAAGGAGCGCGAGAAGGTCGCCGTGGTGATATCCGGTGGAAACATCGACCTTCATAAGATAGGGATATCGGATCAGATGGATTCTGAATCCTGAGATTGCAGGCTGATACATGCGACATTGACGATTTCTCATCTCTGCTTTCGACGAGCGAACTCGCCGTCAGGAATCTGCTGTGTTATGCAGTGAATGCCTCCCCCACCAGTCTCAATAACAGAGATGTCGACGGAGACGACCTCGCGGTCCGCATACACCGATCTGAGCGTCTCAATGGCAGGAGCGTCTTCCGGAATGCCGAACTCGGGCGCCACGACGCCGGCGTTCGCCATGTAGTGGTTTATGTATCCCGGGGTGATGTTATGGCCCAAGTACGTTCGAGGTCTGGGTTGTATAATATCGATGATCTCGATCGAGCGACCCTTGCTGTCTGTTGACGTTTCCAGACGCATTCGGTTCTCCCTGAGCGACTCGTAGTTTGGATCAGAGCTGTCCTTGGTTCCGGCGATCAGAATGGCTTTCGGGGCGCAGAAACACGCGACACCATCGACGTGGCCGTCCGTCATATCGTCCGCATGTCCCTGCCCGAGCCAAATCACCTTGGTGATTCCGAGGGCATCCCTCAGGTTCTGCTCGATATCCGCTCTCGAAAGGCCGGGGTTGCGGTTCGAGTTGAGCAGACACTGCTCTGTGGTCAGGAGAGTGCCCTCGCCATCGACACTTATCGATCCCCCCTCCAGCACCATAGGCGCCTCGTATCGTTCGACATCGAACTCGTTGGACAGCGCTCTGGGCACATCATTATCCTTGAGATACGGTTGCTTGCTCCCCCAGCCGTTGAAGCCGAAATCTACCATGGCGACCTCACCCTTTGGTGAGGTGGTGAATATGGGTCCGTTGTCTCTGATCCACGAATCATCCAATTCAATAGGCAGAACTGTTGCGACCCCTTCCAGGCTCTCTTCCGCGACCCGCGTAGTACGCGGGTCGGATACAACGTGCAAAGGCTCGAACTTCGCAATCGAGCCGATCACAGCCGCATATGCTGATTCCGCCTCATTCATGAGGCCGCGGAAGGTTGTGGTATTGCAGGGCCACGAAACCAAGCATCCCTTGTGAGGGGCCCATTCCGCCGGCATCGATAGCCCGTTCCCGTATGGGGTTCCGATGACAGCGGCTTCGCCCCTTCCCTCGTCTCGCCTGCTATCCTCCATTACTGCTGTTCCTCCTTGTCGGACACATCGTCTATACATGACGGGCTTTCAAGCATCGTCGATTGCTCAAGATCTATCTTCTTCCCGGGGTTCATCAGGTTGTACGGATCTAAGATCCTCTTGATGTCACGTATCACCGCCTGAGCGACCTCGGTGTATTCCAGCTTGATGTTTTCCCGATGCTCCAATCCAACGCCGTGACAACTCGAAATGGATCCTCCGAGCTCTATCGCCAGCTCGGCAACCTCTCTCAGCGCGGCCTGGTACCTCCTCCAGCCGTCGTCTCCCGCCCGAGTGAAGAACCTTCCACCCACCATTCTGTAGCGACCGACGTCCATGCTGAGCTTCTCACCGGGGATCGGCGTTATGCCATGCTTCTTCATGATCCCATCCCAGAGCCTGTCGTAGAAGTCGCGGATGCGGGCAGTCGGAACGTAGGTCGTAAGCACATCCTCGAAGCGAGTCTCCACGCGAGCGCCACACCACTGCTCCGTGTATTTCTCCATGAACGAGTGCGGGTCGATATCTTCTGAGAGTACGCCTCCGAGCTCTTCGACGATCCGCGATATGTATTCCCGTTCCGCCTTCACCTCGCCCTCAATGCCGTCCAATCCCATGTAGAAGAAGCCTTTCATCCCTTTGGGCGCGCCGTACTTGGTCGCATCATCCGTCTGCCACACCTCTCCGCCAGTGAAGGTGACGCAGGACATCATGACCCGTTCAGCGGCCTTCTTGGCCTCCCAGAAATCGCTGAAGAACGCGAGCACCATGTCTCTTGCCTCTGGATACGGCTCAACTCTGAGCGTCGCTTCCGTTATGACGCCGAGGGTGCCTTCGGAGCCTATGAACAGCTGATGAAGCCTGAACCCGGTTGAAGTGTACAGCACCTTCGGCCCCGTCCGCAGCACCCTGCCGTGGGCGAGCACGACCTCGAGCGAGATGATTCTGTCGGCGATG
>CP070748.1:1432328-1479156 GCA_020348345.1 Methanobacteriota archaeon | reverse complement strand
AGATCAAAATAGAGGTCGCTCGCTGTCCAGAAGTTGGACAGCGCTCGTCCAGGATGCGCCACCCAGTCGCCCCAGCCGGAGAAGTGGTCTGTCCTCCAGGCAGTGCACTCGTACGGATAGGCGGTGACGATGAACGCTGAGTCTCTATACATATGCTTCTGACAGTTGCGGACGTACTCCAACCGCGTCTCGGGATCGACCTCCAGAACAGAGGCGGTGTAGTTCTCGTCGTACAGAGGGTTGGAATACCAGTTCTCGGACCAGCCATCCAGCGCGTCTGTAGTCTGTACGTACAACAGATAATTCGGATCGGGATCACCGCTCCAATAAGTCAACATCGTCTCGTACGTACCACCATATACGAGGGTACCCCACATGGCATCGTCCACGTACATTATGTCGATGATTATGCCGACCTCCGCCCACTCCTCAACAAGGAACTGCGCCGTCGCTCTGTCCTCGATTATCTCTTGTGCAACAACCATCTCGAACCTGAGATTGAGGTTCTCAGTGGCATCGTTATATGGGTGTCCGACGGGCGCGTACCTCATGGTATGATCGCCGTTCCAGAGATAGCCAGCGGCATCGAGTAGGCTGTTAGCGACGTCGAGATCGTACTCGTAGATCTCGTCGCCCTCAGGCTCCCAGTACCAGTAGGGATAGACCGGCGGTAGAATTGTGGAGCCGATATCTGCCAGGCCCCTATATATGTGGTTGACAATGAAGCTCTTGTCCGTCGCGTGAGACATTGCCTGCCTTACTGCGGGGTCCAGTCGCAGACTGTTCTGTCCAGGGACATCCGGCTTCATATTGATGCCAATCTCGACCGAGTAGCCCGTGCACTTCTGCGCAGCATGCGTGTGGATCTTGTCGGTTGGGTTCTTCTCGAGCCAGTCGACGAGGCTCGTGTACGTGGGCGCGTCGAACTGCGCGATGTCTATAGCCCCGCGCTGCAGGTCCGCCAACAGCGCAGCGGGCTCGAGATAGCTCTCGAGCACCAGCCTGTCGAATTGTATCTCCTTCCCGTACTCCGCAGGAGCGTGATAATCCTCATGCTTGTACAGTATCAATCTATCGCCCCTGAGGTATTCGGAGTAGGTATCATCCGTACACTTGAACATGCCAGAACCGATCGGCTTCGGATTCACGTGGGAGAATCCGGCATCGATGTAATGGATGTCCTTCCAATAGTGCTCTGGAACGATGGGCATCATCAGGCTGTCACCGAAGGAGCAGGCTACCGGCTCGCCGTCCTTGGCGAAGTGCAGCCTGACGGTGTATTGGTCGATCTTCTCGACGCTCTGTATCAAAAGAGTATATGGTTGATACGCCCACATGGCGACCCACTTGTCGCCTGTCTGATAGTCGAAAGTGAACACGACGTCGTCAGCGTCAACCTTCTCGCCGTCGTGCCAGCGAGCGTTCCTCGTGAGGTTGTACTGCCACACAGAACCATACGGTTCATACTCCTCGACTATGTTCCAGCTCACTGCGAGGTTAGGCTTCGGCTGCAGGTCCTCATCCAAGCATATCAGGTAATCGTACACGAGACCGTAGAAGATGTACGAGTTGTCATTCACGCCAATGAACGGGTTCAGGCTGTCAATCGTCTGGACAATTCCAATCCTGAGCGTAGTGACCGCATCGTCAGCCTCTGCCCCATCAGGCGCATAGCACATCATCGAGAAGACAAGAAGGCACGTAAGCGCCATGACAGAGGCTCGTCTTCTGAATCCTACGCGTGTTTCATTTAGAATAGTCCGACTGCAATCGCGCTCTTCTGAATCCCGGTTGCCGGTTGTCAGCCTTTCACTTTCCCCCATCACAGGGCATCCGACGGGCCTTTTGGTCTGTCAGATTCTAGTATCGTCGTTAGCACTGATAACCTTTCGCCACAAAAGACATCAGGGCCGAGCTCGCTGCCTCCAAACCACGATATCGACCGTAGCGAGAAAGTATATCTTGTGCGTGATTACTCACCCCTTTGGTTCAAATGGCGGACCGCGCTATTCGCTTTCAGCCGTCCGGTAGCAGAATCACTTACAGACCGGATGCTACGCTCCTTGAGCTCGCCCGAGAAGCAGGCGTGTCAATCGAATCAATATGTGGCGGTTCAGGCAAGTGCGGGAAGTGCAAGGTTGTCTCAACACACGGAAAGCAGAAGCTGTCTCCGACGAACGAAATCGAACAAAGCAGCCTGAGAAATGACGAGATCGAAGCCGGGCTCCGACTCGCATGCCAAACGCGCGTTCTCTCGGAAGGGGATATTGTGGTGCTGGTTCCCGAAGGCAGCCGCAGGGGACACCACAGGCTCCTCGCCTCTGGAATAGAGCCAGCCGTAGAGCTCGCACCCGCGGTTAGCAAAGTGCTGTTGAAAATACCTCCCGCAACGTTGGCGGACATCAGAGCGGACGACGATAGGCTGCTGGACATATTGAATTCTGAAGCGGCAGTCCGGGCGAATATCGCTCCTGGAGTTCACAGACTTGTGCCATCTGCTCTTCGTGAGAAATCGTGGGAGGCGACGGTCACTCTGTTCCGCAAGGAAGAACTCATCGGAATCGACCCAGGAGATACGACCGGCGAACTACTCGGAATCGCGGTGGATTTAGGAACGACGAAGATTGTGGCTTATCTCGTCGATCTCGCCACAGGCAGTACAATCGGAACTGAGAGCTGCCCAAATCCACAGATTCCTTTTGGCGAAGATGTCATGTCCCGCATCACATTCACCGCGGGAGAGAGAGACGGTCTCGATAGACTGCAGAAGGTGGCCATTGGCGCGATCAACGACATGATAGGCCGCCTTTGCTCGGAGGCTGATAGGAACACTGTCGACGTGCTGGAGATCGTTGTAGTCGGCAACACGGCCATGCACCACATCCTGTTCGGCATATCGCCCGTGCATCTCGCGACCGCCCCCTATGCTCCTGTTGTAAGAAAGGCGCTATCAGTCAATCCTGGCCACCTCGGGATTGACATATACCCATTCGGAAGGGTCACCGCCCTTCCGAATATCGCCGGATTCGTAGGCGCCGACGCGATCGCGGTGCTCATGTCGTCTGGATTGTACGAACAAGATGACATAGGCATGATGATTGACATTGGAACGAACACTGAGATCATTGCAGGCGGTAGGGATCGTCTGATCAGCTGCTCCTGTGCTTCGGGACCTGCATTTGAGGGAGCTCATATCAAGAACGGAATGAGGGCAGCGACAGGCGCAATAGAAAGAGTGTGGATAGATGAGTCCGCGCGGAAGATTCACCTGAGAACGGTGGACGACGCTTCCCCAAAGGGAATATGCGGATCAGGCATCGTCGATGCTATTTCCGAGATGCTCAAGTGTGGAATCATCTCAGCCTCGGGCGCAATCACGTCCGCACCCGAGGAAGGTTGGAACGTGAGGGAAGGCTCGGATAGAAAGCCTGAGTTCGTACTCTATGAACCTGAAGATAACGGAGACGGCATCGAAGTTTCGATCACACAGAACGACGTGCAGGAGATACAGCTAGCGAAAGCCGCAATCTACACAGGCGTATCGACATTGCTGAAGAAGCTTGGAGTGGACTGCCTTGACATCTCGACGGTCTACGTAGCGGGCGCATTCGGAACATATGTCGACACGTCGAGTGCGATACATATAGGGATGTATCCAGACATACCACCCGAAAGAATCAAGTTCATCGGCAACGCGGCTGGCTCAGGAGCTCGGATGGCGCTAAAATCAGTGGAGGCGCGGAGACTGGCCGACGATCTTTCGCGAAAAGTGGAATACATCGAGCTGGCGTCTGAGAAGGATTTTCAATCAGAGTTCGCAAAGGCGATGTTCCTTCCGCATCGTGAACCTGACAGGTTCCCTTCAGCCAATCGATCCACTTGAAGTCAAGACGATGATTGACGAAATCCGTGTCCCTCACGAATTCGATTGAGCCGAGCTCCCTTCGAATTTCCTGCATTCTGCAAGAAGGTTTTAAGACCCCTTTCGAAGGAGCGAGCGAAGTTTAAGTAACAACCCCTCCATGGGGGTATCGCCGCGGTCTCGACGCTTTGTGTCAAGACCCGGGGGCCAATGTGAAGGAAATGAAGGCTGTTATCTTGGGTGTGGGTGCTGTTGGTTCGGTCGCAGCCGATGTACTTGCTGATTCGGATGAGTTCGACGAGGTCGTTTTGGCAGATGTCGACCTAGAGAAAGCAGAGAGGATGAAGAAGAGAATTTCCAGCGACAAGACAACGGCGATCAGGATTGATGCTTCAGACACAGAGGGCATGGCCAGAGCATTTAAAGGAAAGGATCTTGTCCTAAACGCGGTCATCCCTCGCTTCAACTTCAACATAATGGACGCGTGCCTAATGGCGAAAGCGAGCTACGCGGACATGGCAAGCGACATCTTCCTGTCGAAGGAGAAGCCGGGAGAAATAGTCAAAGAACCGCCGATGCAGTACCAGGCGCGCAAGTACGACGATCAGTACAAGAAGGCTGGAATCGTCGGAATGCTCGGCATTGGATGTGATCCAGGAGCCGTTAACGTGTTCGCCAGGATGGGTGCTGATCGAATGGATCAGGTAAAGAATATCCTGGTAAGGGACGGGGACAATGGATCCGTCGAAGGATACGATTTCGCTCCTATGTGGTCTCCGGAAACGTTGATTGAGGAAGTGCTCATGCCTCCAATGATCTACAAGGACAGCCATTACAGGAAAATCGAACCCTTCAGTGGCAAAGAGGAGTTTGAATTCCCTTCCCCCGTCGGCAAGCTGCCGGTTTACAACGTAGACCACGAGGAGCAGGAGACGCTTCCGAAGTACATCGGAGAGGTGCTCGGAAAGGGGTGCGAATATTGCGATTTCAAGATACACCTGGGAGACGACTACGTCGACGCCATACAGATCATGGGCATGATAGGCCTTGACAGCCCCAAAAAGGTCAATGTCAAGGGCGCGATGGTTGCACCAAGGGATGTCGTCGCGGCATGCCTGCCAGATCCTGCCACCATCGGGGACAGAGCCAAGGGCGACCTGGCGCACGGAACAATCACGACAGGTCTAAAAGACGGCAAGGAGGTGGGATATTACATCTACACCTCGATGAACCATCAGGACTGTTGGAACAAGTACCATCACAGTGCGACCGCCTACACTGTGGGAGTTCCTGTCGCGATAGGCGCGATACTCTTCGCCCAAGGGAAGCTGACGCAGACAGGGGTCTTCCCGCCTGAGATGCTGGATCCAAAGCCCTTCGTTGACATGCTCCCGAAGTACGGCATGAACTGCATCGAGAAGAAGCTTTGAGGGCGAACATCCAACTATAAGCCATTGTGTCGCGCAAACGCGATCGTGTCGTCACACCTGGAGCGGACTTCCGTTACTCGCAATCAGGTTTATTAGCAGTTCGCCATACGGGCAGCTCATGAAGGAAGGCGACAGCCGGATCCGCAGGTTCTACCTGTTCAGGGCACTGACATCGTTTGCGCTCTGGATGCCTTTCTGGACCCTCTGGGCCTATGAGAAACTGGACAGCGTGTTTCTGATAACGGTTGTTGATGCGGCCTTCTGGACCACAATGATAGGATTCCAGATCCCGGCAGGACTCATCAGTGATAAGTATGGACGCAGGGCAGCTCTGCTCCTGGGGGAGGTATTGTTCTCGGTCGGAGTCCTCACGTTCGGGCTCAGCACGGAGTTCTGGCAATACATTGCGTCGAACTTCATTTGGGCATTGGGTGTATGCTTCATTGTGAGCGGAGACACGCCGTTCATGTACGACACGCTACTGGAGCTCAAGAGAGCCAACGAGTTCACGGTCGTGATGTTCAATGCCACGGTGGTTATGTACGTTACCAACGCAGTTGCCTGCGCAATCGGAGGCCTCTTGGTGCAGCAGACGGGGCGGCTCGACCTGCCGCTGATCATTGCCCCTTCAATCGCCATAATGGGGTCGATGACGGTATTCGCTCTCAAAGAGCCAAAGGTCGATCGAAGCAGCATTGGATCTTATCGCTCCCATCTGAAAGAGGGGCTGAAGCACGTCCGGAACTCCAGGGCGATAATCATACTCATCCTGTTCCTGATCGTCATTGAAGTTGGCGTGTATGTCATGATGATCTTCAGATCCATATACATGTACGAGGACCTCGACCTCGATTACCTCACGATAGGCCTGCTCATCTGCAGCTTCCTGATTGTTGGCGCTGTGATTATTCGATTCACACGCAAGATCGAAGAGATACTTGGTGAGAAGGGATCGCTGTTGTTTCTCTACGCTGCAGTGTTCGTATCGTTCGTAGTCGTCTTCGTGGTTAGGGCACCGGTGGCGATAGTGACCCAGTACCCCATCTATGTCGTTGCGGGTATACAGGGTCCCATCATCTTTGGATATATCAACCAGAGAGTTGATTCCGAGCACAGATCCACGATCGTGTCAATAGCGACTTTCATGTTCACTGCTGTACTCGTAGCTGTTGAGGTTCTGGCCGGATTCTTGGCGTCCGCGTGGGGGCTGATCGAGAGCCTTTTCGTGTTGACCCTCGCGACAGCTCCCATAGCTGTGATCCTGCTGCTGCTGTGGAGCCGCGAGATCGACAGAGAGAAGAAGGCACGTCTCGATGCGTCGTGGGAGCGCACTGCACTGGATTAGGCGCCAATCGTGTCGAAAGGGATAGAAAAAAGGGGGGAGGGCTATCGTCGTTGTAAATGGAGCCGAGCCTAATAAACCTTATCATAATTGATAATGGGAGCGCCAATGTTCGACTCGTCAGTGCCCTAGACCTCACGAATCCCGCTTCAACCTCTTCTCCGCCTCAGCGACCAAGAGCCGCGTCTTTATGACGCTGTCGGGATTCAGAGACATGCTATCGATTCCGACACTCACCAAGAACTCGGCGAACTCGGGGAAGTCCGACGGTGCCTGTCCGCAAATGCCTATCTTGCGCCCCTTCGCCTTCGCCGTCTTGACGGTGTCCTCAATCAGCTTCTTTATCGCAGGATTCCTCTCGTCGTAAAGGTGCGAGACCAACTCGGAATCCCTGTCCAATCCGAGTGTGAGCTGGGTAAGGTCATTGGAGCCTATCGAGAATCCGTCGAAGATGTCGGCGAACTCGTCTGCAAGAAGGACGTTGCTGGGAACTTCGCACATGACGTACACCTCCAGGCCATCCTCCCCTTGCTTCAAACCGTGGTCCGCCATTATGCCGATGACCTTCTTTCCTTCAGCAGGCGTCCTGCAGAACGGCAGCATAACCTTGACATTGGTGAGGCCTTTCCGCTCCCTGACCCGTTTCAGCGCCTCGCACTCGAGTGCGAATGCCGGGGCAAACCTGTCATCGTAGTATCGGGAGGCGCCACGCCATCCCATCATCGGATTGAACTCCACAGGCTCGTACAATTTCCCACCTATGAGGTTTGCATACTCGTTTGTCTTGAAATCAGACAGCCTCACGATGACTTCGTTCGGGTAGAATGTCGCAGCGATCTTGCCGACACCCCAAGCGAGTTTGTCCAGGAAGAAATCGGTCTTGCAGTCGTAGCCCTGGGTCTTCTCCTCGATGGCGACAACCACCTCTGCCACCTCGGGTTCGCGCGCCGCACGCTCCTTGAGTTTCTCGAAATCCACCAATGCGAGGGGGTGGATTCCAATGTGCGAGGCAATGATGAACTCCAAACGTGCGAGGCCGACGCCATCGCAGGGCGTCTGACCCTGCGTGAAGACGTGCTCAGGAACTGCGACGTTCATCATGATCTTCGTCTTCGTCTCCGGCATCACGCTGATATCGGTCTTCTCAACCCTGAACTCAAGCATGCCCTCGTAGACGCGTCCCTCGCCCTCCGATGTGTCGACTGTCACGGCCTGCCCGTCCTTGAGTACGCCAGTCCCGTTGCCAGTGCCGATTATGCATGGGATGCCCAACTCCCTAGAGACTATCGCTGCATGGCATGTCCTGCCGCCTCTATCAGTGACGATAGCCGAGGCGATCCTCATTATCGGCTCCCAATCAGGGTCGGTCTTATCCGTCACCAACACTTCACCCTTCTTGAAGCTGGATATCTCGAAGGCGCTCTCAAGGACGTTCACCGTTCCAGCGCCAATCTTGCTCCCGACCGCCTCGCCTGATATGAGCACGTTACCGCGCTCTTCGAGGACGTATGTCTCCAGAACCCCTCCGTGTTTGGCAGCGTGAACTGTCTCTGGTCTCGCCTGGACGATGTACAATTCTCCAGTGATACCGTCCTTCGCCCATTCTATGTCCATTGGCTTTCCGTAGTGCTCCTCAATCAGTTTCGCCCACTGAGCGAGGTTGATGATCTCCGCATCATCGAGGACGAACCTCTGTCGGTCGCGCACGGGAACCTCGATATCGATCATTCCGTAGCCCTTGGACGCGTAAACGAGCTTGTGCTGCTTGCTGCCCAGCTTCTTCTCGATTATAGGATCCTGAAATTTGTCCAGCGCGGGCTTGAAGACGTAGAACTGATCAGGGTTAACCGCTCCTTGCACTATCATCTCACCAAGGCCCCACGAGCCAGTGATGTAGACCACCTTGTCGAAACCGCTCTCAGTGTCAAGAGTAAACATCACGCCTGAGCAGGCAAGATCGCTTCTGACCATCCGTTGGACACCGACTGAAAGGGCGTTCCCGAGCTGCTCAAACCCTCGGTGAGCCCTGTATGCGATCGCACGGTCGGTGAACAAACTGGCAAAACACTGCCTGATCGCCTTCAGAACGGAAACCTCACCCCTGACATTCAGGATGGTCTCGTGTTGGCCAGCAAAGGACGCGCCATCAAGGTCCTCGGACGTCGCGCTGGATCTGATCGCGACGCTGGGATTCTTCATTCCCAGCCGACGACCCAGCTCCCAGTACCCGTACTTTATCTCGCGCTCCAACTCCTCAGGGAAGGGAGCGTCCAGGAAAGCCCTTCTGATTTTCCGTCCCCTCTCGGCAACATCGCCGGGATTATCTGGATTGACGTCCTTCAGTGTCGACTGGACGGCCTCGTCGAGATCAGCGTTTTCCACAAACCATCTGAACGCCTTTGTGGTGACCGCGAATCCTTCGGGAACGCGTATGCCCTTCTTGGTGAGGTGTCGCAGCATCTCACCCAGTGACGAGTTCTTCCCTCCGACCTTTGCGATGTCCTTGAGGCCTATCTGGTCGAGCCATAGCAAGTGCTCATTGGCTTCGTTGCGTGGCTTGTTCGGCTCGTCGAGCATTGTCCGCCCCCTGTCTGAAGCAGGCCTCATTCCAAGGTTCCTCTCGGTTCGAGTTCCCTACCAATCTCAACCCTCGACCCGCGAGGGTGCATGCTTCCATGGGCCATCCCATCCATCATCTAGCTCGCTTCCCAGCAACCAGCGCGAACTTCACCGCCAAGGGGATGGATCGACCGTCTCGCTACGGGGATAAATCCGCACGCCTTAATAACGTTTCCCAGCTTCGAGCGGGATGACCACAATCGTCAAGCGAAAATGCGCGACTCGCAATCCTCAAACGCCGCGGTGCGCGAGCTATCATCGCTCAATAGCCTGGGAAACTGTTTTCTCTGAAAAGTCGATTCAAGTCACGAAACCGGCCTATGGTTGTTGTGATGATGAAGGTCGTCATGCTAACATACAGCACGAAAGCTCGGGGGGGAGTGGCGCACGCCCTGAAGCTGTCGGAGCACCTTCGCGGAATCGGCGTCGACGTCTCGCTGCACACGCTGATGAGAGAGGACGTCGACGAGGCTGAGGAATTCTACAGGGACACGACCACGCCCTACATGGTTCACAGATTCAAATGGGAAGAGGATGTCACGGCTCGACTCCAGAACATGATTCGTTCGTACACGATTGGCATTCCGAAAGGAGCGGATGTGTATCATGCGCAGGACTGTGTAGGAGGGACTGCGTTGCAGATCATGAAGGGCAACGGCGAGCTGAGCGCTCCCACCTTCAGAACCGTTCATCACATCGATGATTTCGCCGAACCACGTCTCTTCGAGTTTGAGAAAAGGGCAGTCGACCATGCAGACAGGCTGTTCGTGGTATCGAACTACTGGCAGGAGGTTCTGAGGCGAGACTATAACCGAGATTCTGTCGTCGCTCACAACGGCATCGATCTGGGAGACTTCGACAATATTCCTGAGCGGAGAAGCACTGCCCCCACAATCCTGTTTGTTGGTGGGCTCGAGCCTCGCAAAGGCCTGGAATTCCTTGTTCTTTTAATCTCAGAGATTCGCAAGGCACACCCTGATGTGAGGCTCTCTGTCGTTGCAAAGGCTGGATTCCGAGGAGTGGATAGCGTGGAGTGGTTCGAGCATCTAGCTGACAGGGCGCGTGTGCAGGATGCCATCGAGTTCCACGAGTCCATCAGCCAGCACGACCTTGTCCGCCTGTACGCGGACGCGGATGTGGTTGTGCTGCCATCGAGGGACGAGGGCTGGGGACTCTCTCTGATGGAGGCGATGGCTTGCGGGCTGCCAATCGTCGCCTCGAGGGTGGGCGGAGTGCCGGAACTCGTCAGAGATGGACAAGACGGGCTGCTTGTCGAGTCAGGAGACGTCGTAGGTTTGGGCCACGCCATCGCCAGGCTTCTGAGCGATCCTGAGATGCGTCGCCGCATGGGATCCTCCGGAAGGAAGCGAGTGGAAGGATTCTCGTGGGACGATACCGCGCGCGTGACGTCGAGGGAGTACGAACGTGCTCTCAGCCCGTCTCACTAAACTCATCCATGAACTGTATCATGAACTTCTCGGAATCCGTCAATGAGGCGATCTTGCTGTTCCCCTCGACCACCATATACTCGTTAGGGCTGTGGGGGAGGGCGCTGTGGCCAACGCCCCCCATCGTGAACGGAATTCTCAGAATGCGACTGAAGACGTAAAACGGCACAGCGCCACCACTCGTTGGCCATATCTCGGGATCGTAGCCGTTTGCGGCGTATGTTCTGAGCATCGCCTGAACGACCGGCTCCTTTACGCTGGCGCGACACCAGTCATAACCTGTGTCTATCTCCTTTACAGATATGTCAGAGTAGCCGTGTTTGCGCAGATGACGCTTCACGAGCGGTATCATCCTTTCCTTCCGCTGGTCAGGAACGAGCCTTATGTCGACCTTACAGGTAACCTCGTGAGGCAGAACTGTCTTCGATCCCTCCTCCGTATATCCTCCCCAAATACCATCGATGTTCAAGGTCGTGCCATAGGTGTAAGCTTTGATAAGCCCCTCCTTGTCATCCTCCGGCAACGTGAACTCCTTGACCTTCATCGTTCGTTTGAACCCTTTCATGTCCATCTTCGTAGAGAGGGCGTCTATCAACTCGAGGTCCTCCTCGGATGGCGGAACGATGTCATCGTAGAAACCATCGATGAGGATCCTATTGCCGCAGTCGTCGGTCATAGTGCCAAGGGCGTCGATCAGCCTCCACACGGGGCTGTCCACCCACGCCTTGTTGCTGCTGTGGATCGCAAACTCCTGCGGGCCCCTGCCCCAACGCTTCCCGCTGCATTTCATCTCGAAGTACACAACGCCCTTGACGCCCAGTCGGTGGGAACACTGGCCGGTAGCTTCCTGGCCGAAGAACGGGAAATAGCAGGCATCCGCTTTCGACAGGCGCTTCTTGTCTTTGCGCACGTATCCAGGCAGATTGGGGCTTCCGAGCTCCTCCTCGCCTTCCGCCACGAGTATGAGGTTCATAGGGGGTCTGCCTACCCCCTTGCAGCACGCGTCCATGGCGTTCAGAAAAGCTGCCAATGGCCCCTTCGTGTTGTCCGCGCCGCGATTTACGATGGCCTTGACCTTTCCGGAAGGAAGAGTCATGTCGACCATCTTCGCTCCCATGGCTGGATGCTTCCAGCCAGGCTCGGTGAAAGGCATCGTGTCATACATGAAATAGGCGAGCAGAGTCGAGTCGGAAGTGCCCTTGCATATGCCGTAGACGATGGGGTTCCCCTTCGTCTCCACAATCTCCACTGCATCGCAACCCACTTCGGTGTAGAGATCGCCCACGAGCTCCGCACAGTCGTCAATGCCCAGATCCTCCTGGCTGGAGCTTGGCTGCCTCAGCAACCTTCTGACGCGCGAGATGTGCTTGCTCTTGTCTTTGTCCACTCTGGCGAAGGCCCTTTCTCTGTCGAAAGCGTCGGACATGTGATCGTCGGATGATGCCTGCACCCGGATATAGAAGTTTCCAGCGTTCATTTGGGAAGGTGAGATATACAGGCATATCTCTCACCGTTCGTGATGCTAGAGGAGTTTCTTCTGATATTCATTCCGATGTTCGTTGTCATCGACCCTTTTGGTGTGATGCCGATATATCTGGTTATGACCAGGACCATGAATGCGGACAGTCAGAGGAGGACTATGCGATACTCGATTCTGTTCGCCACCTCGCTGTTGGTCGTGTTCGCCCTGATTGGCAAGGCAGTGTTGGACTACCTGTCTGTAACCATCGACGCCCTCATGATAACAGGTGGATTGCTGCTGCTCGTCATCGGCATCATGATGCTCTACGAAGGGGACGCCCCGAGGTCGAGAAGGAAGGGGGTGGAGGACGTGGAGACGCCTCCTCAGGAGCCCGAGGACGTGGCGTTCGTCCCGTTGGGGACGCCGATGATTGCGGGGCCTGGGGCGATCTCGGTCGTCATCATCCTGACGGGGACGGCGGATGTTCCTCTCGTGCTCGTGTCGCTCCTTCTGATAATGGCCATATGCGCCCTGATACTCTGGCAGGCCGCTCTTGCGCACAGACTGATAGGCAATGCGGGCGTGCGCGCCCTGACGCGTGTTATGGGGTTGATAACCTCCGCCTACGCGGTCCAGATGGTTCTGGACGGCATTGCGGGCTATGTGGAAAGCCTAGCATGATTCCTTGCCTATGGCGCGGCTATGTTGCCCGGATATGCGACAAACCTGCGAAGGAATGAAATAATCGTGGGTTGCTACCAATTCCGAGTTCAATCTGGAGCGAGAGCGTGGCGCGCCGACCTTAATCACTGGATGTCGGTCGATACGTCGCCCTCTCAGGGGGGAATGACACGAGTAACAGCATAGTGCTCACTGCAGACAGGACCCTCATGTCCACCTACAATGGCAGTCAGTTCATTGGATTCGCTGCCTGCTTTCCCAGGGTTCTGCCGAAGTGGCTGTACAGCCGCCTGTTCTGCCCCTCCCAATCCTGGTCAATCCACGATAGTTCCGCAGCCCCGGCGGGGCTGCGGAAGATTGAGGCGGCACTCGTGGAATCCGGAACGCCCAGGGATGAGATCACCATTGTGCATCCTTCGAGGCTCGACCGCGTCGTCGACGAGAGGACCAAGGTCGTCGGCATCACAACCTCCGACCCACTTGGTCTTGGTCCTGCCTCCAGCACTTTCTCCAGCCTTATCAGACGCGAGCCTTACACCGCATACTTCTTCCGTGAACTCATGAGTTCCAAGGCGGTCAGCTCCGAACTCACACGTGTGATAGTCGGAGGACCTGGAGTATGGCAACTTAATGGCGACGCGACGATGAAGGCCTTCGGAATCGATTGCTTGGTGGAAGGAGAGGGGGAGCTCGTGGCGCCGAAGCTATTCGAGGATGCCATTGAGGGCAGACCTTTGCCTCTCAGGATCACAGGCGGCCCGGTTCCCATCGATCGGGTGCCGGAGTCATTGGGCGCCTCCATCAACGGCACTGTCGAGATAAGCCGCGGCTGCGGTCGGGGATGCGAATTCTGCAATCCCAACATGCGTAGCTTAAGGCACATTCCCCTCGAACGCATCCTAGCAGAGGTCAAGACGAACCTCTTCCACTCCTCCAAGATAACACTCCATGCAGAGGATGTACTGCGCTACAAGGCAAGAGGCCTCGTTCCCAACAAGGAGGAGGTGATCAGGTTGTTCGAGGAGACGGCCAAGCTCACCGAAAACCTTGGGATGAGTCACATCGCCCTTTCGTCTGCGCTGTCCGAGCCCGCTCTTGTGGAGGAACTCGCCGACGTATTCGATTCAGCCAGGAAGGACAGCGTAGTCTACGCCCAGACCGGCATCGAAACGGGCTCCCCGAGGCTTGTGGATATGCATATGAAGGGCAAAGCTAAGCCCTTCCGGCCCGATGAATGGCCCGAGGTGGTCAGGGAGTCGTTCCGCCTCCTTTCGGATAATAAATGGATCGTCTGTGGAACTCTCGTTATGGGTATGCCGGGAGAGACCAGAGATGACGTGGCCAAGACCTTGGAGCTTGTCCAGGATCTGCGCCAATTCAAGAGCCTCATTGTGCCCCTCTTCTTCGTGCCACTCGGCCGCATGACCGACGATGACTTCTTCAGGCCGGAGGCGATGCAGCCGGAGCATTGGATGCTGCTTGCGGAGTGCATAGACCATGACTTCCAGTGGACTCAGGAGCTGATGGACGACCTGTTCAGACAGAATCGGCTCAGCGCCGCGAAATCAGGCCTGTTCAGACTTGCGTCGTGGTACATGCATAGACGATTGAGACCCTATCTCGAGGGTATGAGAGAAGGCATAAGTCCTCTGAAGGATGCAGGGCACGACCAGGGCCAATACGATACTCCGTGGCAGAGGGAAGGCGTGGAAGCCTAGCCATGCTCGGGAATCTCAGGTGTGTCCACCTGCCATCGAAGCAGGTCGACGATCGCCTGAAGCGACAAGGTATATCGCCACGAGCACAAAGGAGGCTCCAACGATCGCCACGGTCCTGAGGGTTTCCTCCAGAAGCGTTATTGAAATCACCAGCGCCGTGATGACCTCGAGCAGCATTATCGTGGCGGAGGAGGTGGCGGAGACGCCTTCGAGGCCCATCGCCCAAAGGAGGATGGCCACGGAGGTGCAAACGACGCCAAGGTAGAACAGCGCCCCCCATGCGGGAGCTTCCACGGTGAAGTCGGCGCCGGCGTGGAAGAGATATGCGACGGGTATGATCAGCCAAACGGTGGATGTCACGATAGCGGACGAGCTTAGTTCGACAGCGCTGAAACGCGAAAGCATCTTCTTGTTCATAACAATGAATAGCGCCCACAGCCAGCCACAAGCATAGACCATGAGGTCTCCTACGAATTCCGACCTCTGGAAGGAGATGCCGCCGTCGCTTGTAAGAAGCACTACGCCAGCGACACCGGCGGTAATGCCCAGAGCCTGCTTAGACCCTATCCGTTCCGAGAATACGAAGTACGATATTATCGCGACGGCGACAACATTTATGTCCACGAGAAGAGCGGTCTTCGACGCGGTCGTGTAATTCAGACCGATGTATTGAGTGATGAATGCAGCCGCATTGAGTCCGCCGATAAGCCATATTACTGGCTGCCTCAGAACCGAGAAGGAGAATCTCCTCAGCCAAAGGACGATCGACAACGTAACCGCGGTTGCCACGACGAACCTTAGCCAGAGGAAGACCACATCGTTTCCGACGTAACCAAGACCCCACTTCACACCCGGGAACGAGGTGCCCCAAATGAGGCTTGCGCCTACCGTCAGCAGAACGGCTCTCGAGTACGTAGGGGCGGCCATCGCGGCGAAGTAAAGCGACTGAGTATTAGAACCCTTACTTCCGAGATTCCTTTGGAAGACTCACGTGGAATACGCTGCCTTTCCCGACCTGGCTCTCGACCCAAATGCGTCCTCCGTGTGCCTCGACGATGCCCTTCGATATCGGCAGACTCAGGCCGATACGATTGACCTGATGCGAGAGGTCGTCGCTGGCGACTATGAAGAACCTGTCGAAGATCCTTCCCAGGTTCTCGAGAGGAATTCCAACGCCGTTGTCCTTGATCCACACGTGGATGTTCTTGCCCTCGTCCCTGGCGCCGACCTGTATCTTCCCTTCTTCAGGGGTGTACTTCACGGCGTTGTCAATCAGGTTGTTGAACACGTCCCGCATCCGGCGTCGGTCCGCCATAACAAGCGGCAGCTCGCCTTCGATGTCAAGCGAGATCATCTGATTCTTATCTGCGGCATCGTGCGACCTCAGGCTCATAACCTCTTCCAGGACTGAATCTATCCTTGTAGGCTCAGGGTTGATCTGCAGAGTTCCCTTTTCCAATCTGCTTACATCCAGCATACTCTCGACAAGCGTGTAGAGCTTGTCTGCATTGGCCCGTATTGTCTTCATCTTCTGAGCGAACTTCGGTTCGACCATAGCGGGGCTTTCTGCCTCGACGAGATCAAGGTATCCTCGAAGAACGGTCAGAGGGGTTCTCAACTCATGAGAGACCACGTCAATGAACTGCGTCTTCATCCTGGTAACTCGCTCCAACTCCTGGTAGGTCTGAATCAGCTTTTCGTAAGATCGCTCGAGCTGGCTCTGCAGCCGCACGTTCGAGGTCTGATCCATAGCGACCACCATGACCGTTTCAATATCTCCGGTCTCCGAAGGAAGAGGCGCGACCTTGACATGGAGGTAGAACGCCTTCTCAGAGATGGGGACGTAGTGAATGCTATCCTTCTCGCCCGGGATTCCCTCCAACGCCTGCATTATCAGCTCGCTCAGCCCGGACTTCCTAACGGGGTCCATCTCGAGTATGTTTGTCCCTATGAGGTCCTCCTCACCCGGCACTTTCATAATCTTGCTCATGAGCCTGTTCATCGATGTAATCATCCCTTTAGAATCCAAGGTGATGATTCCTATGGGAGCGAAGGAGAGTATTTCAGCGGTCTTCTCTTCTGTCCTCGCCAGCTTGAACGAAGTTCTTACATGCTCCAACACTGAGGCGATGCAGTCGGAAACTATCGTGAGAGTCAACGCCTCCTCATCCGTGAATTTCGGACCGTCAAGCTTCCGTGCGACGAAGAGATAGCCAACCAGTGCATCTCTGAAGATGATCGACGCGATAATCACAGATCCGAGGCCCAGGGCGTCGTAGATCGGGCGACTCCCTTCAGGGACGTCCTCCTGGCCTGACATCGTGAATGATATCGATCTGCTACTCTGGGTCAAGCGCTCTCTCACTCCGAGGTCTCCCTCAAGTCGAGGAAATCTTGACAAATCGTTGAACTCCAAACCTGCTGCTCCGACGAATCCCAGGTCCTTGCTCCTAGGGTCGTAGATGAGTATTCCGGCGTAGTCGGAGCCAGTCAACCTTCGAAGTTCCGCGGATACGAGCGCATAAGCACTGGAAGCGTCACGTTCATTTGAGATATCGACGATTAGATTGGTGACCGCTCTGTGTATGTCATCTTCTTCGCCCGACATAGAATCGGACATAGGTACACCTCCTGTGAAGCGAAAGCTCTGACTGCGTCAATCTAGGGGGGTAACGCATCAGTGAAACTGCTGTGGCGGTTCTTAAGGGTGTTGGCCAAGGGGTCACGGCCATCTGGTGAAAGGTAATATGCCGGTGAAGACGATTCTCAGGGCATGCCTCTTAGGAGTTTCGCGGGGAAGAAGCCCTTGATAGAGAAGGGAGCTTACATCGACAGAAACTCGCTCCTGATAGGAGAGGTCCACATAGGACCTGGTGCGACGATTTGGCCAGGAACCATCCTCAGAGCAGATGACGACCGAATCGAGGTTGACGAGGGCGCGGCCGTCCTGGACATGGCGTTCGTTGAGGCGCCGGAGGGAAAGCCCGTGCGCATTGGAAAGGGCTGCATCATCTCTCATGGGGCGAAGCTCCATGGGTGCAAGATTGAAGATGGAGCGATGGTCGGCGTCGGGGCTATAGTGCTCGACGACGCCGTAATCGGGCGGAATGCCATCCTCGGGGCAGGAAGCGTAGTTCCTCCTGGCGAACGAATACCTGCGATGTCGCTTGCCATTGGATCGCCGGCCCGGGTGTTGAGAAAGCTGACCGAAACGGATCTTGCGCCAATCACAGAGGGGCTCAAGACCATAGCGGAGAAGGCTGCACAATACGGGAAGGAAAGCGAGGATCGAGAGGCGGACAAGGGTGCCAATCATAAGAGCAAACCTTGAAATATTCAGTGCTACGTCAGCGGGAATAACAGCCGCTTGCTTAAATATCGAAAAGTGTATCAAAGTCCGAGGGATTTGGGAACTCCACGATTTTGGAAACGCTCAAGGATCTCGAGGATCAGGACGTGACTCCGTGGAAGTACATTTCGGAAAACAGGTTTCTGCTCGGGTCCGCCGGTGCCGTTTGGTAGTGGTCAAGAACCGCCTGCTGCACGAGGAGGAGCAGGTGGAGAAGGACCGGCAATAGATTCCCGGCAGCAGATTGCGCATCGGCAAGCAGACATGAGCTCTGAATGAACCGTTGTCTTCTCGGCAGCTCGTCTTATTGATGCTTAAATAACCTACCGAAAAGGATTTACACTTGAGAAATCAATATCGGGCCGGAAGGGATAAAAATGTCTTCTCAGGACAAGGCTGAACCGGTACAGCAACCGCAATATCCTGTGTACGGACCCGCGTACCAACCGGTGCACAAACCGCCAATCGAGTACATAAGACCGTTCGCATCCGACGTTATCCTTGCGATAGCGATCGTGGTCGGGCTGTTCTTCTTGATGCTCGGTGCGATAATCTCAGGAACGGCGAATGACAGCGACATGCGGGATGCTGGAATGGTTCTGAAAGCGCTCGGTCTGTTCATCCTGACCGCTGGGATGCTGCTTGGTGCAGTACTGAGGACCGATGTGAACAAGTGGGTCAGAGTTGCCCTGCTCCTTACGGCCACAGCGATGATAATCCTGATAGGCTTCTGGGGTTCGTTCTGGCCGGCCATATGGATGTAATAGCGCAACCATCCCAAACCCCTATTTCTTCACCTTTTTCCCCATTTTCGTTTCTACTGACTCGATCTTCGAGGCGATCGCACTGACGACTCCTTTCCGATCGTCAATTCTTATGGTGGTGAGCACCCGGTCGCACATGTCAGTGACCCTCTTATGACATGTCGATATGACGGCCATCACCTCATCGAAGTCCCCTTCGATGACCGTGCCCATCGGGTTGAGACGGTATTCCAGGCCTGAGGCCTCTACTATCCTGATGCACTCAGATACGTAGGCACTGACGCTCTCACCAGCACCTATAGGAACGACACTGAATTCAGCCAACATCTCCGTCCGCCTCATTGGCGCTTTCGGACGACCGAACGCGAGATCGCGTGCCGTGAATCGGTCGTCAGAGGCCAATGTATTTATACCACCGCAATCTAAATTAAACCTCTGTTGCGCGACAAGTAGTTTTCTGAATTTCCGGGGGATCGTTGTTATGAAGAGAAGGGATGAACCGTTGAACGAGTCTCTGAATATCATAACCAAGCTCAGGAAGTCCGACGCTGGCTCGTCGGATGCCACGCTTACCGTTGAGCATCTGACCAAGGCGATCAAGAACAGCATTGACAAACAGGGCATGCCCGAAGAGGAAGCCAGAGCCATGGCCCAGCATGTCATGAACTTCTTTGGCTACAGCGAGAGGATCATCGATAATGTCCTTGAGCCCGAGGACAGGGATGCATTCTACATGCTGGAGGACGCTGGTATTCTGATGACCGAGCGTGAGGAGACGACCCTGTACGACGGCAGGGAATGGCGGATCCACTACTGGATGTTTCGGAAGGAGCGAATCTCCGAACTCCTGTACGGCAAGGCAAGGGCAGATGGACACTCCGACGACGACTCGTCGGTTTACGATGACATTCCTGAAGACATCTGGTCGCGAGAGTGACGAGCCTGAGAAGGCGCGCCTACTTTCGGCCAGCCGGGGGAAAGCCGTTTATCAATCCATGCGCTCCAGACTACCTGCATGTCAGGGGAGCTGTTTCCATACACTCCCAGGGAAGGTCAGCGACGACTTGTAGACCTTGTCGGTTCAGCTTGTAGCATCAGGTCACACCTTATAGTCGAGAGCGGCACTGGCACGGGCAAGACGGTCTGCGCGCTCTGCGGTGCCCTGGGGAGCCAGGGACGACAGGGCTCCAAACTCCTTTACCTTACCAGAACGAATTCGCAGCAGAGGCAGGTCATGTTCGAGCTGCGTCGCATCGGTGGTGGGCGTTTCTTTGGGGTGGCGATTCAAGGAAGACGGAACACGTGTCCGTTGGCCGTGGCGGACGAGGAACTCGTTGGAGGAAGCCCAGAAGAGCTTTCCAAGGTCTGCAGCGAGCGCAAGGCCCGCGTGCTGAAGGGAGATGAGGAGGCCTGTCCCTATTTCGCCACGACGATGGCGGTGGACCTGCAGACCGTCACCAAGTACATGAGGAGAGAGCTGCCCACCGCCGAGGAGTTCTCTGCCTACTGTCGGGATTTGCGATTGTGCCCCTACGAAACGGCCAAGATGCATGTGCCGGCTGCAGATGTAGTCGCGGCGCCGTATATCATGTTCTTTGACGGCTTCATCAGGCACAATCTGCTGGACTGGATGGGATGCACATCGAGCGACCTCAATGTGCTGGTGGACGAAGCGCATAACCTTCCGTCATATGCCCGCGAGCTCAGATCCTCCCGTCTGTCAGAAATCACATTGAAACTGGCACACACGGAAATCGATGAATTCGGGGACTCAGAGATAGCCGAAGGCATAAGCCTTCGAGATCTCGTTGCGATATTGCAGAACACCCTCGACAGGGCTGTCGAGGAGTACCTCATCGATGAGGACGGCGTCATCCCGCAGACTCTTCTCGAGGAGGAGCTGATGTTTGCGACTGGAGCCACGAGCCACAGACTGAAGGGCATGTTGTCTCAGGCGATGAACTACGGCGAGATGGTCAGGGATGCTAGGCGAGCCGCTGGCAGGCTTCCGCGGTCGTTCGTCCATAGGATAGCGAACTTCCTGATTTTCTGGCATACACTGGAAGAGGGGGAGTACGTCAAGCTGATTGTGAAATCGGACGTATCTGCCTTCGAGGCCTATTGCCTGGATGCGTCTCTCGCCTGCAAGCCCCTGCATGAATGCCGTTCCACGATACACATGTCAGGCACGCTCCGCCCCCTGGAAGACTACGCTGCTTCGATAGGCCTTCCGCGAGAGACTGTGATGGAGAGTATACCATCACCGTTTCCTGCTGAGAACCGCCTTGTTGTCTATGCTGATGATGTCACCACCAAGTACGAGGATATTGAGAGAGACCCTTCAATAATCGGCAGAATCTCCGATCATATAGCGAATCTGCTGAAAGGGTGTCCAAAGAACACAATCATATTCTACCCATCATACGCGACCATGGACAGAATTTGCGGGCTGGTCGATTGTGCCCTTGACGGGCGGAGTATCTACAGAGAGGAGCGGTCCATGGGACAACCGGAGCTGATGGACATCGTAAAGGGATTCAAAGGCTCATCGAGCGCTGCAATCATGCACGCAGTCGCTGGGGGAAGAATCAGTGAAGGCATCGATTTCCCGGGCGACGAGATGGAGATGGTGATCATTGCAGGGATACCATATCCCAAGCCGACAGCAAGGCACAGGGCCCTGCAGTACTTCTGTGAGATACGCTACGGCGACGGTTGGGCACAGGCGGTCAAAGCGCCGACTACCAGGAAGCTTCTACAATCAATGGGCAGGCTGATAAGATCGGAGACTGACAGGGGACTCGCGATCGTACTGGACAGGAGAGTCGTTCATTTCAATGACGTGCTCTCGGCGAGGAGGTCGAACGGTTTGGTCGAGGATGCGCTCGAGTTCTTCGGGTAGTCCGCTGCCGCGGCTGCTCACTTGCATCGATGTTTGCGGCAAACGTCCTTCCGATGCGTATTTTCGCTGTGATATCAATGAGCCCGAGTCCGTGATGAGGTCGCCGAGCCATGCGTTTCTGTTATTAGACTCCTCCGCGATATGCCCCCGAAGATGACTCCGGTCGAAGCGGCCTTGGCAGGTCTATGGTTGATGCTCCCCGCACTTGTGCCGAATTCGGCGGCCGTACTTCTCGGCGGAGGCAGACCGATTGACTTCGGAAGGAGCTGGAGAGGCAGGCGTATACTCGGCGACGGGAAGACATGGCGGGGATTCACAGGCGGAGCGGGATGTGGCATCATTGTCGGGTTGGTGCAAATCGCGGCAGCCGACCTCGGAAGCTTCGGAGAGATGTGGGCTTTCGGCGAATGGCCGTCAGCCCTGACGATCGTCGTCTGCCTCGGACTAGGCTCGATGTTGGGAGATAGCATGGGATCGTTCATCAAGAGGAGGCTCGGCGTAGGCAGAGGTAAGAGGGCGCCCGGACTCGACCAATACAATTTCGTGATTGGCGCAGTTGTGCTAGTCGCAATATTCAACTACAACTGGTTCCAAACGCACTACATCGAAGGTGTAGCGATTTGGAGCCTGGTTGCTCTGCTGGTTGTAGTCCCAGCCCTGCACAGGGGCATCAATGTCATTGGCTACAGATTGGGTAGGAAGGATGTACCATGGTAGAAGGCGGCAGCACCTTGAAGGGTATGTTGATGGACCTCGAAGTCGTCCAGAAGGGAGAATTCGTCCTGACCTCCGGAAGGAAGAGCGACTACTTCGTAGACATCAAACGTGCGAGCACAAATCCACGCGTTCTGAAGGAGATCGCCAAGGAGATAGCACCGCATGTGGGGACTCGCAAGATAGCGGGCATGGCTCTCGGAGCGGTGCCCATAGCAGTGGCGGTTTCCCTGGAGACGGGAATGCCTTACGTCATTGTGCGGAAGGAGGCGAAGGGCCATGGTACGAAGGGACTCGTCGAGGGCGAGATCGAGCAAGGGGAGGAGTTTGTCATCGTCGAGGACGTAGCAACCACTGGAGGCTCCACGCTGAAGGTCGCCGAGGCACTTGAGCAGAAAGGCGCTGTGGTCACGAAGGCTATTGTCGTTGTTGACAGGGAGGAAGGCGCAGTCGAACTCCTCTCCAACAACGGTATGGAGCTGATATCCATCTTCAAGGCCAAGGATCTGACATGAACCAGTCCAGGACAGTTCCCGTAGATTGCAGGAAGTGCAGACTCGCAGACACGCGCACGAACATCGTGGCAGGTAGTGGATCGCATTCATCGGCAATAGCGTTCATCGGCGAGGCTCCCGGAAAGCATGAGGATCAGAACGGCGAACCATTCATTGGAAGTGCTGGACGAATCCTCGACAAAGCTCTCGGAGACCTCGGCCTGGCAAGGGACGAAGTCTTCGTCACGAACATAGTCAAGTGCAGGCCTCCTGGAAACAGGAGGCCGCGGAGAGATGAGATCGCCGCATGCACGAATCATCTGAGAGCGGAGATCGATGAAGTCGAACCTGAGGCAGTATGTGTGCTTGGCCAGACTGCAGCTCGTGAGATTCTTGGACACAAGGGCAGGATATCCGAGATCGTTGGAAAGGAATCCAACGCCATCGTGGGTGGTCGAAGACTGAAGTGCGTGGTGGCATATCACCCCGCGGCGTGTCTCTATCGAAGAGAGAACTATGAGTCGTTCAAGAACGCAGTGGAGAAGAGCTTGAAGGCGGCGGGCATGATATGAGATATGCATCGAAAGGCATCGGATTGATCTGCTCGCTCGTCACGGCGCTGCTTGTAATGCTGCTTTCGCTAGCCGCGCCGATCACTGTCTCTGGCCCGGTCCTATCTGCTCCTGATGCTTCCAGCTGGACGATCATGGTGTACATGGCGGCAGATGTCACCGATTCGCTCCCGTGGCAACTCGATATCAACGAGATGGAGGCAGCCGAACAGGCGGTGGGAACGAATGTGATAGTATTGGCCGATCCTCCCGGTGCCAGCGATACCATGTTGCTGAAAATCGAACATGACGACGATCTAATGAATTCCGAAATCATATCTTCGGCCATCGATGATGAAGGGGCGATCATACAGGGAGAAGGAGACGTTAACACCGGCTCTCCTGACACGCTCAGGAACTTCATCGTGTTCTCTGCCAGCGAGTTTCCAGCGGACAACCTTGTGTTGATCCTATGGGGACATGGAAATGGGTGGAGGGGGCTCTGCCCAGACGGCGTTGATCCTCTTACTCTGCCGGAACTAAGATCTGCTCTGGTGACCGCAGAGGATGCCATAGGCCGAGGTTTGGATCTGCTAATACTGGACGTCTGTGCCGGCGCGACTATGGAACTCGCGTACGAGATTCAAGGCTGCGTGAATCTGATCGTCGGAAGCGAGTTGAGCGTGCCTGCAGCGGGATTTCCCTACATGGACATCCTGAACGCACTGGCAGCTGCTCCACACCAATCACCGACCGCCCTCGGCACATCAGTCGCAGAACTGTACTTGGAGTGGGGCGATTACGGCTCGGCCAATCCAATTGCAGCGTGTCTTTTTGATCTGCGTCTGACTGAAGGCCTCTTCGAACTAATGGATTCGGGCTCATCGATGGGGCTGAGATTCGCTGGATTGTATGGGGCGTCCCTCTCTTCGGCCATACGCTCGTCGGAGCACACCGAGGACGAATGGCTGGTAGACTTCGGCAGACTATTGGAAGAGCTGTGCTCGAATGATCTGCCTCTGGAGATCAGGCTCGCTTCGCTGAGAATGGCTATGACCTTTGCCTCTGCAGTGGCGTTCCACGGAGAGTCCAATACAGAGCAACAAGAGCACGGCCCCACGACGGGACTCTCACTATACGTTCCATCAGGTAGTTCTGAGGACGAGAGCTACTGGCACCTGCGAATATCCGATACGGCCTGGCCCGACCTGTCCGTGAGACTGCGCGACGGCTCCTCTGCATTTGAGAACGGCCCTGGGCCATCCTTGGAAGCCCGCGATTCCGAATCCGACGACGATGACCTTGTGGACACTGCGAGGCTGCTCTGGGAAGACGATGAACCATGGAACTACACATCGTTCGAGGTGCATGTGTATCGCCAACAACAGGACGGTCTTATTGACTGCCAGACGATGTTCTCAGATTCGCCGGAGATCGAGGTAAGCAATACTCCGGGTTCGCTCTTGTTGGCAGCCAGCGCCTACATCGACGACGAAATCCGTTCCTATCATATTCTCAGCACTATACTGTACAAGACGATCACACTTGACCTGTCCGTGCGTGATGGCGCCGTCGTTCCCGAAGCCGCTGTGGACATCATACTTAGATCGCAATCAGGCGACTCCATTTGGCTGGAGTGTGAAAACGGCACATGCTCATCGAGCATCGTAGTTCCAGAATGGACCGACGCTGGAGAGATTGTTACTCTGCAGGTCATAGACGCTCGAGGAGGGGAGATGCTTTCCGAGGGCATGATCAGGATCACGGGTGAGGATGCGACCGCCACTCTGTACATCCATTGGCCCGATGAGGCATCGCCCTCGACCTTGATCTTCATCGGCCTGGCTATTGCAGTCGCGCTGATGGCGGCTTCCACGGCGATCTACGTCGGCCGCCTCAAAGAACGGTAGCCCGATCAGAAACGCTTTCTGAAGAGATACTTGAGGTTCCCGATCCCGTCCTTCCAGCTGTTCAGCTTCACCTCGCCGATCCTGACTCTGTATGTTATCGGCACCTCGATAGCCTTCAACTTGCTGAACGCTTCGATCTTGATCTCCTCAGACATCGCCATACCATCGCTCACTATGTCGAGGCTCGAGAGAGCGCTTCGCCTGAAGACCCACATTCCGCTCTGGGAGTCCTTCACCCTCACTCTGAACAGGAGGCGAGCAGTGCAGGACAGAATCCAATTGCCCAACCGATGCTTGCCGCCCATCGCGCCCTTCTCCATATGCGCGAACCGGTTTGTGCTTATGAAGTCCAAGCTCTTTGACTCCAACTCGTCCGCGAGGCGGGGAATGTCGTATGCGGGATAGGTCATATCGGCGTCGAGCGTAGCGATAATGTCGCCATCGGCGCGCTCGAAACCCGTCTTGTATGCTCTACCGTAGCCACGTCGCGACTCGTTCACAACTATCGCACCCAGAGAGGCCGCGATCTCCTTCGTTCTGTCGCTTGAGTCTGTGTCGACAACGATTATCTCATGCTCCCGAGAGCTGAGCGCATTCCTTATCTCGTCGATAACCTGGCCGACGCTCTCTTCTTCGTTCATTGTGGGTATGATGATCGATATCTTCGGACCGGGCATAACCTCATCTCCCAGGGAACAACAGGCCCCAGCGCTTGCGGCTGGGACGTTCGTCCTTAATGTGCGATCTGTCCACGCCGTCAGGTGGCCGCTCGAAGAGCTTGCACATAAGATACCCAAGGACGGCAACCGCCAATCTCGAAATAGCCCAAAACGAATTCGAAGTCTCGATAAGGCGGGTGGGTTTGTAGGAAGACCATAGGCGACCATGCTTCATTGTGAGCTGTTTCCGCCCCCATCCGTTCCAGAATGCCTGCTTGAAGAACCCTTTGAAACTGCCTTTGGTCCGGTGATACACAACGGCATCAGGGTTGACGCCGAACCTGTATCCTTTCTCAACAGCTCGCAGGTTCACATCGATGTCCTCAGCCGTGACAAACCAGGGATCGAAGCCCCCAATACCATCGAGGACTTCACGCTTCCATGCCATGCTCGCGCTAGGATGCGAAACATCCACACCACGATGATACAATTCCACCCTGTCGAGGTCTTCGAACGCATGATATCCGATATTGATGGTCTTTCCGGCGACGATGTCGGAGTCTTGGAGGGTCTTCCGCAACTCGCGTATCCAGAATGGATTCGCGATACAATCGCCTCCGATGGTCGCTATCGCATCTCCGTCCGCCATGGAGATTCCGTGGTTCGTACTCTCCCCTCTCGTCCCAGGATGGCTATAGAAGCGGATGTTCTCGTGTTTCCTTCTGTAGGCATCTACAACCTCGACCGTGCCGTCCCAGCTTCCTGCGTCGACCACCACGATCTCCAGAGGTCCCTCCTGCACGATTAGGCTGTCAAGAAGATCCCGGATGTGCCTCTTCTCGTTGAGCAGGTTCAGAACCACACTGATCTTCATGCTGATACGAGACCATCTGAAACGGTTCTGCCCTTATTATGATTTCCAGCGTGGAATCAGTAATTCACTCACGCCTGGCTCTCCCATATCCGACTCCGAAGTACTTGGCTCCCGAAGCTTCCACTTCACCGGGATCAAGCAGGCGCCGTCCATCAATCACAACCGGATTTCTCATCTTCGAGAACTGCGCTCTACCGATCTCCCTGAATTCGGGCCAATCAGCCTGAATCACACAGGCATCAGCCTGTGTTAGCGCATCCTCTACGGTCGAAGCGTATCGAATTGTAGGCATCAACTCTATGAAACGGGACATCGCAATCGGGTCATACGCAACCACCTCGACATTCTTCGCCAGGAGTGATGTTATCAATGGCACCGCACGAGTGTCTCGGACATCGTCCACGCCTCCTTTGAAGGAGAGGCCTAAGACGGCAATTCTCAATCCTTTGAGGTCCTTGAACACGCTCTTGAGAATCGAAATCGCCTCGTCAGGCTGCTCGTCATTGATCCTCTGTATTGCAGTCAAGAGGTGTGCTGGATAATCCAATTCTCGCGCTTTTTGCTTGAGCGCACGAACATCCTTGGGAAGACAGCTTCCGCCGAAGCCTAGCCCTGGCTTGAGGAACAGTTTGCCTATCCTCGGATCCTCTCCCACGGCTGCGAGAACCTGCTCGGAATCAATCCCCAAACGCAAACACAGGTTCGCCATCTCGTTCGCGTAGGAGATCTTCGCCGCCAGGAAGGAATTCGCTGCGTACTTGATCATCTCTGCTGTTCTCAGATCAGTCCTGAACGTGCTGGACTTGATGGGTGAATAAAGCCTCGCCAGCGCGTCACTCGAACGCTTGTCGTGTGCACCCACGACAATCCTCGAAGGCTCCATGCTATCCTTCAGCGCGCTGCCTTCCTGAAGGAACTCGGGATTCACGCAAAGGCCAATTTCTCTTCCAATGGATTTGCCAGAGCCATCCTCCAGGATCGGTTTCAGGACCGTGTCTGTTGTGGACGGGACAACCGTGCTCTTCACGACAATAACCCTGTATCCATCTGCACCGGCCATCGCCCGTGCCACATCCCGGCAGGCCGTTTTGAGTGCGCGTATGTCAATCTTTCCAGAAGAGAGCGACGGGGTCTGCACACAAAGGAACACAAACTTCGATCTGGCGACGGATTTCTTGATGTCTCCAGAAGCCGATAGCATCCCATTCTTCACTAGCTTTCTCAGTTCCTTCTCGAGCGGGGGTTCGTAGAAGGGTAGACGGCCAGCGCTGATGTCCCTCAAGCGGCGACCATCAATGTCGACACATACGACCTCGTGTCCCAGCTTGCCAAACATGACTCCGGTGGCTAGGCCGACGTAGCCCGCACCAATCACGCATATGCGCATATGGGTGGACACTCAGTCCAGCGGTTATAACTCTTTTCATATCAGACGAAAAGACGGCAAAGGATTATATTGCCAGTGCTTGTTCATTTCCATGATGAAAGTCGTCATCCCCGCCGCTGGTCTAGGCACGCGATTTCTGCCCGCGACCAAAGCACAACCCAAAGAGATGCTGCCTGTTGTGGACAAACCTACCATTCAATACGTAGTCGAGGAGGCCGTCGAATCCGGCATGACCGACATCATAATAATCACAGGCAGGGGCAAGCGTGCCATTGAAGATCATTTCGATAGATCTTACGAGCTGGAGCAGAGACTCAAGAAGTCAGGCAATGCTGAAGGATTGACCGAGATCAAGGACATCGCATCGATGGCGGACATCTTCTATATTCGCCAGAAGGAGCAATTGGGCCTTGGCCACGCGATTCTCTGTGCGAAGAAGCATGTCGGACACGAACCGTTCGCGGTCATGCTAGGAGATGACATCGTCGTCAACGACAAACCGTGTATGGCACAGCTGCTGAAAGTGCATGAGGAAAGAGACCGCTCCTCAGTCGTTGGCGTGGAGAGCGTGCCAGAATCCCTCATTTCCAGATACGGAGTGATCAAGGGATGCAAGGAGTCGGATGAGGTCTACCTTGTTCAGGACCTTGTCGAAAAGCCCGCTGCGAATGAGGCTCCTTCCGATCTAGCGATAATCGGAAGGTACATACTCGAACCGCAGATCTTCGAATACCTGGAGAAGATCGGGCCAGGCGAGAACGGCGAGTACCAGCTGACAGACGCCATGCGAAACCTGTGCAAAGATCGGAAGCTGTACGGCCTGAGATTCACTGGACGTAGGTTTGACATCGGCAGCAAGGTTGACTGGATCAGGGCGACAGTCGAGATGGGGCTTAGGAGGAAGGATCTGGCGCCAGAGCTGAGGGAAGTGCTGGAGACTGCATTGAGATGACGGCCATCGCTCCTTCGCGTGGAACGATGAAGACAGGGTGCCACCTCCACAACATATTATAGCTAGGTACGGCTTCTCGCATATGCTGGTGAATGAGGTGAGACTCCTCGCGAAACACTATTCGATAGAGGACTGCGAAATCGGAGAGGACACCATCGTGAGAGAATTCGTCAACCTCTACGGCTGCAGGATTGGGAGAGGCTGCAAAATCGCTGCATACGTCGAAATACAACGAGGCGTTGTCGTCGGAGACCGCTGCAAGGTAGAGGCTTTCGCATTCATACCATCGGGGGTCACTATAGAAGATGAGGTCTTTGTGGGACCCCACGCATGCTTCACCAACGATAGAACACCGAGGGCTGTGGGCGAATGGTCAGCAACGCCCACCCTGGTCAAGCGAGGAGCGTCAATAGGGGCAAATGCGACTATCATATGTGGCGTCACAATCGGCGAGGGAGCGCTCATCGGCGCCGGGGCGGTTGTCACGAAGGACGTGCCGCCAGGGAAGGTGGTCGCTGGAAACCCCGCAAGAATCATCGGAGAGAGTAGCCAGCGCGCCTGAACAGATGTCTGGAGGAAAGGTAATGAAAGTACCGCTAGCACAGCCGGTTATGACCGAGGAGATGGTGGAAGCCGCGGCGAACGCCCTTAGAAACGAACGGCTAACGATGGGAGAGAGTATGTTCAGGTTTGAAGAGGAGTTCGCTGCAATGTGCGGCGTCAAGCACGCAGTGTCTGTAGGCTCAGGGACCGCAGCAATCCAGCTGTCGCTCCTGTCTGCAGGATTGAAGGCGAACGATACAATCCTCACGTCCTCCCTCTCGTTCGTGGCGACCACAAATGCATTCGTCGCGTTCGGAGGAGTGCCGGCATTTGCTGACGTGATTGAATCTGAGTACACCATCGACCCTTCGAAGATCAGTGTGGCTGCCGAGACCAAGGCGATTATCCCCGTTCACCTATACGGTCACCCTTGCCGAATGGACGAAGTGAATGCGATCGCCGAAGAGTCGAGCGTACTTGTGTTAGAGGACGCGTGTCAGGCGCACGGCGCCATGTATAAAGGCAAGCGCGCCGGAGCGTTGGGCGACATCGGATGTTTCTCGTTCTACCCCACCAAGAATATGCACGTAGGTGGAGACGGTGGCATGGTGACAACGGACGACGAGGAAGTTGCGAACAGCGTCAGGAAGCTCAGACATTGCGGCAGAAAGGGACAATACGAGCATGACGCAATAGGCTACACCGCTCGTCTAAACAGTGTGAACGCTGCAGTCGGAATCGAGCAGTTGAAGATGTTGGAGGGATGGAACGAGAAGCGAAGAGCGGTTGCCGCGAAGTATCATTCGAAGCTCAAGGACATCGACGGACTCAGACTGCCCCCACGACCCTCTGGCGACGTCATCCCGGTCTATCATCTGTACGCGATAACCACAGAAAGACGCGACGAACTCAAAGCGCACCTCGACGGGGCTGGAGTGCAGACGGGTGTGCACTATGAGATACCGATCCACCTGCAGCCCATCTACAGACAGATGTTCGGATACGCTGAGGGAATGCTGCCAGTAACCGAGCGATTGTGCAGGCAGGTGCTCACCCTTCCGATCTTTCCGGATATGACAGACGACCAGACAGCATACGTTTGCGAGAAGATGTCAGAGTTCTTTGGGTAGAGGTGAATGACGATGGAGGATTTCAACGTCGGCGTCATTGGGACTGGCTACTGGGGCAGGAAGATAGTGGACGAGTATTCGAAGTTGGACAATGTACGGCTCGTTGGCGTGTCGGACCTGAAGGAGGAGAATCTCCAGTTCTGCGCGGACAGATATGGCGTAGAGAACGGTTATAAGGATTTCGAGCAGCTGCTCGCCCAGAAGGATTTGCAGGCGGTCAACATCTGCACGCCAAACTCGTCACACCACAAGATCTGCCGGACGGCTTTAGAAAAGGACAAACATGTCCTTGTAGAGAAACCGATAACCCTCAATTCGACCGATGGATGGGACTTGGTAGATCTCGCCCAAAGCAAAGGACTGACCCTCTCCGTAGGCCACATATTTAGATTCAACAACGCTCTATCGGAGATCCGCAGGCTCATTGCCGAGCGTTTCTTCGGTGAACTGTATCTTATGGAAATGACCTGGACCAATCTTGAGCAGTCATGGCCAGACCGGGACGTTCTGATGGACCTCGCACCTCACATGTTTGACATACAGAACTACCTGCTCGGCAAATGGCCCATCGAGATCAGCTGCAGCGGTGGGCCGTTCAGGAGGAGCAGCGGAGAGGAGGCGGCATATGTCGTCTCTAAGTTCGGCGACGGACCGATGGCTCTGGCCAACATCAGCTGGCTCGTTCCCAGGAAGACTAGACAGATAATGATAGCGGGCGAGACCAGGTCTGCGCTGATCGACGCTGTTGCGCAGGAGGTCACAGTCTACGAGAGCGGATACACCTATAAGCTGGGAGTAGAAAGGAACAACACGATAAAGGATGAGCTTCTGCATTTCATGAAATCCATATCTGACCCGGAGACTGAGACGAGAAACAGCGGGTCTGTGGGAGTGAAGACCGTCGAGCTGATTGAGGCGGCCAAGAAATCTATTGCGGAGAAGACGGCCATCGCGGTATAGCCGAAATCGCAACGCGCCATTTTAATAGGCTCTCGGGGAATTCACCAGTCGATGGCCACTTCCCTGATGTTGCTAACCAACCCGTACCGACCCGATCCGAGGGTTCTTCGGGAGGCGCGGGCACTGACAGAGGCGGGCCATAGGATCACCCTGCTGGCATGGGATAGAGAGACGGGAGCCGGAGCCGAATCCAAGGAAGGTGGTGTCAATGTCGTGCGCCTTGGGCCCAAGTCACCCTTCCGCTCTCCCCTCAGAGTCTTCTTCGGCCTGCTGCGATTCTGGGCGAGAGCATTGAGAAAATCTCGTGGTCTGGAGTTCGACCTGGTGCACAGTCACGACCTTGACACGCTCCCTCTCGGAATCGCCATTGCACGCTTCTCGGGAAAGCCTCTGCTCTATGACGGCCATGAGCTCTACGCAGCAATGGTTAAAGACGAGGTGGGACCGTTGTACCAGGCTCTTGCCGTTCTCGAACAACGGTTGATGCGAAGGCCTGACGCGATCATAACCGTGAGCGAAGCGCTCGCGGATGCGCTTTCTCGCAGGAGGAGTCAGAAAGCGCGCATTGTGATGACCAGCCCGGACATCACCTCGATAGGCAAGGCCGAGATGGAGCGGGTGAAAGCTGTTTATGGCCTCAGCGGATTCGTGATATGCTACCTCGGATCGCTGGAGCCAGGCAGGTTCGTGGAAGAGCTTATGGACATTTTCGGACCTGATGACGGTGTCACAGTTCTGATAGGGGGAGCAGGCTCCTTGGAGCAGAGGGTCAGGGAAACATCAGAACGGGCATCGCACATTCGCTACATCGGGTTCGTAAACGCAGAGGAAGCACTAGCCCTGACAGCCTCAAGCGACCTGGTATCTGCCATGATGGACCCGTCAAACCCGAACAATGTTATAGGAACTCCAGGCAAGATCCTCAACTCAATGGCCCTGGGGAAAGCTCTGATCACTGCGGATGAGCTCGATATCGGGAGACTTGTGAGGGAGATTGGCTGCGGGTTTTCAGTACCGTACAAACGAGAGGCATTCAGAGAGGCAGTTCTGATAGCAAAGGATGATGAGAAGGCGCTCGAAGGCATGGGAGCAAGGGGAAAGGAATACTTCGTGGCAAACATGTCGTGGCAGAAGAGCAGGGAAGAGCTTCTTAGGACATACCGAACTCTGCTTAAACCTCAAGCCGGGGACCGGCAATAAGTATTATATATCCAGCACTCCGTTTTGCTGCTTTGTCCGACATCTGTCGGACCCATCGGGATGGGATGCGTAAGGTTGCAGATATTGTGCCGTATTCACACTGCGTTCTCTCGTCCGTCACGGGGTAGGTTGCGATGCACCTGAAGGAGATTGAACTTGACAACTTCAAGTCATTTTCGCGGAAAACGAAGATACCTCTGCTGGAGGGATACACGGCAATAACCGGCCCAAATGGAGCGGGGAAGTCAAACATCTCAGATGCCATACTGTTCGTGCTGGGGCCGAAGAGTTCCAGAGTCATTCGGGCAGGAAGGCTGACAGACCTGGTCTTCAACGGAGGGAAGGAGAAGAGGCCCGCCAAGGAATGCAAGGCCAGTCTCATATTCGACAACTCAGACAGACTGATCCCGATCGACACGAACGAGGTGAAGCTGACCCGCTTGGTGAGAATCTCGGACAACGCAGAGGGCTACTACTCGTACTTCTACGTGAACGACAAGAAATCATCCCTAGGAGAATTCGATAACCTGCTTGCGAACGCCAGGATAAGCGCTGACGGCTACAACTTCGTTCAGCAGGGAGACATCACCAGGATAGTGGAAATGACCAATCTCGAGCGTCGACGGATCCTGGATGACATAGCAGGCATCACGAAGTTCGACGAGGACATCCAGGCTGCCGAGAAGGAGAGGGCCGCGGCTGAGCAGAACGTCGAGAGACTGTCCATAATCATCGACGAGATAAGAAAGCAGATGAAGCAGCTTGAGAAGGACCGCGAAGGCGCGCTCAAGTACAAGAACCTGCACGACAAGCTGGCCATGTCCAAAGCAGCGTTAGCGGTGAAGAACAGAGAATCGGTGGAGAGGGAGATCTCATCGTACAAGGAACAGATCAGCACATACACCGACGAGAGTGCCAAGGCGGAGAAGAAGAAGGACGAGTTGACTTCCTCTCTCGAAGAGATCTCCGAGGAGCTCGCGAAGATCGAGGATCAGATAAGCGAGAGAGGAGGCGAGGAGGCCAGAGAGATCAAGGAGAAGATCGACAACCTCAGAATCGATATCGCGCGTTCCAAGGACGCAGGTGCAAACTCTGATGAGATGATTGCCTCCCTCAAGGAATCGCGTAAAGCCCACGTCGAGGACCTCAAGGCGGTTCAGGAGGATCTCGAGTCTCTGGAGGACAAGCTCGAACCACTCAACAAGGAATACGATGATAAGGCCGGACGCTTGGAGGAGAACAGAAAGGAGCTCGAGGGCCACCGGGATGAGATTTCAAAATCGGATTCTGAGCTCAACGTCCTCCAGAAGGAGGTGTTGGAGCTCGGCGTGGACATATCCTCAAAGAAGGAGAAAGTGCACGCTCTGAATCTCGAACATGACAGGATGAACGAGAGGTTATCTCGCCTTAGGATTGACATAGCGAATGCAGAGGAGACGAGAAAGACCTATGAGTTCGAGCTCAAGGACGCGGAATGGTCGATCAAGGAGCTGGGAAGCGAATCCAAGGCATCCTCGGCAAGTGCGAAGAAGACACAGGAGGAGTATCAGACCGCCAGGAACAGGGAGAAGAGGCTGATAAAAGACGCGCAGAACCTCGAGGATGCGGTCAAATCCCTCACGCGAGAGTACAACAGACTGAAGGCTGAAGCCGAGGCTGCAGACATGGTCAAGAAGGGCTATAGCTCGGCAACCATGTCGCTACTTGAAGCTAGAGACAAGGGCAAGATCAAAGGCATTCGAGGAACGATTGCGGAACTGGCGGATGTCGACGGCGAATACGAAGCGGCTCTGACCGTCGCGGCCGGGAACAGAATGCAGTCAATCGTCGTCGACAGTGACGAGGTCGCGGCAACTTGCATCAGCTACCTCAAGAAGAACAAGCTCGGACGATCGACCTTCCTTCCGCTCAACAAGATGCTGGACGGACGCCCTCGCGGCAAAGCCATGATGGCATCGAAGAGCTCCCTTGGGTTCGCGATCGACCTTGTCAAGTTCGACGAGAAATACAGGGCGGCGTTCTGGTTCGTCTTCGGCGACACAGTAGTAGTCAAGAACCTGACTGAAGCCAGGAAACTGATGGGAGGCGTTCGTCTCGTAACCCTTCAAGGAGAGCTAGCTGAGGCCAGCGGCGCGATGGTAGGCGGCACAATGGACGCGAACCTCATCAAATTTGGCGCGCCATCCGAGAGCCGTATCGAGAAGAAGGCCGCGGAATTGAGAGGAGCCATAGAGCAGTCTGAGAAGGCGCAGGCAGAGCTTTCCGAGCTCCGAATCACCATCTCGGGACTTGAGGATGCGCTGCGCGACTCCACAGCGAGAGATAGCGGCGAGAGCGTCAGGAAGAGCTCATTGGAAGCGAAGAGGAAGGAATTTCAGCAGAAGCTCGACTCGATCGACAAGGAGCTTGAGACGAAGAACGGAGACCTATCAGAGTGCCTTGACCTCGTGGAGAAGACCAAAGAAGACATTCAGAGGTTGAAGGAGGCCGTTGAGAAGACCAGGAAGACAAAAACAGCAAAGGACAAGGCCCTTCTAGAGGCGACCCCTGCAGAACTCTCGCAGAAGCTGAAGAAGCTTGAAAAGGACATACTAGAGCTTTCGAACGACACTGCCAATCTGAACTCGGAGATCCAGACAATAGGCAAGCAAATCGAGCTGGTGACTGCACGGAAGAAGGAGATAGAGGATGCGATTGCTGGCACAGATGCAAAGGTCAAGGAACAGAAGTCGCGAGGAAAGAAGAGCGCTGAGATTTGCACCAAACTCGAGACTGAGCTTAACGCACTACTCAGCATGGAGCGCACCATGGGCGACAAGCTCAACACTCTGCGCAACAAACGCGATGGCCTGTACAAGAAGAAGATGGAGACGGAAGCCTCGGTCGACAAGGTGACAACGAAGATCCAGACCAATGGGGACTTCGTACTCAGCCTTCAGACAAAGCTGGCCGAGACCGAGGCGAAGCTCAAGGAAGCCGAGGCGGCGATGGCTCAGTACGAGTCGATCGAGCTGCCGGAGTCGCTTCCGCCCGTGGACGAATTGAAGCGAACGATATCGGAGTCCGAGAGGCTCATGGAGACTCTCGGGGCAGTCAACCTCAAGGCAATCGATGAATACGAGGAGAAGAAGACCCGATTCGATGAGATCAAAGCTGAGGTCAGCCAGTTGAAGAAACAGAAGTCGAACCTGATGAAGCTTGTCGATGAGTTGAACACGAAGAAGAAGGTTGGATTCCAGAGGATCTTTGGAGCAATCAATGAGAACTTTACCAAGATATTCTCAGAACTGTCCGGAGGCGGCGAGGCGGAGCTACTGCTTGAAAACGAGGAAGACCCGCTCTCCGGAGGACTGATAATCAAGGCGCGGCCAAAAGATAAGAAGTTCGTAAGGATGGAGGCTTTGTCGGGAGGGGAGAAGAGCCTAACAGCCCTATCGTTCATATTCGCAATACAGGCATACCAGCCATCTCCGTTCTACCTATTGGACGAAGTAGACATGTTCCTGGACGGCGTCAACGCCGAGAACGTCTCTCGCGCTGTTGGAAGAAGCTCGAAGAACGCGCAATTCATCCAGATCTCGCTCAGGAAGGTGACCCTGAAGGAAGCGGACCACATAATCGGTGTGACGATGCAGAGAGAGGGCATCACGGATATTGTGATGAAGCCGAACATCGGGGACATTCCGGACACACCCCCCGAGACGGAGCTGAAACTCCAGGAAGAGCAGCAGGAGGCGGCTTGAGATGATGACGAATGAGACCGATTTCGGAAATGTGATAAACCACCTCGTGTTCCAGAAGTCAATAATTGACGACAACGAGGACCTCCAGAGTAAGATTGGCCGATACGTCCGGATAGCAGAGGAAATGCAGAGCGGAACGCTGGTACCATCCGACGACCCGTTCGAGAGAAGCGTCGCGCAAATCTTCGAACTGGTGGTACAGCAACAGTTCAACCCCTGGGACATCAACCTGATAGAATTCTCAAAGACATACCTCGCCAAGGTCAAGAAGGCCTCCGAAGTGAATCTCATAGTCGCCGGCAAGATCGTCTACATGGCATGGGAGATACACCGATTGCAGAGCGACGTTGCCGTTAGCAGGGCTGACAGACCTGAGACTTGTGAAATCATTCTGGATGGATTCGACCCTGAAGGATTCGATCTGTTTGTTGATCCGTTTGAACTCGGAGATGGAAAGGCGATCTTGTACACAGACGAGCAACCTATCAATGAGAGAATAAGACGCAAGTCGGAAAGGGCTGTCACGCTAATAGATCTACTTGACGCGTTCGAGGAGGCGAAGAAGGAATCGGACATAAGGCAAGAGCTGTCCAAATTCATGCACAAGTACCGTCGGCCGGAATTTGATGACAAGACTCATAAGGAGAGTCTTGAAGACGACATCGCCGAGGTTTGGGAGAGAATCCAGGGGTTTGGCAACGAACCCATCCCCATCAGCGATCTGTGCCAACTGAGCAAGAATGACAGGGTTACGGTATTGGTGTCAATGCTTTTCCTGGCGAAGATGGGCAAGATCCACATATGGCAGGAAAAGCCACCGTTCGGAGAGATCTTCCTCGAGGTCAAGGTTCCTTGGGACATAGCTCAGCTCGAGGATGCGGCGCCGATTGAGAACGTCGAACTGGCGAAGGTAGCGGTGGTCAAGTGAAGAGCGAGAGGATAGTAGAGGCTGCGCTCTTCTCGGCTGCAAAACCCGTGACAGTGACGGACCTCAAGGAGGCCTCGGGCCTGGATGTCAGGACGATTCGCTCCGCGTTGAAGAACCTCATCGACGAATATAACGGCTCAGACCGAGCCATCGAAATATCAAAGATGGGGCCACGATATGCGATGCAGGTGAAGAAGGAATACTCGTCGCCGGCAGCGAAGTTGGCCGACCTTAAGGTGCCGAAGGACGTCCTCAAGACTGCATCGCTCATTGCCTACTATCAACCGGTCCTTCAAAGCAAACTTTCAGACCTCGTCGGAAGCAAGGTCTACAACCATGTTCGTACCCTGGAGGAACTCGGGCTCATACGCCGCCGACCCAAGAAGAACAGTCTGGAACTCACCACGACGAAGAAGTTCATAGAAACTTTCGGCATTGACGCGCGCTCCAGAAGAGAAGTCAAAGCCTGGATTGAAGACGAGCTCACCAAGAAGAACGGCGCATCGACTCGGTGACGTTGCGGATGCAACGGCTAGCGCGAAAAAAGAAAAGATTTAAGTCAACACTCAGCATTGACGAGTCGTGATAAGATGGTTATGCCTCTGAGTTTACTTGAGAAGTCTATGAACAAGAAGGTCTCGCTGCTCCTCAAAGACAGCAGGATGCTAGAGGGGACTCTTTCCGGATTTGACGATTATCTCAACATGGTTCTTGAGGACACCGAAGAGACCAACGGGGATCAGGTCAAGAGACTTGGAACCGTCATTCTTCGTGGCAATAACGTAGTCAGCATTTGTCCGAAGTAGGGACGCAGCCAGATTCCGTCACATTCGCATCAATCATATGCTTTTTATGGCACCAGACGCATCATGCCAACGATGAAAGCTGTTCTTCTGGTCGGCGGCAAAGGCACCCGCCTGAGACCCCTCACGTACAGAATTCCGAAGCCCCTAATCCCCCTTATGGGAAAGCCTCTGATGATGCATGTCATCGACTCTCTTCCCGAAGAGGTTGACGAGACCATCGTTCCCGTCGGATACATGCGAGAGGTGATGGAGAGCTACCTTGAGGAGAATCCTCCCCGCCGCAAGATAACCATCGTCGAGGAGCAGCAGCCAATGGGAACTGGGGGAGCCGTAAAGAACGTGGAGGACTACATAGACGGCCCATTCCTCGTGATCAACGGCGACAGCATCTCATCGCTTGACATCGGCGCTTTCATCGGATTCCATCGGAGCAAGAAAGCGTTCGCTTCGATCTCCCTTTGGGGAGTAGATGATCCGACTCCCTTCGGAATAGTGGACCTGGATGCAAATCAGAGGATAGAGCGATTCCAGGAGAAGCCGAGCAGGGAGGAAGCGTTTTCTCGCCTTGCGAACGCGGGTGTCTATGCGCTTGAGTACGAGGCTCTGGATCATATCGGAGAAGGATTTGTGTCAATGGAACGAGAGGTCTTCCCGAACATCCTCGACAGGGGAATGTACGGCCTCAGGTTCGAAGGCTATTGGGTCGATTGCGGCACGCGGGAGAGCCTTCTATCGGCCTTCAGGACTCTCATGAGAGATGGAGTCATGGACGATAGCAGGCTTGCGCCAACGATCATCGAGAGCGGAGCACAAGTAGATGGCGCGACTATCGGGAGGAATTCATACATCTCTTCAGGGGTTTTAGTCGGCCAGGGCACAAGTATTGAGAACTCCGTGGTTTACCGGGATGCGATTATCGGTGACGAATGCACGATATCCAATTCAATCGTGGATGTTGGCATGGCGGTATCTGATCGAAGCAAGATAATAGACATGATTGCGAGCAACGCAAGTCCGCCATCCGATTAGATGCCCAGACCGGGAGGGGAGTCGATTCAGCAGAAGCTGTTCATTATCAGGAACAGTATTCCCGCGATTGTAGCTGAAGCTGGGATTGTCAGGATCCATGCAATTACAATTCTCCGGCCGACCCCCCATCTCACTGCCGAAAGCCTCTTCGTTGCCCCGACGCCCATTATCGCCCCTGACACCGTGTGCGTTGTGCTGACAGGTATACCGAATAGTGTGGCGACACCGATCATCGTGGCTGCTCCTGTTTCCGCACAGAATCCCTGGTACGGCTGCAATTTGGTCACACGAGCGGCCATTGTCTTCACTATTCTCCATCCCCCGAAGAACGTCCCTAAAGCGATCATCCCACCGCAGGACAGAATGACCCAGAGCTCGGGGTCGAAGGTTCCTGTAACGAATATTCCCGCCTCAAGCATGAGAACGCTGGTGATTATGCCCATTCCCTTCTGAGCGTCGTTAGAACCATGCATTGCGGATAAGGTGACCATTGAGCAAATCTGCAGCTTCCTGAACCACCAGTTAACGACGGTTCTCGAAGTCCTTCTTCCAGCACGCATTGTGAGAGAAGTCAACAAGAAGCCTATCGCCAGGCCTAGGACAGGAGACACGACAATAAAGGCGACCGTCTTGAGTGTTCCACTCCATACGATGGCGTCAGTGAACCATACTGCTCCGCCAGCGCCGATAAGTCCTCCAATGAGCGCATGACTGCTGGATGTCGGGATGCCGAGCCACCATGTGATAAGGTCCCAGACAATCGCTCCTACGACCGCGCAGAATATGAGGCATATTCCGTACTCCATTACCAATCCTTCTTCGATGATGCCCTTGCCCACTGTTTTCGCGACAGCAAAACCGAGAATGAAGATGCCGAAGAAATTGAATATCGCAGCAAGACCGACCGCCCATACTGGCGAGAGTACTCTAGTGGCCACGACCGTTGCCACGGAATTAGCGGAGTCGTGAAACCCATTGACAAACTCGAACGCCAGAGTAAGCAAGATAGTCGTGAAACCCAGAATCGACAGGCCGAGTATATCCATCGCGACACACCTATGAGTGCTTGATGAATATGTCCTTGATCACATCTGCGGCGTCCTCGCACTTGTCCGTTGCCATCTCCAGGTGCTCGTATATCTCCTTCAGCTTGATAATCTCTAGAACGTCCGCAGATTTGAACAATCCGGCCACTGCCTGATGAGTGATATCGTCGCCGATGTTCTCCAGACGGTTGATTTCGATGCAGTGCTTGACTATCTCGTTCTTCTTCTTGAAATTCTTGAGGTCTTTGACAGCGTGGTTAACCTCCTTCGCCGAGTCGACCAATACCTCAACCAACTTGATCATTTCAGGCGGGACCCTCTTGATCTCATAGGACCACATCCTGTGAGAGGCAGACTCCATGTAATCCAGGATGTCGTCCATTCTCGAAGCGAGCTTCGACATATCGTCGTGATCTATCGGAGTGACGAAAGTCTTGTTCAGAGCCTCCGCAACCTCGTGTACAATATCGTCTCCTCTGTCCTCGATCTTCTTCATCAGATCGCGCTTCTCGGCTACGTTATCGAAATTCCTCACGAGGTCAAGAAGTGTGTTTGCACCCTCCAGGACCACGTCAGCCTGAGTGTCCAGCATTTTGAAGAAATGCTTCTCCTGAGGAATAATCCATTCTTTGAAGCCCATGCGCCCCCTCCCCTTCTTCAACCCGGCAATCGGGTCGCAATTAGATAACACTTCCGCAGCATCAGAAACCGCTACATCCCTCTGCGCAAGGTTTTAACGCTGTCCAGTATATGTCCGAATCGGAGAGGCAATGACCCTGCAGGAAGTCGTTCCACGGCTATTTGGCACAAATGGAGTTAGGGGAATCGTAAACACACCCGCCATGGATTGCAGGTTTGCCACGCGCCTTGGAATGGCCATAGGAACTTTCATGAAAGGACCCGTTCTCATTGGCACCGACGCCAGGACATCCAGCGAGATGCTGAAAGCAGCGTGCGCTGCCGGAGCCATGGCTACTGGCTGCGAAATCTTGGACTGCGGTGTACTGCCAACTCCAGCTCTTCAGTACTCAGTGAAGATCACAGATTCGATATCGGGCGGAATTGTGATTACAGCCTCGCATAATCCGCCTGAATTCAATGGTATAAAATGTGTCGACGGAGACGGCACAGAGATGGCGCGCGACAACGAGGAGAGAATCGAGCGGATATTCCATAGCGGAGATTTCAGAACTGCGACATGGGAGCAAATCGGGAGATCATCAGTGAATGATCGGGCAATTCCTACCTACCTGGACAGTGTTGTCTCACTAATCGACGCAGAAGCAGTTCGATTGGCCCACCTGAGAGTAGCCCTGGACTGCAGCAACGGGGCTGGAGCTGCCGTTACGCCCAAGATCCTAGAGCGGCTCGGCGTCGAGTATGTCACTCTGAACGCAGATTTGAATGGAGCATTTCCGGGTCACAACAGCGAGCCCACGCCGGATAATGCCAGAGACCTGGTGGAGCTCGTCAAGAAAGGGGGCTTCGACCTGGGTATCATACACGATGGCGATGCGGACAGAACGATCTTCGTGGGCGATACTGGATCGTACATGCATGGCGATCGAAGCCTGGCGATCGCCGCTCACTACGCCTGCCTGGAGAACGATGGGGGACTGGTGGTTACAACTGTCGGATCCTCCAAGTGCGTCGAAGATGCGGTGAAGATGGCTGGGGGAAGGATGATGTTCACTCGGGTCGGCTCTCCGGTTGTGGCAAGAGCCATGATCGAGCACGGAGCGATCTTCGGCGGTGAAGAGAATGGCGGTCTTATCTTTCCAGAGTTGCAGCACTGCAGGGACGGTGCTATGGCGGCAGCCAGACTAATCGAGATAGTCGCCAAACATGGGAAGATGTCTGAGCTTCAGGCAATGATTCCAGCATATTCGCAGTACAAGACGAAGACCTCATGCCCCGACGAATTGAAGGACGCTGTCATCAAGGAACTGTCCGAGAGCGCCAAGGATGAGAAGGTCGATATGACAGATGGGATGAAGGTGCTATTCGACGACGGCTGGGTTCTCATCAGACCTTCAGGAACCGAGCCGATCGTGAGGATCTTCTCAGAAGCGTCATCCCCTGATCGCGCCAAGGAGATCGCCGAGCGGTTCCGGCAACACGTCGCCCAGATAGTAGACGCTTGAATCCACACGCTCAACGTTTCATCGATTTCCACTTCACCGCAACGACTTCCCGGATGAAACGCGCAGCCAGAATAGAGGTGTTGCCATTATCGCACGGAGGGCAGACCTCAACTACGTCAAATCCCACGAGTCGGTCTCCAAGCCTGTTTATTATGTATTTAACATCGAAAGCTGTGAGGCCGAATGGTTCAGGAGTGCCTGTACCGGGAGCATAGGCTGGGTCGATGCCGTCGATATCCAGCGACAGATAGATTCGCTCGTATCCCAGTTTGGAGAGCATCTCCTCGAAGACGGCCTTGCATCCCTTTTCGTGAACGGCATAGGAATCAGCATACAACGCGTCCTCAGGATGTTCATCTCTTGACATCGACCGGACACCGAAGGCGAACACATTACCCTCTCCCACGACATCCTCGATCCGCTTGTGTGCGCATGCGTGGCTGTTTCTGAGGCCCTGGTACTCATCATTGTAGTCCAGGTGGGCGTCGATTATCACAACGGAAATTCCGCCTCCAAATGCCTTCACAATCGGAGGGGATATCGAGTGTTCGCCCCCCACGGCGACAGGGAATTTCCCCGCAGCCACAAGTCGCTTCGTTTCCTCCTCGATTGAGCGAACCATGGCGTCGACTTCGCCTTCCTCGTGAAGGTCGCCCATGTCGTGAAAGGGCACATCGCGAAGATCGATGTCGTGCTCGTGAAGGTCTGGCTCGAAATTGAGGGAAGCTTCCCTCACCGCTGTCGGAGCGAAACGGGTACCACTCCTGAAGGTGGTGGTCCTGTCAAAAGGCACACCAAATAGCACGAAAAACGAATCATCGAAGCTTGAACAGGCATCCGCAAAGCTGAGCATGCCTCGAGTCGGCATCAATCACACCCTGGTGATCTTCTTCCTGCCCATGGCAATGAGGTACTGGATGTTCTCTCCTGGCGTGAGAGAGTCTTTGAGTTCGTCCGGGATTGGAAGCTGGAACATCTCGTACGTCTCGAGATCCATCAACTGTACCTCTGAACCCATTATGGTCACTATCTGCGCCTGCCTCTTGTCGATCATTGGGACTTGGACCTTGTGCTTGACGGGGAATACCACGGACCTCTTCGAACCGTCGAAGATGCCTATAGCCTCGATTCGCGCTTTGGCTTCGCCGTGTTTCCCAGGTTTGGACGTCGATATGCTAGTAATCTTGCAGGGTTCGTCATCGATGTTGATGTAACGCCCTTCCTTCAATGTCCTGACTTCTGCCTGCTCCCATGCCATGAGTCTCACTTCTCGTGACCGTAAGTGAGGATGGTTAAAATAGTTAGCGTCTATCGTTTGCCCTTCTTGCGCCTGCCAGCGGGCTTCCTCGGAGGCGACGGCCTTTGCTCCCTGATCTCCACTATCCGCTTTTCCAGCTGTTCCTTCAGCAGGGCAGAGATGTCATTGCCCGTGTAGGCGTCAGCCCTTGCAGCCATTGACACCTTGGAGGCGAGAGTCCTCGCAATGGGTCCTCTCTGCCATGCTGGCGCACTGTGCACCAAGGGATGCTGGAATAGAATGCCGTGCTTCGGCGGTTTGGCCTTCTTCTTAAGATGTCGAAACATTGCCTTCTCGGCTCCAAGCAGTTGGATTGTGCCAGACGGCATCGAAGCGAGGCGGGAGATACTCCCAGCCTGCATTATCAGTCTCGCGCCAATCACTGGGCCTATGAGAGCGGTGGTGTTCGGTGCAACCACCTTCATCCTGCTGTCGATATAGGATTCAACGGCCTTCTTCGCTGCGATGGACTCCTTGAGTACGGTCGCGTGGATTCGCATCGGGCGAAGGTCTTCCTCGTCGATATCGGCGCCTATCGAATCCATCTTTGAATCGAGAGATTTCAGGATTTCATCACGATTTCCAGTCTTCACAATGGCTTCCACGTATGCTTCTGTCGGGAGGACCTCTTTCAGCTCGGGGAAATGTAGAGAATACCATTCGTGAAGTCTCTCGGAGAGCATGTTGTTGGCGAACACAAGATCATCGTGGGCCCTTACGGCGTGGCCGAGATAGACATCTGGGCCTACAGTGCTCTTGGCCATTCTCTTGGCGAGTTCGATTGTCGCTTCACGGTATACATCAATCGTGAATCCATAGGGCTCGGGTCTTATGAAGGAGGAATCGAACTTCGAGTATCTCCCGAGTTCAGACAGCCTTCGGTCGGCCACTTGATCTGAGGCCGAACCCAAGTCTCGCTCCTCCTCGAGTATCTCGCCTTTCTTGATGCGCTCCAGGCGATCAGCTACCGCTATCGGATCCTTTGGAAACAACACGGCCTTCCTGACCTCGCCTTCGACGCACAGGAAGCATCCGAACCATTTTGTTACCAGGATCATCGTGGCCCATATCCAAGACCTGGCTAAAAAGGCTGCCGCATCAAACCCTCGCGTCCTCAAGGAAGTTCTTGAGGTTGTCTGCACGAAATATACCCTGTTCAGTGATGAATCCGGTCACGAATTTGGAGGGCGTTACATCAAATGCCGGATTAAGCGCATTGCTGCCTCCTGCGGCCACTCTCACTTCGTCAATGAAAAGCACCTCATCCGGAGAACGTTGCTCAATAACGATGCCTTCACCGGAGGGCAAGGCAGGGTCAAATGTGCTCAAAGGAGCGGCGACATAGAAGGGAACCCCATTCTCACCCGCCACAACCGCCTTCTCGTAGGTGCCTATCTTGTTCGCGAAGTCACCGTTGGCTGCAATTCTATCCGCGCCGACAATCACCATGTCCACCTCGTCCCTCAGGTAGTGCCCCGCGGCGTTATCGGCAATTACCGCATATTCAATCCCCTCGTTCGCCAGCTCCCAAGCCGTGAGCTTCGCCCCTTGCAGCCTGGGCCTCGTCTCGTCCACAAATACGAACACACGTCTTCCCGCTCTGTGGGCCACCCTTATCGGCGCTAAGGCGGTGCCGAAGTCAACTGTGGCAAGAGCGCCTGCATTGCAGTGAGTCAGTATCTTCATATCGTCCTCTATGAGTTCACTGCCATTCGTCCCAATACGCTCACATCTAGAGACTACTGAATCTGCGTATCTATCTGCAGGGCGTCGTAGATCGCCATCTTCGGAACTCATCAAATCAATCGCATGAAACAAATCGTAGGCAGTGGGCCGGGTCGCTCTGAGTGTCTGTGCAGCATCCTCGAGATTGATTTCGTTTCGCCATGCGAGCGCCATTCCATACGCCCCCGCAGCACCTATCGACGGGGCGCCCCGTATCGTCATATTAGAGATGGCTTCGGCCATCTCAGTGTGTGTTCGTATCGTTGCTATCTCGAAATCATGAGGTAGTGCCCGCTGATCGATAGCCTTCACGGCTTCATCTTCCCACCATAGAGCCCTCATGTCGACTACGTCGCCACTGGTTCTCACCCTCATAATTCTCGAAACCGTGATGCCCACAGCAAGACAAAAAGGATGGGGTCGAGTTGCCACAGCGCCGCAAAAGGGTTTTTATCCCTTCAGCATTCTCCTCCATCCTAAGGGCCCGTGGTCTAGCGGTTATGACGGCGCTCTCACACAGCGCAGATCGCCGGTTCGAATCCGGTTGGGCCCACTCACCATCTTCATTTTTGGCAGCCCTGCCATCTTGAAAACTTATTCTCTAGAGCGTGCGACTGTGTGATTTGCATTCGACAATGAATAGACATTCCTATCCCTTTCTCATTGAGCAAGAATCTCAATCTCACCTTTGGAAGAATCCAACGATTTGTCTTGGCATTCCACCGAGAAGACGACGTATGACGGTCTGATGCAGCATATTTAATCGAGCATGAAGTGGCCAGTGCAAGGATTCCCAAAGAAGAATTTAAATATAGCCCGCGCATAACTGGCATTGTGGGTAGTCTCTCGGAGAGATTTGTGGAAGTATTCTTAACGATTGCATCGTCGTTGACAATCGTTCTCACCGCGGTCTTTGTGGCAGTAGGCGTGTCGATGACGGTGGATCCAGGGCACTTCGCGGATTCCTCGAAAGAGGAGGGTCCCGACACTCCGGCGTCATCTCAGATGCTTAAAGACGACTTTACGTTCGCGGCGTCGCCAAACCCAGTCTACCTCGGTGATAAGGTCACGTTCTGGGCTAATGCCTCAAGCTGGGATGGCACCGAATTGACGTTCACGATCCTTTATGATTCTCTGCTCCCGGATGGGGATGATGAAG
>CP070748.1:1360246-1432228 GCA_020348345.1 Methanobacteriota archaeon | reverse complement strand
ATCCGATACAGCATTGTTAGATTTTAGCCAGCGTCTGAAATCCGAATCCCACCGGGCCCGCTCCTCCATTCTTGCAGAAGGTTGACTGATTACGAGCCGGACGAAGGCTCTTGCTTTCGTCGGGCTGCTCGGCAATTCTCATTCCAGGGAGAAATCATTCTCTTCCAGTAGCTATGAACTGAAAAACGCTTGAATTGGTTTGGGGAAAGGGTTTCGTCACGCACTGACGCGTGAATGTCGCTGTCCGTCTATTCCTGGCCCCAGGTCTTGCCGTCCCAATTCGAGATAGCAACAGCGAAGTCGTACCAGCTGGTGTCCTGTCCGAACGGGATGTCAAGATAGGTCTCCTTTATGTGGTGCATGCCATCGTTCGTCGTGGGTATGTAGATGGCCAATCCGTAGGAGTCCTGATTGAGCTTGCTGTTCACCATTGCGAATACTCCGCCTTCGACAGCTTCTATGACCTCTGCTGCAGCATCCTTGAGATCAGGATTGTCGATAGCATCGTCAGCGAGCAGATTCATTGCGAAACCCTTCAGGTCTATATTGTACGGGTAGTAGTACTTCTGCGCGCTGATCACGTCCTTCTGTATCGCGTTCATGTAGTCCTGCATTGACGCTATCAGCTCGATTCCAAGGTCATCCACCGCACGGAACACATCGTCCATGTACTTCATGTCGAAGGCGCTGAGAGTCCAATCCACCCATCCGGGCTCTTCGGTGTAGTAGATACCATAGTCCACAACAATGGCTTCGCACAATTCCACAGCGCTCATATCTGGGTCCGCCGTGATGTCCTCGGCAATGGCGTCATACGGGAATCCCGCGCCAGGTACTGTCTCTTCGCTGAATATAACGTACTTCGCGCAGTCTCTCACCTGATAAGCCACCTCAGGCATCGCCATAAGACACAGGTCGAACCCGACAACATCTAGCACAATTCCCGTCTGTTCCTTGGCGTCTAACAGAGCGTCCCGGAGCTCCACCATCGAAATGAACTCGCTCTCTCCCGTCTCCTCAGAGGTAGTGTCGTCCCAACACAGTCCGCGCCATCCTCCACCATGGTCCCAGAGTATCAATGCGTAGTTGCTTGCGGGGTAGTCTTTGCATCCGTTCACAATGAACTCCTCAAGGACCTCAGGGTCTGCCATGTCTGCCTCGTACGGATAGCCGTACTCGCCACCGACAGACTCGGAGCTGCCTTCGTTCACATAGAGAAGATCCGCCACTCCGCTGTAGGTATCCATGAGCACCAGGAAGTTGACGTTCTCATCGGAACCCACACTCTCCAGCCACTCGAGATTCAGATCGCCATATTCTTCCAAGTTGTTGTCCGCGTCCAGATAGATCATGATTGTCCATTGAGCCCCTGGGCCACCGGCCGATAGAGAGGCGGGGACAGCCATGACCGCCAGCATTATAACGGCAGCCAGCGCTCCAGACTTGCTTACAAATCCTTTCATCTATTCTCTCCCCCTACCTTCGTTTTCGTAGTCGGCTTTCAGCCCGGATGAAATCCCAGGCCGAATTGTCTACGACGCTGTCTGACTACATTAATGCTATTTAAGTCTTCATTTCGAATGGGCTCTGTTGCTCAATAATCATCCACTATGTAAGCCGAACAGGCCAGGCGCAAGTGAGAAGCCTAGGCACCAGCCTATCCTGTTCGGTGTCAACTTTATAATTCCGTTTAGCCAATATTTCTTTGGGAATCGGTCAAGGAGGATGTGTAAATGAAGTTGGCAATTACTGGATTCACGAAAGAGCAATACGCTGCGGCCGCTTTGAGACTGGCTCTGGGATGGACATTCTTATGGGCGTTCTTCGACAAGCTGCTCGGGTTGGGATACTCGACTTCATCGGCGAATGCCTGGATTAATGGAGGATCGCCGACATCAGGCTTCCTAAACTACGCAACAACCGGTCCGCTTGCCGGGTTCTACCAGGATCTGTCTGGAAGCGCTGCCGTCGACACCCTATTCATGCTCGCATTGCTGGGAATAGGAATCGCTCTTGTGCTTGGGGTGGGGATGATGGTCGCTGCGATTTCAGGTAGCGCTCTTATGGTGCTGATGTGGTCTTCGAGGCTTCCTCCAGAGAATAACCCGTTGATTGACGATCACATTGTGTACCTGGTGGCACTAGTGCTACTCGCCCTGCTTGGCGCTGGTCAGTGGGTGGGTCTGGGTAAGTGGTGGTCTGAGCTGCCTTTCGTTAAGCGGTTCCCGATACTCGAATGAATCCCGAGGCTCGCCCTTGTGGCAGAATTCCGGTTGGATAGGGGAATCCCTTTCCCACTCTCCAATACAGAATATGCACAGCTGTAGTAGTGAACCAAGGAATCGTGACATCCAGTCGTAGTCGGAAGATCAAGCCCGCGTTGACATTTCACAGGGTGTTACAGTTGTTGCTAGCTTTTCTGCAAAGAGCAATGCTTCCGCGCATCATCAACTGCGTCATCAATTAACACTGTTAAGACAACGACGAGGAGGAGGTAAATTCGATATCGGAGTTCGATTTGGCTTCTGGGAATCCTGGTTGGAACGCTCTCGATAATAGCTTTGTGATGAGTTAGTCAATAATTGGCGTAGTCAGACGGTATTATAGATTCCTCAGCTTTAAATATGATTTTATCGTTGTACCTGGACACCTATTGGACAGTCCTCTGTCCGCTGATAGGCAAGGGGGAAAACAAGGGGGGAACTGAGCAAAATGCTAGGAAGTAGAATTATTGGAAAAGGAATGATCGCCTCAATCCTGCTATTCATGATGGCAGCGACGGCAATGATGCCATGCGCCGTCGGGGCGGAGGACAGCTTCATTGTGGAGCGGCATCCGCCCGGAGGTCCGATTACGGACATCGTTTGGTACGAATGGCAGGCGCCTGGCAATGGCGACGTCTACCTGCACATTAAGAATGCTGGAATGGCAAGCGTGACTATTGCGATCCAGGACAACTCAACCGAGCCAGACACGGTTTTGCTGTCTCAGACGATACGGTTCAAGGGCGACTTGACAGCCGAAGTCGACTCAGAAGTCAGGTCCGTAACCAGTGGAAAGGTATACTCGTTCTCCGCAATTCCTGGTGGTGCGCCAGGAGGCTATGGAACGTTGGAAGTGTGTTTCGAGTCAGGGCAGCCGTCCGCGACGGTAACGTACACGATATCCGAGATGTTCGAGGCAGAATGGGGCCCGTGGTGGGACTACAGGTTGGCCAGCTCGACATGGGACACCGAGAGACTGCTCACGGATGAAGCTGGCGAGATAACGTATCTGTACTCGCTGCTGCACAACCCAGTCAGTGGCGGCCAGGGACTGATTTATGCGCCTTACAGGTACAGCGTCGACGCCGTCAACATGCCAAGCTTGAACGTGCACGAACCCGTTCTAATGCCAACTACCGGCTCAACGGTCGAGGGTGCTGCGGTATCGATGGACGTGTACTTCCAGTACCTCTATGAGACCGGTGGAGATTGGACGAACCTCTGGATTCCGAAATGGGGCAGCGATGGTGATTTCGCCACAGTATACGAGGCGCCGGTCGATCCGAGCGCCTGGATCTCCGACATGGAGAGTACCATTCTGTCTGCCAACGACGGATACATGACGGGCACGATGATCGAGGTCACCATGAACCGCGCTGCCGCGGAAGAGTGGCTGGGTATGCCCGATTCGGTAGAACCGCTCGAGTGGTGGTCCTACGTCGGCGACGATTATCTTGCCGACTGGAATTCATGGATCTGGGGACAAGGTAACGAAGTATTCGACATCTACTGCGGCTATGAGTGGACCTACGACATCCTGGGAACCATAATGAAGATGAGCCTTGATGGTGACGATGTCGTGCTGGAGATCGGCCACGTCAGCTGGGGATATGAAGCACTGATCACGAGGTGGATGGAGCACACAGACGTCTCAATGCACCAACCGTACATGGAGGACTTCTCCATGGTGGTCGACTTCCGCGAGGGCGATGTAGACCTCGCCTACGATGGCGTCGCCCAGTGGAGCTTGCACTGTGTTGATCAGAACAATACAGGGCTAGGCGGACATTGTGCATGGGCATGGGAGCCAATAGCCCTTGACTACATCGAGTCGTGGCCTGCTCATCCGGACTCCGATTACGATCAGTACGTAGGGTTGACGTACCAGAGCTGGAACTGTGGAGATCCATGCATCGAAACCGAGGTCGACTACGAGTACACTCCGGTTGAGATGGACCTTGCAGAATATAGGACGCTCGTAATCGTGATGCCAACAGACCCTGTGATCGGATACTACGCTGAGATAGTCGATGAAAACGCCATCGTGAATGTATGGGGCGGCGATTTGAGTGACTACACCGCCATCCAATACCTAGGGACGATGAGCTTGGGCTACATGAACCTCAATGGGAACAGCTACAGCTACGATCCAGTTAACAACATACTGACCATCGAGGGACCGGCAGACTTCGCGAACCCGCATCCGTCTGATCCAAGCGCGTTGTACCATGGCGGACCGTGGATCGAGTTCAACGTCACTCCGTTGTAGGGCAGCCATAGAAGCACAACACGGTCAGCCGCCTAAGCTGCTGGCCTTGCAAACCCATTAAAACCTCTTACATTTATATAATTCATACTTATATTAGCCAAAAAGACTTATCAAGAAGATTGGATTGTAGGGTTCTGAGATTTGATCTTAACCAGGAGGGACTGAATTTTGGGCACGTTCGCAGACAGATTCAAAGTGAGAACGCCAGTGCAGATATTGAAGGACGAGGACAGAAAGCAGATACACGATGCAGCTCTCGATGTGATGGAGACTGTGGGAATTCGAGTCCACAGTAGGATCGCTCGCGATTCATTGAAGGCTGCGGGCGCAGAAGTGGATGAGAAGAATGCTATCGTGAAATTCGATATCGATCTTACGCAATCATTGATCGCCAAAGCTCCTCAGAGTTTCGTCCTCGCGGGAAGAGAGAAGGAGTACGACCTGCCCTGTGATGGAACTCACTGCTACTACACCACAGATGGTTGCGGCATTGCCGTGTGGGAGCAGAAGACTCGCAGTCGAAGACAGTCAGTCCTCGAAGACATAGTCAAGAGCGCCACAATCGCAGATTACCTATCGTTCTGCAGTATCTACGAACCGATGGTTGTGGCATCTGACGTTCCGGAGGAGATACATGTCGTCGCCGCGATGAAGCGGGCATTCGACATCTCAAAGAAGCACATAGAGAGCGAATCGACCTCTACCGTTGAGGAAGCGAGAACCCAGATAAGGATGGCGTCGGAAATCGTCGACGGTTCCGAGGAGCTCAGGAATCGACATGTGATGTCCGCAATGGTCTGTACCATGTCGCCTTTGACTCTGGACGGACACGCGACTGACGCCGCAATGATATGGGCGGAAGCTCACGTTCCCGTGCATATCACGGGCATGGCAATGATGGGGGTTAGTGGTCCCGCTACGATTGCAGGAGATCTCGTGGTCAATCATGCCGAGACACTCGCGTTGGCTGCTGCCATGCAAGCACATTCGCCTGGTGCCCCTACAATCTACGGCTCCGTACTCTCCAATATGGACCCGAGAACCGGCGCGATTCAGCTATCCTCGCCCGAGGCTATGCTACTATGCTTGTGCGCGAATGATATGGCTCGATACATGAAGATGCCTTCCGCGTGCGGAGGCCTCGGCTCGAATGCGAAGGTTCCTGGCATGCAAAGCGCCCTTGAAAACGGGATGCTGGCGATGGCAAATGCGACAATGGGCGTCGAAATCAACAACGGAATAGGAATGCTCGATTGCTCCACAGTGCTGTCCTATGAGCAGATGGTGATCGACAACGACATAGTGAGTAGGGCGATAACAGGTTGCCGCGAGGTTGTCGTCAACAAGGAGACGCTGCATGCAGATATGATCAAGGACGTCGGCGTCCTGGGTCTGGGCTCGAAGAGAGGTAGCTACCTGGGCGAGAGGGCGACGATGAAGGAGGTACGCGACTTCTTCATCTCAGAGTTGTTCACCAGCGAGCCATATGATCAATGGGAGGCTAGAGGAAAAAAGGATGCCATGACTCTGGCCAAGGAGAAGGCCGATTGGATCATGGAAAACCACGAGCCCGAGATACTCGACAAAGGTATATCCGCGCGCCTCGATGACATAGTGAAGGAGTCATCCAAAGGAGACTGAGCGCGCGAGTGCAATGCCTGGATTCAAGGGCAAGGTGATGGCGAGATGGCCTCTGTGCGTTGGAAATGCCTGAGCAGTGAAGAAGAAGATGCCATTCACCAGAAGAGCATCGAAGCGCTGGAAGACATCGGAGTTCTCGTTCGCAGCGAATCGGTACTATCGATGCTGGAGGATTCCGGCGCTATTGTGGACGCGAGGAAGCGCATAGCTGTGATGCCCGAAAGCATGGTCAACGAGGCGCTTAGGAAGGCTCCGAAGAGCTTCAAATTGTGCGCTCGAGACAGCGGGAACGATATCGACCTTCCCACGGATGGAATGCCACGTCTGTCCACGGACGGCCTGACACTGTACATGATTGACATCGACACTGGTGAGCAGCGAAATGCCACCAGACAGGACTTCGGAGATTTCGCCAAGCTCGCTGATGCGTTGGACGCCATAGACTTCTTCTGGCCGATTGTTACCATATCCGATGTTCCCGTCCAGTGTCACAATGCATATGAGCTCTGGACGGGAATCGAGAACTGTTCGCTCCATGTCCAGGGTGATTGCACCAACGCCTTGGATGCAAAGAAACAGATCGAGCTGGGATCCATCGCCGCGGGTGGGCGAGATGAGCTGAGGAGGCGTCCGTTGTTCTCTGCAGCTACCAATCCCATTTCCCCTCTGTCATTTGACGAAGGAGCAGTGGAGGCTCAGGTGGAATTCGCCAAGGCAGGCATCCCGATTCTTTGCCATTCTATGTCTATGCCTGGATCTTCATCCCCCGTTACGATTGCTGGTACCGTTGTGAACATTAACTGCGAGAATCTTGCGAGCATAGTAATCACTCAAGTTGCATCGCCTGGGGCTCCACACATATACGGGTCGTCTTCAGCGCCGATCGATATGCGCACTGGTGCAATCGACTTCTCCGCTCCGGAGCATCTGCTGATATCTGCTGCCGCAGGACAGATGGCCAAGCGCTATCACAGACCCTGCATGGTTGCAAACTGGGGCATGGGCGGTGAAGCAACTGGAGTTAAAGCCTCCTTCTCCGAATCCTTCTCGTACATCTCCAGCGTCTTCTCAGGAAGTGATTTGATCCCTGGAATCGGCGGCCTTGATTGCTCGAAGAGCTGTTCGCTGGAGCAAGTCGTCCTGGATTCATATATGTGGGACAACTTCCGTGCATTCCTGCGTGATTTCAGAATTAATGATGAGACGCTCGCCATTGATGTGATGCGCGAAGTGGGGCAGGGCAATTGCTATCTTGCACACACCCATACTGCACGCAACTACGGATCATCGCTTCACAAATGGGACGCGGAGAAACTGTCTATAGAGTCCGCCTCCTCCGATAGGATGATGCCAGAGCTGAGGGACGCTGCAAGGAGAATGCTTGCTGATCACGCTGTGACATTGTTGGAGGATGACGTGCGCGAAGAGGGAGAGCGCGTGCTTGCCGAGTACTCGAGATCCACGAGCTAACACGGGGGGTTTCACGGTAGCTTCTTCATGATCATCAGAGTCTCAATCTGATTATCTGGCTCCTCCGAGAGATTATCGGTGATATGCGCGTGATCTCTCACGCAGACGAGTTCGATAGCCTCCTCGGGACATCCTGATGCGCAAAGACCACAGCCAAAGCATTTATCTTCATCTATAATCGCCTTGTCGTTCTTGATGGATATCGCGTCGAATTGACATCTATCAACACATATCCCACAAGCCGTGCACTTCTCAGAGTTCGGTTTTGAGAGGTACCGGCTCTTGAAGCATATGTCCTCCTTCCCCATCAACGCCATGCCTCTCAGGACCATGCAGCAGCAAGTGCAGCAGTTGCACAGGAACTCAAGCCCTGTGGAATCCGAGTTGTTCAGGCTGTGCACCAGACCGAGTTCTTCACACTTTTCGAGGATAGAAATCGCTTCCTCTTTGGTGATTTTCTGGGCCACCCCTCTATCGATGAATATGTTGGCGAAGTCATTGAAGATTATGCAGACATCGGTCGGGTTGTCACAGTTGCGTGCCATGACTCTGCAGGTGCATTCAGTTTGAGCGATTACTGTTGCCGATTCGAGAACGGTGGAGATCTTCTCGAGGGGCAGCACCTCCCCCCATTTCATCGGGATCATCTTCTCGACAGGTATCACCCTCGCCCTTGGCACCGCTAGCTCCGACAAGCTTGGGTGTTGGGACAGCTCCTTCTCGAATAGTTCGTTGCACAGATCCAGGAAGTGGTTTTTGAGGCCCGCATCAGACAGCCTGTCGAACACGAGCTTGTCGTGCAGCAGAAAGTCGAGGAGATCATTCACCAGAGCATATACCATGCCGTCCGTAGATTCCTTCCTGAGAACGAAACCTCTTTTGTAGAACTCCTCAAGAGTCTTTGTGACCGCAGCCCGCTCCTCGCCCAACTTACTCGCCACATCATCGATAGTCCCCGGGAGCGAGAGCAGGAATCGCGCTTCGGGTTCCGAGAGGAACAGCTCCAGGATCTCTGGCAGAAATGCTGATTCCATTCCATCCATATACGCCTTGGAGAGTCTCGAGTAGACATCCGATGTCATTTCCTTACATCCCTAGCTTCATGCCGAGATTGGGTTCAGATATTTTAGAAATGGTGTGAGGCAGAACGGCTCATTGGGCTCCACGGAGCGAAAGGATTGACAATGTTCGACACCATTCACCATAGAGGTCTGGCGGATGAAATGCCCATTCTGCGGTGAGGTCATGCAAAGGGGATACATGGCAGCAAGCGGCTCATCGCTCAACGCGATGGCCCGGATCGAATGGTCAGATAGCCCACCCCGATTTTCTTCAATGGCAGGGGTGCCGTTGTCGGAATACAGCGAGCGCAACTGGTTGGAAGCGTTCCGGTGTCGTGGCTGCCGAGCCGCGCTGGTTCGTTACTGAGCGCTTCGGAGGACGAATTCTAGTGCCCTGAGAATATCGCCCCCATCAGCCGGGATTCCGCTTTTCTGAGATGCTCGAGCGTCGTCGCCTTGCTGATGCCAATCAACCCTGCCAGCTCTTCCGCATTGATCTTGCGTGGGTGATCGTAGTAGCCGTTCTCTCGCGCAGCCGTCAGGATCTCTTTCTGCCTTGGAGTCAGGCAAGATAGTGAGTCGTATGAATCGACCGTCGGGTTCTGGAAGCCGACATCCACGATATCGCAGACCTCCGGAAGCACATCCAGCAGTATCCTCAAGTTCTCCTCACTTCCGATGACGCCCATGACCATCTCGTCCCTTGTCCTCTTCATAGGAGCCGTCCAGACGAGGTCAAGGTCAAGCTTCCTGAACAGCGGCATCATCTCCTTTGGCGACTTGACCTTTCCGAGGAGCACATAGCGTTGCCCTTCCTGTTTGAGCACCGACAGGATCTCGTAGCTGGCGGGAAAATCCAGGTCCTCCAGTTTCAGTCCCTCTTTGAGCTCGATCTCTATCAATCCCATCTTCTCGCCCTTCTCGAAATCGATCTTGAGCAGATCGAGCAGTTCGAAGGACTCTAGCTTGTCCAGGACGCCCTGATACGAGCCTATCATCTCGGAGCGGGGTCTGCACCTGATTATCATCTTCTTCATTGGCATCGAATCGCCCTCGTAGTATATAAACTGCCAGATATGAGCGGCAGCAGAAATGAGTATTCAAATGCAATAAGAGTAGACCAAAGTGATTTGCATGAGCGCCTCAGGAACAGAGACCACAGACTCGAACCCTGCCGCTTCGAGCGGAGGGTTCGGCAACCGATACACGACCTTCCTCCTTCTTCTGCTCGGTGCGATCGCAGTCATGGTGATGTATGTCGAGGCGATGGCCATACCTGCTTTGCCCTGGGTCATGGCAGACTTCGGTCTGGGGCAAGAGGACTATGCACTTGGCTCGTGGATTGTCACGATATACCTGGTCGTCGCGGCGGTTGCGATTGCGATATTCGGGAAGTTGGGGGATATCTATGGCAAGAAGAAGATGCTGCTGATCGCGATGTCCATCTACACGGTCGCAGTCACGTTGACCGGATTCTCCAGGGAACTGTCGGATTCGATATATCTCATGATCGGGTTCAGGGCGATACAGGGCCTGGGAATGTCGGCGTTCCCATTGGCCTTTGCGATAATAAGGGATGAGTTCCCGAACGAGAAGCTGGCCGTGGCTCAGGGCGTCATCTCCGCGATGTTTGGCGTGGGGAATGCTTTCGGACTTGTCGTGGGCGGGTACGTTACGGAGGAATGGGGATGGCAGTGGACATACCACACCGTCATTCCGTTCTCCATCCTTGCCACTGCTGTGGTCGCGTGGAAGGTTCGCCCCTCGCGCTTCAGGCTGGAGTCCAGGGTGGACATCCTCGGCGGAGCACTCCTCGCGCTGACTCTCGTTGCGTTCCTGATTGGCGCCACAGAAGCCAGAAACCTTGGCTGGACGGATTCGTTCGTGCTGGCGCTCTTCGCCGTGTCCTCAATAGGGCTAATGCTCTTCGTGTATTGGCAAATGAGGGCGAAGGATCCCCTGATTCGCCCGTCCCTCATGAAGGTCAGAGACATAGCTCTGGCGAATGCGATAGGCTTCATGATAGGATTCGGGATGCTGATGGTGTCGTTGACGATCACCGCGATTGCGAGCTATGAATTCGGGTTGGGGCCGCTAAAAATTGGTATGTTGAACCTCCCCATGTCCGTTATGATGTTTATTCTCGGGCCAATCGCGGGGGTGGTCGTGTCAAAGGTGGGTCCCAAGTGGCCCACTACTTTCGGCATGTGCTTGGCGATAGTCGGATTCATCGCGCTCGATCGATTCCACGCGAGCGAGCTGCAGCTCGTCGTGGGGATTGTCATCATGGGATCTGGAATCGTGTGCGCCATGGTCGGCATGATCAACTTGATCATCATTTCGACACCCAAGGAGGAGACAGGCATCGTGACCGGCGTCAACATCATCGTTCGAACTTGCGGCGCGGTCGTCGGGCCGGCGGTCGCGACCGTTCTGATATCCGACCAGGCGAACATGGATGCCTACGGCACGGTGTTCAAGATGGGCGCGGCCTTCCTTGCAGTTGGAGCCTTCTTGACGCTGTTCTTCAGCAACAAGAAGGTCACAGAGGCCGTGTGAGGCCTCGCTCCCTCGCTCCAGGTTGGCGGGTTTCTGAAGCTCAGAACCGCGAAGCCGGCGGGTATGGAGATAGCTCCGGCAAGGGTTCATACTGAACCTGCCCGATACGGAACTGCAATAGCGAGAGGATCTGAGCTTAGAAGTGATTGAGAATCGAGGTCTGATGAAATGCCTTTGACCGATGTCAATGCGGACGTCAACGAGGTGATCGAACTCGCCAGGGAGCTCGTCAAGATCCCGAGCGTCTACATGCAAGAGGCGGAAATATCCAACTTCATATACGCTCGGCTGGACGAATGGGGTTTGTCTCCGAGACGTGTTCCAGTGGAGAATCATGGCCCGTGCATCGTCGCAGAATCGGGCGCTGAGGGCGCGCCATCCGTGGTTCTGAATGGCCACATGGACACCGTCGAGGTCATGGCGGGATGGGAGCACGACCCGTTCGGTGCAGAGATCGAAGATGGCAGATTATTCGGCCTCGGCTCCCTCGACATGAAATCAGGGCTTGCTGCGATGATGATCGCATTCAGGAATCTCTTCGACAGCGAGTGCACGAAGCGCAGAAGACTTGTGTTCCAAGCAGTGCCCGGTGAGGAGCTTGACGGCTCAGGGACGAGGACGCTGATCAAGGAGGGATCGTTCGAGGGAGCTGAAGCAGTCATCGTTGGCGAAGGCTTTGGGGGACTTGGCGCAGTCACAAACGGCCGCCGAGGAGGAGCATACTACGATTTCGAGGTCATGGGGCAATCCGCCCATGGCGCCATGCCGCACTTGGGCAAGAACGCCGTTGTGGACGCATCGAAGATCATATGTGCGTTGGAGGAATCCGAGCTTGCAGTATCAGAGACACTCAAATCGGATGCATATGAGCTGCTGCGCGAGACTCAGACGATTCTTCAGATCTCGGGCGGCGGTGACAGCCTGAGCGTGCCAGAGCGCTGCAGGGTACGTTTCGTAAGGTGCACGATTCCTGGCGGAAGAACCGATCTCCAGACAGAACTCGAGTCGATGGTTGCAGACCTTTCCCTTGTGTGCGTCGTGAAGATAGAATTCAAAGGCGAACCAGGAAATCTGTATCTGCCCTATCTGACCAACCCGAGCGAACCTTTGGTGAAAGCCGCTGTCGCTTCTTTAGATGAGCATGTTGGAAGCGAGCCCGTGCTCGTCTGCGGAGTCTCTGAGGCGGATGACAACTTGATTGCACAGGAGCTGGGGCTGCCGGTGATATGCGTCGGCCCGGGGGAATCGGGCGAGACGGCTCGATATCATCAGCCGGAAGAGAGCATCGAAACCTCTCAGCTGGCAACCGCTGTCGAGGTCTATACTTCAATAGTGCGACGCTTGTGTGGTATCTGAGGAGATCACGACGGTCTCTTTCGGTGCGATAGGACCAACAACACCAATGCTGCGATTGCAATCAACAGCACTGCAATCGCTGCAGTCCATCCTAGCAGTTCGATATCGGTCTCAGTCTCGACCTCTGCACCCAAGTCGACACTGAAATCATAGGACACCTCAACGTAGTTCCCTGCGCAATCATATGCTCTCAGAGTGGCCGTATGCTCCCCATTCTGCAGATGAATCGCTTCAATCATTCCGTTCGATTCGCTAAGGAACTCGAAGGCGCGATCATCGATTCTGAATAGGCAGTAGTCGATGCCGCTCAGTTCGTCCGTGCTTTCCCACGAGAACTCGACCGTCGGCTCGATGAAGGCCGTGGTATCCTCCGACGGAGAAAGTCCTGCGACGGGCAGTGCCGTGTCGATCGCAAACTCAACGGCTTTCACTCCCTCCTTATTGCCCGCGTTGTCTTCGGAGTAGAAGGTGATGGCGTGCTCTCCGTCGCTTGAGATATTGATTGCGCTATCGTACTCCTCCCACGTGCCGGAGTCAACGCAGCACAAGGTCTGGAATACCCCGCTGAGATCGTCCGAGGCACTGAGCTCAATCGAAATCGAACCATTAATCCATCCATCGGGCAGAGAACCGCCGACCACGAGCGCCTCCGTCGATGGAGCGGCGGCGTCGAACATCGTCGATGCCTGTGGGACGACGGTCGGCACTTCGCGATTAGCCGTCACGTCTTCTGCTAAGGTGTAGAAGTCGTAGCCACCAAAACCGGCAGCAAGGCTGCAATTGAATGGTATCATACCGTCAGTCCATGTTCCATTCGGATTGTCCAGCGTCGTGTACATCTCATAGTTGGCGGAGCCATGTTTTCTGTAGTACAGCTCGACGTGCTCAACGCCGCTGCCACCCCTGTCAACAGCTGTGTAGATGATGTAGACCATCTCGCTGGAGTAATAGTCATCGAGATCGGCTATCGATGATGTCGGAGGGGTATCATCCAATCCGTAGACGCTGACGCCGTCGACGTAGACGCCCTCATAAGGTCCTGCTCCAACGGAATCGTCGCTGACGAAGGAGAAGCTGAGCCAGACGGAGTTCAACGGTATGTCGAGGACGACCAGATCCCAGCTTCCGCCAGTGTCTACTTCCGGCTGCTTCCACAGATGCTGCCAGAACCACCCATTCCAGACACGCACCTCAAGGTAGTCGTTCAGGGCGATGGTGCCTGTCTCGGCCCAGTAGTAGAATCCCAAGGTCACCGATTGATAGCCTGACGCATCTGGCAACGTTATCTGCATAACCGCTTGCATATCCTGATCGTAGTAGTGGTTGTCGCTGTTTGGCTGGGCGTTCACGCTGCTGGAGCCGTTCTGAGCGCACCACGCGCTGCCTGTCCCAACGAGTTTCTTGTGGCTGGATACTCCCCAGTAGTCATCTCCAGAATCGGTATTATGATCCGTGACGTGCCATCCAGAATCCCAGCTTCCGTCGAATCCTTCAAACAGTATGAGATTGTATGCTTCGGATTCGGCTGGTGGTGCGATGATCGCCAGGGAGCCGATGGTCATCATGGCTGCAGCAACCGCCGCAAATAGTCGGTTCTTGATCATTTGACGTCACCCGTTCGCTTCCTTCTCAACGACGCATACGCAACTCCAGCAATTACTAGGATCACCAGGCCAACCGCGAGCACAATCACGTACAGCGGGAATTCTCCGTCGCCGATATCCTCGGTCTCAACGTCAACGGTCGAATTGGCCAGATCATCCCAGTTGACGGTGATTGTCACCATCTTTCCGGAGGGAACGCTCACCTCATCGGTCGCTTCCCCGTTCGATCGGTTACTCCTGAAGAGTACCTTGAGGTCGACCGTCTCTGGTCCGTGGTTGGCAATGACCAGGTTGTCCCCGTCTCCTGTGGCGTAGGTCTGCAAGTCGCCATCATCGCCCATGGAGATGTTCTCCATGAGGTACTCCCTTTCCTCTACGCCTACTCGATGCGACATGCCGATTCCGAAGTCGTCATCTGCCACTCCAGAGTCGAATCTCATAGAGTATCCAGTGAATTCGGGGTCTATCTCCAGTCCAAGGCCATCGACGCTCCCGTTGGTGCAGGTTTTGTTATTGATCGAATAGGTGGAGTGATTCGCAGCCATCGCCCACGAGTACTCCGCGTCCACCTGACCCTTGATCTCGACATCGTACTCCTGCCCAAGTGGCAGAGCGATGCCTTGTGCCCCGGGAGCTCCCATGGGGAGTGGTAGCGGAATCGGAAGCAACGCCTGGACCGTTACCAGCACACCTCCGGCTATGGCAAGCGCGGTTGCCACGATGACGATCATCAACAACACCGTCGCGGCCACGAGCCATCCGTCCATCAGGTCATAGTCGTTGCGTTTGACGCTATCGTAGGAAACATACCAGATGTAGTCGTTCCATACTTCGCCTCCTCCCATATTCCATGTATAGCGATCCTCTGTAACCTCGACATAGGGATAATGGTCGAAGTTATCGTACTCGGTGGAGTAATGGGTGCTTGCATACGGCCTGTTGGAGTCGTAGACGTAGATGCGCCAGACATTCGGCGCCGTCTCCACTACGAGCCAAGGCACAACCGCATGCGCCCCAACGCATTCCGTGACTCCGCCATCGAGGCCACGGTATTCCGCCATGTATAGAACGCCTGGCTCTCCTGCTTCGAGGTCCTCCATGAGCCGTTGGAACGGGCCTGCGAGGAACGGTCTTATGGCTCTTGACGCGTCCAACTGGTCGCCGACCTGGTCGATGTACTTGCTGAGGATCTCCTGAGATATCTGAGCCCCCTGCCATCGTTCTATGGTACGTTTGGCGTAGTCCTGCTCGTTGTATCCTGGAAGGTACGGTGGCAGCTCGTCTCCTATGTGCTCGGTCAGCGTATCGGGCACCGGAATGTCATGCTCATGGTGCCATAGGCTGTACATGCTCATACCGAAGCACTCGCCGTTCTGCGCCATGATGCGGTATATAGGCCACCAGAAACGGGCGACAGCCGTCTTCCACCAGTCCCAACCCCAAGGACCCCATAGTTCGCCGTGGCCGAAAGCGTCTTCATAGCGTTGCCACGACAATGTGCCGTGTGGATTCGAATAGGCGATGCCGTATTCCCACTGGTACGGCCTTACCACCGTCACATTGTCGCTCGCCACGGAGTAGAGTTCCTCGATGTCGCGCGCATACGCAAAACACTCGACTCCAGTTGCGTTGATTGCGGGCGTCCCGTATCTCGGGACATCGATGTTCGCTAGCGTGACTGTTGTGGTGAATGACTTCGGATATGGTTCGGTGAATACGAAGACCTCCGATTGGTCTGGGTAAGTATCCGGGTCCCACACCGCTTCCTCGAGTCCCACTACAAGCCGCTTCAGTCCCTCCGCGTCCTCCGCCGTGACTGTGATCTCGATCTCTGTGCCGTCCTCCGGAAGCACTTGTCCAGGTTCACAGCTAACCATGAGGGAAGGGGGCGTTCTGGAACCGACATGCTTCAACAGGTACGAACCGTTCGTGAGATACATTCGGTCAATGGCTATGGCCTGTATGTGATGGTCTCCGAAGTCAAGGGTTGTAGTGTGTTCTATCGTTACCTCAGTCGCATCTAGCACGGTGAAGTCAATCAGCGTCTGATTGACGATCACATGATCTACGGTCAGCGTTACCTGGTCGAGGCACACATCGTCGGCGGCCACAACTGTAATGGTGACTTCCTCGTCTGGCGTAATGTCCTCCGCAGGGTTCAGGCTGATGTCTACCATTGGAGGAGTGAAATCATCCAGCCAGGGGGGCGGATCAGGTGGCGGCGGCTGCTCCACAGTCGTCGAGGACTCGAAAGTCACCCTCAGCTTGGGGTGCTTCAGCGCGCTGATGGCCGGATCCGACTCGATCCATGCACCGTTGTAGCTGTAGAAGTAGCAGGGATCACCGAGTACGTCGTACGGCTCTGGCTGGAGCCACAGCCCATAGTTGTCGAGACTTTCATCGAACCAGCCTCTGGCCCAAGAGGTCACGGAGACAGAATACTCGGTGAGAGTCGACGTGCCAACGTGCAATGTCGGTACTAAGGAGTCCGTGACAGTTCCTGGCTTTGAGTTCCAGGTGACAGTCCTCTCATCCCATGCGGAGGCGATCCGCATCAAATTGAGGTCCTCTCCCCCTCCGGATTCTAGTGTGAGCCGAAGGCTCGCAGAGGTTATGTCGGCATCAGGAGGGAGAATCGACATGTCGAATTGAATCATGATACATCGGTGGCCGTAATCCATCTCGAAGATGACGTAGTATCCTCCTTTGAGTTGGAGGTCTCCTCCGTAGTTCCAGTCCTTGAATCCGATCTCATCGTTCACATAGGTGTCCTGTTGAGCGTAGATGTCGATCGTCTGTAACGTGGGAACGGCAGCCCTAACAGGTCTGACCGGCACGGTTGATACAGTAAGTATTGTCGCAATTCCCAGAACTAATGCCGCAATCCACATATTGCGTGATGTTCTTCGCAATTCCTCCACCCCTCTTGCGCATCACCCTCGAGTGCTTCTTCCCGCATGTCCGCAAGGATCGTACCAGTAGTCAGCTTAGATACGAACGCGCTGTTCATGACTTTAACGATTTGCATCGTTAGCCGCTCATTCATCCTTGCCCTTCAGCTTCTCAAGGAGATACATGCGGTCGTTCTCCTCCTCGACCGGGTACAGTCTCATTCCGCACGCCTTGCATATCCTCTTATCTGCGGGATTGACTTTGCCACAATTTGGACAGGTGGTCTTTCCTGTCAGAGCCCTCTTTACCGCCCGGACCTTGTCTACATCGACGCGGTACATCTGCGCGTACAGATCCTCTCTTGGCATTCGATTCGAGCCTCCCGAGAGACGTAGCACTGACTTGGTATAAAGGAAAATCGAGGGAGATCCTGCAAGCCCTCCCTTATGGCTGGGGAAAAGGTTTGTCATCCGGGTCAGCGACGGAATGATCAATCCGCCCGGTCCTTGTCTACTATTTTGATGCACTCCTCGACTATGTCGAAGCCCTTGTCCAGAAGCTCCTCGGGTATGTTCAGGGGCGGAATGTATCTCACCACGGATCTGCCGCACGGAAGCAGCATCACACCCTTCTTGAACGCCAGCTCGGTGATCTTGTCTCTGCTCTTCGACGCGTGCTTCTTCGTCTTCCTGTCCTGGACGAACTCGTGAGCGAGCATCATGCCGACACCGCGCGTGTCGCCGATGATCTCGTATTGGTCCTGCATCTCCTGAAGCCTCTTCTTCGTCTTCTCCCCAAGCTTCGAGCCTCGCTCCAGCAGCTTCTCCTCTTCTATGACGTCCAGTGTTGCGATCGAGGCTGCATGCGACAGAGAGGCGCCGCCGAAGGTGTTGGAGTGCCTCCCGTATCTGTCAAAAGCCAGCTTGGCGTCGATGATCGTGGCGCCCAAAGGCAACCCGCCTCCGAGAGACTTGGCACTGCAGATGATGTCGGGAGCGATGTCGAAATGCTCACATGCCCACATCTTTCCGGTCCTGCCCATGCCAGATTGGACCTCATCGTCGATGAGCAGGCAGCCGTACTTCCTCGTGAGGTTGAACACGCCCTTGACGAATTCCTTTGGCGGAACAACATAGCCTCCCTCGCCCTGCACGACTTCCATGCTGATTGCCGCGAGGTCGTTGGGCGGAATCTGGTTCTCGAAGTATATCTCTTCTATCGCAGTGACGCAGTGCATGTTGCAGCTGGGATACTCCAGATTGTACATGCATCTGTAGCAGTACGCGTACGGAACGTGATACACGCCGGGCATGAGCGTCGCCGTGTACCCCTCTCGCTGAACCCACTTGCTAGCGGTCATCGACATCGAGCCCACCGTTCTACCGTGGAACGCTCCGAGGAAATCCATGATGACCTGCTTCTTCGTTGCTGACTTCGCAATCTTGATCGCGGACTCGTACGACTCAGAGCCGGTGTTCGAGAAGAAGACCATCTTCTTATTGTCTCCAGGAGCGGACTTGGCGAGTCGCTCCGCAACTTCGTTCTGAAGCTGACAATAGAAGTCAGTCCCTGCGACATGGGTGTACTTGTCGACCTGGTCCTTGACAGCTGCGACTACACTCGGATGCCTCGCTCCTACGTTAAGAACGCCGACGCCCGCGTAGAAATCAATGTACTTGTTCCCGTCGACGTCCTCGATGACCGATCCTTCCGCCTTCTTGAACACCAATGGCCATGACTTAGTCGCTTTCACGAGCCACTCGTCGTCCTTGGCAACTGCTTTCTTCGCCTCCGGGCCTGGAGGCTCCACCTTGATATCCGGAACATTCGCCATCAGAATCCCTTTCCTTGTTTGAACTGTAAGCACATGCTTGATAAATCGATTGCGGCGGTCCTTCGCAAGGAACCGGCCAGAACCTGCCGAATTCGAACATGAGGATACGATTACCGTAATGGCCTCGGCACAAGTCGGCGGTGACGTGCTCACCGGGAGAGCTCGTAATTCAGCGATTCCGACCGACCGTCGAAATCCAAACTCCCCAAACGTATATAAAGGGGTCATATTTTAGGGGATAACTCCACAGAGAGGTTGTCACCGTGAGGTATACTCGGTTTGAGAGGGCGCGGATTGTCGGCGCCCGGGCCTTGCAGATAAGCATGGGCGCACCGATACTTGTCGATGTGCCTGATGATCTAATCGACCCCATCGAGATATCAATCATGGAGTATAATGAGGACGTCATCCCCATGACCGTCAAAAGAGAAGGTTGAGGAGATCAGATGGAGGAGCAAGCTGTTACTGAGACAAACGGGGCGGAGGAGCTGGGATCTCACCTTCTCATACCAGAGGATGTTTACCTCACCTCCGGAGTACACATCGGCACTCAACAGAAGAGCGCCGACATGAAGGATTTCATATTCAAGGTTCGGTCCGATGGCCTTTATGTACTCGATGTGAAGAAGACCGACGAGAGGATTCGTGTCGCCGCAAGATTCCTGGCGAGATACCCTCCCGAGCGCGTGTTGGTCGTTTCCGCGAGACAGTACGGCCAGAAGCCCGCCAAGACCTTCGCGAAGGCTGTAGGGACGATGGTTGTCGCTGGCAGGTTCGTTCCTGGGTCCCTGACCAACCCCATACTGCCTGCGTTCGTGGAGCCTGAGGTCGTGGTCGTGACGGATCCCGCGGCAGACGATCAGGCCCTGTCCGAGGCGCTGAGCATAGGAATACCGATAGTTGCCGTATGCGATGCAAACAACGAGACGAGGAACGTCGATCTCGTCGTGCCGTCCAACAACAAAGGCAGACGCGCGCTCGCGACGGTATACTGGCTTCTGACGAGAGAAGTTCTCAAGGCCAAAGGTGCCATTCAGGCTGACGAGGACTTCAAGACTCCTGTCGAGGAATTCGAAGCGGCTCTGTAGAGATACAGGACATTTCTGGGAAAACCTATTACACAGCCTGAGCCATTTCAGTCTCTGGAAGGGGAGGTATCGATGAGAAGTCCCGCTGTCGCTGGGCAGTTCTATGCCGGCAGCCGAAAAGACCTCGTGGCGCAGATAGAGGAGTGTTTCAAAAGCCCTCTGGGACCGCAGGCGATCCCGAAGGTTCAGGATGGGCCTAGGGGGATAATCGGCGCGATGTCTCCTCACGCCGGTTACATGTTCTCCGGCCCGGTCGCTGCGCATCTGTTCAGTTCGATCGCGGCAGACGGCTTCCCTGAGACATTCGTGATGATCGGGCCCAACCACACAGGAGCAGGATCTGGAATCGCTCTCACACTGGAAGACTTCGAGACGCCAATGGGTGTGGCAAAGGTCGATGCCGAGCTCGCTGAGGCGCTCAGGAAAGATCTCATAGATGTTGACCCACAAGCTCACTTCTACGAGCATTCAATCGAGGTACAACTGCCGTTTCTTCAGTACTTGTCGAGCGATTTCAAGTTCGTGCCGATTACCATGGCACTACAGGACTTCGACGCTGCTTTTTCCGTCGGCGAAACGGTTCGGGAGGCCATTAGAGGGCGCGATGCAGTGGTTATAGCGTCCTCCGACATGTCTCACTATGTGACGCCCGAGACTGCCAAGACGAAGGATCACATGGCCCTGGACGCCATCGAGCGCATGGACGCGAAGGCGCTCTATGAGGTCGTCCTCGACGAGAACATATCGATGTGTGGCTACGGCCCCGTGATGGCCATGATCACCGCATGCAAGGGTGGAGGAGTTCGCATGCTGAAATACGCCACATCTGGCGATGTTAGGCCGATGAATGACGTTGTCGGCTACGCCTCTCTGGTGGTCGAGAAGAAGTCATGAATGCTCGACGCGAAGAAGAATCAGTAGGGTGGACCGATGCGTTTTCCGAGAATCACATCACTCGCAATCCTCGTGATGTCCGCCCTGACTGTTTCGTGGTTGGCGCTCGTTATGGTTTCACCGTTCTTGGTGCCCAGCGGGACTATTACAGACCTGTCCGGGAGAGTTGGTTATATCGACAACGCGGAGGTCATCTCAGAGATGGACATCCTACCTCGCGCAGTGTACCGTATAGGTGATGCACAATGCCACCAGCTCGCCGACAGGAGTTACTTCCTGAACGACAACCAGATGCCCTTCTGTGCAAGGGACCTAGGATTGTTTGTCGGTCTTGCTTTTGCATCGGTCTTCGCTCTCTTCTTCAGGCTTACGATAAACCCATTCTTGCTGCTCATAGGGTTGGTGCCTCTTGGCGTCGACGGGGGTTTGCAGCTGATATCCTCATACGAGTCTGTTAATGCTCTCAGGCTCGCGACCGGGATTTGCGCGGGCGGTGCCCTCGCCCTCCTTCTCGCACAGTTCCTACTGGCGTTCAAGACTGAGGAATCTGCTCCGGGTGATGCACACGAAGTTGAAGGTGACGACGAGCCTAGCGGCAAATGATGATATACCGCCGCTGCCATTCAAAAGGCGCGGCGCGCCTCCAACGCGTCTAAATCAAGAGGGTGAAGTGATTGCCTACATCAGATTGGCCACCTCCTGCTGAAGCGCCTTCTTCATCGCGGAGCTGTGTGTCATGTGGTCGGGAATTGAGTTGGGATTCGAACGTTTGCCCCTATTGCGGACACGATTACAGATTCATTCAACCTCAACCAGTAAAGAAGAAGTCCAGCATGCCTGTTATCGGTGGAGTGCTCGTGATCATAGCGGGCGTTCTGGCGGTGATCATGGCTGTGACGTTCATCCTGATAGAACCCTCTGATATCGAGCGTCTGGACTACCCCGGGATGAGCGACACCGACTTCACGCCTGCCGACTTGGAAGGCATCCTCGAAGCCTGCGGCTTCATCGGCATAGTGTTCGGCGCGATTGCCGTCATCGGAGGTGCTTTTGCGCTGATGCGCAAGCAGTTCGCCATTTCCGTCGTCGGTGGCGTCTTCGGATTCATAGGAATGGGCTATCTCATCGGCGGGATTCTCGGATTGGTGGGCCTGATCTTGATCATCATATCGAAAAAGGATTTCGAGTGACTCGCCTTGGATAGCATGGCGACTGGTGCCAGATGACTCAGAGTAACGGCAATCGTTTTATAACGCCCAGAGTCCTTTCGGGGATAGAGCGATGGCCTCGAGAGCTTCGCTCGAGAAAAGGGAAGGTGAACTATGTCTGAGGCGCAAGCCCAGCAGCCCAGGAATTGTGTGTCTTGCGGGCGATCGATAGCATGGGATGCCAACGTATGCCCATACTGCGGACACGACTTCAGAACCGTAATGGCTCCAGCTCAGGCTCAGAAGAAGGATAGCGCAATGCCGCTGGTCGGCGGTATACTGATAATCCTCGCCAGCATAGGATACTTTGTCGGCGGAGGACTCCTGGTCGCCGGCGGAGCTGTGGGTTCCTGGTTTGACGTCGGCGAAGGCGCAATCGCGGTCGTCTGCGGAGCCATCCTATTGGTTCTGGGAATTCTGGCGCTGCTCGGCGGCGTATACGCCATTCAGAAGAAGAGCTTCGTCTTGGCGTTGCTGGCGGGAATCCTGACGATACCGTCGATACTAGGTCTGATCGGCCTTATACTCGTGGCGGTGTCCAAGGACGAGTTCAGCAGCTGAGGCATGCGGTTGAGGAATTCGACCGCAGAAACCCCTTTGCGCCGATTTTCTATATTCTCTTCATCAGGCCGAGCTCGGGCTCGTAGACCTCTCCCTTGTCCAGGAGGTTGGAGATTATCTCCTCGAGCCTCACCTTGTCGATGTTCTTTTTCGCCGCCTCCTCGACTATCCTGTCCCATTGTGCGCCCTTCGAGCCGCCGTCCACAGCATCTATGATGCTCAGAACGGTCTCCTCCTCGTCCGCCCCGACCTCTAGCTCCTGCAACTCATCGTCTGCGGGGAGCGCCTCCTTCTTGTCCGCAGCGCCGTTCGGCAAGTGCGGTTTACCAGCAGGCTGCGGGACCGACGCTCCTACTTCTGTGATTCTCGTTTCACTCTCCGGAAGTATGCTCCTGAGGGCATCCTTCACGACATCCCTGAAACGATCGAGGTCGACATCGCGGTAATGATCGACAGCCAATACGGCTCCCTCGGCGAGATTCTCGGGATATCCGAGCCTCATAAGCTCCCCAGCAGTGGGCTGCGACATGTTGAGCGCTTCCTGCATAGCCTCTATCCTCATGGCAGTGCTCTTTGCAGTCTCCAGCAACCAGTGGTCGCGAGCGCTGGCATCCACCTCCGATATCCGTTCGGGGCGTATGCTCAGATATGTCACGCCCTCCTCGGGCGAATACGCCCTGCTCTTGCCGACGACCGCCACGAAGGCGGGTGGCGCTATCTTCGAGAGCGCTGCCGCCGCTTCGGGTTGGTACTCGCCGGCGGAGACGTAGAACTCGCCGGTCTGATCCGCGATTCGCGCGCGATACCGCGGCTTGCCCTCCTCTCCTACATCCTCGACCTCGGTGGCAACGCCGACAACGAGCATCCTGTTGATCCGCGCGCCCAACGGCGTGACGATGTAGGACACAGGCTTCTCGCCCTCCCCCGAATGTTCCATAGTTGAGGAAGCGAACTCCTCGGCGAAGACGCGCCACGAGACCTCGCGGGCGTTCATCGTCCTCCCTCCAGCTCCACGAGAAGCCTCTCGACTTCCTCCCTCACTTCCGGGGTCTTGAGGTCAGCCTCCTTCACTATCATGGACAGGCCGTAAGCGTCGGCGGTCACGTTGCCAACAGCATCGACGACCTTGAAGGCGAGCATGTCGTCCATCGCATCCTTGATCGAATCGAACGACATCGATTTCTGCGCCTTCTCCATGCACTCCTCAAGTGTGAAGCCTGAGAGCTTCTCGGTCAGCTCCCGTCCCAGAATCGCGCTGACGGAGCCAGAGCCATCATCGATGATCGCTTTGATTCTGAGGTCGGGGAACCCTTCTATGCGGCCGTGGACTTTGCACGTGCCCTTCTGGAGCGCTCGCTTGCACTCCGGACAGCGCATTATCAGTCCGGAGCCGTCCCGTACCTCTATGATGGTACCTCTGATGGATACGTCGGCCGCTCCTCCCCGGGACGCTATGTCAGATATTGGTGTGATGCCAGTCTTGCTGAGCTCTTCTACCGTGGGGAAATCTCCGCTGATCCTGGTGACATCCGCTCGGTCGTCGAAGTTGAGCTGCGGAATGCCCCTCCAGCTCCTCACCGTAGCCTTGGATATCTTCAGTAGTTCCCCCTGCTTTAGCTTGAAGTCCGACCATGCGGTGTACTGTATCTTGCCCGTCGCATCCGCTATGGCGCCAGAGTAGATGGTCTTCTTCTCTCCCTGGACGTTGACATCCCTCTCCTCAACGGAGAGCAGGCGGCCCTTGGTCTCCACGTACCCCATGCCATCTCTTATCTGGCCAACGGTGGCGATCCTGGGAGGCCCCTGAGCGACCTCCTCGGCCTCGATGGTGGACGAATCCTCTTTCTTGACAGTCACCCTGTTCCCGAAGTGCACCTCGACTCTGCCACGATATTCCCGAGTGTATGCTCCCTTTACCGAGACGACATCGCCCTTCGAAAACTCCAGCCCCTGAGGCTCCCAGACTGTGTACGGCAATGTCGTCGATTCGTCGCCCAGAAGGCCGTACACTATGTTCTTCTTCTCTCCCTTCACCTCTATCGTTTTGTCGTTCGCGGTGAGTACTCTCGCGAGGAAGTCGACGTTCGGCTCGTTTGGTCTCAATTCTGCCAGCTTCCTCTGGAATCCGGTGGAGAAGCTGCTTGCATCTCCGCCGTGCTTCTTGACGATGGTCTTCTTGGCCATTGGGACGCTGAGCTTGTACACCTCTATGTAGTGCTGCAGCTCCTCTTCTATGTCCTTCTCCGATAACTTGTTTCCGAGCGCCCTGTTGATTTCCTGAACGTGGGGCGCTAGCTTGTTCTCTTCCATGTCAAACCCCCTTGTCTTTCGAGCGGCCGTTTGATACCTCTGCCGCTAGATGTCAAACATGGTCCGCGCATATAAACCGATTCGCTACGGGCAGGCGAAAGTGGTTTGCCTTGATCCTCAGCGCCTCAGCTCCAGAAGGCCCTTTCGGATGTCCTCCACGTGCCAAACCATCATGGAGATCTGCTCTCTGCGTTTGAGATCGGAGCCATGCTCGAACAGCTCGAGAAGACCGTCGACGGCGTATTCATGGACGTCGTCTGGAACGTTCCATTGATCCGAGTAGGTTCTTGATCTGTACCTCTCGATGGCCTCAGCAGAGCTCATCCCATCTTCGACATCAGCGACATGAACTGTTCGGAACGGGGCCGCGACATCTGCTATGTCCTGCTCCTCGATCCCGGGATGCGCCACCTCGAAGCCCATCTCCGCGCATCTATCCTCATAGACTCGCCCCATAGCTCTCACGTCGCAGCCTTCTCTGTCGCTCACTACGGCCACGAATCTGTTCGACGCCACTCTCGACATCTCCTGCAACGCTGCAATCCAATCCCCTATGAGATGGGTCACGTGGACGCTCAGCACATGATCGAATGAGTCGTCCATGAACGGAAGCGCGGTGATGTCCGCGAGCAGGACGGTCGAAACATCCTTCTCGATAGCTCTCGAAAGCATCTTCCTCGAGATGTCCAGGCCCACAATATCGAACCCACACCTCTGAAGAGGCGCTGCGATCCTTCCCGTTCCCACGCCCGTCTCGAGTATGCGACTGCTCGTCGTCAGCTCGCGTTCCAGCTCCTCCGCTATGCGCTGCAATACGCTCTCGTCAAGAGCCCGTGTTTCATCGTAGCGGTCGGCTATCCTGTCGAACGATGCCGGCACCGGTGATCCCTCGTCCTGTCAAGTGAGGTCATTGTAGCAGCTCGTAATCTGAGTTGTGGTCGGGTTCTCGTCTATTTGAACGAGGCGACGCGTGCGTATGAGATTTGGAATCCGCTACCGCCCTGCTTATCATATGGATGGGTACACAGTAAAATAGATAGAATCGTATTACAGTCGCACCACTATCAGGGGGAGTTCTCAATGACGACTGAATTCGAGCTGTCCGTCAACGGATCAAGCGAGGATCTGCTGATCGCCTTCAACCTGCTAGCCGACCACCAAGTGAACCTTGACACGATCGCGACCGCCAAGGTGGATGACAGGTATGTGATCAAGTTCCTCACTGGATGCGAGGAGGAGTGTCGACGGACCTTCATTAAGGCGGACCTGCCGTTCGCCGAGAGGAAGGTTCTGGTTGTCGAGATGTATAACAAGCCGGGACAATGGATGAAGGCCGCTCGTGCGCTCGTCGCTGCCGGCGTCTGCCTCGAAACCAGCTACCTCAGCGGCCAGGAGGACGACAGGCTTCGGTTCGTCTTCGGCGTTGACGACTACGAGGGAGCGAAGCGAGTGATCGGTCAGATAGCCGAGTACTCGGTCGACTAGTTCGTGCTGGCGCTGGGAGTTGCAGCGGAGGTTGTTCGATGTGTGAGTCCACGGTCTTCCTGCTGGACGGGGAGGAACGCACTATGATCATGCCCGAGGCAGCGAGAGTACTCATCACCGAAGAGGGTGTAGTCTGCGTCGACACCCTCGGAGAGCGTCGGGTGGTCGAGGGTGCGGAGCTGCACGAGGCTAATCTTATCAAGCACGAGATCCTTCTGAGGCGTCGGAGGAACTGAGTGAGCGCTTTGGGATTCAAGATAGCGGTGGCTGGCAAGGGCGGGGTCGGCAAGACCACCGTCGTAGGCTCGATCGCCCGCATCTGGGCGAGGGACGGCGTCAAAGTGCTCGCGGTGGACGCGGATCCCGCATCGCATCTGCATTCCATTCTGGAGGTTCCTGCAGATCGCGTTCCAAAACCCATATCGGCGGAGCTCGACCTGATCGAGGAGCGCACAGGGGCGCGTCCCGGTGCGGAGACTGGACCCTTCTACAAGCTCAACCCGAGGGTGGACGACATCCCCGAAGGCTATTCAGCGGTCGGTGCGGACGGAGTCAGGCTGATGGTGCTGGGGACGATACGGTCGGCAGGGACCGGCTGTTTCTGTCCCGAGAACGCAGTCCTCAGGGGACTTATCGACCACGTTATCCTCGAAAGGGATGAGGCTGTGCTGGTGGACATGGAGGCGGGACTGGAACAGTTCGGCAGGTCGACGTGCAGGGGTGTGGATTTGTTGTTGATCGTGGTCGAGCCAGGAGCGCGCGCTGTCGACACCGGTCAGCGCATTGCAGCGTTGGCCAAGGAAATGGGGGTGCGACGTTTCGCCATCTTGGCCAACGGTGTCAGGAACTCCGAAGAGGAGGATCTGATTCGCTCGATGCTCTCTCGACATACTCTCTCCCTGTTCTCTTCTCTCCCATACTCTGAGGCGGTGGCGCGTGCGGACATGCTGGGCAAATCGGTCTTCGAGATCGACGGGAACGAGGATTGGATGCGATCCGTCAAGCGGCTTTCGGAAGATATCCGAAGTCTGCTGGAATAACACCGTCGCTCACGGGCGCGTTGTGGCCATCGGCATAGGTCGAAGTCGGTGAGACGAAAACGTATTAGTAGCAACATATGTATTCGTCGAATGCCGAGCGCCGTTGTCAGAGTTGGCCTGAGCCAGGCACTCGTTCAGTGAGGACTGCTAGTGTTTGCCGATTGGGAGTTTGAAGCCAGATGCAGGAGTGCAACCTTTGCTCACGGAGCGTACTCGCGCATCTGTCTCACCCCCGCCATCGCATCGCTGAACACTGTTCGAAGGATGCCAACGATGCCCGTCACATGGGTGGCGAAGGTTAGCTGAGAATTCGCGCACGAACACGAAATTCAGCTTGACACGGCTGCGCTGGAGTGATGATCGCGTGACGGACAAGACCGAAAACGAGCGACCCAAAGGGGCCGCCAAGTCGGAGAAGAAGGACCTCGTGGCCGGATTGTGGGACCAGAGCTGTTCCGAGATGTTCACAGGCCTTCGCGGTTCCGACGCATGCACGCTTTACGAAAGGGTCGACAACCAGGGAGCACAGTGCCGTTTCGGCAAGCTCGGCCTCTGCTGCAAGATATGTCTTCAAGGTCCGTGCAGGATCAACCCAATGGGCAAGGAGCCCACGACAGGCATATGCGGCGCTCGCGACTACACGATCGTAGCCAGGAACATCGACAGGATGATCGTCGGTGGCACGGCCTCGCACTCGTACCACGGCAAGGAGATCGCCGAGGTGCTCCTGTTGGTTTCCGAAAAGAAGACCGACAACTACTCTGTGACCGACCCCTCGAAGCTGGAATCCATCGCGCGAAAACTGGGGATATCGGCCGACGGAGTCGACCCGGACACATTGGTCAACAAGGTCGCTTTGGCGGCTCTTGAGGACTACTCACGCTATTCCCATGAGCCGCTATCATTCCTAAAGGCGTCAGTCACGAAGAAGCGGATGCATCTCTGGGACACTCACGGCGTGCTCCCGTGGAACATCGAATCTGTCATCAGCGACGTCATGCACAGAACATCCATGGGCGTCGACGCCGATCCCATACCGTTGCTCTTTGCCGGCGTCCGATGCTCGCTCGCGGATTACACGGGCGCACAGATATCCTCCGACCTGAGCGACGTGCTCTTTGGCACTCCGAAGATCGTCCTCAGCGAGGCGAATATAGGCGTGCTGGACGAGAGGAGCATCAACGTCGCCGTTCATGGCCATAACCCGCTCCTGAGCGACATCCTCGTGGATGTGGCCCGGGAGATGAAGGATGATGCGAAGAAGGAGGGCGCGGAAGGATTCAACATCGTTGGCGTGTGCTGCACCGGCAACGAGATACTGATGCGCAAGGGCGTGCCACTGGCGTCTAACGTCGCAGCCCAGGAGCTGGTACTGCTCAGCGGCCTCTTGGACGCGATGATACTCGATTACCAATGCTTCATGCCTTCGCTGGCAACCCTGGCGAAGTGCTCGCACACAAGGATGATCAGCACCGAGGCGGCCGCAAGGCTCGTTGGCGACACCCACATAGAATTCACGCCAGACAGGGCACGCGAGTCGGCGAAGCAGGTGCTGTTGCTGGCGCTCGAGGCGTACAAGCAGCGTGGCGAAATGAAAAGGCTGCCCAGTGTGACGCCTTCCAAAGTGGTTGCGGGTTTCAGCGTCGAACAGATGCGCGAGTTGTTCTCGAAGAAGAATCCTGACGACCCGTTCCAGTATCTCGTCAGCAACATAATGAGCGGCCGGATTCGAGGGCTGGCGCTCTTCGCCGGATGCAAGAACACCAGGACAGAGATGGACGAGGACGTCCTGATCATGGTTCGCGAGCTGGTCAAGCGCGATGTGCTCGTCCTCGCCACAGGATGCAACGCGATTGAACTCGCAAAGGCCGGCTTCATGGATCCTGCGAAGGTCGAGGAGATCGCGGGAGAGGGATTGCGCTCGTTCCTCTCCGAGCTGAGCGAGGCAGCGGAGGTGGACGGACTTCCGTGTGTGTGGCATATAGGATCGTGCGTCGACAACCCGAGATACTCGAATCTCGCAACTGAGGTCGCAAACCGCCTGGGCGTAGACATTCATCAGACTCCGTTCGTAGCCGCCGCGCCAGAGGCCATGCACGAAAAGGCGGTTTCAATTGGCACTTGGGCTGTCACGATGGGATTCCCTGTTCATGTAGGCACCATAAACTACCTCTACGGCAGCACCCTCGTGACTGAGGTGCTGGAAAACACCGCGAGAGATGTATATGGCGGATACTTCATCTTCGAGAAGGATCCAGTCATCGCAGCGAAGCGCTTGTACAGCGCGATCGAATACCGTCGCTGGAAACTCGATCTTACAGATCCCGAGGTCGAGCAGAGCGCAGCCTGCGTGCCCGACAAGGGCACGATCTCCAACGAGCAGCTTTTCAAGATGGCGATCGAAGGATCCATCATCGCCGCTGGATACGCCGATTTCCTGCTGAACCGTGCGCTGCGCAAGTACGGTCCAGACCAGACCATAGAGTTTCCTGAGACCGGATACCAGCTTCCCAGCCTGTTTGCGTGGCTGGGCCGCGATTGCACCCGACTCGGCGACCTGCCCGTGCTCCTCGGCGAGGCGAGGGGGAAGATAGTCGAGGAGCCCACACTCGAGGCAGCGATCGCATCGGGTGAGACAACGATGATCGCCGCGGAGATCGTGGAGGCGTTGAAGTACATCGAGACGCCGACCCCCTACGAAGGCTCGCTCTACTGCGGCTTCGTGCCGGACAGGATACTCCGACAGCTGGGCATCGCGTTCGTCGACGATACCATACCTGGGGCGGCGGTGTTCGTGGGGAAGTGCAGCGACCCCAAGAAGCTCTCCGCTATGATTCGCGACTGCCAGAACAAGGGTATGCTGATCATCGTCACTTATGACATCATCAAGCAGCTGAAGGATCAGAAGATAGCGATGGGCCTCGACCGGATGTTGTATCCGGTCGGCGAGTTCACGCAGGCAATACACGGTCTCAATTTCGCCATTCGGGCGGCGTTGTCCTTCGGCGGTATCCAGAGTGGCGATCGCGAAGGGCTATACAACTATCTGTCGAAACGTCCGAAGGTCTTCGTGCTGCAGATGGGCCCTCTGGACTACATCAAAGTAGCGGCGGAGTTTGCCGTGATGTTCAACGGCTCACCGACCATCACAGATCAGGATGTAGAGCCCATCCCGGACAAGTATGTCGTTCAGAAGAACCTCGACGAGATGATCACCACCGCCATCGAAGTGAGGGGATGCAGGATAAAGCTGGGAGCCATAGATCTCCCGGTTCCGTACGGCCCTGCGTTCGAGGGGGAGACGATACGCAGGCCCGAGATGCACATCGAGGCCGGCGGCCCGTCAAAGACACTCGCCTATGAGCTGCTCAAGATGAGACAGTCGGAGGAGGTCAAGGACGGCCAGGTGACTCTGATAGGCAAGGACGTCGATGAGATGCCCGAGGGATCGGCGACACATCTGGGCATACTGGTCAATGTCTACGGCAAGAATATGCAGGAGGATTTCGAATCGGTGCTCGAGCGACGGATACACCAATTCGTCAACTTCGCCGAGGGCGCGTGGCACACAGGCCAGAGAAACCTCCTATGGGTTCGCCTGAGCAAAACCTCAGTCGCCGCGGGTTTGAGACTCAAACACATCGGAGACATACTGGTCACCAAACTCAAGGAGGAGTTCGGAGCGATTGTGTCGAAGGTGGAGGTGACGATCGTTACAGACGAGGCAGAGCTGAGGAAGCACCTGGACGAGGCGACGGCATCCTACGCCGCCAGGGATGCTCGCATAGCCGACCTGACGGACGAGAAGGTCGATACTTTCTACACATGCACATTGTGCCAGAGCTTCGCCCCGGGCCATGTTTGTATTGTTACGCCTGAGAGGCTGGGACTGTGCGGTGCCATAAACTGGCTCGACGCCAAAGCGTCGCATCAGATAGCGCCTACCGGGCCCAACAGCCCTGTGCCTAAGAAGGATATAATCGACGAGGTCAAGGGGCAGTGGGTCGGCGTGAACGAGGCCGTGACCGAGAAGACGATGGGAAAGCTTCAGAAGTTCAGCGCCTACACGATGATGGACGATCCGATGACCTCGTGTGGCTGTTTCGAATGCATCGTCGCTGTATCCGCCGACCTTCAGGGAGTAGTCGTCGTCAACAGAGAGTACGCCGGCATGACCCCGATAGGCATGACATTCTCGACGCTTGCGGGCTCAGTGGGCGGTGGCATCCAGACGCCCGGGTTCATTGGAGTCGGTCGCAAGTATCTCACGAGCAGGAAGTTCATCACAGCAGACGGAGGATTCCTCAGGATTGTGTGGATGCCCAAGGACCTCAAGGAGGCCATGAGGGATGAGTTGGTGAAGCGTGCCGAAGAGGTGGGCGAGCCCGACTTCATCGATAAGATCGCAGACGAGACAGTAGCCCGCACACCGGAGGAGTTGGCGGAATGGCTGGCCAAGGTTGACCATCCCGCCGCCAAGATGCCGCCGATGATCAACTGACGCTAAGAGGGGGACTCTGATTTGGGATTTGAGATGCCGACGGAGAAGTACAGTGGAAGGATAAAGGAGGTCGCAATAGGTGCGACGAAGGACCAGGGCGGCACGAGGACCGCCCGTCTGATAGCTGGTGGCTCGAACGGATTGCCGTTCTTGCCGTTCGAGAGCGAGATGCCACACCCACCGCTCGTGGCGATGGACGTCGTGGACACTGTCCGCATGGTTCCGGAACAGCTGCAGGAGTCGATGGGCGCGGCTGTCAAGGACCCGGTTGAATGGGCCAAGAAGTGCGAGGGGGAGTGGGGCGCTGATCTCTGCGTCCTCAAGCTGCAGTCCGCCAACCCCGAGGAAGAGGACAGGCCCGCCGAGGAGTTGGAAGCGCTAGTGCAGAAGACGCTGCAGAGCACAGGCATTCCGATGGTCGTGTACGGATGCGGATTCGAAGAGAAGGACGCTAAGGTGATGGAAAAGGTGTCCAATGCCGCGAAAGGCGAAAGACTGTTCCTAGGCCTCGCCGAGGAGAAGGCGTACAAGTCGATCGCCGCGGCATCGATGGCAAACGGGCACGGCATCGTCGCATTCTCCAACCTCGACATAAACCTGGCGAAACAGATGAACATACTCCTGTTGGATTTCGGCATGAAACCGGAGAACATACTGATGGATCCTCTGATGGCTCCTCTGGGAATGGGGCTCGAGTACTCGTACTCCAACATAGAGCGCCTTAGGTTGGGCGCGTTATCGGGCGATCCTGTGCTGCAGATGCCGATGATATGCGACTGTTCGTGCGCGTGGACCGTGCCTGAGGCGCTCGAGGAGAACCCTGAGCGCGGCGACCCTGAGTTGAGGGGCGTCTATTGGGAGGCGATGACTGCCCTGGCGGCCGCCGTCGCTGGAGCGGATGTCGTGATCATGCGTCATCCGAGATCGGTGACGACATTCAGGAATTCTATCAAAGCCCTTGCGGGAGGTGCTTGAAGTGCCGACTGCAATGGAGATCTACAAGTTGCTGCCGAAGACGAACTGCGGCGAATGCAAGTTTCCGACCTGCCTCGCCTTTGCGATGCAGCTGGCCAACCAAAAGGTAGCGCTCGACGCGTGCCCCCATGTTAGCCCCGAAGCCAAGGCGGCATTGGAGGAGAGCGGTGCTCCACCGATTCGGTTGGTCTCCTTCGGCTCGGGCGATCTCGCGGTCAAGATGGGCGACGAGACCCAGTTGTTCCGACACGACAAGACGTTCTACAATCCGACCGTGCTGGGATTGGTGGCCGACGATGCCGACGGACTCGATGCGATGAAGGCGAAGATAGAGGAGGCTCATGCCATGTCCTTCGAACGCGTAGGCCAGATCATGAGGGTCGATTCTGTCGCCCTGAGACACTCCACCGGCAGCGTCGACGACTTCGTGGAGGCTGTGAAGACAGCTGCGGGCAGGGAGCTCCCGGTCGTAATCATGTGCGATGATGCAGGCCTCGCTGCGAAGGCGGCTGATGCGTGCTCTGACAGGAAGCCCCTGCTCTATCGTGCGACCGCGTCCAACTTCGACGCGATGGTGGCGGTCGCAAAGGAGAAGTCGCTGCCGCTCGTCGTGGGCGCATCTACGCTGGAGGAGCTGACGGAGCTGGCAGACAAGGCGAAGAAAGCTGGCCTCAACGACCTCGTGCTGGAGCCTGGCACGGAGTCCCTGGCGGATATGTTAGTCAAGATGACCGCAATCAGAAGGGCTGCGGTGAAGAACAAGTTCAGACCTCTTGGTTTCCCCACCATAGCAATTCTGGGCCCGGACATGATGAATCACATGAAGGCTGCGATGGGCGTAATGAAGTATTCCTCGGCCTTGCTGATGGATGATATGCCACGTGAGATGGTGTATCCGTTGCTTGCTCTCAGACAGAACATATTCACGGACCCGCAGGTGCCGATACAGGTGAAGGCCGGGCTGTACTCTGTCGGAGAACCGACGGACAAGTCGCCCGTGATGTTCACAACCAACTTCTCGCTCACGTATTTCACCGTGAGGGCGGACATCGAGAAGAGCAAGATCCCTGCGTGGATGCTGGTGGTCGACACCGAGGGACAGTCGGTGATGACCGCGTTCGCCGCTGGGAAGCTCACGCCCGAGTCTGTGGCGAAGTCCATCGACGACTTCCAGGTGAAGGAGAAGAGCTCGAGAAACGAGATAATCATACCGGGCATGGTCAGCAGGATGAGCGGGAAGCTGGCCGAGCTCACGGATATGAAGGTCACTGTCGGCCCGAGGGAGTCCTCTGGATTGCCAAAGATGATGAAGACCCTCTCTTCGTGATGAATCGATCCGGACCGGGGATCCGGCTACCTCGTCGGCGCAGATCTCCGTTCGGCGCCGACGGCATCTGCGATGTCGGAGAACGCGGGATCTGCGGATGGGATCCCCATCACAGACTCCGACGTCCTGCTGCCCTCCTGGATTGCAGCAGAGCGTCTGACGCCGTAGACCGCGTCGAATCCGTCGATGTTCTGGACAGGCAAGGGCTTCTCGCCCGGAGGCATCAGGTTCTGAACCAGAACCGTTCTCTTGATCGACAGGTCCATCTCTCGCGCGAGAGAGGCGATCCTCTTCGCAGCCTCCGTCGCAGCCTTCGACATATCGGCCATTACGAACAGCGTATCGGTCGATCTTGTCGTTCTTCTGCTCAGGTGTTCCATTCCAGCTTCGTTGTCCATTACGACATATGAGTACTTCTCTGATAGCGAGTCTATGAAGGTTCGGAGGATATTGTTGATGTAGCAGTAGCATCCGGCTCCCTCCTGCCTTCCCATGGTCAGGATGTCAAAGCCGTCGCCCTCTGCAAGGGCGAGGCGTATGCTGTACTCGATGTGCTCCTGCTTCGATATCGCGGCGGGGAGGTTGTCCACATTGGCCACGAGTTCCTCCCTGAGATCTCCTATTGTCCTGCCCCCAGGGATTCCGAGCTTCGCGTGCAGATTCGCGTTCGGATCGGCGTCCACCGCAAGGACGATCTCCGTCGATGTCTCGTGCAAGTGTCTTATCGCCAGTGCGGCGAATGTGGTCTTGCCGACGCCACCCTTGCCCGCGACTGCGGCGGTGAAGGTCGTTAATGGTCACCCCCTCTCGATTCGGTGACTGACAGGCTTGGAAACTTGGCTATGTCCGTATGTGGCAGGAACAGCGAGGACGAGAACTCGTCGTAGAAATCGCTGTCAACGCTCAGCTCTATGTACGTCATCTCCTCGAATATCTCCACCATCTCTCGCCTCATGTCCTTGGACAGAAGTGCTAGACGTGCTCCTCCGAGGGATCCGTTGCCGATGAATCTGTATCTGTCCCTTGGGATGTCAGGGAACATGCCGATGGATATGGCTCTGTCGATATCGAGATGGTTGCCGAAGCCTCCAGCGATGACCACCTCCGATATGTCATCGAGGTCCTCCTCCATCTTCTTCAGAAGAACCGTTGCGGCGCCGTATATGGCCGCCTTCGTTCTGAGCACGTTCTGGAGATCGGCATCCGTTATCACGAGATCCCCGACGGAGCCGTCTCCAAGCCGCTTATTCCATTCGACGACATACTCCATCCCTTCCTCGCCCTGTCTGATGCGCTCAATTGCCAGCTCCTGTATCCTCGCCTTCCGATCTATTATCGCGTTCGAATACATCTCAGCGATAAGGTCTATGAGCCCTGAACCGCAGATGCCATTCGGCTTCTCATCGCCGAGGACGTGATATGACGTGCCAAGATCGTCGTTGATTCGGATGCTGTCGATCGCGCCATGCATCGCCCGCATGCCGCATGAGACCTCGCCCCCTTCGAACGCGGGGCCCGCGGAGCACGCGCATGACACGAGCCACTCGCTGCATCCGAGAACGATCTCGCCGTTCGTTCCCACGTCAATGAGCAGCGTGAGGTTCTCGGATGTGTGCATGCCGCTGGCCAGGACATCCGCCACGACGTCGCCACCGAGGTATCCCGCCCTGGACGGGAACAGCAGCACCCGGCTGGAAGGATGGATGTTCATGCCGAGGTCGTGCCCACTTCTCGGTGGCATATGATGAGCCACTGGGACATACGGTTCGAGACGTATGTGAGAGGTGTCGAGGCCGACGAAGAAGTGCGTCATGATGGTGTTGCCGGAGACGGAGGCCCCGACAACATCCATCGTTGTGATCTCGTCGCCGAATCTCTCTGAGGAAGTCCTCAGAAGGCTGGATATGACGGAGTTGACCGTATCTCTGGCGAGTGTCGTCAGTTCTTCCACGCCCATCTCCTCGCTGTACATCATACGGGCGATGACGTCCTCCCCCTTCGAGACTTGTCTGTTGTACTCCGACGAGGTCGCAACGACCTCCCCGCTGAGCAGGTCGACCAGCTGGCCTACGATTGTCGTCGTACCGACGTCGACAGCCAGGCCCAGCATTCGGGTGCGGCGATCGCCGCTTTCCAGGCGCGTTATCTCCGGCGGATGCTCAAGGCTTGAGATGGTGGCAGTAACCGTCCAATCGCCCTCCCTGATGATATGCGGCAGCCTGCGCAAGGTCTCTACGGGCATGATCAGATGTCTGTCGCCCAGAGTTCTCAATAGCCGCTCTAGGTCGGCGGTGTTGTCGTAGACATTAGCCTCCGGCATCTCGACGAGGGTCTTGCAGAGCCAAGGGGTCAGGGTGGGTACTGCTCTTTCGGCGGACCTAGTGAGTATCTGATGTTCTCTGATCCTGGACTTGGGTAGTATCTCCACCTTGAGATCGCCCTGGACCGTAGCCTTGCACGCCAGTACGACGCCGGCCTCAGCATCCTCTTCACATAGGACGTCGCCACGGTTCGCAATGAATTCGCCATCAGGTCTGACCCTGCATCGACCGCACTTGCCTTCACCGCCACAAACGGCATCGATGGCTATTCCAGCTTCTCGACACGCTTCCAGAATCGTCGCGCCTTTCGACACTGTCACAGTGACGCCGTCGGGCGAGAACGCGACTTCGCAGGAGTCTCCGCTCTTTGCAGTCATCCAAGACCAGCCAGGTACGAACTGCACGCATGAGTATAAATTGTTCTATGGCCGAATGATTGATATCTGACTATGCAAGTACCGCAGTGCAGGTTTGTCTGCAGGGGTTAGCTATTGATCGTAGTAGGAGAGAGGATTAACGGTCAGTTTCCTCAGGTGGCAAAGGCGATAGACGCTCGCGACTCGAAGTACATCCAGGATCTCGCGCTCGAACAGGTGTCGGGGGGCGCGCATTTGCTGGACATCAACACCGGACCCGGGAGGGACGACGCTCCGGAGGCCGCCACATGGCTCGTGAAGACGGTCCAGGATGCCGTCGATGCCAGGCTGTGCATAGACTCGCCCGGTCTGAAGGTGCAGAACGCAGGCCTAGCGGCCTGCAACAAGGAACCGATGATAAACTCAACGACGGCCGAAGCGAAGAGGATGGAGAAGTTCTTCCCGCTAGCTGCTGAGCACAACGCGGAGATAGTGTGCCTAACAATCGACGAGAAGGGAATACCGAATTCCACTGACGGGAGGACAGAGCTGGCTATGCTGTTGCTCGCGACCGCTATGGATCAGGGCATATCACCAGAGAAGGTATACCTCGACCCGGTTGTGCTTCCGATCGCAGCCGCTCAGAACCAACTTCTGGGCGTATGCGATGCCATAACGGCGTTTCGTATGCTGAACACACCCGCTCCGAAGACCATCGTCGGCCTCAGCAACGTCTCCAGCGGCGCAGAGGAGCGCCCGCTGCTGAACAGAACCTATCTCGCGATGCTGCTGGGGCGGGGTCTGGATGCCGCTATAGTCGATCCCAACGACGTCGATCTTATGAACGCGGTTAAGGCTGCCGAAGTGCTCATGAACAGGAAGCTATACGCACCCTCATTCCTGAGAGCATGATCGTCAAGCCGCGGAGCGATAGAGATTCTCACCAGGACGCACTCGAGCGCGCCTGGGGGACAGTGTCCGCCCTCGATTTCGCAACACTCGCTAAGGACCTATCAACAGGTGGAGATGGCGCCGACGGTGTCGTGCGTCTCAGCCTCCTCGGCGATCCCATCGTGGCCGATGTCAGGGCGAAGACCGTGAAGTACGACCGTCCCGACGGTGCAGACGTCTCGCGGTATCTGCAGGTGCTGGTGCTGCACTACCTCGCTGGTGTTGGGAGATCCCAGCTTACGGAGCGATTGATATCGTTCAGGGAGTTCGAGGGTGGCGCGATGTACTACCCAGCCTTCAAGGCTAGGGCTATCACTCCCCTGGTGAGAGAGTTCGGTTATAAGCCAGAGCTCCTTCGTCGCGTCGCGACGGCCATGGGCGGAGAGCCGTTGAGCGTCGGATCCGTTGGATTCAGGTTCGCGTTCTTCGAGAAGCTGCCTGTATCGGTCGTACTCTGGCTGGGGGACATCGAGGTTTCCGCATCGGCCAATATCCTCTTCGACGCCAGTGCCGCCCGGATACTGTCCACGGAGGATGTCACAGTCGTCGGTGGCGTCCTCTCAAGGACGCTCATCAAGAATGCACGCAAATGAGCAGACGCTCATACGCGATGTCATCGGAAGGTAATCCAGGAGAACTTACTGGGTGAACGTGTCCCCCTTATCGTACTTCTCCCTCAGGTGCTTGAGTATTATGTCCCTGTCGCGACGTATGTGCGACTCGTACCAGGTCTTGACGGTGTCCGCGAGCATCTCGTGGTACTTCTTTATGTCGAACTTCGTGACCGGCACGTCAAGCAGCACGTACTGGCTGAATATCCTCTTCCATCCGGCGTACTTGTAGTAGTGCTCCCCCTCGCAGAACTCGAACACCATCCTGAAATGAATCTTGCTGTCGACGCTGTAGTACCACGACTTGACGGAGTCACCGACCCTCCCCTGGGTCCTGTCGGTCAGCGAGACGTTGTCCACGCCCAGGAAATCGAAATCGGTCTTGAAGCTCCACTGCTCAGGGTACACAACGAACTGCGCGAACGTGGAACTCTCGGGGGCAAGGCTGAGGTGCACGTTGATCTTGTTGAACCTGAACCATATCTTGAAGAAATCCTCTAGGAGGTTCCTGTTGATTACGACTCTTTGATTGTTCTGCTCGACGATGTTATCGCTGATCTCAAGAGTCTTCTTCTCGAGTTCCTCGTCAAGCGCAGCGAACCAGTCAGCATCCTTGCTTTCGGCCTTGGCCATTGTACATCCCAATGTGGTGATGATGTTACGTGCATATAAGCATTTGGCATTTATTCATCCCGTCTTTTATTTTTCTGGCTACCCCTCTAATCACGCTGTTTGAACGCAGTGTGATTGTCGGGACTCCACAGCAACGTAGAAGTAAAAGCAAGCGTTTGCTGAAGCAGTCATGACGACCATACCTGAGATGTTCAACGAACTCACGGAATATCTGTCGACACACGAGGCTGATCCGGCCACCTACCTGCTCATCTTCTTCATATTCTGCGTTGCCGCGGCGGTCATACTGCCGATCCCAGTTGAGATAGCGCTCGTGGTCAACCCGAGCATACACATCGCCTTGAAGGCGGCCGTCATGGGCCTGGGAAAGGGGACTGGTGCGCTCGCCGTGTTCTTTATAGGGAGGAAGATAGACGAGACGGTTGGGCAGTATGCGAAGAAGTGGAGATGGTACAATTGGCTGCTCGTCAGGAGCGAGAAGCTCGTGCGTAAGTACGGCTATGTCGCTATGTATGCTATCATGTCCGTGCCCGGGATGGTCGATACCATCCCGTTGTACATTTTCTCGATACTGAACCAGGAGGGGCAGCTGATGACTCTCAGGTACTTCGTCCTGGTCAATATACTCGCAGGGGTTACCCGCGCATTTCTGATTTATGCGCTGTTCACTGCATTCGGGTGGGAGTGGTTCTGACGGTTACTGACAGCCTCATCACGCGAGAATGCGCCAGAAAGCATTAAAGAGGTCTAACAACATAGTTTCAGCCTCCTGCAGGGTGGGTTGATGGATATTGGATGTCCGGAGGCGGGGCTCCCGGTCGACCGCGATACCGTGCTCGTAGTGACGATAAATCAGGTTCTCGTGAGGTCACACGGCGCGAGGTTCGTCTCCGCGAAGTTTCTGCTCGATTCGCAGCGGGTCACCACAGTCGATGGCCACTTCGAGCTGGAGTACGAGCTCAAGGACGGCGCGCTCCTTAGGATACGCTGTAAGAAGACGGATGAGGAGATAACCTTCAAGGTGTTCAGAAACGGCACCCAGCTCAACTACTCGGTGCCGGTCAAGCAGTTCGTTTCATGCGATCTCATACCTGGCCCGATCGAGGAATACGAGGAACTGGTGACCCGCTGGCTCAACGATCTCGGGTGAGTCTCCAGCCTATCACGTTATCTTCTGGATTGTCTTCAAGGTAACAATCCCATTGGCCATATCGAGTTCGTGCATCTTCGGCGGCACGATCGTCATCCTCATCTTCTGGATGCCGAGGAAATGCCTCACGCGATCGGTGCCACGCTCGATCCTCAGCTCGAAGACGCCGTCGAAGTCAGGCGCCATGACGTTGAACAGTTGCATCCTCATGCCTATCGGAAAGGTGTGCAGAACGACTGTCTGGAACGCCCTTAGGTCGCCGAACGCCCTCCTCCCCCATCTCATCATCTCAACAGGGCTCCGGCTCGTGAGCGTACCTGCGACGTTCTCACACACGGCTCTGAGCCCTTTGATATCGGAGACGCGCTCGACTGCGGTTGCTAGCCCGTCCTGAAGGATTTTCTCGTCGTCGATGTCCGCCACGCTTACTATCCTGTCCTGGATTTCCTTGTCAACGCCGATAGTCGACGTGCGCTTGTGAGCCGAGTAGCAGTCCAGGAATACCAAATTGTCGTTGGCCACGTGCTCCGCAATGTCGAATCCCTGGTGCTTCATGTTGTTGATCACGCTCGCCGCAGAACGCGTCAGGCAGCAGTACAGTGCGGGGAATCCGAGCTTCAATCCCTCGGCGATGAACTGCTGCTGAAAAGCCTCCGCGAAATTCGACGACTCGGTTCTGAGGGCGAGCGAGGAGTTCGTGGGGATGCCCCCTTGGAGGACCGCATCCAGGCCCGGGACGCCGCTGGGAACGCGCGTTACTATCATGGGGGGCTCATTCCATGATGCATCCGTGCGTATTTGCCGTTTTTCATGGCAGTTCCGGCCGCGCGGATAGGGCTATCGTTTGACTGGCGCTTCGACGGGCGCATCCCTATCCTCGCGTCTGACCACCCTGAGTATCATCACGCCGCCTATGACCAGCGCCACACCAACCAGCTGAAGGCCCGCGATCGCCTCGGAGACGATGACGACAGCCAGAGCGACCGCGGCGGCTGGTTCTATGCTGGCGACGATGCTCGCCTTGCTCGCCTCGATTCGTTTGAGCGCAACCATTGAGATGAAGAAACCGAACGTGCACGGTATGAGCGCGATGAGCAGCACTATGAACCATGCGGTCGGTGAGAGCGACGGCAGGAGTGATTTTCCCGGATCAGTGATGACAAGCAGCGTCGGCAACATCAACGCCGAGAAGTACAGCGCCACCGTGTTTGGTGTATAGCGCTTGAGGAACTTCTTGCCGAATATGTAATATGCAGCAGCGCCGAAAGCGGTGAAGACTCCAAGGACTATGCCCAGCGCATTGAGCTTGACGGCACTCAGATCGTACGCCTCCGAGACTAACACGCAGCCTATAAAAGTGATCGGTAACGCCACAGCCTTGGCGGCCGTCATCTTCTCGCCCAGCAGAAATATCGACGCGACCGTCACGATGCTCGGGTAAGAGCACAGCAGTATGACCGCCGTCGTGATGGATGTCAGGTCAATGCAGTGGTACCATGCCACGGAGAAGAGCGCCCCGGTAATCGTGCTGAAGAGGAGGAACGGCAGGAGGTCATCGCGCCTTATCAGAAGCGAGGGCCTATCCAAGAGGCAGATGATTGTGAAGAAGATTGCGGCGCTGAAGATCTCGGACCACAGTGCGATGATATTGGCGGTCGCTCCCTCGTCTATCGCCAGCACGGTAAGAGTGCCGGATGTCGCCCAGGCGACTGCAGCGATTGCCATCAGAGCGTATGCGATGTTCTTGGATATCTTCAACGGCTCGGCCTCTTCTGTCGCGCCGAAATCAGCCGAATCCTTCATGTAGGTATGTCCCAGGGATGAAATAGGAGGAGCAGCGGCTCCTTGCTCGAATCAGGCGCTGCCCATGCATATATCGATATAGGGCCGATCTACGGCCTCGGCGTGAAACCCACTGCTTTGACGGCGCTCTCAGAATCGAAATGCTTGATGAACGACCTGTAGTACAGCAGCTCCTCCTTCGTTCTGATCCTGTCGCCAGGAACCGCTCTACGCTCCCTTTCGAACTCCTCGTCGGATATCGCCTTGTTCGCGACATCAACCAACGCCTTCAACGAGCCGGCGCCGTCGCTGAAACGCATCTTCTTCCTCCACACTACCTCCTCCGGAAGCATATACGAGAACGCTTTCCTCAGTGCGAGCTTGCTCTCGGTGATGCTCCTGCCAAGCACCGCTTGTCTGCTCATGCCCAGGCCGAGATTCACCACACCTTTGCTCATGATGGGCATTCTACCGTCGAGCGACGCAGACGAGGTCATCCTATCGACCCTCTGGAATCCAGTGAGGTATCCTCCTTTCAGAAGGTTGATTCTCTCGCGCCTCAGCGCTTCATCGCTTTCTATGTCGCGCATGTAGTCATACCCGGCAAACACCTCGTCGCCCCCCTCGCCACACAGCGTAATCCTGCTCTTGTCTCCGAACTGGTGGGTTGCGATGTAATTGGGTATGCAGCTCCTGACAAGCGGGAAGTCGAAGGTCTCGGCCGCATAGATGACGTCGTCGAGTACATCGAGCATCTCGTCCGCGTCATACGACTTCTCGTGATGATCAGTTCCCAGATCGTCCGCAACCTTCTGCGCCATGCCCGCATCGGCGCCTCCCTCAAATCCGACACAGACGGTCTCGAGGTCGTCAGTGATCTGGGACGCCGCGGCCGCGATTGCAGTGCTGTCCACGCCACCGCTGAGCAGTATGTTGAAACCATCACCACCATCAAGCGACTTGCGGGTGCTGTCGACCAGCATCTGCCTGAGCTCCTCCACGCCTCCTCCCTTGCTGCCGCCACCCTCAGCGGACAGGTTTATAGGGTGGATAGCCTCCATGCCATGGTCCTTCACCATCACAGTCCCTGGCGGAAATGGAATGAACCTGTCACTCGCGACCATCTGTGACTTGATCTCCGAAGAGAAGACGCCACTCATTTCGTCTCCGGAGAGGTAGAGAGGCTTCAGACCGTAGCCATCCCGTGCGAGAATCGTGCTCTTGCCGTCAACGATCGCGGTCGCATAGGCGCCGTCAATGTATCCGAACATGTTCGCACCCAGCTCAGAATACATTGCCAGCAGCAATTCCTGGTCGGATATGTTCAGGTCGCTATCAGAGGCGAATGCTCGGACAAGCTCCGGCTTGTTGAAGATGTACGAGTCACTAGCTACGGCCACGCCGTCCTTCTCGGCGATGGCGTCGACGATTCTTCCCGAGCTCGGTGTCTTGCAGACCGCTCCCAGAACCGTATCATTTGCTGCGTGAACCGAACTTCCGTCTGGCCCCCTGTGCCGCAGTCTTTCTAGCATTCTCATAATGAGCTCTTTGTCCTCCGCACCGAATGTGCCTGATACACCTTGCATATCCTACTACGCTCCAGCCAGTCCTCGCGTCAAATCTCTACCATGTCGAGGTCTCTCTCACCAATGGCGAACGCATCGATTCGCTCCTTCTCTGACAGCGGACGGCCCGTGGTCGGATCAACGGCCACACATGCGCCGTTTACTATCGCCGTCGTTATTCTTCCCTTAGCGATGTTGCTGCCGCGAAGGTCAGCGGCGTCGAGCAGTCCCTCGGCGACGGCCGCAACGATGGTGTCTGGACTGATGAGTGGATCGTGAGAATTCGTTTGGTCGAGTCTCTTGATTGCATCTATGAGGAAACGCGCCTCTGCCGTCAGCTCATCCCGCCTGTGTGAGATATCGGGGTCGGCATCGCACTGGGGCGTTCCCAGCAGAGCCTTTCTCACGACGCCCTTCGCCAGCTCGCAGCTTTCTATGATGTCGTCGGCCGTTGCCGCGTGATCGGCCTCGCTGAAGCCCACCACATGTACTATGTGCGGCCTCAGCGCCATGGCTGTGAAGATCGATGCTGCCAGCTGGCCCTTAGCCAGATTAGGGGATGGGGGCAGAGAAGACAGTCCTGAACGGACCATCCTTATGACATTGAAGTTCACATCAGCGAGCGACTCCACGAGGTCGAGCTTGGCGAACATCTTCGCGAGGTCCATAGTGGCCGAGACCCCTCTAGGAGTGTCAAACATGAACTGGCACACGTAGTCCTTCACGCCGAGCGCCTTGGCGTTGTAGGCTGCGATGTACGCAGCCGCGAGTTCGATCGTGTCTCCTGACCTTCGAAGCGCCCATTGATGCGACTCGTTGACCTCTATGGGAATGCCGTTCTTGGCGTACCACTTGATGGCTTTCTGGTTCTCCTTGACAGCCTCCAGAAGCGGCCTGCTTGAGCGGCCGTCGAGCTCGCTGTACCATGTCAGAGGAACTGCCCCCCAAGCGATGTTGACCGTCTTGTTGAGCATATTACCCCATTTCACGAGGTCCCTCGTACCGCTGTAGCAGCGCAGAAGCGGTCTGTTGCCGCATCGGGAGGCATCGAATATCTCCCTCAGATCGCTTTCAGATCTTATGGGTGCGCCGCCAGCTCCGTCCTGGGCGGCGTCCAACTCATCAGGGCGGAAGAAGGATTCCTGAGCGTTTTGGTCCGGTGCGATGGATAGAATATCCAAAGCTCCGCTGGCTGCGATCTTTCTGACGCCTTCGACCGTCGCTTTCATGTCAGGGAGGCCGAAGTGATGCCTCATGAGCGGGTAGGGATGGCTGGATTTGATGCGCGTCACAAGCGTATCTCCGACGACCTGATCTTTCATTCTCACGGAATCGCCCTTCAATACTGATATGGCGACCTCCAACGGCTCGCTTCCGTCGAAAGCCATCTCGAAGATACCCGTCTTTCTGGCGAGTTTTGCGACTGGTGGTGTGCCGCCGAAAAGAAATCTCCTGTGGGCGAGCTCGGGCTCTTCTGAAAGTATACTTCCCAGGTCGCCAAACACGGTCCGTGCGCTGTCGGGGCTGAGGCGATAACTGAGCGCGACAACATCAGGCTCGTACTCCCTGATCGCACCCGCGAGCTTGTTGATCGGAAGTGCTGGCCCGAGGAAGATCGTTTCGTAGCCTGCTGACCTTGCGACGTCGAGGAACGCCTGCACGCCAGCGACATGGACGCAGTTGCCGACCGCAGCTGCTAGAACCTTCAAGGGCGCACCCCCTCGGTTGCAAGCCTTCTGATCTCCTTGACGGTCTTGCCAGCGAGTCCCACGCGCTCCGCAGTTCTACCCTCATTCCAGAAGTCGGTCGAGTGCAGGAGCGAAGCCACGTGAACGAGCGAAGTGATGGTGGGAGTGGGCACGTCGAGCAACTTGCCGACAGAGACGATAGGTATCATGCTCATGGGGACATCCTCCAGGATGTACCTGTGAGTGAGGGTCGCGGGCGCCCTAACACCCTTGTACCCTGGCGTCGCTTGGATCGCCTCGTACAGGGTCTTCCCTGGCGAATCATATGAGAGATATAGCCACTCACGAGCCGTGTGGACTCTCACGCCAAGCGCGTTTCCCACTGCGACCCTCTCGGCATCGGCCTGCTCGAGGACTCTCGCAGTCGAGGGAGTCACTCCTTCAAGGTAGTATTCGAAGTCTCCGTGGGATGACTCTATACGAGTCGCGTTGAGAAGCGTCAGCGTCGGATGGAAGACGGCGCCAACATTGTCCAGGCTGGTCTCGAGCACATTGCTCGCTGGAACGAACTGGGGGAAGGCTCTGTTGATCTCCCTCAGAACCTCCGGCGTTCTGTGAGCTGGTATGGCGGCGAGCGCGACTGAGTTCTTGATCTGCATGATGTGCGAGCTGGCGAAGTCAGTGTGCCTTGAGACGTAGATGAAAGTCTGCGCCTCCGATATCGTCGGCAGCTTGCGGACGCCTTGCTCGACGATTGTCTGTTGGAACTCCATGGCGCCGAAGGTTCTGCCTGGGTTGAGGACGACTCTCTGCTCAGGCTTGAGGTGCTTCGCGCAATGCTCTGCAACGAATCTGTGCCCTGAAGCGGGCACGACGACCATGATGATGTTCGCACCGTCGAGCGCTTCCTTGATGTCCGAGGTAGCGCATTCGAGCCGTCCGAAGCCGTCGACCACGCCCATCACGTCGATGCCTCCACGGTCCTCAACGTGGTCAATCTTCTCCTTGGACCTGTTCCAGAGGCGCGTGGGGAACCCCATGAGAGCAAGATGGCCGGCCATGGCTAGGCCTCCATGTCCCGCACCAAGGACGGCGAATGCGGGCTTCCTCTCTTCGTCTACACTACTTCCGGGCACGAGACAATCCCCCCACTCAATCGTCGGTTGATCTCCCAAGGCATTTGCCCAATCAACTATCTGCACTTGGGGCGAGTTTTGCGCATAAGACTATGTTACTCTCTTATTAATAGATTGACCATTAGCTTAATTTGTGATGGGAGTGCCTTGCGTCATCCTGGCCAGCGAATGGCGCGTGACTGGCAATCTATCCGCCGACAGCTACCACGGCCAACGAATGGATGGTAATTTATATATCAGGTGGTTGGATACATCGGCTAATGGTCCCAAAGGAAAGAGTGGACAAGATCATCGAAAGCTACGACGCCGACAAGCTGACCATCGCGACGGCATGTTCGCACACGTCGCTTCAAATCTTCGATGGCGCTCGCCGAGAGGGCTTCAAAACCCTTGGAATAACGATCGGGCAGAGCACGAAGTTCTACGAGGCCTTTCCTCGGGGCAAGCCGGATGAATTCTTCAAGGTCGACACATACGAGGAGTTGCATGACCGCGCGGCCGACCTAGCTGCTAGAAACGTTGTGATCGTGCCGCATGGCTCGTTCGTCGAGTACATGACACCTAAGAGCTTTGAGGCGTTGGAGGTGCCGACCTTCGGCAACAGGCGCGTGCTGGAGTGGGAGAGCGACCGCGAGAAGCAGCGCGTCTGGCTCACGTCCGCAGGCATTGAGATGCCGAAGAGGATAGACGACCCGAAGATGATCGACCGGCCGGTTCTCGTCAAGTACGACGGCGCGAAGGGTGGTCGTGGGTTCTTCATCGCGAAGGACTATCCCGACTTCAAGCTGGGCATAGACCACTCCCAGAAGTTCTCGATTCAGGAGTACATACTCGGCACTCGTTACTACGTCCACTTCTTCTATTCCCCTGTGCGCCAGGAGGGTTACAGGCTTACGAAGGGTGTTCTGGAGCTGCTTAGCATCGACCGCAGGGACGAGTCGAACATCGATGAGATGTACAAGCTCGGCGCTCAGGAGGAGTTGAAGAAGCTCGGATTCTTCCCCACATTCGTTGTCACGGGCAATATACCCGTCGTGGTCAGGGAGTCTATTCTGCCGAAGCTGCTCGATTTAGGCGAGAAGGTCGTGGAGAGATCCATCGAGCTGTTCGGTGGTATGCTCGGACCGTTCTGTTTAGAATGCATCGTGACCGATGACATGAAGATCAAGGTGTTCGAGATATCGTCTCGCATTGTGGCAGGCACGAACCCGTTCATCTCCGGGTCGCCATACTCCGATCTCGTTGAGCCAGGGCTGTCCACTGGACGTCGAATCGCCCAGGAGATGGACTTCGCCAGAAAGAGCGGTCAGCTGAAGGAGGTGTTGACATGAGGGAGTACGTGTTCATCATTGCCGATGCCGAGCTCGAGCCCATCCCTGACAGGATACTCAGGGAGCGGTGCGTGCTGAACAGCGCAAGAGCGCGCAACAAGAGCCCTGACAGGATGCTACTCGACGCGTCTCACCATCACCCCGCCTTCGGCAAGCTCCCGGACGGCGATCGCAGAGGTCGGCCTGACATCGTACACTTCTCCCTTCTGCTTCTGCTCGACAGCGACCTCAGCTCTCAGGGGAGGCTCAAGGTGTTCGTGCATACGCGCAACGATGACGTAATTGCAGTCAAACCAGAGACAAGGCTTCCGGCGAACTTCATAAGGTTCGTTGGATTGATAGAGCAGCTCTTCGAGCAGCAGGTTGTGCCGTCGCGTGAGAACGCCCTCCTCGAACTCCGCCAGAAGGTGCCGCTCGACATGCTCGTCGATGCGCTCAAGGTCGATGAGGTGATTGTACTCGATCCTGAGGGCGAACGTGTGTTGTTGGACGGGGCGATATCGTCCTCGGAAGCGCAGAGGTTGGCTGTCATCATAGGCGGATTCCCCAAGGGCACATTCAAATCCGATCTTCGCAAGCTCAAGCCAAGGCGTATCTCGCTCGGAGCCCGTTCGATGAAGGCTTGGACCGTGGCGTCAAAGGCCTTGCGGTCGATTGAGGCCATCGAATCGCAGTCGACATCAGCCGAAACCACCGATGCTGTTCGCGGTGAGCCCGAGAGAAAGCCTAGAAAGAAGACGGCGAAGGCTAAAGGAGCTTCAGGAGCTCGTCGCGCTCGCAAGGAGACATAGTACTGGTTCGTCCGTCCCTTATCATCATTGACCTTTTCTTGCTGGAAGCGATCCGACCCACTATTGATGCGCGCACGCCCATGTCCCTCAACGAGTCGATGTACCGTCGCGCATCCGCCGGTTTGAATGTTGCCAGCAACGCTCCAGAGCCCAACAGCCCGAGAGGGTCCAGGCCATATCGTCTGCATATCGTTTCCGTCTCGTCTCTGACCAACACGTCGTCTGCCCTGAACTCGATTGACCTTCCACACGCAGACGCCAGCTCGTATACGCCCATCAACACTCCCCCCTCGGTAGGGTCGTGCATCGCTGTCACGTCGAACGACAGCGCCTCCCTCGCCTCGGGAACGACGGACAGCCCGGGGTCGAAGAGAAACTCTGACGCCCTTTCAACCAGTCTCGCACCGAACTCGTCCATCAGCTCCCGTTTCTTCATGCGAGCGATTGTGGCCGTGCCCTCTATTGCTGCCCCTTTGGTGAGAACGATGTCATTTCCAACTCTCGCACCCGAGGTGAGGACCGGCCTTCCGCGGCGAAGGAGGATGCCATGCATGTCGCCGACGACTATCGGATTGGAGATGCCGGGGGTGACTTCCGTATGACCTCCAGTGACCGCAATCCCCAGCTCCTCACACGCGGACGATATCTGCCGTGCGATCTTTTCAGACAGTCTCTCATCCGCTCCCTCGGGAAGCAGCACCGTCGCCTGGAACCACGCGGGTCTGGCACCTCTTGTTGCAACGTCATTGGCGTTGATGTGCACCGCATACCATCCTATCATGTCTGATGCGTAGGTGACGGGGTCCGTCTTGAGAACCAGCATGTCCCGTCCCAGCCTGACCACGGCGGCGTCCTCTCCGAGCTTCGGCCCGAGGACGACGCTGGCATCCTTCGCACCTGTGTGTCGGATGCTCTTTGCCAATAGCTTAGGTGGTAGCTTGCCAGTTTTCAGCGCCATCGCATCGTCCAAAGCAGTGAAGGGATAATAGCGTTTTCTATCGCGACGCCACGAAGTCAGGGTGTCGAGGGTTGAGCACTAATGCTTTATATCGATGACAATGCTTGCCCTGGAACGGAGGATAGGATGATTGCCGAACGCATAGCGCGTGTCAAAGAATCGGGAACGATGAAGATGAAGGAGCTGGCTGGCCAGAAGAAGGCCGAGGGAAAGAAGATAATATCGTTCACCGTAGGAGAACCGGATTTCGACACGCCGAAGCACATAGTCGAAGCGGCGAAGAAGGCTCTTGATGAGGGCAAGACAAGATACCTGAACGCGGCCGGCCTTCCCGAGCTGCGTGAAGCCATCGCGAACGCCAGCAAGGCAGAGAACGCCATACCTTGCGACTCCTCCAATGTGATAGTGACGCCCTCGAAGCATGCCATGTTCGAGACCATCATGGCGACGGTCAACGAGGGGGAGGAAGTCATAATGCCCGATCCCGCGTGGGTGTCATATGAGCCCGCGACAGCTCTCGCTGGAGGGCGCGCTGTCCCGGTGAAGACGACTGCGGAAAATGAGTGGCGCGTGTTGCCAGATGCAGTTGCCGAGCTCATCACACCCAAGACGAAGATGATCCTGCTCAACTCTCCGTCGAACCCATGTGGCTCGATCGCGACGAAGGAGGACATCGAGGGAATCGCCGACCTCGCCAAGGATCACAACCTCGTCGTCCTTTCGGACGAGGTTTACGAGAAGATAGTGTTCGACGGTAACAAACACCATTCCATCGCTGCCGAGCCAGATATGCTCGAGAGAACCGTGACGATCAGTGGTTTCTCAAAGACCTATGCAATGACCGGATGGAGGACAGGCTGGCTCATCGCCCCTAAGCCTATCTTCAAGGCGATCAGCAAGGTGCAGCAGCATTCGATTACGCATGTCACAACCTTCGCTCAGTACGGGGCTCTCGCTGCAATGGTGGAGTCGCAGGAGCCGGTGAACATGATGGTCAAGGAGTTCGAAGAGAGGAGGAACCTCGTTATGGAACTCCTTGGGGAGATACCACAGCTGCACTGCGACGTGCCAAAAGGCGCGTTCTACGCCTTCCCGAAGTTCGACGGCACGATGAACTCCGAGCAGATGGCGCTGCATCTCATGGAAAAGGCGGAGGTCGCCATGACAGGGGGATCGGCGTTCGGCGCCTCTGGCGAAGGCCATCTGAGGATATCTTACGCGACCAGCAAGGAGAACATCAAGACAGGGCTGGAGAGGGTCAAGGCTGCGCTCGGATGACGTTTGAATCGTAGACGGGAGCCAGCCGGGACGTTCGACAGGTTGCCGATATCATCCGCGCCTTCTCCTGCGCACGACCTTTCTTCGCGAGCCAGCATGATCGCCGTCCATCAATGCAATCGCCGAGCCGTCATCGAGCTGCAACCGCTTCCGTTCCATGAACGGCCTAAACCCGAGCTGATTCCACGCGTCTCGCGCTTCCTGGTTAGCGATGGAGACGCTGACCTCCACGGCTCGTATCCTGTTCTTGCTGAACCATCTAAGGGCGACTGACAGCATCTCCTTCATGATGCCCTTCCTGCGACGATGCTTGACGACATAGGCGTCAGATATGACCCCGACCGCCTTCTCCTTGAAGATGGGTTTGCCGGGATTCAGAAGGCATAGCATGAACCCGACAAGGTCGTCGTTCTCCTCGGCGACGATGAGCCTCGTGCTCGGCTCCGAGAACTTCTCATTCAGATATTTTGCCCATTTCTTGCGCCCATCCCGTGCCAGCGTGAAATGGTCCGAGTAGGCGCTGTGATGCTTCACAAGCTCCTCCCAAAGGTCGACAACGCGCTCGAGGTCCTCCTCTGTGCCGTCGCGTATCCCTATATGTACTCGTCGAGGTTCTTCGATCTTCTTGGAGGCAACCATCAATCTCAGCGTCCGTCAGTCCCAGCTGCTGGACACATGAACGCCCTATAGTCTGATGTACGTTGCGCTCTTAAGATTGGGGATAGCCCTGACCTTCTCCAGCGTCTCGGGCGATAGCTCCTCATCGATATGCAATATCATCGTGGCAGGCCCTCGCGCCTTCTTTCGGGCGACCTCCATGCTCGCGATGTTGACGTCGTTGCTGCCAAGGACAGTGCCCACGCTGCCGATCATCCCTGGCTTGTCCTCGTGTCCTATGAGCAGGAAGTTACCCTCGGGTTCGATGTCGACGATGCTGCCGTTGATCTCCACGATCCTCGGGCCCTTGTCAAGATACAACGTTCCTGCAGCGGACGTCGTCTCGCCGTTCGCGTTCAGCAGCACACGAATGAGATTCTTGTATTGACCCGCCTCGTCGGACGTCGATGATACAACCTCTATCCCGCGATCTTTCGCAAGCTCGACGGCGTTGATGTAATTGACGTTGTGCTCTTCGGACATCGCCTTGAGCATTCCAGTCATCACCGACGCGGTTATGATCCGGATGTCCTTCTGTGCCAGTTCACCCCTGCAGGAGACTTCTATCTTGCCGGCAGAGCATTGCCCGAGCTGGCTCGTCAGCGTTCCAAGTTTCTCCGCAATGGGCATGTACGGCACGATCTCCGGATCCAGTTCAGCCGGCAGGTTGATCGCATTCTTGATGACGTTGTCCTTCAGGTATGCTATGATCTGCTCGGCTATCTCCGCGCCCACTTCCTCCTGCGCCTCGAGAGTGGTCGCGCCGAGGTGCGGCGTGAGGACTATGTTGGGCAGTGTCAGCAGCGGCGAGTCCTTGGGAGGCTCTTTGATGTATACGTCGAGCGCCGCGCCAGCGATGGCCTTCTGCGAGAGCGCCTCGAACAGCGCGTCCTCATTGACCACCCCTCCGCGCGCGCAGTTGATGATCACAGCGGTCTTCTTCATCTTCGCCAGTTCATTTCTGCCAATAAGGTCCTTGGTCTGCGGCGTGAGGGGAGTGTGCATCGATACGAAATCAGATTCCTGCAGTAGCCGCTCGAGGCTGACAAGCCTCACGTGCAGCTTGACGCCCACCTCCGGCGACACAAGCGGATCGTAGGCTATGACTGTCGTACCCAGAGCTGCTGCTCTCTTCGCCACCTCTGCGCCCACTCTTCCAAGGCCTACGATACCAAGCGTCTTGCCTGCCACCTGCGTTCCCTTGAACTCCTTGCGCTTCCACTCGCCTCTCCTCATCGACGCATCAGCCTCAGCTATGCGTCTCGCGAGGGCGAAGATAACCCCTATCGTCAGTTCTGCCGTGGATACCACGTTGCCCGACGGGGCGTTCATCACCAGGATGCCCCGCTCGGTGGCGGCAGCGACATCGATGTTGTCAACTCCTATTCCCGCGCGTCCTATCACCCTGAGGCGCGAGCTCTCGATCACCTTGCGGGTTGCTTTGGTGGCGCTTCTGACTATGAGGACTTCGTAATCGTCTATCACGGAGGAGAGCTCAGCCTCGTCCAAGCCTGTCTTGACATCGACTTCATAGCCTTCGGCTCTCAGCATCTCCAAGCCGCTCTTGGATATCTCGTCTGCGACGAGGACCTTCATCTCCATCACTCCGCGGCCGTTGCTTAGGGCGTCGGCCGAGTAAGACCCAAACAGAGGCTACCATGATATCAATGTGTTGCCCTCTTCAGCCCGCCGATGTCCGATTGTGTGCCTTGTCATCACCAGTCAGGCACGGTCATTGCTTTCTCCTTCTGAGAATCTCAAGGAATGACGCGTTCCCTCGCTCAACGATGCCCGCCTCGAAGCTGGTGAACCCCTTGATGGCTTCCGCCAGCTCCTCCACGGAGCGGGCGTCGCTGGCATAGATCAGGCGTCCAGCACCCCTTCCGCCGAGATCGTTCGCGAACGGCTGCAAGGGATACGAAGTGGCCGGATTCCACTCGACGAACATCTGGGACCCGAGGGCAGCCTCCATCAGCCCGTCCATCCGATGTGAGTCAACGGCGACCTTCTTCGCAGTCAATATCCTATCGGGTTTTCCTATGACAGTCGCTCCGGTCGCGCCCTCCAGAAGCTTCTGCATGGATTCGCTCCACCAATCCACGAGCGCTGCATCGCCTTCAAGCGCCATCTTGGATTCGATGCTGGCTGGAGTTTGGTCAAACGAAGCTACAATGTAATCAACTGTGTTGAGAGCGTCTCCATCGAGCTCGGGAGATGCTTGATCCTCGGTCGCACTGATCTCGACGCCCGAGAACAGATCGATATCCTGGCTGTACTCCCTTCGAAGCGCGGATAGCTCCTTCTCCCTCTCGTCGAGCCAGCCCTCATCCTGTCTTGCATGATCCACCACGCCGATGGCCACCAGCCCTCCCCTTAGCGCCTCTATCACGATATCCTCGAGAGACGCCGACCCGTCGTCGGAGTATTCAGAGTGTATGTGGAAGTCCATTCTATCCATGAAATGCCACACCCCTGCAACCACAGATCATTGCGGGACATCTCGACGATGAGTCAGCCGGCGGATCGTTCAAGCTGCAGCTGATGGTGACGCAGTTGAATCCAAAGAGAACCATATCACTGTCAAGAAGGAGTGGATTGACATGCGGGGCCCTAGTCGCGTCGTCGTCCTTGCGTGGCCACGCTCCTGCTGAGCCGTCGAAGTCGGTCGTACGCCAGTCAGCAAGGATTGCCGCGGTCCGGGTTCGCCTCGCAGCGCTTATTCTGCACCACCCCTGATATCGGACTAGGGGGAAAACGGATTGCCGCTCATAAATATCCCACCGACGTCTCGCCGTCTCGGCTCACCCTCCTGCCAGGAGGACAAGGCGGGCGCGGCTCAGCAATCGCTATATACAGGTCTTCGTGTTCAGGAGTCTGTTCGGGATGATATCCTGTCAGCGCCGTGTAGCGGTCAATGCTCGCGTAGAGGATGCCTTCGAGTATGTGGCCAATTGGCGCAATTACCAGGGTTTCATGCCTATGTTTTCGCGATTCGATGCGACCAGCCTCGTGCAGTATGGTGTCGGCACATCGCTGGACACCACTCTCGCTCTGGGCAAGGTGGAGATGCGGACCACGCTGGAAGTGACGGAGTTCGTGAAGAACCAGCGTATCCTGGTCAAGGCATCAAAGGGTGTGAGGCTGCGGGCGCTGTGGGAGTTCAAGGACCTGGGAGAGCGATGCATGATCACCTTTTCGTTCGATTACGACCTTCCGCCCGGGCTCGCTTTCCGAGCCGACCAGAAGGAGGCTCTGGAGAAGGACCTCCAATCGTCTGCTTGCAGGAGCATGGAGTTGCTGAAGTGGGTGCTTGAGAATCAACCGTAGGGGCAAGGCTCTAATCACTGACCCCTGCTCTCAGGGGGGAGCATGTTGGGTATGCCTTCCTCTATCGGGTAGTCGACATTGCACTTCTCACACCTGATCGTACCCTCCAACACCTCCTTGGCATCCTCCTTCGTCACATTCAATTCCAGAGGATGGTGCTTGCATACGGGGCACGCCAGGATGTCCATGAGCTTCTTCTTCATTTCGAAGACCCGGTTCAAGATAACTCGACCCTTCTATTTTATGCTTCCCAGTATGTGAGGGGACCCAAGGGTTATTAGCGTCCACGGTGATTGCATCGGCATGAAGGTCGGCGTTGTCGGCGTGGGCTCCATGGGCCAGAACCATGCCCGTATACTATCCGAGATGGGCGTTCTCGAGGGCGTTGCAGACGTCGCACCGGCGGTCGCAAAGTCCGTCGGCAAGAGGTTTTCCGTCGAGCATTTCACGGATTACCGGGAGTTGCTGAAGCGCGACTTTGACGCCGTAACGATAGTCACCCCCACGAACACCCACAGGAAGATCGCTTCCGACGCGATCGCCCGAGGAAAGCATGTCCTGCTGGAGAAGCCCATGACAGGCAGCTCGACCGACCTCAGGACGCTGGTGTCATCGGCCGATCGTGGCAATGTTGTGCTCGCGGGCGGCTTCACGGAAAGGCACAACCCAGCCGTCGACTTCGCCAGAAGGAGCGTGCAATCCAAGATCTATGGCGAGCTGATAACCGCCGCTACGCGCCGTGTATCATCAATGCCCACCCGCGTTAAGGACGTGGGCGTGGTGATGGATCTTGGCATACACGACCTCGATGTGCTGCAGCACATCATCGCCAAAGCGCCCAAATCGGTCTACGCTCTCGGCGGTCGGAGCCGCGGGAAGGGATACGAGGATCATGCAAGCGTCCTGGTGGATTTCGAGGGCGGGGGAACGGGATACGCGGAGGTGAACTGGCTCACTCCTATGAAGGTGCGCAAGCTCGCGCTTACATGCAGCAAGAACTTCGTCGAAGTGGATTACATGAACCAGAGCGCACTGGTCTGCTCGTCGACGTACAGACAGCTGGAGGCCGGCAATCTGTACGAGGTCCCCATAGAGTTCGACCTGCGAAGCATCGCGTTGAAGAAGGAGGAGCCGTTGAAGCGCGAGATAAGGGACTTCCTGAACGCCGTAGAGGGCGACTCTGCGCCGCTGGTCACGGGTTCCAGCGCATTGACGACGTTGAAGATAGCGGAGGCCGCGCTGCGCTCGATGGGAACAGGCCGGAAGCAGGTCGTCAAATGACCCGCCGCCTCTGATGTGTCCTGTGGTTTGTCAGGTGATGATAGGTCATGAAGGTCCTTGTTACCGGGAGTTCCGGCCAACTGGGCTCGTACGTGTGTGAGCGCCTCAGAGACAGACATGATGTGCGCGGACTCGATCTGAAGGAGCCGACGATCGCGGGGATGGAGGCCATTGTAGGCGATATCAGGAAGCGGGAGGATGTGCGAGGCGCAGTGGCTGGTGCCGATGTCGTCGTACACTGCGCCGCCCAGGTGAGCGTCGAACGCTCTATGATCGATCCCATTGGCGACGCGGAAACGAACATTCTCGGAACCATAAACATGTTGCATGAGAGCGCGGAGGCCGATGTAGCCAGATTCGTCTACGTGTCCAGTGCGGCCGTCCTTGGGAATCCCAAGTATGTTCCGTTGGATGAGCTGCACTCGACCGAGCCCACTAGCAACTATGGTGCCAGCAAGCTGGCCGGAGAGCGCTTCGCCCTCGCTTATGGTCATTCTCACGACGTGGAGGTCGTTGCGGTGAGGCCGTTCAACTTCTACTCGCCCCGCGCCGACCCGTCGAGCCCGTATTCCGGCGTCATAACGAGATTCACTGAGCGGGTGAAGAAAGGCAGAGCGCCGATCATCGAAGGCGACGGCAAGCAGACAAGGGATTTCATACACGCCAGCGACGTCGCCGCGTTCATAGACATAGTCGCGGAGAAAGCGGGCATCTCCGGCGAGGTTCTCAACTGTGGCAGCGGCGTATCGACCAGCGTGCTGGAGCTTGCGAAGCTGGTGATCAGACTCAAGAGGCTTGACCTGGAGCCCGAGTACGCACCACCGAGGAAGGGCGATATCCGCGACAGTCTTGCCGATATGACGAAGAGCACTCGCATCCTCGGCTTCTCCACTGCGACGACGCTCGAGAAGGGTCTGAGCGAGATGCTCAGGTGACTCCTTTGCCAACGCCTCTGTAGACTATGCCTGCGTCCTTCATCTTCTCTCCGGAGAAGATGTTCCTTCCGTCGACGACTCCCGGCCTCCTCATCAGCTCCTTAAATGTTGACGGGGTGATGGAATCATAGTCGCTATGAGCGACCATGAAGATGGCCACATCCGCTCCTTTCAAGGCGTCGGCTAGTGTTCGCGTCACGGCGACGCCTCCGATGTCCTCCAGGTATGGGTCGTGCACACGCAGCTCTCCGACATTCTCGAGGTGCGTCAACAGCGATTGGGTAGGGGAGTTCCTGGCATCTCCGCTATTTTCCAGGAACGATGCTCCGAAGACCGCTACGACAGCGTCTGATCTGCCAACCTTCAGTTCCGTGAGAGTGTCGCCGACCAGATCGGCCATGTGGGACGGCATGCCATCGTTCACTTCCCGGGCTGTTGGTATCAGGACAGGGTCTGCCTCACATCCCCCATGCACTAAAAGCCAGGGATCCTTGGGGAGGCAATGTCCACCCACGCCGGCGCCTGGCAGGTGCATGTCTCTGAAAGGGCAGGTGTTCACCAATCGTCTTACTTCGAACGCGTCCACGCCGAGCTTCTCACAGATGAGGCCCACCTCGTTCGCGAACGCTATCTGGACGTCCCTGTAGGTGTTCTCCGCTGTCTTCACTATCTCCGCGGTGGTCAGGTCCGTTCTGTGCAGTTCCCCCTTGGTCATCTTCGAGTATATCTCGACCGCCCTCTCGGCGCTCTCGTCATCCAGGGCGCCGATGACCCGGCTGTAATGGGTGAGGTTGTGAAGCAGTCTGCCGGGCATTACCCGTTCGGGGCAATGAGCGAGCTTGAAATCCTCTCCGAGCCGCATTCCAGCAGCACCTTCTATCGCGGGCGCTACCACGCCCAGCATGGTTCCCGGGGCGATGGTCGATTCAACGATTATCAGGGCGCCTTTGACGATGTTTTGACCAATGTGTTCCGCTGCGGACACAAGGCGCTCGTTGTCCGGCTTTCTATCAGCGCCCACTGGCGTGTCGACGCACACGAACACCGTCCTCGCCTCACCGCATCCATCGAATGCCGTGGACGCCCTCAGACGCCCCTTCTCGACGGCATCGACCATCATGTCCGGCAGATCGGGCTCGACACCCTTCAGTGGAAACACACCGTCGTTGACATCCGCCACGCGTTTCGCGTCGACGTCGATGCCATGGACATCGTAACCCTTGTCGGCGAGCACCGTCGCCAGCGGGATCCCCACGTAGCCCAGTCCGACGATGGCAACCTTCTCTTGTTGGACCATCGCCTGAGGGATGGAGCGAATGCAGTATAATCCTTTGCCAGGCTGGCCTGTCGTGTTCTATGGACTGTACGCACGAGTTGGAGATAGAAGAAGAAAGGGTTTCTAAGAAGGGGTTTGACATCGCCCAGTCGTCGTCTCGAAGGCTGCTCAGGACGGTGGCTTCTCTTCCGATCCAACCTCTTCCGCGGGTGGTGGCGGCTCGTCCAGCTCCACCGGCATCGATGTTTCCGGTCCCTTTGGCTTGGCCTCCATCCTCGCCTTGATCATGGGCACGAGCACCAGCAGGATGACCATGATCAACAGCAGCAGAAGGACGACTGTCTCGAACAGGCTGAGTCCGCCGACGCTCTTGTCCCACAGCGACTGGCCAGTCTTGACATCGAAGCTGACGGAGTCGAACGACAGCCACCCGGGTTCGGACGGATCTGCGAGCCATGCATTCATCGTGTACTCGCCGTCTGCCACGCTGTCCTGGAGCTTGTATTCGAATGTTCCAGTCGTCTCGGTGACGAGGACATTGCCGTCAAGGTACTCGTCTGTGGCGTAGAACGAAATCCTGTAGGCATCGAGATGCTCAGTACCCACCGCCATTATCGAGTATCCGAACACCAGCGTCGATCCGGGCTCGTAAGCCCTTGACGTGTAGCCCGCACCGGATTCCAACCATATGTGCAACTCGTAATTCGCCCACAGCCATATGGTCGAGTCCGCACTCACGATGTGACCTCGGTTGTCATCGACCGTCAAAGTGGCGGTGTACATGTCAGAGGGGTCTTCTGGCACTACGAACTCGAACGAGCCAGATTTGGCGAACATGATAGTCCCTGAGTCCACCTTCAGCCCGTCCCCATCGACGACATAGTAGGTGATGGTCCCGTTGCTCATCTCACTCGAGAGCTTGTACATCCATGTGACGGTGTCTCCCGCACGGAAGTACTCCGCCACCGGATACAGCGCAAGGTCTGCCAGGCGCACTTCCGCCATGTCCCAGTCCTCGAAATAGTATCCTTCGACCATTGTGATGGCCGTTACCTCGATGTCGCCGACGTAGCTTCCGAGGATCTGATACCACGCGCTTCCGTCAGTAGAGTTGCCGGTCGCCAGCACTCCATCCTCACCTTCGATAATGTAGTACACTGGCGTTCCGTTGATCTCCGCGCCGTTCCAAACCACCTTGAAGTCTATCATGGCTATCTGGCCGCTGTAGTAGTAGTCCTTGTTGAACTCGACCACCATATAGCCCCACCATTCGACATTGAATACGACCATCCGCTCGATCTCGTAATCAAGGTAGGATATCGTGGCCGCAATGACGTAAGTGCCTCTCGTGGCATTGTCGTCGAGGGTGAACTCATATTCAACCATGCCAGTCACGTCGGTCACCATGCCGGCCTTGCCATAGTCCGCGAGCACCGCCCCGTCCTTGGTGACTACGATGTCGATATCTGCTCCCGGAAGCGATTCCACCATCCAGGGATCCGAGGGGTCCAGGCCGACCATGACAGAGACTGCGACTCCGACGATTTCACCAGGGGTGAAGGTATCATCACTGATATCCACATCTACCCACATGGTTCCGACGGACAATTCCACGTAGTCCTCCGCGCTTCTGTCGTCGCTCTCATTGGCCCAGAACGTCATTTCAATGTCAGAGTACAGTGCGATATCTGTATCGACTACGTAGTCGAACACTCCTGAGGAGCCTTCCAGCATGCCGCTCTCGTTAACGATCTCGTCATCAACATCGGTCCAAGTGGCGCTCCATTCGATAGCCGCGCCCGCGTAATGGGTGAGTGTGGCGAAGTCCAAAACGTCATAGAGCATCGACACCGTTTGCCCTGGCAGGACGTACTCCGATTGACTGTCCACCAATAGAACGTACTTATTGATGTTGAAGGTCTTTGTATAGATCGCTATTGGCCATATCCCATTGTTGTCTTCAAATCTTACGTTGAGCGTGTAGGTTCCATCCGGAGTTCCAGGCGGGATGAGCCAAGTGTAGTGCCATGTCCAGTCGACGCTCTCGTTAACCTCGATGTTCGACCTGTTCATGACATCAACCCATGTTTCATTTACAACCTGGACGTAGAAATCATCCGTGTTGGTGGTCACAATCGTCAGCGATACCTCCTGGCCAGGGTAGTACATTCCTGTGTCGGGATCCAGGAAGGTTCCTGTGTTTCTCACGATTATCTGCGTTCTGTCCACTTCGATCCAGCCGCCGTCATCCACATAGAGAATCACATCGTATACCGTCAGCTCCCCTTCGAACCAGGAGCCCGTCCACAAAGCCACTTCCGGTATCGCCGCCCAGCTCTCGAATACGCCCGTATCGGGGTCGCCGGTGACATCTGTGAATGAGTCTCTCAGGTTACCGGTCTGTGTTCGCAGCTCTACAAGGAATGACATGTTGGTCGCGTTGCCCCGATAGTAGGTCTCAACGAGCACGTAGAGATCGTCTCCTCGGAAGCACGAGTCAATGGGGTCTCCTGTATCGTCCGTCGTTTGCACTTCACCTGTGTAGGATATCGCGGCTTCCGTCGACGACGGAGCTACCACGAACATCACAGCAATCAGGCTCAGCGCAATCGCTACACTTAGAATCCTATCTTTCATAGGCGTCCCATCCCAGGGCATTATTTATTAGAGTATATATATAAGTTTCGTGAAAAACCGCTGAAAGCGCCTTATCCTTTATAAGCGCATGGGCGCGCGCGTGCGTCTCGTTGATAACGTGCCAGTATCATGTTGACGTAGGCAAACCAGAGGCTGATATCTACTGGTAGCAGAATCAGTGATCGTGATGCCTTTCACGATGGCCCGCGCTCGACCTCATCTCGTCGAGGTTCTCCGGATTGAAGGGGGACATCTCCCTCAGCTTTCGCACTATTGGCGGCAAGATCTCAATCACGCGATCGACGTCATCCTCGGCGTTGGCCTTGCCGAGAGTGAGCTGAATCGCGCTCTGCGCCTCCTCCGTCGGCACTCCGCATGCAAGCAGCACGTGCGAAGGCTGAAGGCTCTTGGAAGTGCATGGGGAACTCGACGAAACGGAGACGCCCATCATATCGAGGTTCAACAGCATCGACTCGCCCTCGACGTATCTGAACCTGAAGTTCGCGTTGTTGGGCAGGCGCTTCGTGCGATGACCGTTGAGGAAGGCGTCGTCCACTCCATCGAGGATTCCTCCGATGAGTTTGTCCCTCAGCTCTGAGAGCCGTTTCGATTCGGCGCCCATCTCGGCTTTGGCCGCCTCGGCGGCGACGCCAAAACCGACTATCCCAGGCGTGTTCTCCGAGCCCGAGCGAAGGCCCCTCTCCTGCCCTCCACCCTGAACCACAGCTTCGAGGGGAACGCCATCCCGAGCGAAGACCGCACCAACCCCTTTGGGCCCGTATAGATCGTTTGATGAGACGGTCAATAGGTCTATCTTCGATTGCCGGACGTTTATCGGCACCTTGCCTGCAGCGGCCACGGCATCAACATGGAACACCGCACTCCTATCGGACAGCAGGGAGCCGATCTCGTCAATCGGCTGAAGCGTGCCTATCTCGTTATTCGCATACATTATCGAGACGACTGTCGTGTCCTCTCGCAGTGCCTCCTCCACCGTTCCAACTTCGACAATCCCGTCCTCGTTGACAGGAACGGTCGTCACCTCGAAACCGTCCTTCTGCAGCGCCTTCATGACGTTTATGATTGTGATATGCTCTATCGCCGATGTGACGATGTGCTTGCCCTTCTTGCGGGCACGCATAGCAGCGCCTTTGACAGCTAGGTTGTTGCCCTCCGTGCCGCCTGCGGTGAATATGATCTCTTCTTTGCGAGAGGCGTTTACGAGTTCCGCGACCTTCGCCCTTGCATCGTCCACTGCCTTTCTGGGCTCTCTTCCAGAGGAGTGCATCGACGACGGGTTGCCGAAACGATCTGAGAAGTACGGCATCATCGCCTCGAGGGCCCTGGCATCGACGGGAGAGCCAGCGGCGTAATCCATGTAGATTCTCTTCTGAGTGGAGTTCGAATTCGCACCCATGATTCGCCCTCGATGCGTGATTCGTCTCAGCGGCTAAAAGGTTAGCACCGCATCGCATTCCAGCGCGAGATCGTTGAGAGTCGCCGCGCCAACTATCTCCGAGGGCTGCTCGAACTCCTCAGGAGACGCCTTTGTGCCGAACAGCTGGGCGCTCTGGGCGCAGATCTTGATTTTGACACCGCTCGAGACCGCCTGGTCCATGACCTCCTTGAGTGTCGGAAAGCTGCCAACTTGAACCTTTTGCGGCTCCCCCTTCATCATCGCGAGAATGCCCTTCCCGAGGAAGTACACGGTCGCCTCGATGTCCATCGCCCTGGCAGTCGTAGCCAACACGAATGGAGAATACAATCTTTCTGGGCTGTCCGGTCCGGAAGTCTGCACATACATTATCTTCTTCGCCATTTCCGCCACATCCTCCTCAGACGCTACGCTCCACGTCTTATAAGAAATCTCTTGCCGCCGTCGACCTCCTCAACCTCGAGGATGTCGTGCCCCGCATGCCTCGCCCAGCTGCGAATATCCGATTCGGAAGCAGGGTCGTCCGCCAGGACCTCCAGGATCTGTCCGATGGGGACACCGGAGATCTCCTCCCGGGTCCTGAACACCGGTTCAGGGCAGAAAAGCCCCAGACAATCGAGGGATTTGGTGGGTCGGGGGAACCTGTCGCCTCGTTCTGGCATGTCAACTTCTCCTGGGGGGTTATCCCGGACAGACGACCCATGTCAGATTAACAGTGTTACCTATCGCTACTATTGCTGATAACAATTGCGCCTGCGCTTTCCGGCACGTTCGGGGCATGTTGTCGTTCGTCAGCTCGACCACGCCTTCTTTGCAAACGGCCCTTTCAACTCTTCGGTTTGGGCTTGAGCTTCCTTCTCCTGACTCTCTTCTTGGGAGCCGCTGGGGCGGACGGTGCTTTTGGCTCTGGCTTCTCGACGATCTTCGGCTTCTCGACGATCTTCGGCTTCTCGACGATCTTCGGCTTCTCGACAGTCTCCGGCTTCGTTTCATGCGGCTCCTCAGGGGCTGACGCATCTTCCTCAGGACCGCCAGGCACGAGCGTCTCGATCTTCTCGGACGCAGGTTCGAGTTCGACCTTGGCCTTTTCCTTTGTAAGCTCCGCCTCTGACACCGCGCCCTCCTGCTCCGCCGGCGCTTCCTTCGGCACCTCTTCCCGCTTCGGTGTCTCGTCCTCAGCCGTGACGAACACCGCGCCGCAATCCTCGCAAGTCTCAGCATCGGAAGGCAAGAGGGCGGCGCATACAGGACATTGATAGGCTACCGCCTCGGAGAACACAGTCCCGCATTTCGGGCACCTCTCCTCGGTCCTGTGAACCATCCAGCTGCACTTGGGGCAGCTGAGCTTCTTCGCCTCCTCTTTGACCTGTCTCGATTCCCTCTCGATGATCTCCGTCAGGAGGCTGTCGATGCTCTCGTCAGTCGCTCTCTTCTCCACCCTTGACGCGAAGTCCTTGAAGGCGATGTGACATGACGGGCATTCATTTGACGATGGGTCGGCGGGCTCTCCGCAGAAAGGGCACTCGAACTGCGACTCCTCTTCGAACTTGGACCCGCATCTGGGGCACGAGTCCTCTGTGCCAGCCACTCTGAACCCGCAGGAAGGGCACCCAAACAACTTCTTACTGTCCGATGCCATATTCAAAGACCGTTCCGATCATTTCATCAGTCAGTAACGCTCGACCGCTCTGGTTTTTTACATGTGATTTTTCCATCTTAGTTCTTTCTGTAACGGTATAGCGATGGCAAGAGCTATATCCGATTCAGGCGTTCTGATGAACGCCGCTCAAAATCGGTTGTTCCGCTGCCCGTTGCAGCGGTTTGTGTCTATCCAGCGATACAGGGATGAGTTTAGATATGACGTTTATGCGCACACGAAGTCCATTGCCGTCTGCAGCGGGCACCTTGTCCGCCATTGCCGTTGCGATTGCGGCATGCGTTTCCTTCACCCTCACCGATGGATCGACATCAGAGCTGCCATCGACCGTTTGCCAGGTCGGCGAAGCGCCTGTGGCGGAGATAGACGAGATGCCTGACGTCGTCTCGAACTGCAGCACCACACTGGAGCTCATAGGCAACGGTTCCTATGATCCGGACGGGAATATCACATCATATGTCTGGGAGCTGGAGCACGACGGCTCAGTAGTCACCCTGACGGGTGCTGTCGTGCACTATCAGGTCAAAGCGCTCGGCCTGTACACGATAAAGCTCACCGTGACTGACGAGGATGGCAACGTCGGCATGGACTTCACAGCGGTGTATGCGGTTGCCGACGTCGACGACGACGCTCTTCCCGATTGGTGGGAGACAAGATACTTCGACAGTCTTTCGCAAACGGGCGCGAGCGACCCAGATGGAGATGGTCTACCGAACTTGGACGAATTCAATCAGCACACCAACCCCATGGTCGCGGACTCGGACGATGGAGTTCTCGAGCGTTATTGGTGGGAGTTGGCGTTGGCACTCATCGTCATTGCTGCAGTGTCGATATCTCTGGTCTACCTGCGTCAGAGGCGGAAGCGCAGAGATGAAGAACGCAGGAAGATCGAGTACGCGATCGAGATCCAGAAGGCGCTGGACGAGGAGTGAGCGACGGCGTTCAGAGCGTCATTGCGAGCGCCAAAGCCCCGAGCGCCAGACAGTATACACCGAAGATCCACAGCTTGCCCGCCCTTATGGCTTTCAGGAGGAAGTCTATCGCGACGATGCCGACTGCAAAGGCTGAAACGAGCCCGATCATCATCATCCCGAAGTCCGTGTCGTGGGCATCGAGGGTAATCGCTCCATACGCGAAAGCGCCCAGCAGCGATGGGGCCGACAACAGGAACGCGAACGTCGCGGCGACCTCTCTTTCGATACCTCGGAACAACCCGCCGGAGATGCTGAAGCCGCTTCTTGATATCCCTGGTATGATAGCGGCTGCCTGAAAGAGGCCGACGATGAGCGCATCCACAGGTCTGATCGCTCTCTTGGCGCCGGCGGAGGCCATCCTCTCCGCAACGACGAGTACAATCGCATTCACTATGAGAGCGATGCCGACCATTCTTACCGTGAACGCTTCTTCGATGTTTTCAGACAAAGTCAGCCCGACGACAGCGATAGGAATCGTCCCCAGCAGAATCATGAACCCGAGCATTCTGAGCTTCTCGTCTCTGTCGCCGTGTCCTCGTGTCGAGAGCATCGCTTTGACAATGCCCAGGAGTTCCCTGCGGAAGTAGACGCAGACAGCCAGCACGGTCCCCAGGTGCACCATCAGATCGAAGAGGAGATGCTTCTCTGCCGATAGACCCAGCAGCTCCTGGGCGATCACAAGATGCCCGGAGCTCGAAACCGGAAGCCATTCCGTCAACCCTTGGACGACCCCTAGCAGCAGCGCCTCCGCGATGTCCATCAGCAGCCCGAGATGCTTTGGCCGTTATGAACGTTGTGTGACCGGAGACATTGCGGCCGCGTCCCTATCGAAACAGATAATGATTGGGAAATGTATTTATCGGCGGGACCGACTTGTTCGTTTCCCGGGATGTGTTCGGCTATACACTGATGCATTTGGAGCAGTGATGTCTGCTACACCGCCTTGAGGTGATTCGCTGAAAGAAGACTACGCTCTGTTGCGGGTTGGAGCCGCGTTCATCGTGGCGCTCGCAATGGTCCTTTGCCTGCTACCGCTCGTCAACGAGGCTTCTGGAGCAGAGGCAAGGCCGCCGGATGAGCCGAACCGTCCGATGATGTCCGTCAGCGACAACTCCTCAAACCTCGTCATCGAGGTCGCCGACGCCGATTCATACGATTCGCTTCTCGCATTCGCCGCAGGAAGAGGCGTTTCCGTGCCGTTCTCGAGCAAGAGCGCCGGCATAGCCACGCTCGATACTGATGGCGACGCCGAATCACTGGCCTTGGAAGTGGCCGAGCTCAAAGGCGTGCTCAGCGTATCATCCGAGAAGAAAGTACGCGCATTGATGACTCCGAACGACCCTGGTATTTCGTATCAGTGGGGTTTGGATACGGTCAACGCATTTGACGCCTGGGACATCTCTCAGGGGACGAGGGAAGTCGTGGTCGCGGTTCTCGACACCGGGATAGACTGGGAGCATCCCGATCTCGCCGCAAACATGTGGACAAGCAGTGAGGGCTATTACGGTTACAACTTCATCGATGACAACAACTACCCGATGGACGACAACATCCACGGTTACGACGATGACGAATGGAGGCCGAACACGTACACATACCACGGCACTCACGTCGCCGGCATCGTGGGAGCGGTGGCTAATAACGCTGAGGGCATGGCGGGCCTCGCTCAGATTCGCCTCGTTGCCGTGAAGGTGATGAATGAGAGCGGCGAGGGCACCGATGCGATGGTCGCCAGCGGCATACAATGGGCGGTGGAGGAGGCCGACGCAGACGTCATAGTCATGAGCCTCGGGGTTGACGGCGAGTCGACGTCTCTCCGCAGGGAAGTGAACGATGCGAGCCAGGCCGGAGTCGTCATGGTGGCGGCGTCGGGAAACGAGGGCATGAGCGTTGTGAGCTACCCTGCTGCATACGGCTCTGTCATCGCGGTAGGGGCAATAGACTCGAGCGAGCGGAGAGCGTCCTTCAGCAACTACGGATCCGGCCTCGATGTGATGGCACCAGGTGTATCGATCTACTCCACACAGGCTGGCGACAGCTATCAGTATCTCTCAGGCACTTCCGCGGCTGCGCCGCATGTCGCGGGCGTGGCGGCTTTGATGCTGTCCGTCAATCCAGCACTCACTCCTGAGGAGGTGGGCGCGACCATCAATTCCACCGCGAGGGACATATCCCAGACCGGATACGATCCTACTACCGGATGGGGCATCGTCAATGCGTTCGACGCCGTCGAGCAGGTGTCGATGCCGAGAGTGAAGATAACAGAAATGCCTGAGTTCGTGGAGCCCAACTCAACATACTCCATAGCCTGGATGGTCAGCGGTGGCAATCCGGGCATCATCGAGAACACGACGTTGATGTGGGGTGTTTCAGTAGGCGCTATCGAGAACCCCACCGAGACCTTCTCGGGCCAGACGTGGCAGGTCTTCACCGTCGAGAACCTGCCGTCGCTGACGCAGAACGGCACGATATATCTCCAAGCATTCGCCATCGTGGACGGCCTTGACTACGAATCCGAGGTCGAGTCACTTCCAGTGCATGAAGCTCCGCCCGACAACATCTTCCTGCAATTCCTTGAGGACATTCAGGATTTCATAATGGATGATATGGGGCTGATCAACTTCCTCATCCTGGCGGGAATTCTGATCGCCATCCCTGTCATAATCGTAGCAGCGCGTCCGAAGCGACGACGCGTTCGAAGCGCTTCAGTGCAGACGCCGACTGCGAGACCGCCGCCCAGGACCCATGGGAGTCTGAATCAGTACCAGCAGGCACACGGCGCTGCGTATCTGCCGCCACCGCCTCCACCTCCGCCTCGATACGAGAGCTACGTGGATCTCGTCGGCGACAAGATAGTCCCTCCAGTGGTCACGGTGGTCGAGGGCACGAAGGTCGTATGGGTTAACCGCACCTGGTCGCCCCCGCCAGGCATCGCAGTCAAGAGTGGGCATTTCGACACAACAGGCGAGCGCCCCAACGGACTATTCGCGAGCGGTCTGCTGGTCGCACCAGGCGACTATTGGAGCGTGACATTCCACAGGGCCGGCACTTACGAATACTACGTCACCGGGCACTGGAAGAGCGCGAAGGTAGTGGTGCAACCTCTCAAACCGCCATCCGACCGCCCCCCTCAGGCGCCTGGGGAGCGTGGAGGAGCTTCTCCACCTCCAGGATGATTCTTCAGAATGGCGAGAATAGCTTCTATTCGTCGAAGGTCCGTGGGAAAATACGAGAACGGGAAGAGGTTTGGAAAGAGCGCCTGAGCGACAGAGCCTACGTGGACGCTTAAGGGCGCAAGGCATCCAGATAGTTCTCGAAAGTCTTGACAGATGACCGTTCGCGATCACATAGGGGGCGAGCGCGATCCTCTGCCTCGACGCCTATCATCGTTCATTTCTTCTCTGTCTTCAAACACGCATCTTCACTGGCTATTCTTGTTCGTGTTGCCATTAGCCTGCGACGCAGATTCCTGATCGTCTTGGTGTTGTCCTTCCGCCTGTCCTTCGTCGTCGGCGTCCATATCGTCAGCAGGGCCGTCCGCACCGGAGCCCATCTTGTCACCGTTGGGATCTCCGTCGCCGATATCATCGGCGACCCTCTGAACCTCGTCCTGCTGTTGAGAGCACCTGTCGAGAGGAGCGCCCACCCTCAATGTGTCTCCGTCCTGGTTGGCGGTCCTGTGTCTGTAGGGCGGTGCCTGCTCTTCCTCATCGGCCGGCTCTTCCTTGTCGTCATCGCCCTCGTCCTCGTCGCCGGTGTCCTCATCGCCGTCGTCGCTGGACTGGTCGTCATCTCCGGTCCCGTCGTCGCCAGAACCGTCGTCGACACCACCGTCGTCAGGATTTGAGTCCGGTTGCTGCTCGTCCGGCAGATCCGTCGTGATATCTGGCTTGTCATCACCGCCAATCAACGACACCACCAGCGCGATGCTCATGATAAGCACAGCGGCGGCAGCAGCCGTGGCTAAGACACGCTTGTTTAGCCTGATCCGCTCACCTCCTCTATCCTGCTCGGCATCCCTAGCGAGCACACACTATATGCACTACCTACTATTTCAAAGATTTCGTCAGACACGGCGTTGCTGGCTCTTCGAGAAATCGTCAGACAGAGGCCTTTTTCAAAGCCGATTTCACGCCCATTCTCGAGCCGTTTTTGCGGGCATGATACATACTCGTATGTATCACGGAATCTCCGGAAGGGGCGCTCCTCCGAGGCATTCAACGACAGAGGCGTACGCGAGATAGAGCGATGAGCTGCCTTCCTCGTCGACATGTCCGTTGAGGAGGAAGGCCCGAATCTCGTTGTAGAACGCATCGAGGATGTGCAGACAGTCTTCAATGAGCCCCTCCTCGTAATACACCTGTGCGACCAGTACCTTCGCGACGAGCCCATTGTACGAGCTCCCCGGCATTTGCGGCGCCACCGCGAGTATGAATGGCAGTATGTCCTTGGGCTGGCAGTACGGCGGCGGAGGTAAAGGCGGAGGCTCAGGGCCAGTGGTAGGTGGGGTGTACTCCTCGGTCGACGCGATGATAACATCGCCGTCTCGTCCTCCGATCATCAGAAGGTGTCCGTTCGGTAGCTCTGCCGCGCCATGCGCCCCTCTGGCCTCTATCATGGCCGTCGTGGGATTCCACGTCATCGTGCACTGACAGAACAGCTCAGCCGCCTTCAACGATCCCTCACCGTTCATCCACGAGCCGGCTGCAAGGACCCTGCCATCAGGAATGAGCGACATCGTGAAGTGCGCTCTGGGAGCGTTCATGTCACCTGCCGGGAGCCAGATACCAGCATTCGAGTCGTACATCTCGGACGACGCCAGAGCCTCGCCAGATCCAACGCCTCCTGCGACAAGGACACTGCCGGACGATGTCACGACCGACGCCGAATGTCGCCTGCTGGCCAACATCGACGCCTCGCCATGCCATTCTCCCGTTGCCGGGTCGTAGAGTTCGCTTGTGCCTTCGTCATCTCCCCCTATGGCGATGGCCTTGCCACTCTCAAGCAGTTGCATCGACAGAAACACTCGCGCGTGAGCCATCGTTCCTGCAGGAGACCACGAATGCGAGTCTGGGTCATACATCTCAGCCTGGGACCACACGCCACTGCTCCAATCCGTCCCTCCAGTAACAAGAACCCCGCTTTCCTGCAGCCTCACTGCGGCATGGCCGGACCGTGAGAAGCTCATATCGGGGAGAGAATAGCACGCTCCATGGTCGACATCGATGATCTCCGCGCTGTCCGTCACGCCGCTTCCAGTCTCACCTCCGGCAACGAGCACTGTACCGTCGTCAAGAAGAGTCACTGTATGGCCCACTCTCTTTTCAGCCATGGCAGGCCCCGGTTTCCATGACTCCTCGTCGACGTCGAACACCTCCGTCGAGGCGGTCGGACCCGATATGGAAACTCCGCCGACGACGAGGATGTCGCCATCGGGCAGAACCACGGTTTCGGGCCATGCTCTCGGGAGCATCATCGAAGGATAAGGAGACCACGAGGCGTCGTCGGCGCTCGCCTGACCGATGAGGACCAGAGAGCCTCCAATGCCGCCCACGCTGAGCAACATGGCTGCGACGATTGCAGCCGATGTGCGATCCGCCCTGCGAATAGCGGACGCCGTGAGCGCCTCCACTGATCTCTCCTCCCCCGTACGGCGACGCGTTCGAACCCCGGGCTGTGTCGGCTCGGTCGTGGGCGCATGGCCTGTGAAGGTCGCAACGCCCCGAGCCGATATGCTTGCTTCAGAGGGGTTTCTCATAGCATAAGGCGAGCGTCGCCTCTGCGACGTCCGGGAAGGTCCTCCGCCGATTTAGAATTTTCCGGATACTGACTGTACTGACTACCCGCTTGCGCGCGGTCACACGAGGCCCTCGTCCTTCGATTCCTCTGAAGGCTGTTCCGGACCCTCGTACGGCTCGATTATCTTCGCAGCGCGCTCGAGAAGCGCGAGCTGTCTCGTCGTAAGCACTCTGGGGTCGATCACCATGATGACGGCGCAGTCGTGGATGAGAACGAAGTCGTGCAGGTGGTTTACGAACCTGAGGACGCTCTCGAAGTCGTTCTGAGTGATTGTGTACTCGAGTCCCTCCATGAGCACGACGGCCTTCTCGGCGCTCTCGACGAATTTCGTGATCTTGAGATTCAGCAGGCTCAGCTCGGTCGGGTCGATGTGGTCCACGCCCGTCCTTCGCGTGAGCCAGAGTATCTTCTCCGCCTCGAACTGGTGCGAGTGTTTGAGCCTGTTGGGATGCTCCCTCGCTATCAACATGCCGATGGCGCCGTGCCTCACGGCCTCGTTGAACATGTCGAACGCCACTCTGGGGCGCTTTTCCTTGACGAGGTACAGGAAGCCGACCTCCACCGGGAAGTGCTCTCCCGGCGCGGGGCCTATAACCGGATACATCTCCGCGCTGCTCGGATAGGCGTTGGCTCCGTACCTCATCGACCCCGCTGGTCTTCTGGCGTACCTCTGGAAGGCCACCGCGGCTATGGCGCCCGCTGAGAGCACGACGGCGATGAACACGAGATACGGTGCGATATCGGCACCGGTCCCTTCGATGTCGGCGCTCGTCTCCGAGGCGACCACGAAATCCCTGTAGGTTATGCCAACGCCCCAATACTCAGGCGGAAGAACGCCCCATGCCCCCCTACACTGGTATTCAACCTTCAGGCAATAGCTGTAGGTCGTGGAGACGGCGTCCGCAGGCACGGTCATGTTCAGCTCGTAGGTCTCCGACGCCAATCCGCTCGAGTCCAGCCATGACGATTCGTTCGAAACGTCGCACCAGCAGTGCTCTTTCGGCGCCATCCACGAGAAATGCGCGGAAACGTTGTTGACCTTGACATCGTAGACATAGTCCTCGGGAGGTAGGACGTTCGTCGCTGTGATCACTATGGTGAAGTTCTCCTCCGG
>CP070748.1:1291351-1360146 GCA_020348345.1 Methanobacteriota archaeon | reverse complement strand
TGTGAGGAAGTCGGCGAGGTCGGTCGCGGTCATCAACCCGGCCTCGGCCGACTCCCTCATCCTCACCTTGACGAATTCAAGCACTGCGAGGCAGTGGGTGAGGGCATCGAGTGAGGCCCCAACGGGGTCGAAAACATCGAAGAGGTTCTCCTTGTCTTCCTGCAGATCTCGGTTGTACGCGAGGGGAAGAGATTTGAGCAAGGTGAGGATCGCAACGAGCCCTCCGAGAACTCTGCCGGACTTTCCTCTGATGAGTTCGGGGACGTCCGGGTTGAGTTTCTGAGGCATCATGCTGGAGCCGCCAGACATGGCCTTCGGAAGGCGTGTGAATCGGAACTCCTGGGATGACCACAGAATGAGTTCCTCACATATCGAGGAGAGATGGATTGACAGAAGTGTAGCTGCGAAAGCGGCCTCGGCAACGAAGTCTCGGTCAGAGACAGAATCGAGCGAGTTCTCCGTCACGCCGCGCATGCGTAGCATCTTGGCAGCACGGGCCCGCTCTATCGGAAATGCTGTCCCCGCCAACGCCCCTGAGCCGAGCGGAGAGACGTTGGTACGATTGTAGCAGTCTGAGAGCCTGCCTATGTCCCTCTGAAGCTTCCAGAAGTGCGATAGAAGATGGTGCGAGAGGAGGACTGGCTGGCCGTGCTGCAGGTGCGTGTACCCGGGTAGAATGGCGTCCATGCCTTCATCCGCCCTCCTGAGCAGCGTCTTCTGAAGGAGCGATGTCCGCTCGATGGTCTCTGCGATGCATTCGCGAACGTAGAGCCTCATGTCCAGCGCCACCTGGTCGTTCCTGCTTCGGCCTGTATGCAGCTTCGCTCCCGCGTCGCCGATGCGTTCCGTCAGGATCCTCTCGAGTTCCATGTGAATGTCCTCGGCATCGCCGTCGAACTCGAAGCGATTGTCGCGTACCTCGGCGGCTATGCTTCTGAGACCGCCTTCAATCTGCTCCAGATCGGCCTTCGCTATCGCTCTCGCCTCGCAAAGCGTGCGCGCGTGTGCGATGCTACCCGCTATGTCATACTGCCACAATCTGCGATCGAACGCGATTGAGGACGAGAACGCCAGGAACTCGTCATTTGCAGGCGCTTGTGAACTCCTCTTTGACCGCGGATCCATTCATGACACCATTCCCGTTCTTCACCGAGTTGACCATACTCGTCGTCTTCAGAGGCAACCCCCACACGTAGATGAACCCCTTCGCGGCCGCGTGGTCGAACTCGTCGCTCTTCTCGTAGGTCGACAGGTTGGCGGTGTATAGTGAGTATGGCGATTCTCTACCTACGACCACCGCGCTGCCCTTGAACAGCTTGATTTTGATTGTGCCTGTCACGTTCTTCTGGGTCTTCTCTATGAACGCGTCCATCGCCTGCCGGAGCGGGGAAAACCACAGGCCGTCGTAGACTAGGTTCGCGTAGTGTTGCTCCATACCCCTCTTGTAATGCATTAGATCCCTGGGCATCACAAGACTCTCCAGATCCTGATGCGCTTTGGTGAGGACCAATGCGGCCGGGGCCTCGTATACCTCTCTTGATTTGATGCCAACGAGGCGGTTCTCGATGTGGTCGATTCTTCCCACGCCGTGATTGCCCGCAATCTCGTTGAGCTCAGTCACCAGTTCGAGGGGCTCCATTGCGGAACCGTTCAGGCTGATGGGAGAGCCCTCGCAGAAGCCGATGTCGACGTATTCCGGCTCGTTCGGCGAAGAGTCCGTTCCATTGGTCCATTCGAAGATCGACTCCGGAGGTTCATTCCATGGGTCTTCTAGGACGCCGCACTCTATGGCTCTGCTCCAGACGCTCTCGTCTATGCTGTACGGCGCTTCGCACGTGACAGGAACGGGGATGTCGTGAGCCTTGGCATATTCGATCTCCTCATCCCTCGACATGCCCCATTCCCTTGTCGGGGCGAGAATGTCCAATTCTGGCGCCAGTGCCATGATGGACACTTCAAACCTGACCTGGTCGTTCCCTTTTCCCGTGCAGCCATGCGCTATGGCGTCAGCTCCGAACCTGCGGGCCATCGCAACTAGCCTTTCAACCATCAACGGTCTGGCAAGGGCGGTTCCGAGCGGGTAGCTGCCCTCGTAGAGGGCGTTCGCCTTCAACGCCGGAAGCACGTAGTTCTCGGCGAACTCCTTCTTCGCGTCGATTACCCACGCTCTCGACGCCCCTATGGCCTTGGCCCTCCTCATCGCCTCCTTGAGATCGTCCGATTGACCGACGTCAATGGTCACGGCGACGACCTCGCAGCCGTACTTCTCCTTCAGCCAGTGTATCGCCACTGACGTGTCCAGGCCGCCAGAGTACGCGAGCAGAATCTTCATCTGCTTCTCTATCTTCGAAGGGCTTTTCATCGAATTCGCCTCGGGCCTGTCCGAGGCTCTCGCGTGTATATGGCGGTAATGACACGCTGCGGGCACCCGTGAAACGAGCTGTCCGATATCGGACATCGTGCTGCCAATCGGACTGCTCCCCCGCCGTATTCGAACCATCTGGACAGGTCCCACTGGACCCCACTACCATTAAGTACGCGCATCATGTTACTTCGTCCAGCGGTTGGATTCATTGCCACGATCAGAAGACAAGTCGCCCGGAGAGGGCGAGGAAGTCGTTGTTGACACCCAGGGCGAGTCGGATTACGTCAGAGTACGCCTTCCGCGCAGAAAGGGCGGCGAGATGTTCGGCATTGCGGATCAGCTGCTCGGAGCATCCAGGATTCGCGTGATGTGCGCTGATGGCAAACACAGAATGGGCCGGATTCCTGGTAATATCAAGAAGCGGATGTGGATAAGGGAGGGGGACCTTGTCATCGTCCAGCCGTGGGAGTTCCAGGACGAAAAGGCGAACATCCTGTATAGGTATACAAAAACCCAGGCGATGTATCTCAGCAGGAAGAAGATGATCCCCAAATCGATAGACATATTCTGAGGGCCGAGGGTGTGCGTTGCCGTGCCTCGAGTTGGAGTTGGTTTTCGGGATTTCGAGCGTAAGTTCGAGCGCGAGCGGGATGTGTGGCGCGTCCGTCGCAAAGACTCCAACGATAGAAAAACCTACGACGAGGTGTTCGACAAAGATAACCTCATGCGCATCTACAAACTCTTCTCCGATGGCGTCATCGACCAGATAGACTTCCCGATATCGACTGGCAAGGAGGGGAATGTCTTCCGCGCTCTGACCTCCGATGGAAGACATCTGGCGCTGAAGATATACAGGACATCGACTGCGACCTACAAGGATATGGCGAAGTACATAATCGGCGACCCGAGGTTCAAGGGCATATCACGCAACAGACGGAAGCTTATCATGGCATGGTCGTCGAAGGAGTACAGAAACCTGCAGCGGTTCTACGAAGCCGGCGTAAGAGTTCCGAAAGCCGTTGCCTGCCATAAGAACCTCATAGTCATGGAGTACATCGGTACGGAGTCTTCTCCCGCACCGATGATGCGCAGCGTACATCTCGATGCGCCTGACGAAGTAGCTGAGACGCTTCTTGGCTACGTCAGGAAAGCCTACGCAGACGCTCAGCTGGTGCATGGCGATCTGAGCGAGTTCAATGTTCTCATGGACGGCGAGGAGCCCGTCCTGATAGACGTCGGCCAGTCTGTGCTCACCGGACATCCCATGGCGGAGGAGCTTCTGATGAGAGACCTGGGCAACATCGCAAGGTATTTCAGAAGGTACGGTCTGAACATCGATGTCGAGCAAGAGTTGAAGGGGATACGGAGGAGATGACCCGTCAGTCGGTTAAGGTGCCCAAGGAACGCATCGGTGTTCTCATAGGCAGGAAGGGCGAGGTCAAGGCGAAAGTGGAGAAGCAGACAGGCGTCATGATCTTCGTCGACTCGGAAGAGGGCGACGTGACCGTGGATTACTCGAAAGCAGAGGACCCGTCGGCCGTCCTGTCAGTCATGGATTTCGTTGTCGCCGTCGGCCGCGGTTTCTCGCCAGAGAAGGCAATGATAGTTCTGGAAGACGACTGGTTCCTAGAGGTCATTGATATAAGGGATTATGTGGGCAAGAGGCCGGCCCATATTGCCCGTATGCGCGCGCGCGTCATAGGGACCAAAGGCAAGACGCGAAGACTTTTCGAGGAGCTCACGGGGGCTTATATGAGCGTTTATGGTAACACAGTTTCCCTTATAGGGGACATAGTGCAGCTTGACATCGCCAGGAGGGCCCTCGATATGCTTCTGACCGGGAGCGAACACTCCGCTGTGTACAGGTTCCTGGAGAGCAAGAGGACCGAGATCAAGGTAGACGGCATGGGTTTCTGACTGACGAGGCCGCCTCCAGCACGATTGAAATACGATGCGCGCGTATGTCATGCTGGATGTCCCAGGATATCGAGCGCCATTTCAAGAGCGATATGAACGCGGTTCCCGCCGGCGAATCCTCCGGTCTCGAGGGGCCTGCGCGGCTGAGATTGCTCGTCGCCCACACGTTCCTTCGCGTCTGGACCAGGCTGGCGCTGGACAGCGGCCAGAAACTCAGGATGTCGCCGTCGCAGTATGTGATCGGCACGTACAAGGGCAAGATGAACTGGATTCTGAACGAGGGCGGTATGGACGGGATAGATCGGCTCGAGATCGCTGGCAGTCACGGCAAGGATTACTCGATGGTGGGGGAGGTCTACGATATCGCTGGCGTGACCAGGGCAAGGATTCTATTCTCCTTCCAGGAGGACGAGGTGAAGGGCAAGCCAGTATTCGTCAGCTACCTGGTCTATGACGAGAGCGCGGATCACTTCGACACGGATGCTCTGGCGAGTGCGATTGCCCCAGCGATGCGTGAGTGGGCCGAGACGATTGCGACCAAGAGCGAAGACCCTCTTTGGTCATACTCAAAGGAACACTTCGAGTGCGTTGGCATGTGATGTCTTCGTGAGCCGCAGCCTTCAGTGAGATAACGATAAATACAAGCTCGCCCTCCTCGCGTACGCATCATGTCCGAAAGGCTCGAGATCGCAGGGCGTGCGCTCGAACGCTCCCTGTGCAACCACTGCCTTGGAAGACTGTTCGCGACCGTCTCCAGAGGCCTGTCGAACGTCCAGCGTGGAACCATCGTGAGATTCGCGTCCGACTGCGGAGCTCCGCTCGCTGCGCCAAATGATTGCACGGTCTGCAGGGGTCTGTTCTCAGAGGTGCAGAAATTCGCCGAGATGGCCATGAGCGCGTCAGCGCCATACGAACATGCGAACTTCCTCGTGGGCACGAAGATTGACCCCGAGGTATCCGAGGCCGAAGAGCAATTCTGGGTCGATATAGGCGCGCGTGAGACTGAGTCCATCAAGAGCGAACTGAACAGGGAGATAGGGAAGGTGGTTGAGGCAACCATCGGCAAACCTGCAGAGTTCGCTAAGCCCGATATCGTTCTGTTGATCGACACCATGTTCGACAGGGTTGTGGTTGACGTCGCTCCCGTGTTCGTCTACGGCAGATACAGGAAACACTCTCGGGGGATTCCACAGACGCACTGGCCTTGCCGCGAGTGCAGGGGAAAGGGATGCCCCAGGTGTGCTGGCAAGGGCGTGATGTATGAGACGAGCGTCCAGGGCCTCATAGGCCCTGTGGTCATGCGCCATGCCGGGGGCGATGAGGAGGCTTTCCACGGCATGGGGAGGGAGGATATTGACGCCCTTATGCTGGGAAACGGGAGGCCGTTCGTTGTGGAGGTCAGCCGCCCCAGGAAGCGGTCGTTGGATTACAAGGCCATCGAGCGGGAGATAAACGATTCCGCGGGCGGCACGGTAGATGTGGCGGAGATGAGGCGATCCTCACGGGCAGAGGTGAGGGGCATAAAGAACGCAGATTATCCCAAGACGTACAGGGTCAGAGTGCGCTTCCAGGCTGATTTCGATCACAGAAAGCTTAATGACATAGTTCGTGTATTGGACGAAAAACCTATAAGTCAGCTTACCCCACATAGGGTGGCTCATCGACGGGCCAACCTCGAAAGGACGCGAATCATCCACAGGGTGGAGATCGAGTCGGCCGAGGCGCTCGAGGCCGTGCTCGTCATTAAGGCCGCCAGCGGCACTTACATCAAGGAGTTAGTGCACGGGGACGACGGCCGTACGAAGCCGAGCGTGGCGGAAATCGTCGGCGTGCCCTGTGACGTGGTGGAACTCGATGTAATAAGGATCGGAGACAAGGAGGCGTGAATAGATGGCCAAGGCTTCGAAAGGAGGTCGGCGAAGGACGCGAAGCGTAATGCAGAAGCGTGCGAGGGAGAGAGGGCTCTCCACAATCACGAGAGCGTTCCAGAAATTCGACCTGGGAGACAAGGCCAGCGTCAGCTTGGACCCGAGCATTCACAAAGGACAGCCGCATGTGAGGTTCCACGGCAGAACGGGGGTCGTCGTCGCCAAGCAGGGGACTGCGTATATGCTTGAAGTGCGCGACGGCGGCAGGGTGAAGAGAATAATCGTAAGGCCAGAGCATCTGAGGAAGGCGGCTTGAGTTAGTGCTGGTGTTTTGATGGAAGACAAAAAGATAGCCGCTTTGGCTGACGTATTGGAGATTCTCACCGAAAGACAGGACGAGCAGGAGCTGACTTCGGAGCAGAAGCTCGCCCTCGAACACTGTCAGAAGTTCTCCCGGCTGGAGTCGAAGAAGGTCAAGAAGCTCCTCAAGGAGATTGGTGAGCTTGGATTTGTCACCGAGCCGAACGCGGTCAAGATTGTGGATATCATGCCTACGCATCCAGACGACGTCAGAGTCATCTTCGCCAAGGAGCGCGCAAACCTGGAGAAGAAGGACGTCGAAAAGATTCTTAGCATAGTAGAGAAGTATCTCTGACACACGCGGGGGGATTCTCCTTGGAGGACTACGCACGCATTCTAGATTACCTGCCCCAAGGGCTGCCGGACGAACGCAAGTTCAGGCGGGAGCCCGTAGCGTACGCTCTCGGCGAATCCCAGTTCAAGCTTTTCGAGCTCGTACCAAGAGAGGACTCGAAGCTGACGGTCGGCGATCGGGTATACATCGGTAAGGATATCGACCTCAGACAGGAGATTCTTCATGTCAAACGCAGGATAGGGCACAACGAGCTGACCAACGCCGCTCAGAGTGAGATGCCGTATGTGGTGATGGAGATTATCAAATCGAACGAACCGCGCTTCGTCAAGTTCTTCAACGAGGCCCAGGCGATAACAACGCGCTTTCACATGCTGGAGTTGCTGCCCGGCCTCGGCAAGAAGACTATGTGGAGCATCATAGAGGAGAGGAAGAAGGGTCCTTTCAAGAACTTCGAGGACATCGGCAAGCGCGTTCCGATGGCTCACCAGGTCGACAAGCTCATCGCGAAGAGGATAGAGGAGGAGCTGTCCAACCCGAACGAGAAGTACAGGCTCTTCGTATCCAGATGATGCGCCGGACGACCCGGGACGTGTTCGCATGAGGGTCCAGGAAGTCAAGACGATACTCGAGTCAATGGGCAAGCGCCCGTCGAAGAGACTCGGCCAGCATTTTCTCATAGACGAGAGCGTCATCGAGCGTCAGGTGGCCCGAGCCGACCTACAGTCCGGCGAGACGGTGCTGGAGATTGGCTCTGGCATAGGCAACTTGACTGAGGCGATACTTTCGACAGGTGCCAAGGTCGTCGCGGTCGAAGCGGACGCAGCGTTCTGCCGTTTTCTTGAGAGGAGGTTCGGACAGAAGATCACGCTCGTCAATGCCGACGCGGTCAACGCATTCCTCCCAGAGTTCGATAAGGTGGTGGCGAACCTTCCATACCAGATATCCTCACCTGTCACGTTCAAGCTTCTGGACGAGGGATTCAATTCCGCGGTGCTGATGGTCCAACGCGAGTTCGCCGAGCGCATGGTCGCGGGGCCGGGAACCAAGGACTATGGAAGACTCTCGGTGGCCGTCGTCTACCGGGCGCGATGTGAGATCGCATTCGATGTTCCCAGGACCGCCTTCTGGCCGCAGCCGAAGGTCGATTCGAGCGTCGTGATTGTCACGCCTCGCAGTCCACCATTCACGGTCCTGGACGAGCGCGTATTCAACGACGTGACGAAGTCGATATTCTCTCACAGAAGGAAGAAGATATACAATGCCCTTGCGGACGACCCCGCGTCGCGGTCATATCTAACGGATGGCGCGGCCTCAGACCTGAAGAACCTGCCGCATGCGTCTCTGAGAGCAGAGCAGCTCTCACCTGAGGAAATCGGCGAGCTGTCGAACGCCTTCCTCGACATGGTCACTTCTTCGAAAAGAATCGCGTGATTATCGCATCCACAATCTTGTCCGGGCCGTCAACGAGGACATCACATGTCGGTAGGCCGTACTTCTCCTCGTATTCCGCGATGATCTTGACGGCCTCCTCTCTCTCCAATGACTCCGGGTTGATCGCGATTCCAATGACGTCGCATCCGCCAGTGACCCTTATCAGCTCCGATTCTCGCTCCACAGTACCCATCGGAAGCTGTGGCTCGCTATCGTCATCAGTGTAGCTTCTCGTTCTTCTTCCTGGCGCGTGCTGCAGCACGACCGCCTGCGGCTTGGCCGCGCTCATGATCGCTCTCGAGCCGGTGACATAGGCCGGGTGACTGAGCGCACCTTGTCCCTCTATGATGATAAGCTGAGGCTTCTCCTCCTTACACGCCGATGCAATGGCGTGCTCCAGCTCGCCCACGACGTAGTCGCCTCGAATCGCATCGAGTGGTATGCCGTACTTGGAACCCTGCATGAGCCCAGTCTGCCCCGTAGCCACGAAGACCGTCTTTATTCCTCTTTCGTTCATCGCCTTGGTGAGAACGACGGCTGTTGTGCGCTTGCCTATTGCTGCATCGGTCCCGAGCACGGGGATTCGAATGCAATCCATCTTGTCCATCAGGTCCATGTACTTGTGCAGCTTCTTCAACGGCGGCTCGCGTCTGATATCGTGCAGCGCGACGCCATTCCTGGCTGCCAGCGCGCTCAGCTCCTCGTCTTCCGAAAGCCATTCGTGCAGGCCAGACATGATGCTGACGCCTCCCTCAATCGCATCCCTGACAGGCTGTCTGAATTCGTCAGGCAGCACGCCGCCTACGGTCGCAACGCCAATTATCATGAACTCCGGCTTCTCTGGCAGAGCTGAGAGCGCCTCCTTGACCGATGAGAACACCGGCACACCGTTTCTCTTTCCGTCGATAACCTCCCCCGCATCCATGCCTGCTTTGAAGCTGTCGACAATGCCGATGATCTTGAATCTCAGCGAATGTCTGACAAGTCCAGCAGCTGTCTTCCCCGCGGGATTGCCGAAACCCCCCTCGCACAGAACAATGGCAGTCTCCATGGATTCCGGCAACGGCAGTTCCCGTATAAATTCCTTGGTTTCTGCTCCTTGGGCTACGTCATGCACCCCAAAACCGTGATGCCGGTCGACACCGCGTACTTTTTCTACGTATACCGGCATTGAACCAGAGGGGGAGCAGAATGCTGGTAGGTATAGTGGGAAAGCCGAACGTCGGCAAGTCGACATTCTTCTCCGCACTCACCATGTCCACCGCACAGGTCGCGTCCTATCCTTTCACGACCATAGAGGCCAACAGAGGCGTCGGCCACGTCCGGGGACCATGTCCTCACACCGCGTTGGGAAGCTCATGCAGCCCGAACAACTCGCTATGCGAAGGGGGAACCCGATTCGTTCCGATAGAACTGTTGGACGTGGCGGGCCTTGTTCCGGACGCCCATTCCGGGAAGGGCCTCGGCAACAAGTTTCTGGACGACCTCAGGCAGGCGCATGCGTTCATCCACGTCGTCGATGCCAGCGGAGGTACAGACTTCGAGGGCAACCCGGTCGGCGCCGGCTCTCACGACCCTGCCTTGGACGTCAGCTTTCTGGAGAGGGAGATTTCCTATTGGATCTTCGGCATACTCGGAAAGGACTTCAACAAGATCGCCCGGCAGTCGAAGCTCGCGGGGAAGAAGTTCGAGAGGCTTCTGCAGGAGAAACTGACAGGGTTATCGATTACCGAGGCACAGATACTCTCCGCCATAAAGCAGTCAGGGAACGACAATGATCCATCCTTGTGGAAGGATGATGAGCTTCTCTCCTTCTGCCAGGTGCTTCAGAAGGTCAGCAAGCCGATGATCATCGCTGCGAACAAAGCCGACATCGCCCCGCCAGAGAACATGAGGAAGCTCGAGGAGACTGGATATCCCGTCGTGCCGACGAGCGCGGAATTCGAGCTTGCGCTCAGGCGCGCTGCGAAAGGCGGCCTTGTCGCCTATACCCCCGGAGCATCTTCCTTCGATATGCCCGAGGAGTCAAAACTGAACGAGTCGCAGCGGAAGGCCCTGGACAAGATGGCAGACTGGTTGAAAGGAGCTGGAAGCACTGGCGTGCAGCCCGTCCTGGAGAAGGTGGTCTTCGATGTATTGGACCTGATCATAGTGTATCCGGTCGAGGACGAGACGAAGTGGATGGACAAGCAAGGGCGCATCCTTCCCGATGCATATCTGATGCCTCGCGGCAGCAATGCCAGGGATCTGGCGTTCAAGGTCCACACAGACCTGGGTGATAACTTTATAAGGGCGATAGACGGAAGGACTCACATGGCTGTGGGGCACGACCACATCCTCAAGGAGAACGATGTGGTCAAGATAGTCGCGAGAGTCTGATGCCGATGGATCATTGGGACCTAAGGCTGATTGGAGTCACATCTCACCCGAAGTACGAGGAATTCGAGGACAACCTGGAGATGCGCCTCTTCGGCAAGATGCAGGACGGACGTTCCGTGGCGGTCAAGTACAGGGGTTTCGAGCCGTACTTCTACATCGTTGAACCGTCAGATGATGTGGTGAAGATATTGGAGGCCGACGCGAAACGTATCAGACGTACGGAGGAAGTCGAGCTGTTGTACGGAGGTGAGATGCGCCGATGCCGTCGGGTGGTGGCCACACATCCAGGCCTGGTGCCCAGCATCCGGAGGGACCTCATGGATTCCGTGCCAGCCGTCCTCGCGGCCGACATACCGTTCCATTTCAGATTCGTATACGACCTCGGCATTGGAGCATGCGTCCGCGTGTTTGGCAATGAGTCGCCTGACGAAGCCTTCGCGACGGATATAGTGGTCGAGGCCGAGCGGTTCGAGGAGATACCCCCGTTCAGGCCAGATCTGAAGATATTGAGTTTCGACATAGAGACCAGCCTGAAGGAGTCGAAGATATTCACCATCTGCTGCGTTGCTAAGGAGGGCGACAAGATCTCGACAAAGAGGTTCTTCGGGGACGAGAAGAGGATCATATCCGATTTCTCATCCTATATCATCGAGATCGACCCGGATGTCATAACCGGATACAACATCGATGGTTTCGACATCCCTCAGGTAGAGCAGCGGGCAAAGGACCTGGGCCTCGGACCGCTGATATGGGGACGGTTCCCGACCGAGATAGATCAGTACAACAGGTTCTGGAGGGCTCAGGGAAGGGTCATAATCGATGCATGGTGGGCGGTGAAGCGCGTTCTCAAGCCCAAGCAGGAGACGCTGAACGCCGTTGCCAAGCAGCTGCTGGACGAGGAGAAGCACGACGTCGATCCCAAGAAGATGGACGAAGAGTGGGAGGCGGACAGCGAGCGCGTAATGGAGTACTGCGTGCAGGACGCCGCACTCGCCCTGCGCATACTCGAGAAGATCGCTATACTCAATAGGAGCATGGACCTCGCAGCCGTATCCAAGCTTCCGCTCGATGATGTGGTCAATGGATCAACCTCTCAGCTCGTCGATTCGATTCTGATCCGTGAGGCGGATAGACAGCGGGTGGCGGTGCCGATGACGTCCCGCTCCTCGAGTGACTCCAAGCCGATCGAAGGAGGATACGTACACGAGATGGAGCCAGGGCTGTATCATTGGGTCCTGACGCTCGACTTTCGGAGCATGTACCCGAGTATGATCATCGCGAACAACATATGTTTCACGACCCTTTCGCCAGAAGGCTCGATCGTGTCGCCCACCGGCGCCAGGTTCCTGTCCAAGGAGAAGAGGGAAGGGCTTCTGCCCGGGATACTCATCAGCCTGATGGAGGAGCGAGCGGCGATCAAGAGGGCGATGAACGACGCCGAGATGCCGGACGAGAAGGACTACTACAACGGCCTGCAGGAGGCCGTGAAGATACTGATGAACTCGTTCTACGGCGTTCTGGCATCCTCGTTCTACCGGTTCACCGATCCCAAGATAGGCGCGAGCATCACTGCCTTCTCAAGGGAGGCGACGAAGGAATTGATCAGGAAGCTGGAGGGCGAGGATCTCAAGGTGATATACTCAGATACGGACTCCGTGTTCTTCCTCTCGCCGCATGAGGATCTCGATGCCACGATCAGGCTCGGCAAGGACACTGCGGAGCGCTTCTCGAAGGGCGGCATGGTGCTGGAGTTCGAGAAGGTGATGGAGCCATTCTTCTCTCATGGAAAGAAGAAGCGATACGTTGGCAGAATGATCTGGCCCAGGGAGGAGTTGATCGTACGAGGCTACGAGATGCGAAGGACCGATTCGTTCGACCTCCAGAGCGAGACGCTGCAGGAGGTGTTCGAGCGAATACTGGCTGATGACATGAACGGAGCGGTCGCGTACACGAGAGGCGTCATAGACGATCTGCTCGCCGGAAAGGTCGACCCCGCAAAGCTCGTGATCAGCCGTTCAGTCAAGGATGAGAGTCAGTACAAAGCAAGTGACAGAATGGTCAATGTGCGCGTCGCTCGTATGCTCAGGGACATGGGCTACGAGGTCATGCCTGGGATGAAGGTCTCATGGATCGTGACCAATGGCAAGGCGTCGCCCAACGAGGTGGAGCCGTGGATCGAGGGCCGTGAGTTCGTCGCGAAGCCGGACTCCAACTACTATGCGACGCGCATCGCAGCGACAGTCTCGAGAGTGACGGACACCTTTGGCTGGGATTCGAAGTCCCTCCTGACAGGAGCCCAGCAGAAGACGCTCACGAGCCACAGCTTCAGGAATACGCGGGGACCGGAATCCTCCAGGGTCACTGCCAGACCCAAGAGGACCGACAGCAAGCTGAGCCTCGACGACTTCATGTGAGCAGTCATCGACAAAGTTGTCTGAGGTTGTCACACGCGGGAGATATCGGCGCGATGCAACACATTTAAATACGGCGACCCGATTGCTCGTGCCTGCAGCGGCGAGACTTGCCTGGTCTCGCAAGGGGATGTGCGCCTGAGGGCGTGAACCCATCAACAGCTGGATGTGTTACGATGGAAGAGAAGGCGGACAAGACTCCATCCGGTATGGAGCGTACGGAAGTGACCGATTCGGCCAAGGCATCTACGGCCAAAGCCGAGGGCGGGAAGGCCAAGAGCGGATCCCGCAGCATGTATCATTTTGTCGGTGAAGCTTGGAAGGACCACAGCAGCGATGACATGAAGGCGGTGATGTGGCAGCGACTCGTTGATTGGAGAAAGGAAGGCAGCTTCGTGCGTGTCGATAGGCCCACGAGGCTCGACAAGGCACGAACCCTAGGTTACAAGGCGAAGCAGGGCGTCGTGGTTGTTCGGGCACGAGTCAGGAAGGGCGGCCTCAGGAAGCACCGCATAAGGAAGGGCCGCAGACCCAAGAGGAAGGGTATCTCCAAGATAACGATGAAGAAGAACATCCAGAGAATCGCTGAGGAGAGGACCGCGAAGAGGTACCCGAACCTCGAGGTGCTGGCTTCGTACTGGGTCGGCGAGGATGGAAAGAGCAAATGGTTCGAAGTCATACTTGTTGATCCCAACCACCCTGTGATCAAGGCGGACCCGAAGCTGAATTGGATATGCACAGGGAAGCACTATCACCGGGCATCAAGAGGCCTGACCCCGGCCGGTAAGCGCGGCAGAGGGCTCGTAAGAACCCGAGGAAGGGGTGCTGAGAAGGTTAGACCGTCACTTCGCTCGCACAACAGAAAGGGGACCTAGGTCCTCGCAATTCTTTCGCTAAGGCGCATTGCCTCATCATCTCTGAGGCCCACAAGCGGATAGAACACAGGAACGCCACCCTTGAGCCCGCCGCGATTTCCCAGGTCATCGATGCTCCAGTCGAGAACAATCGCCAGGCATCTCTCTGCCTTGGCCTGCGAGAACGGATCGCCTTCGCGTGACAGGATCCTGATACCATTGTCCCACTCGCTCAACGGCCTGCAGAGTTCCACCTCGTTGCATGCCGCGACCACCGTGCATCCACGTTTCATCAGCAGCCACGCGGCCGCCACGCCTCGGCCTGACGACATGAACGCCAGAACGCGCCCTTGGGTGCCTTTTGGAAGCCCGCCTGGGCCCGGGAGCACCGAGCTGAAGAGGTACGCATCTCGTTCCCGCACCTCCACGAAGATCTCCACATCGGGGTCGTCAAGATCCACCCTTGCTTCACGGCTCGCATTGGCGTCAAGAACGGCGGATCCCGCCTCTTCGCAGACCTTCAGGCTTGTGTAAGGATGGCTTCCGGACCGCCTTGCCCTTATGGCGAAGGATGCTCCATCGAACATCAACGGCTCGGCGAACCTGACGATTCCCGTGATCAATTCGTCCAGGTCACTGCCGATTTTCGTGGCAGGACTGAATGAGACAACACCGAAAGTCCGTGACAGCAATTCGCAGCTGCTGCGCCAATCATCCGAGTCGACATATATCCTCCCTCTGCCTGAGGAGACGACGCACGGGACGCCAGCGCTGGCGTGCTTGCGTCTGATGTCATCTCGAAGGGCGGCCTCGAACCGGCTGCGCACACGCTTGCTCTTCAGACCTACCTCGCCGTAGCGAACGAGGATTGTAGGCATACTTCGACGATGACCCTACCTCTCGATAAACCTTTCACAATATGATTTCATCTCGATGGAAAGTCTAAATTACAGATATGACATTCGGAAGAATTGGATAGGGAGAGGGAGAAATTGAAGGCTGAACGAAAACGAAAGGTTTCTTTGAAACGAGTCGTGGATCCACCAGGACCGAAAGCGAAGGCGGTAGTGAAGCGTGACAAGCTGGTTCTGTCGCCGTACAATCGACCTTACTACTACCCGTTCGTCGTCGAGAAGGGCAAGGGCTGCATAATCGAGGATATAGACGGCAACGAGTACATCGATTTCAACAGTGGCCTGGGGGCGATGAACGTCGGCCACTGCCATCCGGAAGTGGTGAAGGCTATCACCAAGCAGGCGAACCGTCTTCAGCACTACTCCTACACGGACTTCTACTACAGATACGCTGTGGAGCTCGCGGAGAAGTTGAACGAGATCACGCCTGGCAACTTCCGGAAGAAGGTCTTCTTCAGCGGCAGCGGAGCTGAGAGTATAGAGGCGTTCGCCAAGGTAACTAGATGGCACAGCCGACGCCCGATGTACATAGCCTACACCGGGGCGTTCCACGGAAGGAGCATGGGCGCTCTGAGCTTCACGGCCAGTTCTACGGTCCAGAAGGCTGGATTCTTCCCGACGATGCCGGGTGTGACGCACGTACCCTACGCCTACTGCTACAGATGTCCTTACAAGATGACCTTTCCTGATTGTGAATACTGGTGCGTGGACTTCATCGAGGATCATGTGCTGAAGAAGTTCGTACCGCCAGACGAGGTGGCCGCGTCGCTGATCGAACCCATTCAGGGCGAGGGAGGATATGTGGTTCCGCCGAAGGACTATCACAAGCGGCTGAAGAAGCTGTACAGGAAGCATGGTATCATCTATGCCGTCGACGAGGTCCAGTCGGGCATGGGCCGCACAGGCAAATGGTGGGCCATCGAAAACTTCGGTGTGGTGCCCGATATCATATGCTCGTCAAAAGCTCTGGGAGGTGGCATGTCGCTCGGAGCTACCATCGGCCGCGAGGAGATATTCGATTGGGAGGCGGGTTCTCACTGCACGACGCTGGGCGGCACTCCCGTTGCCTGCCAATCCGCGCTCGCCACGATAGGTGTCATGGAGAAGGAGAAGCTTAGGCGAAACGCCGTGAAGATGGGTGAGCACGCGATGAAGCGCATGCGCGAGGTGCAGAGACGTTCCAAGATAATCGGGGACGTGCGGGGCATCGGTCTGATGATCGGCGTGGAGATTGTCAAGGACAAGAAGACGAAGGAGCCCGGAGGCGATCTCGCATCGGAGATAATCGAACGCGCCTGGAAGAAAGGAGTCGTCGCCATCGGGGCGGGCGCGTGCTCCTTCAGGATAGCACCTCCACTCTGCATATCAAAGGACGAGATGGACGTCGGGCTGGACTGTCTCGTAGAATCGATCAGGGAGGTCGAGAAAAAGCGTCTCTGACGCGCCTGCGGAGGCGTGGTCAATCGAGAGTGATGGATATGGCCAAGACGAAATCATATAATCTGAAGGGCCCAAAGATCGTGGTGGAGCCTCCGGGGCCGAAATCCAGGGCCGCCATGAAAAGGAAGGAAAGATACGTTACCGACGGGATCAAGATCGGCCTGCCCGCCGAACTGGATGTTGCCGAAGGGCCATTCATGAGGGATGTCGACGGCAATGTGTATCTGGATTTCACTGTCGGCATCGGTGTCCATAATTGTGGCCACAGAGCCCCGGCGATGGTGAAGGCCTGCAAGGACCAGCTGGACGAGTTCATCCACATCTGCTTCATGGTCAGCATGTACGAGTCATACATACAGCTGGCACAGGAGATGGCGAAGATATGTCCCGGGAAGCTGAAGAAGAGCATATTCCTGAACAGCGGCTCAGAGGCCGTAGAGAACGCCGTGAAGATCGCGCGCTCGTACACCAAGAAGCCGTGGCTTCTGTCGTACAAGACCGCATTCCATGGCCGAACCATACTGGACATATCGCTGACGGCGAAGGAGAAGCCGTACAGGGAAGGCTTCGGCCCGCTCCTGTCCAACATCCAGCACCTTGACTTCGCATACTGCTACAGATGCCCGCTTGAGCTGGAGTATCCATCATGCAATCTGGCTTGTGTCGACACGATTCGGACGGTCGTGCAGACGCCTCCTCTGGAGGGCAACATAGCCTGCTTGGTCGCAGAGCCCGTACAGGGCGAGGGGGGCTTCATCGCGCCGCCGCCTGGCTACTGGGAGAAGGTGACCAAGATCTGCAAGGATAACGGCATCGTATTCATCGACGATGAGGTTCAGACCGGCTTCGGCCGCACCGGCAGGATGTTCGGAATTCAGAATTGGAAGGCCGAGCCGGATATGCTCGTTTCCGGGAAGGGGCTTTCTCTGGGGATGCCTCTGGGAGGGGTCACGGGTCGTGACGATATCATGTCCGCTCCGGGCCCTGCCAGTCTCGGAGGCACGTTCGGCGGAAACCCCGTGTGCTGCGCGGGCGCGCTGGCATCCATAGAACTCACCAAGAAGGCGTTGCCGAACACCAAGATGATACACCGTGTGGAGAAGAAGCGCCTCGACGAGTGGAAGAAGCGTTTCGAGGTCGTCGGGGATGTGCGTGGCATTGGTGCCATGATGGGCATGGAGCTCGTCAAAACCAAGAGTTCGAGGGAGCCAATGCCGGAGCTGGCTCGGAGCATACAGCTCGCATGCTTCAAGAAAGGGCTCTATATTCTGACGGCAGGCCAGTTCAACAACGTCATACGCCTCCACCCGCCGCTGATCATCCGGCAGGGCCTCCTCGAGAAGGGCTTGGACATATTGGAGGAGGCGGTCGTCCAGGAGACGAGGAAGGCGGGCCTGGTGTGAAGCCTCGCTGATACGTGGAACGACCGCAACCCTTTCCAGCCTTCATTTCGGTCTGGAGAACCTCCCGTAGGCTGGGGCCTCGTATGCGCCGCGTTCGATATCCGGGGGTGTGCCTTCGAAAGGCGCTCCAAATCGTTCCAGGCCAGATTTTTATGTGCTGCGTATAAAACAAAAAGCTTGGTTCTATCGGATGATGGAAAGCTATATACAGATCGAGAACATACACCGCGAATGAGGCCACAATAGCTGGTTCATTGGCGAATTTCGAGCCCAAAAGCTGGAAATAATCCAAAGACAACGAGGAGAACAGGCTCGCAGACGCCAACATCGAGGGGGGTTTCAGCGTTAACTGATAATCGCAACGTCCTTTCGGCCGGAGCCGCGTTGCTGCGCTGTCCGGCGAACAGACCAGCTGACGCGCAGGACGATGTGGCCGGATCCAGCGCACACTGAAGGAGAAAGAGAGCATGGCTTTGCTACCCGAGGTTAAGAAGGATTACGGAAGGATCAAGAACTATGTGAACGGCGAGTGGGTTGAATCGACATCGTCCAAAGATCTGGACATCGAGAACCCCTCGACAGGTGGCATCATAGGGAAGGTTCCTATGTCCACTGCCGATGAGACGAAGGCCGCCATCGAAGCTGCCCAGGATGCCTGGCTCTCATGGCGGGAAACGCCGCCGATAACGAGGGCGAGGATCTTCTTCAAGCTCAAGGAGCTGATCGAGGCCAACTTCGAGGACGTCGCAAGGATAATGGTGCAGGAGCAGGGCAAGACGATCGATGAGGCCAGAGGAGAAACGAGGAGAACCATCGAGAACGTCGAGGTTGCCGCGGGCATTCCATCGTTGATGATGGGATATAACCTCGAAGACGGTGCCGCCCAGGGCATCGATGAGGATGCTGTGATATCGCCCCTTGGCGTGTTCGGCGTGATAGCTCCCTTCAACTTCCCGGCGATGATACCGTACTGGTTCTGGCCGTACGCGGTCGCCTCGGGCAACACCTACATCGTCAAATCATCCAGCCAGGTTCCGCTGACGCAATGGTACCTGTTCTCACTGATCGACAAGGCCGGGTTCCCTCCGGGCGTCATAAACCTGGTGAACGGCAGCCGCGATGTCTCCGACACGATGATGGATCATCCTCACATGAAAGGTATCTCGTTTGTCGGATCAACGCCCGTCGCGAGATACATCTATAAAAAGTGCGGCGAGAACGGCAAGCGAGTCCAGGCTCAGGGCGGAGCGAAGAACTCTCTCGTGGTCATGCCTGATGCGGTCCTCAACAGGACCGTTTCCAACATGCTGGCGTCGTTCTACGGCTGCGCAGGCCAGAGATGCCTCGCGGGCTCGAACCTCGTGGCAATCGGAGATGTTGCGGAACCGCTGATTGAGAAGTTCGTCGAAGCGTCCAAGAGGATCAGGATGGGCTACGGCCTTGACGAGAACACCAACATGGGGCCCGTCGTGTCCGCAAAGGCAAAGGAGAAGGTCATCGGCTACATAGATGGCGCCGAGGCAGACGGCGCGAAGATCCTGATCGACGGCAGGGGGGCAAAGGTTCCCGGTTACGAGAAGGGGCATTTCGTCGGACCGACCGTCATTGATGGCGTGACACCGGACATGAAGATCGCCCAGGAGGAGATTTTCGGCCCCGTGGTGTCGTACCTCAGGATGGATTCATTGGATGACGCGATCGACTTCATTCACAAGAACCCGTTCGGCAACGCCGCATCCATTTACACGCAGAGCGGAAGACACGCCCGCGACTTCAGATACAAGGTGCAGGCTGGAAACATCGGCATAAACATAGGCATAGTGGCCGCGATGGCGTACTTCCCATTCGCTGGCTACAAAGACTCATTCTTCGGAGACCTGCACGGCCAGGGCAGAGACGCCATCTCGTTCTTCACGGACAGGAAGGTTGTGATAACAAGGTGGTTCTGATGACGGAGTACGACTTTCCTGAGTGCACATCGTTCGGCTCCGTGATCAGATTCGCTCTGGAACTCGAGAAGGCGGCATCGAACGTCTATGACGAGCTCGCTGGGAGACCCAACCTCGCGTCGGCACAGGAACCTCTGAAGGCGCTCTCTGAGACGCACAGGAAACGGAGCGAACTCCTGGAGCACACACGGAGGGAGAAGCTCAACGAGATGATACTTGAGCCCATCCAGGATCTGGACAGCAGCAGCTACGTGGTCGAGACCGAGGTTCCCGAGGGGCTGGACATGGCTGGCGCGAAAGCCTTCGCAGGGAAGATCGAAGAGACATCGTCAAGATTCTATGTCGATTCGTCGAAAACCGCTCAGTCCCTCCTGGCCGAAGCTGCGAGGATACTCGACAAGATGGGCAAGGAGAACGAGGCGATCAAGGCCAAGCTCGAATCGCTGTGATTCCTGCGTCCCCTCCGATGATCCGTCCAAACCTCTTCCTTCTTCGCCCCGCTCATTCTCTTGAGAACAGGTCAGGGTACAGCTTCCTCGACGCGACGATTCCAAAGCCTATCAGCAGGAACGGTATCGCGAACACCCACCAGTCAGGGCTTTGAGAGGTCTCCAATATCAGGCCGGAAAGGTAGATCCCACCTTGATGGAACGGAGATAGCAGCGAGACGGCTCCGCCGTAACTGTCGTACATGTTGCCGTACGTGTCGACCTTCAGCCACAAGTCGAGGACGACAGACAGCCATTCGAACACAGTCATTGTTCCCAAGAGCGACAGGTATAGGAACATCCTCGAAATGACCGTCGGCTTAAGCACCATCCTCTTCGCGACCACATAGATGAGGCTAGAACCGTATGCGGCAGCCACCATTGTCATCGCCGCGAGAACGTACGCCACGAGGGTTATGACGAAGATGTCGCCAGGATCCTGCTCGAAGGTTGACAGCGAGAGCATCACGAGGGGGAATATGAGCAACGGTCCGACGACTATCGGATACAATATCTTAGAGAATACAGTCGTAGTGACTGATATCGGCCCGAAGAACAGCACCTTGATTGTCCCCTTCTGGATTTCATGAGAGTAGCCCTTCGCGAACAGCCCACCCACGAATATGACCGATGACAGTAGCGCAACCCCGTAGGCGTAGGTGAGCAGGTTGAAGGAGACATCGACGCCGAAAGGTGTGCTTCTCCATGTGATGACGTTGGCGTCGTCAACGCCTGGAGGCGCCACGATCGTGCCAGTGTGTGCAGTGTTGTAATTGCCGGCCCCGTCCCTGACTACGAGCATCACCTCGTAGAAACCCCACTCTTCCGGAGTGAACTCAGCAGTTTCGCCGCTGAGCACGGTGTAGGTCGCATTGTGTTTGATGTACCAGGTGTATGCCGCAATCTCTCCCGAGCCGCCGTTCGAATCAGAGACGTCGAGTGTTATTGTGTCGCCCAGGATAACGAGGCCCAAGTCATCAATATCGGCCCATGGCCAATCCTCCACTTCGTAGAGCGGGTTCACAGCAACGCTGAAACCGTATTGCTGGTAGTTGCCCGAAGCGTCCCTGACATTCAGCGACACCCATATGTCTCCCTGGCTTGCGTGTGAGAATGTGTAGCTTACCTCTTCACCGTATAGCACCCTTGGTATCACGTCCTGGAACGTCCAGGTCCAATTCACCACGCCGATGTTATCGGTGGAGCCGGAGCCGTCGAAGTCCATTGTCGTGCCGACAGAGACATAGGCGCCCCACTCCAGCTCGGGCGGAAGAACTGCCTGAGGCATTTCGTTGTCGGAGCCATCTTGGGTCACCGTTATCGTGACACGGTCCTCCGCCATGTTGATTGAAAAGTCGGCAACAGTCAGAGTTACCTCGTACTCACCTATGTAGTAGAATGTATACTGCACCCGTTCGCCGTAAAGACTGATTCTGCGGTCGAGTTCGTTGAAATTCCATTCGTAATGCACGATTCTGTCGTCGTCCGTCGATCCTGAGGCGTCAAGCGTGACTGCCGTGCCTGCTGGTACCGAGCGGTCATCCCCCGCATCTGCGACTGGCGGGTTGCCCTCCGTCGCCCACGGAACGTCGATATCGTCGCCCTCCATCATGCCTCCAATATCGAAACTCATTGCTTGCTTCATTGAGAAACTCATGATGGAGAAGATGATAATCAGAAAGACGAACAGTATGATCGAGCTGATAAGGCCGTGCTTGGCCATTGTTCTGATGTCCTTCTCGAATATCACCAGCGCTCGCTTCACACTGGCGAGCGCCCCCGATTTCTTCGTCTTGATTGGTGGGAAATGCCTCGTCTCCTCGGCGATGTCGCTTGGGGGCGGAGGCAATTCATCGTCGAATTCGGGCGGTGGGGGCATATCATCTTCCATCAGACATCACCCCTTGCGGTCCTTTCGAAGACCTCTTCCATCGTGCCAGTGGTCTTCATCTCGTAGAGGTCTATGTTCTCACGAATAAGCAGTCTGGCGATCTCAGAGGCATGGCTCCTCCTTGTGAGCACGACCGACACATTCCCCTCGACAATGCTGATTGATTGAAGCCTGAGATTGTCGTCCAGGACCTTCCTGGCTTTCTGAGGATCCGAGACATGCAGCATATAAGACGGTGCGAGGTATCTTTCTTTCAGCTCCTCCGCCGTGCCCACAGCAATGAGTTTGCCGTGATGAATGAATGCAAACCTATCGACGATGTACTCGGCTTCTATGAGGTTGTGTGACGTGAAGAACACTGTGTTGCCCTTGGAGACATACTCTCTGAAGTGTTCCCTAAGCTTCTTCCGATGGATGATATCAACGCCTTCGAACGGCTCGTCCAAGAAGACGAGCGGGACGTCGGACATAAGCACCCTCGCGAGGGATACCCTCTGCCGCTGCCCCATTGACAGATGGGCAATCCTCCTGTCGATGAACGATCTTATGTCTGCCAGATCCGCCGCTTTGTTCAAAGCAGAGAGTCTCTCTGACCTTTTCATGAGCATGAACTTGCCGAACATGTTGAGGTATCGCCTCGGCGTCATCTCCTCGTAGAACCTGCTTTCCTCGGACAATATCGCGATGTTGTCTCTGACATGCACCGGCGCCTTGCCGACGGTGATGCCCATCACCGAGGCGTCGCCACCAGTGGCTTCGGTGAGGCCGCAAAGCACCTTTATGCAGGTTGTCTTGCCGGCTCCGTTCGGGCCGAAAAAGCCGAAGATCTCCCCTCTTCCTACTTTGAAGCTGACGTCGTCGAGCGCTCTTATCTGCCTGTAATCTTTGCAGAGGCCGTTGGCTTCTATCAAAGGGCACACCTGCCTCGCCTAGCGCCGTGACGGCTTAATAATCGCTATGAGGCGGATATCATTTCTGATAATCCATACTGACTCGCCATGTCAGAGCCTGTCATTTCTCTGTTAATCAAGCTCTTTCAGCCCGGCTTGATGACATCAGTGCACCGATGTCCTTTGCGTCAGGCGTAACAGCTTGTGGGTTCCGACCGCGGTCAGAGAGACAATCCCAGGCGCTTGAGAGCTTCCTTGCCCGGGACGCCCTCCTTCGACCAACCCCATAGGTCGTAGTAGGCCTCGAGTTCGTTGATGAAATCCTCTTTGTCCACCACGGCCCCTTTGGATGGGCCGTCGTGTATCGGAGTTGTGAACAATCTCTCAGGCAGGGTGTCGTCTTCCTTGGAGAAACCCTCCCTCAAATTGTACATCCTCTCAAGCGTCCATACTCTCTCCCCTACCTGCTTCAGCTGCTCGACCGTGTAGTCGCTGCCCGTAGCCGCGTTGACGAGCATCACCATGTTCTCCCAAGAGTTGGAGAAGGCATTCCTCGCACCGAACTTGCATAGGACCATGCAGTCGAGAACTGTGAACAACTCTTGGAGTTCCTTGAGCGTCGATGCCTTGCCCTTGACGGTGAAGCGATCCAGGACACCCTGAAACAGTTCGGGAACGTACATGGTCGCTCGGAGATGGCAAGCGCCTCTGGTGGACGTGGCGAACGCGAGCGACATCCCCTGTATCCCTCGAGGGTCGTATCCCGGAAACTCCATCCCCTTGACGTTCATCGCATACTGTTCGGCCTCCTTGCCGAACCTCGCAGCCAGTCTCTTCGACCCCTCGCCGATGATCGCTCCGAATCCGTCAGCCTTGCCGGTAAGCTCCACAAGCTTCACCATCGAACTGTGGTTGCCCCATGCCAGACTGAGGCCTCCGGTGTCCTTCTCCGATATGACCCGCTTTTCGAACATCTCCACAGCGCATGCGATCGTGTCAGCGCATGAGATGGTGTCTATGCCATACTGGTTGCACAGGTTGTTCGCCATTATGATCGATTCCAGGTTAGTGTTCTCAAGATTGGCGCCAAACATCGCGAGTGTTTCGTACTCGGGTCCTTCCGTCTCCGCCTGATAGTCCTTCTCCGCCTTCGTCGCGTTACCACAATGGAGCGGACATCTGGCACACGCCATGTTCTTCACGAAGTGGTTGTCGATGAGAGCATCGCCCCCGATTCTCTCGAAATCTGGGAAGTATCCTGTCTGGAGATTCCTCGTTGGAATAGCGCCAGCCTTGCCAGTGATGCCCACCACCATCGAGGTACCGTATTTTGCGAAGGCCGCCGACTTCTCCTTGACGGTTCTCGTTGCCTCTTTGAAGGTCTCCCTCAGCTTTTCAGGATCTGCTTGTGGCACATCCTTGGTGCCGTGGACAACAACGGCCTTCAGACCTTTTGAGCCCATTACCGCTCCTGCACCACCTCGGCCAGCGGCGCGGTGATGATCGTTCATGATTGCCGCTATCCTGACGCGTTTCTCTCCTGCGGGCCCGATAACGGCTGCCTTCGAGCGCGTGTGTGCCTCCTCGAGGGAGTCGATGGTCTCGAACACGTCCTTGCCCCAGAGGGTCCTCGCATCTCTCAGCTCGGGGCCACCATCATTGAGCAACAGGTACACCGGCTCCGACGACCGCCCCGTGAACACAATGCCATCATATCCTGTTCTGCGCAGCATCGGTCCCCAATGACCGCCCGAATGGGCGGAGAGTATCGTGCCGGTCAAGGGCGACTTAGTGGTCACGTTGTAGAACGCAGTGAACGAGCCGTATGTGCCGGTGTATGGTCCGGTCATGAATATCAGTCTGTTCTCGGGATCGAAGGGGTCTATGCCGGGCCTGTTCTCGTCATACAGCAACCTGGCGCCGAGCCCTCTTCCTCCGAGGTAGGCTCGGTCAACCTCCTTCGAAAGCTCCTGGTCAGCGAACTCTTCTGCAGTCAGATCAACCCTCAGCACTCTCATGACACCTATCTCCCAGAACCGAACCGAACGAATTGCCATGGAATATAAAAGCGTTTGGGGATTGTGGAATGGGAAGGGCAATCACTCGTACACGGTTCGCCATCATGGCGACTCGTTCGAACGACTGTAGTATCATATCTGTTTAATACATAGCTGGTGCTTCTCACGCTTCGTGGCATTCGAATTGGTAGGGACCGATTCGCTCGTGATTGTTGCCGCCCTCGTCGGATTGGTCGGGTTCTTCTACTCCAATCTTGGTCTGGGCGGAGGGCAGCTCTACGTCCCGATAATGGACCTTCTGTTCGTTAGCCTCGTGATGAAGGAGATCGTACCGCTCTCGCTCTGTTTTGCCTTCGTGACGATGGCGAGCGCGACATACAGCCACAGCAGGAAAGGGCTTGTCGACTTCAAGCTCGGATCGTTTCTCGCCGCCGGCGGACTTGTCGGTGTCGTGATTGGTGTTCTGTTCACCACCACCGTCGACGAACGTATGGTCAAGTTCGGCTTCGCTGCGCTTCTGCTCGTGGTCGCGACCAAGATGCTTCACGACATGTATCGCAAGGAGCAGAGGAGCAACACATCGGCGAAGCCCGATTCCTCGAGGCGAGTTGCCGGTGTCTGCGTGAGCGTATTGACAGGATTCCTGGTGGGTAGCTTCGGCATAGGTGGCGGTGTCGTTAGCGTGCCGCTCATCATCTACGTGTTCAGGTTCGAGACTCGCAAAGCAATTGGGACCTCCGCCTTGGTCGGCGCCATTCTTACCCCTGCCGCCTTCGCTGCATACGCCCTTCGCGAGGGCGTCACGATCCATTATGATCTTGCTCTGACGCTCACGCCCATCATCTTCATCATGGCTCTTGTCGGCTCTGCCTGGGGATTGCAGAAGCTGAAGACGAAGATGGTGAAAACGATATTCACCGGCGGCATGTACCTCGCAGCAGCGGAGATGGTGTACAGCCTTCTTGCCTCCTGAGTCGAGGCGCTCAGAGTTCTATGGTTCTGCAACGTTCAGGGAGAACGACCTCGCGTTCTCCAGAGAAGGTGGTCTCGAACCATTTCGGACTCTCTGTATGGACCGGTATAAGCACGTCTGGGTCTATTGCGCGAACCATCTCCGTGATATCGTCTGCGCTCGCATGCCCCGACGCGTGTAGTGGGCCGTCGCTCGACTCGAAGACAGGCTTCTCGTCATCGCCTATGCGAAAGCCGTGCGCTTCGATGCCGAATCTCGATAGCCATCTGCCAAGACGCACGAAATCTATGATTTGCTCCTCGTTATGAGCCTCGCTCGATGAGAAGATATAGTGTCCTCCTTTCGGCTTGATGTCTATGAGGTTCTTCATATCGAAGAAACTGAATGAGAGCAGGAAGTCCCCAGGTGACCTTCCTACCTCCGATGGTCGAACAAGGGAATCAGTGTACTCGTGCTCCACGACCCACTCTTCGAACTTCCCCGTCGAGCCTTTGGGAGAGTCGTATACGAGCATATCGTCCCCTGGCACAGGAATCGACGTATCGATCATGTGCATGGCATGCAGAAGGTATGCATCCTTTGCCGTAATCGCCAGCTTCCTGTGCGATTCGCGCGCTGCGTCTAGGAAGATCTCAAGTCGTTCGATATTCCTGGGGCCGAAATCCGCTATTGCCAGCCCTCCTCCAACGTCTGCCATTATTGAGTCGGCGGTTTCCTTGACCTCCTCTTCGGTCACGCTCGGATGCTTCGGCTCTTCATCCTCCTTCGAGACCCTCGTGCCCTCAACTATCATGACGTATGGTTTGGATGCTCTCGCTCTGGAGACGAACTCGCGTGTCGTGCCGTGTCTGAGTCCATGCATCCTCAGGTCGCCAGTATAGATTACGCATCCGTTGGGAGTGTCTATTATGAACGCGCATGCTCCCTTGATCGAATGGTCCACGGGCAGTGCCTCGCAGTCGACGCTCTCGAGCCCGTGCTCGAAGCGCCCCGGGATCAGCTCTGTTGCCCCAGGCTTCTTCCTCAACGCATGAGAGGGTACGAATCTCCAGAACCTACTGAGTTCGTCTGTCGGCGGCTCGTCAAGAAGATGATAGTCTCGGTACAAGACACCTCCTCTTCCGCTGCACAGTAGTTGCGTGCCTCTCGTCTCCCTAACACAACGTTCTGAGAAGTAAACTGGCTCCTTCCCAGGCTCGTTCCTCGAACTGTCCTGCGACGCCTTGACTATTGCCGCCGTCATTGCTGTTGCCGCGACCGGAATTTCTCGCTTTAGAAATCCGATATCTCCCGAGTGGTCAATATGACCGTGGGACAGTAGGACCGCATCGATCTTCTCAACCTTCCTGCCTTCAAGGACGAGGTCAGGGTGCATAAGATCGGTCCTGTACAGACCATTCACATCCGGTAGAGTGCCCATCATGACATGATCAAGGAGGCCGGTAGTTCCTCGGGGTTTGATGTACTCCTCGTAGTATCTATTGGCTCTGGTGAAATTCATGCCGAAGTCAAGAAGCACGCCGTGGTCTTCCCATTCGAGCAGCAGTTTGGAGCCGCCGATCGTGTCTGCGCCATCGAGGGAGGTGAGGGCGAGGCCGTTCATGCATGAGAATATCCTTACTGCTAGAACTGTGTTGCGTCCCTCGTTGTCGGTTTGTGTGCCTACTGCATTCAGGATATTCGTATTCGCCTGTGCGTCAGGTCGAGAATAACGCCGAAATCATCAGTGACCAGGCAAACATCTAATAGGCCATGGTGATTATGGGAACTCTGATGGTTCGACATAATGAGAGTGGTGCAACTAGGATGTGGAATAACTGGGCTTGTGTGCGCTGAACACCTTGAGAAGAACGGACTCGTGAACGAACTTGTTTTGGCTGACAACCGCACCGACGCCGCCGGGGCGATGGCGGAGAGGTTGAAGAGCAGCAAGATATCCGTGCAGAAGGTCGATGCAACCGACGCCGATGCGTTGCGCGCGCTCCTGAAGGACGCGGACCTCCTGATCGCTTCTATTCCCGCGGAACTGAACAAGAAGGTTATCAATGCAGCTGTCGATATCGGCGTGAGCTACATAGACTACTCGATGTCCGTGGACTCGATGGAGGAGTTCGAAGAAGTCGATGGGAAGAGCAAGGATCGAGGCATTACCATATTGACATCGATGGGCTCGGATCCTGGCATATCCGACGTGTTCGCTCGGTACGCTGCGAACAAGCTGGACAGCGCAGAGAGTGCGAGGGTGATGGACGGCGACACTGCGGTGGCCGATGGGTATGACTTCTTCACGCTGTGGTCTCCTGCCGAGATGCTGGAGGAGGTGACCGTACCAGCGGCCGTGTTCAAGGACGGAAAGATCACATACGTGCCTCCGCTCAACGAGAGACAGATATACGAATTTCCGCAACCTATCGGACCGCTTCCGGTGTATAACACCATTCATGAGGAGACCTATCTCATGTCCCAGTACATTGAGGGATTGAAGTATGCTGATTTCAGAATTGCCGTTGATGATGGATTCGCTCGGGTTGCCAACACCCTGAGGAAATTGGGCATGCACAGCCTCAAACCGGTAGATGTCAAAGGCGTCATGGTGCGCCCGCTCGACGTAGTCGTGTCTTTGATGCCCAGACCCGTAGACCTCATCGGCAAGGTGAAGGGATTCGCAGGCATCGTGGTTGAGGTCACGGGTCAGAAGGACGGCCAGAGAGTCATGATCAAGGTCTGGACGACTATGTCGCATGAGAAGGCATACGAGATATCGAGGAGCAATGCCACCGGTTATGTCGTCGGGACGGGAGGAGCGGTCGCCGCCGAGATGATGCTTTCAGGCGAGATATCCGACAAGGGCGTGCTCGTCCCTGAGCAGCTGCCGGCGGAGAAGTATGTCTCGCGACTCCCGGCAAAGCATCTCGAGGTCAGCGAGGAGCTGCTCACCCTCTGAAAGCCTCGAGCGGCGATTCTCGCGCGTTCGCGATTGTCGACGTGGGTTCCCGTGCATAGAACGCGAGTATGGTCAGCGCCATCACCGTGAGCCATTGATCATTCATCGCGTGAGGTCTGTCAGTCTGATACCAGAAGCCGTCCTTCGATCGAGCGCCGAGAAGCCATCTTATGGGCGCATCCATTCGGGGATCCTGCCGTCCGAAGCCGAGGCTGACCAGGTGGTCCAGTGCGGTCAATCCGCTGCCGTAGAATGTCGGGAATTTGAGTATAGTCCAGTTAACCTCGGACCTGTAGAACCCCGGGTGGCGATTCCTCTTGAAGAAACCACCAAGAATGAAATCTCCGCAGCGTTTTATGGCATGTATCTGCCCGTGGTCTGGCATCCAGGATAACCCTCTAAGTGCACTGATGCTGGTCCAGTAGCAGCTCGGGATGTCGTTGTAATCTTCAGAGAGGTACGGCTTGGTCTTCCCCTGACGTACCAGCTCCTTGAAATCCTCCAACCGCATGAACTTGTACTCGGAATCATATCTCATATCCTGGATGTACGGGATGTTCCAGCCACCATCGCGACGTTGCATCCGAAACAGCCAATCTGCCAATCGGCTGATTCTCGGATCAGATTGCCGTTTCCCAAACGCTCTCAGGATTGACAGCGCAAAACCACTATAGTAGGGTCTCGGGATCATGTCCGCTTCCGCCCCCTCGATGAACCCTTCATCGCTCTGCCATGACAGGATCTTCTCCAGCGATTCCTCTATGTGTCCTTCGTCGGAATCAGCGCAGTACTCGTATAGCCAATAGAGGTTCCTGAGCATGGTGATGTAGGTCCATCCGTAGGGAGGCCCCGGGCCTGCGTCCTCCTGAGCCTTTCTCGGCCCGGAGATTGGCCAGGTTCCGTCCTCCCTGAGCTTACGAAGTAGCCTAACCCTGGGTTTGTATTGCCTGGACTCTTCCAATGCCTTCTGCACGTCATGATCTTCAGGTCCCTTCTGCATGATGTAGACTAAGAGCCAGAATTTCACCGGCGGAGTCGCGACCTTGAGGAGCCTCTGTGTGGATTGATCGATGACCTGGTCGATTTCAGTCCTGCTCATCCGCCACAGCACCATCTTCATACGAAATCATTCTTTTGGTGCATTATTATCGAGGGCATACTGTTATTACTAGCCAACGTAATTCATTGATGTCATGCCGTGGACCGGAGAGGATACGAAGGACGTCTTCAAGAAGGTGCTGGGAGGCCTCATTGCTGCAGCGGTCATCACGTTGGCCTACGCCGTGATGGAGCAGATGCAATGGTACTTCGCCGCCTTCCTTGGAATTGGACTCCTGATTCTGGTCGTGTTGCTGGTATGGAAGCTTGTTCCTCAGAAGGCCCGAGGGGCGACCGTCGATGAATCGCCTTCGGACATTCGTGCGGCTCAAGCTCACCTCGGAGAGCCCGATCCGGCACACGAGGCAGAGCCCGCTCGCCCCTCACCTTCCGATGAGCTGCCGCTTGCGATGGAGACTGACAGCAAGGCCCTCAAGAAGATTGCCAAGGCCGAGCAGAAGAGGCTCAAGAAGGAGGCCAAGGCCCGGAAGAAGAGCGCAGAATGACCTCCTATCCTGCAGCGGCTATAAGAAGACTGGTGACTACGGTGAAGTTCATGAAAGCGCTCGTCCGCCCGCCGGGCAGAAGTTACGTGGAATGCCTGTCTTGCCATCCTTTGCGAAACAGCATTGATCTGAAGCGAGCTCAGATGCAGCACGAGGTCTATAGATCAGTCCTTGCCAACCTCGGATTGGAGGTCTTGTCTCTTCCCCAAGACGACAGTCACCCTGACGCCTGCTTCGTCGAGGACTGCGCAGTCGTGCATGGTCGGAAGGCACTCATCACTCGCATGGGCGCGCCAAGTCGCAGAGGAGAGGAAAGCGCGGTCGAGAGCGCGCTTGGCGAATACCTTGTCACGAAACGAGCTGAAGCGCCAGCAACCATCGAAGGGGGCGACGTCGTGCATCTTCCAGACCGTCTCATATGTGGTGAGAGTCAGCGGACGAACGCGGAGGGTATCCGTCAGATGGGCGAATGGCTTGGGGTGAAGGTCGACACGATCAGCGATGAAGGCATGATGCATCTCAAGAGCCACGTCACTTACCTCGGTGAAGATACGTTCATATCAACGGAAAGATACGCCAGACACCCCGTACTTGAAGGTATGGGCGTGATTGTCGTGCCCAGACGAGAGGAATACGCCGCGGACACTTTGGCTATCGGTGATTCGGTCCTGATGCCTGCCGGACTGACAGAATCGCAGCGTTTGGTGAAACGTGCAGGATTCGATGTGATCTCTGTAGAAGTCAGCGAATTCGAGAAGTGCGACGGCGCTCTCACGTGCCTATCCATACTCCTCTGATTCTCCAATGCCAAAGGTTTATGGTGGACTAGGTTCTGTCGGGTTCGGCAAGAAGGAGCTGGAGGTGTATGTAGTGGTGCAAGTACTTGACGTTATGGAGAAGACGCTCGATGGTCCTCCGATGAGCGAGAACGATTATCAACTTCGGAGGTACGCTCCGAAGGTGCAGGAAAAAGTGAGGGAATACAAGATCAAGTTCGATCCCGACAATCCGATACCTGCGGACAACTCGCTCGCAGACGATCTGTTCGAAGCAGGCCTTGAACTCCTTGTTGATGTGGGCGCATTCTGCTTGGACAGTAGCAGAGTGATATCCTACACCGAATCTGAAGTGCGGGAGGGATTGCGGAACGCTCCATCCAAGGTATTCTTCGGCGAGGGCAGGGACAGGAAGGCGATGGTTCCCAGGAAGGTCGAGGACAATGCACCGCCTTGGTGTCTCCTCGGAGCTGCCGGGGGCCCTGTGTCGAGCGACGAATCCTTCCTGACGCTAATGGAGGGGTTCGCGGAGATACCGCAGACCAACTCGATCACCACTCCCGCAATAACAAGGGTCAGCGGAATGCGCGTGAGACCAGCATCTCCTCTGGAGCTGTATGCGACCATGAGGAACGCCGTGTTGGGCAGGGAGGCGTGCAACCGTGTTGGCAGGGAGGGCAAGCCTTTCATGAACACCCTATCGACGGCAGAGTCCGACGTGTCGCTCGCCGCGGCCGTACATCCCAGGTTTGGTCTAAGGCCGTCCGATGGGTTCATGATTGCCAGCATGGACCCTATGAAGGTGGACTTCGCCCGACTGAACAAGGCGGTCATCGCACACTCGATTGGCGCTCCGATAGGCATGGACTTCTCCCCGCTGGTAGGTGGCTATTCTGGTGGGCCTGAGGGGACGGCCGTCGGCACAGTAGCGACGCACCTGATGGGGATGCTCACGCTGCAGACGAGCTACCTGATCCCGTTTCCGTTGCACCTTCGTTACGTTTCGAACAGCAGCAGAGAGTTGCTTTGGACCATCAGCACCATGGGTCAGGCGATAAGTCGGAACACAGACCTTCTCAGCATCAGTCTCAACTACACAGCAGCGGGGCCATGTACTCCAATGTGCCTGTATGAGACATCCGCATCCGTCATGGCTGCCGTCGCCTCGGGACTGTCGATGGAGTCTGTCGGCGTTGCCACAAACAAGTACGAGGACCGCGTGACGCCGGTGGAGCCGAGGATATCCGCTGAGGTTGGACACGCGATCGCAGGTATGAAGCGGTCCGAGGCGAATGAGATTGCCAAGAAGCTGCTGAAGAAGTACGAGACGAGGCTTGCCTCACCCCCTCTTGGCAAATCATTGCAGGAGTGCTGGAACGCGTCAACGAGGAGGCCGACCAAGGAGTATTCCGCGCTTATCAAGAGGTTCAAGAAGAATGCCGCTTCGATTGGTCTGAAGCTCGAGCCTTCGGAACTCGACATGCCTTAGCGCTTGATTGCGGTCGCCAGGCACCGGTGCGGACCAGAGTCAACACGCGCATTCGCCTTCCGCAATTGCCCCACCGTTTGCGGATCAAAGCGATGAATGGGCACGCTATTTCAGATCGCTGTAGGTCGCCTTGAAGTTCGACAAGTTTGCGGTGTCGATGACGTCCACGTGGTTGAATCTCATGTGCATCTCCTGAGCGCTTACACATCGGAATCCGTGGTGTTGATTGACGAATTCACAATCTCTGCTCGCCGCGAATTCTCTGTGCGCATCGATTCTGCGTCCGGTATAATCGTTGGCGACTTCTTCGAAGCCAGCGAGTCTATCCGCCACGATTGCAGGCAGGGTTTCATCCATCTCGTATCCGATGCTGTTTCTGACGGATGCAATCGCCGCCAGTGTTGTCGTCCCAGTTCCGAGGAACGGATCGAGAACGACGTCATGCTTCGCAGAATACATGTTTATCAGCCTGTACGGCAGCTCGAACGGGAATGCCCCGCTCCTCTCTCGGGCGCGTTCGTGGTTCAGCTTCTGGCTAACCCCTCGAAGGTCTGTCCACACGTCTGAGAACCACAGATTCCTCTCCTCCCAGAAATAGGCGCTCTCTGACCTGACGGATTTCTGCTCATCGGAAAGAAACTGTCGCTTATTGCCCTTCCTGAAGACGAGAATGTGTTCGTGCTCAAGGGTCACATAGGCGCCCGGCGGCAGCATGCCCGAGCCCATAAATTTGTTCGGCGCGTTGGTCGGCTTCCTCCATATGATAGATGGCAGGCTAGAGAATCCGAGCTCTCTGAAACGTTCAGTCACACGCGTGTGATTCGGAAAGAGCTGAAAACGATCACCGATGGTCCTTGTAGCGTCCCCGATGTTTATGCAGGCGATCGCACCGTCTTTCAGAACCCGGTCAGTCTCTCTCCACACTGCATCGAGCTCATCATGCATGAGCTCGTGAGCTCTCACTCCATCGCCCTGTTGCATCCTTGAGCGTATCCCATCATTGAGGGCATAGAAGGTTTCGTCCCACATCTCAATCATCGGATACGGCGGAGAGGTCACTACGAGATCCACCGAGGCAGGCGCTACTTCGCTCATCTTCTGTGAGTTGCCGACCAACACTCTGTGTGTGGTCTGCGTTGGCTCCCCGCACTTCATGTTGCAACAACCTACAGACGCGAAACCTCCCGGCCATATTATATCCTTGCCCACGGCGGCGGGTAGAAGATCGACCTTGATGCCCGCTCGGTCTGGTTGACTTCGAAGTCAACGGAAAAACGGCGTATAAATACGCCGGCGACAAATCGTCTAACGATCATCATGGACAGCTATATCAGAACAGCCTTGATCGTGTGCGTCGCAACGTCGGTCGTTGCAGGGGGGACAATCGCATATGCCCTCGTCGGCAACGATTGGGTATCTCGTCCGTACAATGAGAGCCTGACCGCGTTTTCCTCTTACGGTGAGCTCATAGACTTCATTGAGAGGACGGAGGATGCTGAAAGCTATGATGGGCCACAGCGAGTTCTCTCACCGGACTCAACTGATGAAATGTCGTTTGATGGCTCCGACTCGTATTCGACTACGAACGTGCAAGTGTCGGGGGTGGACGAAGCTGACATCGTCAAAACGAATGGAGAGTTCATCTTCACCGTATCCGGCAACTGTGTCACGATAGTCGACCCGCATCCTCCAGGCGATATGTCGGTCGCTGCTGTCCTCAACGAGGCCGACATCCTCGGGTTCGAGCCCGGCGAGGAACGACTCTATGTAAGGGGGCTTTTCCTCTGGAACGACAGGCTGGTGGTGCTCTCCAATGTGTATGAGTACGAGGAAGAGTACTACATCCTGGAAGAGGTATCGATAGCTCGGCCAGTCGTCAACTATCACAGGGCAATGGTCTCAGTGTTCAACATCGGTGATGCATCCTCTCCCAGCCTGGAATACTCGATTGGCGTATCTGGAGGATATCTGGCCTCTCGCATGATTGACGGCACAGTATACCTTGTAGCCCAATCGAGGATATACTCGGTTGGTGACGCCCCGCTTCTACCGAGAATCTGGATTCTCGACTACGCGACTGCGCTCAGCATCGAGAAGGTGTACTTCGACCACGAGACGCAGTGCACCGACGCTTACGTTAACGTGATGGCGATTGACGTTGACGATGGGCGCCATAGGGAGATTGCGGTCATAACCGGCTACGCGTCGACGATATACATGTCTCCTGATGCTCTGTTTCTGACATATCGAAAATGGGTCGGCGAGCTGTTGCCTGCGGTCGACGAGATCGCCCCTGAGGTCATGAGCACCATGAGGACCACCATCCACAAGATAGCCGTCGACGGGCTTCGGTTGGACGCCGTTGCGACAGGCAATGTGCGTGGCTGGTTGCTGAATCAATTCTCCATGGACGAGAAGGACGGAATGCTCAGGATCGCCACGACGACCTCATGGCTCGAACCGGAGAACAGCGTCTATGTGCTGGATTCGCAGCTCGTGGAGGTGGGCTCGCTGGAGGGATTGGCGCCCTCCGAGCGGATCTACGCGGCGAGGTTCCTCGGTGACACGCTCTACCTGGTCACGTTCATGCAGATTGATCCGTTGTTCGTCATTGACCTGAGAGATCCCTACTCTCCCAAGGTTCTGGGAGAACTCAAGATACCGGGCTTCTCATCCTATCTGCATCCTATCGGCGATGAGCACGTCCTTGGTATCGGCAGCGAAGACGGCGCTGTCAAACTGTCCCTGTTCGACGTCTCCAATCCTGGAGATCCAGTAGAGCAGGATACCTATCTAGTCAGCACATCGTCGTGGACAGCGGCAACATACGACCACAAGTCAGTGTTGTACGACCCTGATCGAGGAATGCTTGTGATCCCGATCTCGACCTACTACTGGACCACCACTCCAGAGTATGGCTCAGGCGCTTGGGTCTTCAACGTTTCGACCACGGATGGAATATCGCTGTGGGATGTGATAGAGCATGAGAGTGCGGACTACTACTATCGGGTGACGAGATCGTTGTACATAGATGACACGCTGTTCACCATCTCACCAACGACTGTAATGGCCCACTCTCTAGTCGATCTCTCCGAACTCGGATACCTGCAATACTCCGAGTCGGAATACCGCGACGTGTACTGGTAGGAGGCGTCGAAGCTGTCTTCCACTGATGCAGATAGGCCGCCAGAAGAGGCGAAGTTTATGGGCAGGGAGCTCATACCTTGGTTGGGTGCCAGGGAAATGCGTGTGGAGCTCGACAAGAAGTCGTTGTTCGCCCTCGCCTCCGACACCCGCCTGGAGATGCTCAAGGCCCTGCAGCCAATGCGTAGAACGGTCTCGCAGCTCTCCGAAGAGCTGGGAATCGACAAGGGGGCGATCCACCGCCATCTCAAGAAGATGGAGGAGGGCGGGCTCGTCAAGCGACACGAGGATCACGGGTTCGTCTACTACGGCCTCACCTGGAAGGCTCGTGACCTTATGTCGCCGAGCGAGAACACCAGAATAGTCATAGTGATGTCGGCCATGTGGATATTCGTCGTGGTGGCGGTCTTCTTCCTTGCGGCGGGTCTATTGATGCCTTTGGGAGAAGGCGATGATTCTTCGAGGGGTCTTGTCCCTCTTAGCCCTGACGCCGAGGACGGGCTCAACGAAGGATATGCAGCCGAAGAATTCTCCTTAGAGGGTCAGTCTTGGGTGATACCCTTCGCCGTGTTCGCGTCAGCTGCATTCCTACTGGGCGCGATCGCCTTCAAGTTCGTTCGAAAGCCATTCCAGGGTTCGCCCGAGAAGTCAAAAGGCCTTGACCTGCCGGACCAGGTCGATCTCGATGATTGATGCAATCCCCCGACGCCGTCATGCGGCCTTTGCGCGCTTCTTCTCGTAGCTTCGCAAAAGATCAGCGCCTTCGCGAACAATCGAATTCTCGACGGGCGTTACTTCATGCTCCTTCAACAGCCTGACCGCGATCTCCTTGGCTTCCGCGACCATCGCCTTCGACATGGTAGCCTCGAATCTCGCCCTGTCCGAAGACCTCTGGATGACCTCCTTCTTGAAGTTGCGAGCGGTGTGTATGTTGGTGAGGAATGTATTGCCGTGCCCGACCTCCTTGATCACGTCGAGCGCAGCAGTCGTATTGCTGATCTCGAAGGGGGTCATCTGCATCCGAACATTCTCCCAGACATAGGAATCGATCACTTCCTGTTCAAGTGCCATGCCCTTAGCATTGTCCAATGACCCGACGCCTCCCATCATATCCGTCCCTGACATCGTGCTCAGGCTGATTCCCATCGTCTCGGAAAACGTGTGCGGGAAACCAGGAACGTCGGTGTCGTTAAGGCCCCAGTCGCCCACCATACACGGAATTCCGTACCGGCGGGCCATCTGGGCTAGCCCAGCCGCTATCAGCGGCTGGTTGGCGCTCTGATAGTGTATCATGCCTGTGGTCATGTTCACGGGTGTGGATGATGAGCAGTAAATCGTTCGAGCGCCCTTTCTGGCGGTCTGCCCTATCACGAAGCTCGCCAGGTTCTCGGAGTTGGCGTTCACCAGCGTTCCGGCAAGAGTGACGGGCGCTGTACCACCCGAGAGCGACATGGTCATCGTAGTGATTGGGACCCCCGCCTTCGCGAATTCGACCATTGCCTCGACGGCATCGTGCTCGAACATAAGGGGGGCGATCGAGCAGTGTATGACTGTGAAGCGAGGTTCTTTGTCGAGTTCCTTCTTGCCCCCTGCCACCAGCGCTCCGATTTCGACCTGCATCCGAGCGTCTTCCGCATCGAATATCTCTATTCCCTGGACATGCTTGGTGGTGTTCTGGAGCGCTGTCCAGAGTTCGTGAAGCCCGTGTGTTTGCTGCGGAACCTCCGTGGCCGTGAGCGAAGTCTGGACATAGTCCACGCCAGACAGTGCGTCCGCGAGCTTCACGCAGTCTGCTATGTCGGAAACAGTCGAATCTCGCTTCTCTCCCGAATTGATATCGATGATATAGGTTGCCAAGCCCGAAGTGCCGACGTAGGGCCATGAACTCACTGGTATTCTCATGTCGTGCTTCGCGTCCCTTCCATGAAGAATCATCTCCTTAGGCGCATGTGCGAGTGCTTCCTTCACCATGCTCTCGGGCAGCCTTGCCACCTGCGTCTTCATGTCAATGTCTGCCCCGGCATCTCCGAGCATCTCGAGAACCCTGGCGCTCTTGACCTTGACTCCGATGGTCTCGAGGCATTCCATGCTCTGTTGGTCTATCAGATCTTCCTCGTCACTATCCAGAAATCGGATTCGCGCAACTGCCATGCATATACCTCTTGGTAGCGAACTGGACCTTCGCGCCCGTATCAGCGGATAGTTGAAAAGCGTTTTGTTTGCGACTGACCTGGGAGCCTTGTGCCTGGCACGAGAAGGCATCGTCCGTAGTGATCCGGGGTGGTGGCAATGTCCAGCGATGGGTGAAGGAGGCCATATTCATAGAAAAACATTTCTATATAAGAGTCAATATCTTAATCACCTCGACCGGGTACGAGTAGGAGGTGAAAGTCTGGGGATAAAAGCCAAGCTCGACGTTCTTGCAGTGACGCTGGTCGCCACGGTGATGATGGTCATTCTGGGTTTGATTTATTTCTTCCTGACCCTGCTCATCGTGAAGGTAGCGACCGACGTACTGTTCGACGAAACGCTTGACGCCAACTGGGGTGCCTTGTCTGCAGCACTGGTGACCGCTGCCGTGATAATATCGGGCGCCCTGGAGAAGAAGAAGGACTGAGCGGCGAATAGCCGGAACGCCGCTTCTTCCTCCCCGCTGGGGATTGCCCCACATTTCGCCTTGTGGGGATAGCTTGTATGCTCAATCGGAGTGTAGCTTCCCACCGATTGCCCAATTAGTCTTGGGCACCTCGTTCATTAGAACCTCTATGACCTCGCGCGGAACGCCTTCATCCTCGAACACCTTGGTGATCCCCTCAGCTATGCGCCGCTTGGCCTCCACATCCCTGCCTGGCCACATGTTCACTACAATCACTGGCATCTTGACATGCCTCCGTACGGGGGATGCAGTTGCCTCGATAAATTCGTTCGGGCACGCTGGTAGGCGTGCAGATTCAATGAGCGCTGACTGCTAATCGTGCAACTCCTTGAGGGGATGAACCATCTCCCGCCCTTCAGGGATTTCTATGACGAAGTCCTTGATTGTCGCGATATTGACCGTGATTGTCAGATCTCCCGGAGCGGTGAGAGTTGGATCTGTCCTCTGAAGGATCGCACAGAGAGTGCCGTGGCTACCCTCTACAAGCATATTTGGGTTTGGAAGCGCCCCTCTGCTGACTGACACGTTCCCCTGTTCATCGACATACACCGAAGTCGATTCGATGTCGCTTCTGAAAACCACTGTCGCGGGACGTCCGATCGCACCCACTGATATGCCCATGCCGCTCCCGAGAGCGGCTCTGAGCGCTCTCTCTTCGGGCGATGCGACAGCAGTCGAAACGCTCTCTATATCGTTCGTGGGATCGATTTTCAGTGATTCTCACCTTCGATCATGGGCTGTCGGGCCGGAGAGTTCATGATAGTGATTCAAGGGCATTGTACTTTCCATCGTTTCCCAACCGTCAATTTTTAAATAGTCAGTATCACATTCGAAGAAGGCTCTTGGGAATCTCTCGGGTGCAGATATTGGGGGAGTTGCAGTGCGCAAGATGATAGGAATTATGTTGGCGATTCTATTTGTTGCGACGGCGATGCCCGCTTCGTCAGATGTTCGGTCGGCGAATTCCGGGGTGTCGTTCGGTCTTTCACCGGCGGAAACGGAGCTTCTGGGGATGATCGACTACGAGAACGCTTGGGAGCAGTTGCAATATCTCTCATCTCTCGGAGAGAAGACCGCAGGTTCTGAGGAGGAGAAGCGCGCCCAACGCTACGTGTTGGGCGAGCTCGAGAACATGTCTCTGGACGAAGTGCTGGAGGAGACCTTCCGTGTCGCCAATTGGAAGCACTACGGGACGACTGTCAAGATGACATCCCATGGCGATGAGGACATACCCGCCACGACATACGGCGATTGTCCTTCGGTTTGGGGGCTGGACGAGTTCGGGATGGAATACTATCACGGCACTGATGAGACTGGAAAAGTCCTTACAGCGGAGATAGTCGATGTTGGCTATGGCACAGCAGCCGACTTCGAGGCCGCAGATCCGCTCGATGGTGCCATCGCGCTCGTACACAGAGACGATAACACGCAGGGATGGCCGAACGTGCCAGTTCTCGAGGCGGCGTTGAACGGTGCCTCCGCCGCTATGTTCTACGGCTACTTCACAGGGGCTGACCACCCTGAGGCCATAAAGCAGGATTCGGTGTTCTCGCCGATACCCGCGATATCGATTTCGCCCAACTCCGCCGCGAGGATCCAGGAGTTGATCGCCGTGGACGGAGCGGTAACCGTCGAGATCGAAGGAAGGGTGGATTTCGACCCGAATGCGGAGTCAGTGAATGTTGCCGGAATCCTCAGAGGAACCACGCATCCCGATGAGTATATCGTGATATCAGGCCACATAGACACATGGTGGAACGGATCAAACGATGACTGCTCTTCCATCGCTGTCATGCTTGAGATGGCCAGATTGTTCTCCGAGGCGAAGGAGGCTGGCATCTACGAGAATAAGAGGTCGTTGGTCTTCTGCTCTGTAGGCGCAGAGGAGACTGGCGGACCTGACGGCACATGGTTCAACTGGCTGGTTGGATCGTATGAGTTCGTCAGTGCCCACCAGAATGACATCATGAACGGCCTGGTCATGGAGCTCAACCTGGACGGTGGCAGTTTCTCCAAGGTAGGCGAGGGCGGCAAGGTCTGGTTCGAGATATCATGGGAAGTCAGCTCGTTTGTGAGGAACGCCATAGTCGACCTTGGATACATGGACGTCGGCTACTACGTTCCTACCTGGACATGGACCGACGCGTGGTCCTTCGCAGCAAAGGGTGGAGGAACCGCGATCCAGATGGTCTGGGGGCCCGGTTTCGATCCCTACTATCACACGCAGTTCGACACGATAGAATTACAGTCAGAGGACATGTTGGCAATGGTCGCCGATTTCACAACTCTGATGGCTGTGAGGGCAGAGAGCTCGATTGTGGTGCCCCTCGACTTCATCCCGGCCTGCGACTGGGCTGAGGGTCATCTTACGACAGAGGCGCACCTGGTGCCGATCCGAGCTGCGGAGATTGACGGGGCTTTGGAGGCATTGTCCGCTCTCAGAACGCTAGTGCTGGAAGTCAACGAGTACGCGGCCGAACTCGAGGCTATGTACGCCGCTGCGACAAACGATGCCGAGCGAGCTGCCGTCGTCGAACTGGCTGACGAACTCAATAGGGCTATCATCGACATGAGGCGGATCTTCACGCCGTACACCCTCGGTGAAGGGGGGATGATGGCGTCATGGGAGCCTATGTTGAGATCGCACCAGCATGCGACCGACTTCGAGGCGGTGAACACAGCGATACAGACGCTCGTCGGCAAGGGCGGACAGGTTGGCGGAGCCATAAAGGCCTTGGAGCGCGTCCGCTCGATGGAATGGGGCATGTATTGCAGCGCCGAAGTCTTCGACGAGGTCCTCGCCCAGATGGTGGACTGTTACCTGTATTGGGGCGACGATTTCGATCAGGCGCAGGACTACGTGGACGTTCAGGATGTGTATCTCGGTCTCCTGGACGGCTCGATGCCCAGGGATGACGCCTTTGCCAGACTGACTGATATCAGAGACAACGAGTTGGAGCTGTGGTTCTTGGCGGATATCGAGACGCTCAGGCGCGAGTGGACCAACGCTGCCGTTCCTCTCGAGGCAGTCCTGTCGTGAGCTTCCGACGAAAAACGAGAACACCCTCCGGCGAGACTCTTGCCGGAGGGACAATCATTTCCCTAATCGGTCAGGCTGCGTCCAGCGCCTTACCGTCCCTCGTGTTGGATTCTCCAGGCGTTCGAGTATACGTTCATCCTCTGCTCTCTTGCGAAGCCGACAATGGTGATATTGGCCTCCGAAGCTATCTTCACAGCAAGATCTGTCGGCGCCGATTTGGACATCACAATTGGCGTTCCGCATCTGGCAGCCTTTACAAGGATCTCGGCTGATATTCGTCCGCTTGTGACGAGGATCTTGTCTTCCATGCTCATTTCCTCGAGTACAGCCTGGCCAATCGCCTTGTCGATGGCGTTGTGTCGGCCAATATCCTCGTGGAAGACTTCGATCCGATTGGAACCGCAGAGGGCGGCGCTGTGGATCGCCCCAGTCCGGTCGAAGCCTTTCGATCTGCCTAGGAACTCCTTCATGAGAGATATGACCGTGTCGGGATGTATCTTGAGCTGAGAACCGGACTTGAGCGCCTTCGCCCTCTCGGCGAAATCAGCGCCTGTCAATCCCCTGCCTCCGCTGGCGGCTATCAACCGCCCTTCAGCGGAATCGTGCGGTGGCGGCTCACCAGCGTCTGCGGTCACTCTCACGACTTCCTCCTTCTCGTCCACATCGACAGCATGCACGTCTTTCTTGCGGTTGACGAAGCCCTCCGAGAACAGGAAGCCAACTGCAAGGTACTTCAAGCTCACCGGCGAGCACATCAGGGCGACGACCTCGAAGTCGTTTAGTCTGATGCTGATTCGCGATTCACGGCTGACAACATCTCTTGCTTTCGCCGCTCTACCACCGTCTATGCGTATGATGTCCAGGTCATGCGTGCCGTCGTTCATACTCACATGGCTCGCCTTCCTTTCGATCTCATACTCCTTCTGGGAGCGCCGGAGCGTGCAGCCCCGCTCGCAGTATAGAGTGCCTGACCGACAGATCCCCCGCAAGTTCCAGGACAGCGGATGCCGCCAGGAGCGCGGAGGCAACGGCTCCCTCGGTTGATGCCTCGTGCAGGTAGGTAAGGGCGAGTGGAACCATGAGGCCTGCGACTATCGCCAGGCCCACGAACGCGATCGCCAGCCTGGTTGATGTCAGTCTCCTTACGGATTCCTTCGCGGTCGCCGTGGACGCTGCCATGCTCGCCACGTATATCACTATGAGAGCGAACATGGTTGTCAGCAGCACAGCGTCGAGGCTGAGCATAGTATTCTCGTCCAGTATCTCGCCTCCCGTAGCTGTCATAGTGAGATATGTCATCGCCACGCCGCCAGCCAACGCGTAGGTGAAGAACAGGGGCGGCATCAGCGCGGTGTTCCACGATGTGATTGACTTGCACGACGCCAGAACGAAGCCGTCGTAGATCATAACGAGCCCCGCTCCGAGCAGAGCCACGAACCACAGCGCATCGCTAAGTGACGAGCCCATGGTCCATGGTACCCATTCAAAACCTATCTCCGGGGCTAGGTACGCCGCCCCGAACGCGACGAAGACCACCATGAACACAAGTCCTCGGCTGATCCAGGACGTGCTTGGTTTCAAGAATAGCCTGTAGAATCTGGCAGGCTGTCCGAGGTATATCAGGTGCGCGACGGTCTTGCCGACTCCCACTATAAGCAGCCCAATCAAAGCGCTCGTGACAGATTCGATTAGCCAGGTCGATATGACGAACTGGCCGGCGCCTATGCCCCCGAGGAAGAGCGCCATGAGGAGGGCTCCGTCACGCCATCTCCTTCGGCCGCCAAATCCCCACTCCATCTGCGCGCGAGGTCCGGGTTTGAAATCCTCGAACTGCATGACGTCCATCCTAGTCACCGTCCCTCATCATCATCGTGCGCGGCATTCCCTGATCACCTCGCAGGAAGATAGTACACGCTGGCATCCGTGTCGTATTCGGGATGGAGCTGTCTACCCCTCCTCTTCTTAATCAGTTGCGATACCTCTGATTCCGGATCTTCAAGATCTCCGAAGACCCTCGCCTCGCAAGGGCACGCGTCGACGCATGCCGGGTTCTGGCCTTCTGCAATCCTGTCCGCGCAGAAATTGCACTTGCTCACCACCCCACGGTCGCTTTCTTCGAGCCACATCTTTCTGGAATGCGCCGCGAACGCGGACGATGGTCTACGATCTCCGGTGAAGTAGTCCTTCCAATCCTCGGCGAAGCATCGGGCGCCGTACGGACACGCTACAGAGCAGTACCTGCATCCCACGCACTTGCTCGAATCGACCGTGACGATTCCGTCGGGTCTCTTCTCCGTCGCCCCTGTGGGGCAGACCTTCTCGCACTCGGGCTCTGCGCAGTTCATGCATAGCAATGGCAATCCCTGCCTGATAACGGTCGGATATTTCCCTGATTCAACTCTGATGACCTTCGCCCAGAAGACGCCAGGAGGCGTGTGGTGCTCGGCCTTGCAGGCAGCGGTGCATGTGTGACAGCTCGCACATCGTTTGAGGTCTATCACCATGCCAAGCCTCACCATTTCAGGCGCCTCCATCCTTGTACAGCTTGACCTTAACGCAAATATCCTGTCCCAGAGAGACAGGGCACGAATGCTCTCTGTCGACCTCTATGAGCTCGTTGAAGAACACCCCCTTCCCTTTGGCTATCGGGAGTCCTCTACCCCAGTGACCCGCGTTGGCAGCAATGGCCACATGGTCCGGCCTTATGCCGTCGGTCAGGTGTACTCTGCCCCTCGCCTTCGAGCCTTTTGGATTCTCAAGCCAGACGAAATCCCCTTCTTTCACGCCCTTTCTCCTGCCCGTGTCGGTGTTGAGCTGTATCGTGTAGGTATAGGGGTCGTTCTGGGAGATCTCATTCAGCCAAGGATTCTGCATCGTCATGGAATAAGTGTGGAGCGCCGACCTCCAGTAGAACGCTTCAAGGTCGTACTCAGGATTCTTCTCAGCATGTGTGGGGCACGGCCTCCAATCCGGCAGGGCCGTGTGGGCGCTCCAGTCGACGAGGTCGGGAACTCCGTACTTCTCGGCAACCGCCCTGCTCTTCCGCCCCGCTCGAATGATCCATTCGAGGTAGATGGGGACGCGGACGTCATTGAATGCCCGCCAGTACACCTCCTCGACGCGCTTGGGCCATTTGAGGTAGCCGTGCTCCTTGAACCAATCAAGGCCCTTCTCCTCTCCGAAACGGTCTTTCATGACGAGGTCGAGGATCTTCTCGAAGCTGAGCTTCTCCTCTGGGCCGATGGCCTTCTTCAAGTCGATATCCCCACCGTAGGCCCTGTCAACCCATTCTCTCACGGCCTCAAGGTATTCGTCACGCAGTCCGAGCCTCTCCGAGAGGTCGAGTATCACATCGATCATGGGCCGTCGCTCAGCCATTGGCTCCACTATCGGCTGCCTTATGGCCCAGACCCATTCTCCCAGCCCGGTCGCGTGGCATGATACGCCGACCGTTGGGAAGGTTGTCGCTGAGGCGTAACGTTCGAGGAAGCAGGTATCAGGCAGCACAAGGTCGGCCGCGGCTTCCTCGAACTCCGTCGAGTAGATGTTGAATGACACGATGAACCTGAACTTCTTCAGGAAGTTGTTGAGGAGCGTTCTGGGGTTTCCGACCGACATTATCTGATTCGTTGCGAAGCTTATCATAACATCCGGTCTGTAGGGGATCTTGAACTTCTCCCACAGCTCTTCGTTGCTGTCCCAGGCCATGATGGTTGTGTAAGTGGGGATGTAGAACATATCCTGCAGGTCGAGCCGCTGCGGCGGATCTCTAGGCTCTGGCGGAGGATAGGGCAGGTGAGAATACGGCCAATTGCGTGCGACCAGCAGCCCATCCTTGTCAGGCTCCACGGAGTACTTCAGTCTTCCAGTGCCCGGGTATCCGAGATGCACCGGCGGGCCGAACGCGAGCGCTCCACCGGGGACATCCGCCGCTCCCACTATGTGGTTGGGAAGTACCAAGGACATACAGTCCCACGCCTGATTGTAGTGTCCCTGTGATCCCCTGAAGTAGATGGATGCGACCGGTCTGTATGGCAGCACCTTGCCGTCGATGGTGATCGTGCTGCCTATCATCGCCTCCTCGCCGAATTCCCTGGCGATCCTCCTTAGAGTCGATGCGGGAACGCCACAGATGCCCGATGCGTATTCCGGCGAGTACTTCTTTAGATGTTCTTTCAAGAGCTGAAACGAGGGGGCGCATCTCTCTCCATCCACTTCGAAATCGCCCGTCAATGCGCAGTCTTCAATACCTGCGGATGAGAAGGCCTTCGGACCGTTGTCAACAATGTTCCAGACGAGCGGCAGCCCCGAGGTCTTATCACGGACGTACAGTCCATCCTGTCCGACTAGGTATGGACCGTTTGTCTTGCGTTTCAGATACTCCTCATCGCAGAGATTGTAGTCGTTCACTAGAAGATTCACCATGGAGAGGGCAGCAGCTGCGTCGGTCCCGGCCTTGATGGGCACCCACTCCTCCGCGCTTGAGGCTTGAGTGCTCAGGAACGGATCGAAAACGATGAGGCGCATCCCCCTTGCCTTCGCGTCAGCCGCTTGCTTGGCAGCCACATTCGCTGCATGACCTGCGCCATGGCCTTTGGAGCAGCCCCAGTAGACCGCGAGGTTGCAGTACTTGAAATCTGGTATGATGGACCAGGAGGCGTGATATATGCCGCCAATCATATGCGCTCCGTTGCCACAGTGCAATCCTCCTCCGCCAGTGTAGTAATTCGGAGTGCCGAATGCCTTTCTGAAACACAAGATGTTGAACGCTCTCTCTGCGGGGAATGTCGGGCTTCCGACGGTATACAGTCCTCTGGGATCTCTCTCAATGCACTCCTTCAGCTTTGACGTCAGGAGTTTCATTGCCTCGTCCCAACTGATACGCTTCCAGCCGGGGTCCACGCCTATGCCCTTCTTAGGGTTTGTGCGAGCCATCGGATAGTTGAGTCTGCTGGGGTCATACATCATCATTGGAGCCGAAAGTCCCTTCGCGCAGATGTTGCCGTATCCCTGAGGTGAATCAGGGTCCCCTTCGATTCCGACGATAATGCCGTCCTTCACCCGCACATCGACGGTGCATGTGCCGTAGCACATGCCGCAACTCGTCTTCACCATCACATCCCTGCTATCATCCGGGGGAGCGTCTACAATCTACTTAACCGTAGTGTGATGCGCCTCGCAAGCTCAGCTGGAGAAGCTGTCTTTGCCCACTGCAATGAATATGAGGGCAAGAAGGCCAAACAGGGAGCCAATCAAGAAGCCGAGGCTCAGGAGAGCGCATACGGATCCAACGATAGCAAGCAAGAATCTTTCCTGTTTGACCGCGAAGATGCCTCCTCCTATCGCCGCGCATCCGAACAGGAGATCCAATCCTGCGCAACACGTAAGCGGGAAAGTAGAGTAGCCATACGTTGATATCATCGATCCGACAGCAAGGTATAGCAAACCCTGGCCTATGGCCATAAGACCCGCTACTATTAGCAGGATACCGCCAGCCAACACCAGTCCGTGCGATTCATCCCCGTGTGAGGCCTTCGCTGTGTGGATGTTTGCTTCAGCTATGCAGCTCCAGCAGAGATTTCTGCCTTCACTAGGGATTTCAATGCCGCAACTCGAGCATCTCTTGACATTCGCTCGCCCGACTGAGGCACCAGGTCCAGATGCGATAGGCACGATTGTCTCTCCACAGTTACAACAACGAGTCACGCCTGGCGCATTGAGCGACCTGCACTTCGAGCACACGCCTGGAGCAGCGATTGTCCTGAGGCTCGAGCCGCAATATGAGCAGAAGTTGACTCCACTCGGGCTGTCGTTCCCACAGCCTGAGCATTTGACAACTCCCTCAGAAGACTCTGCGGAGATTCTGCGGGAGAATGCAACATCTTTCTTCTCGAGGTTTTCGCTGCACATCCCACAGTATATCGAATAGGATGGATTCTCATGGCCGCACTTTGGGCACCTCACTCCATTCCCCCGACAGCCTTGGTAATCATGAAGGCTCTTCAAGTAACTTGCGTTCTCAGTTCTTCGGGTGGCCAATGCTCAGCGACCGCCGTGATGATCGCCTTATACCTGAACCTCAGGAAGATGGTGCGCGAGGGCACGGCTTCTCTGGAGGACAGCGAGGAACCACCTCCTCCTCCTCGGTAACCGTCTTGCAGGAGCAGGGATGAAATACAGCACAGAAGCTGAACTGTGAGCGCGGAACAGGCCGGTTTGCATTCCGTGCACCGCAATCCATCTAGAGAATGTTTTTTACTCAGCGTTGTTTCTCCCAGGATGGTATGAATATAGAGCTTGCGAAGGCGGTAAAGGGAGAGTTATCGGGCTCGATAGCCAAGTCGTACGTTGCTGGATTGACCGAATTCCATAGAATTCAAGGGTCGCCAATGATGCGCGACGCAGCTGAACATGTAAGGACTCGACTGAAACGCATGGGAGCGGACGACGTCCGGCTTGAGGAATTCACAGCTGATGGTCGACGCAAATACTGGACCTACACTTCAACCTTGGGATGGGACGTTAGAAGCGCCGAACTGAGGTTGGTCGAGCCCTCTGAATGTGTCCTTGCTAGGTTTGCGGAAACTCCCCAGTCACTGCACACGTTCAGCAGGGGGACGCCAGTTGCAGGAGTGGTGGCAGAGCTGGTGGACGTTGGCAAAGGCACCTCAGCGAAGGATTATGCAGGCAGGAAGGTCAAGGGTCGGCTTGTGCTGGCTACTGGCAAGGCGAGGGACGTCCAACGTGAAGCCGTTGTGAAGCGCGGAGCCATCGGCGTAATAACGGACTCGATGTCTTATGAGTTCTCTGGCGTTCGCGAGAGCAGCGATGTCCCGGATGCCCACTCATATCAGGGCATCTGGCCGAATGCAAAGGATGCCCGCAAGATCAGGTTCGGATTCTCGTTGAGCAAGCGTCAAGGAGAGGAGTTGAGAGGATATCTCAGAGATGGCAAGACCGTGAGGCTTCGCGCCGAGGTCGATGCTGGATTGTCATCCGGCAAGTACAGCATCGTGACGGGAACCATAAGGGGCGCGACAAGGCCGGGCGAGGAGATATTCCTGGTCGCGCATCTCTGTCACCCCAAACCTAGCGCTAACGACAACGCCTCGGGCAGCGGGTTGCTGATGGAAATCGCGAGAACGGTTACGACACTCATCGAGTCAGGCAGGATTGAACGTCCCGAACGAACCATTAGGTTCCTATGGGTGCCAGAGACGATCGGAACCGTCGCCTATCTGTCAAGACATACCAGGATGCATAGCAAGCTCATCGCTGGCATCAACTTAGACATGGTCGGCGAGGATCAGACGCGTTGTCGGTCAACGCTATGCTTGGACTGCACACCCGATTCGCTGCCTTCGTACTTGAACGACTTCGTATACTCCGTGATGCAGCGGTCGAATGCCGAATACGACAGCATGACGAAGATTGGAATCCCGAGCAACTTCAGGACGATGTTGACGTCCTTCTCCGGAGGAAGCGACCATACGGAGTTCAACGAATCAACCGTCGGAGCGCCCTGCGTGGGACTGACCCAGTGGCCGGACCTATACTACCACACCAGCATGGATACCATCGACAACGTCAGCGAGGACAGTCTGAGGCGCGTTGGGTGGACGGTTGCCGTTTCAGCACTGACATTGGCGAACGCCGACACTGGAACCGTACATGAGATGGCAAGCAAGGCATCCTCTGGAGGGATGAAGCGCATAACCGATGCAGTTGAGAAAGCGTCGGAAGAGCTGCTCGACCGCGCAAGTAATCCGGAGGAGCTGCGCAGAATCGGCGAGGTGGTACGTCATCATCATCGCAGGGTCGAGCATGTCGTGCACATCGGCGCGCGCGCTGTCAGGTCCGTATGCAGACTCGATTCCGTCGCCGGTGCGGATCCTTTCGTGGAAGGGCAAGCCATCGCGCTCGAAGAGCATGGCAGCAGAGAGCTGACTCGGCTGGATAAGGTCGTGGAGGCAGTGGCCGGGAAGAAATCGGCCAAGATCCTCGCCAAGAGCCGTCCAACAAGGTCTGAGGCTCGCGCGAAAACGATTGTACCTCGGCGTAAGTTCAAGGGCACGCTTGACCCTGACATGCTGTCGGAACGACTCGGGGAGCAGAAGTACGATTGGTATTCCAAGGCAGAATCGAGGGATAGCAGCTTCTCAAAGAAGATGTACGAGGTTGTCAACCTGATAGATGGGAAGCGCAATGCCTATGACATAACTCTGTTCGTCTCCTCGGAATACGGCCCGACCGATGCGAAGGACGTGCTCCGGTTCTTAGATGACTTGATGGTCATAGGACTTGTCGCCCACTGACGCGACCATATAGGGTCAAACCGCGTAGGCGACGTAAATGTCCGCCTCGATCATCTCGCTGTTCTCTGTGAAATAGTGGTGAGTGAAGTAGATGTTGCCGGCATCGTCGAGCGAGGGCTCGCCCGCGAAGTTGGCGACGATCTCTTCAGGCTCTCCCCACGTTCCGTTATCCTGTTTGACGCTGCGATAGATGGACGGTCCCTGATACCCCTCGATCGAGCTGAAGCTTGTGAACCAAAGCTCGTTGCCATCGGAGGTCACGTACGGCCATCCCTCCAATCCGTCCGAGCTCACATTCGGAACCTTGGCGGGAATGCTCCATCCGTCCTCGGTCTTCTGGCAGACCCATATGTTGAGGTCGTCCGCGGTGTCCATCGTCCCGCCGTGGAAGAACATCGTCTGGCCATCGGATGTGATGTGAAACTCTCCGATGTCGTATTCGACATTGAGCTGCTCTCCCGCGTTCGTTACATCGGTCCATTCGCCATCGACGTACTCGGCCGTGTAGATGTCTATCTCGCCGTAGTTCCCTGTGCGAACGGAGGCGAACCACATCGTGTTACCAAGCACGAACTGAGCTCCGTCGAGGGAGAGGTCGTCGTGCAGGATGATCTTCTCGGGAGAGGTCCACGAGCTGCCGTTCCTCTGCATCCACCATATGCCGGTCACGCCATCGAGGATCTGCAGCTCCGCGGGGACCGAAACGTCTGGCGTGAAGAAGAAGAAGAACCAGCTCCCGTCGGGCGTGACGAACGGGCTGTCCTCGCCTCCGGCAGTGTTCACCGGGCCAGGCATCGGCACTGGCTGCTGCCACAGGTCCGACAGTACCACCGGCTTGAACACATCAAGGGCGGGGATCATCTTTGTGGCGTTGACGGGTATGGAAATGAGCCTGTCGTTATTGGTAACCGCCTCCTTCTCCCCAGGTTGCGTGATGGCGATGACCGCTATCACAAGGATGAAGCCAACAATCACTGCGACGATGGTGATCAACTTACCCGACAGATCTCATCCCTCTGCGATGTGTAGTGCCATCGTGCGATGATAACGATTGCTGTCATCTTATATTGAAACCATAGACGCAATTCGCGTCTCTGAGAGTTTGATATGTCACATGGTTCTTCATGGATACGAGGGCTATCTTGCATTACTCCGTTTATATAGTCAGTATGGAAAAGGTAATAGCGGATGAGACCCTACATGGTCACAGCTAAGGGGGGAGGTAATTATGCCTCAAATCAGATTTAAGACTCTATCTAGTGTCTCTGTAGCAGTGATAATGATCGCCTCGGCTCTCGCCGCCACATCAGCAGCGAAGCCCCAAGAGTTCTTGGAAGACGTTTTCGGTGCCAAGACGGTTGGCGGGCAGGAGAGAGAGGTTGCCGAGTGGACCGTCCTGGTGTACGTAGTCGCCGATAACGATCTGGATTTCTGCACCGCTGAGGATTACCAGGAGTTCAGGGACGGCGGCTCCAGCGATGCGGTCAATGTTCTCATTCTCGCCGATAGGTTCGAAGAGCCCGCGTATCTCTATTACATAGAGGATAACGAGATGGTTGTGCTCGACGAAAGCCTCGGCGAGGTGAATATGGGCGACCCGGCAATGCTCACTTGGTTCGTGGAGTACGCGGACACCAACTTCCCGGCCGAGCGCAGAGTCCTGTTCTTCTGGGACCACGGCACCCCGACTGGCGGCGTGGGCGTGGACTGGACTATGGAGGGCGATGAGCCCGGAGAGGGCTGGGATTGGCTGTCGCACCACGAGGTCTTGGAAGCCCTCGAGGGACAGCACATTGACATCGTTGCCTGCGACGAGTGCTCGATCGGGCAGATGGAGACCATCTACGAATACGTTGCCGGCGGACTAGATGCGGACTACATGATCGCAAGCGAGAGCTACATCGGATGGCGCGGATTCTCGTACGACAAGATCATGCAGCAACTCGTCGCGAACCCGGAGATGGAAGCGCTCGAGCTGTGCCATGTCATCGTCGATGAGTTCACCAACCTGTTCAGCCAGCCGCCGTACATGAGCGAGATACTAACGACACAGTCGATATTCGATATGTCCGAGATAGCGTCGCTCGCAGAGGCCGTCATCGCACTGGCCGACACGCTCGCAGCCGACATCGAATCGTATCGGACAGTGATTGGTGCCGCGCAGATGAGCGCGTTGATGCCCTGGGGAACCAGAGGCGAGAGCTGGATAGACATGCCATCATTCGTGGAATACATCTTGGAGAACGTTCAGGACACCGACCCCGCATACGACGCATGCGTGGACGTACTGGACGAGTACGGTGAGGCCATGCTCGGCATGGGAGTAGCAAAGAACGCGGAGCTGTATGGATACAAGGGTATGGGCATAACCTTCCCTGCGAGCCACAGCTCGTACTCGATCGCGTACGCCGAGTCGGAATGGGGCGGTTACAACGACTACATGACCTTCGAGTTCCCGAACATGGGCTGGTGGGACTTCCTTCAGACATATTGGGGATTCTAGAGACTGCGAAGACAGGCTCTCAAACCCCTTCTTTCATTATATTCGATCAGCCGTTGGCATCATGACAACCGCGAAACCCGCTCGATGGTTGTCAAGCCAAAGCAGGATTATGAGAATAGAAACTGAGCCCGTCCGAACAAACGGACGGGCCTTTGAGTTTAGCTTCCTCAGTTGTAGTCCGCCAGGAAGTCGTACCATCCCATGTCGACAGCCCACTGGACATCGGGGTACAGATCGCCGTAGGATCTCCAGTTACCCTTCGTTCCCCACCAGAGTGTTAGACCTCTCGCATCTGGGAGAGCCGAGCATGTATGGACTGCCAGCACAGCATCGTCCACCGCCGAGACCATCGCAGTTGTGGCAGCGCGCAGGTCAGCGTCCGAGAACTTGCTTTCGGCCAACAGCGTCTCGCCAAGATCCGCCATATCGACGAAGTACTTCGTGCTCCAAGCGCAGTAAGCCTTCTTCAAGGCGTCAGTGTAGACCCTTGCGTACGATCCGAGATTGGCGTGCATGAGGCCGCACCAATTGTCGAAGACGCTTGCGGAGGCGCCTATGCTCGACACGTCTACAGCGGCGAGGTTGACGGTAGTGAAGGTGGTGTTGTCGTAGTACTGTCCCCACCCGTTAACCATGTCAACGCACACCTGGGCCGGCGTGCGCGTCTCATCGTTTGCCACAGGCGTCCACATGAAATCGTACGGGTATCCGTCAAAAGGCACTGACTCCTCAGAGCCGACCATGTAGTCAACCAATCCGGTCGTATATGCCTCATACGCGACCTCGATGTTGCCCATGTTGCACGCGTCGAACGAGAGGATGTCTATGTTCACGTTTGCTCCCTCAATTGCGGCCTTAAGTTCGGGCATGCGCAATCTGTCCCAATCCGGGGTAGACTCATCCATGCTGCACTCGATCCATCCGTACCCGTGATCCCACATCGTGACGCCGAGCTTATCCGACGGATACAGGGTCGTCACCTCCGTGATGAACCACTCCAGGGTCGCTCCGTCACCGAAGTTCTTCTCCGGGTACGAGTTCACTACATCCCAGCTGCCGCCTGAAATCTCGACCAAATCAGTCCCGCTGGTCGACTTCAGGTCTACCATCGCCACGATATTGACCTCTGAATTGGCGGGTATGTTCAGCAGGAGGGGCAGGCTCGTGCCATCCCACTCGTCTTCGAGGTTGTTATCCCCGTTGACATACAGTGCCAAAGTCCATGTCGCTGTCTCCGCAGCAGCATTGGGAACCATCATGACCCCAGGCGCTGCGAGAGCGCCGCCGAAGACAAGCACCGCACATAGTCTACTCATCTTTCTCCACATGTCTATTCCCCAACCTTGGAGGGCCGGTTAAAATCAGCACTTCCCCCCGACCGATATCGATATACTGATATTTCAAAAGGGCACCCGGGGGTAAATCGTCGATTGGCGAAAGAGCACGGCTTGGCTAGTCGACCTGAGCGAACACCACCGCGTAATTGTGGCCGTAGATCTTGGCGCATCTCGGACAGGTCGTGAAGTAGAAGAAGTACTTCTTCACCTTCCTGCCCTTCGACTCGACGAACCGATCCATGTCCCTTATCCATTTGGGCGGGGAATTGTAAGGGCCATCAAACACCTTGGTTATGTAGGTGCCGGAGAGTCTGAAGTTCTCTGCTCCGGAGACTTCCTTGGTGACTGCCATATACAACTCCGACCTCCACGGCGTGGGATCATATGCAAGCAGCAGGAAATCGTCAGAAACAGGAGCTGCTCCTGCATCATTGGCCATCTTCCACATTCTGCCTATGGTCTTCTTCATGCTGCTTGGGAGAGGTCTGTGAAGAATCTGTCTGACGCTGTCTTTTATGAAGAGCTTGTCTGTCCAGTCGTGTGTGCGACCTTCCCACGGCGCAGGATCGAACTTCGGACAGCAGGGTTCGGAACCCGTGTCCTTGGACTTCATGTGTAGGGTCACAATGTGCTTCGTATTTATGCCTTGATGCTCCATTTCTTCAGACGTTCCGACTGCCGGCTCTGGACTATCTCGAGCCCGCATGAATCGCAGTAGAACGCCGGGCCCATTCGAGTGAAAGAGGAGTGACACCTGTCACTTACCCTCTGAGCAAAGCTCTTCTGGCTAGCAACGCTCCCAAACCGATCATGAGCGCCGAGAAGATGCCTATTCCGAGCAAATCTACGGCAACTGTGTACTCTGCACCCACGCTTGTATCGAAGACAAGCTGTCTCATCCCGTCGACCACAAATGTGATTGGGTTGTAGAGCGCGATCGTTCTCAGCCAATCGGGCATAAGCGCTATCGGGATCAGAGCGCTGCTAGTGAACATCAGCGGGAAGTTGAGCAGGTTTATCAGGCCGAACAGAGTCTCCTCGTTTCTGACTATAAGGCCGAGAGCGACGAACAGTGCCGAAAGACTGATTCCAAGGAGTACAAGAAACAGAGCCAAGCCGAGGGCGTCTGCAAAGCCGAACGAGGGGCTGAATCTGAGCCCGCTTAGCCCAGGCACGAGAACGAACGATGCAGCCAGTACAATCACGACCGCCGCTTGAAGCATCGACTTGACCAGGGACGAGGCGATTCTGGACAGTGGAATCACAGCGCGAGGTATAGGTGCAACCTGTAGCTTCGACAGGAACCCGAACTTGCGATCCCAAAGTATGGAGACGCCGCTGAAGAAGGACGCGAACAGCATGATGAATGCAGTCTGTCCGATCGCCATGAACGAGAAGTAGTCCGTCGCCCCCCCGAACACTAGACGCAGGTCTGTCATCGTATCGCCTATCTGGGCAAGTCTGCCGATGTTGAACGCTTGGCCGAAGAGAAGCAGCCACATGAGGGGCGTCGTGAAGACGAGGATGATCTGGGCTGGCGTCCGGTACCATCTCTTAAGGTCCCGCGCGATCAGCGCAATCGTTTCCCTGATCAAAGTACTCAACGCCTCCTGCGGAAGCGGCCTTTGCGCGCACCCGCCTCCTTCTTGCTGTTGCCTGCAGTCGATTCCTCGTCTCGAAGCTCTCGACCTGTGAACTCCAGGAAAGCCTGGTCCAGCGACGGCTTCTTAACCATCACAGATGCAACCTGGATATCTCTTGTTATGAAATTGGTGAGTATCTTGGGCAGCGCCGCTCCGCTGTCTGGAACCTTGATTCTAGCCTTGTTCTCCGCACAAGTGCCGTCAATGAGCGCAATACCTGGCACGCCGTTGATTATCTCAAGGATGTCTTCATCGCAGTCGGTGACTTCTATCTCGATTACGTCTCCTCCGACCGCCTTCTTCAGCTCTCCGGGAGTGTCCAATGCTATTACATTTCCATGATCGATAATGGCAATTCTGTCGCACAGCGCATCAGCCTCCTCAAGGTAATGCGTCGTGAGAAAGATCGTCATATTCGTCTCCTTCTTCAGCTTGTTAATGTGTTCCCACATGCTGGTTCTGGTCTGGATATCGAGGCCGAGTGTGGGCTCGTCCAAGAAGAGAACTTCAGGCCTGTGGATGAGCCCTTCGGCCAACTCTAGACGCTTCTTCATCCCTCCCGAATACGTCTTGACCTTCCTGGCTGCCGAGTCAGCAAGCCTAACCAAATCAAGGAGTTCGTCTATCCTTTCCTTGGCATCGCTGTATGGAACGCCATATAGACTCCCCTGGAGCTCCATGTTCTCTCTGCCCGTCAATTCGTCGTCTACCGTCAGTTCTTGAGGTACGAGGCCTATGCCCCTCCTGACTTTGCCGGGCTCCTTCACAACGTCGTATCCGAGGACTTCCGCCCTTCCGCCTGTTGGCAGTGTCTGAGTAGTCAGAATTGAGATGGTTGTCGTCTTGCCGGCGCCGTTCGGCCCCAGGAACCCAAAAATCTCTCCTCGTTCGACATTGAACGAAATAGAATCCACTGCACGAACATCCCCACTATAGATTTTCTCCAGCTGATCGACAACCACAACGACGTCTTCTGAAGACATGGATTCATCCTTGGTCGCGCCTTCGTCACTCAGATTTGCCATGATATAGTTTGCCACGAAAAGCGTCAGGCTTCATATGAGGGAAGTATGCGATCAGCCTTCTGAGACGAATCGGTCGGAGTCTTATGCCGATTCCTGACGACAACGTCTTCGGAAGACGAAAGCGCCACTGTCAACATCGCTCGCGCAGACAGCCCGATAGTGCCTTTTTACGGATGTGATTCTCATCTGTTAATGAACAGCTTCATTCACCCGGGTACTGGAGGCAGGCGCGAGTGGCAAACCTAATTACCAGCTTATTGCATTGGGGGTCAGTAGTCTTTGAGCCTATGGGGGGACCACATGCAAAACCGGGCATTTAAGACCGTCCTATTCATCTTGACGGTCGCAGTAATGATTGTGCCAATGTCTAGCCTGAACGTAAGCTCTGCAGAGGATGCGAAGGGGACAACAGCCTACAATCTCTATTTCGGAGATCTTCACACACACACATCCTACTCGGATGGCACGGATACTCCGTGGGAAGCATACGAAGCTGCCATTGCTGCAGGGGCTGATTTCATGGCTGTAACGGACCACATCGCAATTTGGAACGCCTATCCCACTTGGAGCGCCGATCTTGCGGAATGGAATGATATCTTGGCGGCGGCGGACTACTACACCTCAGATGAGTTCGTGGCGATGCCAGCCTACGAATTCTGGCTGCTTGCCGACCTCGGAGAGGTAAACGTCTACAACACGCGAGAGCTTCCTCCAGGACAGCCCCAGAACCGAGAGGATCGGCTCCCTGAATTCTATGATTGGCTTGATCAGCAGGGCGCGATTGGCCAGTGGAACCATCCGACATATTACAGCGAGAACTTCCTGAACTTCAGCTTTTACAGTGAAGACCGCGATCGGGGTATATGCGTCCTTGAGAACCTCAGAAACGCTGGCTACGAATCAAGCTACATCATGGCACTGGACGCCGGATGGCATATCATGCCAGCAGCAAACTCGGACACTCACAGCGCTAACTGGATGTCTGGATCCGAGGTAAGGACCGTCCTGCTCGCTCCCGACCTGAGCCCCGATGATTTGTACGCTGCCATGAAGGCAAACAGAGGCTATGCCACCCAGGACAAGAACCTTGAGATACGCTACACCCTCAACGGCGCCGTCATGGGATCAGTTCTATCGCCGGCAAGCGCGTACGAGGTGTCGGTTCAGATATCTGACCCAGATGGTGCGGTCGATGCAATCAAGCTTGTCGAGATAGTATCCGATGGCGGAGCGGTAGTGGCAAGTATGAGCGCAGACAGCGCGGAAGTCGAATGGACGACGACGCTGACATCTGATAGCGCGTCGTACTTCTACATAAGGGTAACCACCGCGTCGAACCTCTCGGGGGAGGAAGGCGTCACAGCTTGGACCGCGCCTGTATGGACTGGAGCATGATTCGTTCACGAGCCCGAGAATAGGCCCTCAGCTCGATCAAGCTACGGGCGAAGGCAGCCACGTAGCACAGACGCCTTCAGCTACAGCTGTTCCTTGCCTAGGAGAACCTCAAGGTTACGGGGGAATATGTGCAATTCGAGGCCGACAGCCTTCAATTTCCTCTGAATCGTCGCGGCCTTCCTTCCTCTGTATCTCTCCTGTAGAAGGTATTCGGTCTCGGCCTCGTCGAATACTCCGCGATCCACATACCAGTCGGCCACTTCCTTGTTGTAGGGACATGATCTCTGACAGCGCATGCATCCGATTACGGAGTTATGCGCTTCAGCGCCGACCCACCTGGGGAATGCGTGACTTGCGTCCTTCTCGTTCAGATACGTCAAGCATCTCTCAGCCCTTATTAGGAACCTGTCCTTCTCGATGGCCTTTGTGGGACATGCCTTGATGCATGCGCTGCACTTCGCACATAGAGGAAGCGCCTCCTTCTCTTGCCAGTAATCGATCGGGCTATCGTAATCCGAATAGAACGAGGTCAGGCGGTGAAAGCTTCCGTACTTGGGGATATACGTGATGTTATTCCTGCCATATCTCGCCAATCCGCTTCTTACCGCAAGGAGTTTCGCGGGTAGGACGCCCCTCACAAGCTTGTATTGCCTCGGTTCGAAGGCTCTCTTCAATTCATTGCGCGCTCGCCAAGTGACCTTGTGAGCGTCGGAGTAGGTCGGAGGGACGACAACTCGCACCTTACGACCCACATAATGGAAGGTTGTGCGTATCATTGGCTGTGGCACAGCGACTATAATTATGGACTTGGCATCCGAAAGACTCCTCGGCAGTCGCGGCGAGAAATAGGGATCCGCGAATTCGCGGTAAATACTATCATGAAGCAGTCCGTCGCGATGAAGGGATTTGATCTCCTCTTCAAGCTCCTTGAGATGCCCGGCAGAGACCACGCTCCCAAAGCAACCATTCTGCTCGAGCCGTTCAATGAACAAAGGCTTCCCCGACATGTTGTCACCGAGTTTGCGCTACAAGCGGATCGCGTGAAACCCGCTATCCGCGACCTCCAAGGCCATTTCGATGTCCCCTCGCGTGTGCGCTGTGGAGATGAACATCTTCTCCCCCTTCGGGTGACCGAAGAGCATGCCCCGGACGAGGCACTCCATTCCCCATTCGCCCAGCACGTCCCATCTGGTATTCAACGCTTCACGCACCGTCCGCACTTCGCGTGCTCCGAAGTATATGTGCCCCATCGATCCGCACGCTGCCACATGTGCCGTTATGCGGCGGTCTTCGATTAGTTGTTGCAATCCGGGATAGAAGGTCTCCGAGATCCTCCTTAGGCGGGAATAGACCCGGTCATCCGCCATAAGCCTCAGAGCGGCGCCGCTCGCCGCCAGGCTCACGGGGTGAGCGCTGTAGGTTCCCGCATGGTAGGTCTTCATCGGCCACTCTTTTGGGGGCCAGGTATCGTCCGAACTCAGGAGTTCCGTCATCACGTCCTTTCGCCCTCCGAATGCAGCCATCTGGAAGCCTCCTCCGAGCGCCTTGCCGAACGTGGTGAGATCGGGCTTCACTTTGAAGACCTCCTGGGCGCCGCCTCGTGCCAGTCTGAAACCTGTTATGACCTCGTCCAGTATCAACAGAATCCCAAGTTCGCTGCATATCTTTCGCAGCTCTCCTAGATAGCTGTCCCTTGGGACCAAGCAACCGACATTTGCCATGACGGGTTCGGTGATGACTGCCGCCAGGTTGTCCCTCTCCTTATGCAAGATATCATAGGTCGCTTCAATGTCATTGAATGGAAACACGATAACAGTCTTTGCTACAGCCTCGGGAACTCCTCTTGAGAATGGCGTCGGCTCAGGGCGCTTCTTGCTTCCTCTCATCTTGGGCGCCCATATGCTCCAGAGGACATAGTCGTGCATGCCGTGATACCCTCCCTCCGGCTTCGCGATCTTGTCCTTTCCGGTGAATCCTCTGGCTGTTCTCAGCGCATGCATTGTGGCTTCCGTACCGGAGTTCGCGAACCTGAGGAGTCTTACGCTAGGTACATAGCAGGAGATCATCCGCGCAACATCGGCACAGAGCTCCGTGGGAATAGCCGTGTTTGCTCCTTTCTTCAGCTGCTGCGTCACGGCCTTTTCTATCTCCCTCTTGCGGTGGCCGAAAAGGATGGCGCCTTGGCTGAGGAGGAAGTCTATGTATTCGTTCCCATCGATATCGTAGATTCTGGATCCATCAGCTCTAGCTGCATAGAACGGAAACGGATCCAAGTGCCTGAAATTGCTTTCCACGCCACCTGGCAGGAAGTTACGCGCACGCATGTATTCCGCTTTCGAATTTTTCATCATCGAAGCGTACTTCTTGGCATATGTCGCCGTGCCCTCTGTCGACTTCTTTCCCACTGGTTTTCTAGTGCCTTTCCTTGTGGGCAAGCATTTCACCTTCATCGAGGCTTAATGCGGTATCGTCAGGGACCTTAAGGACATTTGCGATTCTCGTGATGTACGGTGATTTCGGCCGTGCCTCCGGCGTCTTGCAGGAACATCATCTTGCAGTCCGAGGCTTGCGGGTTGTCATTCAACCGCACATGCTTCAGCCTTGCGCCTTCACGAGCATCTCTCGCCAAACCCGAGTGTCGAGGAGGTCAGAATCGCATCAACTAAGAACTGGGCGGACATTACGGGAGACAGATGCCAATGGAGGTATCGTGGACCAGGAGAGCTCGCCGGCTTCCAATAGAGGTCAGGGAGAAGATATCGTTGAGATTGAACACTCTGCAGCCCTACTTCCCAGAACTGAGCCCACAGGTCAGGGTCGGCCTGACGCGGCTCTTCGAGGGCTTCGTTTTCCAGTCCAGCAGAGGGTTCGTCAGGCTGAATCTCGAGGTTCGGAAGCGGAAGGGCGGCCTGTGGCAGTATCCGACGTACTACACGATTGCCCACGAGCTTATGCATCTAGTTCAATTCAACTCGGACGAAATCCCGAGCGGCGAGACGGCCTGTGACATCTTCACCCTTGAAAGGTTGCCTCCGAGATTCATAGACGAATCGCCAACGTACCTCTTCGTGCCTCCAAGGGCGAGAGAGGCGTGGCGAGAGGTCGACGCCGAGCTCGCCCACACATTGGCCAAGACCGCGGTGAAGAGGCTCGAGAATGGCGATGCATCATACGCGTCATATTGGGAGGATGAGTTTGAGCACCAGTACATCACCACAGACCATTCGGGCTGCAGGCTGGTCGATCACCGAGTCCAATCATCGTCCGAGTAGCGAAGACTCCGCGTAGGCTTCGCAACATCCGGCCGTGCCTCTGGAGAGCGCATGAGTAAGCCTTTTTGAGTCAGGAGCGCCTTAAGCTCGCTATGCAGCGGATAGAAATGCTCGATGAAGAGGCGCTCGCTGAGGTCCCATCCCCCTGCTACATCATAGATGAACTGGCGATCGAGGAGAACTGCAAGATCCTTGGTGAGGTCCAAGAGCTATCAGGGTGTAGGATACTCATGGCCCTGAAAGGGTTCACTCTTCCCAGCTTGTTCCCGCTGATAAGCAAGTACCTTCACGGAACCTGTGCGAGCGGATTGTACGAGGCTCGCCTCGGAAGGGAGAGGTTCGGAAAGGAGGTCCATGTCTTCGCTCCCGCGTATGACGACCGCGAGTTCGAGGAGCTGTTGCGGATATCCGACCATATCGTATTCAATTCGATCGCGCAGTGGGAGAGAGCCCGTCCGGTGGTGGAGGAGTCTGCGCGCAAGGTGAGTTGCGGCATCCGTATCAACCCCGAGTACTCCGAGGTACCAATCGATCTGTGGAACCCTTGCGCAAGATACACTCGCTTCGGAGTCAGGGCAGACGATTTCAGAACCGTCCCAGAGGGAATAGACGGCCTCCATTTCCATGCCTTGTGTCAGCAGAACTCCGATTCATTGGAGAGGCTGATCGGGGTGGTCGAGGAGAAGTTCGAGCGTCATCTGTCGCGCGTCAGATGGGTGAACTTCGGGGGAGGTCAGCTCATAACCGCTCCGGACTATGATATCGACCGATTATTCCGTGTGGTGGCTGATTTTCGAGAAGAATATGTCGTCGACGTCTACATGGAACCGGGAGAAGCCGTCGCACTGAACGCTGGGGTGCTGATGTCGACGGTGCTCGATGTCGTTCACAACGAGATGGATATTGCTATTCTGGACATCTCCGCTTGGGCTCACGCACAGGACATACTGGCTGCAGCGTTCAGAATGGATGTCATAGGCGGCTGCGGGCCCGGCGAATCGAAGCATACGTATCGGTTGGCTAGCCGCAGCTGTCTGTCTGGAGACATCATCGGAGACTACTCTTTCAAACAACCGCTGCATCGAGGTTCAAGGCTGATGTTCACCGATATGGCTTCTTATTCGGTTGTGAGCAACAACATGTTCAATGGCATACCCCTTCCAGCCATAGCAATTCTAGCCAAATCCAACGAAGTGAGAATCGTCCGTCGGTCGAGTTATGAGGATTTTGAGTCACGGCTGTCTTGATCCTCATCGACCAAGAGACGGCTTTGCCGAGTCTTGCGGCCAAGGAGCGTGACGATTGCCAGGCTGCCAAAGAAGAGCACAGGGCCGAGTATCAGTCCTGCGCCCAGCAGCAATGCCAGCGCAGCGATCACTGCTACTGTGATCAGCATTCCACCACTCATTTGGAAGAATTGGCTTTTGGTGATGCTTGCCGATATCGCTCCGAGAGCAAGGCCGCCCAGCTGAAGCGCGAGGACGAGGAGCACTATGCCACTCCAGTCATGCAGCGACATATACCGAACCAGGAACGACACCTGGTTGACCGCGGCGCCAATCATTAGAAATGAACCTGCCAATCCTCCGAAATATAGGAATCGTTTCGGCTTGGCTTCTGCTCTGAAGGCCTCGTCCTTCCTCTTCCTCATCCATTCGACCGCGAGGAGGCCTACGAGAACGACAGCCGTGGGCAGGAGGAACAGGATCCTTCCCTGTTCTCCCCAGAAGCTCTGGACCTTCGACCAATACCAAGGCATCAGCACATAGTCCTTGACTGTGAACTCCTCCAGGTTACCTGTCACCAGCAGGTATTTCCCAGAGGTGACCTGATAGTCTCCGAGTTCCTCTGAGTATACAACGCCTGTCAGAACGAGATAGTAGGTGCCCTCTGATGGCAGGAGGACGCTTTCCCTGTAGGAGTAGTAGAATGTGGTCTGAGTGAACGGCTCGAACTCCCTTTCAGGGATGTAGTCCAAGTAGGGAAGAAACACAAATGACCACCCCAAAGCTCCATATCCGTCGGGCAGACTCAAGCCGCTGCTGTCGATGATGTTCTGAGTGTTCTCGTCTGGACTCGGAAGTCCAGGCCCAGTCAGTAGTACGCAAGGCGCGAAGAAGAGATCCCTCCTCCCAACCTCGAAGCTGAATTCCAGACTGCCTGCCACTTCGAGGGCGTAATATCTCGCGCCGACAGGGCTACCTGGAATCATGGATGGAAGCTCACCGTAGAACGCGTACGACGTATCTGGGTTGTCAATTACCTCTGCAGTATTGTATGAATCTTCGCCTGTGTCAAAGGCTGGAATATGGGCTGAGGAGCTGGAAGCTAGCATTGAGAGAACGAACACAGCCAGAGCTGCCGCGACGAAGACAAGCTTGACACTGCCGGTGAACACGTTCGGGGACATAGCCTAGCCACCTCCAGCCAAGTCAATCGGATATTCATGTTATTACATGTGTTTTTCGCCACACGAGAGCTAAGACGGGGTTCGCAGAGCGTATCGGTCTGCGGATCAAAGAAGACGGCTGACGTGTTGGCGATTCATGAGACGTTGGATCTCCGCGAGTCGGCCTGTCAGGGCTGCCGAACCTGAGGTGCCCAATCTGGCTTCTTATGCGCCAATCATCCTGACTCGTTGAATTCTGTGCTGCCATTGGCTATGGCTTATCGAGGTGCGATGTCCGAAGTGAATGTGTTGCACGGCCATTTCTAAACGTGCTATGACTTCCTCATGTGGCAGGCCACGAGGTGGCCTCCGCCAATGTCTATCATCTCAGGCTCGGCCTTTCTGCATATCTCTCCCGATATCGGACATCTCGGATGGAACCGGCATCCTTTCGGCGGGTCGATGGGGCTCGGAACCTCGCCTTCGATTCCCTTCCGCTCCTTCCTCATCTTGGGGTCTGGGATCGGAATGGAAGCTATCAGCGCCTGAGTGTACGGATGCTTGGCGTTGTTGAGAAACTCCATCGCTGGCGCCAGCTCGATGATCTTGCCCAGGTACATCACGGCGATTCTGTTGCTCATGTGCGCAACGACCGAGAGGTCGTGGGAGATGAACAGGTACGTTAGCCCGAGCTTCTCCTGAAGTCGTTTCAGAAGGTTGAGGGCCTGCGCCTGAACGGAGACGTCGAGAGCCGATGTAGGTTCATCCAGAACAACGAAGTCGGGGTCGAGAGCCAGAGCTCTGGCCAGGGCGATGCGCTGTTTCTGACCGCCGCTGAACTCATGAGGTAGCCTGGAGAGATGGTCGTGTGACAGGCCAACCTGCTCGATGAGCTGGTGAATGCGCTCTCTCTCGGCAATTCTATAGCTTTTCTTTACGTCGGATGGAGGGCCGTGTACCTTGAACCCCTCCCCGATTATCTTCTCGACCGTCATCCTCGGATCAAGGCTGGAATAGGGATTCTGGAACACGATCTGGAGCCTCTTCCGCATGCTCCTGAGCTGCGAGGCGGGGGTGTCCGTGATGTCCTTACCGTCGAAGACTATCTTCCCCCCGGTGGGCTCGATGAGGCGGAGCACAGTGCGGCCGAAGGTCGTCTTGCCACAGCCGGATTCGCCGACGAGACCCAGCGTCTCCCTGCTTCGAATTGACAGGGAGACGCCGTCAACAGCATGCACATGCGCGACGGTCTTCCCGATGACGCCCTTCTTGACGGGAAACAGCTTCTCGAGGTTCGCCACCTCTAAGAGGAACTTCTCCTCGCTAGCCATCTTGCCACCCTCCTCCTTTAGGATACAGGTGACACGCGACCATATGCCCTGGCTCGACTTCAACCATGGTCGGTCTCACGCGCTCGCACACGTTGGTTGCGTAGTCGCACCGGTCCACGAACGGGCAACCAGGGAAGGGTTCCATCAGATTCGGCACCGTTCCCCTGACGACTGCCAGCTCCTCCTTCTGCTCGCCCAGCTTGGGGAATGCCATGAGCAAGCCCTTGGCGTACGGATGCAGCGGATTCCCGAAGAGCTCGAAGGTCTCGGCTATCTCCACTATCCTGCCGGCGTACATGATGCAGACCCTGTCACAGGTCTCGGCGACCACCCCGAGGTTGTGCGTGATCAGTATCATGGAGCTTCCAGCTTCTCTGATGACCTCCTTCAACAGGTTCAGTATCTGTGCTTGTATCGTTACATCGAGCGCCGTAGTCGGCTCGTCGGCAATGAGCAGTGAGGGGTTGCAGGACAGGGCAAGAGCGATCATTATCCTCTGCTTCATGCCGCCGCTGAGCTCGTGGGGATACTGTCTGAGCACGCTCTCAGGAGCAGCTATCCTGACGAGCTTCAGAGCCTCGATGGTTTTCTTCTTCAGGGCGTCCTTGTCATATATGTTCTGATGAAGTGAGATGACTTCGCCCAGCTGCGAGCCTATGTTGAATACCGGGTCGAGAGAGGACGACGGATCCTGGAAGATCATCGATATCCTCCTGCCCCTTATCCCTCGCATCTGCTCCTCCGTGAGATTCATCAGCTCGAGACCTTTGAACTTGATGGATCCATCTGTGATCTTGCCCGGATGAGGCACCAGTCTCAGGACGGAGAACGCGGTCATGCTCTTGCCACACCCGGTCTCCCCCACTATGCCCAACGACTCGTTCTCGTATATGGTGAGGTCTATTCCGTCGAGGGCAGTTACCGTGCCCTCGTGGAGGAAGAACTGTGTCCTCAATCCCCTGATCTCCAGCAAGGGCTTGCCAGCGGCGATCATCGTCTCATCCCCTTCATCCGCGGATCGAGAACGTCCCTCATGCCATCGCCCAGGAGGTTGAATCCGAGCACGGTGATGAGGAGCACAACCCCTGGGAACGTGGACATCCAGGGAGCTTCTTGCAGGTTTGCGAGCCCACGGAACAGCATGTACCCCCAGCTTGGTGTGGGCGGTTGTGTGCCCACTCCGAGGAAGCTAAGGCTGCTCTCGATTGTGATGGCGTCAGCGACGCCGATCGAGGCCCAGACTATCAACGGGGCGAGACAATTGGGGAAGACGTGTGTGAACATGATCCTGATGTTACTCGCCCCCAAAGCTCGGCTCGCCTCCACGAACTGTCTCTCTCTGACAGAGAGCGCCTGCCCTCTCATGAGGCGCGCGAACCCCGCCCAATACGATATCGATATCGCGATTATGACTGCTGTGAGGCTCCCGCCGGCCACCGTCGCTGCGAACGCCAGTGCCAACAGGAAGGGCGGAAAGGTCCAGAACAAATCTATCGTGCCTGCGATGAGATAGTCCGTCTTGCCCCCGAAGTAGCCCGCCATCAGCCCCATCATGATGCCTATGAGGAGGGAGAAGAAAATTGCCAGCACAGCGACCTGCAGGGAAATGCGAGTCCCCCATATGACGCGGCTGAACACATCCCGACCAAGCTCGTCGGTTCCGAACCAGCGGTTGTCCGACGGAGGTTGGAAACTCTCATCGACATACTCTTCCGGATCGGATATGGGGAGTACGGGTGCGAGAAGTGCAAGTGAGAACATGACGATGATGATGGTCGCGCCCACCGCTACCATCGTGTTGCGCCTGCTCCTATCAATTATGTCCTTTATTGCCTCCTTGGCGCCCTCTGACATCCTCCACCCAGCAAGTATGTCGCTCAGGGTCTTTCGGCGTCTCATCCTAGCCTCACCCTCGGGTCAACGAATGCGTAAAGAATATCAGCGACAAGGTTCCCCAGCACCACGAACAGCGCAAGCACGAGAATGCACCCTTGCACGGTCGGGAAGTCGGCATTGGCGATCGAATTGATCACCAGCATCCCGATCCCAGGCCACGAGAAGACCGTCTCAACCACAACCGCCCCCGCGACGAACCAGCCTATGTCGAGACCTATGACAGTGATGACTGGCAATAGCGCGTTTCTGAGGGCGTGTTTGAATATAACTTCCCGCTCAGGGAGGCCTCGAGATCGCAGCTGGGTGATGTAGTCCTGTCGCTTGACCTCCAGCATGCTCGATCTCATCATACGCGTTGTCAGGGCGGCGTTCCCTAGCCCCAATGTGAGTGCTGGCAGGATGATGTTCTCAAGGCCGCCTACCGTTCCGCCTATGGGCAGGATGTTCGTGTAAACGGCCAAAGCCATCATGAGCAATATGCCCAGCCAGAATGAGGGCATCGCGTAGCCGACGAGCGTGAAGACCATCACGCCCCTGTCCTTGAGCGTGTCCTGCCTGAGGGCAGCGTAGATGCCCAGGGGTATGCCGATCGAATACGATATAGTCAGGCCGATGGCCATCAGTTGAAGGGTCTTGGGCAACTTCTGCTCGATCAGGTAGCTGACATCGGTGTTGAGAGTGCCTCGTGCGACCGAGGTTCCGAGGTCCTGGTCGAACACCAGCCGCTTGAGGAACTTGCCGTACTGAATCGGGAACGGTTCGTCGAAGCCGTACTTATCGCGGAGGGCTTCCAGATCTTCTGCGGATGCGTGGGGAGGAGCAACCGCTGTAATCGGGTCCGCGCCGTACAGATACAATATCAGGAAGACTATCAGGGTCGCCAGTAGAATGACGGGTATTGCGAGGAGTAGCTTCCTCACGATGTACGATAGGAGGTCTGCCATTCATCACCCCCGGGCAAAGCTACCTCGGCTCCTCTGGACTTCATGGTCTTCCTCCCCCATGCTACCCTGCACCCTCCTGAGGCCTGTCCAATGAAATCGGAAGGGGTTTCGAGGGGTTTCGCGGCTACTTCTCTATGTCAACGTCGACGATATTGATGGTCTGTTCCTGCCCCATCGGATGTATGTACCATCCGGTGATGTAGTCATGTATGGCGAAGATCTGGTGCCAGAACAGCACGGGGGTCCTCGGACAATTCTGGAGGAGTCGGATGTGCGCTGCAATTGCGTTGTCGCTGAACTCTTCCTCCGTCTCGGCAAGCGTCCAGTTCGCCACATAGTCATCGAAGACAGGATCCGCATACTGTGCCGTGTTGGAGCCGCCTACCGCCCAGCTGCCGAAGTGCCAATCCAGAATCTCCGCTCTCGGCCATGAGAACCAGAAGAGTATCGCCTCCTGCTCTCCAGCCTGTGCCTTGGTCCTCAGCACTGTCTCCTGATACTGGGTGATGTCTGTCTTCACACCAATGTCCTCGAACTGGCCTTTGAGCATCTCACCCATGAGGACGTCTTCCGCCTTGTTTGTGGTCCACAGCTCGAGCGTCAGCTCCTCCTCCGATGTGGTGTTCTCAAGCCAGTCATCGTCGTCAATGTCCTCGAACCCTGCGGCGGCGAAGTAGGCTTCCGCCGTGTCCTCGTCATAGGTGTGGTTATACTCCGCCGGTATCGCGGTGCCCTCCGGACAGATCGGTGAGAGCAGGTTCACGCCCTCCTCGCCTATGCCATGCCAGGCCGTGTTGAGTATCGCGGAACGGTCTATGGAGTGCGCCATCGCTAGCCGAAGATCGACGTTGTCCCACGGCTCCTTCACACAGTTGAACTCAACGTAATATATGCCCTGTCCTGGACCTGTCATGACTTCAAGCCCCTCGGCGGCATTGTATGTCGCGACCTTGCTCGGTGGCACCTGCTGCAGGATGTCGATGTCGCCAGCCATGAACCCGGCATCCCTCGTTGTCGCCTCCGGAACCACACGGTAGATGACCTTGTCTATGTTCGCGGGACCCTTGTTCACATACCACGAGGCGCCCCAGTCGTAGTCCGGGTTCTTCACGAGGGTGATATGGTCGCCCGCCACCCATTCGTCTATCATGAACGGCCCGGTCCCGACGACCTTATCCCAGTTCTGCGCCGTACCGTAGTCCTCGACGCCCAGCTCCCAGAGCGCGTCGGGTCCGATCATGCATCC
>CP070748.1:1243618-1291251 GCA_020348345.1 Methanobacteriota archaeon | reverse complement strand
AGGGGGATGAACTGCAGGGCGGCCTCGTCATCGGCGAGGTCCCTGAAGGCAATCTCGTCCATAAAGTGCTCGTTCCTCCGAAGATCCGCGGCAGGGTCAAGGCGGTATCCGAAGGCGACTTCGAAGTGGAGGAGCCCGTTGTCGAGCTGGAGTCAGGGCAGAAGCTGACGATGATGCAGAAGTGGCCCGTCAGAACCCCGCGGCCCTTCACCGAGAAGCTGCTGCCGGACATACCCCTCGTAACGGGTCAGAGGGTGCTAGATATGCTGTTTCCGCTTGCGAAGGGAGGCACCGCTGCCATTCCCGGAGGTTTCGGAACCGGCAAGACGGTCACTTCGCAGCAGCTGTCGAAATGGAGCGACGCACACATCGTCGTGTACGTCGGCTGCGGGGAGCGGGGCAACGAGATGACTGAGGTGCTCACATCGTTCCCGGAGCTCGAAGACCCGAAGACAGGTAAACCGCTGATGGGCAGAACGACGCTCATAGCCAATACATCCAATATGCCAGTGGCAGCACGAGAAGCATCGGTATACACGGGGATCACCGTGGCCGAGTACTACAGAGACATGGGATATGACGTGTCGCTAATGGCAGACTCCACATCGAGATGGGCTGAAGCGATGAGGGAGATATCCTCCCGCCTAGAGGAGATGCCAGGCGAGGAGGGGTATCCTGCATATCTGGCGTCGCGGTTGTCGGAGTTCTACGAGCGGTGCGGCCGAGTCAAGACGTTGGCAGGTCCGACGGGGTCCATCTCCGCAATCGGAGCGGTCTCCCCGTCCGGCGGCGACTTCAGCGAACCCGTCACTCAGAATACCCTCAGGATAGTCAAGGTATTCTGGGCGCTCGATTCCAAGCTGAGGGAGCGCAGACACTTCCCCGCGATCAACTGGTTAACATCATACTCTCTCTACAGCCAGATTCTGGAAGATTGGTACCGCAAGAACGTGGCTGAGGATTGGAGCGCCCTTCGCCTGTGGGCAATGGAAACGCTTCAGCAGGAGTCCGAGCTGCAGGAGATCGTTCAGCTCGTCGGCTCGGACGCGCTCCCGGAAGAGCAGCGACTGACGCTCGACGTCGCTAGAATGATTCGCGAGTTCTTCTTGCAACAGAGTGCGTACCACTCCGTCGATACGTACAGCCCGCTCAAGCGGCAGTACGAGTTCATGAACGCCATACGCAAATACTCCGAACTCGCCAGGAAGGCAGTCTCGCTGGAGGTGCCTCTTGAGAATGTGCAGAACCTCAAGTGCCGAGCCGACCTCGGGAAGCTGAAGTTCGAGGACGAGATGGATGAAGGATTGAAGACTATCGCATCTCAAATGGAGACTGAGTTCTCCGGGCTGGGGGTGTGACGCTTGACGAAAGAGTATCACACCATAGATCAGATAGCGGGGCCGCTCGTGTTTGTGGAGAAGACCGAGCCCGTCGCGTACGGCGAGCTCGTGAGCATCTCCCTGCCGGACGGAACCTCGAAGAGGGGTCAGGTCTTGGACACCTCGGAGGAACTCGTCGTGATCCAGGTATTCGAGGGGACCGGGGGAATAGACAAGGCATCGGGCGTGAAGTTCCTTGGCGAGACGTTGAAGATGCCCGTCTCGAAGGACATTCTCGGGAGGATTCTGTCCGGCTCGGGCGATCCGCTGGACAAGGGCCCGCCGATAATTCCGGAAAAGCGTCTCGAGATAATCGGAGCCGCCATCAACCCCTACGCGCGCGACAACCCTCGGGAGTTCATTCAGACAGGCATCTCATCAATCGACGGGATGAACACACTCGTACGAGGGCAGAAGCTGCCGATATTCTCCGGCTCAGGCTTGCCCCACAACGACATCGCCCTGCAGATCGCGCGGCAGGCAAAGGTGCTCGGCGAGAAGGAGGATTTCGCCGTGGTCTTTGGCGCGATGGGCATCACGAGCGAGGAGGCGCAGTACTTCATGAAGGATTTCGAGAGGACGGGCGCGCTCAAAAGGGCCGTCGTGTTTCTCAACCTCGCGGACGATCCTGCAATAGAGCGGCTCCTGACGCCGAAACTGGCCCTCACGACCGCCGAGTATCTGGCATTCGACCTAGGTATGCATGTGTTGGTCATCCTCACGGATCTCACCAACTACTGCGAGGCACTCAGACAGATTGGGGCAGCAAGGGAGGAGGTGCCAGCTCGACGAGGCTATCCAGGGTACATGTACACAGATCTTGCGAGTCTCTACGAGCGTGCAGGAAGGATAAAGGAGAAGCGTGGATCGATTACCCAGTTTCCCATCCTTTCGATGCCGGGAGATGACATAACGCACCCTATTCCAGATCTGACCGGATACATCACTGAGGGCCAGATCGTGGCGTCAAGGGAGCTCCACAGGAAGGGCATCTTCCCGCCTGTTGCAGTGGAGCGCTCTCTGTCTAGACTGATGGGCCAGGGCATAGGCGAAGGCCACACCAGGGAGGATCACAGAGCGGTGTCCGACCAGCTCTACGCCGCCTACGCTGAGGGCAGGGATCTGCGCGGCCTCGTGGCCATCGTCGGCAAGGAGGCGCTGTCTGAGAGAGACCGTAAGTTCCTGGACTTCGCCGATGCGTTTGAGGACAGGTTCGTGCGTCAGGACATGAACGAGGATAGGACGATCGAGCAGACACTGAACCTCGCCTGGGAACTGCTGTCGTCGTTGCCCGTGGATTCACTGACGAAGATAGATCGGAAGCTGATTGAGAAGTATCATCCGTCTGAGAAGAAGTGAGTGAAGATGCCTGTGAGGGAGGTCCAGCCGACTCGATCGGAATTGCTCGAGGTCACAAGAAAGATCAGGCTCACCAAGAACGGCCACAAGATTCTGAAGCTCAAGCGCGACGGGCTGATTCTTGAGTTCTTCGAGATTCTTGACAAGGCGAAGGACCTGAGGGTGGAGATCGCCAGGCAGTACCGAGACGCATCTGAGAAGATCGCGATTGCGAATGCGGTCGACGGAGTAATCGCCGTGCGCTCAGCGGCCTACGCACTCACCATACACCCTGAGATACAGCTCAAGATCCGCAACTTGATGGGCGTGGTCGTGCCGGAAATCTCCTCTTCCAAGATCGTCGCTCCTCTCGACGAGCGAGGCTACGGCGTCATCGGAACGTCCCCTCGGATCGACGAGGCTGCGGACGCCTACGAGCGCCTGGTCGAGACGGTCGTCAAGGCGGCGGAGCTCGAGACCACAATGAAGAAGCTGCTTGACGAGATCGAACGGACGAAGCGAAGGGTCAACGCTCTTGAGTTCAAAGTGCTTCCTGAGTTGGAGGAGGTCGAGCGCTTCATAAGGTTCCGCTTGGAGGAAATGGAGCGTGACAACATCTTCCGCCTGAAGAAGATAAAGAAGAATGCCACAGTGAAAGCAGAGGCGTGATCCAATGCCCCTCGAGGAGATGCTTCGCGACCGATCGAAACTTCTGTGGATGGTCTGGATCGCCTTCTGGTTCAGCATAGTGTTGATTGCGATCGGCGCCTACTACATACTGACGGATCTCCTCGGATGAGGCTGGGCGGAGAAGTCCTCAACCCAACATTCACCGGTCCCGAGGTGTACCATAGGCACCTTCGCAGGATCAGGCATCTGGTTGTGCATCCTCTGAAAGGCCGTCTGAGACTGCCACGCAGAGGCATTGATGAGTCTGATGCCTCTGTATTCGTCGACCTTGCACACATGGACGTGACCGGTCACGAAGATATCCGGCACTGAATCGATGACAAGATAGTCCTTCTGCTCGGGAGCTAACGGCGTCTTGTCGCCGTACACGGGTGCGAGGTGCCTTCTCCTCAGCATCTCTCTCATAGTCTCCTGTGGGTTGGTGTAGTTGAGGTGTCGCGTTCCCGAGTTGAAATCATCGATGCTCTTCCCATGATACGCGAGTATCGTACGCCCTTCGATCTCCAGATAGCAGGGATTGCCTACGAACTTGACGCTGGAGTCGAATAAGCTCCTGATGTCCTTAGGTAGTGCAGGTTGGGGCTCAGCAAGGCGGACCGCATCATGGTTGCCGGGCATCATGACGACCTTGATCCAATCTGGAAGATCCTTTGTGATCTCCGAGAGAGCGGCGTATTGTTCGTAGAGGTCATCGATCTTCAGCTCGTCCTCCTGTCCTGGATAGACGCCTATGCCATCAACGAGGTCGCCTGGCATGACGATGTAACCTATGTCTCTCGCGACCGGATCCTTCTTGAGCCAATCGATCATCCTGCGCCATTCCACCTCCAGGAAGGTGTTGCTGCCGACGTGTATATCCGAGATGAACGCCACAATCGCTTGCGAGCCATTCGGGGCCATGCCGCTGCTCAACGGAACATCCGGCCGGATCACATCCTTCGCGATGACGATGCCACCGTCTCTGCTTGTCGCGCCGACCACCCCTATGACTTCGTCCTTGAGGAACGCCTCGTTTGGCCTGGCTGTGCCCTTGGGCACGAGGACCTGTATCTTGTCCGTGTCGTCCTCAACTTCGATGATGGTATGACCGTTCTTGGTGAATCGCGAGTCGTTCACAATGCCTGCAAACCGCAAGTCCCGTTCCAGCTTCTTCGCCCTTGAGATCGGCATGAGACCTGCCAGCTCTCTTCGCTTGGCCAGCATCTTCTTCAGGGTTGAGAATCGGTCCTTGAAAAGCTTGGCGAAATCTATTACGTTTCCTACGCATGTCGAGTTGCCTGTTACGTCCTTGAGCACTTTGACGTCGCGAGAGAACTCGCGAGGTTTCGCATCAACTGGCGGCGCGATTGCAGGAGCGTTCTCCCGATGCTTGTCAGTCGCTTCGGAGTTATTTCCATCCCGTTCGTCAGAAGCGTACTTGATGACATCTTCCTCCGTCAATACAAGAGGTCGGTTCTGCACGTCATTGATGATCCTATTGGCGCACGATTCCGGATCAGAAAGCCTCATCAATGCGTCCACAGCCTTCGGATCGAGCAGTATGCCCATCTCGCCGAACCGATTCAGAACACTCCTCTTCATGGCTGCCGAAACTATCGCGGACGTGTTTAAATAGCTTTTCGGGCATGGCTGGCCGATGTGCGAGATCCTGCTCTCGGCCAAGGTGTTCCCCACTGAGGACAGGGCCAAGATCGTTGCCGCCATGGTTAGGCTCTTCCCTGATGTTACCGTCGAAGGCGAGGAGGCCATATTGGGTCGTTCCTCCGGCCTGGATACGTTTTCAGAGCAGCTTGCGAAGCAGAGAATCAGGGCGGCAGCCAGGAAGATATTCGTGCGCGGAATCGAAGGCTCCCAAACGAGGTTTCGCCTCAACAAGCAGGTTGCGACGATGGGCAAGATATCGTTCTCAGAGGAGGATCATCCATTGGGCGACATCGAGGTAATCATCCGATCCGAGGATCCGAGGAGTGTCATAGACAAAATGGCTCCTTCGATGAAGGAGGATGGACCATGATCGGCATCGCCTCCCCAGTGTTCTGCTTCTCGCCATTCGAGGATGCGTTGGATGAGATATCTGAACACTTCGGCCTGTGGGAGGTGCTCCTCGAAGGGGAGCACAGGCTCGAAATCGTGCAGAAGAAGATGCTTGACGCTATGGGCTCCTACGACGTTCGATTTCAGATACACGCCCCAATGAGCGACGTCAACATCGGAAGCGTGTACGAACCCATGAGGCGCTTCGCTGTCAGGGAAATCGAGGCGGCTATCAGAGCCTGCAATGAGATGGAGATCGATCTCATCACGATTCATCCTGGATTCATCGGCGGCATCGCCTTCATAGACAAGAGCATCGTCATAAAGCAGACAAAGCGCTCGCTTGTGCACCTATCTCACGTCGCAATCGAGAATTCCGTCGAGCTGGCGATTGAGAACATGCCTCGGGGAATCAACGCCACATGCACCACTGCAGAGGAGTTGATGAGCGTGGCCGGAGAAGCCAACCTCGGCATCTGTTTCGACATGGGCCATGCGAACACATCAGGGCAGGTCGAATCCCTTCTCAGGCATTCAGCTTCGTTCCGAAACGTACATCTTCATAACAACGACGGCAGTTGGGACCAGCACAACCCGATCGAAGAGGGGACTGCCGACGTTCGAGCCATCGTATCCACCATAAGAGAAAGCGGATACAGAGGCAACTACATTATCGAGTCGACCGACCTAGTTGGCGGCATTGCCAGTCGGAAGCTTCTCGATTCGCTACTTGAACAGCCTACCACACCGAAGACATAGGAGCCCGCCGTCATGCCACTTGGCCTCGCCGGATCCACAAGTGGGGCACACGAAGAATCCATGGCCGACCCCTACTGATGGGTGCCATTGCAGCCGGGTCTGCCGCAACTGGCTTTCCGGCCACCGTGGAGTTGAATACGGATCGGCTGCACCAACTGGAACGGGCTCCGCCCCGTCAAGGTATCTCTTATTGTTGATGAATTCTACGATTCTAATGGCGAAATAGATGGTGAATCCCATGCCAAGCCCGATCCAGAGAAGAACTCCCAGAGCTACGACAAGCAGAAGAGCGGTAGCATCCTCAAACAGCAAGAGCGGCATTGAAAGGTAATCGAAGGAGAAATGCAGCATGATTGCAACAGTGAGGCCGTGCTTGAGGAAGATGTAGCCGAATGCCATTCCAGCCAGGGCCGCCGGGAAGACCTTCCAGGACCCCCATCCTTCGTAGTGCGCCAGGCCGAAGACAACGGCGGAAATGATCACGAGCATGGCCTGTGATCTTCCAATTTCGATACCTCCTCCAAGTACGTATCTATGAGGCGATCTGAGGGCTTCCCTCTGAAATGCGTCGATTACGATGAGAGGAAGACCTATGAGCATCACTCTAGCTATGAGCTCCTCCCAGACGGAAGCGTTCGCAAGTACGAACAGGAGCTCCCAGTCCTCCATTCTCTCCACAGGGCTGGTCGGGGCGTCGCCAGCGACGGTGAGGAAGACCACGATCACAGTGTTCACGAATAATATCGCGAACATCAGCGCGCACAAGTCGAAGAACGGGCTGTGATCTCTTGACTTCCCTCTCATGGTCAATTCCGCGGCGAACTTGCGCGCGCTCTTCAGCAGAAGCCAGATTGCGGAAACCAATATCGTTGCGACCAGCAGCGCATAATATCCGATCAGCGCGCCTCCCGATATAGTGGCCAAAGGCACGAAGACGACAAACACGAAGTAGAGAGTGTAGGAGTAATCGCCAGTGTCAAGAGCAGCGACAACGGGATCCACTCCGTAGACGAGCGTGAACAGACAGACGACCAGGTACGCAGCGAAGGTGATCATGAACATTGCCGAGAGCGCGCGCATGATGTTACGCCATCGAAGCATCCTCGTTTCGTACCGACTTCCATGTGTCGGATGGTACAGCTGGGGATAGTGCTGCGGGTAAGTGGGCCTTTCAGGCGTCTGCTGCGCCATCTGATAGGAGGCCGATGGTTTCAGGGCACCGCACCTGGGGCAGAAACGTCCGCGTGCAGGTATCCAAGCCCCACAGCGCATGCACATCTCATCACGCGGCTCGGCCTGTGCCGGATAACCAGACGCATTCACAGCCGAAGATTACTGACTGTAGCGTATATTACGATATCCCCAAGGGCCCGTCCGTGCGACTATCCTGGACATATTCGATGCGCCCGTAGCAACTTCTCGTCGATGCTAGGTTGAAGAGAAACATCTTGACGTCATGTCGAAAATCGGTTGTGATGGGGCCCAAATCGTATCCGCAATATGATCTGATTCGACATGGCATTCCTCAAAACGACTTGAAATGCTGGGTTGGTTGTTTTTGAACATTTAACGAACATTTATACTGAAAGAGGAGCATTCACACCAATCCATTCAGGGAGGGGGGGCCTCGACATGGACGAGCAACAGGACACGAAAGTACGTTTTGAAACACTGAGTTCCGAGAAGATACCCTTCGGCAAGAACAACTTCTTGGAGGTCGCTAGGAAGAAGGCGATAACCGACGACGGCGTGAGCGAGTTCATATCAGTATCTCGCGGATACTATCTACCGGATGGGAGCGAGAAATACAAGAAGTCCATCACGATTCCGGACGATCCCGACATAAAGAAGTTCGTTACCAAGCAGATCGCAGAACAGTGATGAGCGAACCGTCTTCGGGATCGATAGTAGTCACACGTGGCTGTCGATCAGCATCTCGAGATATGTTTTGTTCACTTTTTCTCCTAGCGGCAGAGATTCGCGGATTGAATCTAGGAGCTTCTCTGCTCCCGCGACATCGTCGGTGAGTATCTCAAGCTCGACGAATTGGCCCAATCCCTCCACGTCATCCACATCGATTCCAAGGGCGTCAAGCCGGTAAGCCGCACGTCTCTTCCTAACGGTCAAAAACTTCTCGAAGCCCAGCCTCTCAAGAATTCTTGTAGCAGAGAGACCGTCGTCCAGCGATACTGAGAGCTCCTCTCTGGCTTTGGCGGTGGACGCATTAACGCGCGGCCCCTTGTAGGTGAGTTCAGTTCTCCCCATATGCTTGCGCAGTCTGAGAGCTTCGTCAGAGGCAGCGAAATCCGTGCCTTGGCGGTTGTAGTATGTGTCCTCAATAGTCTCATCAGACAGCTTCCTTGCTCCGAGCTTTCTCAGCGCAGCCTCGACCTCCTCGTTGTCTGGAGACCTGAACTTCATCTCGACTTCGAGCACAACGACCCGTAGCCGGTGCGAGTAAATCAAGTTGTCTGGAGCCAGGTTACCATCTGCCAACACCAAAAGGTATAAGTTCCGACTTGAAGATTGACGACAATCTGATATTGAGGTGGTGGCCATGGAGCAACCGGAACGCGTGATTAAGATACGCAAAGACGAACTCGTCGAGATAAAGGGACTCTACGAAGCCGTCATGACTTTCGCCGCTCACGGAATGTTCTACAGAAGTGGCAGGATAGTCGGTGATAGGATCGTCAAGGCTGCCGGACCCGACCTTGAACGCGTTCGGGACGCCCTCATACGCGAGGGCTGGGCCATGGATGTCGATTTCGATGGGGACGTTGTGTCCGTGTCGGGATCCATCGAAGCCTCAAACTCTGACACGCCGAGCTGCCACATCCTGAGAGGCATACTCGCGAAGGTTTTCGAGGAGAGAACGGGCAAGGATGTCTATTGTCACGAACGCAAGTGCAGCTCGAAAGGCGATGACAAATGCCTCTTTGTGATCGACACGGAGGTGCTCTGAGGTGACAAGGAAGAGCACAGGCATCCCCGGCCTCGACAGTATGTTACAGAACGGCTTCGCGTTCCCGTCTGCGATACTGGTTGCTGGCGAGCCTGGAACCGGCAAGACGACCCTCGCTGTCCAGAGCCTTTTCCATGGTGCCCGCGAGGGAGAGAAGGGGCTTTACATCACCGCGATATCTGAGCCACAATGGCTTGTCCAGAAGTTCCTGTCGTCGTTTTCATTCTATGATCAGCAGCTGGTTGAGAAGGGCATGGTCAACTTCATCGATTTGGGCCCGAGCATAGCGAAGAACCCGAGTGACATGCTCGAGATAATCAAGAAGAAGATCGAGCAGTATCAGCCGGAGAGGATTGCCATAGACCCTATCACGCCTATGACAGATCTCCTTCAATGGAGGGGCGAGACGAGGGAGTTCATGCACGAGCTGTTCGCCTTCCTCAAGGCGTTCAACAGCCTGGTGATAATCACAGCGGAAATGTCGTATGACGATATAGCACACAGCCAGGAATCCTATATGGTCGACGGCGTGATAGTGCTCTCTTATCCTGAGGAGGAGAAGGTTCGGCGGAAGTTTCTCGAAGTTCTCAAGATGCGGGGCACGAAGCACACGACAGGTCGCCAGCTCATCGATATCACGGACGAGGGGCTGGCGGTTCAGGCAGGGCTGAGGTAAGACGACCTATGACCGGCAACGAGGCCATCGTCTTCAAGGAGGGCGCGTCCTACATCTTCACGGACAACGGCGTGCCACGGGCGTTCGAGCAATTCAAGCGACTCCTGGCAGATGGCAGGAGAGGCCTTGTCATAACTCGTACCCATCCGAGTCGCGTGCAGTTGGCCCATGTTCTCGATTGTCCAATAATGTGGATAGCCAAGAACACTAAGGCGACAAGCGGCGTTCTAAGCCTCGAACCAACCAGGCTGATGAAGATTCACAGCACGATAGCGGACTTCGTCAAGGCGACCAAGGGCGCGGTCGTGCTGTTGGACGGCCTCGAGTATCTGATTACCGAGAACGGGTTTACCTCCGTCATGAAGGCAATTCAGCTCACAAACGAGGAAGTCGCCATGAACGATGCTTTTCTTCTGGTGCCAGTTGATCCTAGAACTCTTGAGACGCAGCAGTTAGGTTACTTAGAGCGGGAGTTCACCCTGCCCGATGAGGGCGCTAGACGTGTTCGATTCAGATGAGTTTTGGAGTCGGATGCTCTACTTTTTCTATCTGCGAGTCGCTTATGCAGCTATATGTCCGACGATGTTCAGCTGGGGCGAGTGCACGTCATCACTGGCCCGGGCAAGGGCAAGACGACAGCCGCATTCGGTCTTGCGATGCGAGCAGCAGGGCACGGTCTAAGGGTGTGTGTCATCCAATTCATGAAGAGCGGAGGCAGCACTGGCGAGGTGCTCGCCGCCGAGCAGCTCAAGCGCTTACGCGTAGCCCAATTCGGAACAGGCAAGTTCATCGGCGGGGACGCCGTAACCGAGGAGGACAAAAGAAGTGCTCGAAAAGCCGTCAGATATGCCCTCGGCCAGGCCACGGGCGGGAAGTGCGATCTTCTGGTTTTGGACGAAGTGAACGTTGCCGTCTTCTTCGGTCTGATATCTCCCAAAGAGGTTATTGATCTATTGGAGGCGCGGTCGGACGGTGTCGAAGTTGTTCTAACGGGACGCAACGCTCCTGACGAATTCGTGCAGTATGCAGACTACGTATCACACATAGACACGATCAAGCATCCGTTCGAGAAGGGCAGTTCCGGCAGGAAGGGCATTGAATGGTGACCCCACTCATTCGGTCTTGTCTTTGAGGAAGAGGAGATATCGCACCTCTTCGGCTGTAAAGACCGATGCGTTCTTCAGCCCCTCGGCATCTCCGTCCCTCAGTAGCCGAAGAAGCCTGGGCTGTCCCCTAGTCATCAAGTATACTCTTCTGAACGCATCGGGCTCGATGTTCGGGTTGCCGAGGAGCTTCAAGGCGTTGTCCTCGTCCAATCCTCTGATTCGGAGTTCATGTACTTCGCCCGCCTCAACATGCTTTCGCTGATAGAACCAGCTGTAGGCAGGGGTGTCCTCTCTCGCAATCACAATCACCTTGCTCAAGCTGTCGAAGGCGACCATATGCGAGAACAGTTCGACAATCTCCTCACTGACCGAGTAGTAGCCATCGAACACGAGAATGGTATCCGGCATTGAAATGGCAGAATCGAGGTCGGATACCTCAGGATCTATCCTGCCTGCGAACGTTATGATCTCGCTTTCGAGTTCGTTCGAGGCTCCGGGATCCTTCAGGGAAAGCCACAAGACATCAAGCGGCTCCTGTGTGTGGATGAACTCCCTGACCAGCGAGGTCGTGCCGAAGCCACTGCCTCCCATGACCACCATTACTCGGGCATCGGACCGAACGAACGCTTGCAGGGTCTCCATCTCCTCCCTTCGTCCAAAGAACTCGGTTCGTTCCGGGGCTCGGCTTAGATCCCTCACGGGTGCGCGCTTCCCGCGTGCGAGCTCCACCGTCTGGTCTTTCATTCGTGATATGAGGGCGACAGCCTGACGTCTGCCTACAAGCTCTTCCAGAGAGCTGCCAGGCATCTCCGTTCGTCCGCCCTCCCTAATGACAGTGATGACCGATTCCCGCACCATGCCCCAGATCGACTCGGCTTTTCTGAATCCTTCGGGGGTGACGGTGTACACGCTCATCCTTCGCCCTTTGTCCGCCACCCTGCCTCTGCGTTCCTCAACGAAGCCGTCTCGAATGAGTGTCTTCACAGCCCGCGGCACATGGGTCCTCGATATGCCGACGCCCTCTGCTATCCCGACCTGGGTGCTCTCTGCTGGGTATTCCTCCGGCTGTGCATCCGTTGCGAACTTGGACAGATGTAGAAGAACCCGGTCGTTTACGCTCAGCTGGCCCGGCATCATCTCGCGAGATGCCCATGTGCTTATATAATCGTGCTGGTTTTGCGCCGCGCCAGACGCTATCCATTGGCTCATGGGCGCTTGCGATGCTGGTAGCTGGTAATGACCGCAACACGTTTAAATACGCTCCAGAACGATGAAACGACAGCTAGCAGAGTTATCCATCTCCCCGGAGGATGTACTCAATGAATTTCGAACGATGCAAGAGAGGCCTTGGCTCGAATCGACGCGGTGTTTCGGAAGTTGTCGGCAACATACTGATTCTGATGATCACGGTTATTCTGTTCAGTGCCATCGTGGCCTATGTCAACCAGATTCCTGTCCCGGAGACCACCACTAAGGCGGATTTCGCGGCGAGCGTTACCTTCGAGACAAACGTTACCACCACGACAGCCTCGCTGACGGTGACCCATGCGGGAGGAGTCGTACTGGACGCCGACGAGACCGCCGTGTATATCCAGGCGGGCAACTCGACCTATTTTGACATACTCTCCGAGGATGATGACTTTAGTTACACCCGATGGACCACTGGAACCGACTGGACCAAGAGCTTCGAAGTCGCCTCCGAGGCCACACAGATCATAGTTACTGTAATCGACCTGGACAAAGACACCGCCGTCTGGAGCAGCCAGGTAAGTGGAGGCGCCGGCGGGACCCCTCCGATCATCCTGCAGCGGTATCTGGATTCGAACACGACTTCACCGACTGCCGATCCGGTGAAGCAGAGTTCTGATGGCTTTTCGTTCTTCGTGAAAGTGATCGATCTCGACAACGATCTTGATACGAGCACAAGCGGTGTCTGGATCGACTCATCACAATTGCCCAATGGCACGAGCATGGACACCTACGAGGAGAGCACCGACGAAGGGTGGTTCAGATTCGATTTCGGCGCAATCACAAGCAACGTAGCTCTCATTGACAACAAGATCATCAAGATCCACGCCAAGGATACTGCGGATCATGAGACGGTATCGAGCTTCGTAGTAACAGTCACGATCCTCCCATCGGATCAATATTATCTCCCAAGCCAAGATCCTCAGTTCGAAGGGGGAGTCCCTTCGTGGCTTTCCCATATAGGCAACGGACAGGGATGGGGAACCTTCAAGCAGAACCTCTCGACAGGGTTGTATGACAAGGATCAACCCACAAACACATTCGAGAAGGACCAGATAGTATTCGTCGTGGCCGCGAGCACGAAGGTGTCTAGCCTTATGGGCGCAAATGAGCTGACCCTGTTGGATCCACTGACGAACACTGAGTATGTGCCATTGTTCAGCGGATCTAGCACCGCCTCGGCTCCCTTCTATATTCATACGGTGATTGGCGACGCGACCTTGTTCCTGTGCCAGTTCAGCACATCAAGCCTGCCGCCAGGCGCTTATGAACTCTCGTTTGTGCTTAAAGGGGCGGGGACGGGAGCGGCGTCGTTCGTTGACGACGGCCCTCTGTACTTGTGGGAGATGGGCTCACCGATTACTTTCATGCCCAAGGTGTGGGTGTATAGCACCGATGCCGCGCGCACCGCGGGTAGCCCGACTTGGGGCGCGAGGACCACGCCGTTCGACGTTACAGGCGCGCCCACAAGCACCCTGTATGTGAGCGTCGAAGTTCAGGACGCCGAGGATGTGCCTTCTCCGGTCATCGAGGACATAAGGATTGCCGATATGGACGGAGATACTCAGTTGCACGGAACGCCCCCTTCCGGCGACATGATTACCGCATGGGAAGCGAACACGGTTGACCCATACAATCATACGTATGAATTCGAGATCGATTTGAGATTGAACAATGGTGACCAGTGGATCAGCGGCATCAATTCGTACACCCTCAAGATAACTCGATTCTCTGATGCGAACGAAGGGGTCTATTCCCTTTCATGCAAGTTCAACGTAAGGGCTGCGACGGCGAGAGCCGACTTCCTGGTCGGAGCTGCCGGCTTCATGACGGGCACCTCGAATTTCGTGAATCCCGCGTATCTGTACTACATTCAGAACAACAACTTCTTCACGAAGCGAACGATGTATGACTATGCAAACGCGCCGAGCGCAGCCGACAACTATGCCACCAGCGCTCTCGCGCTCGGGGACATAGATGGTGACGGTGACCTTGACGTTCTGATGGGTCAGTACAACAGTCACAGCCTTTACTACATCGAGAACAGCCTGAACACATTCGGCACATGGCAAGAAGCCTCACAGATGACTCGCCCCAGCGCTGATGATACGGAGGCGGACATCAACTGGATAGCCACAGGCGATATCAACGGTGATGGAGATATCGATTTCGCTTATAGCACACATAACACCGGAGGAGGCGCGAATGAAGAAGGCCGAACAGTTGTCATCTACAACAACACCTACGGCGCGACAGGGTATCTGTGGCAGCCTCCAGATACCGGAGGCCCCGGATACAACGATACCAATGATGGCGTTCGGAAGATCGCCCTTGAGGACATGACCGGTGATGGAAGAGATGACCTCATCGTCCTCGCAGAAGGACGGATCTGGATCTATAACCTCCAGGAGTGGGATTCCACCGAACCGATAGCTGTCATCCCGTATTATGATGATTCCAGCAACATACTTGATTTCGACATTGCGGATGTGGATGGAGATGGCCATCTGGATGTCGTTACAGTTGATTCCGATGCATCATCGGAGTACCGTGGCGTCTACGTTTGGTATTACGCCGAGAATACATCACCTGACGAAGTCGTCCTGGACGATACAGACAATGTTGCACATCCAACTGTTGGCCAAGCCATCAATATGATAGGCGACACCCACGAAGAAGGCGGTCTCGCCCTACAACTGCGCGAGAACTCCTCCGCACTCCCCATACCAAGGGGAGAGCTGGAAGTCGACCTGACGACGGACACTCTATCGAGCGATGTTTACCAACAGCTCAGGGTAAGGGTCAAGGTGACAGCGACCGGTGGGCTCGCTGAGGAAGGATTCTACATATGGTATTCCATCGACGGTGATAAGTACACCCCAATCATCTTCGTGCCCGGTACCCAGAGTGAGTATGCGTACTACACACGTGAGCTACCTTCGAAAGTGGCAGGCCAAGTCCTGACAATAAGGATAACTGATACCCTGAAGACGAACGAAAGCGCCAGCCCCGTCGAGACTCTTCACTTGGACTATCTCGCAATACTGACCGGCACATTCGGGAGCTATGAACCTCAAGCCGTCATAAACACTCATGAACCCTTATGGCAAAGCGTGTCATTGGGCAACATCAACGGCGTTGCCGGCGACAATGACTACGGCCTCGAGGTCATCGTCGCGAGGGACGGGGAGGACGCGGTTCCTGGCTGGATGGTCTATAACCGCACCTCGACCGGTCCTGACGTCTGGACTGCACTGGACGGCTGGTCGGGCGGGGATGAGACATTCTTCGCTCGGGGGAACACAAAGATCGACCTCCACAGTTCGATGGCGAGCGACGAGACGCCCATAAGGAATATTCTGGTAGGGTCATCACCCAGACTATTCAAGGTCGTTGATGTGAACGGCGACAATTTCGACGACATCGTCGTGGTCAATTACACGTTAGATGATGATATAACTTCTCAGGTGGCGCTTCACCTGAACATACACGGAAGCCAGACCTCTTGGTTGTATTATGTGGTCAAAGACATCGCTGCAGACTACCAAGCAACTGACGTGCGGGGCGGCATAACGTGGCTGGAAGTCGGGAACCTAGTGCCATCGTGACGAAGAAATCGCGATCGAAGCCAAACTCATGGCCGCGAAACCCTTTCAATCATCTTCATTTCGATCTTCGTCAGTTCGAGCCTCTGTCAGCTTCTTCTCAATAGTCCCGACAACCTCTTGCTGTCGCTCGTATTCGACAATGGCCAGAAGCCGATTCGTCATCTTTGATGCCCGCAATAGCTCAGCTGACATCCAAGATACCCGCTCCTTTTCGATTAGTTTGAAGCCGCCCATGTTGTTGAACGCGCGGTCCACCCTGAGCACATACTCCTCGGGAGTGTCAGCAGCAAACTGTCTCTTGCTCAGGTACCAAGTTCTGGTGGAATTCCTGAACAGCGCCGTACCGGATACCGAGGCGCAGTAGAGTTCCGTGTAGCTCGCCTCGTCGATGTCGATCGGTATCACAGGTAGGCCTTCAGAGTCGGCGGTTTCTATCGCGGCGACGTAGCACGGAGGCGGAGCGGCTACCTCGCCGTATCTCCTCAACCCCTGGATGTAGATCTCGTCGTATCTCGAAAGCTCCGGCTCGTAGTCTTCCGGGAGGTTCCTAATGCCGTCGATCTCCTCCTTCGAGAGAGATACCGCCACCGCATCAGGGTCGACCTTTGCGAACGCATCAATCACGACTCCAATCTCTGATTTGAGTCCTCTGATGACAGGGAGGATGTGAATCGTTGAGTCGCCGTTGGAGAGCCTCTTCATGTCTCTCATTTCTTTGCCCTCCTCTCTCGTCGGTTTATCAGCCTCATCAAATCCTCGGTGTGGTCCGCCCTTCTGAGTTCGTCCTCCGATACGAGCGGCGTGCCCTCAATCGTCTTGATGCGACTATCGGTTCGCACTATTATGACCGACCTCTTCTCCGTCACTCTCGATAGATCGCCTACCACCCTCGCCTTCCTCTCGACGAGCTTCTCATCTCCTCCAATGCCAGTCAGTAGAAGCTCCTCCTCTCGGGCGAATGCGTCGAACGGACATCTCCTCGTCGGAAGGACGGTGTATCCTATCTCCCTGAGCATATCGAAGATTTCCTTGTTGGCGCCGTCCATGACCTCCAGTATCCGAAGACTCTCGGCCATCTCAGCTGTGAAATCGAACGGATCCAGGGGCACCACGATCGGCTCGTCCAGGAACTCCTCAATCCGAGCTGCAATCTCCACCATGGCTCCCATGCCGGTCTCGTACATCTGAATCGCCTTGCGTGAGACGCCAGCCGCCTCCGCGAGCGTGCCCAGCGAAATGCTTCTGGCCTCTCGGGCGCTCCTGAGCGTCTCGCCATCGATTCTTACATACAAACCTCCGGGCGCCGCATAAACCAAGGGCGGAATGCCCTCCAGCATAAGGGTCTCAAAGGATTTCTCAGACAGTATCGGCAGGCCGAAGCGCGTGTACAGTATTCCGTCATCAAGCTCCGACGCGCTCGAATGCAGACCGATGATCATTGGGCTGGCGCCAAGCGCTGATGCGAGCACGCGCATGTCATCAGCATCGCTCTGCGAGAGCGAGTCGATGTTCGAGAGCATCTTTAGAATGAGGAGCTGGTCATCCCTTCTCGCTATGATGTCGAAGCTGACGCTTCGTAGGTTGTGCGGTTCGGTGACGAAGAAGCCGCACTTCGCGAGGTCCTCCCTCACCCTAAGAATCAGCTGCTCCCTGTTCGCAGTGACAGCCCGTCTCTTCACCTTCGTTTTCTGCATGGTCTTCGGCCAGTCCGCTTCCCATCCCGCTACCTGTACATGGAGTTGGGGCTGAGTCGCTCGTACTTCCTCAATTCGTTTTCGCTCATCGGCTGAACACTGTCCATGGCCTTCTCGAAGTACTTCATATCTACCTTCACCTCGTCCAAGCCTTCGCCCTCGGTATCTCCGCCTCCGAGAACGTAGTCGCGTATGGCCAGCATCACAGCCTCGTTTGCCACGGCACCGATCTCGGCGCCTGTGTAGTTGTCCATCTTGGCAGCGAGCTTGTCAAGGTCGACATCGTCTGCCAGAGGACGCCCTTTGGTATGGATTCTGAGTATTTCCTTCCTCGCCTCAAGGTCAGGCGGGTGGATGTACACGAGCCGGTCGAACCGACCGGGTCGTAGCAATGCGGGGTCGACGATGTCCGGTCGGTTAGTCGCCGCTATGACGATGACGTTGTGCAGCGCCTCAAGGCCGTCCATCTCCGTCAGCAGCTGACTGATCACCCGCTCCGTGACGTGCGAATCAGATGACGTGCCTCTCAATGGCGCGACAGAGTCTATCTCGTCGAGGAATATGACGCACGGAGCCGCCTGCCGGGCCTTTCGGAATGTTTCTCTGACGGCCTTTTCCGACTCGCCAACCCACTTGGACAGAAACTCCGGTCCCTTGACGCTGATGAAGTTCGCCTGGCTCTCGGTTGCGACCGCCTTCGCGAGCAGGGTCTTGCCCGTGCCTGGAGGTCCGTACAGAAGCACCCCCTTAGGTGGTGTGGCGTTCATATGCCGATACAGGCCCGCATATCTGAGCGGCCACTCAACAGTCTCCATCAACTCCTGCTTCGGCCCCTCCAGCCCGCCGATGTCCTCCCACTTAACGTTCGGACTCTCGAGCAGTACCTCCCTCAGCGCGGACGGCTGCATCTCCCTGTACGCGTCCATCATGTTGTCCATGGTCACGTGGAGGCTGTTCAACACCTCCGCTGGGATGGTCTCCTCCTCGAGGTCTATAGTCGGTAGCACCTCTCTCAAGGCACGCATGGCCCCCTCTCTGGCCAAAGACGCCAGGTCCGCCCCGACATAGCCGTGGGTCATGCCCGCTATCTGCGGGAGGTCAACGTCGTCTGCTAGGGGCATGCCACGCGTGTGTATCTGCAGTATCTCCAGCCGCCCATCCTTGTTGGGTATGCCTATCTCTATCTCTCTGTCGAACCTGCCGGGCCTCCTCAGCGCAGGGTCGAGTGCGTTCGGCCGATTCGTCGCTGCGATGACTATGACCTTTCCGCGCCCTTCGAGGCCATCCATAATCGCCAGAAGTTGAGCGACCACTCGCCTCTCAGTCTCGCCGGTAACCTCGTCCCGCTTGGGCGCTATCGAGTCGATCTCGTCGATGAATATGATGCTGGGGGCGTTCTCCGCCGCCTCCTTGAATATCTCTCTCAGCCTCTCCTCGCTCTCGCCGTAGAACTTGCTCATGATCTCCGGGCCGCCGATCGATAGGAAGTTGGCGCTTGTCTCAGACGCAACGGCCTTTGCTAGCAGGGTCTTACCCGTGCCGGGAGGCCCGTGCAGCAACACGCCCTTTGGGGCATCCACTCCGAGCTTGTCGAAGAGTTCTGGGTGTCTGAGTGGGAGCTCGATCATCTCCCTTACCTTGTCCACCTCGTCCGCAAGGCCGCCTATGTCCTCGTATGCGACCTTCGGCCCCTTGGCCAATTCCTCCTTCGCGGGCTTCTCGCTGAGTTTGATCTTGGTGAAATTCTGTATGACCACCGCATCCGCGCTCGGCTGGTGGCTCTGTACCACGAGGTCGAACTTCCGCCCCATGATGTTGACCTCGAGCAGATCCCCTTTGACGATCGGCCTACCCTCCAACACCTGGGTCAGATATTCCTCACCTCCGAGTATCTTGACGGGCTGCGTGGGGGCGAGAGTGACCTTGGTCGCCGCTTTGGGAGTCACCTTTCTTATGGCGACCTTGTCATCGAGGCCTGCGCCCGCGTTCTTACGGATGGTTCCGTCCATCCTGATAGTGCCCCTGTTCTCGTCTTCGGCGTATCCCTCGAACACGGTCACCGCTGTGCTCTTCGAGCCTTCGACTATGGCAATATCACCCTGTGTGAGCTCGAGAATCTTCATCAATGCAGGATCTATCCTCGCGACTCCCTTGCCATCATCTGCTGATTTGGCCTGGACGACTCTTAGTATCTTCTCTCCCTTCGACATGATTCAGCACCGGTACTTAGCGCGGAAACGTCTTCGTCTCATCGTGTCAGCTTCTGAAATGTGATTCGATAATGAAATGTGTCGAGCATGCGAGCATCGTGTGAGCACGCACGCGCGTTTCAAGTCACAGAGACCTTCTTGCTCTTCTTCTCGGGCGCAGCCGCCTTCGGCGCCTTCACGGTCAGAATGCCGTCCTTAAGCTGAGCGTCGACATCGTCCGGCACGATCTTCTCCGGAAACGGTAGTGACCTGTGGAAACGCGCGTAATGGCGTTCTCTCCTCACGAAGCCGGTCTCCTTGTCCTCTTCCTCCTTCTCCGAGCTCGACTCTCCGGATATCTCTATTGCGTTCTCAGTGACTTCTATGTTCAACTCGTCCTTGTTGATTCCAGGAACTTCCGCCCTGAGCACGAACGCCTTGTCCTCCTCAACGAGGTCTACGAGCGGCTGCCGGATCGGCTCTCCCTGGACGGTTCTAGGCGTCAGGAACATGCTTTCCCAGTCCGTTCTGAAGTCGTCGAAAAGCCTGTCCATATCGTTCAACATCGTCATCGGGTTGGACCAAAGCGGTCCCCAAAGGCTCCTGGGAGCGAGCTCATCTCTTCGGTTTCTTCGCCTTATCATCTTACCAACCTCCATCGCTTCGTTCCATTGCGAGGGCACACGCCCTCGAAACGCAAATATGTTAGCGCTTCTATATGAATCTTGCGCAGCATCCGTTTGCCTTGAGATCCCGCAGAAAGCTCCTGCTACTGTAATATCCGACTAGAGACATACGCCCGTCGAATGACAGGAATGCTTCGAGGCGATGAGGTCGTGATTTCCGATGCAGCGAAGGGAAGCCAGATCTACAACAAGGGCTACTTCGGTGTGCCACAGAAGGGAGGCGGCCTCACTCTCGACCTCATGGAGGCCACCTATCTGGTCGACAGCGGCAGGCTCGAAGTCAGATCGAAGCGGAAGCAACTCAGTGCAGGCGATCTCCTGCGCCTAGCCCACAAATCTTCAAGGGGATTCGAGATACGCTATCTGGTCTATCGCGAGCTACGTCAGAGAGGATATATCGTCAAGATGGGACAGCCGCCTCTTGACTTCAGGGTCTTTCCGAGAGGAGGCGCTCCTAACAAAACCTCCAGCAAGTGGTGGGTGGCTGCGATATCAGAGCGTTCCGCGTTCGATCTTGGTGACCTGCTGGACAATATTGACAGAGCGGACCAGATAAGGAAGAAGCTGCTCCTGGCGGTCGTTGACGAGGAGAGCGATGTCACCTATTACGAAGTTAGGCGCCAATCGCCGAAGGGGCGGCTCGGCCCTGTGAACCTTGAGACTGGGGCAGAAGGCGTCGTTATGGCCGACAGGGTCATGGTGACGGACCCGGACGCGGCAGAATCCCTACGACGTAACCATTGCTTCGGAAAGCTAATAGGGCGCATCCTTCAGCTATCGCTGATCGAGGCAGTGTTCCTGGCGGAGATGGGCGCGCTGAAGCTGAGGGATGGAAGGTCGCACAGGACGGTCGGCCTGGAAACGCTCAGGCGAAGGGCTCGCAAGCTGCAGCCGGACTTCGACCTCCGTTCAACCACGTTCAAGGACCTGAAAGCCAAGGGATTGATCGTCAAGACAGGCTTCAAGTACGGATCGCATTTCCGCGCGTACGAGGGGGATCCGGACAAGAACCACGCCAAATATCTTGTGCACGCTGTGCCTGAACACTACAAGGCCATGTGGCCAGAGGTGAGCCGCGCGGTGCGGCTGGCCCACGGGGTCAAGAAGAACATACTGCTGGGGCGGGTCTCGCCTGACGAGGTGGAGTATGTCAGCCTGATGCGTCATCGGCCCTGAGGGCGCTAAATCCTGGTCTCTCCGCTGGGCTTATGCAGCTCGCCCCTCCAACTGACTACCTTGAAGTTCTCGCAGTACTCGTCAATCCTGTCGCGGTACTCCATCGGTGGAAGTATTCCCTTGCAGCGTGTACCGAAGTGATCACAGTCGTAGCACGATACCATGACGTGCAGCTACGTCTCCCCAAGTATTAATCGTTGCTCCGGAAGTCCTCGATTTCGAACGCTACACAAGCTTAGGGGCCACCTCGACGAGCCTGTTCGCGTATCCCCACTCGTTGTCGTACCAAGAGAGTATCTTGCCGAAGCGTCCCTCTCCACCTATGACCATTGTGAGCGCAGCGTCGATTACGGCGGAGTGTGGGTTGCCCACGACGTCCGACGAGACGATGGGTTCCTCGCATATCTCCATCACGTCTTTCATCGGTCCTGCGGCCGCCTTTTTGAGTGCATCGTTGAGCGCATCGGCGGACATCTCCCTCTCCGTCGTGAAGCTCAGATCCGTCACCGAGCCGCATAGCGTAGGCACCCTCATGGCGAAGCCGTTGAGCTTGCCATCAAGGCGCGGGATCACCTTGCCAATGGCCTTGGCAGCTCCAGTGCTGGTGGGGATGATCGATGTCGCAGCCGCTCTGCCCCTCCGCAGATCTTTGTGAGGCAGATCCACCAGGCGCTGGTCGCCAGTATAGGCGTGGATTGTCGTCATCATACCTTCCACGATCGAGTAACTATCGTCTATCACTTTGGCAGGCGGTGCGAGACTGTTGGTCGTGCAGGAAGCATTCGAAACGACATCGTGCTTCGAGCCATCGTAAGAATCCATATTGACTCCAAGGACGAGGGTGACATCGCAATCCTTCGACGGGGCGGATATGATCACCTTCTTCGCGCCGCCGGACAGATGCTTCGCCGCCTTCTCCCTCGCTGTGAACAATCCTGTTGATTCTATGACCACATCGATTTCTTGCCTGCCCCAGGGTATCTCGGCAGGATCTCTCATCTGGGTGACAGCGACTTCACGGTCGCCGACCCGAATACGTCCCTCTCCAGCCTCGACGTCGGCTGTCAGCCTGCCGTAGACCGTGTCCCATTTCAGAAGGTAAGCGAGCGAATCGACTGGCGCTATGTCGTTGATCGCCACGATCTCAAAGTCCCTGCCGTAGCCGTCCTTCTGTATCGCTGCCCTGAAGACGTTCCTGCCGATTCTTCCGAAGCCATTGATGCCTATCTTGAGCACGTTCCTTCCCCGACCGCAAGATGGCTGTCTGCCATAAAAACCTGTCTTTCAAAAGGGGGTTGAGAGGGGGTTTTGAATAAGGGATTTGATGGATCGGGAGCACGGGTCAGAGCTGAACTTCGATCCCGAGCTTCTCGGTGAGCTCCTTATAGCGGTTCCTTATTGTGACTTCAGTCACGCCTGCCACGTCCGCGACCTCACGCTGGGTCCTCCGCTCGTTGCACAGAATCGACGATATGTATATCGCAGCCGCGGCGACGCCGGTAGGCCCCCTGCCGGAGGTCAGCTCCTTCTTCGCCGCGTCCTTCAGTATCTCGGTCGCCTTTGACTGAACCTCGCCCGAGAGCTTCAACTCGGAACAGAATCTCGATACGTAGTCCTGAGGCTTGGTAGGCATGAGCTTGAGCTTCAGCTCCCTCGTCATGAACCTGTAGGTCCTGCCGATCTCCTTCCTGCCCACGCGCGAGGAGTTGGCTACCTCGTCGAGGGTTCTCGGGACATTGCACTGTCTGCATGCGGCGTACAACGACGCGGCAACGACGCCCTCGATGCTTCTGCCCCTTATCAGGTTCTTGTTGACAGCCTTTCTGTAGGTCATCGCAGCCGTCTCGCGCACGTTTCGGGGAAGCCCCATGGAAGAGGCCATGCGGTCGAGTTCGCTCAGTGCGAATGCCAGGTTGCGCTCGGTCGCGTTGGATACCCTGATTCTGCGTTGCCACTTCCTGAGCCGGTAGAGCTGCGCCCTGTTGCGCGTCGGTATGCTCTTGCCGTACGAATCCTTGTTCTTCCACGATATCTCAGTGGAGAGTCCCTTGTCGTGAATCGTGTAGGTCATCGGAGCGCCGGTTCTAGCCCTCTTTTCTCCCTGCTCGACGTCGAAGGCCCTCCATTCCGGCCCCTGATCGATGAGCTGGTCGTCGAGGACGATGCCGCAGTCCTCGCATACTAGTTCTCCGCGTTCGTAATCCCTAACTAGATGGGCGCTGTTGCATTCAGGGCATCTCTCGATTTGCTCAGTCTCTTCTCTTACCTTTGCCATGGTCCCCCTCTTCAAGCACATAGACCTCTTTGCCCAGGACAGCGATGGTTTTCATCTCCTTCGCGGGCTGGATGGCTACATACGGTGAGCGGACCGGGCCAAAGACCCTTGTCACTCTTCCCACGTCCGTCTTCAGGTTGTCACGCACAGCGGCACCGTTTCTCGGTGCGAATCTCGCCTTCACAATGAGCTTGCCGTCGTGAGAGATGTCCTGCACGACTCCTAGAAGCTTCAACCCGCTCACCGAATCGTTTTTATATCTTGTGCTCAGCGCCCTATGTGCGATGTTATATATAAGGTTTTTCTCAATGTATTTAAGTCTTAGGCATCGTTTCCTGGATACAAGCCTCCAGGACACTCCTGAAGGGCATTGCGAGAGAATGATTGTCATGACTGAAATCCCCGAAACGCACCCGCGTCAGAAATCATTGATGTTGCGCGAATCGCTTGTGAGGGGTTTCGCTGACGGCATTGTAGCCCAGCAGGGACTGATCGCTCACGGCAGGGGTGAGATGTTCTACTATCTTCTGGGGGAGCGGACGATACGGGAGGCCAGGATAGCCTCCAGAGCGGCGGCTGCGCTGCTGCTCAAGGCGGAGAGGCCCGTGATATCAGTCAACGGCAATGTTGCCGCGCTATGTCCGAAAGCGGCCGTCACGCTCGCGAACGCCGCCTCTGCGAAGGTCGAGGTGGGGCTCTTCCATCGGTCGGATGAGAGGCTGTCGAAGATCCAGGCCGTGCTGGAGCGCGAGGGCGCGACGCAGGTTTTGGGATTCCTGCCCGACGAGAGGATACCCGGCTTGGAAGGCTCGAGGGGGTTGTGCACTCGCGAAGGCATTTTCACTTCGGACGTCGTGCTCGTCGCTCTAGAGGACGGCGATCGCACCGAGGCGCTGGTGCGAATGGGAAAGAAGGTCATCGCAATCGACCTCAACCCCTTCTCCAGAACCGCTCGCTCGGCCACCGTCGCCATCATAGACGAGGTCACCGAGGCGCTGCCGCTTATCACTGGCAGCCTCGAAGAAATCAGAGGCGATTCAGATGAGATTGACCGTGCACTCGAGCGCTACAATCGAGAAGAGAATCTTGGGGCTGTGATGCGTCTGATGGCATCCAACCTCGGCATTGAGAGTTCGGAATCGAGTCATGGTTGAACACCCAACACCTTTTTCTTGTCGCAATGTTCTCCTCGCCGCAGGTACGATGCCATCGAACGAGTTGCTCGATAGAGGAGTGAAGAGAATTGAATGGGCCAAGGCTCACATGCCAGTCCTCGGGAGGATCAGGAAAAGACTGGTCAAGGAGCAGACCTTCGAGGGGCTGAAGGTCGGGATGGCACTCCACACAGAGGCGAAGACAGCGGTCCTCGCGATGACGATACAAGAGGCCGGGGCGGAGGTGCGGCTTACGGGATGCAACCCTCTCTCCACGGACGACTCCGTGGCTCTTGCGCTCAACGAAAAGTACGGACTTGAAACGTACGCCAAGAAGGGCCAGTCGCAGAAGGATTACTACTCGTCGCTGAACGGCGTGCTCGACATGAAGCCCGATTATGTGATAGATGACGGTGCAGACCTCATCTTCCTGCTGCATACGAAGCGGAAGGACATGTTGCCGAACGTTAAGGGCGCAAACGAGGAGACGACAACCGGCATCATCAGGATAAGAGCGATGGCTCGGGAGGGCGCACTCAGATTCCCTGTCATGTCCGTCAATGACGCCTACATGAAGTACATGTTCGACAACAGGTATGGAACCGGGCAATCGACAATGGACGGCATAATGACCGCAACAAACCTTGTCATCGCTGGGAAGAGCGTCGTCATAGCTGGCTACGGATGGTGCGGCAGAGGTATTGCCATGCGTGCCAAAGGCATGGGCGCCGATGTGACAATATGCGAGGTGGATCCGATACGCGCTATCGAGGCTCGACTGGACGGCTTCGCAGTGAGGCCAATGGCGGAGGCGATCAAAGACGCCGATATGGTCGTGACCGCCACTGGGTGCAAGGATGTCGTCACTGCTAAACACCTTCGTAAGGCGAAGGATCGCTGCGTACTGTCGAATTCCGGACACTTCGACAACGAGATATCGAAGACCGCGCTCCGACAGCTGTCGAAGAAGCGCAGACGGGTCAGGGAGTCGGTGGACGAGTATCAGCTCAAGAATGGCAGACGGGTCTACCTGCTGTCAGAAGGGCGCCTCGTGAACCTGGCCGCCGGACAGGGTCATCCGGCGGAGATCATGGACATGAGCTTCGCAATACAGGCGTCGTGCCTCGAGTACATGGCTTTCAGCCCTCATTCGATGGAGCCCGACGTGTACGACGTGCCGGACCACATCGACGAGCACGTGGCCCGGATCAAGCTCGAGACTCTGGGCATCGGGATAGACTCGCTATCCCCCGCGCAGAAGAAGTACCTCAGCGATTGGAGAGAAGGCACCTAAAGCCGTCCTCCACCGCCATCCGCCAGCATTACGACGTATATAAAGTCAGTATGACAGTGAGGGCGCCCCTTCCATTTGACAGATTTTTCAAGTACAGTGGGGGCGATACGGGGTGACGGAGTGAGGGGCGTGCGGAAGAGCAACTTTCTCGGGGTATATGGCCATGCGGCCATCGACATAATCTACTCTTCGGGCAGGTTCCCGCAGCCTAACACCTGTGTAGAGCTGGTCGGCCGTCAGGAGTTTTATGGCGGCACAGGGGCCAACCTTGCCAGAATAGCGGCCACTCTCGGCGTAAGGACCGCTCTCGCCGCTCATGTGGGCGATGATTTCCCGGACAAGTTCAAAGGCGTCCTCAGCGAGGCCGGTGTGGATATAACGGACATAATCAAGGTTCGCGGAGAGAGAACGCCCTTCATCATCATGATATCGGACTCGGAGCACAACCAGATAGGCTTCGTGGACCAGGGCGCCGTCAAGGTTCAGGACAGACAGCCTCTCAGGACTCATACGGTCGATTCATCTAAATTCGTTCACATCGGCACGGGCAGGCCGGAGTATATGATCAAGGTGGCCAGGAGGGCCAGGTGGCGAAAGAGGACGGTGTGCTTCGACCCTGCGCAGGAGATACACTACGTGTACACGCCCGAGACACTGAAACAGATGCTGGAGTACACGCACGTACTGTTCATGAACTCATCGGAGCTCGAGACTGCCAAGAAGTACCTCAATCTCGAGGACGATCGTGAGTTGCTTTCCTATGCGAAACTCCTGGTCAACACTCTGGGGGACAACGGAAGCAGGGTGATATCCGACGATGATGAGGTGTTGATCGGTGCGATCAGCCCCGACGAAGTCGTTGACACTACCGGCGCAGGAGACGGTTTCAGAGCTGGGTTCTACGCGGGCCTGAGCCGCGGGCTGCCAGTCGAGGAATGCGCATGGACGGGCGCATCTGCCGCTTCGTTCATTGTCGAGAGCGTCGGCGGACAGAGCGCTCTGCCGACTTGGGAGATGGTGCAGAGGCGCGCGGCTCGACGGAAGAACGTATAGATTCGACCCGCATCAGACGCACTCCGTCATGCAGCTTCTGGTTATGAGGCATCCAGAAAGGCTATCCCGAAAGGCTATCCCGAAAGGTTTATGACAAGACATCCCATTATTGGGGATTGGTGAGACCAGATGGCCGTGGGTTTTATACTCATAAGCACCGCACCGGCAAAGGAGCACGAGGTCTACAACGAACTCCTGAAGGTCAAGGAAGTCGTGGAACTCCATCCACTGTTTGGAGAGTACGATCTGATTGCCAAGATCGAGGCGGAAGACTTCAACCTCCTTGGACAGGTCGTCGTAGACAAGGTTCGCTCGATACCCGGTGTGATCGACACGAAGACGCTGACTGGTATAAAGTTCTGAGTCGTTGGTCGTAGTTGGTGGGTCGGATGGAGTTAGTTGAGTTCCTGACAGTTATAATACTTGTGTTCGCGCTTTTCATGCTCCTCGCCGGCGTGTTCACGGCGTATTTTGGAAGCGGGAAGAGCAGAATGATAGGCGTTATACTCGTCGTCATCGGCCTCATCGTAGGCGTCGTTTGGGTCGCCATGGGGCTGGACTCCGTCGATGTCCTTGATGTCAACCTTAGCAAGGTCGTTTGGGATGCATTCCTGTACATCCTCGCTGGCGTCTTCGGCGCCATCGCGGCGATTGGCGTGTTTCTCCTTGCCATAATGAAGTCATAGACGCGCAAACCTTTTTCTACAAACTCCACCTCTCACCTTTTCGATGAGCATCCAGATAGTTCTAGGCAGCAAGAGCGACCTGAAGGTGGCGGAGAAGGCGATCGCGGTGTTGAAGGAGCTGGGCGTGAACTACAAGGTAAGCGTTGCCAGCGCCCATCGGACGCCCGAACTGGTAGACAAGCTCGTCTCGGAGGCCGACGCCGAGGTGTTCATAGCGATTGCGGGGCTGTCGGCCGCTCTTCCGGGCGTTATTGCGGCGAGGACCAGCAGACCCGTCATCGGCGTGCCCGTAAGCGGCGCGTTGAACCTCGACGCCATCCTGTCGGTCGTGCAGATGCCCCCAGGAATCCCCGTCGCGGCCGTAGGGCTGGATCGGGGAGAGAACGCAGCGCTTCTGGCCGCGCAGATCCTATCGCTGAAGGACGATCGTATAGCCGATGCTCTCGAGGCATACAGGCGCAGGCTAAAGGACAAGGTGGCGAGGGATTCGGAGGAAGTTGGTGCTTAGATGTTCGACCCGCAGAAGTTCATCGACGATCAGATCCGGAAGGTGCGTGAGACCATCAAGGGCAAAGCCATAATCGCCGCTTCCGGCGGCGTTGACAGCACCGTATGCGCCGTCTTGGTGAGCAGGGCCATCGGCGACCAGCTGCTCGCGGTGTATGTCGACACGGGCTTCATGAGGAAAGGTGAGACCGAAGCCATCGATGGCATGCTCGGGCGGCTGGGCGTGAACCACATCATCGTCGACGCCAGCGACGAGTACTTCGATGCCTTGAAAGGAATCACCGACCCTGAGGAGAAGCGCAAGATCATCGGCGAGAAGTTCATACGTGTGTTCGAGAGAGAGGCCAGCAAATCCGGGGCGAAATACCTGATTCAGGGCACAATCGCGCCGGACTGGATAGAGAGCGGCGGAGGCCTCAGAGACACCATCAAGTCGCATCACAACGTGGGCGGCCTTCCTGCCGAAATGAACATCACGCTCGTGGAGCCTCTGCGGGATCTATACAAGGATGAGGTTCGAAAGGTCGCGCGCGCGTTGAAGATAGAGGTCGCCGAGAGACAACCGTTTCCTGGTCCTGCGCTCGCCATAAGGATCTTGGGAGAACCCACCCGCGAGGCCGTGGATATCGTTAGAGAGGCGTGTGCGATCGTCGAGGAGGAGATTGAGAAAGCCGCCGCCGCCGGCAAGATGAACCTGCCATGGCAGTACTTCGCAGTTCTGCTTCCCGTGAAGAGCGTCGGCGTGCAAGGCGATGTGAGAGCTTATGGATACACCGTTGCAGTTCGGGCGGTGGAGTCGCTGGACGCGATGTCCGCCGCCTACATGAAGATACCTTACGACGTCCTCGAATCGATATCAACAGGAATCACGAACCGCATGAAGGACAGGGTCAACAGGGTGGTTTACGATATAACAGACAAGCCTCCGGCGACCATAGAGTGGGAGTGATTCCAGGCATCGTCTGATTGCTTCGAGCCGTTCAGCAGAGGCTTTATACTCCTGCAATATTCCCTCCACCATGCGCATTCTGGTGGTGGATAACGGCGGCCAGTGGACCCATAGGGAATGGCGCGTTCTCCGCGACCTCGGGATTGAGACCGAAATCGTTGGCAACAGGACTCCTCTGGACTCCATCAAGGCAGACGGTCTTGTGCTGTCCGGAGGTTCTCCCAGGGTGGGACTGGACGGCGAGGCAATGGGCCTCTGCGGCGATTACATCGACAAGTTGGATATGCCGATATTAGGCATATGTGCTGGCCTCCAGTTCATGGCCATACACCTTGGAGGGAAGGCAGGCCCGTCCGCCACTCCGGAGTTTGGCAAGACGCTTATAACGGTCGTTGACGAGAACGACCTCTTCAAAGGGCTTCCGGGATCGTTCATAGGCTGGGAGTCGCATAATGACGAGGTCTTCGAACTCCCTCCTGATTTCAAACTCCTTGCCGATTCGGAGACTTGTCCGGTGCAGGCAATGAAACACAAGTCAAGGCCGCTCTACGGCCTTCAATTTCATCCAGAGGTCGAGCACACCGACAATGGCTACGAGATATTCCAAGCCTTCATAGATGTGTGCGACGCCCGCGGGAGGGGCTGACCGATGGAAGACACAATCGAGTCGATCCTTGTCGAAGCGGCCAGGACGAAACAGCGGAAGGAATCCGTGGAACGGGCGGTTGGCCGTGCGGTGAGACGTATGGGCAAGGATTACAGCGTGTACATCGCTGCCATGTCAGAGTTGCGCGAGCTCGCCTCGTCAACAAAGACAACCGTCGACGAGGCGTTGGAGAAGCTACAGGAGCGAGAGCAGGAATAGCGATAAGACTATCAGCACGATCGCCACGCCCAGCCCCAACATCGCATATGCAATTCTTGGATTCGAGCCAAACGCGATAGGCACAGGGCCGATCAATACCAATCCGCCGATCGTCGATTTCTCACCGGCGTCCTCGACACGCTTGACGCCAGGGCTCTCGCGGGCACGGGCTGGAGGCACTTCCGAAGCCGTAGTCCACAAGGTCAAGAGGCCGCCCAGCATGCCAGCGACGATCAGCAGGGTTCCGAGCAGGAAATAAGCGCTGGAGCCGGAGAAGACCGGGAATATCACAACCAACGACACTTCCGCTTCGCCGCTCGCTACTGACCCAGCCACGAGCGCCACGCCCGAGGCAAGAAGCCCCATCGAGATTACAGCTGAGAAACGCAAGCCCTCACCGTTCAATGCCCTCGCTGTTGCGCTGGCCGGCTCGCCATTGCCTCTGAGAGGCTAATTAGTTTTCTCCTCCGTGCCTTTGATTAAGAAGATTCTTATCGGATTCGTACAATCACTGTCGACGATGCCGAGATGACGACTCTGAAGGATCACCTCATACAGATATTGCAGTCAAGGCAATTCGATGTGGAGGAGAGGGATGGATATCTCTATGGTCAGAGGGATGATGTGTCAGTGGTCGTTCTGGCAGCGAGCGATTTGATCAGCGACGATATCGAAGACTTCATAAGAAACGTTAAAGACTTCTCCGGAAGGAAGGTCGTGGCATCGCTATCAAGGGTAGACGATCGCATACACAGACACCTTCAGGAGCTGGGAATCCATTACTGGGGCAGGGAGGAGATGGAACACGAGATCGGCACGCTGCATCTCAGCAGCGTTTCCGACACAGTCAGCGACAGCCTATTGGATGATGTGATATCCGACGAGGCGCCGCAAGCGCCCGTCGAACCTACGGATCAGTCCATCCCGATAATCGTCGAGAGCACGGAGGAACGTGCAGAGCAGATTGTAAAGCCGACGATCTCTCTCGAGGATGTCAAGTATATCGCTCGCCACGAGGTTCAGGGATATCGCTTCGACCTTGAGCTCATACCGCATTTCCTGTTCCACTACGTTCTGAACATCGACGAGAAGCAGCAGAGGGCGGGCATCGTTGCCATCAATGCCATGACCGAGCACGTTGAAACCTGGCGCTGGGGTTTCGAGCTCGTCGATTCCATCGACGCCCCGACTTCCAAGAGGGAGCCAGCCATTGAAGAGGAGAAGGCCCTTGAGATGGCCAGAGATGTGATATCGAAGGAATACCGGTCCTATGTGGAGACAGTCCGTGACTACGGACATGCTGAAGTCATTGAAAGGGGAAAGCCTCGTGATGACGCGATCATCATTGAATCGAAGGGGCTGGTCTACCTTCCAGTTTGGTGTGTTGAGGGCAAGGGAGGCGCCTTGTTGATTAACTCTGCCAGCGGGAAGATCATGAGCGAGCACCTACATGGGCCAGAATCTATGCGAGGTTGAGTTTCCGGAACCTTTCCCTGATGCCCAGCCAGTGAGAGCCTTGCCAGTAGATCTTGCCACACGCGCTGCAAATCCAGAACCGGTCGTTGTTGGCAAGCGCGCCCTCGGGGATGCGATCGCCAATTTCGTCCTTTGGGACCGACTTCAACTCACCATTACATGTCGAACATCTAATGAATTCCTCGCTGAACGATAGTTCACCGACCTCTCCCACCAGCTTCAACTGCGCTTCAAGGTCATCCGGTTCGATGTATATCGCGTTCGACTCCTTCGCCAGCCCCTTGTCGCGGGTGAGAATTCTACGGTTCTCCTCTGACGCTAATCGAATCAGTGCTCCGTCATCCATGTCCTTCTCGTAGGCCGTATCGTATCCGAGCATTCGAAGCCATCTGGCAAGCGACCCAAGCATGCTGTCTGCCACGAAACGGGGCCGCTCACCCTCGGTCACTTGACCACCTCGTATTCCAGAAGGACGCCGTCACCCACGATTTCGGCGTTTCGAAGTCTTAGCTCGACGGTGTCCTCCAGCGATTCTGCGCCCTCTCCTCCAGCGGCGGTGGGCGAAGAGTCGCCTCCGATCACTAGACTTCCGATGAAGATGTACATCTCATCGGCGAGGCGCGACTTGAGGAACGACCACATGACCTCTGCGCCGCCCTCCACCAGAATACTCCGGATGCCCATGCCCTCGAGTATCTGCATGGCTTTCGCAATATCCACCCTATCAGTGCCGCATCTGACGGTCTCAGCGTTCGGAAACTCCTTCTCGCACTCTTCTGCCGTGATGATCAGGGTGCGCGCTTCACCGTTCAATACTGCCGCGTCGGGCGGAGTACGCCCTTTGGAGTCCAGGATTATTCGGACAGGGTTCTTCGGCTCTTCCACATACTCTCTCTTCACGGTTAGCCTGGGATCGTCCGTGATTACGGTACCTATTCCAACGAGTATTCCGTCGACTGTGTTTCTCAACTCATGCACGCGCTTTCTATCCTCTTCGTTTGAGATGTCAGTCTGCCTCCGGCTGCTTAGAGCGATCTTGCCGTCGGCTGACATAGCACAATTGATTGTGACCTTCAAGTATATCGCCTCCAACATGACAATAGCCGGTAAGAACTTTTCCGATATTCTTCAACCAGCCAGTGCACAAACCCTCAATATGGCGCCGACCTTCTTGCCCCGTCTCCGTCTCCGAAGGCTTATATGTCAACTATCTCATTCGGTCAACCCATGGATGATGAAGAAATCGGCATCCATGAGCTGAGGCGGGTGGATCTCAAGGGAGCTACCATAATTGACGGCTTTCCGAGCGTCGGGCTTGTGAGCTCGATCGCCGCCAATTACCTAATCAAGATACTCAATCTCGAACATATTGGAATCATGGATTCTGAGCACTTTCCTACGGTGTCTTTGATCCGTGATTCGAAGCCTCTCAGTCCTGTCAGGATCTATGCTGGCGAGAAGGGCAGAAGGGGCGACCAGATAGTCGCGTTCATCTCCGAGTTTCAACCGCCTGGCCCTCTCATAAGACCTATCGCCCACACGCTTGTCAAATGGGCTATTGAGCAGCGCTGCAAGATGATAGTCTCTCCTGAGGGATTGGTCGTCGATCCAGAGCTGAAGACCACGACGGACATCAGCGACATCGTGTTCGGCATAGCGAGCACGCCAAGCGCACGCGAATTGCTGAAGGAGAACGACATACGTACCTTCGAAGAGGGGGTGATTTCTGGCGTAGCTGGTGTTCTGCTCAACGAAGGTAGGAAGCGCGACTTCAATGTGGTCACGTTGCTCGCGGAGGCCCACCCCGATTTCCCCGATGCGAGGGCTGCGGCTCTTGTGCTTGAGGCTATTGACCGCATATTGCTGGGTATAGAATTCGACGCGAAACCTCTCTTCGAGGAATCTCAGCGGATCGAGGATCATATACGGGAGATTCAGAAGCAGGCTGAGGTCCGCAGGGATTCTAAGGAGGCCCCGCGTCCGTCAATGTACGGCTAGTCGAGAGCGACTTCCACCACATCTCCCTTCTCCACTACTGTGAATTCCCTGTCAACAAAGCTGCCGATTACTGTCATGTTCGTCTCGGCATGAGCAGTGAGGCTCTCAGCGGTCACTGCCGAACCTCCCCTTGCGACCGCCATGTACGGCAACATCTGATCGAGCATATGCTCGTCCACAGCCGCGCCGGAGGCGATGGTATCCAGCAGGTCAGAGGCGCAAGTCTCTCCCAACATCTCTGCTCGCACGCCCTTCTCGCCCAGGGCGCTTTGACCGATTACTGAGTTCTCGCATTCTGCTGTAAGCACGATCCCAGCTCCCTTGCTGTGGCCGCGTCTAACCTCAGAAGCGATCTTCACCTCGCCAACGGACGCGAGTTTACGCATTGCAGAGTGACGGATTCTGCTGACAACATGATCAGGGAGGTTCTGCGAGTAGGCTATGCCTCTGATGCGACGGAGGCCACCACGTTCTCTGAGATTCACGCCGCGCAATCCCCCCGAGGATGCTATCTCGACGCTGACCTCGCCTCCTCCTTCGGGATAGAATCCCCTTGATGCCAGTTCCGTTGAGCACGCAACCCCAAACCTCTCAGCGGTTGGAACATGGACATCTCTAATGTAATCGATAGGTGGAGACCATTTCACATCCGTCCCTCCCGTGATGGTGATATCGACGGTGTCCTTGGACAACGAAGCGGGAAGCAGACATCCCAGCACGACGAGAGGAATGCTGCCCGCAGTTCCGATGTCAAACCTGTGCTTCCCACCGAGGAGGGCCCCAGGGTGAAATTCTATTTCGCTGGCTCCCTTGCAGAGTCCCTCCACTCTCGCATCGGAGATCGCAGCAACTGCCTCAATGCTTGTCACGTGCTGTTGCGAAAGGCCTGGATTGGTACGCCCCGCGCGGATTTTCACGATGCGAACAGGCTGTTGCGTAACTGCGGAGAGAGCGATTGAAGTCCGAAGCACCTGTCCTCCGCCTTCGCCCGTTGATCCATCAATCTCGATCATCATCCGCACTTCCGCGGTTGGCAATCCATTTCTTCGCCAAATCCTTAACGAAGAAGGCCAGCATCAACGCAACGGCGAGGAATATCAGCGCAGCCGCGAAGTACAACAACCATCCGACGGCCGTCTCCTCCCCGCTCATCACGATTATTCCAAGGCCAGAGCTCTCCGCAATGAAGGCGCCGAAGCCCAAAGCGAACGAGTACAGCCCCATTGTCGCTCCGTAGCAGTCGTCACTGGAACAGTCCGCCATGAGTGCAAGGGCTGCTGGCACGAACGCGCCGACGCCAACACCCAGTATTCCCAACGGAATGAGCCCGATTATGTTGAGTCGTATCTCGTCATCCACCCTTGTGTATATCGAATCGGAGAAGAACAATGCCATTATGATGATGCCCATGATGCAGAACACTCCATAGGCCATAACCGGGATTCTACCTACCATGTCCGATACCTTCCCCCAGAAAGGCTGGAAGAGGCCGAGCGCCACCCCCGCCGCTCCAAACATCAGTCCTATCATGCTTCCGCTGATGTCCTCGCTCAGCATGATCCGCGGGAGGTATGTAATGGCCAGGCCGAGGAGTGTCGCGATGATCAGCCATATCGGGAACATGAGCTTGACCTCGCGTATCTTGAATACCTTCCTCAGGTTGTGCCATGCCATAAGGCTCTCCGATTTGACGCGAACCTTCTCCTTCTTCACAAGCATCTGCAGCATGAGCGCCGATATGATCAGCAGCCCCGCCATGAAGAGGAAGCCCACTTTGGCCCCCACAATATCGATCAGGAACCCCCCCGCTACTGCGCCGACTATATAGCCCAGAAATGTTGCGTAGTCAAACCATCCCATCTGTCGTCCACGATCGCAAGCCTCGGCATGGTCTGCGATCATCGCTATTGCTGGTGCGACGGTCGCCGCCGCTCCGATGCCGTGTATTCCATGCATCGCAGCGAGATACCAGACATTGTTCGACAGCGTGTAGAGAAGCACAATCGAGGCGGCCATCGCAGTCCCGAAAACGATGATGGGCTTCCGGCCAGTGCGATCGCTCAAGATGCCGAAGTAATTCGCCGTCAGCATCTCCGCGAGCGGGTAGGGAACTGCAATGATCGCCACGTTCAGGAGACCTTCATAATCCGTTTCACAAGGAACGTACTTCGCGATCAGAAGGAGCAACGCACCAAAAGCCATCCTAAGGAAGAATGTGGAGAAATAGAGCACCCTTAGATGCCAATGCGTCCTTATTCCCCTGCCTCTGAAGATGCCGAACATGCTAGGCCAGGCAGATTGTTGAATTACTTAATCCTTGTGGAGCCGCCATGCCCTCGCGAAGCCAAGGATACGAGGAGGCATTCCTCAGATGGCTTTAAATATCGACCTACCATAGACGACAGACGATACCGACATGGCTCTCGAGGCAATCAGTATCTTCACCTTGATTGCGGCGCTCGTGCTGATACTAATCAGCTGCGAGATCTTCACCAACGGCATCGAATGGCTTGGTTGCAGGCTCGGACTTGCCGAGTCGGCGACGGGAAGCGTGCTCGCAGCGGTCGGGACTGCTCTTCCCGAAACCATGGTTCCCATCATGGCGATTTTCTTCGGCAGCGAAGCTGAGGGTGAGGAGATCGGTGAGGGAGCGATACTGGGAGCCCCGTTCATGTTGGGCACCCTAGCCATGTTCATCGGCGGCATCGCAGTGCTTCTTGCATACAGGAGGGGCAGGCGAACCGACGTGAATTTGACATTGGACAAGGTCCACGTCATTCGCGACCTCAGATACTTCATGCTCGCCTATACGCTGGCGCTCATCGCAGGCCTCTGGGGCATGCAGTCTTCCCTGGACCTCCACGGTGGCAACTACGCTATCGCTGTCATCCTTCTCGCAGCATACGTGATGTATGTTCGTCGGACGCTGAAAGACGAGACGTTAATCAAGGAAAGCAGCTGCCCCACATTACATCTGACGAGACTGACGGGAATGCCTCCGACGGGCAAGCTCGGCTTGGCTCTCATCTCTTTTCAGGTTCTGGCATCACTCGCGGGAATCGTTGCGGGCGCGAAGGTGTTTGTTGATGGTGTGGAAACGGTATCGGTTGAAATCGGCGTTCCAGCGATGATCCTCGCATTCCTCGTGGCACCGATCGCGACGGAGTTACCGGAGAAATTCAACAGTTTCATCTGGTACTGGAGGTCGAAGGATGTTCTCGCCCTCGGTAACATCACAGGCGCCATGGTCTTTCAGAGCAGCATCCCCGTCAGCATAGGCCTGCTGTTCACCAGCTGGGAACTCGCCCCAGTAAACATCGCGAGCATCGTAATCGCGCTTGCAGCATCTGCATGGATCTACTATTGTGTCAGGTACAAGGGATACGTCAGTTGGAAGTGCATGATTGCATCAGGGTCGCTTTATGTCACGTACATCATCCTGCTGCTCGCCTTCGGGCATACGTGACCGGAGCAGCGTAGCTGCTCCGTCGCAATACTGGCCATCATGCGCGCTGGAGAAGGTATAAGTACGGACGACCTCCATTAGCGCGGCGGATGGGATGACGCCGATTCTTCGCACAAGTAGGTGACATCCTCTTACGAACGACGGGATGGGACCTGATCGATGGTCACAGAAGCCGAACTGCTGTTTCAGCTCGGAGCGATTCTCCTGCTGGCTTTCATAGCGGCTAGCCTTGCGGGCAAGGCGAACCAATCAGTCATGCTCGGGTATATCGTGATCGGCATACTGATCGGCCCGAAGATGAGCGTGGAGCTCCTGGGAGTTGAGTACAGCGGCCTGATCACTGACACAAGCCTTGTCGAGATTCTGTCGTTCATTGGACTGATCATGCTGATGTTCTTCGTGGGGCTGGAGTTTTCCTTCTCTAAGCTTAAGAAGACCCGAACGCCCGCAATAATACTCGCGGTGATCGACACCAGCATCGGTCTGTTCGTCGGTTTCCTGTTCGCATCCTACCTGGGATGGCCATTGATCGATTCGATATTCCTCGCTGGCGTTATCGCCATGAGCAGCACCAGCGTGGCAATGAAGATACTGTTCGATCTGAAGAAGATGTCCAGCCCCGAGGTGGAGTTCCTCATCGGCCTTGTGGTGGTCGAGACCTTCATCGCCATGCTCATACTCGCAGTTGCGAGTGGCATGATAGTCGAACCCGATACAAACGCAGTGGCATACGGCCAGCTGCTTCTCGGAATGGCCGCCTTCTACGGGTTCTTTGTATGGGTCGCCATGTGGGCCGTCCCAAGAGTCGTGGCGTTCTTCAACAAGATCGACAATGACGAGTTGTTCATACTCTTCGCGTTGGGGATAGTGTTCCTTACGGCAGGTGTCGCAGCGCTTATGAACGTCCCTCCGATCATCGGCGCGTTCTTCATAGGCATGATTCTCGCGGAAAGCAAGGTGTCGGCGAGAATCCAATCCAAATTGGAATCGTTCAAGGACGCATTCGTGGCGATCTTCTTCACCTCATTTGGAATGATGATTGACCCCGCAATGTTCGATACCGTCATATGGATGGTGCTTCTGGCGATGCCAATAATCATATTCTACGAGTCGATAGTCATCTCTGCGGTATCGTACTTCATCGGATTCTCAGCCAAGGCTGCCTCGACGATAGGAACTAGCATGACTGGTCGAGGCGTGGAATCAATCTTGTACGCCAGCGTCGGAAGCGAGGTGCGCGGCTCCACTATGGGTGCTCAGCTCAACCCCTTTGCGGGAGCACTCTGCTTCGGCATGAGCGCCGTCGCCCCCTTCATGGTGAAGAACTCGGTCCGCTTCGCGAACGGCCTCGCTCGCATTATACCTCGACACATGCAGTTCTCGGGAGCCGTCGTTTCCAGAACCCTCGGCAAGGCGGTTATGCCGTCCTCGTTCAAGATATTCAAGGGAACGCGGATGACGGGGATGCTGCTCTTCGTTTTCGTCATAGTCTCGGCGGCGGTGCTGATGACAGACTCGCTTGCGCATGTTGCGTTTCTCGTACTGGACGGCGTCATCGCAGGCGTCCTGTATTTCGTTATAAGGTACGAAGTGGCGGAGATCGTTCGTCATGTCAACTACAGCAACATCGGCGTAGGCGTCAGGGACAGGACGCCAATAGTCGATCTCATCACAAGGATGATCTTCGGCGCTCTGATATGCGTCATCCTGATCGTTTCGACTTGGAACTACGTGTGGCAGTTGAGCATCTTGGTGGTTCTCGCGTATGGGGTGTTCGCAATGGCTCTCACGAATTGGGCGTACAGTAAGCTGTACATCGAGGGATATGAAATTCCCACGAAGGTATACTCCTTCCCTGGAATCGCAGAGAACCCCGCAGAGGGAGAGGACGAATCGGCCGATGTGCCAAAGCCAGTGTACGGCGTCTTGAAGACAATGCCCCGCGACACTCGGCTGTGATGACAATCGCTATATGCTCCGGAATGGGTTCTGACGGACGTGAAGCCGATTTCGCCGGAGCGCGCAGCACTCGCGTGTGCGCCCGTTGGCTGCATCGCGTTTATCGCGCTGTACATCCTCGCGATGTCCAAGGATTCCGAGTATGAGTTGTTCGACAACTATCTCAGCGACCTTGGGGTAGGCCCTGGCGCATGGGCGTTCAATGCAGGAGCGATTATTGCTGGATGTTTGCTGGCGACCTTTGCTATCGGCGGCTTCAGGTGGTACTTCGGCGACCGCGCTCTAATGAAGGCAGGCTGCGCACTGCTTGCACTGTCAAGTGTGTTTCTCATCGGGGTGGGGGTGTTTACCGAGGACGCGGGAGACGTGCATCTGTTCGTCTCGTACGCGTTCTTCGTCTGCGCTTTCTTATCTTTGGCTGTCCTTGCAGGAGGTCGATTGGATACTGTCAGGAACGCCACCGATCCCTTCTTCCTCGTCAGCGCCGTGGCGTTTGCTTCTGGTATAATTGCAGTTGGCGTGACGGGTCCGGACCCGTTCGCCGAGACAGTCGCCGTCTTCGCTCTATTGTTGTGGGGCTTGATCGCTCCCTTGACAAAGGCATTTCGCCACGGGAAGGAGAGCGCGAAATAACAGAAACCCTCGCCATCGAAGCTTTTTAATGGCTGTCATCAGCTAGACCGCATGCAAACCGCCTGCTGAAATACAGCACTGGGAGGTCTTCACGTGACGGCGAAGAAGTATATCGAACTCGAACAGACATATGGCGCACACAACTACCATCCGCTTCCGGTCGTCATATCCAAGGCGAAGGGCGTATGGGTCTGGGATGTGGATGGCAAGAAGTACATGGACATGCTCAGCTCCTATTCGGCAATCAATCAAGGGCACCTTCATCCGAGGATAGTGAAGGCTGCCAAAGAGCAGATGGAGAGGGTCTCACTCACATCTAGGGCGTTCTCCAACGACAGGATGGGACCGTTCCTGAAGAAGCTGTGCGAGATCAGCGGCATGGAGATGGCCCTTCCTATGAACACCGGCGCCGAGGCCGTGGAGACCGCCATCAAGCTCGCGAGGCGTTGGGGCCACCAGAATAAAGGAATACCTGAGAACGAAGGCGAGATCGTCGTGTGCGAGAACAATTTCCACGGAAGAACAACGACGATCATCAGTTTCTCCTCGGATCAGGATTCGAAGAAGGGATTCGGACCGTTCACACCGGGCTTCATAACGATTCCGTACAACAACGTAGCGGCGTTCGAGAAGGCGATAACACCGAACACGATAGGGATTCTGGTTGAGCCGATTCAAGGGGAGGCAGGGATAAACGTTCCTTCTCCAGGCTACTTGAAGGAGTTGAGACGCATATGCACGGAGAAAGGCGTTCTGCTCATACTTGATGAGATTCAGACAGGGTTCGCTCGGACAGGCAAGATGTTCGCGTTTGAGCATGAGGGGATCAAACCGGACGTGCTGTGCGTCGGAAAGGCCCTCGGTGGCGGGTTATATCCCGTTTCGGCGGCGCTTTCCTCGCGCGAACACTTTTCGGTATTCACCCCTGGCTCTCATGGAAGCACGTTCGGCGGAAACCCATTGGCGTGCGCCATCGCTGATGCTGCACTTGACGTTCTCATCGATGAAAATATCGCAGAGCGATCTGCCACAATGGGCGCGTATTTCGTTAAGAAGCTGAGAGCTATGAACTGTTCTGAAATCAAGGAAATTCGCTTCAAAGGATTGCTCATCGGCGTGGAGTTCAAGCTCGGCCCAGGGGAAACAGTCAGACCGATATGTCAGAAGCTGATGGAATCGGGTGTGTTGGCGAAGGACACTCATGAGAAGACCATTAGATTCGCCCCGCCCCTGACCATCACTGAAGAAGAGGCGGATTGGGCATTGGAACGGATCAGGAAGGTGTTCGAAGGCCTTGGGAAAAGGATACCTTCCCCTCCTGCTGCGGCACAATGCACTTGTCCATGCCAAGCTATGCGGTGAAAGGGATAGAAATGCAGGTGGCGAGGAAGGGCAACACGATTGTGTTGCGACTAGACCACGGAGAGGACATACTCGATTCGATACTCAAGAGCGTCGGCGATGCGGATTCGACGATGATTCTCACCGCGGGGCTGGGAATGATATCAGACTTCGAACTAGGGTATTTCGACAATGGCCAGTACATAACAAAGGCCTTCTCGGAAGCATGCGAGCTGCTGTCCATGCAGGGCTCCGTTGCTGCCGAGGGAGATCCGAAACTGCACATCCATGTCGCAGTGGCAGATAGGTCGCACGCAGCGTTCGGAGGGCACCTCCTCAGAGGGAAGGTCTGGATGAGCAACGAGATATTCCTGATGAATGTCGAGGGCTTGGGCTCGATCAGACAATTCGATCCTGCGAAGAAAGTCGGCGTTCTGCAATTGAGGACGTGACGGCCGTTCTCGATTAGTCGTCAGTGCTCCAACGCGACCGCCAGCGATGCAACCATGTTGCCGAGCTCCTGGCAGTGTTTGACTTCCTCTTCGTCCGGCGCCTCGATGGCGGCAGCTCCGTAGTGCTTGTCGTCATTCCGTCCCTGGACGATCATTCCGTGCACGAGCATCGCCTGCATCATTGCCAGAAGCGCGGTCTCCGCGCCGCACGCGGTTCCACCAGAGCTTGTGAACGCTCCTCCGACTTTGCCCTTCAGCTTGCCGTGTATGTTGTAGGTCTTGTCCAGAAGCTCCTTCATCTTGCCAGACATGTTGCCATAGTAGGTCGGAGAGCCAAGGACGATCGCGTCAGCGGCGACGAGGTCATCCAGCTTCGCCTTGTCTACATTCATCAGAACGACGGACGCGCCATCAACCTGACGCACTCCCTCCGCAACCTGGTCCGCCATTTTCTCAGTGTTCCCTGTTCTAGAATCGTATATCACCAACACATTAGCCATTCGTAATATCCTCCGATTATCAGTAGAGTATGCTATCGTCCAAGATGACCTTTCCGCTCTTTGTAGGCACGCCTTCCCTCTCGACGTGGCGCCTTCTTCCGGCCGCCGCCTTCTTCTCGCCCCCGAACCCGCCATCCGATCTGACCACGCGGTGACACGGAACGACTGGATAGAGGGGGTTCTTGTGGAGGGCGTTTGCGACAGCCCTCTGAGCCTTCGGTCTGTCTATCTTCCTCGCGATTCTGCTGTACGTGCTGACCTTCCCTTTCGGAATTCTGAATGTAGCGACATAAACATCTCGTTCGAACTTCGGCCAGTCCTTCAGATATTCGATAACATCATTTTCGGTTCTGACTTCAGATTTCCTAATGGCACATACCCCCATCGTTCGTTGCGTGTTTGGGCAAGTGCGATTCATCTTTAGATTCTTTGTGGCGCCTGGGCGAAAGTGCAATAGCGCACTAGGCCGGCGCGACGGCATCCTTTAGGCCCACAAAGCCAATCCGGAATTCATGCGAAGGCTGCGCCACCCAGAAACTGAGTTCAAGAGAAGAGTGGGCCGCATTCGCAGAAGAATGCATCAACGCGAGATAGATACACTCCTGATATTCTCAACACCTGGCAGCATGAGGTACGAGCAGAGAGGCCACGTGCTGTACGTGTCCGGATACGAGCCATATTTCGGCGATACGATGGCCATTCTCCCTTCTGAGAAGGACCAAGAACCGGTTCTGCAGGTGGATTCCGCAGACTACTTTCCCAGCGAATGCACCTGGATTGAGAAGATCGTTCACGCACAGGATCTGTCGGCAACTGTTGAGGAGTATCTGGCTGAGATGGGATCGAAATCGAAGAGGATCGGCGTCGTCGGCAGAGGAGCGACCCCCACGCGGCTCTCTGACCGCCTCAGAAGGAACCATCGCGCCTGCGAGATTCTCGATGCTTCCGGGATACTGGAGTCGGAGCGGTCAGTGAAGAGCGAGTACGAGGTCGAGCAGATCAGAAACGCCTCGGCGATTGCGAAGATAGGCTTCGAAGCCGCCCTTGACTGTGCGAGGCCCGGATTGACGGAAGCGGCTGTAGTTGCAGAGACAGAGCGAGCCTGCCGCCTTGGAGGCTCCGAAGGGTTTCCTCATCACACAATGGTCACCTCAGGGAAGGACCAGAAACATCTGGAGTGGTGGTGGTATTGCGGCCAACGCAAATTCCGAAAGAACGATCCCTGGAACCTGGACTTTGGCACTATGTTCAACGGGTACTGTTGTGATATCGCCCGATCGTTCTGCCTCGGGGAGCCTACGAAGAGGCACGTGGATCTGTATGAGCGGCTAGCTGAAGCCGAGGATGCGGCAAGACGGGCAATGGTGCCAGGGGTTATGGCCTCGGAGGTGAACAAGGCCGTGATATCTATCATGAGGAATGATTTCGATGACGACTTCTCGGGGATCGGCCACGGAGTCGGCCTTGAGGTTCACGAGTGGCCTTTCGTGGGGTACGAATACATCAAAAACGACCCAGTGTATGTGGACCGGAGGCTGGAGGAGAACATGATCCTGTCTGTGGAGCCATCGATTTACTCCAAGGACTTCGGCTATCTGCAGATAGAGGACGAATTTGTCGTGACAAAGAAAGGAGGGCAGCCTCTCTCAACGATTGACAAAGGGTTATGGCGCTGATTGAAAATGTCGGGATCGTAAGGAGGAATTGTGTATGGAGGAATCAAAGCCAAATGTGACCAGGGTGGAGGAAGTGAAGACCGAGGTGTACAAGGACGGAATGCTCACCAAATATGTATCGAACGACGCTTGGGACCTGGGACTGTATTTCATGGAGCCGAGACTGACCACCATCGTCTTCTCAACGGAGTCGGACGATGATGGAACTGCAGATGAATGGTACGGAAAGGCGTTCGAGTTCTATTACATCGTCCAAGGGGAGTTCACCGTCTGGTACGGCAAGGATGCTGACAAGCTCAGGAAGCGCGAGTCTGAGAAACTCGTACTGCGAGAGGGTGATGTTGCTTCATATCTACCGGAATGGAAGTACATGGTGCAGAACACGGGCAGCATTCCGGGCGTGTTCTTCTGGGGCAAGACGGCACCTCCGAAAGGGACCGGCGTGCGAGAGATAGAAATGGTGCGCCTGATTGATTGAGGCTCCTACAGAAAGCCTCGCAATTGTATGGCTCTCCTGGCTGGTTGGATCACGGCTTTCGCTAGCTGAAGAGAGCGAAAAACGAAAGGGTTTCACGCTGGCCAGCCAGCTCAATGATTTCGCCGGGCGGGATCACACAAGCTCGTTCAGGAGCGCATTCGCCTCCGTGAATGTGGCGAGCAAAGTCTCCATACCCGTCTCCAGGTTCAGTAGCGCGATCTGCTTCTCTTCGTCGAGCCATTCTATCTCCTGGGAGAAGTCACAATCGCCCGCCGCAATCTTCTCCTCAAGCGATTCTATGACTCGCCAGCAATCGACAATCTCGCCGAGCTGTATCTGCTCTCCCCAGTTGTCCGGTGTCGTAAGCGCCTCCATCTCCTTCACATAGTACTCGTAGTCCGCGTAACTGTAATACCATGTGATTCCTACCCACCAGATCAGATTCCTGATCACGGACTTCGCAGCGGCCGCGTTCTCCCTTGCCAGTCGGTCTATGCAGACATCGATCCAGAACGCATCCCGTAGGCCCTGTTCGTGCGGATAGACGGTCAGCTCCCATACCTCCATGGCCGTGAAGCCGTCCTCGACGACCTTGATTGTATCGAGAAGCAGTCGGTTCGTCGTGACCAGTTTGCCGGGCGGCACTTCCCCCTTGGCCAGTTCCCACTCGCTAGCCAGAGCGGCGAACTCCGCTGCTGCCGCGTCAACTGCGTTGACAAGGTCAGCATCAGCGCCGACTCCGAGTGCCTTGCCGACGTTCCACACTTCAGCGAAGTGGGCGGCTCTTGCATCGAACGAGTAAGGTATCACTGCCATCTGGTCGAGCTCTATCGTCATCGCGAGGTTCATGAACAGACAGCCGTCACCCAGGTAGTCGAAATCCAGAATGTCCGTACAGTCAAGCTGCGTGTGGTAGATGTTGTCCATGCACAGCTCGCCAGTTTCGTGTATGGACGCGGTCGTTACCCCTGGCACTCCTTCTGCAGTGAAAGTGAAACCGTCGTTCCAGCAGGTGATGTCATAGTTCACGCTCACGCCGAATGGCATGCGTTCACTGTGTTTCTCCGCCACCTCGCACATGAACGGATACAGGTCTATCGGCGTCTGGATGGTGAATTCCGCCTCCTTTATGCCCTGCATTTCCAGATTGATGTACGCGATGGACTTCCCAGCCCACTCCGGGTGCTCTCTCGTTATCTGATACCAAGCGCCGACGCACCAATCGAAGTACACGTTGGTTGTGCCATACTCCTCGGCCGTATGAGTCGTGAATATCAGCGTGTTCTCTGGCTGGTAACCAGAATCGATGATCGCCTTTGCCATCCCGAGGGTGAGACCTATGGCGGAGGTGTCATCAGCAGCGCCCGTGAACCACGCGTCATGATGGTCGCCCACTATGAGCAGCTTGTCCTCAGGCGTTCCGTAGTTCTTGCCCGGCACGTACCCGACTGTGTTGTAGCCAGTCGCATCAAGGTCAATTTCTATATCGCTTTCAACTGTGACCATGAGCGTCTCGCCGCTCTCGATGAGATCAAGCAGCTGGAATCCGTACTCCTTCGGGATGTATATTGCCGGAGGCCACACTCCGGTGTCCCAGCTGGCGTCCTGGCAGTGAAGCGCGTAATCTCCCTGGGCGTACATGCTGTCCATATTGCTCACCACAATCGCTATTGCTCCATGCAGGTAAGCCATCATGCCAACCGCGTCAATCCATATGTTGTATCCATCCCAGTTGGTGAACACGATCTTGCCTTCGACATCTCCAGCCGCATCGTAATCCGAGGCGTAGCTCGACCCGACGTACACCATCTCACCGGATATGGGGCTGTCCGTTCCCTGAACGCATCCAAACGACGTCGCTTCGACTTCCATCTCCACGGGAGACTCCACCTTGAGCGACGCACTCTTGAACTCCCAGGCGTCCACGGGCACGGGCTCAGTTCCAACGCCCATCAGGCCGATGGCGTTCATCTCGTCTACTATGTAGTCGACCGTCTCATGCTCGGCTTCGGTTCCCGCGACCCTGAAGCCGAGATCGCAGGAGCCTATGGCGACCACATCTTCTACCACTCTCTGCACGTACTCGCCGTCCATGTGTTCCGCTATCACTTCCAGCCAATCCGTTCCGCCACCGCCCTGATCTGCCTGAGCTCCAAGCGGAGCCAAGAAAGAAAAGGCGAAGACCAACGTTCCTATAACGGCAAAAGCCGTAGCTCTTCTACGCATTCTTCCCCCCTTGTTACTCTTCGAGTCTTGATACTGACTCAAACGGTTAATCGCTGTTATACTTCAAAAGCGTTGACCAGTAGCACGCCGAGATCAATCACATGCAGGCTCGCCGCGCGTGCCCGGTTCTGCCGCCTCGCGCTCCTCAGCGACTGCGCAAAGCATCCCGATCTCAGAACAGTTCTGCGATTCACTTAAAGCAATCATAGGCTCCAAGCACAGCTCTGAGGGCCTTGATCCCATCGTCAGATGTTATCTCAGGCTCGGTGCCGTCTATGACGCTCTTGGCAAAGGAGTCGATCTGCAGGCCAAACTGACCTGGATGGGGACAATCCATAACCTCGACCTGGTCCTGCCCTTCGGTTGAGTATCTGTACAGCTTATTCGCATACGGAAACGCTCTCAACGCTCCTTCAGCGCAGTGTATTCGGAAGCTGATTGGATTGGGATCCCATGCAGGGCCGCCGCCGTCGTACGGGCCCAGGCTCTCTATGCCTTCCTCCGGGCGGTCGGACGGCACCGTTGCCTCGTTACCGACGAACTGGGCAATTGCTCCGCTCTCTGTGCCCATCGTCAAGAACTCCGTCTTCGGAGGTGCACCTGCCCGGTTTCCTCGCCCAAAAACCCAAGCCTCCTCCTCATCCGCGAACCATCTGAATATATCCACCAGGTGGATGCCGTGGTCCGTCAGCCCCATAGGCCCGGAGCCGGGGCCGCCTTCCGGGTAGATTCCATATTCTTCGAAGCCACTCGCTCCGATGCCCCCGACGACGGTCTCGAGGATGAGTTGTAATTCCCCGAGCTGATGCGAATCCAGTATCTCCTTCGCCTTCCTCAGGGTGGGAAAGAATCTGAACGATTCGCCATAGAAGAGCTCGACGTCATTCACACGACATCTATCAGCAATAGCTTCAGCTTCATCAACGGTCAGGGCCATTGGCTTCTCCACCAAGATATTGACGCCCGCATCGGCGGCTCTGCAGGCGACATCTGCAGAGTACTTCGGGCCAGTCAATACGCAGACGATGTCCGGCGCCTCCAGTCTTATCATTTCTTCATAATCGCCGTATGCGTTCAGGCCCCACCGAGCGCATACT
>CP070748.1:1216610-1243518 GCA_020348345.1 Methanobacteriota archaeon | reverse complement strand
AGACCATGTGCTCCTGGTGATCATACGCCTCGACTTTGGCTGTGTTCTCGAACGGGTCCTCGTCCGGCATGGCCATTGCATATGTGTAGTATTCCGTCTCGCCTGGCTTTAGATTCGTAAAGGTCCAGCTCTGGCCGAGCTTGTCGTCGGTGACGGTTCCGTTTAGCCACACATCGGCCCACGCGGGATTCGTCACGTTGATCCAGTAGGTCACATCTTCACGCACAGCTGCGCATACCTTACTGGCTTCCTTCGTGATGAGGACTTCTGGATGCAGGATATCGACGGAACACGACGCGCTGGCAGTGACGTAGTGTTCCTGCTGATCCCACGCTTCAACAAGGACTTCGTTGATCAATGGATCAGGGTACGGTTCCAGCACCTGGTATTTGAACGACAGGTTAACGTAACCTCCTGGGGGCAGCCATTCATCGTAGACGACGCCTCCGAACATCGGGTCATTGACCTTTGCCTTCATCGGGGTGTCCTCTGATGGGTTGGATACATTGATCCAGTAGATCAACCAGTCGCCCACCCCAGCACATGGCTTGTTGACGCCCTTGCGCACCTCGATCTCGGGATGGTAGATATCGATTTCCCACTCAGCCCAATCTTCCCGCTCGTGTCCCTGTTCATCGCGGGACCAGACGTGTACGGTGTTCATCAGTGGATCAGCTTCCCCTTCTTTAACGGTGTATGATTCCATCAGTGGCATCGTCTGCCCGGGTTCTATCCAGCCTTCCCAGATGACTCCACCGAACATCGGATCTGTTACAACTGCGTACATGCGCGTATCGTCGCTCGGGTTCGTCACATTGATCCAATAACAAATCTCTTCGCCGGCAGCGGCGCATGTCTTGTTGGCTTCTTTTGTGACCATGATTGCCGGGTGGAATATGTCGACGTCGTATCGGGCGCTCGCATCCACCCAGTGTTTCTGATCGTCCCACGCATCAACGGTGACGACGTTTCTCAACGGATCTGGGTCGTCTCGCAAAACGGTGTACTCGAAGCTTTCATTCCACCATTCGCCTGGAGCGAGGTCCATCCATGCATCCAACTCGACAAGTTCGTCCACGACATGAGCTTGCATGTGAGTATCCCAGCTCGGGTTGCTGACATTAATCCAGTAAGTGACCATCTCTCCGATTTCAGCGCAGGATTTGTCAGCTCCTTTCTCCACCTCGATCATCGGATGATAGATGTCTACCACTACATCCGATGAAATGTTGGAGACTTCGAATTCCAGTAGGTCCTTTCCCACGGCGGTGGCGTTGTTCCTTATAGGATCATTGTGCCCAGACGTTATGGTCGTCGTCACGATCATCGTCTCGCTCTGCCCCTGAAGGAGCGTGCCAACCACCCATACGAGTCCGAGCAGTGGGTCCGTCACGTTGACATCGTAGAGGTCCGCATCGGTCCACAAGGGATTCTTCACCGTAATCGTGTATTCGATCTCTTCGCCGATCTTACCGCAAGACTTGTCCGAGGACTTCTCAACCACGATATCCGGATGCAGAATGTCGATCTCCCAGCAATCGTCGTCGGTGGCCGTTCGTCCGTATGAATCCTCAGCCGTCACTTCCACACAGTTGACGAGAGGATCAGGGTCGCTTCCCCCGATTTCATAGGTGAGCGTGTACTCCTTGTCCTCGCCTACAGCTAGCGTATCATCCTCCACAACCAATCCAGCGACGTCGTCCTCAGCATCCACATTCTCGAGGGCGACGGGGCCCGTGTTAGTTATGACGTAGGTATAGGTCACAAGGTCTCCGACATGGGCGTACAGAGGGCCGCTCTTCTCAATATCGATTTCGGGCTCGCCGATTATGCAGAACTCGCACGAGGCCTCGACCGGGGGATAGTAGCCACCATGGTCGTCTCCATACGTGAGCGTCGCCCAGTTCTCATAACATCCTTGCTCATTGGTATTGACCGTTGCCTTGAATTCGAGGTATCCTATCAGGGGAGGATCGGATCCGTCTGGGCCAGTGCCCGGCCACATGCCTATATCCCATTCGAAGTGTCCACCGACCACAACGATACCTGCGACAGGCATCTTCGTCGGGTTTTCAGAAGTCCAGTGGAGGAAGGATGTTTCGTCCAAATCGACGACGTAGGGCAGATCATCGGAAAGCACCACGCAGGCTGCATCAGCCCAACCGTCGTTGCTCCATGTGAGAGTGAAGGTTATCTCATCGCCCATGCCAACCGTGGTCGGGTCACAGCACTTCTCCAGGGTCATGTGGGGAGGTATGAGTATCCCTGGAGCCGAGATTGGCACGTCGAGATCGCCCTCGTTCGCGCTAGGATCTAGGTCGTAGAGATTCACGTGAAGAGCAGCGCCGGGATAGTACGCCGCTCCCAATCCCGGAGGATCGTAGCCCGCCGCAACGGCGGTAACAGCGAGATGGGCGCCGAATCTGACGATGGCGTGCGATACGCCCTCGGCGAACTCGAAAGTGAATCGCCAGATCATCAGCTCCTGCACTCCACCTTCAGCGTACTCGTGCGGAAGCTCCACCTGGTCTGTCACTGCGCCATGGCCGTCATCGGCTTTGAATGGCGCGCTGGACTCGGAATATGTGTTGTACGGTGGATTTACCTCAGGATCCCAATAATCGGTCAGATAATCTATGCCGTAAACTGGCTGAGTCGGTGAATTGTGATCACAGTAATCGAAGGAGATCCATACGGTGACTTCATCGACGCCCCCGAGCTGAGCTCTGTCAAGGCCGACCATGTAAGGTACGGAATCTCCTTCGTAATAACCCTTAATATCTCCTTTTGTGAACTTAGAGTGCGGTCTGATGGTGTATCCTTCAATATATGCAGCGGGGTCCCAGAATTCGGTCTCCGCCACCAATGTTTCATCAAACAGAACCTGAGTGACGACAACCTTGACTGATTCGTTGCCAGTTACCCATTCTGCGACATAATCGTCGCAAACGAACTCACCATCGTCATCCGGTGTTTCCGTGAAGAGTTTGGCGCCAAAGTCCGGATGGCTCAGCTCTATGTCCACGTCCACCCAACTGGCGAACCCTTCGCCGTGAATGTAAACGGTCTCGCCCTGACAGTACTCGTCCTTGTCTGTCCAGACTTCTGGTTCGTACTCTCCTCTTGCAAGGATTGTTGCGAACGAAGCTGTCACCATCATGAAGACGATGAAGAGCGCAGCTATGCTCACAGTCCTTCTTCCAGAATACCTTATACTCGGATTGCTTTCGCTGTCAACCATCTTCTCCAACCTCCCCCTCTTCGAAGGTGGCCTGCGCCATGTCCTCCAGCTTTTCGCGCCTCCCACGGGGCGGCTTTTTGGCGCAGCCGGGAGAACAGATATAACAGTATTATACTTTTCCACGAACAGCTACGTACTGACTGGATGTCTGCTGCGGGCGGAAAGACGGCCTTTCAAACGTAAGACCCATTCCGTTGGGAATGTCTGCAATCGCCGAATTTGCGCTTCCACCGCATTCGATTTAGAAAAGAAATGTCAAGTACAAACGTAAACTCTCAAACCCCATCACCATCTACAAATGGGGGTTAGGTGCTAACGGGCGCGAGGTGCTCTCGAATTATGAAACTGCTCGGCGGGGGAGTGCGGATGTCGCCATGGCGGTTCGCTGCCGTGATCCTGATATTTGTAGGCGCCGCCTTCGGAGTTCTAGCAGTCGACGCTCATAGCAGCATCGAAGAGATAGGCGAGACAAACGACGAAACGCTGCTGAACAGGGTTACGCGCCTGCAGAATGAGAGAGATGCGTTCGTGGCCTGCGCGGTTGGCTTAGCGTTCATAGGGCTCTTCGGCTTCTTCACATTGGACGAGCATAGTGTTCCGAAAAGGCTCGCCGAGAATCAGATGATATCCGGAGCGAGAACCGTCCAGAGCGTCGTCCGTGGACTGTCGCTCTCTGGCAATGCGTCCTATCTGCCGGCATCTCATGGGCTAACCAAGGAGAGAGTGTTTGTTCAGGCTGCGGATGGGAATTCAGAGCCACCAAGCGCTCTCTCCGATGACATGGCCGTGGCTCCAGGCAAGAGCGGCTCGCCGCCCGGAATCCTGGTGGAGCCGCCTGGGTTGGGACTGATGGACACTATCGAAGAGGATTATGGCACGACGCTGGAGGTCGTAGGAATCGAGAACGCCGAGGGGAGTCTACAGGTGCTGAAACACGGTCTCAACGTGATGAAGGACTTCCATTTCAAGGAACGGGATGATGCCGTCCTGCTGCGAGTAGAGTACGGAGACTTGATGCCTGCCTGCAGAAAGGTTCGGAACGAAATCCCTGACACCTGCAGGCAGATTGCCTGTATCGGTTGCTCGTGCCTTCTCCTGGCGGCGGCGAGGGCGACTGGAAAGGTCGTTCGTGTGGAGAAGGTCGACAACGCTTCAGACATTGTAGTCTTCACGCTTCGGCTGCGGAACTGGTAAGCATAGGTTCAAACGCTGGTCCAGAATCGCCCCGAACGGCACTTTTATTATCACCATCAGGCGTTCGACAACTGAGATGAGCGCCCCCTGCGACGAGCCCACTCATTCACCCTTTCGAGCCGCTGTGATAGCGTGTGTGTTGGCGCTCATGCTGCCTTTGCTGGCTCTGGATTCCGTCGCAGAGATACCTCACGAGAACTACGATCTCATAGACCCCGATTTGGACCTAGTCGTCGTCATGTTGAACGCCTCTATTCGAGCTTCCGAAGACGCTCTTCGGTCGTTCTATGTGCAGGACACTGAGTCAGCGCGGAAGTTCATCGCTGTCGCGTCAAGCGTTGTCGCCCCTGCTGCGGTGCTGCTAAGGGACATAGATGAGGTTTCTCCGAGTTACGAGCAGTTGAGCGTCTTGATACCTCCGTTCTCGTCCCTCGACGATGGGATGCGGGCATTCGCGGAATCGGAGGACAGAATGCTGGCAATCAAGGAGGAGGTAGAGGCAATCGCGTCGGAAGGAAACATCTCCGATGATGAAGCGATTGCCGTCATTGATTCTATGCAGGAGCTGAACATCGTGCTGTCTGATATGAACAGCACGATCGAGGCAATGTTGATCAGCGCAAACGAGATAGGTTCATTGGAAGTCGCAGATCGACATCCGTTCGTCCCCAATGAGCTCGCTGAGCTGGTCGAGCGTCTTCGAGAGCTGATATTTTCGACACACGACGAAATCGCAGTGTTGATCGAGGAGGGCATCCCATGGCAGAACGACGAATCATACCTGTTGTTCTGGGTCGTAGACGCCGACCTCTATCTTGGTGAGACGCTCAGAGGGGGAGGTTATCTCATCAGAAACGGCACGTTCATCGGCGGAAGCACGGTCAACGTGTTCTTCGACGGATCGGCCATAGCGCAGGCGTATACCGATGCAGACGGCTCCTTTGCGTTCGATCATGCAATTCCTGTGAACGCCTCCTGGGTTGGAGCTCACGATGTCAACTCATCTGCCCGGCTAGACGGCGAAGTGATTACGTCGAAGAAAATCCTGGTAACGGTTTCATTGGTTCCCACCATGATGTCACTGCGACTCAGCAATTCCACGATTTCGCAGTCCGATGAGCTCAGAGTTGAGGCAGTCCTGACGCGGGAACCGAACCTGCCGATGCCTGGATTCGAGTGTATCCTCACCGTTGGCGAAACCTTCATTGATTTCACGACGGACGCGGATGGCACGAGCGTCTGGACCTGGAAGGGGTCGGAGCTCGGCCTTGGAACGCATGTCCTCTCCGCGATGTTCCCGGAGACTCTTCCGTACGCGTTCTGTGAGTCTGATTATGAGACAGTGGTCGTTGATGTGCCCACTACGCTCACTTTGAACCTCTTCTCGGACAGGCTGGGGCCAGGCGACTACCTCATGGGCGATGGAGAGCTGCGCGCAGATCTGCCTTCGCTTCCAGGGGAACAGTGGATAACGCTCTCAGTGGATGGAACTGTAATCACGAATGTCACTACAGATCCGGCGGGCGTGTTTGCCTTCTCCATCGAGACCGAAGATATGGACATCGGAGCTCACGTCCTCACTGCTAGATTCATTGATCGCGACCCCTATTGGCGCAGCTCGGAGGACAGTGCGCGATTCTCAATAATTGGCCCATCGTATTCTGACTACCCCTTCCTTCCATGGATACCAGGATGGGATGTGGGCGGCGGGCTTCAGGAGCAGATTCCCTACCTGTTCTTCGGTGAATACGCCTATGTCACATGGCTCTTCATCATACTCGTCGTCGGAATTGTGATCAAAGCTCTTCAGGTCAGAGGCAAGCGCCTCGCACCGCGGAGCGTGCTGGAAAGCATCGCAGCGAAAGGCACAGAGGCGCCCGCGTCCAGGAATGGCAAGATATCCCCATCTCCCGAACGGATGCCCGATTGGCTTGTGAGCCCCAACGACAAAGTGATATGGCATTATCACAACCTCATGGCTTACCTGAAGGGCGACTTCCGAATAGGCATCTCAAACAACATGACGCACTGGGAAGTCGCAAGTCTCATCGAGTCGCTTGGATATCCAAGAGGGGACGCGGCCAAGGTCGCGCTGATTTTCGAGAGAGCGCAGTACTCAGGCTCCGTCTCGTCCGAGGACGATGTCCGGCAGATGAACTCATCCAGTCTGAACATCAGACGCTCAGGAGGTGTGAGGCCTGCGCACTAGGATTCGAAGGGGATACGTCGCAGCGACAGCCGTCTGCCTGGCTTCTGGGCTGGCGATGCTAAGCATGGTGTCGCCCATTGTGTCGTCGTCCGCCGACTTCTCGATATTCAACAGCGGCTGGAATGGCACGAGCGAGCTCGCGGTGTCCACGCATCGCGCTGGCAAGTTCTCTCCATCTTTCGAACTACGATCGACAGGCGGCGATATTTCCCTCGTACGATCAGGCTTTGATGATATTGAGCTCAATCCGACATCGGATGCTTTGGCGATTATTGGACCCACAAAGGCGTTCTCCTACGACGAGGGAACGTCCGTCGGGGAGTTTGTGCGCGGCGGAGGCAGCCTTCTGATCGCCGACGACTTCGGGTCCAGCAACGAACTCCTCGAAGCGATGGGCGCCAGCAGCAGGTTCTCTGGGAGGCTCGTCATAGACCTCTCTTTCGACAAGTCGCCTGAGTTCCCCATATGCTTCGACATCGTTCCGGACGCCTTGACGGCGAATGTATCCGCGCTCCAGCTGAACTACGCGTCAACGTTGGTGCTCGGCGGCTCCGCCGAACCGCTCGCATACACGAGCGTAGCTAGCTGGTTGGATGCGGACGGCGACAGGCGGCAGGAGCACGGTGAGCCCAAGGGGCCGTTCGTGATCCTCGCCAGAGAGCCGCTCGATTCGGGCGAGATCATACTGCTGTCCGACCCGAGCGTGCTGACGAACGGAATGCGCGAACACCTGGACAACGAGATGCTATCGTCGAATCTCGTGACCGTTTTGACCGAAGGGGGGCTTGGACTGTACATCGACGAAAGCCACAGGGACTACTTCGACCCCGTAACGGTGAGCATGGAGATCACCGGGGTGGTGTCTGGGAACGTCAAGATGGCTCTCTTCACCGCCGCCTTCATTCTCGCGCTATGGGTCGCGACGGACGTTGTCGACAGAGCCTGGATATGGGCTAGAGGCGAAGCTAGCCGCGCATACCTGGTATCAATCAGCAAGCTGCGACAGCGAGGGGCCAAGGCGCTGGCGCACGAGGAAGCCTCCGTGGAGGGGATCGTGCGGGAGCTATCGGCCTCTCACCCGGATTGGCGCGACGGGACGATTCGGTACGTCCTCAAGGAGAAACTGCGGCACGATGTGCATGTTGAAAGGCACAAATGACGCCGGATTGTGGTCATGACAGTACGAGCCATACCCTTCTGAGAACGACAATGACGAATAGAAGCAGTCCTGAGTAGATGAAGTACTCCAATCTGCTTCTCAGCTCTTTGGTGAGCAGGCCGCTTGTGAGCTCCGCGGTGATTAGCAATCCAATCAGCACGAGCGTGAGAAGAACCTCCACACCGGAAGATATGGAAACCGCAATGGCAAAGATGGTCCACAATGTCATCCCGATGAAGATCTTGTGAGACAGCAGCAAACGGCCACCTCTTCAACAGCTACTCATTCCTGGGGAGGTTCTTCAGATTGGCAGTCACCTTCGAGATGAGCTCGGTCTTGCTCATCTTGGGCTCGACAAGCACCCGTCCTTCCTTTCTGTGCCAGAACCTAGGGTATGCCTTGTCGAGCTCGAGTATGCAGTCCAGTCCGAGCGCTCTCACTGAATCGTATAGCATCCTCGCTGTTGGCGCTTCGACCGCATCCCTTCTCGGGACTCTGCGGCCTGAAGTCCTTGATACTCTGGAATCGAAGTACGAAGGCCAGAGCACTATCGCCTTCTCGGGATCGACTGCCATCTGATTCGACCTTGCCAATGGCCCTCTTCTATCTAATACTAGCGGTAATACTAGTGGTGGGCCGGTGTTAAGCCGACGCCATAGATGGCGGCGTTCTAGAACATTTATTAGTCCGTTCTGTGTTCTGTTCGCACGGGGGCATGCGAACGTGATTGATGAGGACGTTGCGGAGCACACGCTCGATAAAGCTAGTCCGAAGGACGGACGCGCACTTGTGGAAGTCAAGCTGGAGAGTTCGCAGAACAATGAGATATCGATCAAGTCAGGAAATGTTCACAGCGTGAGCTCGTCCGCCGACGCTGGCATGTATGTGCGAGTCGTCGCTGATAGAGGCATAGGGTTTGCGAGCGCGAATCGGATATCGAAATCGACTGGAGCAGACCTGGCTCGCAAAGCCATGAGGCTGGCCAGGGCGGGGAGGAGGAAGGAACGCATTCGACTCTCGTCGGAGAAGACGGCGACTGCGAGCTGGTCGGTGAAGCAGCGGATCAGGCTTTCGGACGTGTCCAACGACGAGCGGTTGCAGTACCTGAAATCTCTCGACTCCGAGATAATGTTGACGGGGGTCAAGATCCACGGACGATACTTCGAGGTGGTGGACTCCGAGGTCGAGGCATACTTCGCGAGTTCAGAGGGTTCCAGGATCCGGTCGATGGTCCCGAAGCTAAGGATGGCTAGTCTGAACACCGTCTCATCGAAAGGCGAGACAGAGCAGAGCATCAGGGAGTGGGGTGCGACAGGTGGCTGGGAGAAGACCGAAGAGTGGAACGTCGGCCCAGCCCTTGCCGAAGAGATGAGAATCCTCAAGGATCTCATTGACCGCGGCAAGTCGGTCAAGCCAGGGGAGTACGATCTCGTCTGCGGACCGGAGGTCGCTGGCATCGCCGCTCACGAATCCTGTGGGCATCCAATGGAGGCAGACCGGATACTGGGGAGGGAGATGTCCCAGGCGGGCAAGTCCTTCGTGAAGCCTTCGATGCTCGGCGAATCCATTGGCTCCGAGCACGCCACGGTCATCGACGATCCCACCGTTCCTGGTTCGTACGGCTACTACGAATACGACGATGAGGGCGTCAAGGCCAAGCCGCGTTTCCTGTACAAGAAGGGTATCATCAACGAGTTCCTCCACAACCGAGAGACGGCGGGCAAGCTGCGTCTGAAGAGCAACGCCTCCTCGAGGTCGTCCGTGTACGAAAAGGAGCCAATCGTTAGGATGGCGAACACCTTTGTGGCGCCTGGAGAACTCGGAGAGGAGGAGATCATGGAATCGGTGAAGGAAGGGGTCTTCATGAAATCCTTCACTGAATGGAACATCGATGACAAGAGATACAACCAGAAATACGTGTCAAGGGAAGCCTACTTCATCGAGGATGGCGAGCTCGCAGGACCCGCCAGAGGCTGCGTGTTGGAGATAACCACGCCGCGGTTCTGGAAGTCTCTGGACGGCGTCTCCAGGCGGGTCGAGTTCACAGCGGCGGAGTGCGGAAAGGGTGACCCGATGCAGGGTATTGCTGTCTACACAGGCGGTCCGCTTATGCGTCTGAGGGAGGTGCATCTCAAATGAGCTATCTGAAGGAAACCGCCGCGCAATTGGTTGAGGCTGCGAGGGAGGAGGATGCTGATGATGCGATAGCCGAGGTGTTCGACTCCTCCATTGACCAGATAAGGTACTCGAACTCCATGATTGACACGTCGAATCACTGGGAGACAATCCACGCACACGTGTTCGTGGCCGTCGGCAGCCGCACGATGGCATCCGATGTCAGAGACCTTCGAAGGGGCGCGGACACGGTGAGAGAAGTGGTAGGGCTGGCTAGGAAGTCGCCGGTCAACAAGGATTACGGCGGCATCGCGTCAGGAAGGTTCAAGTACAAGAGCGGCAGGGTGGACAAGCGCATTGCATCACTCAGAAATCCCGCGAAGTACGTTCTCGATGCTATCGACGGGGCGGTATCAGGCGGCGCGCCCGACGTCGGAGGAACGTTCTTCGTCAGGAACTCAAGATGGGGAATCGCATCATCGAAGGGTGCCTCGGCGGAGGACGCCAACGCCTCTTTGGACCTGTCTGTGCGTGCGTTCACTCAGCCTGAAGCGTCCGGCCAGGCCGTGCTTGTGACCGCAAACCTCGATAGAATGAAGGCCTCTGAGACAGGTGCCAGGGCAGCCGAGCTAGCCATCTCAGCCAACGATTCAGTCCCAGGAGAGGAGGGGAAGCTGGACCTCGTTATGGAGCCCCTGTTCCTAGGGGGTGTGGTGGGAGCGACCGCCTCCATGGTTAGCGGCCTGTCGGTCGAACTCGGGATGTCTATGTTCGATAAGAAGATCGGAAAGCAGGTTGCGTCCGAGGAGATCACACTCGCCGACGATCCCTTCATGAAATCGATGTCCAGAAGGATGTTCGATCATGAGGGCAGACCCTCCAGGAAGAATGTCGTGATAAAGAACGGTTCACTGAAGATGTTGCTGCACAACACATCGACTGCGAAGCGCTTCAAGGTGAGACCCACGGCGAGCACTGGCCCACTTGTCGCGACTCTTTTCAGCATGCCGAGCGAGCCCATGATGTTCCATCCCGTTCTGGAGACAGGCGATCAGAAGATCGAGGAGCTGGTGGAGGATGTGAAGAACGGCCTGTACATCAACAACACGTGGTATACCCGATTCCAGAACTATTCAACGGGCGACTTCTCGACCATACCGCGCGATGCCGTGCTGCGTATCAGGAATGGCGAAGTGATTGGCGCTGTCAAGAACATACGCGTGAGCGACAATCTGATGAAGTTCTGGAAGAACGTGGACGCGCTTTCTCGAACTCCCGAGGAGATCTACTGGTGGGACGAGGCTGCTCCGCCGGCGCACCTTCCCGCTGCGAGGGTGAGGAAGATGAGGATCACGCGCTCCTCATAGGCGGCTTTGAATCATAATAGAACATATTCCCTGCAGCAATCAACGATGGAATAGTAAAACGGACTACTGCTCCTGCTGTAACAGCCGAGCGTTCACAACGCCATCCTGACCACATCTCGAGGTGATGACCGCCTCCCCGAGCTCCGTCATGACCGTGGCCCCCTTGGTCATGATGTTGCGCTGTACGAAGTTCGGATTTGATGGGTTCGACTTCACCGTCAGAATCTTCGCTCTCTTGACTGTCTTGGTCTTCGGGTCAACGACGTTGATCATGTCTGCGAGCAGAAGGCGCGCCTTGCTGTTTGAGCCCTTGGTCCTGTACATCTTTATCTTGCGCGAGCCGAGACGGGTGAACTGCTTCTCCCTGCCGATCTCGAACTTCCGTTTCTTCCTGGCCAAGCGCGTCCTTCCGCCAGAAGGCTTCCTCTTGGGTTTGCCCTGCCATATGGCCATCTGATGCCTCGGAAGATGTGAAAGTGGGAGGGGTATTAAAACGTTTGCGACCGGCTCATCAGGTATTGGCGAATCGACCGCGTACATCCAAACCTCCATTCCGCCTCGATCGGTCGGCTGATGGAATGAGCTAGCTACGCCGCTCTCTCCAGCATCTCGGACAACGCAATAGCCATGTCCTTCACCGGCACTTCGACGAGACTCCTGTCGATGAGAAGCTGGCCGCTCATAGCGCACGACAGATGAATCTGGCATTTGGGATCCGACGTCAGAAGATATTCGGCCCCGGTCGCCTTGGCCTGTTTCATCCTCTCCAACTGCATCTTCATCGTCGTGGAAGAGCAGTTCGTCCAAGCGCAGTTGCCGCAGCAGTACGACCTGTTCTTCGTGTTCTCCATCTCTATCACCTTCAGACCCGCGGATTCGAACAGCCTTCTGGGGGAGTCTATGACCTCCATGTGTATTCCGAGTCTGCAGGAGTCGTGATATGTGACCGGTATCGGCGATTCCCTCTTCGGGAAGATGAGCCTCTCCTCATCCATCAGCTGCTGAAGATACTCTGATATGTGTAGGAGCTCGAAACCGAGATCTCCCTCGAATTCCTGATAGTCCTTGGCGAAAGTCCTGTAGCACTCCGGGCAGGAGAAGACGACCTTCTCCGCTCCCGTGTTCCTTATCGTCTCCAGATTCTTGTCCATGAGCCTGAGGAAGTTGCTCTCGTCGCCGGTCCAGATTAGATCGTGTCCGCAACAGACCTCGTCGCCGCTCACGTTGGGGGAGACTCCTGCTGCGTTCATGAGTCGGACCGCGGCCTTTGAGATATCCGTCAAACGGAGGTTTCTGTCGGCGAGGACCGTGTCGAAATGCGGAAGGCATCCGACGAAGTAGAGCACGTCACTCTTCTTATCGACGCTGAGGTCGGGCGTTATCCAGCCTAGTCGCTCCTGGTTGAGATCCGTCTTCGCCATGATCCTCATGGCTGAATGGATGAGGCCTCTGTGGGAGCAGGTGGGTTCATGCCCCAACGCCCTCGCCTGAATCCTCAGCCCCTGCACGAAGCCACAGTAATCCACATCGAACGGACACAGCGAGTTGCACAGTCCGCAGGTCGTGCAGGTCCAGATGTCCTTGTCGTCTGCGAGATGCTCCGTCATTCCTTCGATCGACCTGAGGACGATGATTCTCGGCATGGCGAACTCCGGCTCGAACTTGGGAATCGGACAGACCACGGTGCATTTGCCGCATTCTACGCACTTGTATGCCTTTGTGTCCTCGACAAGCCTCTTGACTTCCCTATCCACTGTCTCCTTGTCAATCTTGCCGACTCTCTTATCCGCAGCGGCCCTTTGGATCGGTCCGAGCTCGCGGATGTCATCCACGAGGTGCTGCAGCCTTTCGGCGACGTAAGCTCCGTCAGTCGGTCTCACAAGTATGCTTGCGATTCTGGAGGGGGGCAGGCCAAGCAGCTCGAGCAGCCCCCTGACGTGAGACAGCTTCTCCTCGGCCATAACGTTTCCAAGCCTGTGTCGGCATTCCTCGAGACGACAGCCGATCACCGCGACTCCATCCGCGCCGTTCTCAATGGCATGGACGAAGAGCGCGGGGTCGATCGCCCCGATACATTCCACTTTGATCGCCTTGACATTCGAGGGGTAGACGTGTCTTTCCCTTCCCGCAGATAGCAGCGCTTCCCAACCGCTCCGCGAGCACGCGAATGCCACTATCTTGGGCTCACGATCGCAAGCAGTCATTCGCCAGCCTCCCCAATCATGCCCATCATCTGGGCGAGCATCTGCGTGGTTGTGTAGCCAAGGAGCGCCATCGCGCCGTTGCAGCACGCTACCCTGCAGATGCCGCAGCCTTCGCACCTCAACTCATCCACTCGGGCGATTTGCACCTCTTCACCCTTGTGGACCAGCTCGATTGCGTTGTGCTCGCATATGCTCATGCATTTGCCACATCCTCGGCACCTGTCCTCCTGGACTCTAGCTATGCGCCTAGGTATCCTTACGGTCCCTTGGCGCATCATATCTATCATCGCGGAAGCGGCGGCATCGGCCTCGGCCTTCTCCACCGCTTCATCGGAAGACGATGTGCGAATGACGAAGATACCTCTGTTGAGATCCGAAGCTCTGTGCCCGGAGGGTTCACTGACTGTTCTCCCCTCTCCGGTTCCTATGTGGAGTAGCTCCAGAATACCAGGCGTGACTCCCGATGCCGTTCTGTCGCCCACGATGACTATCAAATCACTTTCTGTGTCGATCTGTCCCTTGTCGGCGTGCAGCGCTCTCACGAAGGTCTTCTCGCCGTCCACGATTACCTCTGCAGGTGATTCCAGTGAGTTGAAATGAATTCCGCTCCTTGCAGCGGAGTCGGAAAGCGCTTTGCATGTTCTCAGAAGGCCTTCAGCGTCATGGAAGAAGAAGCGAATCTCGGTGGAGGGACACAGCCTCTTGAATCTGAGCGCTTGAGATACCGCCAACGCAGTGAAGGCAGACTGCACATGCTGCAGATTCCTTTCGGCCGCGAAGTCGCGGTTCGATTGGACGAAATCGATACAATTGGGTGGCGCCCTCTCAATGGGGAGCCCTGATCGCATCTTCTGTTCCTGCTCGACCAATAGGTTCTCGAACCCTGCAGCTGTCATAAGACGCGAAGCGTCGGAATGTGGATAGCCGAAGGGGTTCTTCGCCTGCTCTTCCACTGAAGCCGATACGAGGATCGTCCCGACATCGAACTCCTTTGCCCCTTCATCTGTGAGCGCCTTCACATGCCGCAGCCCGAAGACGCCATCGATCGCCTCGATACGTGCGTTCTTGAGCACCACCACGTTGTCATGTCCAGCTGAAAGGCTCTGATCCAACTCCTCAGCTGCCGGCTCGATAGCCTCATCGACAAGGTACACTTCGAACCCAGCCTCTGCTATCCGCTTTGCTGCCTGAACAGCCGGCTTGGTCCGTCCGACCACCAGAGCGGCTCCGGTTACCGCGAAAGACAAGTCTTCGAGCGACTCCTGTCTGAGGCATCTGTCGATTCCGCTTTTGACAAGCGAGGCAGCTTTTTCCGTCGCCGATTCTCTCGAAGGGTGAACCCATGCGCACTGCTCGCGAATGTCCACCTGCTCCAGAAGATGAGGGTTCAATCCTGCTTTCTGAAATCCCTCCCTGGGAATCGAGTCCGCGATTCCAAACGAACACGCTCCGACGACCAACGCCCTTTGACCTCGGCTCCCGCAGAGTTCGAGAATGGCGGACCGTCCTTCGTCGGAGCACAATGAATCGTGTATGGACACCGATTCAACGCTATGACACGCTCCCACACGCCGTTGTACTTCCTCCAGGTCGATGGGTGATGAGATGTCCCCCCCGCACCGGCACAGCAGGACGTCAACCGATCGCGCACACCCGCTCATACTCTCCGTCATATTCCAAACTCGCCTCCACAGAGCTGGGCTCCTCCGACCGAAAACGAATATCGCCACAGCAGTATTCTAATCTCGGCATGTTACAGTAGTATTTTCTACAAAATAAAGGCATTTATGCTACATTTCTTTCACATTGTAGACGATGTTCGTTGCAACTGACATCCTCGATGATGTATTGCGAATTCTTGTATAATAAGGGAAGACAGGCGCCGTCTCTGTCGCTCGATCGCGTCTGCAACGCAGGTCTCGCGCCTCGTCTAGAGGCTGCAGAGACAAACCTTGATGGACTTCGACAGACGCACCTTCGCGAATTTGCCATCCCTGGCCGCCCCTGGATTGACGAACATGGTTCCCTTCGATGCCTCCGCTCCCCTGGACTCGTGCATATGCCCCGACAGTGCGAGTCTCGGGCGGTATTCAGTCGCGACTTTGAGAATGGCTCTGGATCCAGTGTGAGTCCCGTTCATTGACAGGTCGTTCATTCCGTATGCGGGCGTGTGGGTTATCATGACCCCTTTCCTCACAGCGGCATCCCTGAGCTTCTCCGCCATGATTGCCTCGTCGACCTCGAAAGGCATGTTATGAGGCGATGGCGGGGCCCCTCCGAATCCGTAGAACATTGTTCCTTTCAGTTTCACACGCTTGGAGTGAACGCTCATCTGATGCTCCTCAAGCAGAGCGGCAATGGCAATAGAGTCGCAGTTGCCAGGAACGGCGAGCAGCGGGATGTTGACAGCCTCGATTACCTCCCTGACGTACTTCGTGGAGCCATCGGTTGTGAAATCCCCACAGATTATGACCGCGTCGAATGGGTCGTCCTCAAGGGCGTTCTTCAGGAGTTCCATCGCCTCCTCGGAGCCGTGGAGGTCTGAGCAAACCAGCAGATCCATGTCCTTCATAGCATCACCAGGGAAGAGTAATTCCTAATGACAGGTCTCCGAATACGAGCAGGTAGGAGACGATGTAGCCGCCCACCACGCCCGCGTTCAGAAGGGGCAGGCCGGCTTGTGGGTTCCCTCTTAGGACGAACCGCATGAGCACTGCGAATCCGACGAGCGCGCCTATCAGGGCACCTATGGACACCAACAGGTTTCCCGGGATGCCCCAGACCTCGTCCCCGGCGAGACAGTAGAACGCCGACGATATCAGCACGCCGGGTATGATGACATCGCCCAAGCCCATGAACATCGCATCGCGCTCCGTACCTTCATCTATCTCCTTTCGCAAGGGTTTCTGCTTTAGGTACGAGTAGGTCACCTTCTTGGGCACTACGAGCAGTATCGGCAGCTTCATCTGCGTCACGCCGTCCGCCAATGCAACCATGTGCTTCGTTCCGTAGACCGATACCGCGTCGTATATGGCAAGTCCTATCAGCAATACCATCACGGGCAGTATCTGAAGCGATATGCCCAATATGCCAATGACTCCTATCGCCACTAGCGTTCCCGTTACGTCTATGATGTGCCACTCGGGCTTCTTAACGAGCATGTACGTAAGGTATCCTGTGGCCGCAATCGATACGAGTAGCGATGCGATGCCGAGTCCTATCGATGACGTCGCCGCCCACAACACGATGAACATCGTATAGGCCACTGCGCCTATGAACAGAATGCGGACAATGTGCTCCTTTCCCTTCTTGATGATGTACAGCACCAGGAACGTGAAGAGCACGATCGCGAGCAGGTAATAGATCGGTATCAATGGATCGTTCGGGTTCTCGAATGCCTGATACTCCTCGCCCAGCACGGAGTGTACCATCAGCAACGCACCGATTTGAGCGATGATGAACAGTGCCGCCATCGCCATGACGGCCCTGGTGGAAGAGTGCATGCGCTCCGCTATTCCGAAGTGCGTTAGAAATAGTTTGCGCATTGGTTGCCAGGAAAAGCAATAACTCCATATACCACAAACCAGGTCTACGAAGCCGTGCTCGAGCTGGAGGTTCTCAAGGTAGACGTATTCACGGACGAGCCTCTCGCGGGAAACCCCTCAGCCGTCGTTCTGGGGGCGGATCCGCTCGATGAGGTACAGATGCAGCGTGTCGCCGTGGAGATGGGCCTGCGATCGACCGCCTTCGTGCTGAGGTCCAAGAAGGCGGACGTGAAGATAAGGTACTTCACCCCGATGTCTGAAGAGCCCATCTGTGGCCATTCGACAATCGGCTCGCTCTGGGCACTAGCCGAGAAGGAAGCGTTTGGCAGCTCACCCGGAGGAAGACGCAGGCTCGAAACGTCGCTGGGCATACTTCCATTCCATGTGGAGTCCTTCCCCGACGAGCCGAAGCGAATCTGGATGACTCAGAAGAGACCGATGTTCTCGCGGGTGGAGGAGATAACCGAGGTCGCAAGCGCCCTTGGCATAGGGGCGGACAGGATGTTCCATGAGGAATTCCCGCTGTCGAGGGCTTCGACGGGTATACCATGTCTCCTGGTTCCGATTCGTACGCTGCAGACGATTGAGAAACTTGAGTTCCGCCAGGATGAGGTTATTGCTCTCGCTCATGAGCTCGAAGTCAACGCCATCTACGCGTACACTTGGAACGTCGTCGATAGGGAATCGACAGTCCATGCAAGGTGCATTGCAGTGACCCCGGACTACCACGAAGATCCCGCCTCCGCGATGCCTGCTGGTGCGTTGTGTTCTTATCTGGTGGAGAACGAGTTCGTACCCAGGGACAAGGCCGAGGACATGGTCGTAGAGCAGGGCACGTGGCTCGGCAGACATTCCAAGATATTTGCCAGAGTGGAGAAACGTGGCGCATCTATCAGAAAGGTGGAGGTTGGCGGCTCAGCCTGTGTTTCCCTCACAGGCAAGATGTACGTCGGATGACGCGTTCGGTCAGCCTACTCTCGTGCCGAAGGCCATGCTTCCAGACACCTTGTCTATCTTGACCTTGACCTGAGTCCCCTTTGCACTTCCAGGGATGTAGATGATGTACTTGCCTTTGCGGGCGATGCCGTCGCCCTTCTTTCCGATGTCCTCTATCATCAGATCGTAGGTCTTTCCGGCCTCTATGTCCTTGCCTTCCTCCTGTTTGACTTGCTTTCTCACGTGGACCGGCCTGTGGGCTCCGCATGTCTCGCATGTAAGAATGAGTATCCTCCCGTCCTTGACGATCTTCGTGTCGGGCTTGTCGCACTCGGAGCATAAAACATATTCCTCGACGTAGCTTCTGATCCTCTCCGTTATATTGGCCGCTGCAACCTTCCCTTTGAACACAACCCTCGGGCCATCGAGACTTCCGGCGGTCCCCAATTCCCTCAGGAGATAGCCGTAGAGGTGATCTGGATCCCGTCTGAGGCTCTCGGCGATCGCCCCGAAATTGCGGATGACAGTCGTCTTGCCCTCTATCATGATATCAGGCTCAGGGACCTGGAATCTGTCGTGCGCCTCCAACGTCTGGGGCAGGTCTTTCTTCGCACGGTCGAGGAGGGCTTCGTAATCAAGGAAGTCGTCAGGGGCCATCGTGCCACGATAAAGGATTTCGTAGTTAAAGCTATTGCAGTCCTTGGCGCCGGGTGAGAATCATCCCTGTGAAACACCGCACCAATGTCGTCAAAACTTCTCGGGGGTATCATCTGGCACGAAACGTTTAAGGCCAAAGGCATCCAATGGGGCGATGGAGCCCTCCCCCACAGAGGTTATCCCAGTGAGCCAATTGCCTCTATCCGATGAGCCGGTATCCGGCAACACTTACAAGTCGCTCGAGGCGGGGTTTTCGTTTCTTGATCTTATGCCGGACGAGGTCTGTATCGTCCGCGACGATCGAACCGTAGTCTTCATGAACAGACGTATGAGGGACAAGTTCGGCGATTTCACGGGCAGGAAATGCAACGAATCGCCGTTCGCCTCTCCTGAAATCTGCAGGAGCTGCCCGCTGGGCTCCGACATAGGAGAGGCGGATTTCCCGAACAAGCGCACCGTGACCACGGCCTGGGGGGGCGTATTGGAGATCACCGCCAACCGGTTCGCGGAGATCGACGATGGCAGCTCCTATCTCGTGTCTGTCATCCGCGATGTCACTGGAAACAGCGACGCCGATGTCCAGGTGAAACGCCTCGCATCATCGATCGATCAGCTGAGCGACGCTGTTGCCATGCTCGACAACGAGGGTAGGGTCGTCTACGCCAATGAGTCGTTCATCACTCTTCTGAACATGTCACCTCGCGAAGTGTTTGGCGCGTCGCTCGATGAAATCGCAGAAGCCGTGGCTCTCGACCTTCGCGTTGATGAGCTGATGCAGGACGGGATGACGATAGGGTGGCATGGTGACGTATCCGGTTCTGGCAGGGAAGGGCTGAACCTATACTTCCACATCGACGCCAAGCCGATCCATGACAGGGGTAATCGCGCGCTCGGAATGGTGGTGACGCTCAGGGACGTGACAGAAGAACATCTCGAGAAAATGGAGAACGACAGGCACCGCACTCAGCTCGAGAAGCGCATGGAGGAGAGAACGACGGAGTTGGGCCTGAGAGTCAATCAGCTCATGACGATCAACAAGATCAGCAGGGCGGCCACTTCAACCCTTGATTCCGATAGCCTGCTGGATGAGTTCACTCGCTCCATCGCCGATGGATTCGGCTATCCTCTGGTGATGGTGTTGCTGTGGAACGCCGATAGAGAGGAGATAGCCTTCAGGTCCGGCAGTGGGAAGGAGATTGCCAACATCGCAACGGACCGTGTGCAGAAGCTGAAGGAGGGCATTATCGGTCATTCGGCGTATTTCATGGAAACGCTTGTGACCGGAGACGTTGAGGTCGATCCCAGGTACTTGAGGATGGATGTCGATATCACGAAGTCCGAGATTTCGGTCCCCCTCACTTACAGGGGGGAACTGATCGGCGTTCTGGACATACAGAGCGAGCGGAAGAACGCGTTCACGAAGAATGACGTGACGGTATTGGAGATGCTCGCTGACATATTGTCAACCGCATTGGTCAATGCCAGAACATTCAGCGAGCTCAAAGAACGCGAGAATGCCTTGTCGGTGCTGGACAGGATCAGCAAGCAGATATCAATGCGCCTGGAATCGAAGGTGATCCTCGACCAGGTGGTGAGGGATGCAGCGACGCTCTTCAACACCGAGAAGGCCGCGGTGGGGCTTCTCAACTCCTCCACAGGCTACATGGATTGGGTGGCTTTGTATAATATTGACGGCCCTGTTCTGGCCAAACTCCGACAGCAGGAGGAGCGCGGGGTGTCTGGAAGGGTCATCAGACAGATGACAACCGAGGTCGTGAACGACTACATATCCGATCCTGATTCTGTGAAGCGGGACGCTGAGGTCATTGGCATACGATCGATGATGTCCGCCCCGCTGATCAGTGAGGGCAGAGCGATTGGCGTGGTAAACGTATACAACCGCCTTGACGACAGGAAGTTCATGAAGAGCGACGCTATCTTGCTCTCATCATTCGCGGACCATGCTGCGATCGCCCTTGAGAATGCAGACCTCCTCGACGATCTGAACCGCAGAGTGCATTCGCAACTGACGCTGCTGGACACAGCGGTCACTCTTCAGAGGGAGATCGATTCCAGCGGCATGTATCAGGCCGTCATCGACAAACTCGGCAAGGTTGTACCTTACGATTCGATTACCATCTACAGAGTGGATCATGAGAACAACCTGATGGTGCCGGTCATATCGAGCGGTAAGAACGCGGACATGGCACTGGAGGAGCTGTTCCCGACAGGCGAAGGGGTCAGCGGTCATGTGGCGACCACTGGGATTGCTGAGATAGTGGACGACACCTCGGTTGACGAACGGGCTTCATTCGTCGTCGGCACTGAGGATGATACTGAGCCCGAAGCACTCATGGCCGTACCGCTGAAGGGTCGCAAGCAGGTGATTGGCGTTCTGACTCTCTATCGCGAAGGCGGGAGGAAGTTCACAGAGGCTGACCGGGATATTGCGATGCTCTTTGCCAACCAGGCCGCTGTTGCGGTGGAGAATTCCGAGCTCTATGCAGCTAGAGAGAGCCTCCTGGAGGATTCTCAGAGGAAGATCGCACAGATGACGAAGGTGCTTGAGGTCACCACCTCGGTCATGTACATGGACACTCTCGACGCGGTCCTTCAGAGAGTCACTGACTCGGTCGTGGAATCGTTCGGCTTCCATAGAGCCACAATTTCGTTGCTGGACCGTGAAAAACGCGAGAGCACCCTGTCAGCTCAGACCGGCTACCCACACTGGGTCCAGAAAGGGATGGTGTTCGATGCGGGTTTCATGCTAGATGCTCTTGAAGAGGAGTACAGGGTCGGCAAGATCGCTCACTACCTTCCGTTCGAGCGTCAGGAGTTCGGGGTGAACAGCTTCTTCTTTCTCGCCAACCCCGAGCTCGCGGACCGCCCGCGGACGTCACTGGGAGCATGGCACGAGCGGGATCTGCTGATGTTCGCCCTCAAGGACCGATTGGGCCACATCGTCGGATACATGGTCGTCGATGACCCTGTGAGCGGCCGCGTCCCGGAGAAGGCGCATCTCGATGTGCTTGAAGTGCTCGCCGGAATAGCCTCGATTGCCATCGAGAATTCGAAGCTGTACAGAAGCCAGGTGGATGCCGTCAACGAGATCGCCCTGCTCAACGATCTCATGACCCACGACATCAACAACTTCAACCAAGGCATAATGGGGTACCTCGAGCTGCTGCTGCAAGACCCGCAGAAGCTTCCCGACAGTCAGCAGAGATACGCCGAGAGCGCGCTGGTGCAGGTCAGAAACAACGCGCGGTTGATCGATAACATGAGGACTCTCGCGAAGGTGAGGGCGATGCCAGCGGAGGATTTCTCGCCTCAGGATCTTGGAGCCGCAATTCACGAAGCCATCGAACTGGTTACCAGGATCAATTCGGACCGAGAGGTGGCGGTGAAATCGTCGGTCAATCGAAAGAAGCACTATGTTATGGCCAACGAGTCAATTCGGGACATGCTCGTGAACATCCTGTCGAACGCCGTCAAGTTCGACTCATCCAAGAAGGTCAAGATCGACATCTCTGTGAAACGCAAGAAGGCCTCAGATAACGAGTATTGGATGTTGTCGATAACCGACCGCGGAAGGGGAATTCCGGACGACAGGAAGAAGGCGGTCTTCGAGCGGTTTGCGACCGGCCTCACCGGCGTAAAGGGGTTCGGGCTCGGACTCTCGATCGTCAGCGCAATGGTCGACAAATACGGCGGAGACATCTGGGTCGAGGACCGGGTGAGGAACGACTACTCGAAGGGCGCGGTCTTCAGGATCATGCTTCCCAAGGCTGAACCGATGTGATACGGACCAGCGCCATTGCATGTGTGGATTGTTCTGTGGGATTCGAGGACATCATACGAGCTGAACGTCCGCTACTTGCCCTTCTTGGAGAATTCCAGTGCTGCCTTCACGAGGCCGTAATGTAGCGGGGCTGGTTTCTGAGGCCGCGATTTGAATTCGGGGTGGAACTGCGAACCCACGAAGAAGGGATGGCCATCGAGCTCCGCAATCTCCATCTTCTTGCCGTCAGGCGACTTTCCTGTGAACTTCAGCCCCTTATCTCGTATCATGTCGATGTAGTGGGGGTTGACCTCGAACCTGTGTCGATGTCTCTCGCTAATGGTTGTGGATCCGTACAGCTTGTGCGCCTTCGACCCCTTCTCGACCAGGATCTCCTGTGCTCCGAGCCTCATCGTCGCGCCCTTCTTGGTCACATCCTTCTGTTCCGGCAACAGGTCCACCACGGGATGGGACGTGTGCGGTTCGAACTCGGTGCTGTTGGCGTCGTGGAAATCCAAAGCGTTCCTCGCAAACTCCACGACCGCAAGCTGGAACCCGAGACACACACCGAGGAACGGCACGCCATTCTCCCTCGCATATCGAATGGCCTCTATCTTGCCGTCCGTGCCGCGTGAGCCGAACCCTCCAGGGATGAGTATCCCATCAGCCTCGCCGAGGAGGTCCTTGCTCTCCTCCTTGCTGATATCCTCAGCCTCCATCCTGAGGTACTGCACCCTTGCGTTGAGTTCGGCGCCGGCATGCGTCAACGCTTCGTAGTGGCTCATGTATGAGTCGTATTGGTCCATGTACTTCCCGACCAGGAGTATCTTGACATCCTTCTTGGGATTCATCACCTTCTTCAGAAACTTGGTCCAGTTGGCGAGTCCGTCGTCGGGGACCTCAAGAGCCATTCTCTTCAGGAGGTAGTTCGTAAGTCCTTGCTCCTCTACGAATATCGGAACTTGGTAGATCGAGTTCGCGTCGGGAGCACTGATCACCGCATCGAGCGGAACATCACAGAAGAGGGCTATCTTCCTGCGAGCACTGTCGTCAAGGGGCCTTTCGGACCGCGCAACGATGACATCGGGCTGTATACCGATGGCTCTCAGCTCCTTCACTGAGTGCTGAGTCGGTTTGGTCTTCTGCTCCTTCAGCGTTCCCAGGCTCGGTACCAGGGTCGTGTGCACGAACACGAAGTTCTCGTGCCCCATCTCCGAATGCATCTGTCTCATGGCCTCGAGGAACGGCGCGGATTCGATGTCGCCCACGGTCCCCCCCAGCTCGATGATGACGATGTCCGCGCCGGATTTCATGCCCACGTTGGACATCATCGATTTGATCTCGTTGGTGATGTGCGGGATTATCTGAACGGTCTTTCCGAGGAAGTTGCCCTCGCGCTCCTTCTCAATTACGCTCCCGTACACCTTTCCTGTCGTCATGACATGATCGCTGGTGAGGCTCACATCAAGGAACCTCTCGTAGTTGCCGAGGTCCAGGTCCGCCTCGCTTCCGTCGTCAAGCACGAAGACCTCGCAGTGCTCGAACGGGTTGAGGGTGCCCGCGTCGAAATTGAGGTAGGGGTCTATCTTCATCGCCGTTACCTTCAATCCCCTCGCCTTCAGGACGCAGCCTATAGAAGAGGATGTGATCCCCTTGCCCAGGCCTGACAAAACACCTCCCGTGACCACAATAAACTTCATCCTACTCTCACGGGAGCGAGACAATGTGCTACCTGAACATAAAGATTTGCAGGCATTTCTGCGACATGTTTCTGCAAATGCCAACTCTATGATGTCGTCCGTTCGACGATGTCGGACAGCAGACATACGAGGGTCTCGACCGCTCCATTGACAGGAGCAGTCATCTCAGACCCGAACTCGACGCTTCCCGGTTGAATGCAAACGACCGTCGAGCGCTTGCCGCTCTTGGCGAGCAGCTCCATCAGAAGCCCTACAGTCACCCTGTGAGTCGTAACCTCGGTCGCCCGTATCTCCTTAGCGTCAACAAGCCTGATCGTCCCTGGCTCCTCTCGCAGGTCGGCAGCATCGACGAAGATCACAAACGCATCCTCATCTTTCTCTGATATGTCGAGGACAATCCCCTCGAGCCCATCGTGTTCAGAGTAAGAATGTCTTGGAAAGCTCTCCTTGAGCTTCCGCGCGACAGCGATGCCGGCGCCGTCGTCTCCTCGGTCCTCGTTTCCCATGCCGAGGACATAGGTCTTGCAGTCTCCGACAAGCTCTACCAGCTCGGCCTTCAGATCCTCTTCAGCCTTACTAGGTGCGTCGCACAGCTTATGCATGGGTCATACGCCCTCGCGATCATCTCAAGCGCAGGCAACAGCTCCGCGTCGCTCTTGCCATCCGCAAGCATCCTCTCGCCACAGGTCCTCATGTGCATTTCGATGTCGTCCAGATTCTGCGCCGTCGGCGTGATGATGTCCGCGACCTCTATGAGTCCGTCCTTGATCTCGTAGTGATGGTAGAGAATACCTCTTGGGGCCTCAACGGCACCTGTGCCTGAGCCAGATTTCCGTGTAGCCTCGGCTCTTGCAGGGTCATCGAGGGCAGCTATCATCTCCGTTGCCTCGGGTATGTGCTCGAGCGCCCATACCATCTCGATGGCCTGGGCGAGGTTGTTCAGCAACGGGTTCTTCAACCACCTGTCGCTGTAGTTATCCTTGAACAGATCAGCTGCCTGGCCGTCAAGGCGGTCTCCCATGTTTATCAGACGCGCGTTCGCTCCTACTGTGTAGGTTTTGCCGTCGTACGTCGCTCGCTTCGCGAACGAATGCGGGACGACTCTCTCCGAGGTCAGCCTTCTGTAATCCTCTGCGTCGACCTCTTCGCCCTTCGACACAAGAATGGAATCGCCTGCAAGCCCGAACTTGCCGTCGGGGGCGTTGACGGACATGAAGGTCGTTTCAACCTCAGGATACTTCGGATAATCGAACGACGAGAAGAGCTCGACCGCCCTGACAGCGTCTGGTACGAGCTCCGTCGCCCTTGTCGACAGCTCGTTCAATCGTTGTCTTGATGGGTATCTGCCAAAGCCTCCGAGGCCGGGGTTCTCGCCATGGACGATCCTCCCGCTCGTGACCTCCATCACATAATTGCCGAACTTCTTCAGCTTCAGCGCCCGCTTCACATCGTCGCCGTAATCTCCGAGCATGGCGATTGCAGATGGATAACCCAGGAAGTCCGGGAGAGCTAGCAGATACGTGTGCAACGAGTTGCTCTCCACGTTCTCGCCGAGCATCATCAGGTCACGCATGAGCTGTGCCTTCTCGGGCGGCACGATCCCGAGCGCCTTCTCGAGGCCGCGTATCGCCGCATATTTGTGCGAGAGCGTGCAGATGGCGCAGATTCTCGGCACGACATTGAGGTCGTCATCGGGCTTCATACCTCTTACGAGCTGCTCGATGAGCCTCGGACCTTCGTGGATGTCCAGAGTTACGCTCTCCACCTTGTTGCCATCGAGAGTGACCGTGATTCCACCGTCGCCTTCCACCCTGGTTAGAGGGACAATCTCGAGGGTCTTCATTTCCTCACCTCCTCGCGCTCCCTATCCAGGTTCTTGACCAGTTTGGCGACCCCTGCTCCGCCGAACTTCTTTATCTTCTGGATGATCTCGTCAGCGTCATAGCCTTTCTCGGCCAACAGCTTGTACTCCCCACTCACGTTCAGGTCGTCCGTCGGTCCCCAACAGCCGACACATGGGATGTTGTGCGACGGGCAGACCGCCCCGCAACCGGCTTTCGTCAACGGGCCGGCGCAGAACCTGCCCTCAATGAGGATGCACGGGTTCTCCTTCCACTTGCATTCCGTGCATACCGGGAACTTGTAGAAGTACGGATGTCTTCCCGCAACCACCTTGGAGACGGCACTGAGGAACTCGGTCTTGTCGATCGGGCATCCCGGCATCTTCATGTCGACCTTGACGAAGGCATCCACAGGCTGAGCCTCAAAGGCTTTCGAGACCTCTATCTTCACATCGCCATAGACGCCTCGATAGCGATCCTCGAACCCGCCCTCCTCGAGCTTCATCGCCTGTGGTCCTCCCCAGCAGGCGCAGGTTCCTATGGCGACGAGGATCTTCGCGCGCGATCTGATGTCCTTCAGATGCTTAAGCTGCTCCTCTGTAGATATCGAGCCCTCGACGAACGCGACATCAAGCTCCCCATCCTGGTTGTCGCTCTTGGCCATGGCGAACGAGTTAATGTCGACGGCTCCGAGCAGGTCTATCAACCTGTCCTCGCAGTTGAGGATCATGAGCTGATCGCCCGCGCAACCAGTGAATCCATAGATGCCGATCCTAGGCGATGACATTGTCGCTCACCCCCTTGCCGATCAGCTCTTTCATATGAAGAACGTCCCAATATGTGAACACGGGACCGTCCATGCACGTGTACAGGTATTCTATGGCGCAGTGGCCGCACTTGCCGATGCCGCACTTCATCCTACGCTCGAGGGTCATCAGTATCTGATGCTTCGGCACTTT
>CP070748.1:1171631-1216510 GCA_020348345.1 Methanobacteriota archaeon | reverse complement strand
TTGATAGACCTATTATTGGCAGTATCCATTTCAGTTTCATTTCCTCAACTGTTCAGGATACGAGTCCGCCCCTATGGCCTTTTCACAACTGCCTCAACTTGCGGCATCAGCCGAGGCCAAGCTGAGCCAGCATTCCGAGTCGATCAAAGACCTCATGGCATTCAATGATCTTGCCATCTCGTATCTTCGTGAGGGTGACTAGCTCAACCTTGATTGTCTTGTTCGTTGGAGGAGTACTCTGCCCGCCTGAACCCGGCAATGGCCCTTTGTTGGTACCCTTTGCAGTTATCATAGCACATGCCCAGTCCAGTTGGCCGAAGGCGTGAGTCTTCTCCATGTGCGCATCAGGGAACGCCGAAAGCATCCCCCGATAGCTCTTCAGAATGGCCTCTCTCCCCCTGTACGGATCCATGCCCGGTTCATGCATTAGTGCTGATTCCGCAAACAGCTCGCGGAATCGGCCCCAATCACGGGCATTGTAGCTGGCCAACATGTCATCGAGTAGGCTCAGATTCTTCTCAACGCTCACCTCAACACCTCCTCCAGAGTCTGCATCGAATTCCGCCCCTATGGCCTTTTCTCACGGTGCATCGTTCCTTGTTCCTCATACTCCGCCTTCTATAGATCATTCTTACACAGAGATTAGCCTGCCTTTATTTCCCTAAAGGCTCATTCCTTCGGCTACATTGCGGCTGACAAGTCAAAGTATGCCAATTCGGCTCCCGTTGACTTGGATGTGATGGATACCGAATAGGTTACATTCTCAGGAATCGACTCTTCGAACTTGAACATCAGGTAATCACCGACACTCAGGTAATCATCATGTTGCGTCTCCCATGCAATGAGCTTAACATTATATCCTCCCAGATTCAAGGTGCCGACAGGGAGAGACCAGTAGTAATCGGGGAAGTCTTCACTCCTGATGTCGTCCCAGCTAGCTATACCTGTTCCATCGCTGAGATTAATCATTAGGTCATTCCAGAGAACATCGGCCAGATGCTGCTCAATGGCGGCGTTAGCATCGAGACCGTATCCGTCATGCTGGGTCACAACTCGACTACTACCACCGAGAAACACTATTGCCGTAAGACAGATGACTCTGCCAGGCTCGAAGTCGTACAGGCCATGCAGAGCCACCAAGTCAATCCCGCCAAATTGACTCTCGCAACCGAGCTTCCTGGCTACGCTTAGGTAGTTATCAGCGATGATACTCACGACCACACGTATATGAACACCGCAAGGCAGTGTCCTGTCGGAGACTGGAAGAAGGGCAACTTCGTTTTAAAGAAGGGCCGCCCGAGAAGATCACCTCCTCCCCCAATCCCCCCATAAGGCCCTGCAGCCCTCTTCCAGCCTCTGTCCCCCCCTCTTTCTTATCGCCTGAATGCAGTGCTATCCCCTTGTCAAACGTGGGATTGCGCTTTTCTATCATATTCATGCATGGCTGAGCGCTGGGACGCGCGAGCAACAGGGCGAAGCGCTCAAATAGTGACATACCGATGCTTTCGAACAATCCCGCCGCGCATCGCATGCCTGCGAGTCTGATTGTGCACGGATGGATTGAATTGAGGGATTTGCGAATTGAAACCTGACAGAACGAAGCGGAAGGCGACTCCTCACGAACTCACGAAGCTGAGGGCTGATATCGTAAAAGTATCGAAGGAAGCCAAGGGACAGATCGGCTTCTACATGAAGCATATCGAGTCGGAGAAGACCATCGCGATCGATGCGGACAAGATCTACCCCCTTGGAGGAGTGTTCAAGCTTGCGGTGATGCTCGAGACGTTCCGACAGGCCGATGCTGGCATGTTGTCACTCGACGAGCGGCTCGAGCTGGAGAATCGTCACTACTGCATCGGGGAAGGTCTGCTGCAATACCTCCAGCCCGGGCTCAAACCTACTGTAAGGGACCTTGTGGCGCTCATGGTCATCGCGACCGACAACACCGCCTCCGAGATGCTGTGGAAGCGCATCGGGATCCAGCGGGTGAACATGCTGATACGCGAGATGGGCCTGGCGAAGACATCCATCTACATCCCCTATCGAGAGAGCTATCTGATGTCAATGGGCTATGGTCCCTACAAGGATCTCCCGATCCCGGAGGCGGCGCGCAGGTGGAAGAACCTCTCTGACATGGAACGCATGAAGGCTCTCAACCAGACGGAGCGGGAGGCCGCCAACCTGACCATCGAGGACTTCAGAAAGCGGTACGAGAACATCTATGGTGTCAAGGCACAGAAGCGTATGAAGACCCAGCGCATCTACGACGAGGTCTTCGATAACGTCGGCACCCCTCGGGAGATAGGCATACTCCTGGAGAAGATAGTCAAGCACGAGGCCGTTTCACCTGAGGCAAGCGAGACGATGCTGCATCTGCTAATGAGACAGGAGAGCACGTCCTCGATGTCGTGTCTGCTTTCGCCGGACATACCGGTCGCCCTGAAATCGGGCGACACCGCGTGCTCTGTGGCAAACGCAGGTGTCATATATGTCTCATCGGACTCGCATGTGGTTCTGTGTTCCTTCTTCCGGAATCTGGAGGAGGGGCAGAAACAGAAGGCCGTGCTTGCCGAGGCGAATATCGCCCGCTTGGTGTACGAGCATTTTTCGAGCGTTAGGTCGAAGTGACGGCAACGGTGAGGCTGGGGCTCAAGTCTTCCTGGACCATATGGTCTCCTTGTCCCTGAGTTCTGCGGCGAGGCCGCCTCTCCGGGCCATCTCCCTGGTGGATATCATCAGAGGAACGACGGTTACGTTCGTATCGTCCAGGAGTTGTCGCGATATAAAGGACGCTGAGGCCTTGGCCTCCTCTTCCGTAACCAAGCGGTCATCGAAGACCACCGCGATGTCTACTTCCTCGCCCGGGACGTGTTCACCGCGTCCGATTGAACCAAATAGCCTGCACTCGACGGCCCAGTCGTGCTCCGCTATCATGTCCGAGAAACCTCTTGCCGCGGCCTTCTGGGGGTCTGTCTCCTCCACGAGCCTCAGCATCCTGAGAACGCCGGTGTCCGAGGATATCCTCACCGAACGGACGTTCCCCACCTTCTTGACTCTGACGATCTTGGCAGCCTTCAGCTCGTTCACCGCTCTCCAGGTCGTCATAGTCGGAACGCCGGAAGTCTTTGCGAGCTCGTTTATGCTGAAGTCCCGATCGGGGAACGACTTGAGTGTGCGTATGATGTCCACTCTTCCGCTTCTAGCCAGCATCCTGAGAATACCCTGATCAAGCATGCAAATCATACCATGTATGATATATACATATCACAAGTGGTACATAAACTCGACGTATTAGGTCGGCCAGCGTTCTCGGCTTGCGTCGCATAAGCGTATTGAAATCTCGCACCGCGAACGAGGCCACCGCTGCGTCTGGCGCGCTTCGCCGTGTCAGTGCTGGCATCAGTCAACATGGATGGAAACGTATATTCCGAGCGACGGGCTTCTGGGATGGCCAGCGTGTGAGCGGAGATGCGAAACGCGGAAGTGGCTGCCGTATTCTACGAGATAGCGGATCTTCTGGAGCTACAGGGGGTCGCCTTCAAGCCACAGGCATACAGGCGCGCCGCTTCGGCGATCGAGCAGCTTGATATCGATATCGAAAAGGCCGTTCAGGATGGCTCGCACAGGAATGTGCCAGGTGTAGGCGAGGCCATTGCGAAGAAGATCGAGGAGCTGGTAGGGACGGGCAGGCTTGACTATTTGGAAAGGCTCAGATCAGAAGTTCCTCCAGGGCTCCTCGAAGTCCTGGCCATACCTGACGTGGGTCCGAAGACCGCCATGCTGTTGTATAGCGAACTGGGGATATCGAACCTTGCGGAGCTCAAGGAGGCTGCAGAAGCCGGCAGGATCAGAGACCTTAAGGGCTTCGGCGACAGGGCGGATGAGAGGATACTACGTGGTATACGGACCTTAGAATCCAAAGGCCACCGAGCGCTCCTCGGCGAAGCCGCCCCCGTTGCAGCGGACTACTTGACGCATATGAAAAGCCGCATGTCGCTGGATCAGATCAGCATATGCGGCAGCCTGAGGCGGGGAAAGGAGACGATAGGTGACATCGATCTTCTGGTGGGAAGCAATGACGCTGGACGCGTGACCGAAGCATTCGCGCAATACGAGCTGGTGGACCAAGTCATCGCGAGCGGCTCCACCAAAACCAGCGTAAGTCTCGAAGGGGGTTTCCAGGTCGACCTTCGGGTTGTTGAACCTGCGAGCTATGGGGCGGCTCTGCAGTACTTCACGGGCTCGAAGGAACACAACGTCCTAATCAGGAAGATTGGAGTCGAGAAGGGTCTTAAGGTGAACGAGTATGGGGTCTTTGAAAGGACAACAAGCGAGAAGGTGGCCGGTGAGGATGAGGAGGAGGTATACGAAGCTCTCGGTCTTCCTTGGATTCCACCCGAGCTAAGGGAAGATCAGGGCGAGATCGACGCTGCGAGGGATCGCCGCCTGCCGCGGTTGGTGGATGCCACTGAGATCCGAGGCGACTTCCACATCCACACGGATTGGAGCGACGGATCGGAGACCATAAAGGACATTGCGATCGCCGCTGCCGCAAAGGGGCATGAGTACATCGCGATCACCGACCACACTAGGAACCTCGCGATCGCCAATGGCCTGTCGCCTCAGAAGCTCCGTCATCAGATCGACGCCGTACGCACAGCGGAGGAAGAGCTGGAGGGTCGCGTGCGGGTGTTTGCAGGAACCGAGGTGGATATCCTTGGCGATGGCACCTTGGACATGCCATCGACGGTCCTCAATGGCCTGGACGTCGTTATCGCGTCCGTGCATTCTCGACTGAAGATGGAACGACGGGAGATGACTGAAAGGATCGTGCGCGCAATCGAATCTGGCCTTGTCGACATAATCGGTCATCCGACGGGCAGAATCATCGGCCGCCGAGACTCGGCACTTATGGATCTGGAGAAGGTATTCGACGCCGCTGAGGCCAATGATGTGGCGATGGAAATCAACTGCTTTCCGGACAGGCTTGATTTGAAGGACGTGCACTGTCGACTGGCAAAGGAAAAGGGGGTCACGGTGGCCATAGGCACCGATTCTCATTCCGCCCGACATCTTGATTACATTGGATTCGGTATCACCACAGCAAGAAGAGGATGGCTTGAGAACGGTGACGTCTTGAATACGCTGAGCGCAGCAGAGGTCGAAAAACGATTGGGCGGAAGGAGAGCATGAAGAACGATACGGGGAAGGCTCGCAGGAGGATGGACGAGCTCGTGGAGCTCATATCTCATCACGATAGGAAATACTACATCGAGGATGCCCCCGAGATATCCGATTACGAGTACGACATGCTGATGAAGGAGCTGATCGCGCTGGAGGCAGAGCACCCGAAGCTCATTCAGCCTGATTCACCGACACGAAGGGTGTCTGGCGCCCCTCTCGACGAGTTCGCGCAGGTCGAGCATAAAGTCCACATGCTCAGCCTGGACAATTGCTATTCCGTCGAGGAATTGAAGGAGTACGACAGGAGGGTGAGGAAATGGCTGAAGGAGGAGACGGTCGAGTACGTCGTGGAGATCAAGATAGACGGCCTCGGCATCGCCCTTCTGTACGAGGATGGCCTCCTGTCAAGAGCGGCCACCCGCGGCGACGGCCGTGTTGGGGAGGATGTCACCGCGAATGTGAAGACCATCCGAAGCATACCGCTGCGCCTCAACTCATCTTCTGGGTTCAGTACGCTCGAAGTCCGGGGTGAGGCCTACATCCCCGTCGACGAATTCAGGCGAATGAACAGGGAGCGAGAGGAGACTGGCCTGCAGGCGTTCGCCAACCCGAGGAACGCAGCGGCGGGGTCCATCAGACAATTGGATCCGAAGGTCGCTGCCGCAAGGCCTCTCGATGCCATCTTCTATACCCTGAGCTACAGTGCTGAACCTGCTCCTGACACCCACAGCGGCTGCCTTGATGCCCTCAGGGATGCTGGGTTGAAGACCAGCCCTGCCGTCAGCGTGTTCGACACCATCGATGATGTCATACAGTACGTCTCGAGCTGGGAGACCAAGCGCGATCGGATGGAGTATGAGATGGACGGCATGGTGGTCAAGGTCAACTCGATCGAACAGCAGAGGCGCCTCGGGGCAACTGCCAAGAACCCTCGGTGGGCTATCGCCTACAAGTTCCCAGCGAAACAGATGACAACAACACTCCTGGACATACAGGTTCAGGTGGGGAGGACTGGCGCACTGACACCGGTGGCGATACTAGATCCCGTCGATATCGGCGGTGTGACGGTATCAAGGGCTACTCTGCACAACGAGGGAGAGATAGCTCGTAAGGACCTGATGATTGGCGATCGAGTGCTTGTGGAGCGTGCTGGGGACGTCATTCCCCAAGTCGTTAAGCCCATCGTTGAGGCGAGGACGGGCAGCGAGCAGCGGTACCAGATGCCCGCTCTGTGCCCCGCATGCGGATCAGAGACCGCGAGGGAAGAGGACGAGGCCGTGCGGAGATGCGACAATGCAACATGCCCCGCACAGATCAAGGAGCGCTTGGCTCACTTCTGCTCGAGGGATGCGATGGATATCGAAGGCGTAGGGCCGTCCCTGGTTGATGTGCTCGTTGACACCGGCCTCGTGCACGATGTGTCCGAGCTCTATGACCTCACGCCCGAGGCGCTGATAGGTCTCGAGGGCATCGCTGAGAAGTCCTCGAGAAGCATTGTCGCTGCGATTGACGCCAGCAGGGCGAAAGGCTTCGAGCGCCTCCTGTTTGCGCTTGGCATCCGACACGTGGGCTTCACGACAGCCCGGGATATCGCGTTCGCGTTCACCAGCATCGAAGCCCTGAAATCTGCTGCTGTTGAGGACCTTTCCAGGGTTCATGGAGTTGGCGAGGTGGTGGCCTCCTCTATACGGCGGTTCTTCTACAACCCCGCCAACGTGGAGCTGATCGAGCGGCTGAAGGCGGCAGGCCTCAGCGTCGCTACCGAAGGACATAGATCCGGTCCGCTGCAGGGCAAGACCTTCGTTTTCACGGGCGAGATGAGATCTATGACGAGGCAGGAGGCCATCGGCGCTGTCGAGGCGCTCGGAGGGGATGTCGGATCATCGGTGACTAAATCGACAGACTTCGTGGTTGTGGGCGACAGTCCCGGATCGAAAGCCCAGAAAGCAAGGAAGATGAACAAGGCAATCCTGTCCGAGGAAGAGTTTCTGACGATGATAGGGCGTGGTTGAGCGACAGCCGCCGCATGCCCAATGTTGCATCCGATGATAGCCATGGCACACCCTTGAAATACTCTCGATGCCAGAGATAATAGACACCGGAAAACACGGAGAGTGAGAGCAAGACATGCCGGTTTACGATGGTAGCATGAGCACTCAACAGCGGGATAAGTCCAGGCAACGTCTCCAGAGAACTCTTCGCTCGCTGCCATCTGAGCCAAGCAGACCGCTCTCGGAAGTCCCACCGAGCACGCGCAAGCCGCAGGTTCGCGAGGATCATACAATCGTTGGAAGGCCCGCTCACCCTGTCCAGCCCGATCCTGAGCCGGTTCAGGAAGTTCAGTATCAATGCACCTCGTGTGATATGATGGTGGGCCCCTCGGATTCATACTGCCCCTTCTGCGGCGCTATCTTCGCTGACGGCTCTGAGTCCGAAGAGGGTGTTCCGCCGGAGGAACCTCGCCAGATGGCCGCCGACGATGAGCGCGCATCGAAGCCGACCAGGTTCGATGTGCTCTCTATGGTGAAGCCCCCGCTCAAGTCTCGCGATCTTCTGTATGCGGAAGCGCTTCATGGTTTTGCGGGAGCTGCAAGGCTTCTGGAGGAGATCGAGCTGATGATCACCGAGGTCAGCGCGATTGGATGCGAGACCCGGAGGGCCAGGAGGCTCATGAGCGATGCGTGGGAGGCGTGCAGGGAGGGAGATTGGCCACTGGTCTCAGAGTTGGCGCGGCAGACAGAGGATATGGTGGCGCCGAGCATACCCGACCTGGTGAGGTCTGAGCTCGCAAAGGCGAGAAACATGGTCGTGGAGGCGAAGATGAAAGGCGTCGAGACGTCGAGGTACATCGTGATGATGAAGGCAGCAATGAGCGCGCTGCACCGGGAGGACATCGATGACGCCCTCCGCGCGACCAAGCAGCTGATGGACCTGCTGCGAGAGGATGCGTCGTTGCGTACGAGGACGGCATCCCCGACGTGAAGCAGTCGACTCAGCCTCAAGCCAGCGAAGTCAGGTCACAGATTACTTATCTGGGGATGTTGCATAGGGGAATCGATGTCTCAGGATCTGACGCTGATGGACTCCGCCGGCTGGAGCGCGCTGAGAAGTGCGCTGAATCAGCGCGTTGTTCTCATCAACGAGGCGCTTATACCCAGCAAGCGCAATAGGGTGTGGATAGTCGAAACCGACGTTCGGCCCGTGGTCCTGAAACGATCTCTGTGCGGGAGGGCGGAGAAGGAGTTCGCGTCGCTCATGTCTGCAAGAAAGGCGGGTCTGGATGTCCCCTTCCCGCTGCTTCTATCGGATAACCACATTGTAATGGAGTACATCCCAGGTGAGAGGTGCGACGCGCTCGTCAATCACCTGTTCAGCTCCAAGGCGGCGGAGAACCTCGCAAAGTGGTTGGCTAGATTCCACGAACATATGGGCGACGGTGGCATGCCCGTCATCATGGCCGATGCCGAGCTGTCCAACTTCATGGTATGGGATGATAAGGTGTATGGATTCGATCTCGAAGACGCCTCGGAAGGCGACCCACTGGATGATGTTGGGAAGCTGCTGGCATCTATACTTGGTAGCGAACCGGTGTTCACGCCGGTCAAGTTCGACATATGCATGAGACTCCTGGAGACGTACGAAGGAGAAACAGGCATGGAGGCTCGCGAGAGTGTGAGGCCGCACATTGCGAAACACCTGCGGCTCTCAGCCACGACAAGGCCTCTGTTCCGAAAGGTATTGCTGGATGCCGCGAGGACTTTCGAGAGCGCTGGCTGGCCCACTCTTGCATGAAATAGTCCGCGACGCGTCGATCAATGGTCTATGAGAAAGACAAGCGGACGCTCACTGCTCGCCGCTCTCACCTTCCGTCTTCTCATCCGATGGCTCGGCCGGCGTCGAGCCGCTCTTCGCGGGCTTCTGTCGCGCGCTCGCTCTCAGCTTCTCAAGCCTTCTCGTGATATCCGAGATGCTGTCCGTCTGCTCGCTTATGATCTGTTTGTGCCTGTCCAGCCGCTCTCTCATGGATTCGACCTTCGTGCGCTCCTGAGCGAGCCTTCCAGTCTCCTCCTCGAGGCTTAGCCTCTCCTTGTCCATCTCCTCCAGCTTCTTGTCGAAGTCCGCTTCGCGTGTCTCTATCTCTCTGCGAGCCTTGGAGATATCATTCTCCTTGGACGACAGGTCCTTCTCACGAGCATCGAGCTTCGTCGTACGGTCGTCAAGGGTCTTCCTCTCTTCCTCGAGCCTTCGCATCTCCTCTTCCATATTGGACTTGACTGCGGCGCTCTCGTCGTGAAGCGCGCTCTCCTTCTTGCTGAGCGCCATGTCCCTCTCATCTATCTCGATCTGCATTGAGTCCAACGCCTTTTCCCGGCTCTCCAGCTCTTCCGTTCTGCGCGATAGCTCCTCCTCTCTCTTCGCTATGACCGAGGCCTCTTCCGACATCGCCGCCTCACCCTTCGCTGCCGCGGCCTTCATCGCCTCCATCGCTGCGATCGCACGGGCGAGCTCGTCTTCCTTCGATGCGAGCTTGGCCTTGAATTCCTCTGCCTGTGCCATGTTCTCCTCGGCAGCCTGGACATCGGACCGTATCCGGGTCTCGCGCTCCTCGAGTGAGGACTCCTTGGTCGCGATGTCGCTCTCCCTCTTGTCAAGCTCTCGCAGTAGGGACTCAACGCGCTCCTCGGAGTCCAACACCTTGGATTCGCGCGTCTTGAGCTGCACTTCGAGTTCGTTGAGGGTCTTCGCCTTCGCCTGAAGGCCCTCGTTCTCCTTGCCAATGTTGGCGAGCAGCGTAGACAGCTCCGCCTGCTGCGCTTCGGCGCTCGCCTCCACCTGCTCCTTTCTGCTGCTGAGCTCGGCCCTCTCCGCATCGAGGCTCGCGTTCCTTCGAGCAAGGTCGGATTCCTTCCCGGCAGCCTCCTCCTGCAGCCTTGCCAGCTCAGCTGCTCTCTCGTCCAGTTCCGCCTTGGCGGCCTCAAGGGCGCCGCTTTCCGCCTTTATCCTCTCCTCGGCTTCGACGATTCCCTTCTCGCGGTCGCTGAGAGTCGATTGCAGATCCTTGAGGTCGGCCTTCTCCATCTCATGATCTCTGATTGACTGGTCAAGCCCTCGTCTGCGCTCATCCAATTCGCGCTCAACGCCCTTCAGCTGTTCAGCGTTCGCCCTCAGATCCGCAGAGGTCTTGTCGAGTTCGGCACGCTCTCTGTCGAAGCCTTCCATCCTCTTCTCTACCTCTTTCATCTGGCGCTGCCATTCCTCGCGGTCTTTCGCGTGCGCGGCCAGGTCCTCTTCGAGCTTACTGCGGCTCGTCTCGATATCCCTCTTCTCGCTCGCGAGCTTGGCGTAACCCTTCTCATACTCGCTGATTCCAGCGGCAATGCTCTCCTGCATCGCGCGTACGAGCCCCCTCTTGGCCTCCGTCGCCGCTTCAAACGCCTTCTGGTTGCGTACGAGAGCCTGCTCCCTCTCGAGCAACAACGTAACACGCTCGTTGATCTGCATGTGCCTCTCGTTTACGTTGGACTCGAACTCCTTCAGCTCCTCCTGCCACTTGGAGGTCTCAGTCCTCAGGTTCTCCAGCTCCTGTCTGAGAAGATCCATCTCTCCGGCTTCTCGCTCATGCTCCTCTCTCTCCGCGTTCATGGCCTCCGTTGATTCCTTGGCCTTTTGCTGCTCAATCCTCGCCTTCTCCTCGGCCTCCTTCGCGTTGGCCAATCTCGCGTCTATGGAGTCTTCCAAGACCCCCTCGACGGAGTTCAACATCTCGGTGAAGAAGGATGTCTCTTCGTCCTCGACGACGTCCTTGCTGACGATGATGAAGTGCATCTTCGAGCCCTTGACGATGTTGCCCACGTATCTATCGACCTCGAACGCGCCAAGGGATGCCAAGTCCCCCTTTCCTTCCGTGGCCTTCTTGATGTCTTCGAAATAGACCTCCACCTTCGGATTGAAAACGAATTCCTTCAGGAGGGCGCCGTCCTTTTCCACAAGATATCCTTTCAGCAGCTTCTTGCCGAACATAAGGCCACTTCCGGTGGGTTCCATGAGGGGGGAGGGGTGGGCGGTGTCTCAGGGGTTCCCAAATCACGGCCAGCAACAGCCTTCAACGGCTGTTCCAAAGCTCGACCGATGTTATTGGCTACCGCCAACATAACCTTTTCTACGGTTGATGCGAATAAATATGTCCTCGCAGCCTCTGGGAGCGGCCTCCGAAGCATGGTCTCAGGGCCTAAACCGCTTCAGCAGGCTGGCGTTTACGACCACGGAGACGGAGCTGAAGGCCATTGCTCCTGCGGCCACCATTGGGCTCAGCAGCCAGCCCGTGAGCGGATAGAGGACTCCCGCCGCCAAGGGTATAGCCGCCGTGTTGTACGCCAACGCCCAGAAGAGATTCTGCCTTATCTTCTCGAAGGTTCTCGCGCCGAGCTTGACAGCGGTCACCACCCCCTTCAGATTGCCGCCCATGACGACCATATTGCCCGCTTCGAGGGCGATATCCGTTCCTCCACCCATTGCTATGCCGACGTCGGCTTGAGCGAGGGCGGGCGCATCGTTGATGCCGTCGCCAACCATCGCCACGACCTCCCCCTTTCTCTGAAGCGAGCTGACGACGCCTGCCTTGTCCGCTGGCATGACCTCGGCTGTGAAATCATCGATACCTGCCATTGACGCGATCGCTTTGGCCGTCCGTTCGTTATCACCCGTCAGCATTATGACGCTCTTCCCCAGCCTCCTGAGCTCACTGACAGCGTCCCTGGCATCGCTCCTGATGGTGTCGCCCACACCGAGCAGCCCAATCAGGTTCCCGTCCTCCGCACAGAGTATCACCGTCATTCCTTCATTCTCCATCTCTCGGATGCGCGATTCGACAGCGCCCAGACTGATTCCACGGGCGGAAGCAAGCCTTGTGCTGCCCACTAGCACCTCTCTACCGTCGATGACGGCCGATACACCTTCCCCAGGCAGCGCCCGCGACGTGGTGGGCGTCCGGAGAGCTATTCCACGCTCCCCAGCGGCCGACTCAATCGCCTTCGAGAGCACATGCTCGGTCCCTCTTTCGGCACTTCCTGCAAGGAACAGCAGTCTGGATTCGTCATGACCCTCGACGGCATGCAGTGAGACCACTCTTGGAACCCCCTCGGTCACGGTGCCCGTCTTGTCGAGAATCACCGTGGTCAAACTGCGCGCGCTCTCCAGCGCCTCCGCGTCCTTTATGAGCACACCCAGCTGAGCGCCCCTCCCTGTGCCCACGACGACGGCGGCAGGAGTGGCAAGGCCGAGGGCGCATGGACACGCTATGACGAGGACGGCGACGAACACTGTGAGCGAGAAGGGCAGAGGCTCCTCGATATCCCCCATGCCCGGCCCCACCAGGAGCCAGAACATGAACGAGCCGAAGGCGATAAGCAGAACCGCCGGAACGAAGTATCCGGCAACGACATCCGCATACCTCTCTATCGGCGCCTTCGTCGCCTGAGCGCGCTCGACGAGACGCACAATCTGCGACAATGTAGCCTCCGCGCCCACCTTGGTGGCGCGGATCCTCATCACGCCCGTGAGGTTCACGGTCCCTCCGATCACCTGGGCTCCCTCGGATTTGTAGTTGGGCAATGACTCCCCCGTGACGAAAGACTCATCAACAGACGACTCGCCGGACATCACAAGACCATCCACAGGGACCCTGCCTCCGGGTCGGACGATGACTTCGTCTCCTGCCACGAGCTCCTCTGCCGCGACCTCCCTCTCGACTCCGTTCTCTACCTTCGTGGCGGTTGAAGGCTGCAGGTCCATCAGTCCGATTATGGCATCGGACGTTGAGCTCCGTGCCCTCGCCTCCAGATGCTTTCCGAATAGCACCAGAGTGATTATGACTGCGGCCGTGTCGAAGTAGACATCTGGTGTCGCCACAAGATCCGGGAGAAGGGCGACCACGGCGCTGTAGGTCCATGCAGCAGAGGTCCCCAGGACGACCAATGAATCCATGTTGGCCCGCCTGTTCCTCAAAGCCCTGTACGCTCCAGCGTAGAACCTTCTGCCAGCAAAGAACTGTACCGGTAATGACAGCAGCAGCAACGCCTGATTTCTGAGCTGTAAGTCCAGTCCGTCGCCCCATATCGTTCCCGATGCCATCGATACGACTGCGATCGGCAGAGTCAATACGGCTGCGATAAGCAGGAGTCTGAATCCCTCTCGAAGCTCCCGAGCCTTTGCTAGCCTCTCGGCCCTTGCCCCTTCCGCACCCAGGACACGATATCCGGCGATCTCGACCGCGCGCACGAAATCGCCTTTTCGGGCGATTGCCGAATCGTATTCGATGGTCGCCCTGCCCGTTGCCAGGTTCGCAGATGCATTCATGACTCCAGGAATCGACCGGAGCGCTTCCTCTATGGCGCCGACACATGTCGCACAGTGCATTCCACCAATAGCAAGGGAGGCCTCGTCGCTCGCGACTTCGTAGCCTGCGTTCCTGATGGCCTCCTCTATCTTGCCTCTCGATATCTTTGCCTCGTCGAACTTGACGAAGGCCTTCTCAGTGGCGAGGTTCACATTCGTGTCGATGACCCCGTCCAGAGAGTCGATAGCCTTCTTCACGGTCGAAGTGCAGGCTGCACAGTGCATGCCCTTGATACGGATGCTTGCCTCTGTCCTCCTCGCCTTGTTCAGGACCGCCAGCCCCTCTGATTGTGAAACGGGGGAATGATTCGTCTGCCTCGCAATAGGCATTTCCCCGATATGCCTCGGACTCGTGGAAGCGAAGCCATTCTAGTTTCATTATAGGTAATGATATTCATTGTGAACTCCATGTTTTGGTCAAATAAGTGCAATTATCGCTCATCGCCTCCTGCGGCTGGGAGAGCGTTTGCGTCGACACTTCTTCCCGTTCGAATGCCCCATCAGTGAAACCCGATATATACTTCCGTGCGCCTGCAAGGATACGGTAGGGATGTGTCGACCGTTATAGTCAGGCTGTTTGCCACGCTGAGGGACGTCTCTGGGTCGGAGAGGGTCGTAGTTGAGGCCAGCAGCCTCTTTGAGGTCGATCGCCTCCTGCGCGAGAGGTTTGGGGATGCCATGGGAAGCCTCCTCGGCTCCGCAGATGCGCCTCTTGAGGGCGTCGTGGTGCTTCTCAACGGAATCACTCTGACAGACGACGAACTCAGTAAGGTCAGCCTGAATGATGGCGACGAGGTCGCCATCTTCCCCCCCATCTCAGGTGGCTGAGCAATTGCTGGATGGCGTTTTGGAGCGGATAAGCTTTATATCGGGCCAGGGCATAACCGCGCCCCGGGACACGCCATGGTGAGCTTATCTGAACCCAACGGGAAGCCGCGAGACTCCTCAAAGACATTGTTGGTGATCACCGTGGCAGCGCTTCTCATATCCGTGGGAGTGATTGGATACGTCGTCTACGATAACACGAAATCGCACTCCACTGCATCGTCGAGCATGATAGAGATGAACGACGTCGTGACGATGAACTATGTGGGCAGCTTCACAAACGGATTGATCTTCGATACAAGCATCCTGGAAATCGCGGCGAATGATGTTCTTTATCCCAAGTCGCTCACCTATGAAATGAGGGACAACGAGAGCTACGCGCCATTCGAGATGATCGCCGGCAAATATGGCGAGGAGGGCGGCACGATCAAGGGCTTTGCCCTCGGCGTCATCGGCCTGAGCGTGGGCGACACCGAGCTGGTGTACGTCGCACCTGAGGACGCCTATCCTGTCAATCCTGATATGGTCGAGACGATCTCCCTCGTCGAGCGCGTGCCTGGCACTGAGATAATCAGCGAGAGCGATTTCAAGAGCCTGTTCAGCGTCGAGCCGGTGGTATTGGATTATGCGCCGCACTACAAATGGGACTACGACATCATAGTCACGAATATCGAGTTCGGCTATGTCACCTTCAAGCATTTCCCTACGGTTGGCGAGACTATCTATCCCTTCGGAGATCCGTCAGATGATGAGAACCCCGCTGGGTGGCCGTGCACCGTGGAGTCCTTTGCCAGCTCAGCGGACGACGGAATAGGAGAGGTGATGATCAGGCATCACGTTGCCGCTTCCGACGTATACGCGATCAAGGCCCTGTCATACGACGATGAGGTATTCGTCGTTTCATCCTTCGACTCAGAGAACGGAACCTTCCAGATTCACAGAAGCGATTCTGCGATAGGCTACAACGGCGAAATATCTGGCAGAGCTCTGTACTTCGAGGTTACGATACTCGGTGTGGTGAAGGCATAGGGACGAATCAGGCCGAAGACTTCCTCCTCTCCCGCTTCTTGAATATAGACGACAGCCTGCGGACATATCTGTCGAACGTCATCTGGACGCTTTCGTTGCCCGAGACGACGTATGCGCCGACCGCGAGCACGAAACCAGCGAACACGTCCGCCAGCCAATGAACGCCGAGGTAGAGAACCGAGAACGTGATGCCTATTGCGGAGCACGCCAGGAAGTAGTAGTACCTTCTGTAGTCGACCCCAGCCGATATGAGCACCAGCAGCGCCGTCACTACCAGGCTTATGTGAGCGCTGGGAAAATCGTTATTCAGCGGGTCTACGCTGGTGACAATCCTTCCCCAGTGGGTGTCTATGTAGAGCAGAGGCGTCATGCCCGAGTCTGCGTAGAATCCGGTCACGGTCACAGGGAAGAATATGTAGAACGGCAGCAGGACCAGGTAGTTGAACAGCATCGCTATCGAGTATCTCCTGAATGTCGTTCTGTCGTCCAGGGCGAGCAGAAGTATGGGCGTGAAGTAGATGATGAATGCGAAGACCCACACGTATATGAGAATGGAGAAGTCCGCGAGAACCTGGTAGTCCAGACGGTCCTGCAGTATCCTGATGGCATTTCCGCCGATGCTGAACAACCAGTTGGTGTACACGACCTCCTTCGAGTTGGGCTCGACGCTGGCCACTGCATGCTCGATCAGTACCAGCAGAGGTGCGCCTACGATGATGGCGATGTAGACGAGGTTGTACCTGGCGGATTCGACGAAACGGCTCAGTGATATGTTACGCCACCCCACCATGACGGCGAGGCCTGCCACTATCCCCACGGCGACAGAGACGGCATAGAGCGCGATGAACACTGAGTAGGAGACCGGCGTGTTCTCCCCTATCCTGGCATGACATAACGCCATAGATAAGCTTTCGTTCCTTGAGCGTCCCCTTTGACAGGCATACGGTTCGTCTCGCCAGCTCAGGCGGTCCGCGCCCTCCTGACGGAAGCCGCACGTTCGTAGGCCTTCTCCAGCCTCTCTGAGCAGGCGTCGGTAGAGTACCTGCTCGCCGTCTCTATGGCATTCTCCCTGAACTCATCAGCCCCGTCGAGACATCTGCGTATGCCATCCGCGCATGTGTCGGCGTCGAAGAGGCAGCCGTTGTAGCCGTCCTTGACGAATTCCGGTATTGCCCTGCAATCCATCCCTGCGACGGGAGTCCCGGAAGCCATCGCCTCTAATATCACCAGCCCCTGAGTCTCAAATGTCGAGGCGAGCGCGAGAATATCGCATGTGGCGTATGCTTTGGCGAGGATGTCGTCGGGCACGAAGCCAGCGAACACCACCTCATCGGACAGCCCCAGCTCGTCTGCCAGCGTACGATACCTATTCTCCGCGGGGCCGTGGCCGATGACCAGAAGCCGAAGATCAGGATCCTCCCTCTTCAGCACAGCCATCGCTCTGATAACCAAATCGAGCCTCTTCTCCTCGGAGAGTCTGCCCACGTGAAGCACTAACCGTTTGCCGTCGAGATTATATTGCCTCAGCATCGATGGGTCGCGATTTCCGGGGGAGAACGCAGAGCGATCAACGCCTGTGGGGATCACCTCGTAAGCTCTGGGTCTTACATCGTGTCCGAGAACTTCATTCGCGATGGGCGACGACGGAAAGACGATCATGTCGGGACGTCTCATGAGGTTTCGCAGATATACCCACACGAGAGGTATCAGTAGGTCCTCTCTCAGGCCAATGAACGAATAGTGCTTGACTGCCTCATTGGCCATTGTGTGGAAGGTGAGCACGCTCGGCAGGCGCAATGCTCGTGCTGCCGTCAGGCTCAATATGGCCATCGATGCGAGCCCGTGACAATGGATGATGTCGACTTCCTGCTTTCTGAGGTATTCGAGCATGTCCGAGGGAGAGACAACTATCCTGTAGTCTCTGTACGACCTGAACTCCATGGATGGCATGTAATGAACCGGCCATCTCACGCTGGTCTTTGAGGGCGCATCGGGAGCCAGCAGCACAACCTCGTGTCCTCGAGCCTCGAGCCCCTCACATTGCCTTTCCATCGAGATGACGGCTCCGTCGACGGTGGGATGATACGAATCGGTGAACATCGCCACTTTCAAGCGTACACCTCAATCGAGCTTGGCCAAGACCCTTCTCAGCTTGGCTATCACGTCCGAAGGCGTTTCCCCCAGCATCCTTATCATCGGCTCCTTGCCCATGCCCCCCCTGTCTGCTATCACGTCCGGGGTACTCTTATGGCGTCTGATTGCATGGGTGACTCCCCATGTCATTGACGAGACCCCCTTCGGCTCCTTACTGCGGTCGAAGGAAGCCACGCTCAGGCCTGAGTCCCTGCATGCCTTCATGTTTTCCGACGAATACTTGATGTTCAGCGCACATCGAATCAAGGGATCTTCGGATGATGCTGCGAGCACGATGCGGGCCACATGCTTCGATGCGCCGAAACGGGCACACCCAGTCGTCTTCGCTTTGTCTCCCACTCTGGTTATTCTGCCTTCGAACGCCGCAACCTCATCAGGTTCTGCGGCGCCGATCGCTGCATAGGCCATATTAGAGCCAACCTCGGGCAGGAGCCGAGGATCCAGGAGCGTCTCCAGCAACGGCGTAGCATCAGCCAGCTCCTCGAGAACGGACGCCTTTGATGCCTTCGCTCTGATAGCATGCATCGGGTTGACGCAATCGACGCCTTTTCCGACGCGCTCACGCGACAGAATCGCCCTGTAGACGGCAGCCTTAGACGCCCTGACCGCATCCTCCAACCCGATGCCCGTCGACATGTTGGCAGCAATCAACGCGGACAGAATACATCCTGTGCCGTGAACCTCGGCCTTGACACGAGGAGTCGACATCTTGTCCGTCCGCCCTTCCTGGAAGAGGTAATCCACAGCGTCTCCTCCTCTGAGATGCCCGCCCTTGATCAGCACAGCCTTCGCACCCTCGTCCATGAGATGGCGGGCCGCCCTCCTTGCACTCCTCAGATCCGTTACTTTGACGCCCGTCAGCGCCTTCGCCTCGAATGCGTTTGGGGTGACGACCGAAGCGAGCGGCACCAGCTTTCGCTTCAACTCGAACGCGAGTCCCTCCGAGCTAAGTGATCCCCCTGCGGTCGCCTTCATGACGGGGTCGACCACGAGCGGCGCTCTGAGCTGCCGAAGCCTTCTCGATACGACCTTCACCGTCTCGGCATCGTACAGCATTCCCGTCTTTGCGGCGCTTATTGCGATATCTGATAGGATCGATTTCAATTGCCTGTCGATCTCCTCTGGAGGAACTGGGTGGATCGATTGCACGCCCTGCGTATTCTGAGCAGTGACGCATGTGATTACCGTGCACGCATGCAGGCCGACAGCCTCGATCGCCTTGAGGTCCGCCTGGATTCCCGCCCCTCCAGCAGGGTCCGAGCCAGCCACGGTGAGTATATTGGTCATATCCTGAGAGCATACGTTCTGCCTGATATATCGATTGTGTCAGCCGTGAGCTCCATCTGACCTGCATCATGGTTAAATATGGGCTAGCTAATCCGAACGGCTGAGATGAAGGCGCAGACGGGCCACATAGTGTTCAAGGGACAGTTCAGGTACAGGAACCTCTCGAAATGCTTCGAGGAGCTACTGAGGGTCTTTCTGGAGGAGACCGATCAGATGCCTGACGAAGAGGAGATACTCCGGATGTTCATACGTCTGAACATGATGGACATCACCAAGAATCGCAAGCCCGAAGGCTACAACCGTCGGGGTAGGATGAGGCTCGTGTTTCCCTTGACGGGCGGCAGGAAGGAGATGTACATCAGGGCGGACGTGAAGACCGCTCAGGTGGTGCGAATCACGGAGCGGCTGAGCAAGATACTCAAGAAGGCAAGCATCTCGCACTCCTTGGAGTACGACCGGCTCTCAACTCTTCAGGAATCGTAACGCCAGCTACGACTTCCAATGTTCGAGCGTCAGGGGTTGAACCCTCAATAGGGATGACGATCACAATGTCTTTGCGTGAGAAGGTGCGGAAGGCCGTAGGGGAGCGCGACTCACTCGCCAGAATGAGGAAATCCTTCGAAACCATAGCCGAAAGACGCGCGACAAATTCAGGCCGCATCCCGGACCTGCAGCCTGTGAAGGAACGGGTCCGGAAAGTCAAGGAGACGAGTGTCGGAAACGAAGGCCTTCTCGCCGAGGCGATATCTTCGCTTCGGGAGAACGGGTGCCGCGTCGTGCTCGTAAAGACCGGCGAGGCGGCTGTGGATTTCATCGCAGATGAGGTCGCCGGACATTCTCTCGTCGTCAAATCGAAATCGAACGTCTCAAAACAATTGCGTCTCTCAGAATCGCTATCAGAGCGCGGAATCGAGGTTATCGAGACCGACCTTGGCGATCGGATCGTCCAGCTCATGGGATGTCCTGCTGTGCATCCGACAGGCCCGGCATGTCATCTAGGGCGAAAGGAGATATCCGAACTGCTGTCGAGGCACTTCGGAAGGATGATATCAGACGATCCGAAGGAACTCACGGAGGCCGTACGAGAGGAGATCTCGGGATATGTAGAGCGAGCGAAGGTGGGCATCACAGGCGCGAACGTCATCGCCGCCCGTGAGGGAGCCATTGTTATCGTGCACAACGAGGGAAATGCTGCGAGGTGCGCATCTCTGCCGGAGAAACACATCGTTGTAACTACTCCCGAGAAGGTCGTGCCAGATCTTCGGGACGCGATTGACGTGACAAAGCTTCAGACGCTATACTCCACAGGAAAGGTTATCAGTTCATACATTGAGGTCATCTCCGGACCGAGCTACACGGCCGATATCGAGAAAATGATATACACGGGCATGCACGGGCCCAAGGAGGTCATAGTCGTCATTGTGGACGACGGCCGACAATCCCTCTCGGACCCGGAGTCGCTCTACTGCATCGGCTGTGGCTCGTGTCTTACTCGATGCCCCGTGTACAGCATTGTCGGGCCTGTCTTCGGCACGCCCGGGCGGGTGGGCGGACTGGGCGTTGGTATGCTCGCTTCAATGGGGAGGTTGAAGGAAGCCGACGACGCAGGTCTCTTTCTCTGCACATCATGCGGCGGGTGCAGGGAAGTGTGTCCGGTCGACATTGACACAAGAAAGGTCTTGTTGAAGGGGCGGGAGGCCTTCGTTGGTCAGAAACTGGAGGGCACTGCCGAGCGTGATGCTATCGTTGGCAGCGTAAGAAACTATGACAACCCGTGGCAGATGCCGCGCGCTCGTCGTTCGAGATGGTCTCGCGAGATGGCACTCCCTTCGGAGGGCGAGATTGTGTACTTCGCGGGCTGCTCCACGTCGTTTCTGTTCCCCGAATCCGCAAAGGGCGCGATTCGTCTTCTGAGGGCAGCGGGCATGGAGCCGGCCTATATAGGGTCATCCGAGAGGTGCTGTGGGTCGATTCTGCGCAAGCTGGGCGAGACCGAACTCGCACGTGAAAAGGCAGAATCTTGTTACATGAATCTTGCGAAGGCAGGCGCGAAGGTGGTGGTTACATCGTGCCCTGGATGCTACTCGACGCTGGATGCGTATCCGGAGTTCAAGGAGAGATACGGCATCGAGATACGACACATCTCGCAGATCCTTTGCGAACATCTCGATAAGCTCAAGATCGTCCCTGTGAAGGCATACGGGAAGGTCACGTATCACGATCCTTGCGACCTTGGAAGGGAGAAAGCAGTATTCGACGAACCAAGAGCGCTCCTTGATGCGGCGCTCGAAACACCTGCGGTCGAGATGAGAAGGTCGCGAAGCGAGAGCGCGTGTTGCGGGGCGGGGTCCGGCGTCAAGAGTGGCTTCGGCGAGCTCGCCTCGGCAATCGCGATGGAGCGCATCAGTCAAGCCGTGGCCGCGGGGGCTGACACCTTGGTCACAGCATGCCCATGGTGCTTCCAGAACCTCAGGGAGTGCCAGAACTCGGATCAGTCGGTAGCGGTCGTCGATCTTATGGAGCTGCTGTTGTCCGCGTTGTCCGATCAACGATGACGGTCACCCTGCGGAGTGCGCTACGCGTCCCTGCTATTGACCAGTCTGACGACCTTGACATCGGAGTATATCGGCCCTTTCGGTGTCAGCACGCTCTTCATGAGAGCCACTCTGTCTATGATGTAGTCTCCGTAATCCGTCGCCGTGTTCGTGGCGATTATGCTCTGAACGTTGCCGGCGCCGTCGCCTCCTCTGGATCTGGCGACTGTTAGATGCGGTCTGAATGCTCTCTTCTCACGTCTGATGCCCAACGAGGCGAATGAACTGTCAAGTCTCTCTGCAAGGGTTGCGAGCTCCTTTCCGTTCTCGATGCCAACCCATATGACCCTCATGTTGGACAGTGAGGGAAACGCGCCCATACCTCTGAGTCGCACTTCGAATGGTGAGATGTCATTGGCCGCCTCCTCCATCATTCGGGTGATGTCTGACGTGAGCGATTCCTCTGTGTCTCCGAGGAATTTCAGGGTCACGTGCAGGTTTGTGGGCTTGACCACTTTGAGTCCGGCGTTGCTGCTGGAGAGATCGTCCAACAATGCCTCCAAAGTCGCGTTTGGGTGTATCACGACCGATACGAATGCTCTGAACTTCAACGAACCGAAAACGCCCCCGTGCCTCATATCATTTTGCTGGTTTCAAACCGTCTCCCACACGACGCCTCATCCGGTCTTCCTGGCCGGTCTGGGACGATCCAGACTTCTGATCTTGTCCCTCATGAGAGAGACTCCAAGGAACACTATCACCAGAGCGGCTACCAGCCCTATCATGTATGCGATCTCTCCCAGCTGATCCTCGTACAGAGCTCCGAAGGATGCCATGAAGTTGAACGCGCTGTGCATTCCCACAGCTCCGAGGTAGTAGATCATCCAACCTCCCATGCCCAGCACCTTTCTTGCGATTCCGAGGCCAAGCACCGAAGAGGCCGTCGCATGCAGGAGGGCGGACGAGATGCTCCGTATCACTGCCGTCGCGATGAAAGCCTCGGCGCCACCCTCCGCAAGCGCAGCGCTTTCGTAGAGCATGTTCTCCGTCGCAGCGAATCCGAGCCCGACAGCTGCGCCGTAGATCATCCCGTTCTCCAGCTCTGTCAGCCTCCTCCTCGCGCGGAGTATGCCCAGCCCCTTCGCAGCCTCCTCTACGAACGGCGCGATGACGCATACGAGTATCAGTACTGGAATGGTGGGATTCTCTCCAAGATACTCGTACACTCTCTCAATGTTCTCGCTGAAGGCGATTGACAGAACGAGTTCAAACACGACAGCGATGAAGACCGATACGATCGCGCCGAAAAGGAAGACGGCAACCAATCGCTTGTACGGCTCCCTTGAGAACCTCTCGGTGTTTCTGATCCATACGAGATAGAGGACGCAGGGTACGAACGCCGCTAGAACAATGGCTGCGGCCGTCACTAGCCAATCCGTCATCGGGCTACCGCATCCTTGCAGCATAGTGGAGCTATTTCAAGGTTGTCGAACGAAGTTCTGATAATCAGAATGATACAAGGGTTTAGCCCTCAATCGAGAGAACTCTTCCGCTCCGAGCGAAGGAGCCTCACTCAAGCGTGATCGCGCTATTCGGACACTCGTCCACGCATGCTCCGCAGTCGAGGCACTTGTCCTCGTCTATCACAGCTACATCGTCGACCGTTATGGCCTCCTCAGGGCAGACTTCCACACAGGCACCACATGCAACACATTCATCTTTGTTGATCTTCGCTGGCATCAGGCATCTCCTTACCGTTGTTTGTGCAGGGATTAGTTCCCCCCATATAAATCTTGTTCACCAAATCGAAAAACCACGATACCGCTAAGATGACAGTGCCAGACTTCTTCAAACGCACCGCTGAACTCGGTCCCGAAGAGCAACTATTTAGATATCTTCCCACCATCGCAGAGGTGGAATCATGGCAGAGCAATTCATTGGACGATGGCTTTACGAGGAGGAACGACTCAATCCCGGGTATCTGAGGGTTTTGGACGGCATAGTCGAGGAGATATGTCGCGGATCGCCACCTGCGGGCTCCACATGTTCAGTGGTGCTTCCGGCATTCGTTAACGCCCATACGCATCTGGGCGATTCTTTCGCTCATCCAGCTCCTCGCGGAACGGTCAAGTCCGTCGTCGGCCCCGGCGGATACAAGCACCAGATGCTCAGCTCAGCTCCGGCCGACGTTAAATTGGTAGGAATGAGGGCATCGATAGATCACATGCTCAGAACCGGTACGACTCTATTCGCGGATTTCAGAGAGGAGGGGCGCGAAGGCGTTGAGGCGATCAAGTACGCGCTTGCCGACCGGCCGGTTCGCGGCATCGTCTTGGGCAGACCGCCCGCATCCGAGGATGCAGGGGAAGCATCAATTCGGCTGCTGGAATTCTGCGATGGACTCGCGTTCAGCGCTGTAAGCGACTGGCCTTTGGACGTGTTGGCCAGCGCCTCTGAGAGTTGCAGACGTTCCCGCAAGCTATTCTCGCTGCACGTGAGCGAGGCCGAGCGCGAACCCATAGAGGACGTTTTGGATTTGAAGCCCAACTTCATCGTTCACATGACTGCCGCTCCTGAGGAGGACATAGCGTCTTGCGCAGAGGCAGGCGTTCCCATCGTTGTTTGTCCTCGCGCAAATGCGTTCTTCGGCCTCTATCCGAACATACCAAGGTTTCTCAGCACAGGAGCCACCGTCGCGCTAGGGACGGATAATGCGATGATATGTCGCCCTGACATGCTGAGCGAGTTGAGGGCGGCTTACGCGCTGAGCCTTCAGCACGGAGGCATCTCACCGGCCGACGCGATAAGTCTGGCAACCCTGTCTGGGCGCAAAGTATTAAATGCAGAAGGCCAGATAACTACGGAAATGAGCGTGTCCGACGACCTCATAGTGGTGGACGTTGAGGGCGAGGATCCCCTTCTCGAGTTGGTGTCGTCCGCGGCGAAAGGCAGCGTGTCGGCCGTGGCTCAACGCGGGAGGTTGAGGAGGCCATCATTTGGATGACCTGAAGAAGATACTGATCGCAACGGACGGTTCCGAGTACACCAAGGAAGCCGTCTCGAGAGGATTGAGCCTTGCCAAGGTCTTCAAAGCCGAGGTGACGGCACTCTATGTTGTCGACCAGACAACCTTCGTAAGCTTCCCGATGGACTCTTCTATTGTCAGCGTCTATTCCCTTCTGGAGAACGAGGGCAAGCGGGCGATGGACGAGGTCGTCGAGGAGGGCAGGGCGCTGGGGATCGATGTCACCCCGATGATCGTGGAAGGGTCACCGACGAAGAAGATAGTGGAGCTCGCTGCTAACTTCGACCTCGTCGTTATGGGGACGCTTGGACGCTCGGCCCTGTCCAAGCTGTTCATGGGAAGCGTCGCCGAGAGGGTGACGAGATACGCGCCTTGCCCGGTGCTCGTCGTGAGGAGCAAGAGAAGGTGATTTCTCTATGAAGGTGAAGGACATAATGACTGAGGACCCGATCGTGGCCGAGCTGCCAGGCACCAGAACCGAGGTGCTCAAGAAACTCGTGAGGAGCAACAAGACCGGGATGCCAGTCGTGAAGACTTCCGACGGCACGCTAGCCGGTTTCGTCACGCGTCAGGACATCTTCTCCAAACCCGAGGAAGAGCAGCTGGCTCTCGTTATGAGGCGGGACCATCCGACGATATCGCCGAGGGCGAGCGTGAAGGACGCTGCCAAGATCATGATGGAGGAGAATCTGAGTCATCTCCCCGTGGTCGACAAGGACAAGCTCGTCGGAATCGTCACACCGACCGATCTATTGATAGTTGTAGAGAAGGAGAATCCGCAAGTCACTGTTGAGGAGATAGTGCGGTCGCCCTGCATACCAGTCTATGCTGGAGCGCCGCTGTCTGTCGCCCTGGCGACGTTCAGAGCTGCTCGTGCCTATGCGTTGCCTGTGCTGGACGATGATGCGAAGCTCGTGGGCATAGTCACCGATAGAGACATCTTCAACCAGAGTGTCGTTGACAGCACCGTTGTGATGAGCGACCTGGGCCTCAACGACGGAGCCGACAACTGGAACTGGGAGGGCGTCCGAAACGTCATGAAGCTCTGGTACGAGGTCTCAAAGGTCAATCTGCCCAAGCTGAAGGTGAGGGATATCATGATACAGAGCCCGGTCACCGTGTTCAAGAAGACCCTCGTCGCAGATGCGGCGAAGGTAATGAGGAAGCACGACTTCGGACAGCTCCCAGTCCGGGACTCGAAGGATAATCTCGTCGCGATGATCTACGACACGGACGTGGCCGCGACGCTCATCAAGTGATGCCAAATGGAATCTCAGGATATTCTGTCTCTCTGCCGGCGAAGGGGGTTTCTATGGCCGGCGTACGACATATACGGTGGCCTCGCCGGATTCTATGATTACGGCCCTCTTGGCGCATCGCTGAAACACAACATAGAGACTCAATGGAGAAAGCTATACGTGTTCGAAGAAGGCATGCAGGAACTCGTGTGCCCGTTGATTGCGCCTGAGCCCGTATTCAAGGCATCGGGCCATCTTGACGCCTTCGCGGATATGTACGTTGAATGTCGCGGATGTGGAGAGTCAAACCGGGCAGATCACCTCGCCGAAGGGCTGGCGGAGAACCCCGCAGCTCTTTCCGAGGAAGAGCTCGGAAGGGTGCTCGAGGAGCATGGTGTGAAATGCCCTGTATGCGGAGGCGATATCACTGCCCCAAGACGGTTCAACCTCATGTTCAAAACGACCGTTGGCGCGGGCTCGTCGAAGTCAGGATACATGCGACCTGAGACCGCTCAGGGAATGTTCGTCAATTTCTCACAGATTTACAGGCATGGCAGAGAGAAGCTCCCCGTTGGAGCGGTCCAGCTTGGGAGAGCCTTCAGGAACGAGATCTCTCCCAGACAGGGTCTCGTGCGTCTCAGGGAGTTCCATCAGATGGAGGCCGAGATATTCTTCCACCCGGAACGGAAGACATGGCCGCGATACAACGCCGTCAAGGATAGAACGCTGCCGCTTGTTCCTGACGGGGGCGTCGCTGCCGAGCTATCCCTCTCGGATGCCGTCTCCTCCAAGACGATAGCCAACGAGGCGCTCGCATACTTCATGTGGCTCACACACAGGTTCGCCCTTGATGTCGGTCTCGATCCGAAGCGCCTGCGGCTTCGACAGCACGAACGAAACGAAATGGCTCACTACGCCCTTGATTGCTGGGATCTGGAAGCGGAGACGACCTACGGATGGATTGAGCTGGTTGGAATCGCGGATCGTGGATGTTACGACGTACAGGCACACCTCAAGCATTCTGGCGCAGACCTCACTGCATTCGAGAGATTCGATGAGCCAAAGGAGGTTGTCAGAGAGGCCGTCACGCCCAAGTTCGATGTGATGGGCAAGCTCTTCAAAGGCGATACGAAGGCTCTGGCGGGCAAGCTCTCAGAGATGATGCCCGATGCCGTACGCGGAAGAGACGAAGTGGTCGTCGAGGTCGATGAAAAGAAATTCGCGAGTCCGTCATCGTGCTATGACATAGTCACCAGCACTGAGAAGGTCTCTGGCGAGAAGTTCGTACCGCATGTGATCGAGCCTTCGTACGGCGTCGACAGGATCCTATATGCCGTCCTTGAGCACGCATACCATGAGGAGGACGACTATGTCACCCTCTCGCTCAAGAGTTCAGTGGCGCCGATCAAGGTAGGTGTCTTCCCCTTGATGGCAAAGGACGGCCTCGAGGTCACCGCAAAGGAGCTGTCGGAATCACTATCATCAGACGGAATACACGCTCACTATGACGAATCTGGTTCGATAGGACGGAGATATGCGCGTATGGATGAGGTAGGCACGCCCTGCTGCGTTACGGTGGACTACCAGACCATCGAGGATGGCACGGTCACTGTGAGGAATCGTGACACCAAGGAGCAGGTTCGAATAGGGAAGGACGAGGTCGTTCCCACGGTTCGTGGGATCGTGGAAGGAGGTAATATCGAGGCCTGATCTGAGGCCCTATAACGACATGGATGAGAGGAATCCGAGGCGATATGTTCATAACATCTTCCAAAAAATCGATGGAGAGAAATTGGCTCCCGAAGCCCATCGATCTCTCGGAGGAGCTCGGGAGATACATCGGGAAGCAGGTAAGCTATGCTACGCACGGCATACACAGATACCCCGCCAAGTTCATTCCTCAGATACCTCGGTTCTGCCTTGACTCGTACTCCAAACCGGGCGACAAGATTCTCGACCCATTCATGGGCTCCGGGACGACGCTCTTGGAATCCTATATCATGAGGCGCAACAGTTACGGCATAGACATACACCCGCTTGCGCGACTTATCGCCAAGGTGAAGACGACACCTGTTGACCCCACCCATCTCGCCTCCCACTCGAGACAGCTTCTATCGAGGATACGTGCTGATGAAGATGACAACTCGGAGTGGATACCAGAGATCCCCAATCGCGATCACTGGTTCCGAGACGATGTGCTCTGCGACCTTGCGACTATCAAGAAGCACATATGGAGAATGAGGAAGGGGGACTGTCAGGACTTCTTCAAGATATGCTTCTCATCCATAATACGGAAGATGTCAAATTCCGACGCCGACTCCCTGATACCCGAAGTGACCTCGTTTAGAAGAAAGCTGGACGAACAGGGCAGAACGTCCTTCGATTCCGTATCCAAGTTCGAGAACACCGTCAGGAACAAGCTGATCGATGCGGAGGTCCTATGGCGAATATCAAATGAACTCAAGGAGGAATCCCTGAGGCTGCCCACGACCAATATCATTGGAAACGACGCGAGGGACATCGAGCTGGACGACTCCGAGATAGACCTCGCCATAACATCGCCTCCTTACGCGAGCGCCGTCCATTACGTCAGCGTTCACAAGTTGGAGATGTATTGGCTCGACCTCCTTGACGACCTCGCCAGGTTGGATGGACGCGTGGTCGGCACCTCGAGAGCTTATGTGAGGGAGTACAGGCCTTGGGAACCGCGTACGCGTATACCCGAGCTTAGGAGGCTCCTGGGCGAGCTCGTGCAGAAGGAGAAGAAGAGTGCCTACATCGTCTACAAGTACTTCGATGACATGCGCAAGAACTTCATCGAAGTGAACCGGGTTCTAAGACGCAGCGGCAAGTACTGTATGGTCGTTGGCGAGAACACGTTCCGGAAGGTTCGGATCCCTACATATGCCATCCTCGCCAGGATAGGGATTGAATGCGGATTCGAGGTCAAGAGCATGTATGTCTACGACGTTATCAACCGCCATCTCGACATACCACGTTGGAACAACAGCAGGATCGAGAAGGACCACATATTGGTGTTTCATAGGCGGCGTGCGCCCGCAATGGAGCAATTGTAGAGACGGCGGCGCGGTCAGTTACATTTAATTCCGTGATATGAGATTACGTTCACTACGATGCGGATGGGATGCCAATGCTGTCAGATGTTCCACTTGAGCTGAGACTATCTCGATTGACCGTCCAGAGCCTCAGGAATCTGTGTGATACGCAGAACGTGGAGGGCTATTCCGGATTGTTGAAGGAGGAACTCGTCGAACACCTCCTTGATGCCATCGACGAGGAAGTGCTGATGGACTTCTGCGCGGCTCAGGAAGAGATATACTTCGTAGAGAACATGGCAAAGGCGATAAAATGGTCCGCCAGCAGGAAGATAGTGCAGCTTGCCCCGGACAGCGACGATTCTATAGTGAATGCCACCTTCACTCTCAGACGCTCGGATGGCTACGAAGTCTACAACATCAGGTTTGTCAACCAGACCACTGAGGATATCGCCACCTCGTGTGAATGCCTCGAATGCAGGGAGAAGGGCTATTTCTGTCCGCACCAGATGGCCGTCCTCGTGAAGAGCGTAGCCAACAATCTCTTCGCGATAGAAGACTGGGCCGGTCCTATGACCGCAGAGGCGGAAGATCTGATCAACGCGAACGTATTGCGGAAACGGTGGAGATGACGAGGCCAGCGTAGTTCAACCATAACGGAAGATTCAAGAAGCTTTATCTACGCCGACTCGTTTGTGGGAAAAGTCATGCCCCAATACGATTGGCGCGAGAGCGAGCCGAAATGGCAGGCCAAATGGAAGGAGTGGGAGATCTATCGCTTCGATCCCGAGTCGGACAGGGAGATATTCAGCATAGACAACCCCCCACGATACGCCTCGGGTGGGCTGCATCTCGGACACGCCTACGGCTACACAGCGATTGATTTTGCGGCGAGATATCGCAGACTAAGAGGCTACAACGTATTCTTTCCCTTGTGCTTCGACGTCAACGGAACGCCTGTCGAGGTGCGCGTCGAGAAGGTCATGGGCATGAAGGCGTCCGACGTGCCAAGGCAGGAATTCATCAAGATGTGTCATGATTTCGCAGAGAAGTACATAGGCGAGATGACTCGGCAGTTTGAGATTCTGGGCGAGAGCATGGACCCCAGCATCTACTACCAGACCGATGCGGAATACTACAGAAAGCTCACGCAGATATCATTTGTGCGCATGTTCAACAAGGATCTGGTCTACAAGGGACATTTCCCTGTCAATTGGTGCACACGCTGCGGCACGGCCCTCGCGGACGCTGAAGTCAACTACGAGCATCGAATGACGAAGCTGAATACCATCAAATTCCGGGATGTCGACACTGGAGATGAGGTTCCGATAGCCACAACTCGACCTGAGCTTCTGTGCACATGCCTTCTTGTCGCCGTCCACCCGGAAGACCGCTCAAAGGCATATCTCGTCGGAAAGAAGCTGGCGACACCAATCTTCGACAGGAGGGTCGAAGTCATCGCCGACCCGAAAGTGGATCCTGATTTCGGGACTGGCACAGTCATGATATGTTCCATCGGTGACAAGGACGATCTCGAGTGGATAATGAAGTACAACCTACCGCTCGAGAAAGGCATAGACGAAGCAGGTAGAATGACCGAGATTGCCGGTGAGTACGAAGGTCTTACAGTTGAAGACGCCAAGAAACAGATAATCGAAGACATGAAGGTCGCAGATCTGTTGATTAACCAAGAGGAATTGGACCAGAATGTGGGAACCTGCTGGAGATGTCATACTCCGATAGAATTTCTGAAGGTGCCTCAGTGGTTCATCAAGACGGTCGATTTCAAGGACCGGATACATAAAATGATCGACAGCATAGATTGGCATCCCGAGTTCATGAAGGTGCGAATAAGAGATTGGGTGGACTCCCTGGCATGGGATTGGGTTGTTTCCAGACAGCGATACTTCGCAACAGCAATACCGCTCTGGGAATGTGAGGATTGCGGGAGCGTGCTCATAGCGGAGGAGAACGAGTGCTACGTTGATCCCACGGTTTCCCCTCCTAGGACGTCCAAATGCGATGCGTGTGGCGGCAAGTACGTTGGATCCACAGACGTATTCGACACCTGGATGGATTCGAGCATATCCCCTCTGTTCAATTGCTTCTGGGAAAGAGATCCCGGGATGTTTGAGAAGCTGTATCCAATGACCCTCAGGCCGCAGAGTCATGATATCATCCGCACTTGGGCATTCTACACGATTCTGCGGGAGATGCTGCTCATCGGTGAGAAGCCATGGAAGGATGTTATGATCCACGGTTTTGTCATGGCGCCTGATGGTAGGCCCATGCACGCCTCCTCTGGAAACATCATCGATCCGATGCCCTTGCTGGAACAGTACGGCGGCGATGCAATGAGATATTACGCATCGACTTGCTCTCTCGGCATGGACCACGCGTTCAAGGAGCAGGAGCTCGTGCGCGGCAATCGGCTTGCCGTGAAGGTATGGAACGTTATGCGACTAGTTGGTTCGGCGTGTGCTGAGGCGCCGGAGCGTCCTGAGGAGATGCATCCCGTTGACGGATGGATCCTGAGCAGATTCGGAGACCTCGTACGCGATGTTCAGGCAAGGAACGATGAGTACGAGTTCGACAGATCGATGGCATTGATCCAGGATTTCCTTTGGCACGAGTTCGCGGACCACTACATCGAGCTGGTGAAGCACAGAGCATATGCCGATCGGGACGAAGGCGCGAGATACGCGTTGTACACCGTCGGCCTCGGCCTGCTGAAGATGATATCGGTCTTCTTGCCTCATGTAGCGGAAGATGCCTATCAGAACTCGTTCAAGAAGAATGAGGAACCGGTTAGCATTCACATCTCCTCTTGGCCTCCGGCTCCGGACAAGAATGGCGATGCGGAGGCGAAGGGCGAACGAGTGAAGAACCTCGTGGCCGCAATAAGGTCTTGGAAGTCCGCAAGCGGACTCTCCCTCAATGCGGAGATTCCCAGGGTGGAGATCGTCGGGGAATCGGCCGCTGATGACTTGGAGGGTTCTGAGGAGGACATCCGGGCGACAATAAAATCAAAGGAACTCGAGATTCGCGCCAGTGTAAAGCTGAATGAGAGCGTGGAACGAGTTAGGCCTGTCCATAGCAAACTCGGTCCAAAATTCAAGGCAGACGCCAAAGAGATATCAGAGATGCTTTCGTCTATAGATGCTTCTTCCCTTGACATCGTTGGGGATATTCTCAAGCTTGAGCTTTCCAGCGGCAAGATAGTCGAGCTAGGGCCCGATTTCTACAGACTGGAGAAGCGGCTCTCTTCCGACAGAGGGGAACTCGAGCACATACCTGGGGACGCTTATTCGGTGCTCGTCTACCGATGAATTACTATGGCAGTTACGCGGGGATAACCTTGCTACCATCTCTGGGTAAACAACCCTTACAGAACTCAACCGCTGGTGTTAATGGCTACGTCTGAACAATTATCAACACTGAAGGCATGAGAAACGTGGCCATGATTGCGGCAAGCCAGCACCAAGTACATATACGAGCGGAACAGTCAATCTTACCGGGAAATCGATGCGGGGGAACAGAGATTCGTATGCGCATGGTGCAGCGCTTGTGCTCGTGATAATGGTCGTTCTTTCCTTGACAGCTAGCTCCATTGGGGGAGATGTCGCGGATCTGAGCTGCAAAGCCGCGGTCGTATCGGCGGAACCAACTTGTCTACTCCACGGATGGGTCAACGATTCTGTGACACATGAGGGAATTGGTGGAGCGCAGGTGGCGTTCTTGACCATGACGCTATGGATGGATTTCACGGAAACGAACGAAACGGGGTACTACGAGCTCATGGCGAATAGAACAACACAGTTGATCGTGTTATGTCAGAAATATGGGTACTATCCGTCGATGGATATTGTTGACACCACTGAAGAAAGCGACTACAGACTGGATTTCGAGCTGGAGGCAGAGCCGACCGTGCCCGAGACGTCAATTACCATAGAACCGGATGCGAACATATCTATGAAGAACCGAATGATTACGAGCTTCATCGCCGAGGACTTTAACCTTCTTGGAGTCCAAATTACGATTGGGTCGGTGTTCAATAGAACTGGTGAATGGCTGAACTTCACCCCGACAAGTGCCGGAGTCGCCTACTATGACTCGTATGAGGAGGAGTTCATATTGTTTGAAGGCGATCTTGAGTTTTACGGGCTGAGTTACGAAGACGACATCCTTGAAGGACAAGCAGGGTGGGCCGCATTGTCTTCTTACGGAGGCTATCTGTCGAACAGCACTTGCAGTGAATATCATGTGGTTCAATTCGAGAAGTATGCCGATGGTGATCGATGGGAAGGAATCGCTGGCCTCTACTATAACGAAACGATAGCTGGTGACGAGGGGATCGCGTTCTTCGATGGCATCACCGGTGAGTATCAGGGCTTCGAATTCTACAACCTGACCACATATACACAGAACCCGATAGACCCGGCATCTTCGGACGACCTTGAAGGAGAGATAACACCTTTGATACCTGTCATTTCCTGGAACCTCAATGAGTCGGCAGATTTCTCCGAAATGGCTAACTCGCAACTAAGATACGCTCCTCTGGAGCGCAGAAGCGTCATTGACCTGAATTATGATACCAACTACATCGTTCATAGCGGCGAGTACGTCGCCTTGTGTCTTGTCTTTGATGAAGTGTACAACGTGAATGGATCAGCGAAATTGATAACGGTTGATACAGAGCTTCCAGTAGCATATGCGGGTGAGGACATCGAGGCGAACTTGGGAGACACAGTGGTACTGGAGGGCTCGGCCACAGACAACGTAGGCATCGTCAGCTACATATGGACTTTCGAAGACGGCGATGCTGAGGTAACATTGGAAGGGGATATCGTCGAGTATGTCTTCACCGAATGGGGTAACCATACGGCTATCTTCACCGTCACCGACGGCGGTGGCAACGAAGATAGTGATCAGGTCCGCATAGCCATTGACCCGGGCGACTTCCCCGTGGCTGAGGCCGGCCCGGCGGAAATGACAGTTTCCACCGATGTGCCTGTGCATTTCGACGGGACGGATTCATATGACGTGGACGGCGAGATTGTCGAGTATATGTGGGAGATTGTGGAGCTAGATTTGAATTTCACTGACGCGGAATTCAACTACACGTTCTCTCAAACCGGCATCTACCAGGTGGAGTTACTGGTTGAAGACAATCTCGGACTACTTTCGGAGCCGGATACCATCATCGTGACCGTCACGGATGGGACCAGTCCCACCGCGGATGCAGGTGATGATATTGATGTGTTCATAGGAGAGCTGTTCACCCTCAGTGGCTTGGGCTCTTACGATAACGTCGGCATCACCGAATACAAGTGGTCGTGCGATGAGCTAGAGTATTGGGAGGCATTCGAAGCCGAGGTTGATGTGACCATAGACTCTGAGGGAACATACACTTTCACACTTGAGACGCGCGACGCCGCAGGCAATGTGGACACCGACGAGGTCGTTGTCACTGTGATAGACCCGAACGAAGCGCCCACAGCCGATGCTGGATTCGACGTCGATACCGTCACAGGTGAGCTAGTCGCTCTCAACGCATCGGGTTCATACGACGACGGAGATATCGTGATCTATGCATGGGCTTTCGAATATGACGGCGAGACGATCACGTTATATGGCGAGACGGTTGAGTTCACCTTCGACATCGCCGGGACTTATGTCGTGACGCTGACGGTCGAGGATGCCGAGGGTAAGACCGACGAGGACACCGTGACCGTAACCGTTGGGGAGGATGAGGAGGAAGAAGAGCAGGAGGATGGAGACGGTAAGAGCTTCATCGAATCCTTTGGCCTCCCAATCGGGATAATCGTGGCGTTGGTGGTCATAGCGCTGATACTGTCCTTCGTTCTGAAGGGACGGAAGGGCGGAAAGGCTCCGACCCATATTGAAGAGCCGCCTGATTCCGAGACCGTTGATTAGGTGGACCGGATGGAATTCCTCCCACTGAAATGACTATCTCAGACATTTCAGGCACATAAGAACCGTTCTACCGCGTTCTCGGAAGGCAGCCGGAATCGGAGGTTAAACCTCTTTGATTTCAGTCTTCACCTCGTCACCATGTGCCACACCCGCCCCGTCCTGCTGCCCATGACTTGCTCATCCATGACAGGAACCTTATGGCCATTCATGGACGTCCGCTATGAAAAGGCCACAAAGACGGAATTCCACCGATAGAGCAAAGTATCGGCGAATAGCTCATGAACATGGGAAATGTGTGAAGTGTCATAAATGTGGGGCTGATAATCCTGAGCACGCGGCCTATTGCGGCATATGTTCATCATCACTCTCCGATTCCAAGATCAGAGACGCTGTTCCCGCAAGGACGAGGATTCCACGAGGTTCGAGGTCAGTCGAGCCCTGCAGGATTCCGCTCGGAATTTCAGTTCCACGAAATTGAGCTTGCAGGAAGACGTACCTGGCTACGCCTGAGCAGTTTTTAATACTGATATTGTGATGTGCGACCGGACATGGACAAGAAAGACGCCGTGATATCAGCACTGAAGACCGTCGTTGACCCGCATACCGGAATGAATGTCTACGATATGGGATTGATATCGGAGATGGAGGTCAGCGGGGACGCCGTGTCTATGACCTTCATGCCCACAAGTCCCTTCTGCCCGGTTGGCGTCGAGCTTGCCAAATCGATACGAGAGGCTGCGCTGCTCGTTGATGGAATCGAGAGGTGCACTGTCAAGGTCGTCGGTCACGTGAAGGCAGAGGAAATCAGCCGAGCCATCAACGCCTGAGCTTCTCCTTGATGGAAACGTCCACCTTCTTGTTGCTCAACCTGTACCTTGGCAAGTCCTTGATGGCTCTGAACGCTACGCTCTTGTGTATCTCCAGCGTTGTGGAATCGTCGCTGATCTCTATCGTACCGACAAGATTCTCCCCTATGCCAGATTTTCTCTCGAGGAACCTCAGGAGGCTCGGCATGTCTATGCCATCGTTTCGACCAAGGTTCAGCTCGAACGGTACCATTCCGAAGTGATCGGCGTATTCGTCCAGGTCGAGGCGTTTCCTGACTGTATCTCGCCCCCTCGTTTCGGGAACGTCATCCTCCTGTATCCTGGTCCTTCCAAAATCCTCAATTGCCTTGACGAGGTGCTGCTCCTCCTTCGTGACGAAAGTGATAGCCCGTCCTTCCTTCCCGGCTCTTGCGGTTCTCCCTATTCTGTGAACGTAGTCTTCCGGGTTCTCCGGGATGTCATAGTTGATGACGTGCGTCACATCCTCGATGTCCAATCCTCTCGCAGCGACATCCGTGGCAATCAGTATTCTCGTCTTGCCCGAGCGGAACTTGGACATGACTCTGTCTCTTGCCGCTTGTGTGAGGTCGCCGTGAATGCCCTCGACGGGATATCCATATCCCTTCAGTTTCCCCGAGAGAATGTCCACCATCCTTTTGGTCGAGCAGAATATCATCGCCCTGTGCGGTCTCTCACCATCGAGTATCCTGCACAGCGCCCAGATCTTGTTCCTCCTGCCTACATTGATGTAGACCTGATCGGTCTTCGGAACCGTGAGCGTGTCCTGGCTGACAATGATCTCTCTCGGATTTCGCATGTATCGCCTTGCCAAGTCTCTGATCTGCTCAGGAAGCGTCGCAGAGAACAGCATCGTCTGCCTCTCCTTGGGCACACGGCCTAGAATCCACTCGATATCATCGATGAAGCCCATGTCCAGCATACGGTCAGCCTCGTCGAGGACGACAAACCTGACGCTGTTGAATCTCAGCTCTCCCCTCCTCATCAGATCCATGATGCGCCCGGGAGTGCCCACCACGCATTCTACACCCTTTCGAAGTCTGGATATCTGAACGTTGATTGACTGTCCGCCGTATATGGCCACGGATCTGTGCTCCGTGTACTTGGCCAGGTCTGCGAAATCCTCCGTAACCTGCACGGCCAGCTCTCTCGTTGGCACCACAACGAGGCACTGTATCTTCCCGTTCCTGTCCAGATTACCTATGATAGGTATTGCGAAGGCCCCTGTCTTTCCGGTTCCCGTCTGAGCCTGGGCCATGAGGTCCGTGCCCTCGCTCGCCATCGGTATGCTCCTCTCCTGGACGGGCGTTGGCTCCTCCCACTCGAGCTCCGAGATGGCTTTGAGTATCTGTGGGTTCTTAACCAGGTTTATGAATTGCACTGCTCTCAGACTTCCCTCATGGTGGCTTTTCCGGACGAGTTAGCCTCTTGTAGTATTTTAATCCATGTGATGCTATCCTGGTTTGATAAATCGATAGGGACGGAACGAGGAATGGTAAGCAGAATTGCGGTGGCCAGGCAGGCTTGGCAGAGACTCTACTCGAAGAGGGGGCTGCAATATGGCGGGTCGGGAGACATTGACATCCTGCGCCCCTTCCTTAGGAAGGATTCCCGAATCCTTGACGCCGGATGCGGCGACGGCAAGCTGACCGAAGCGCTTGCGCGTTTGAGCGATGTCGTGGGCTGCGATCTCTCACGAGAAGCTCTGGTGAAGCTTAGGGAGCAAAGGGATAGGGAGGTTGAAGTGGATCTTGTCGAGTGCGATATGACACAGCTCCCATTTGTGTCGGAAAAGTTCGACCTCGTATCGTGTGTGCACTCATTGTCCCACCTGATGTCCGATGACCGTCTTCGTGCGGCACGACAGCTTTCCGAAGCGGTCAGAAGCGGCGGCCATGTATTCGTGGAAGTGTTCGGTCGGGGCGATCTCAGATTCGGCAATGGTGAGGAGGTTGAGGCGTTTTCCTTCAGGCGAGGCGACGGAATCATCACTCATTACTTCCAGGAGGATGAGGTTCCTTCGCTGTTTCGTGAGCTCGAGGTTGTGACGGAGCTCGGCCTGATGAGAAGGGTCGCCTACGGCACTGTCGCGGGAAAGAGGGATGTGATGCGGGTACTTATGAAGAAACCCTGACGAGGGAAGCTCGCGACTAGCTTCACTTTGCCCCGCCGAATTCGTTATGGCTGACGATTGATGACATGTCCTTGCGGGACTTCGACCTTGCGATAAGGCCCGCAAGGTCGAACTTCTTCCTCGGGTAGCCTACTGCGAGGAGCGCCACTATTGCCCAACGTTCCGGTATCTTCAGCATGTCCCGTATCAGCTTCTCGTCGAAGCTCCCTATCCAACAGGTTCCGAGACCTTCTGCCGTGGCGGTCATCACCATGTTCTGAAGTGCGATGGTAACATCCACGACATGCCATTTCGGCGCTCGTTTCGTGTCGCCGCAGCCAACAATGACAACAGGCGCCTCTTTCAGAAATCCAGCGTACCGCGCCTTTGACATCTTGACCCTCTTATCGTTGTCCGTTACGATGATGAAGTGCCATGGCTGGTAGTTCATCGCTGAGGGGGCCAGGCGCGCGGAGAGAAGCATCTTGTCCAGAACAGATTTCGGTACTGGCGTCGAATCGTACGCCCGAACGGAGTATCTTGCGCTTATTGCATCGATCACATTCATGGTCACGCACCTTCAGGAAATACCTAAACAAGCGCCTATTGATGAACTTTTCACATGTTTCGAACGAGAGCCCTTTGAATTCTGCAAAGGGCTTCCAAATCCGTCAGATGCCTTTGAAGGGCATTCCGCTCCGGCGATTCCCGGAGAGGGCAGCAGTGTATCGAGTGCGCTCAATACCAGAAGAACCCTGGCGGATGTTCCTTAAACGGTGTCAATCGTTCATCCAATCTTGACCTGCGGCAGTCCGCCTTTGTCTCTGTCGCTCGCAGCTCCGAACCGCACGCACCCGTTCTCATAGCTGCCTTCTCTTTGTGCACTGCCCAAGCTTGGAGGCACTCACTGGTCAAGGCCTCCCTGTCTCGTGGGCACACCCGACTGCATCTCTTTGGCCTCCGCATGAATCCAGCGTCGATGGATTTAGCAATCGATTGATCTATCTCCGTCTTAACTTAGGGTTCAGAACCTCGTCCATTGCGTATCCTACGAAAGTGAATCCGAGCACGACGAAGACGATGCAAAGGCCGGGCATGACTATGAACGGGTAGGGGCCGCTGAGCGCCGCGCCTTGCTCGTAGGCTTCATCTAGGATCTTGCCCCAAGTCTCGACGTCTTTCGGCCCCATCTTGAGGAAGCTCAGAGTCGCCTCGGAAAGAATGCATATTGCGATTGTCAGAATCGCGTTGGCGAACACGAGGGGAACGACATTTGGGAATATGTGCTTTTTGATAATGTGCAGATCCCCTGATCCTATAGCTTTGGCCCTTTCGACAAACTGCCTCTCCTTCAGAGTGAGAACCTGCGCTCTCACTATCCTTGCCGTAGTCGACCAGCCTGTGATTCCAATAACAAGTATGACCGCCCAGAGGCTCCTCGCATTCAGAATGGCAGCGAGGACCAGCATCAGCACGAGCCACGGAATCGAGAGAAACATGTCGTTGACCCTCATGATCACCTCGTCCTTCCAGCCTCCCCAGTATCCGGATACGAGTCCGACGAGGGTGCCCAAACCCATTGATATAGCCATCGCTGCGAATCCCACGATGAGCGAGGCCTTCGTTCCCATTGCCACTCTCGTGAGCACGTCTCTGCCCATCTGATCTGTTCCGAAGAGATGTTCCAAGCTGGCATCTTCCAGCAACTGATCGGGGTCGTTCTCGTACTTGTCGTAGTGAATGAACAAATCCGCGTAAGCCGCAATAGCCATGAAGAATACGATGATGATTATGCCAACCCTGCCCATCCATGTAGCGAGGAAGAGGTCTGTCGTCTTGCCTATTCCTCTCGCGGTGAGCCCCATCTTGTCAGATAGCACGGGGTTTCTTGAGAACGCCTTTCTCGTCCATTTTTCTAATCTCTTCTCGAAGTGCGTCAATGAATCCACCTATACAATCTGAATCCTCGGGTCCAACTTGACAAGGATGAGGTCCGCCACGAGGTTTGCCAAAACGACGGCAACTCCTCCGATCAGGAATATGAACTGGAGCATGGGGTAGTCCATGTTCCAGATTGCATTCATTGTGACCAACCCTATGCCCTGGTAACTGAACACGACCTCCACCTGGAAAGCTCCTCCGAAAATGAACGCCATATCCATAGCCAGGGTCGTGACAATCGGCAGACGAGCGTTTGGTGAGGCGTGCCTTTTCATTGTCTGTCTTTCGCTCAACCCTTTCGCGTAGCTCGTGACTATGTAGTCTTCCGTCAGAACATCAATCAGCGAGTTTCTCATGATCAGGACGACGCCTGCGATGGCTCCTATGGTCATGGTGGCTGCAGGAAGAATCATGTGCTCGATTATGTCCACAATCTTCTCAAGCGAGATAGGGAACACCGTCGTTCCGGGTTCCATACGATGTCCGCTAGGAAGCCACGCGAGCTGCCCTGAGAATATGATGAGGAGGATTATAGCGAACCAGAAGACCGGCATGCCATAGAAGAAGATGCCGAACCCGGTAATGGTCAAGTCTGTAGCTTTGCCTCTGCGTAATGCGGCGATCTTGCCGAGTATCATGCCGATTATGAAGGTCAAGGCAGTGCTGACTCCTATTAGAAGCATTGTCCAGTATATGGCCGCTTTTGTGACCTCGAACACGGGTCGTTCAAAGGAATAGGATTCTCCCCAGTCGCCGGAGAAAGTCATAATGAAGTAGCTCACGAACTGATCCCACAGGGAATCGTTCAACCCCATCAGCTCGACATTCCTCCAATAGGCCGCCGCAGTTGTTTGAGGGTCCTTCTCTATCATGATTGCAGCGGGGTCAACTGGAACCATTCGGAAGAGGACGAAGTTGAGGCTCATAATCAGGATTATCGTGATGAAGGCGTTGAACACTCGTTTGATTAGTATTCGCCTGAAGGATTTCCTCAATCGTCGCCCCTCCAATGTGCCCGTTGTTCAGCGCATTCTATCGCCGGTTGTTGTTCTGCCCTACTCGCGTGGAATATATATGCGTGAAAGGGTTTAGCGGACCCCTTTCCCAAGGATCCGACTTCGCGCTTTGCGTGTCAGCCTTCCGGCGGCTCTGGCTCATCTGGTGGTGGAGTCTCGCTCTCGATCTCAGCCTCCGACATGCCCTCCATGCCGCCGCTCTCGACGCCTGAAGAATCACTCTTCCGCCGCTTCAGCATCATCAACGCGGCAATCACCGCAACCAAGGCAAGAATGCCGATGCCCGCCAGAAGACCGATATTGGGTCCTCCGCCTTCGCCCTCAACCGTCACCGTTGTCGACATCGAGTTCCATGTCATGTTGTAATGACTCTGGTCGTCCGAGACAACGAACAAGACGATGTACGGAGTGTTTTTGTCCTCTTCGAAGGTGTGGTTGAACACTATCGTTCTGTTCTCGTCAGGCGCGAGATCGAGTATATCAATGCTCTCTGGGTCCGAGTCGTCGTCAAAGGTCGCTGTGACCGTGACATTGTCCCCCTCTTTGTCTCTAACAACGACTTCGAAGAGCACGTAGTCACCGGGCCTGAAGACTTCATCCGTGGGTTGAGATTTCGTTACGCTGACTATCCTGGGCTTCCGGTTCGCGTCTTCGACCTTCACGGGCGCAGTCTCGCTCACATTGTGGCCTTTGCTGTCATCGACATGAACCTCCAGAACGAATTCGCCGATCTCCATGTACTTGTGGGCCGCAGCCTGTCCTTCATCCGGGTCTCCCTTGGTCAAAGGCGTGCCATCACCCCAGTCGTACCAGACTGAAAGCGCGTCGTTGTCCGGATCGTTCAAGTATACTGGCGCGATTTGCTTCTCCACGTCGTAGTAGAAGGTGTATTGCGACTGCAAAGTCACCACTGGCGGCTCGTTCTCGACGACTAGTATCTCGAACTCTACCGAGACGTTGTCCGTGCCATCGTCCACGTAGACCGTGGCCGGGTAGGTTCCATCGGCCGTGTACGTGCGAGTGAACTCCAGATACCGCAAGACTGTCGTGTCGCCATCTATTGTCTGAACCTCAACGTCTCCTTCGTCGTCGAAGCTCATCGTAACCGTGAGGCTGTCTCCGTTCGCATCATAAGCGCTCACATTCAGGACGAGTTCCTCGTTGACGGAGCACGGATACGGCATCTGAATCACGGCGATGGATGACGGCGGTACCTGGCCCGAGGCGAGTATTTCGGCGTCGATAGATGCCGACACATTGTGGTCCACCTCACCATCGTCGACATAGACAGTGACCGTGTGGGTGTCCGCAGAATACCAAGTGTGCTCCACGACAGAGCTTATCAATGCTCCGGGGTTCGCAGAGTTGTCGACAGTCATCACAGTGTATGTTCCGTCGTTCCAATCCCAGGTGAATGTCAAGGTGTCTGGGTCCTTGTCGGACGATACTGCCACGCATGGGATAGCGGTATCGACCAAACCCGAGATAGGTGCGATGGTGGGCACTTCGGGTGCGGTGTTCACATCCACTTCGAACGTCAGAGTCGATGACACATTGTGCAGATCGTTTTCAGGCGTATCGAAACCATCCCAGATTGAAGCAGTGACATAGTAGGTGCCTGGCGAAGACCAAGCGTGAGTCTTCACATCCGTCACAAGCTCATCGTTGTCGACAGGCTGGTACAGTGTGGTCGTATGCTCGCCATCTCCCCAGGTCCATGTGAACAGCAATCCTTCTCCGTCCTCACCCTGCTCGTGATCGCTAGCCGTGACGCTCCATGTGGCTTCCTCGTCCACATAGGCGAAAGGAGGCGGGGTGATCGATTGGATGACCGGGCCGTCGTTTATCTCAGTCAGTACATCGACTTCCGCTGTACCTATCGTCTTATATGTGTGCTGTTTGTCGTCCAGTGTCACGGTCAGCGTGAGATCGTTCGCCACAGTCGTGTACGTGTGTGTCTGCGTCACTATCTGTTCCGTTGTCGTGTCGCCGCTTATGGTCTGCGATTCCTCTGCTCCGTCCCCGAAGCTCCAGTTGACTGTGATATCGTCTCCCTCCGCATCGGAGATACCTATTGAGAAAGTCATCTCCTCGTTAACCTCAGCTTCGTAGTACGGAGACAGTGGGGTGTCAAACACGGGTGCCCTATTTCCTCCGACGGGCTCGAGATCGTACCAAAGCCAGAGCATGTCGGATATTATAGTTCTGGCAACATGGGTCTCCCAGTCGCCCCAGCCGACGAATCTCTCGGTTGTCCATGCGTAGAGTCCATTGGGATGCAGCGGCGGGAATTCAACGTATTCATCGTAGATCATAATCTGCAACTTCTTGACAAGTTCCTTCCTTTCCTCGACGTCGGTGGTCCTCATCGCCTCATCGAACACGATGTCGAAGTACGCACGTGCAACCTTGTTCTCCTCGTCCACCCATGTCCAATTCTCGCTGTACGCATCTCCGTCAATCGGGGCGACGCAGTTGTATCCTCCTTCCCTTATCTGCTCGGTCTTCCAGCAGGCAAGGTTGGACAGAGGTTCAGGGCCCCAATACCATGACCAGACCCAAAGGTCGTAATTGCACTTGTACCATTCCTGGGAGGTCATTATGCCTTCGGATAGCTCTTCGAAGTCAAACAGTATTCCTGCTTCTCTCCCCCAATCGACCCAAGCTTCTCCAACAATTCCATAGCCGGGGTCGGAATCAGGGGTGTGAAGTCTGAATTCTAGCTCGTCGCCAACCTCAGCCCAGCCTTCGATGAAGGCAAGGGAATCCTCAGTCACTTCGAGTATCCCGTCTGAATCCGCATCTGCAGAGTATCCTTTGGCTATCAGAAGATCCTTGGCCGCAACCGTATCGTACGGAAGCGGATTCGGAAGATCAGCATGCCAAGTGCCTGGATTCAGCACGGTGTCAGCTACTGTGGGCAATTCATGAAAGAAGCTATCGACGAGTTCCTGTTTGTTGAGAGTCATACCTATAGCCTTTCTCACATCTGGATCGAGCAGTATCTTGCTTCGATCTGTGAGGTACGTCGAAGTCTCGAAGTCCTCTGGCAATGCATTGATGGCTATGTCATAAATGCCAAGCTCATTCGTGACCTGTCTTTCCACATCGACGGAGGAGCCTGCGCCGACACTCTCCCAGATGTTGTACGGTGAACCAGTCATGTCTACAACGTCCAACTCCCCGCCGTTGATCGCAATGGCCATCTCCTGTGACTCTGTGTATATGATGTACATTATGCCGTCAATGTCAATCGACCTTTCCTCGGGGTAGTCAATCGACCCATGGTAGGTGGAGGGTGCTGCGGCAAACTCATACCATTGACCCAATTCCGTGGTGTCAACAACGAACGGGCCGCTCCCGATCAACTCCTCAGGCAGCATGCTCTGAAGAACTCTTCCTCCAGTGTGATCAATCTGGCTCCACCAGAACTTCGGCAATATCGGAATCCATAGCAGATCGTCGATGAGGGTTGCTTTCGGGTACTCGGTGTCTATTCGCACCTGATATGGCATGTCCGTTCTGCTGTCATCCCATGGCTCGCCATCATCCGTGACGTTGACTCCAGTGATGTTGTAGCAGTAATAATCCCATGCCCCTCCTGGGTTGGCCTGGATGAGCTCAATCGTGTACTCGACATCGAATGCGGTCAGCGGCTCTGATGTGTCCTCAGGATTATCTCCATTTCTGAAGTAGGCGTTCTCCGTGATGTTGATGTAAGTGCTCATATTGCCGCCCGGATGGGGCACTTGGTAGTAGTCGGTCGCAAGGTGCATTTCAATTTCGTTCCAATCTTCGTCATACTGGAACAACGAGCTGTACACCAGGAAGCACGCTACCCAGTCGGACACCATCTCAACCTTGAGCGGGTTCCAATTCTGGAATTCCCCCATCCAGCCCACTTTGACGATATCCTCGCCTTGTGCGGACGCGTTTTCCACGATCGGCGCTTCCTCGATGATCATGGGAATCGCTGATACGGCGATCGCCACTGTCAACAAGACGGCCAATGCTCTCTTGGTTCGGAAAGTCGTAATCTCCATGTCTTTTCCCCTGTTGCATGATGAACTCGTTTAAAATCGAATCGTCCTGACCGTGCTATTCACCGATGCACAACAAATCCGCATTGAAAAGAAGCTATATAAACAATTCGCGGTAGGCAATAACGCGAAATCGGATGTCCATGATCAGAATGCGAATATGAAGCATAGTAGTGATTGCGGTTCCTCTCGTAAACGCTCTCAGTTCTCACTTGAGGATTACTTGACAGGATTGATGCATTTTGACCGATCCTGAGCGTT
>CP070748.1:1150150-1171531 GCA_020348345.1 Methanobacteriota archaeon | reverse complement strand
AAGTCTCAAGCGATTGAAGACAGTTACGAAATCGAGGAATTGGCGTGTTGAAAAGACTTACTGAGTACTTGAGGGCAAAGCCAAGAAAGGGCGCAATGATCTTCGTGACTCTATTGGTAGTTCTAATCCTTGTTGTCGCTGGCAATCTATTCCAGTTGCTGAATCTTGGAAGTTACTTCGAACCGCCTTATCCTTCGGAGGAGACGCCTCTGAGTATGGTTGCTGAGGTCAAGAAAAGTCCTGCTATCAGTAACTCATCTGTACTTGGTGTACCTGCCAAGAAGGTCACAGATCTCGTCAGAGACCTCCTTCGAGTACAGGCCAGCCTTCTGCTGCCCGTGCACGTAGCTCCTGGCTGAGCTAATCGAGATGCGCGATCCTTTGGCCACAACCGATGCGATAACGGTTGACGCTACGGACTCGTCAATGTTGTAGTGGCTCATTATCTCCTTCATGTCGTACTTGAAGGGCGTGATCTTGTAGAGGTTCAGCATCGATGTTCTTTCTGTGCTGCCCGAGTATCTTCTTTGTTCGGCATGTCTTCGTCCCTTGAATTTACCGCCGCGCCTGGCCAAAGATTCCTCTCCGATTGCACATCCATATATGGCTTGATACTTAAACGTTGACTAAAAACAGCGTGTAATGCTAATATTGGCTAGATGGTCAAGCTTCAAGCAAGCGTACTGTCTATTGACGTTCGTATTGGACGAATCAGCGTACTCCTGTGGCTGTGTGCCGTTCCCGTCGCTGTTCTCTGACGAGCATGCATGAACAGAATCGCTCTCTGTGGTGTTCAGAGATCGCAATCAACTCGTCAGGCTCAGTCGCTCTGTGCGTCATGCTCTGGGTCAGCTCTACAGCCAATTGACTCGAGGGCGATCTCCACTGCTCTCTTGGGATTATCCTCGTGTATCAGGCCATGCAAAGGCGTCGCTGACGCCTTCTCGAGATTCCAGGAGCGGATGGACACCACCGTCTTTCCCATGCTCAGCGCATATGCTATCTCGCTCAGCGTGCCGAACTGCCCGCCTATCGCTATGAAGACCTCAGCAGTCTTCGCTATCACCGAGTTTCTCGCCATGCCGATGCCCGTGACGATCGGAATCTGAACGAACGGGTTTGCGTCCTGCCTGCTATCGGAGGGGATGATGCCAATCGTGACGCCTCCCTCGGCACTTGCTCCCCTGCAGACGGATTCAATGATTCCTGTTAGGCCCCCACAGACGACCGCCGCTCCGCTAACCGCCAGTTCTCGCCCAACCTCTTCCGCAATCGCGGAGAGTTCTTCGTCCGCCATGCTTGCGCCAATAACCCCTACCATCCTCATCTGCATCGATGAGATGGAGGCGGTTTCAGGGTCTTAAAAACTGCCAGCCGATAGCGCGGTTGTCCAACGACACGTTTATTAGTGGCTCTGTGCGATAATGTGACATCCTACGGAGGCGTTCTGGATGGTTGACATCAGAGAGAGGGTCGAAGAGGACAGGGGTCTGCTGAAGAAGATTCAGACCTACATACCGGGCTTTAAGGGATATCGGCAACGAGAAGATCTCAGAGACGCCGACCGAATGTTGAGGGCGCAGCTCTCACAGAAGATCGCGCTTCAGAGGAGAGGTCTTGAGGAGTGCAGGGGCATCCTCATGCAGAGCCCAGGCTCGAAGGAACTTGAGATGATAGGTGGCCTGATAAGCCAGTTCAAGAAGGTCGAAGGTGTCGTGTCACACGCGGCAACGGGCTACTCCGGAATCGCGGCCGATATCAGTGTCAACGAGGACGAACTTGAACGTCTCTACGAGTACGACGCTAGCATGCTGGACCATATGGTGTCGATATCAGCGAGCATCGATTCGCTCAAGGACGCATTGATGGCAGCCGATGAGACAACGATATTCAGAGACATGATGAATATAAAGGCGAGGATAACCGATTTCGAGGATAAATTCGGCGACAGGCTGAGGACGATAGAAGGAACGGGGGTGTGATGTTTGAGCTTGATAGGCGCGGACACGTTCAAATGGGAGGATTCCGACAAGCGTTCGAATGTGATGTTCAGGATGCCTAGGAACATAAGGTTCAACGACAACATCGTCGTGCGAGAGGACGAGATTGCCGTGTTCTACCGTGACGGCAAGGCCTTAGCGTACATCGATCGTCCTGACAGGTACGCGCTCACCTCGCTCAATGCGCCCATCGTTGGTAAGATCGTGAAATTCCTCTCGGGTGTGCAGCAGCAGGCGGAAGTCGTCTATCTTCAGAAGCGAGTATTCGACGCGAAGTTCGGCAGCAAACAGCCATACCAGTTCAGAGATGGCGAGTTTGGCATGGTCAATCTGAGGCTCTTCGGTGAGTTCCGTTACAAAGTCTCGTCGCCTGAGAACTTCGTCAACCAATTTGTGGGCACACTGAACTATGCTACGAGCGCCGAGGTAGAGGAGCGCATCAAGGAACAGTTGGTGATTGTCGTTTACGACACTCTCGGAGACATGAAGAATGACGGCCTCGGTGTCGCGGACATTGCCAGCAATCTTACCACCATCGAGCAGATCGTGCTGGCAAGGTGCAAGGATCATTTCGAACTCTACGGACTCACAGTCGACAAGATGTCCGGGATGTACATATCGTTGCCCGAGGAGGTGCAGAAGGCGGTCGATACGAGGTCGTCCATGCAGATACTCGGCGCGAACTATGTTCAGTACCAGACCGGCCAGGCGATGCGGGAGGCAGCTCAGAATCCTGAGGGCGGCACAGCTGGAGCAGGCGTGGGAGTCGGCGCTGGCATAGGCATGGGCTGGACGATGATGGATTCCATGAGGCAGCCGCCACAGAGCGCGCCCCCCAAGACAGCTCCCCAGGGAGCCCAGGGTGTGCCTTGTCCGAAGTGCGGTGCGATCAACTCCATCAACAACAAGTTCTGCTCCGAGTGCGGGGAGAAGATGCGGGTCGAGGAGTCGAAATGCGGAAAATGCGGCACCGAAATGAAGCCCTCGTCCAAGTTCTGCTCGGAATGCGGGGCTCCGGCCGCGGACTCGAAGAAGTGCTCCTCGTGCGGCGCTGAGGTCTCCGCCTCGTCGAAATTCTGTTCCGAATGTGGAAAGGAAGCCTGATAAGCTCACACCGCATCTTGGTGTGGGGAGACCTTGGCATCGACGAAGTGCCCGAAGTGCGCCGCCCCCGTGACTTTCGACACGGGCACGAAATTCGTGAAGTGCTCTTATTGCGAGTCTCAGATATTCATCGATCGCTCAGGAGCGGGATTCTACTATGCTGTGCCGTTCTCCGTCGCTGAGGCTGATGCCATTGGCTTGTTCAAACGCTGGGCAGCTGGGCCTGCGAGAGCGAAAGACCTGGACAAGCACGCTCAGATTGCGGGCATCAGGAAACAGTACTTCCCTGTCTACATGTTCAAGCGCGATGTAAAGGGCAGAGAGGAGGTGCTCGTGGAGCCCGCTGGCTCCACCACGCTTCCGGGTCTTCATAAGCTTCGGATTCCAGCCGGCGACATCAAGATATTCGATGAGGGGTTCGACATCGGCGGGGCAGAGCTGGTCAAGCCTGATATCGAGATGCTGTCGTACATGGATTCGCTTCCAGGCAAGGCCAAGGAGCAGGCGCTAGTCTACTTCCCCATATGGCGCATGGACTACGTGTTCGACCAGAAGCGGTTCGAGGTCGTGATCGACGCGTCGACGGGAGAGATCTTCTCCGCCAACTTCCCGGCACGAAGCTCAACTGCGTATATGGTTGTCGCAGCGGCGGGATTTGTCGCATTTGCGCTCGAAGGATTACTCGCGCTCAGCTCGCTGGCGGTCGCTGCCTCGCTAATGGCGCTCACGGTGGTTGGAATCTTCGCAGCGTCGTACTACGTGGCACGGAGGCTGTAGAATGACGGATGTATCTGTTGCGCTCAACTGTCCGGCCTGCGGAGGTGCGATCTCCGTCGCGGAGGGTGTGGATACAGTTGTGTGCTCATATTGCAGCTCCACTCTATTTATAGAAGGTGATAGAGGCGTAACGACGATCGCCTTCAGAAATCGTCTCAGCAAGCAGAGGGCAGTCGACGCCTCGCGTCGTTGGTGGTCCAAGGGCTGGAAGGCGAGGGATCTCAAGCGCGCCGGTAAGATCGTCGAGGTGTATCCCATATACCTCCCGTTTTGGCGGGCGACCACGCGCGTGGCGGGATGGATATGCGGCTACGAGATAAGGCGGCACACGGACTCTAAGGGCCGAGTGCACGAGCAGAAGGTGCCCAAGGAGGTCATGGTACTGAGAGATTACCAGTTCTCTGAGATAGCTGCAGATCCTGGTGACCTGGGAATAAGATCGCTCAGGAACTTCTCGGGTGAGACGAGCTTCGCCGATTTCGATATGATACCGACCTTCGAAGCGACAAACAGCCGCGATGACGCCGTCGCTCACGCCAAACAGGAAGCTATCTCACGTGCGCGGTCGTCTGCAGGGATACCTCGCGTCACAATGGAGCGGTTGCACATATTCCCGAGGAGACTCTCGATGGTGTACTACCCGGTCTGGGTCGTGCGGTATGAATACAGGGAAAGGATGTACCTCACGACAGTGGACGGCGTGACCGGGATGCTACTCTCAGGCCGCGCGCCAGGAGACCCCCTGTTTCAGAGCCTGGCAATTACTGCTGGCTCATCGGTCGGTGGCCTTCTCGCCGCCCTCGGCATCATGTTATCGACAGTGCGTGCAGAGGTGGCGTTCGGAGGGATACTCGCGGGCCTGGCAGTTCTGTATTTGACCTACAGGTTCTTCAGACACGGCTCCGAGATAATCGAGGGCGATTTCAGGCACAAGCCGGCATCGATGTCTCAGACCGTGAAGGAGTTCCAAGACATCGCTAGAACGCTACAGGGGGATTACAGATGAAGGTAGTGCAGGTTCGATGTCCGTCGTGCAACTCGCCGATATACTCCAAGCAGCGTGACAGGCTGTTCTATTGCGACAAGTGCAACGTAATCCACGTTCGAGACGGCGGCGTGGACAAGATAGATTTCGAGATCGGCGAGTTCAAAAGCGAGCCTCGAGAGGAAAGGGTGTATGTTCCCTTCTGGCGGCTCTATTGCTCCTTCGTGATAAGGTCCAAGAGAGTGGAGGGTGGGCATGTGTTCCGACTCGTATCCTGGATGCGTGGCGAAGACGGCAGTGGAACACTCTTCATATACATTCCCGCGGCGGACCTTGACACGGCGATGTTCAAACGACTCGCCGTGGAGTTCACCCTCTCATCACCGAAGTACAACACGCGATTGAACTTCGGCAGTACACCGCGGATGCCAACAGTCATATCGCGTGACGAGGCGAAGGAGCTGGCCGACTTCGTAGTGGTCACGATGGAAGCAGAGAAGCCAGGCGTGTTGCAGCGACTGGATTACTCCCTCATAGTCAACAGCACCAAGATGATCTATCTCCCGTTCGGCATCGGCCCGGGCGGAATGGTCCCTGCATTCTGATTTAGCCCTTCTTCAAGGTCTTGGCAAACATCCTGATAATGTCGCCGTGGTCGAACGCCATCTTGGGAAGGTCGTCTATGCCCGTCCACTTCACAGAAGCAGCGTCGTCCCCTGCCTTAAGCGCTCCACCCACAGGTTTCAGATGATACACGACGGTCACGAAATGCCCTCTTGGGTCCCTTTTCGGGTCAGAAAATACCCCTAGGAGGCCGATGACTTCAGATCTCATACCCGTTTCCTCTCGGACTTCGCGGACAACGCAGTCCTCCGCCTTCTCACCATACTCAAGAAACCCGCCAGGAAGAGCATATTCCCCTTTGAACGGTTCCTTCTTCCTTCTAATCAGAAGCACTTCGCCATCCTTGACCATCAGCCCATCGGCGGTCACTGACGGTTTTCGCCACTGATTCTCGAGCTGGCTCGTGACCGATCTTGCCTTGTTCTCATACTCTCTCAGAATCGTCTCGCCGAGTTCGGTGAGATGTGTTGCGCCACCTTCCTTGCCTCCCCTCTCCGATGCGACGATATCCCCCCCGGCATTCTCAGAAAGCCTCTGAAGGACGTCCCAAGCATGCCTGTACGACATGCCCATATCTCTGGCTGCTCGGGACATGGATCCGTGGTCCTTGATCTTCCTCAGCAGCGTCGCTCTTCCATCGCTGATCAGGAACTTGCCGTCGTCTACGAGCCATAACTTCAGCTTCAAGTCGTACATTTGGGTCGACGACGCAGATTTCATTCTCGTGTACTTACCATTTTCTAGAGGGCAGAGAGCTCGGCTGTGATGCGCGTCGAAGGTTTGGGCAGGTGAAGTCACGGCAATATGGTGCCTGCTCATCGCTCAGGCGGTGGCATTGGCACCTTCACTGCCTTCTTCTTCGCCACTTCAACGGCAAAATCATACCCAGCATCGACATGTCTCAGTATTCCCATCCCTGGATCAGCTGTGAGGACCCTGTCGATTCTCGCGCCTGCTTCTTCGGTGCCATCGGCAATAACAAGCAATCCAGCATGAGTTGAATATCCAATACCCACGCCTCCGCCGTTGTGAATAGCCACCAGGTCTGCCCCTGCCGCAGTGTTGATGAGGGCGTTGAGCAACGGCCAGTCAGATATCGCGTCGCTGCCGTCTCGCATCCCTTCGGTCTCTCTGTTTGGAGAGGCAACAGAGCCACAGTCGAGATGATCGCGCGTGATGACGATCGGTCCGCTAAGCTCACCGCTTGCGACCATTTCGTTGATCTTCTTTCCGAAGATAGCCCTCTCACCGTATCCGAGCCAACACACGCGTGCTGGCAGACCCTCGAACGGCACCTTACCCTGCGCGAGCCTGATCCAGTTGACCAGCTGATGGTTGTCTGCAAACTCCCTCATGACGATTTCATCGGTCTTCAGTATGTCTTTTGATTCGCCGGACACCGCCACCCACCTGAACGGTCCACGCCCCTCGCAGAACATCGGACGGATATAGAGAGGCACGAAGCCTTGGAACGAGAACGCATCCTTCACCCCTCCCTTCAACGCCTGGGCGCGGATGTTGTTGCCATAGTCGAAGACTACCGAGCCCTTTGCCTTGAACAACAGCATCGCCTTGACATGGAGCGCAATGCTATCAACAGCTCTTCTTCTATATTCCTCAGGATCGCTCTTTCTAAGGGCGGCTGCATCGTCGACACTCAATCCCTTCGGTATATAGCCTCCTAGCTCGTCGTGTGCGGAAGTCTGATCGGTGACGACATCAGGAGTCACTCCCCTGTCCACAAGTGTAGGGTGAGTCTCGGCACAGTTGCCGAGGAGGCCGATAGATAGCGGCTTCCCCTGGTTTCTTGCGTCATCGGCTTGTTTCAACGCCTCATCGATATCTTCGACCATGAGGTCGCAATAGCCGATATCGACTCTTCGCCGTATGCGTCCGGGATCGCATTCCACTGCGATACAGACGCCATCGTTCATCGTCACAGCCAACGGCTGAGCGCCTCCCATTCCCCCCAGTCCGCCCGTGAGGACGAGTCTTCCCCTGAGCGTTCCACCGAAGCTTCGCCGCGCACACGCCGCGAATGTCTCGTACGTCCCCTGGAGGATTCCCTGAGTGCCGATGTACGCCCAGCTGCCAGCAGTCATCTGGCCATACATGATAAGGCCCTTCGCCTCGAGCTCGTGGAATGTGTCCCAGGTGGACCATCTCGGAACCAGGTGTGAGTTGGCGATCAGCACCCTCGGGGCCAGACGATGAGTCCTGAAGACGCCAACGGGCTTCCCTGATTGGATCAGCAAAGTCTCATCGTCTTCCAGTTCCCGCAGCGCATGGACTATGGCTTCATAACATTCCCAGTTCCTAGCGGCCTTGCCCGTCCCGCCGTAGATGATCAGCTCCTCCGGCCTCTCCGCGTTCTCCAGGTTGTTCTGGAGCATCCTGAGTATGGCTTCCTGCCTCCACCCCTTACAAGTGAGCTCGCTCCCACGAGCCGCGATGGTCTTTCTCATCGCCATCGTTGTATGAGAGACGGCTATTGCAATATGAGGCTTTTGGATGCCGGCGGGAGGATAGCTTTATCTCACGTACGCCTCTTGAGGGCCGAGAAGATGCTGAAGATCCCGACGATACTCGCAGCGGATGAGCTGCTGGACAAGGCGTTCAAGAAGGCCTCGAAGGCAGGCTCCCAGGGGCTCACAAGGATTGAGACGGTTCGAGAGACGAACATCTCCAAGGTGCGATCCGCGAACGACGTGATCGTATCTACCCTGGGCAAGTACGTCAAAGCGTTTCCCAGCATAGAGCGCCTCAGCCCCTTCTATGCCGAACTCATCGATGTGACGATCGGCAAAGACAAGCTCAAGAAGTCGTTGGGCGCGATGGACTGGTGTAGGGGGAGCGTAGCACGCGTTTCCCGCGAGGCGATAAGGACCATCGCCAACGCCCGCTCAATCGATGCAATCGACGGGTCCAGAAGAGCGGCCTATGGCAGGATGTCTTCCATCGTCAAGCAGATCGACAAGGAGCTGAAGTTCATATCGAACGCCCGGAACACCATCAGGAAGTTCCCCACAGTTGACCTGTCCGCGCCGACCATCGTTATCGCAGGCGCTCCAAATGTTGGCAAGAGCCTGCTTGTGGGACAGATATCCACGGGCAAGCCGAGGGTCGCTGTCTACCCATTCACCACCCAGGAGATATCCCTTGGCATCTTCGAGCGCGAGTACGTGAGATACCAAGTGATAGACACGCCGGGCCTTCTTGACCGACCTCTGGAGGAGAGGAACGCAATGGAGATGAGGGCGGTGCTCGCGCTGAAACACCTCGCAGATGCGATAGTTTTCATCGTCGACCCAAGCGAGACATGCGGATACACCAGGGCTGAGCAGGAGCATCTCCTTTCGTCGCTGAAAGGGGAGTTCAGCTCCACGCCCATAATCGTGGTTGAGAACAAGGTCGATCTACTCAGGGCTGATTCGGACAGGTCAAAGCTGTCGGCCCTGTCCGGCGAGGGCGTCTCGGAATTCATGGAGCTGCTGATTGGCGTGGTGGGCGGTGACAGGAAGCATCAGAACGCTTATAGTGCGAATCGGTGATTAGCTTCCGGGATTGCACCTTCGAGTCGACGCTGCTGCGGGGATGGGACCGTAGAATGAACCCGCCAGCGTTGTAGGGGGCGGAGCATGAAGGGCGTCGTTTGCAGCGAGTCAATGGAAGGCTACTTCTCATCGCTTCAGCGGGAGGTGGATCACTGCTACCGATTGGCCCGACATGCTCGCATGAAAGGCCTGGACCCCGAGCTCGACATCGAGATACCTCAGGCGCCGGACCTAGCTGCCAGGGTGGAGAAGCTACTGTTCGAGTGGGAGGTTGACGGAGTCGCGGAGAGGATAAGGGAGCTAAGTAGGACACACAACAGGGAAGAGGTCTCGCTGCTCATAGCCAAGGAATACGCCCATATGCCTGCCAGATCCCCCGAATTCGCGATAGAGCGTGCGATACGGCTCGGGCTGGCAGTTCTGACAGAGGGCATTCTGGTCGCGCCGCTCGAAGGAATCGCCGGCGTCTCCATCAACAGGAATCCGGACGGATCGGACTATTTGACGGTGTCCTTCGCCGGACCTATACGATCCGCCGGCGGCACCGGCCAGGCTATGAGCGTGCTCATCGCCGATGTGGTTCGGAGAGAGCTCGGCATAGGAAGATATCTTCCATCTGGCCAGGAGGTTCTGAGGCTCAAGGAGGAGATACCTCTCTACAAATCGTGCCAGCATTTGCAGTACACGCCGTCCAATGAAGAGATAGAGATCATGGCTGGAAACGTTCCCGTATGCGTCGACGGCGAGGGAACGGAGGAGGCTGAGATAACCGGCTTCAGAGATCTCCCACGGATAGCCACCAACCGCGTGAGAGGGGGCGCGTGCCTCGTGATCGCGGAAGGACTTTGCCTCAAAGCGCCCAAGCTCCACAAGCATGTGAGACGGCTGGGAATAAACGGCTGGGAATTCACGGAAGACTTCATCAATCTAAAACGAAAGGGGCAGGAGGACGGCACGCCCGAAATCTACCCCAACTTGAAGTATCTCAAGGACATGCTCGTGGGCAGGCCCGTACTGGCATATCCCTCCAGGATCGGCGGGTTCAGGCTCAGGTACGGAAGAACGAGAGCGACGGGTCTCGCTGCTTTGGCGTTGAATCCAGCGACCATGATTCTGCTTGACGACTTCGTGGCCATAGGGACGCAGATCAAGATAGAACGTCCAGGCAAGGCTGCGGCAATCACGCCGTGTGATTCCATAGAGGGACCAACGGTGTTGCTGGACGACGGCAGCCTCGTCCAGGTGAACAGTGCGTCCGAGGCCCTGCGGATTCGTGACAGGGTGAGCGAGATCGCCGACGTCGGTGAGATACTCGTACCCTACGGTGAATTTGCGGAGAACAACCATCTTCTGATGCCGACGGGATTCACCCCGGAATGGTTCAGGGAGGAACTGAAGGAGAGAGTGGGCGAGCTTCCGGCTGACTGGAAGTCCCCGTCGTTCGAGCGAGCCCTTGAGATGTGCTCGGAGCTGAATGTTCCGCTGCATCCTGCGTTCAATCTCTACTGGTCTGATATGCAGGTTGACGAGCTCCTCGCGCTGCGAGCTCGCCTCGTTGAAGCAGCAAGGTGGGAAGACGAGTCTGTAGTCGTTGGCGATGACGGATCGTGCAAGGCACTGCTGGAACGGCTCGGTGTCGCCCACAGACTTCGCGACGGGATGATTGTCATCGATACGTGCTCAGAGCCGTTGATGCTCGGCCTTGGCCTGGAAGCCGACGGTTCCGGGATTCGGCCGCGGACGGATTCTGTCCCAGAGACCACGAAATCCCTGGAGCTCGTCTCCGAGCTCTCCGGCGTTGAGATTCGCGCCCGCGCCGTCACGAGGATTGGCGCGAGAGTCGCCCGGCCTGAAAAGGCCAGAGAGCGTCGAATGAAGCCCCCTCCTCATTGCCTCTTTCCCGTGGGCTCCCACGGCGGAGCGCAACGATTGATAAACGGGGCGGCTTCAGCGGGGACGATCCACGCCTCTCTGGGAGAGAGGTCTTGCCCAATCTGTGGCGCCGTTACCTTCTCGTGCAAATGCTCATGCGGAGCCCACACAGTGTTCACCGGTAGGGTCGCGTCCCAGAGCATCCCTATCGGCGATCTGTACCAGTTCGCCCTTGAGCTGATGAACGGCAGGATCTTCGAAGTGAAGGGCGTCCAGGGAATGATATCGAGGAGCAAGACGCCTGAGGCGATAGAAAAGGGAGTTCTGAGAGCCAAGAACGGCGTTTTCGTGTTCAAGGACGGCACGATCAGGGTCGACGCGACCGATCTGCCGTTGACTCACTTCAGACCGTCCGAGGTAGGCATCACGGTACACAAAGCAAAGGAATTGGGATACACTACGACGGCAGCTGGCGACAGGATTGAATCGCCGGACGACCTCCTCGAGCTCAAAGCCCAGGATTTGATCGTGCCGGAATCATGCGTCGATTACCTCATCTCGATCACCAGGTTCATTGATGAGCTTCTGGCCAAGTTCTACGGACTGGACCCATTCTACAATGTGCGAGTCAGGGAGGACCTTATCGGTCATCTGGTCGTTGGCCTTGCGCCTCACACGTCCGGCGGTGTGCTGTCGAGGATCATCGGCTTCTCCGATGCGCACGCCGGCTATGCCCACCCGTTCTTCCACGCGGCGAAGCGCAGGAATTGCGACGGGGACGAGGACTCGATAATCATGCTCATGGATTGTCTGCTGAATTTCTCGCGATCCTTCCTTCCGGAGAGGAGAGGGGGTCTCATGGACGCTCCGCTCGTGCTCACGACGAAGATAGACCCGAACGAGATCGACAAGGAAGCTCACAACATAGATGTATCTGCGGCGTACCCACTGGAGTTCTACAAGGCCACCCAGCGGTATGCCCATCCAAAGGAGGTGGAGCCAATCATGGATCTCGTCGGCGGCAGGATAGGGACCGTGCTGCAGTATGAAGGCCTTCAGTTCACTCACGAGGTAGCCGATGTGTCCCAGGGGCCGGTCTCATCGGCGTACACAGCGCTCGAGACGATGGGGGATAAGCTTGAGGCGCAGATCGAGCTGGGCGCGAAGATTCGCGCCGTGGACGTCTCGGATGTCGTTCACAGGATCATCACGAGACACCTTCTGCCTGACACCCAGGGAAGCCTCAGAAGGTTCACAGGGCAGCAGCTCAGGTGCGCCAAGTGCAACGTCAAGTACAGGCGGATGCCGCTTAGGGGCACCTGCTACTGCGGGAACAAGCTCACGCTCACGGTTCACGAAGCCGGCGTCAGCAAGTATCTGGAAACCGCCAAGAGGATAGGCAATGCATACAACGTGTCTCAGTACACGCTTCAACGCATATCCCTTCTGGAGAACTCAATCGATTCCCTGTTCCAATCCGATAGAGTCAAGAACGCCAAGCTGGACGAGTTCCTGTAGCCGTCTCCGGAGCGCTGTTCACTCCAGCGCTGACAGCTGCTCCCGCAGCTGCTCGAATCGCTCCTCAAGGATGCTGAGACCCTTGAGCAGAACATCCTTCGCAGCCATAGAGCCATCGGTCTCGAACCTGAAGTTCAGTTTCGAGGGATTGCCGGTGACCTTGATCGCCTCGACCTCGCACATCTCAACGCAGGAGTTGCACAGGTTGCATTTTTCCGGGTGTTCTGCTTTCAGCTTTCTGCCGTCCTTGACAAGCACGTCCTTCGGACAAATCTCGGCGCACGAGCATCCCGCATCGCACTTGCCGTTTTCGATCTCGATGTCCGCGGCATATCTGTATCCCGCACCCACTGTTGCCTGCCATTTGGCGTGGTCCTTCCCCCTGCCGAGCTCGGCTGTGGCATACACCAGCAGGGCCTGGTCCTCCGCCAATTTGACTATGGGAATGAGGTCGTCCTTGATCTTCAGATGCTCGCTTCCCACGGGTTCGAGATCGCCTGAATACACTGTGCACGGTCCCTTCTTGTTCAATGAGTACATGATGGTGCAAGATGGGCATCCCTCTCCGCCGCAGCTGCACTCGCTCCTGAAGTTGAACTGCTCGAGGTCTGTCGGGATAGGAACAAGCGACAACCTATGAGAGACAATCTCGTCGAAGAGAGGGGATATGCTCTCGTACGCCTTGTTGCTCTCGTCCATGATCGGGCCTAGGTGAAATTCGACATTGTTTATCGCCATCTTCGGCACGTCCGCCACAATGGTCCTCCTTATGGCGTTGACGAAAGTCGGGTTGGTGTCGCTGATGACGAGCTCAGCCTTCGTGGGCGTCATCTCCAACACGTCGATCTTCATTCGTTCTCACCTCACACCCTTCGTCCTCTGCGGCCGCCCTTCTTCTTCGTGCCGTCGTGCGGTACCGGAGTCACGTCCTCAATCCTGCCTATCCTGAGGCCAGCTCTTGCAAGCCCTCGTATGGCTGCCTGTGCGCCAGGTCCAGGAGAGATGGACTTGTTCCCTCCGGGCGCGCGTACTCTCACGTGTATCGAGTCGACGCCCTTCTCCTTGGCTATCTCCGCAACCTTCTCCGCCGCCCTCATCGCGGCATATGGCGATGCTTCGTCCTTCGCCTGCTTGACGACCATCCCGCCGGTCGCTTTGGTGATCGTCTCGGCGCCTGTGATGTCTGTGAGCGTTATGACGATGTTGTTGTAGCTGGCGTATATGTGTGCGATGCCCCACTTGGCCATAGCGATCACTCCTCTCCTTCGCTCTTCTCTTCGGGCGGGGCTTCGTTCTTGTCAGCCGCTTTCGCTTCGGTGCTCCCTTCAGTGGCCGGAGTCTTGGCCTTCTTCTGTGCCGCAGCTACCGGGGGCCTCCTGTCAGGGCGGCCTCTCTCGGCAGCTCTCTCTTCCATCGCCTGTTCTGCCTGCCGTCTGCGCTCGAGATCCTCGGGCTTTGGACGAGCTGGATGCATATCATCCGTCATCGGAGAGGTGAGATGGTATTCTATGAGTTCCTCCTCCCCTCTCTTCACCAAGTAACCCGGAATTGTCACCTTCCTGCCGTCAATCGAGGCATGGCCGTGCACTATCATCTGTCTAGCGTGGCGCGGCGTGTGCGACAGCCCCTTCCTGTGCAGTACGGTCTGAAGCCTCCTGTCGAGGATCGCCTCCGTGTTCAGGGCGAGCACGTCGTTAAGAGTCGCCCCTTCCCGCGGCAGCAACGCCATTCTGGCGCAGCGCTTGAGCAGCGCCTCCGTCTCCTTGTCTGCCTGAGGGTCCCCAGTTCGGAGCCTCGCTTGCAGCTCACGGCTCTGAGCCCTCAACCTTCTTACCATGGACTGCGCGGTCCACAGCTCCCTCTTGTTCTTCAGCCCGTACTTGCGAAGAAGCTCGTTCTCAGCCTTGATCCGTTCCCCCTGCCAGGGCTGAGATGGCGTTTCGTATTTTCTCTTGGGGAACTTCGGATCACCCATCGCTAACACTACTCCTTCTTCGGCGGGGCGGCGCCTGGCTGCTCCTTGCGCTTCATGACTCCGAGCGTGAGCCCTGACCTTCCATTGGCGCGGGTTCTCTGGCCCCTGACCTTCTGGCCGGTCTCGTGCCTCACGCCCTTGTAGCTTCGGATCATCCTCATCAGGTTCACGTCGTCCCGTTCGCTGAGGTCGACCTCCGTTCCCACCAGATGCAGGTCGGCACCCGATGACCAGTCATGCTGCCTGTTCACAGCCCAGTGAGGAGCTTTCTCAGAATATTCCTGAACCAGCTTCTCCAGCTCTTCGGTCTTCTCCTCTGATAGGTCTCCGATCTTCACATCACGTGGCATGCCGGCCATGCGTACGATGATCTCCGCCGTTCGCAAGCCGACTCCCTTGATCCCTGATAAAGCGATTACGAGGTCCTTGTTGCCATCGAGGTCTGTGTTAACGAGCCGGACTATGTACCTGAAGTCATCACTCTTCTTCTCGGCTTCGGGCGCTTTCTTAGGCGACTCTTCCTTGCTCTCCTTGCTTCTGCCCTTCGAAGCGCCCTTCGTTTTCAGGTCCTTGTTCTCAGCCAATCGGCAACCTCCAATCGCTATGATTGTAAGTCTGATGCCCTCCAGGCCAGACAAACGACTTCGCCCAGAGCGCAAACTCCCCCACACACTAAGGTGTATAAAACACTTACGTTCGTCCTCGGACTCCGTTAATGAGGAGTTCGCAGTCCATGCCAGCGGATTCAAATTGCGTTATTCCTTCGGAGTATATCGAGTTTGCTGTGATCCCGCTGGCGCGAGCCGCAATACTCGGCATGCCACAAAGGGTTATGTCCGCGGTCCTCGTTCCAGATGCTCGATGCCTAGGCAATCCAGGATATCGCTCAGCATTCCAGAGGCGCTTCTGGAGGAGTTCGACTCCCTCTCAAGATCCATGGGTCATCCCAACAGGTCGCGGGCGGTCAGCGAGGCGATGCGCGAGTTCCTTACCAGTAGGAAGTGGGAGATGGCTCGGAGAGGGAAGGTGCCGGGGGTGATACTCCTCACATACGACCATCATGCCGGCGGAATAGGAAAGGCTCTGACGGAGCTTCAGCACGACTATCCCGATGTTGTCACTGCCACGATGCACATCCATCTCTCGAAGCACGTGTGCCTGGAGGTCATCGCCTTCAACGGCGATGCGGGCAGAGTGCGATCACTTGCGAAGACTCTGAGATCGCGCAAGGGAGTGCTCGATCTGAAGCTCGCAACCTCTCCGCTATAGCAGACGAGCCGAAGCGCACCGGCTGTCGCGCAAAAAGGTCGCTGCAATGTTCTAGTGATGGGTCATTCAATCATTAAAGTGCATCTCTGCCGAGGCTTGACGCTCACGGATGCCCACCGATGAGTATCAGTATTATCGCAGTCCCGAGCCCCGCGATAACGAATCTAAGGCCGGTGTAGATGAAGGTCTCCTTGATGAGGCTTCCGAGAAAGCCGCCCAGCGCGAATAGAAACACCATAGTGATCACTATGCCCGCCACCACCGCGTCGTGCAGCGGCATGAAGAAGAACGGTATGAGCGGGACGATCGCGGCGATCAAGGGGGCCACCCCGTGCACGATTGCGCTGACCACTATGCTGACGGTCATCGCCTCCCTCCTCGTGCCGTCGACCTGCGACAGCATCGCCTGCTCCAGATTCTTGTGACAGAGCAGGTGCTCCACTCGTTCGGCCTCGTACGCTCCTACGGCGCTGGAGACCGCAAGCGCGATCCCGCCAGCAAGACCCGCGCCTACGATGACCTGCCTGGCGAGCTCGGGATCGACGCTCGCATCCGCGACATATGCTCCTATGATGACGCCGAGTATGGTCAGAGCGCCGTCGAAAGCGCCTATGACGAAGTAGCGTCTGGCGATGGAGGCTGACCTGGTAAGCTCGTAAAGGTACTTGAGCTCCCTCAACGTCTCTTTCAATCTGGGCATCATCATTAACTCTCTTTTTTCAGAGCTTTCCTGATGGAGGAAACCGCAGAATCCACCGCCTCCTCGAGACGGCTCGTGTCAGGGCCTCCACCCTGTGCGAAATCGGACTTGCCTCCCCCTGAGCCACCTACCATAATCATGGCATCTCCGAGCAGCGGTCTGCAGTTGATGTCGACATCGCCGCTGCGGGCCAAGACAATCTTCGCCCCTCCCTCGTCCGATGCCAGGACGGCGACGGTCTTCGGATGCGCTATTATCTCCTTGGCAAGCTTCACCAGGTGCTTCATGTCCTCGGATTGAACGTGGCGCACAATCGCCACTCCGTTCACGCGCGGCGCCTTCGCGACAAGATCATCGACCGTCTCGCCGACGACACCCTTCCTGAACGTTTCGATCTCCTTTAGTCTGTCCTTGCTCTCCGCCTGAAGTCGGGCGACGGCGCTGACGAGGTTGTCCGAAGTGGTCATCAACATCGAGCTTGTCTTGGCTGCGGCGCGCGAAAGCGCCATGTTCTTCTCCACAGCCGCCATGCCCGATGCGAACTCGAGACGAACCACTCCATCTTGAATCCTTCTCGTTTGAATGATCGTTATCGCGCCCACTTCGAGCGTGTTCTTGCAGTGGATGCCGCCACATGCTTCGATGTCGAAATCGGCTATCTTGACCACTCTTATCTCCTTGCCAGGCACCGCCCCTCCCTGATACAGCCTGAAACCGTAGCGCTTCTCGGCGTCCGCCCTGTCCATGAAGCGCGAGTCGACCTTGATGCCAGCCAGCACCGTCTCATTCGCCAGCTTCTCTATCCTGTCGAGCTCGTCCGGCTCGATGTCGGCGAAGTGCGTGATGTCCAGCCTCGCAACGTCCTCCGATTTGTGCGCGCCCGTCTGCCACACATGGTTGCCGAGCACGGCTCTCGCGGCTCCGTTGACTATGTGCGTCGCCGTATGATGCCTCTGCAGCCGCCTCCTCCTGCGCTCGTCTACGATCGAGGTTATCTGCTTGCCCACGACGGCCTGCATCGGGCCCTCGATCTTGTGAACTACGACATTGCCGACCTTGTCCGCGCGAACTACGCGCATGTCCTTCATGGTGCCAGTGTCCGATTCCTGACCTCCACTCTCTGCGTAGAAGTAGCTCTTGTCCAGAACCACGAGGTCATCAACCACAGCCAGCACCTTGGCCCTGAACTTCAGCTTGCGTGGGTCCTTGTAGAACAGCTGCTTGGTCGGCGGAATTCCCTCAGGCAGCGTTATCTCAAGCACATCGGCGGCCTCCTCGCGGGCCTTTGCATGCTTCGCCGCGACGCGCTTGTAGAAATCGTCCGGGACGTCGATCTCACCTTTCGCAAATTCCGCGACGACCTCCGGGTTGAGGCCATGAGAGTCATAGAGTTCCACCAAGTCCTCGTCTGAGATGGCCTTTCCAGCCTCGCTCAGCGTATCCTCCAACCTGTTCACCACGGCTCGGCCCTTCACGAGCGTGTCATCGTATTTATCCTGTTCCACATCGACCAGTTTGATTATGCCCTCTTTATTCTCGATCAGCTCGGGAAAGTCCTTCGAGAAGTACTCGACCTGCATTGCGACGATGTCGGACAGTTTCGATTTCATCTCGAGCTGCGACATCTCCCGCAATGCCCTGCGTACCAGCAACCTCGCGAAGTATCCCTGCCGAACATTGGATGGCACGATACCATCGTTGAGCATGAACATGAGCGCCCTTGTGTGATCGCATATGACGTACATGCTCTCGTACGGTCTTATGCGCTTCATGAACTCATCAGGGTCGATGCGCAGTCTGGCGGCCGCTTTGGCTCGCAAGGCGCGGACGTCGGCAGCGGTCTCAATCTTCATAGAGCCCGCGACCTTCGCGTATTCAGCCAACGTATCGCTATCCGTGTTCGTTCCAGACAAGGTCTTCAGCTCACGAAGAACATCCCCGAACACAGCCTCATAGGCGGAAGGTGTCCCCTGAGACATCCATGTCAGGCGTTCGAGGCCGTATCCTGTATCAACGACCTGCATCTCCAGAGGCCTCGGATCTCCATTGCCCGTCGCGTACTCCATGAACACCAACGTGGCGATCTCGACTCCCGCAAGAAAGACCTCCAGGCAAGGGCCCGCGTTACCGCCTCCCTCCCACCATGCCTCGGAGTAGTTCACGGCCTTCGGCTCTAGCCCTTGAACCTCCGTCAGAAACCTGTGGCACAGTTCAGTTGTGCGATCCTTCCAGTATATCTCCTTGCCCTTCCTGTTGAAGACGTGGTGAGCCATCATCTCGAACATGGTGAAGTGCGATCCTGTCTTACCGACGTTATCGATGTCGTTGAATCTCACACACGTCTGTGATATGCCAAGAGGATTGGCGGGCGGGTCGACCACGCCCTCTATCACCCACGGCTGGAAGCCGTATATGCTCGCTTGCGTGAAGAATACGTCGTCCCGCCATCGAGCCGTTATGGGATAACGTGCTATCCTCTCGTGCCCTTCTCGTTCGAGGAACGACAGATAGCTTTCTCGCATTTCGTGGACGGTGAGCTTCTCCTTGAAGAGGGGATTGCCTATGAATGTGTACTCGACGCAGGGCGCCTCCCCGCACGTGTCGCTGTGCCCCAACGTCCAAAAATGCCTTCCACAGCGGCTGCACTGCCTCCGCTGGAAGCCGTTGCTCTTGAAGAACTCGAGCTCGTAATCCTTGGGCTCCATCCAGATTCAGCATGGGTCTTCAGGATTTAACGGTTTTCGTGGGCTCGCCCGGGCGAGCCTGTGTCTCAATCGAAATCGTATTCTGGATCCGACAGCTTGCTGATCATCTGCTCGACGGGCTCGCCCCCTTTTATGATCCTGATGACCTTCGCCGCCTCCTTCTTAGACCCGAGGAGGATCGCGCCTATCATCCTGCCGTCCTTGACCACGAACTTCTTGTACACCTTGCCATCCGCGCTCACCGCGCGTATCTCCTCGAACCCCTCCTCGGGCGGGTCGTGCTCGCTCCTGACCTTTCCGATGGACGTGAGGTCGATGCCCATAACCTTCAGGGTGTTCGAGGGCACGGTGCCGGCGTAATCCGGCCCGTCCAGTTCCAGCATCTTCTTGGCCGCGATCCTCGCCTGCTCGAGGGCCGGCGGAATCATGCCCCATACCTTCCCTTCGAATTCCGCGACGTCCCCTACGGCGAAGATGTCAGGGTTCGATGTCCTGAGAGAGCCATCTACTACAACCCCCCTATTCACCTGAAGGCCCGCTCCCTTGGCGAGGGAGAGGTCTGCCCTGGCACCAGCGGACACGACGACCATGTCGCACTTGATGGTCCTCCCGTCTCTCAGCTTCACCTCCGTGGCAACATCGCCTCCGAGCAGTTCCTCCGTCTCCGCATTCGTGACGACCTCGGTTCCGAGCTCGCGGATTGCGCGCTGAAGGATCTCGGCGCCCTCGTGGTCCAGCTGCCTCATCAGCAGGTGCTCGGCGAATTCCAGGATTGTCACCTTCAGATCAGGAAAACCGGTCGCGAGCGCTCTTGCCGTCTCCAGTCCCAGAAGTCCTCCCCCGATGATAACCACATCCTTCGCCTTCGCCGCGCTTGCGCGAATCCTCATGGCGTCTTCGAGAGTCCGGAGGGTGAAGACATTGTCCTTGGGTAGCCCCTTGAACGGCGGCATGAACGCTTTGGATCCATTCGCGAGGGCCATCTTGTCGTATTCCAGCCATCCCCCCTCGACGAATATCCTGTGGCCGATTCCGTCGACCTTCTCCACCTTCGAATCGAGATGAAGCTGGAGCCTGTTCTTCTTGTACCAGTCCATGGGATGGAAGAGGATCTTGTCGTCGTTCACCGTTCCGGCGATGAAGCCGATCAACTTCGGCCTTGTGTAGTACGGCACGGGCTCGTCCGTGAAGATGTGGATCTCGGCCTCGACGTCAGCATCTCGTATCGCCTTGGCCAATGTGGTCCCTGCCACGTTATTGCCCACCACTGCTATTCGAGTCACGAACAGCCTCCCGCCTTTCCATACGAGTGGAGGACGTCTCGGGCAATTAATCTTGCGGCGTGCCGCTGGAGGTGAGAGGTTGATGGAGCCAGCGACATCATGTCAACGGCAATCATTAAGAGCCTCAATCGCTTACTTCTGAAACGGTGGGTCGAATGGGGGCGTGCAGGGCTTGTGGGGGGGAGAATTCCAGTGATGCAGAGCACTGCATACACTGTGGAGAGCGTATCATTCCTGCCGGACTGTGCAGCTCCTGCGGCGTGATGAATCTCCCAGATGCGGAGACGTGTCGGATGTGCGGCGTCGACCTTGCCGCTGCGAGCGCCGAGAAGATCACCCCTACTGAAAGGCCGGGGTACAAGCCTAAGTTCAAGATATGCCCAAGATGTGGTCGCGGTTATGACAATCATCTCGTCGAATGCCCCCACTGCGAGAGCAGACTCCCCGACGATCACGATATTACAAGGCCGCCATCCCCTCTCCCGTTCATCGCGGGCACGTCTCTCTTCGTTTCGGGCATTCTGTGCATCCTCAACGGAGCAGTGATCGGCAGCTACGGATGGATTGCAGAGGAGTTCGCCTACTGTGGCTTCATCGAGATACTGATGGGCATCGTGTCAATCACTGGATGGATATTCTGCATGCAGAGGACCCACTTGGCCTACGTGCTCATCACAACCGTCGTGGCGATCTTGAGCATCGGTCCGGTATTCGTCCTGCCGCTCTCATCGCTGCTGGGAGCGTTCGCTCTCGTACTCGTGGCACTGAGCATCAGGGAGTTCAAGTGACTCTTCTCAATACGAGCCCCGGCGGAGGTCGCCGGAGCTGACGCTGTAACATTCAAGTGAAGAAAATTGTGGAAGGAAGCAGCAGAAACTCATGTGCAATCCGTGTAACGGCTGAGCCGTACTTACCAAATCGGCATGTGTATAGCGACTACGGCGCTTAGTGGCCGCGGACTGAATGCCTCGGCGAACCTTGGCACTTACATCCCGGCTCTATCAACGCCATCATG
>CP070748.1:975850-1150050 GCA_020348345.1 Methanobacteriota archaeon | reverse complement strand
GACAAGCTTCAATATCGATGTCGACGTTCCAACCGACAGCTTGCATACACAAAGGGGTGCACACACGAAACGTTCGACACACCTGCTTACAGGCGTTGCTGTGGGAGCCGCCGCCTCGGTTCTATTGGATGGCGAGTTGGTATTACTGCTCGTAGGCGGCGTGGCTGGAATGCTCCCGGACCTGGACCTCCTGCTCGTGCCACTGCTCAGGAGAGCTCATAGGTCGCCATGGTCCCATAGTCTGGGAGCGTCGCTGATGACGACAGGAGCATGGTTGGCCATTCTCCTCGTCGTTGCACGATGGATCGGCCTCGAACCGATCTACCAAGTCTCCGTTTCAGCGTCCGCTGCTGTCGTATTCATCGCTTCGTTCCTTCATTCGGTCGAAGACGCTCTTACACGCTACGGTTGTCAGTTGCTTCACCCTCTCTCCAGACGCATCTATCGAGGGCCGTTCAGGTATGACGACATGGCTGCCAATGCGGTGTTGTTGCTGCTGTCTCTCATTTTGATAATGCTCTCGATGCTGGGCAACCTCTGATTGTCATTGAGAACCGAGCTGAACGGCCAACAAGATAAGTTATAAATCAGCAGAAGCTCATCCGTCGAGACCAGGGGAGGCGAGATATGTCCGAGATTATCCCGGACCTCAAGTACACAAAGGACCACGAGTACGTGAAGGTCGAAGGAAAGCTTGCAAGGATAGGCCTGACCGACCACGCCCAGAGCGAGCTGACGGAGATAGTGTTTGTCGAACTGCCTTCAGTTGGCAAGGAAATAGCCGAAGGAGAAGTGATGGCAAACGTCGAGTCGGTCAAGACAGTCTCGGAGGTGTTCGCCCCCGTATCAGGCGTCGTCAAGGAGGCGAACGACAAGCTGGTCGACTCGCCAGAGCTTCTGAACACCGATCCGTACGGAGAAGGCTGGATAGCTGTCATCGAAGTATCGGATGCGGCCAGCCTAGCATCGCTGATGTCAGCCGACGATTACCGCAGGCTGCTGGGCGAGTGACGTATCCGGGACGTGATTCGATGAAGAAGCAGAAAATGGCACCATCCGACGCCGAAGATGTATTCTCCGGATTCCCCGTGGTATTGGGCACCGTCAAGGGGGAGAAGGACAACATCATCACTCTCGCTCTCTGTCATGTGTTTTCGTTCTCTCCAGCACTGATCGGCGTGGGCATCGCTCCTGCGCGGTACAGCTTCGGCCTGTTCAAGGAGAGCAGGGACTTCGCCGTCAATGTGCCCGACGTACCCATGCTCAGGGCGGTCAAGATATGCGGCGCGAAATCCGGAAGGGATGTGGACAAGTTCGCGGCGGCGAAACTGACGAGGGAGAAGGGCGACAAGATATCCGCGCCCCTTATCGCGGAATGCCCTGTCAACATAGAGTGCGTCAAGACCCACGAACTCGAAACTGGCGATCACACCTGGTTCATTGGGGAGATCGTTGCTGCGAGGAAACGAGAAGATTACGACAAGGGAAAGATGCTGCTTTACTGGGGAGACTATCGCACAATTGGCGCCCTGGTCGGCAGGGGGTGATCATGTGGACGTTATCTCGGCTATTGAATCGAGAAGGAGCATAAGAAGCTACGAGGACAAAAGCCTGCCCTCAGAGCTTATGGAGAAGGTCCTAGATGCGGCGAAGCTGGCGCCGTCCGCCAGCAACATGCAGAATTGGAACATAATCGTCGTCACCGATCGGAGCATGCTGGAGAAGCTGGTATCCGTGTCGGGCGATCAGCGATTCGTGGGGGAGTGCTCCGCGTATCTGATTGGCGTCGCACGGTCTGACGACGAGATGTCCGTTATCGATGTCACCATCGCCCTGGATCATATAACCCTTCGCGCGGTGGAACTAGGCCTTGGAACGTGTTGGATAGGCGATTTCGATCCCGAGGGCGTGCGAGCTCTTCTCGATATTCCCGAGGGGCAGGTGGTGGCAATTTGCCTCACGTTGGGTTATCCTGCCAGGACCCCGCCGCCACGTCACCGGAAGCCGTTGAAAGAGCTCTTCATGATTGATGGATGGGGCCGAGGCCTGGAGTGAGGTGCGTATCACACGACTCCCTTCAAGATGCACGGCTGCTTTGATGTCTGGCCCCGGCCCTGTGCGGCCAACGTATAAATTCCCCGAGGCTCCTATAAGGCGGAGGAGCCACGGACCTACCTTAGGAGGACACGACATTGTACTTGTTCAACTCCTGCCCGAGGGATTGCTATGACACGTGTTCGATGATCACCCGTGTCCGCGGGGAGAAGGTGCATTCCGTTGAGGCTAATTCGAAGCACCCCTTCACGAAGCGTACACTCTGTCCGAAAGGTCGGAACTTGAAACGTTATGTGTATTCCAAGGACAGGGTACTTCATCCCCTGAGACGAGTTGGAAGAAAAGGCGCTGGACAGTTCGAACGGATATCGTGGTCTGAGGCGCTGAAGGAGATCGCGAAGGAGATAGAACGCATATCCTCCGACCACGGAACGAACTCGATTCTGCAGCTGGGTCATGCCGGCAACATGGGCATCATCCAAAGGAACTTCCCTCACAGATTCTTCAATGCGATAGGAGCTGCACGGGTGAGGGAGACGATATGCTCGGATGCTGGCGAGAAGGCTCTGCAGGTGTTGTACGGTTCTTCACAGGGGATGCTTCCGGATGAGATTGAGCGTTGCCGCTTGATAGTCGTCTGGGGAATGAATCCTGCCTGGTCTAGCCCTCATGGCTTCGAGATGCTCAAGCGAGCGAAGAAGGCGGGTGCGAAGATCTATGTCATAGATCCCATCCGGACGGAGACAGCCGAGATAGGCACACACCTGCAGATGCGTCCAGCCACGGACGCAGTTCTTGCACTGGGCTGTATCAACCATCTGATCGAGAACCGCCTTCACGACGAGGAATATCTGGAGCTTAACACCGTCGGATTTGACAAGCTGGCGGAAATCGTGAAGAAGTTCGACATGCGCAGCATCTCGAAGATTACGGGCATCAGCGTCCGGAACGTGGAGGATTTCATCGGTGATTACACCTCCATGCGCCCGAGCTGCATCATGATGGGCTACGGCATGCAGCGAAACAGGAATGGCGGCGACATGATCCGCTCGATAGGGATGCTGCCGGCGATAATCGGCGAAAGGGGCGGCTTCTATTACTCGAACGACTTGACGGATTTCGACATGGACTACCTGAGAGGCAGTTCCCTTACTTCGAGGATCAGGGAGGAGCATGTGATGGTGGATCTTGGCAGGACTCTGAAAGCCGGAAAGGCCAAGATGCTCTTCGTGTACGGCTCAAATCCCCTCGCCACGCTGCCGAACCAGCCTCTCGTCAGGGAAGGCTTCATGCGAAACGACCTTTTCGTCGTCGTCCATGATCTTTTCATGACGGACACTGCGGACCATGCAGATATCGTCCTTCCTGCGACAACCTTCTTTGAGCATTTCGACATAAACGCTTCGTACTTCCATCAGTACCTGTCTCTAAACGAGAAGGCGATAGAGCCTATCGGAGAGGCGAAGTGCAACTCTGACCTGTTCCGAGCGCTCGCAGCCGAGATGGAGCTGACCAACAGAGAGCTGTTCGAAGAGGACGAGAAGATTGCTCGCACTCTCATCGAGAAGAGCAAGGCGGCCGAGGGCAGGTACGAGCCGCTCGCGAAGAAGGGATTTCTGAGGTTGAAGACGCCTGACAGGATATCCTACACAACTCCCAGCGGCAAGATCGAGCTCTACTCCTCCGTCGCCGAGAAGGAAGGACTCGGCGGACTGCCGAGCCATGTCGAGGTTCGAGGACGACTTCCTTATCAGCTGATTTCCCCCGTTCACAAGCTGTTGAGTCGTTCACAGTATCACAACCAGAAGCGAGACGTGAAACCGATAGTGCACATGAACCCGAAGGATGCCAAGAACGAGAATGTCGACTCTGGATCCGATGTGACGTTGAGGAACGAGTTCGGAGAGACGCATGTCACTGCAGAGCTGTCCGAGAAGGTGCCCGAAGGTGTGCTGCTGTGCTATTCCGCTCTTTGGCCCAAATTGTGCGGAGGCACGAACGTCAACTTCGTCACGACAGACTTCGTCCAGCGATTCGGTCAGTGCTCCGCACTGAATTCGACGTTCGTTGAAATTCTCTGATGCACGACAATGGTGACCGTGCTTTCATCGCGCTCATTCGCAAACTTCGGCTGCTCGCCCATCACGCTGGAAAGCCGAGGAGTCGGCGCATCGATAGGTCTGAGTGCGGCTTGCGGAATATCGTCTAGACGTATCCAAAGAACTCCTTGTGAATCTGCCTCACCGTTGTCCTGAGATCCTTCTGGCCGACTGTGAAGTGGTATGCCACCGTCGAAGCTCCCGCTGAAATCAGCTCGACGTTCACGTTCTTCGATGCGACAGACTTGAATACGCGCGCGGCGACCCCTTTGGTTCTTCCGAGCCCTTCGCCAACGGCGCACACCAACGCCCTCCCCCCCTCGATTTCGAAGCTCTCGCCGACTCCGGCGATGTGAGTCTTCATGGCTTTCTTGGCGGCTGAGGCGTCGCTTTCATCGATGATGACCGCCACGCATGTCTGCGACGTCGTCGCCGAGAATAGGTTGATGCCCTCATTGGTGAGGCACGTCGCGATATCCGATAGGAATCCGGACTTGTAGCCCGCACCAGTGTCGTATATCTTGAGCGTGGAAACCTTAGGCACGTACGAGACGCTCTTGATGACGTCTTTGCGCGTTGCCTTGCTGTTCCCCACATAAGTTCCTGGGGATTCTGGCTCGTAGAGGTTCTTGACCACTATCTCTATGCCTCGAAGCCGAGCCGGCTGGACCGCACGCGGATGCAGCACCTGAGCGCCGAAGTACGCCAGCTCGGCCGCCTCCTCATAGGAGAGCCTGTCGATGAGAAAGGCGTTCTTCACCATCTTCGGGTCGGCGCTCATGAACCCGTCGACGTCCTTCCAGATCTCTATCGGCCCTGATTTCATCGAATGGGCAATGACGGAGGCCGTGTAGTCCGTGCCACTCCTCCCGAAGGTGGAGACGTGACCGTTCTTGGTTATTCCAAAGAATCCAGTTACCACGGGAAGGATGCCCTTGCCTACGGCGCTCTGCAGCGACGGTCTGAGGTTCTTCTCGCATTCGCTGAGGATGGCGACGGCGTTGAAGTGTTCGTTGTTGGTCACCAGCCCCAGGGCGTCCGTTTCCATGGCGACCGCGTCGAGCTTCAAGTGGGAAAGGCGTGCAGCAACGACGACGGCGGCGAGTCGTTCTCCCGCGCTGAGAATAAGGTCATAGGTCCTCGGCGTCAGTTCCTCAGTGTACATCACGCCGTATAGCAGCCGGTCGAGCTTCGTGATCTTCTTCTCTATCATCTCGAGCGCTTCCTTCCTCGAGCTGCCATCTCGTTTGGGCAGGAGGTCAACATGCCTCAGCTTGAGCTTCAGCAGGAACTCGTCAATCTCTGTCTCCTGCATCGGTCTTGAGAGGATATCCTTCAGCGAGCTCGTCACTCCAGAGGCGGCTGAGACCGTAACTATCTTCTCTCGCTTCTCGTTCTTGACTACCTTGGCGGTCCTCTTCAGTGCATCCTCGGTGCCGAGGCAAGTCCCGCCGAACTTCATGACCTTCAATTCATCACCCTCCTTGTGATATGCGGGTGACACTCTCCTTCAAACATATCGGACATCGCGCTGTGCGAAGTGACCAGGCAAGAGCTATGCTCGACACCAACGAGCCGCGGAACGCGACCGTACATGCTCACGTCTCCGTCCAACACAACCAGCCCGCCTACGAATCCATTTACACCTTTCACGGGTCTGAAGCATTCCACGAGATCATCCTTCCCGCGGGCGCAATTGCCAATCGCAGTCGCCGCAGCGTCTGCCAATACGGCCGAGTCTGCGATGGCGACCGAGACGTCCGAATCGCCAAGGCTGATGGAGTGTCCAAGCCTGCCGCTCGACGAACAGACTCCAAGAATCTCGCCGAGGGTGTCCACTTCGAGCGCAAACGCCTCGAGAGCATCCGGTTCGCAGTAGACCTCGACGGTCACGGGCTGTTCGAGGATTAGAGCAATGTCTCCTCCGTTGTCAATCCAGCCGTGCCTGCAGCCATTGCCGATCATGGCCTCGAGCCCCGCCTGGGCTATCGCTCCTGCGACGGCCGCCATCGGCCCCACGCCCACGGTCCTGGAAGCGGCGCACATGCGCCGAACGATGTCGCTGGCATCCCGCCCGCATTCATGGGGTTCGAAGGTCGTCAGGAAGAACGGGTCGTTCGCGATATGTCGTTTCACACAGGACCTGGCCGTGATTATGGCGTCTATCGCGTGCGATTGATGCTCAGCATCAGCGGCGATCGTAACTGCCGTTTCCCCTATCTCGAATCGTGATCTGGTGAAATCGCTCATATCAGAATCTCCATCGCTCGCGGAGGGCATGCATCGATGCAGACACCGCACGCCACACACTTATCTTCGTCGAACTTCACTTTGCGCGTTTCAGGGTCGATGCTTAGGGCGTCCGTGGGGCAAATCGATACACATGCCCCGCAGTGAGTGCACGTCTCGTCATTCCTTCTGACTCCTTCCTTGAACGGTCGGACGCCCACGCCGATCTTCTCGAGGTACTCAACTCCGTTCTTCGTGCTGGCCTCGTCTCCCGAGACCTCGATCAACATCTTCCCCCCGACCTCATCTATCTCGGCTCGCAGTATGTTCACGAGCAGACCATACTCCGCGATGAGGTTGTGGGTTATCGGCAGGTTGGACGCTTCAGGGTTGAAGTTGAGAATGTACTTGGTCTTCACTTCATCGCCTCCTTCTCGCCTCTAACCTCCAGAGTCCTGAGAGACCTGTCCAAGGGCAGTCTCTGTACAGGCTCCGTGAGCTCGAAACTGCCGTCGAGTATCCTCTTCTTCAGTATCTCTGTTATCTCGCGTGCCTTGGAGATGCTGGACAGCGGTGAGGTGGGCACCTCCTTCCCTTTGATGTCTACCTTGCCAGACGAAAGGTCAGCGTAGGATACCTCAGCAAGTATAGGCCTGGACCGCTTCTGATGACTGTAATCGAAAATCGCAGTGAATATCTTGTCGTCGGTCACGGCGCAGAAGCTCGCCATCTCCTCGTCGAGAATCGGTATAGGAACTCCTATCCCGACCCCGAGCGACGTGCCGTACCTGGTGAACGTCAGTCCTTTGACGAACTCCGCCGTCATCCCGTTGAGATCCCCTATCACCGAAACCGTGGCTGCAGGTCTCTTGGGAACTCCTTTTGGCGTGCGGGCAACGCCGGGGTTGAATTGAGTGCCTTCCCAGACCACGAACCCTTCGCCGCCGCCAAGGAATACGCGGCTGCCGATGCCGATGGTCCTGTAGTACGGGTCGTTCAGCAAGGGGGATATCTCACCGGCGTTTGAGTAGGTCGCGTTGCCGAGTTCGGGCAACAGCTTTCCCATGTACGTGTAGAGCGTCTTCGTCGACGAGTTTGCCGCCGCCGCGTAGTTCTGATAGGCGTTGCGGATGTTCATCATCACTGCCTGGTTCATCGTCTTCAGGCTGACATAGGTGTCTATCTCCTTCAGCGGATAGCAGTCCGTGCCATAGCCCGTCGCCTTCAGCCTGACCGCCTTGCCATTGACCAGATCCTCGATGACGTGGGCTCCGCCGTGGAGCATGTTGTTCGATTCGTCAAGCTCCGTGGCGCCAAGATAGAGATCGACCGCCGCGAGGCCGGAGTATGCGGGTATGCCATCCATCCACGCCCTCTGGATCTTCATGGGCGGGTCGGAATGCCCCAGGTTGAAGTACGCTCCTGAGGAGCACATCGCCCCGAATGTTCCTGTCGTTACGATGTCCACCTCCTCGGCAGCCTTACCCACGCCTTCCGATTCCACGAATCGCTTGAACTCCATCGCGGTCATGACCACGGCATCGCCATCGGAGGCCTTCTTGCGAATGTGATCGTAGGTCTTGGCCTGACGATTCTTCTCTCCGTGGGCCTTCCTCGGCTTCGTCAAAGGATCCCCTCCCTGTGCGCGAGCTCTGCGTTCAGTACGGAACCTCCGGCCCCTCCGCGGATCGTGTTGTGCACCAGCAGGAAGAATCTGAGACTATCTGAGGAGGTCCTGATCCTCCCCACGGTCACAGCCATTCCCCTGGCTCTATCCGGGCTGCCTGCGAGGGAATCCAGGAGCGGCTGCGGCCTATCTGGCTCCGGCCTTACGATGATGGGTTTCTCCGGGGCAGTCGGAAGCGCGAGCTCCTGAGGGCGAGAGCTGAAACCTTCGAACGCCGATGCAACGGCGCTCTCGTCCGGCATATCTGATCCCTTTGCGAACACGGCTTCGAGATGGCCGTCGCGGACGTTCACCCTGGTGCAGCTGGCAAGTATGGACACAGGCGAGTTCGAGAACCTCCCCTCCCCGAAGCTCCCAAGTATCTTCCTTCCCTCTGCGTTCATCTTCTCCTCCTCCTTCGAGATGTAGGGGAGTATGTTTCCTTGGATGTCGACCGATGGAACCCCTGGGTATCCCGCGCCAGACAACGCCTGATACGTGGCGACATTGAAATCGAGGATTCCGAACGCGTCTACGAGAGGCTTCAGTCCCACCGCCAAGCCTGTGACGGAGCAGTTTGCGTTGTTGACGACGAACCCGCCCTTTCTCCTGCGCTCACGCTGTATTCCGATGGCCTCCATATGCTGGTGGTTGATCTCCGGCACGAGTATGGGCGTATCCGGATCCATCCTGTGAGAGGAGGCGTTTGAGAAGACCGCCATCCCCTCCTCCGCGCACCCGTCTTCGACTTCTCCAGCCACATCCGACGGCAGGCCGCTAAACACCACTTCGACGCCCTCACGGGCAAGGTCGCCCACGGCCGTCCCCTGTATCCTCCTTCCGGCAAGCTCGTCGCAGAGTTCGACGTCGGAGAGCTTCCACACGTCCGCGAGTGTCCTGCCGTTTGACCTGTCTGAGGCGCAGAGTGCCACAACGTCGAAATACGGGTGGTCGTAGAGCATCTGGGCGAATCGCTGTCCAATCATCCCGCTTGAGCCAAGTATCGCTGCCTTCTTCTTCGTCACCTCGACCACCCTCTGAAATAACTCTTCTGTTCATCCATGATCTTCGCGAAAGCACCTGCGTCGACGCTCAACGAGGCCTCCTTCAAAGCCTCGAGTTCTGTCGCCATGGATTCGAGAACCGCAATCGAAAGCGGGTTGAGTCTTTGGATATCGTGATACACCCGTCTGCTCTCGTTGGTGATGCCTGATGCGAGGTCCGCCAGCCGGGAGAAGGATGGGCCTTGGATGGCGCTGAGGACGTCCACTGGATGAGATGACTTCGATGTGATCTGTCCGAAGAGGAGAGCGCAGAGATGAGGCGCTCCCAGGGCGTAGGCGATCAGATTGTCATGCTCGTCCAGAGGCACGTTGATGATTCGCGCTCCAGCGCCTCCGAACAGATTCCTTGCAGTCTCGTCGGCTTCAGAGCAGCCGCAGCTGCAGACGAGGACGTTCAGGCCTGCTGGTGTTGCCACGTTCGCTCCGAACATCGGATGCACGCTCGTTGCCTTTAATCCCCGCTTGACGCTGTCCAGCAACAGCTCTCTCATGTGGGCTTTGACGCTGCACAGGTCAAAGATCACTCCTTTCGGCGATGAATCGATGATCTGCTGAGTGTCGGAAACCGCAGTTCCAAGGGGGCTGGCTATGATAACCATGTCTGCCTCCTTCGCGGCCTCACCGGGCGATTCGACATTCGGATATCCTTTCAGCTCGGCTCTTGGATCGAACACGCTCATCGAAGCTCCCCGGTTCGATAGAAACCTCGCGGTCCATGCGCCCATCCTTCCAGCGCCCACCACCAGTGCCTTCTTACCCTCCAACGGGCGCACCAGATCATCGTCTTGGGCGCGGACCGCAGCGTCGATCAGAACCTCCGTTATCGTCGAGGCCGTCTTATGGTCGATGCCCGATCGCGCCGCCTTTGCCGCAGCGCTCTTGACGACGAATTCCTCCCGTGAATGGTCCCGTATGCCCAGCTCATCCTTCCGTTTGGTTCTGCCGATCTCGCGAGCGGTCTCCAGCCGTTTGGCGACGAGCGTCAATATGTCGTTGTCTATCGCGCTTATCTGCTCTCTGAGGGAATCGAGCTCCTCCGAAGTCATAGGAAACCTCCTTGGAGCATCTCGTCCAGGATCACGATCGCTGCGGAGTTCTCCACCACGGCTACAGCTCGAGGCACGATGCACGGGTCGTGCCTGCCCTCCACTACCAACTCGACGGTCTTCTTCTCGGCCACGTCGACGCTCATCTGCGGCGTCGCGATGGAAGACGTCGGCTTGAACGCCACTCTGAATTCTATTGGCATCCCGTTCGAGATGCCGCCGAGTATCCCTCCGCTGTTGTTGGTCTTGGTCACGATCCTGCCTCTCTTCACGACAAACGGATCGTTGCTTTCGCTGCCCCTCATCGCGGCCGACGCGAAGCCCGAGCCGAAATCAACGCCCTTCACACCTGGTATGGAGAACATCATCGCCGACATCTGGCTCTCTATAGATCCGAAGAACGGCTCGCCCACTCCGACGGGCGCTCCGAGGACGGTGCACTTGATCACTCCGCCGACGCTGTCCTTGTCCTCATGAGCTCTTACTATCTCGTCCCTCATGCGTTCGGCCGTGATTCGGTCAGCACACCCCACTGCGTTCGCCCGAACAAGCTTCTCGGCTGCGCTGAACGGCACGTCCTTGTCGAGCGCAACTCGTCCTATCTGGACGGTCTGAGCGAGTACTCTGATCCTGCGCTTCTCCAGCACTTGACGCGCAACTGCGCCCGCGAACACGAGCCCCGCAGTCATGCGTCCTGAGAACTGTCCGCCACCTCGGTGGTCGTTGTGCCCCCGGTACTTGACGGCAGCAGTATAGTCCGCGTGGCCCGGCCTCGGAACCCGCTTGAACGCGTCGTAGGCCGACGAATCGAAATCTCTGTTTCTGATCAGCCCCACTATGGGCGCTCCTGTGGTTTTTCCGTTCATCAATCCCGAGATCACTTCCACACGGTCTCTTTCTCTCCGCGTCGTGGAGACAGGGCTCCTGCCTGGAGCTCTTCGGTCAAGCTCGATCTGTATGGCCTTCTCGGAGATCTTCTCCCCAGAGGGGCATCCCTCGGCGCACGCACCAATGAAAGGACCGTGGCTGGAGCCGAATAGGCTGATCCTGTAAGCGGTTCCGAGAGTGTTCATTTCCTCACCTCCACTCTGCATCCAAGCTGGTGCAGGTCCCTGACGAAGCCAGGGTACGATATCTTGAACGATTCGTCATCATCGATCACCGTCTCGGTGGTCGATACCAGTGCTGCAATCGTTGCGGCCATAAGTATTCTGTGGTCTCCTCGCGTGTCGATTCTGGCACCGTTCAGCTTCGGCACGCCCCTTATCTCGCATCCGTCGTCCTTGGGGAGTATCCTCGCTCCCATGTCCTGAAGGAACTGCGTTGTCGATGCGATCCTATCGCTCTCCTTGTCTCGCAGGTTCTCTCCACCCTTCAGCACAGTCTTCCCTTCGGAGACAGCTCCCACGACGGCAAGTATGGGGAACAGATCCGGGATGTTTCTCACATCCGCGACTATGCCCTTCAACCTCCCCCCGCTCACCGTTGCTTCGTGCGCCTGTTGAGAGACGGATGCGCCAAACTTACTCAGAAGGTCGAGCATCGCCCTGTCGCCCTGGGGCGATTCCTCATCAAGTTGCCTCACGACCACGCGGCCTCCGGTGATCGCCCCTGCCGCGAGCAGGAACGCCGCGGATGAGAAGTCCCCTGGCACCGCATAGGATTCTCTAGCAAGACGTTGTCTTCCAGGTATCTCGAAGCCAGATCGGGTCTCCCTGATTTGCGCCTCGAAGCGATTGAGCATGTCCAAGGTGATGTCAACATAAGGCCTGGAGGATATGGCGCCTCTTACCGTCAGCTCCGTATCGTGCTCCTTCTGGGTGCACGCTATGATCAGCGATGAAATGAACTGTGAGCTCACGTCCCCCTTTACATCGGCACTCTCCCTGGTGATGGGCCCCTTGACTCTGAGCGGAGGCCTGCCCGACCTGCCGATGTAGGTGCAGCTCGCACCGAGCTGAGTCAACGCGTCCATTAGAGGTCCCATAGGCCTCCTTTGAAGGCTGGCGTCTCCTGTCAGCGTGGTGGTCTCGGGCAGCAATGAGGCCAACCCAGTCATCAGCCTTATCGTCGTGCCTGAGTTCCGCGCGTCGATGGGTTCGCCAGGCGCCTTCAGCTCCTCAAGGCACATACGAACGTAGCTGGGATGCAAATCCACCTCTGCGCCCATCCGTTGGAGCGCTTCAAGAGTAGCTCTCGTGTCCTCCGATATGAGGGGGCTCTTGAGGGTGAATCTCGCTCCTGTGAGGGCGCCGAGGACCATCGCCCTGTGAGTGTAAGACTTGGACGGCGGAGCAGTAACGGTGCCGCTGGCCGTGGATGATCTAACTACAAGAGCCGTGGGGTCACCTCCCTCGAACAGGTATGGTTGACCCTGGCCCTGAGGATTTCGGCTTCTCCGTCCTCGATCAACTCAGCGAGGGCCTCCGCACGATTCCCAGAGCAGAGTATGACGGTGGCCGGGCCGGTTCCAGTTATTCCAGCCGCATAGGCGCCGTTCTTCATCGCCAGTTCTGCGACGTCATTGGGTATGTCTAAGATGGCTGAGCACAGCTTCGAGTTGAGGGACATGGCTGCGGCGTACTCCCTCCTCATAGCCATACGGAGCGCCTCCTCGAATTGCGGGCGGTGATCTGCGAACATTTCCCTCGTCACATCGGCTTTAGAGATCCTTCGCTCGGGCACATGAATTACGACCTCAAGCTGGTCGTCCACTCTGTCGGTCATCAGTATCCTGCGCTCGGTGTTGTCCGTGACAGCAACACCTCCGTGGAAGCATGCAGCCGCGTCATCGAATGCCCCTGTGACCGTCACTCCGGCCTTGATGGATTCGTCAATGGCGATACCGAGGAGCGCGTCATCCGATAGATTCGCGTTGAGCGCCAGGGACGCACCCAGGGTAGCAGCATTCGTTACTGCACTGCTGCTCTTCAGTCCGCGCGAGATGGGTATGTCCGATCTGACGGCTACTCTTCCGTATACAGGGCCGACGGCGGCCCGTCGTGCGACCTCTTGGACGCACTCTGATACAAGGCCCTGTCCTTCAGAGGTTCCTTCGATCGATAGCTCTCCATCCCCCTTGTTGAGGTCCAGGCGCACGTCTGCCTCCAGGGTGATTCCGAGAGCCGCTCCCTTCCCGCAGGCGATCGCGTTCACGATGGTCGCAGCGCCGCGGCATGCAGCCTCCCCTATCATGCGCCCACCGCCCTGCGAGCTGCCCGTCTCATGCTCCCAACATCTGGCTTAAGGCCAGTCCATATTATGAAGGCCTCCTCTCCCTGACGTACCAGCATCTCCAATCCGCCGTGGGCGGGACGGCCACGTTTCCTGACTGCTCTCATGCTGGGCGTCTCAGGCGGGTTGTATACGAGGTCCACAAGGACACGAGCGTTTGCGAGGACTCCCTTGGGCAGGCTCTTCCTCCCCTGGTCAGTGCCCTTGGTGCCGATTGGCGTGGCGTTCACGACGATGTCGTATTCCTCAGCCATGGTCTCCAGAGTCGAATACGGCACGGCCTTGCCTCCGCACATGCCGGCGACCTCAGAAGCCGGTTTGATGCGACGAGCGGACACAGTCACGTCCGCTCCTCCGTCCCTGAGCATCCAACACGCGGCTCGCGCTGCCCCGCCCGCTCCGATGACGAGAGCGCTGGCATTATCGACTGCGACCTTTTCTGATGAAAGCAACTTTTCGAAGCCCACTGTGTCGCTGTTTTCTCCTACAAGTTTCCCCTTCCGCCTGAGGAGGGTGTTCACCGAGTCGGTCGATACGGCGTGTGGCCTCCTGAGATCGCACATGCGGCTCGCTAAGCGCTTGTTTGGAACGGTGACATTGAGCCCATCGAAGCCGATGTCGAAGAGCGTGTTCACCGTCGTTCTGGTCATTCGCTTGGGTGGAATGTCCAGCGGAAGATAGATGCCATTCAGGCCTACGCTCTTGAGCGCTGCCTCCTGCATCGGCCTGGACACGGAATGTGCGACTGGGTGCCCTATCAGGCCAAGGATTACGCTGTCCTTCTCAAGCAGGCGTGATTGCGTTCGCACATCCAGTTGTCCTGGCGCGGCCTCTTTGCCGTCGACGCAAGCGTACACCAGCATCGAGCCCATCCCTGATGAACACGCTCTCGTGAGCTGTCCCTGAACGCCTATGCCTATGATCGCAAATGCTCGCCGCTCCTTCCTGAGCTCAAGCGCCAGCTCCGCGAGGACGACAGCCTGAGCAGCGTCGGCGCATGGTACCGCCACCTTCGCGATGTCTGCGGCGGAGCATGCGCGCTGAATGCGCGCTTTCACGTGGTGCTTGGCGGCCGGCCTCGTGTAATGGAACGACGATATCGTCTTCGGAAGGCCGCTGCGCGATTGCAGCTCTTCCAGCAACGCTCCATCTCTTGCCGATTCGAGATCGATATACTCGTAACCGGCATCCACCACCTCCCTGAGCGTTGCCCGCCTCGCTCCGCCCGAGGAGCGGGATTTGCCTCCTTCTCTCTCGGACCTGAGCGTGGCAATGGCAGGGCCGTCGATCACGGCCCTGGCATCATGTACGAGGCGGTCGTCGTCATCGATACGCCGCAGATGATCCAGCCTGACTTCGACCAGATCCGCCCCAGCGTCGAAAGCCTTCTTTGAAGAGCGGGATACTCCAGCAATGCCTCTCTCAACAAGAGAGGCGACAACGAGCGTCATCATCACCTCTCCTGTATCGACTCCTCGACGTACATGCCAAAATGGCGTCCGCCCTTCTCCAGCCTCATAAGGATGGAATCTCCAGTCTTCAGCTTCGACACGGACACAACCTTCCCTTTAGAGTATACTCTTATCGTCTCTGCGTTCTGGACGATCGTGGAGTATCTCCTGCCGTCCACCTCGGCTTCTATCAGGAGCAGGGGTCTTCGTTCGACCTTCGTTCTCCCCACAATCGCCTTCCTCGTATGACCTTCTGAGTCCACGACGAGGACTTCCTCGCCGCCACTGAGCTCGGACAGATATCTGGTGGTGCCGTCCGGCATCAGAATATAAGCGTGAACAGGACCCGCGTTGACCCTGAACGGCCGAGACGCGGCGTATTCCGATTCGAGCGTTTCGGAGTGGATCAGAAACATGCACGATGATTGGTTGCCTATGAGCATCCCCTCGCCTATGCGGAGGACCGAGCACGTGTCGATGCAGACCCTGTCTCCGAGCCCAAGCTGCCTCAACACGACTATCTTGCCCTCTCGAAGCTCGAGCTTCGGAGCCTTGGCTTCTATCATCTTCCGCAGTTTAGTCAGCTCGTCCGATTGGGAGGGGATCAGGATCACGCCGTCGGCGCCGTGTTCCATGGTCTCGAAGAAGAGCTTGACCTCCTCAGCTGTCCGAGCCATCATGAACAGCTTCGCCTCAGTGCCTCGGAAGTGAACGATGAGATTCTCGAGGGGAATGACCTTCCAGTCCTTGGCGGAGATGATGACGCTCTCGCCCTTCTCCGCCAATCGCTTGGCCTTCAGCTCGTCCTCCTTCTTGGTAATCTCGACGATTCTTCCGACGGGCTCGCCGTCTTCGGAGATCTCCTTTCCGGAGAGGGTCAACGCCCTGAACCTCCCGAGCTTTGTGAATGCCGAGTCCTTTCTGTCCAGGACTATCGTGTCAAAGCCGTTCTCCAATGCGCTCAGGACGACCTTTCTCCTGCTTTCTCTGTCGGGCTGGAAGATCGCCCCGATCCAAACCTGGCGGTCGGTCAGGGTATCACCGCCTATATGCGTCCTCTGGCGCCATACCCTCGAAGACTACCCTGCCTATGGCACGAGTGATCGCCTCGACGTCGTCGTGCTGGAATACGTTCCTGCCGATCGAGACGCCCTTCGCGCCCGCAGTCATGGCGTCGGCCACCATATTGAGAAGGTTGATGTCGGAGTCCATCTTCGGGCCGCCCGCAATCACAACCGGGACGGGCGTGCCCTCGACGACCTCCTTGAAGGTGTCAACGGAGCCTGTGTAGTTGGTCTTCACAACATCCGCTCCGAGCTCTGCCGATAGCCTCGCGCAATGCTTGACGGCCTCGGCGTCAAACTGGTTCGCGATGTTCTTGCCTCTCGGGTAGCACATGGCGAGCAGAGGCATACCCAGCTCGCTGCATCTGTCCGAGACGAGTCCGAAGTCCGACACCATCTCTGCCTCAGTGTCGCTTCCGATATTGCAGTGAATCGAAACGGCATCTGCACCGAGGGCGGCCGCAGCGTCGACGCCCGCCACCAGCACCTTCGCGTTGGGGTCTGGAGACATCGAAGTGCTTGCGGAGATGTGTACGATGAGGGCAAGCGTGGATCCCACTTCGGGACCGACGTGAGGCACCAGCCCCTTGTGCACGACAATCGCAGACGCCCCCGCCTTGGAGAGCTTGTCGACTGTGCCTCTGATGTCCGCAATCCCCTTGACCGGGCCGAGGGAAATACCGTGATCCATCGGTACGATCACCGTGTTCCCGCTCTTCTTCTCGAAGATGCGCCTCAGTCTGATTGTTTTGCCCAGCATTCTCATCCTACTCCTGCCGTGCTACTTAGTGTCAATGTCGGGTCCATTGCACAGGACCTATATGGCCCTTGCTACGGTATGGCAGTGCGAAGGCGTACAATATGTGACAATATTAATCTATTACTGTACATATATCGTCATCGATTTGCATGTGGGACAAGATCGCCAACTACTTCGAGAAATTCCCGTCCCAGGCCAAAGTAGCAAGGTATCTTCTGAGATACGGAATGCGCATCGAGAGAGATCACGTGTTCTGCGGTGATGTGCAGATCGCGGACTCCGCACTCGCAAGGGCGGCCGGCGTTGACAGGAGGGTTGTCAAGTCGACGATCGATACGATCAAGGCAGACCCGACGCTGCACAAGTTCTTCTCTCAATTGCTGCCGACGAACCACCTGAAGAACGCGGCATCAGCTATGGGATGGAGCGCCATCGAGATTGTGCCGGACAGTGCTCACGAGCCAGGAATCCTGGCCGCCGTCGCGGAGATCCTCGCACGGTCGAACATAAGCATCCGGCAGGCTATAGTCGATGACCCGATGACATCTGAGGAGCCGAGGCTGTTCATAGTAACTGAGAGCACCGCCCCCTCCGAGATAATTCCCATGATACGCCAGGCAAAGGGTGTCAAAGGAGTGACGATATACTAGCCCTTCGAGGCCGTCTTGCTGCACCGCTGGCAATGAGGTTGCGTTTCTTATGACGGACGACGAGTCGTCAAAGGCATACTCCGCAGTCCTTGTCGCTATGGTGTCGATTTCATTCGCCTCGATCTTCATAAAATGGAGCGATTCAAGCCCTTTCGTCATAGCGTTCTATAGACTGGCGTTCACCTGTGCTCTGCTCGCCCCCTTTGTGCTTTGGTCGAAAGGGTTCTCCGAGCTCAGGCGACTTCGCGCACCCGAGTGGGCGCTAATCATCCTGAGCGCGATGGCGTTGGCGTTTCACTTCGGACTGTGGATTGTGTCTCTCAGCCTGACCTTGGTCTCGACCTCCGTGATACTTGTCACGTCTCATCCGATGTTCGTCGCCGGCGTCTCACATTTCCTCCTTGGCGAGAGAGTGAAGCGCATAGCCGCAGTGGGCGTCGTGATAGCATTCTCCGGAGTCTGCGTTATATCGATTGCTGACTATGGCGAAGGGACGGAGACGCTGTTCGGTGACCTGCTCGCATTTCTCGGTGGCCTCTGCGCCGGCATCTACTTCCTGTCCGGACGACGCGCACGCCAGAGAATATCTCTAGGCCCGTACGTGTTCTCCGTGTACCTGCTCTCAGCTATCGTGCTGCTCGTTGCAGCCGCAGTCGTCGGAGACACGCTTCTCGTGCTTGACGGTCGAGAGCTGTCGTTGTTCCTGCTTTTGGCGATAGTGCCTACGATACTGGGCCATACGATGTTCAACTACGCTCTGAAGAAGGTGCCGGCCCACATCGTTGCTACGAGCGTGCTCGGCGAGCCCGTCGGAGCCTCTGTGCTTGCGTTTCTGCTCCTGCCGGGCGAGACTCCTGGCCCGTGGATCATCCTGGGCGGCGCTCTTGTGATTGGCGGGCTCTACGTGGTGCTGAAAACCGGGCGGGGCGAGGTGCAGCAACGACGCTAGGCGTAAACTGGCGCGTTCGTAACCCACTTCCCATTGCCTATCAAGAGACGCTTAACGCCTGCAATGAGAAAAATCTTAAGGACGTCGTTTGTGCAGGTAGAAACGACTATTAGATGGAGCGAGGATGCCCGGGCGTTCTACAAATGGAACATGCAACGGAGAGAACTGTCATGGCAAACGCTAAACTCGTCTTCCTCTCGAAGGATGAGCAGGATCTGATACATGAATCAAGCCTGAAGAGCTTGAACGACATAGGCATGATGATTCGGAGCGATTCCACGCTGAAGATGCTTAGCGAATCTGGTGCCGATGTGGACTTCCAGAAGAAGATCGCCCGCATACCTGAGGAGATGGTCGCCGAGGCGTTGAAGAAGGCGCCGAGGAGCATCCGGCTATGCGCGAGAGACAGCAAGAACGATATGATCGTGCCAACGGCTGGCCCGCCCTATGCGGCAACTACAGGCTTGGGCGTCTACGTCCGGGACATGAACACGGGCGAGAAGAGGCCTTCCACTCGCAAGGACATCGCCGACTTCATCAGACTTGGAGACGGCCTGGACGGCGTCGATTTCCTCTGGACTTCAATCACAGCGAATGAGGTCCCGCAGGTCACGCACGGCCTCCACGAATTATGGACCGCCATGCAGAACACGACGAAGCACGTGAACGGCGTGTCGGTGATGAGCGCTGACGATTCCCGGAAGCAGATCGAGCTCGCCGCGTTGATTGCAGGAGGTGAAGAGGAGCTTCGCAAGAGGCCACTCTTTTCGGTGATATGCTGTTCGATAGCGCCGTTGTCATTCGAAGGCGGGGCTGTCGAGGGGATGATCGAGCTCGTGAAGGGCGGAATACCCATCATGTCAATGTCTATGTCGCTCTCTGGCGGCTCGAGCCCTGTAACGCTCGCAGGGACGATCACAAACGCCAACTCAGAGAATCTCGCGAGCCTTGTAATCACGCAATTCGCAGCTCCGGGCTCGCCACACATCTACTGCTCCTCATCGGCTCCGATCAGCATGAAGACTGGCATGATCAACTACATGACCAGCGAGCAGCCTCTGATCGCCGCAGGCCTTGGACAGATGGCCCGCAGATATGGCCTGCCGTCCATGGTGGGCGATTGGGGGATAAATGACATGGACACTCCCGGAATACCTCATCCTTTCACGACGATACTCGGCATCACCCTAAGCACGATGACGAACACCGATCTCGTATCCGGGATCGGCGGGATCGATGCGGTGAAAGGCGTGGCTTTCGACCAGGCGGTCATAGAGGCTAACATATGGAAGAATGTGCGCGCCTACATGCGGAGCGTGGCGATATCGGAGGAAACGATAGCCCTCGATGTCGTGAAGGAAGTGGGGCATGGTAACACGTTCCTTACGCATCCTCATACGGCGCGTAATTTCAAGAAGGAGCTTCACTTCTTCGACGAGAAGACACTAGCATGGGAGGCGACTCTCTCCGACAACATGGTGTCGGAGGCAAAGGCCGTTGCCGAGAGGATACTGAAGGAGCATACTGTGCCCAGGCTGGACGACTCGATTATTCGCTCCGGCGACGAGGTAATAGCTGAATACGAAAGGCGTGTCGAAGCCTGAAGTCCATAAGCATCGGGCTTTGCACAGCTGCCCTCGAGATGCCTCTCGGATCCTCCATCAGCTCATTGATTGACTCCATGAAAGTTGCTGCAAAGCCTTTTCTATCAATGGAGGCTTGTCGGGCTCGAGCCTCCTGATGGAATAACGGAGATGATGAAATGTCGTCGTTTGCAGAGAGATTCAGGGTGATGGAGCCGAAGGACTTCATAAAGGACTCGGATAGGAAGAAGATACACAGCGCTGCGCTTGATGTCATGGAGACTACTGGCGTCAAGGTCCTCAGCGCAGTCGCGCGCGAATCGCTAAAGCGCGCAGGCGCAGTCGTTGACGAAAAGACGAACATTGTGAGTTTTCCGACGGATCTAGTCGAATCGTTGCTGAAGAAGATACCTTCGAAGATAGTTCTTGCAGGAAGGACAGAAGAGTACGACCTTCCGCTGGATCGAAGACATCAGTACCACACCACCGACGGATGCGGGATATCGGTATGGGATAACAAGGCACAGACGCGGCGCGAGTCAACCCTGGAAGACATCAGGAAGACGGCGGTTCTGAGCGATTGGCTGCCGTATCTGAGTATATACGAACCCATGGTCGTTGCCCACGACATGCCTTCCAAATCCCATGTTCTAATGGGGCTCAAGACGGCGATGGAAAACACGTCCAAACACATCGAGACGGAATCGACGACCACGGCCGATGAGGCTCGCGCGCAGGTCGAGATGGCAGCTGCGGTCGTCGGGTCCAAGGACGAGCTCAAGGAGAGACATTACCTTTCAGCGATGGTATGCACTGTCTCTCCGCTTATACTCGATGGCGGAGCTACCGATGCTGCCATGGTATGGGCGGAGAATCATGTCCCCGTGCATATAACTGGGATGGCCAGCATGGGCCTGACAGGCCCCGCGACGGTTGCTGGCAGCCTCGTTGTCAACCATGCAGAGACGATGGCGCTCGCATGCGCAATGCAGGCACATGAACCCTGCTCGCCGATTCTATATGGTTCCGTGCAATCGAGCATGGACCCAAGGACAGGAGCCTACAACTCGGGCGCGCCCGAAACGATACTCATCAGCATCGGCGATGTGGAGATGGCGAAGTACCTCGGCCTCCCGTGCTCGGCGGGAGGCATTGGCGGCAGCGCGAGAATTCCCGGCCTTCGCGTGTCAATCGAGAACTCGATCCTCACCTCTCCGTTGGTGACAGCTGGCAGCGAGGTTATGAATGGGATAGGCCTTGCGGACGGCTCAACTCTGCTGTCCTACGAGCAGATGATGCTCGACCATGAGATCGTGGCCCTGGCATTGAACTCACAGAGAGATATCGAAATCAACGATGAGACGCTCGCTCTCGATGTGATCAAGAAGGTTGGCATCGGGAAGAACTACCTCAGCGAGATGCACACGGTGAAGAGAGTGCGCGACTTCTACCTGCCGATGCTATGGGATATGTCTCCATTCGAGGCTTGGGTGGAGGGTGGCAAGAAGGACCTTATGGAGGTGGCCGGCGAGAAGGCGAGCAAGGTCATATCCGAACACAAGCCCGAGAAGCTCGACGCCGAGGTCTCAAGAACCCTCACGAAGGTTGTAGACGACTTCTGAGTCTCCTATCTCCTCCGGTGATTCGCATTGTGAACCTCTGACAGGCAGGAACCTGTCCAGCGAATCACGAATCGCTGCTGGAATCCTTTTTATGCCAGAAGGTTCATCTCATCGCCGATGGACCGCGGAGGAGGTCCATGTCGAAGGGTGTGAAGATGGCGGACGAGAAGAAATTGATGAAAGCATTGGCGGACGCGATTCTATCATATGACTCCGCCGCGGCGGAAGCGGCGGCGAAGGAGGCTATCAAGCGTGGGCTGGATCCGCTCGAGGCTATCGAGAAGGGCCTGTCGCCTGCAATCGAGGAGGTGGGGAAGAAGTTCGAGAAGATGGAGATATACCTGCCCGAGCTGATGCTCGCGGCGGACGCCATGAGATCATCCATGTCGCTGCTGCTCCCGCTCATTCCCAAAGGCAAGGCCTTATCGAAAGGAACCGTCGTGATCGGCACCGTCCAGGGAGACATTCATGAGATAGGCAAGAACATCGTCTCTAACATGCTGATGGCCAACGGATTCGAAGTTGTCGACCTCGGCGTGGACGTGAAGACATCCGCCTTCGTTGACGAGGCCAGGAAATCGAACGCGAAGATCATCGGCGCGTCAGCTCTGATGTCAAGCACGATTGGCTCCCAGAAGGACATCGTCGATTACCTCACATCGATGAAGGTGAGAAAGAAGCATGCTGTTATGGTCGGCGGTGGCCCGACAACCGGCGAATGGTCCAAGGAGATCGGCGCTGACGGCTGGGGTGAGGATGCCGCAACAACGGTGAAATTGGCCAACAGACTCGTAAAGCGGAAGTGAGGAATTGGTGCAGATTCTCGACGTCATGGAGAAGGCGCTCGAAGGCACACCGATGAGCGAGACGGACTACCAGCTTAGACGATTCGCTCCAAAGGTGCAGGAGAAGGTGAAGGAATATGGGATCAAGTATGACCCAAAGCACCCGATCCCGGACGATGGCTCCTTGGCAGACGATATGTTCGAAGCCGCCATAGAGCTGCTCGCCGAAGTCGGCGCGTATTGCACCAGCACGGCCCGAGTCATCTCCTATTCAGAGCATGAGATAAGGAGGGCGATTGCTGAGGCGCCGGAAGAGATTGAGCTGGGCGAAGGACGCGATCGCAGGAAGCTGAGGGGTAGGAAAGTGGGCGACAAAACACCGCCTTGGTGCCTTCTGGGAACTGGCGGTGGCGCATGCTCGAGCGACAAGTCGTTTATAACCCTGGTCGAGGGATACGCGGAGATACCGGAGACGAACGGCATAACCACTCCCGCCCTCACTCGCGTCGGCGGCATGAGGATACGGCCTGCCTCGCCTCTGGAGGTTCTCGGCGCCCAGAGGAACGCAGTACTGGCGAGGGAGACGTGCAACAGGGTCGGCCGTGAGGGCATCCCTATAATGAACTCCCTATCCACGGCTGAATCCGACATCGCCTTTGCCGCGGCGATGCATCCCAAGTTCGGCATGCGCAGGTCGGACGCCTACATGATATGCTGCATGGATCCGATGAAGGTCGACTTCGCCAGACTCAACAAGGTCACAACTGCTTTATCGCTCGGCGGCCCCATAAGCATGTGCTACGGGCCGCTCCTCGGCGGCTACGCCGGCGGTGCAGAGGGCACAGCATTGTCAAACATCGTCCATCACATGATGGGGTTGCTCACGTACCAAGCCAGCTGGCTGCTGCCGTTCCCGCTGCATCTGAGATACGTCTCAAGCAGCTGCAGGGAGCTTCTGTGGGTGATAAGCACGACCGGACAGGCCGTGAGTAGAAACTCCCACATCATCAGCCTGAACCTGAACTACACTTCAGCAGGACCCTGTACCACCATGTGCCTTTTCGAGACGACCGCTTCTGTCACAGCCGCAGTCACCTCGGGAATGTCGATCGAGTCAGTTGGCGTGGCGTCGAATCGATATGAGGATCGGACGACGCCCGTGGAGCCGCGGATATCGGCTGAAGTCGGCCATGCGGTAGCGGGGATGAAGCTGTCGGAGGCGAACGCCCTCGCGAACAAGCTGCTGGCAAAATACGAGTCGAAGCTGTCCAGTCCGCCGCTGGGCAAAGGACTCTTTGAATGCTGGGATGCGGACCGTCGCAGACCAACGAGGGAGTACAGGAACGTCATCAGGTCGTACAAGAGGTCGATGGCTGGACTGGGCGTCAAGCTGGGAGAAGAGCTCTGAGATCTGCTATTTTTCCACCCCCTCAGAACGGACGATTCAACTTGACTTCAGCCCGTATGCCCGGCGGCCAAGGTGGAGGAGGGGTACTCTCCAAGAACACTGCCCTCTACTTCAGGTCCACTATCTTTATCAGATGCCACCCGAACTGCGTCCTCACCGGGCCCACAATATCTCCTTTGCTGCCGCTGAACGCGGCATTTTCGAATTCCTTGACCATTTGCCCCCTGCTGAACCATCCGAGGCTACCACCGTTCCTCGCAGACGGGCATTCCGAGTGGGTCCTTGCGAGAGCCGCGAAATCCTGCCCGGATTTCGCCATTGCCAGTAGTTCATTGGCCTTCGATTCATCCTTCAGGAGGATGTGGGCGGCATTGACCTTCTTTGTCATGGCGGCCATCAATGCTATCGGATGATAACTAATTGTCGCATGGAAGGTCCGAGATCAATGCAATACATTCATCAAGACGATTTGCTGCGTTCGCCGATCCGAGCGCGTCCCGCTCATGCCGGTTCGGCTCAGGATGAGGGCTGCCAGTGCCGCGATTCTGCGGGTTGCGCAGTCGGAGCACCCGTACCTGTCATTCGAAAAGACTATGTCCATGGACATACAAGTGTTAACGGGGTTACGGAAATGGACGACACGGACAGGAAGATATTGAAGGAACTCCAAGAGGACGGCCGCGCCTCCTTCAGGGAAATCTCATCAAGGATCAAGGTAAGCACACCCACCGTGAGCTCTCGGGTGCAGGGCATGACGGACAATGGGCTGATCACAGGATACTCCGTCCTGCTCAACGCGGACATGCTGGGACAGACGTCCGTCGCGACGATAATCGAGGCGAAGCCGTCGGAAATAGACGCTGTCGTGGAGCGCATCAAGGGAGAGGACATCGTAAGGCTGATACACGTCCTGTCCGATTCGCGCATTCTATGCATTCTGTCGTTCTACGACCAGAAGAAGTACCGTAGCTTCGTCCAGTCGCTGTCGAGGATATCCGAGATAGCGAAGATGGACAATTCCATGATTCTGAGGACTGCGAAGGAGATGCCTCGTGCGTCATTAACGGACGAGAGCGGCCTTCATCTCAAATGCTATTACTGTGGACATCCGATGAAGGACGAAGGCGTCAAGGTCAAGATGGACGGTAGGACGCATTATCTCTGCTGCGGCGTATGTGCGAAGCTGTACAAAGAGAAGTACGAACGGATGAAGGAGGCCGCGAGAACCCCTGCGTTCGCATAGACGTCAGCGTTTCAAACCTTGAGATACTTCCGAATGGTCATCCACATTCATGCGGCGAGTGCCACTGCTCGTGGCGTTGACTTGCTCCATAGCTCTCACTCATAGCAGCGCTGTACTGATTGTGTCAAGCCGCTGTAGTGAGAAGGCTGCCCAGCAGGGTGGAGCGGAGGAATTATGATCTCGTCTGCGGGGCATCGACGCCGAGTTCACGGGCTCCGCTCCGATTCTATTAGCACCCCTATGAACATTATCATTATCCCTTACATGTCACGGGCGCCAGCTGAACTCTTCCACGAGAGAATACGACAAGCCTTATATTCGGGGACCAGGTTTGCGGTCACTGCAGGCATGGTGCGTGCAGATGCCGATATTCGAGAGATCGTCCGAGAAGGCCGTTTCGAAGGCCATCGTAGCAGAGTTCGTCCAGGATATCGACGATGCTCTGGAGACGGAAGTGGTAGTCGTTGGAGGCGGCCCGAGCGGCCTCATGGCCGCCTATGACCTTGCGCGAAATGGGCTCAAGACCGTGATAATCGAGAAGAACAACTACCTCGGTGGCGGGTTCTGGATGGGCGGTTTTCTTATGAATTCAGTAACGATTCGAGCACCCGCCCAGAAGATTCTTGACGAGCTCGATATCCGATACAAGGAATACGAGCCCGGCCTCTTCACAACACCGGGCCCTCTTGCCTGCTCGAAATTGATTGCTGCGGCGTGCGACGCCGGAGCGAAGGTACTCAACATGGTCATGTTCGACGACGTGGTCCTCAGAGAGGGAGATCGGGTGGCTGGCGTGGTGGTGAACTGGTCTCCCGTGTCGTATCTGCCCAGACCTGTGGCGTGCGTCGATCCCATATCGATCGAGGCAAGCGCTGTCATAGATGGCACGGGTCACGATGCCACGGTCGCACGCAAGCTCGGAGAGAGGGGACTTCTGGATGTGCCTGGATGCGGTGCAATGTGGGTGGAAGAGAGCGAGGATGCAGTGGTCGAGAAGACCGGCTTTGTGCATCCGGGCCTTATCGTGGTAGGAATGTCGGTCTCGGCGACGTACGGTCTTCCCAGGATGGGTCCGACATTCGGGTCGATGTTATTGTCCGGCCGGAAGGGCGCCGAGCTTGCTCGAAAGAGCCTCGAAAAGGCCGATTGACTGCCCGGGCGAATCTCGCACTCACGACATCGTGTGGAATGACGAGATGTCGTTCACTTCAATGGCTTTCATCTTGGCATGCTCCATTCCCATGATGGCCGCGCTCGCTCCTTTCACTGTGGTGAACATGGGTATCTCCATCTCGACTGCCAGCCTTCGCATCATGTAGCCGTCGCGCCTGGCGCCCGACGATTCGGTAGGCGTGTTCACGATCATCTGGATTCTGCCGCTTCTCATCAGAGAGAGCGCGTCGGGTGAGGTGTTCTCAGAGATCCTGTATGCGGTTGTCACCTCAAGCCCCTTTGAGCGTAGATGAGCTGCGGTTCCTCTGGTGGCGAAGATGCCAAATCCCATGTTACTGAGTCGTGATGCGATGTCTGTCACTGCAACGCCCTTGTCATCATCACTGACGCTGATGTAGACGTTCCCATCGCTGGGAAGCCTCTGGCCCGAAGCGACAAGCGCCTTCCACATCGCAGCGGGGTATGACCTGTCTATGCCCATGACCTCTCCAGTCGATTTCATCTCGGGTCCGAGAATGCTATCGACTCCTGGAAGTTTCAGGAATGGGAACACTGACGCTTTCACAGCCACGTGCTCCAACTCCGGCTCTCTGGTAAGCCCCATCTCCGCAAGGGTTCTTCCCAACATGATCTTCGTCGCGACCTTCGCTAGCGGAACCCCGGTTGCCTTGGAGATGATTGGGACAGTCCTGCTCGCTCGGGGGTTCGCCTCCAGCATGTACACCTTCCCGTCCTTGCAGGCTAGCTGTAGATTCATCAGCCCTTTCGTGTTCAAGGCCAGTGCCACCTTTCTCGTGATGTCCCTTATCTCATCCAACATATCCGCTGATATCGTCTGTGGAGGAAGGACCATTGTTGCATCGCCGGAGTGCACACCCGCCTCCTCGATGTGCTCTAGTATTCCACCGATATAGACATCCTTGCCGTCGCTGACCGCGTCCACATCGATCTCGATTGCGTGCGTGAGGTATTTGTCGACCAGGATGGGATGGTTCTTCGACACTTTGGCGGCAGACCTCATATACGTCTCGAGTTCCGACTCGTTGTATACTATCTCCATGGCACGTCCACCCAGCACATAGCTCGGTCTTATGAGCACAGGATAGCCAATTTCCATGGCGAGGCTGCGGACCTCATCGAAGGAAAATCCCGTCCCCGAAGCGGGCTGAGATATTCCAAGCTCATCCATGATGCTTGAGAATCTCTTGCGATCCTCGGCTATGTCGATCGAGTCTGGCGACGTTCCGAGTATCTCCGTTCCCGTGCCCGCCAAAGCCTTCTGCAGAGGAAGCGCGAGATTTATGGCGGTCTGGCCTCCGAACTGCAGCATGACACCGTCCGCTCGCTCCTTCTCGATTACGTTGAGCACGTCCTCATCGGTGATCGGCTCGAAGTACAGCCTCGTGGAGACGTCGAAGTCCGTCGAGACCGTCTCCGGGTTGTTGTTCACAATGACGGAGTCCACTCCCTCCTCCTTGAGCGCGAGCGAGGCGTGTACGCAACAGTAATCGAACTCTATCCCTTGACCGATTCGTATGGGTCCGGCACCGACGATGATTATCTTCCTGTTGTCGGATGGTCTCGCTTCGCACTCACGCTCGTAGGTTGAGTAGAAGTAGGGCGTCTCCGCCTCGAACTCTGCCGCGCAGGTGTCGACCATCTTGAACGTAGGCCGAAGAGAGGCTGAGATTCTGTTGTGCCGAATCGAGTTTGCCTCGGTTCCCGTGAGCCGAGACAGGTACTCGTCCCCGAATCCAGCCCTCTTTGCTGCGCTTACCAGTTCCGGATCGTTCCCTTCTGTCAGCTCCGCTTCCATGTTGATCAGTCTCTGAAGCTTGGTGACGAAGAATGGATCCCAGTGCGAAAGCTCGCAGATTCTGCTGGTCGACGTCCCGCGTCTAATTGATTCGGCTATCGCGAAGAGCCGCGAATCCGTTGCCTCTGCCAGCAGGCGCTCGAGCGTCGCATCGTCCCAGTCGTCGCCTTCGAGCCCCACCTTGTCGATCTCGAGGGATCGCACGGCCTTGAGCAACGCCTCCTCGAAGTTGCGGCCTATGGCCATCACCTCTCCCGTGCTCTTCATCTGGGTGCCGAGCTTGGGATCGACCGTTCTGAACTTGTCGAACGGCCATCTTGGTATCTTCACGACGATGTAGTCTATGGAGGGCTCGAACGCCGAACAGGTCTTCTTTGTGATCGCGTTAGGTATCTCGTCGAGCGTCATCCCTATCGCAATCTTGGCTGCGACCCTCGCAATCGGATAGCCAGTCGCTTTCGATGCGAGTGCGGAGCTCCTTGACACTCGAGGGTTGACTTCGATGATTCTGTATTCTCCAGTGGCATGCTCCATCGCGAACTGTATGTTCGCTCCCCCTTCTATCTCAAGAGCCCTTATGATCTTCAACGCGGCGGTCCGTAGCATCTGATGGTCGCAGTCGCTGAGCGTCTGGGCGGGCGCGACAACAATGCTCTCCCCCGTATGAATGCCCATCGAATCCAGGTTCTCCATGTTGCAGACTATGATCGTGTTGTCGTTCGCGTCCCTCATGACTTCGTATTCATATTCCTTCCACCCGATGACGCTCTCCTCAATGAGCACCTGCCTGATCCTGCTGTAGATCAGCCCCCTCCCGACTATGTGGGTCAGCTCCTCCTCGTCGTTGGCAATTCCGCCTCCGGTGCCTCCGAGAGTGTATGCTGGCCGCACGAGTACGGGGTAGCAGCCGATATCAGCCACCACCTGCTTGGCTTCCTCAATCGAATTGACGGTCCTGCTCTTAGGTATCGGCTCGTTCAGCTCCAGCATAGTCTTCCTGAACAGTTCCCTGTCCTCAGAGAGAGCTATGGCTCGAGTCTTGGTTCCAAGAAGCTCCACGCCCAGCCTGTCGAGGACGCCCTTCTCTGAGAGTTCAGAGCACAGGTTCAAAGCGGTCTGTCCGCCCATACCAGCGAGGATTCCTTGTACCTTCTCTTTCTCGAGCACCTTCTCGACGGTGTCGGCATCCAGCGGCTCTATATACACACGATCGGCCGTGTCGATGTCTGTTTGGATTGTGGCCGGGTTGGAGTTCACCAGCACCGTGGTGTATCCCTCCTCCCTGAGAGACTTGCACGCTTGAGAGCCCGAGAAGTCGAACTCTGCCGCCTGCCCTATAACGATGGGCCCCGAGCCGATGACCATGATTCTCTCGATATCGTCTCTTCGCGGCATCAGGGCCCCTCCTCCAGCATCCTGGCGAACTCGTCAAAGAGAAAGGTCGTGTCGTGCGGGCCTGGCCGAGCTTCGGGATGGAATTGTACGGAAAACACAGGCGACTCCGAATGTCTCATCCCCTCCACCGTACCATCATTGAGGTTCTGGAAAGTGATTTCCATTCCTGCGGCGGTGGCCGACGCAGCATCGACGGCAAAGCCGTGGTTCTGCGACGTGACGAATACACGCTTGCCATACCCCACCGGTTGGTTGACACCCCTGTGGCCGAACTTGAGCTTGTAGGTACTTGCCCCGAACACCAGCGCGAGCAGTTGATTGCCGAGGCAGATGCCCATCATCGGCAGCTCATCCTTGAGCTCAGCCAATGTCGCAACCACTGTCGACCGGAGCCCTTCGTGCGCGGGATCTCCCGGGCCGTTGGTGACGAACACTCCATCCGGTTCGAGCTCCCTGATGTCGTCGGCGGTATAGTCGTACGGAACCTGGTGGACGTCGAACCTGTGGCTGAGCTCCTTTATGATGTTGTCCTTTGCTCCGCAGTCGATGACGACTACGCTCCTGTCCTTACCGGTTATGTGCGATCGTATAGTTGGCGTACTCACATTCGCGACGAGGTTCTCTCTGTCCGGATTATCCATTCGGCGGACTTCGGCGATCGCATCCTCTGGGGCGGCTCCGGTGATGGCTCCCTTCATCGTGCCATTTGTCCTCAGCTTCCTTATCAGCGCCCTGGTGTCGACGCCGGATATTCCCGGCACGTTGCTCCGCTTCAGGAACTCATCCATCGTGCCGCTGCAATGGCGGTGGCTAGGCGCCTCGCACAGCTCATTGACGACGTATCCCCACACTTGGACCTTATCTGACTGATTGTCGTGTGAGTTGACTCCGTAGTTACCTATCATCGGGTATGACGAAGTGAGTATCTGCCCTGCGTACGAAGGATCTGTGAGGGACTCTTGATAGCCCGTCATCCCCGTGGAGAATACGACCTCTCCGAAAGTGTCCTTGACGGCGCCGAAGGGCCTCCCCTCAAAAACCGTCCCATCCTCTAGGACAAGATAGCCCTTCATTCACAAGACCTTCGGGATATCCCTGGTATGGGTTAAGAATCTTGTTGTGAGATATCCGACTAGACAGGGCAATCATGTCTTGAATTCGGACAGACCCGCAGCGTTGTCTGCGGATGCGGTCATGACGTGTCACCGGCATCGTCCTGCTGCTGTCGTGATATCAAGTGGCGGCATGGACTTCGCCCTCAGTGCTTCCTGACGGTTATCGCTGGTTCTATCTACTACGTGTTCGATTTCCGTGGTGAATGTTTCCAGACCACTGCAAAGAGGTGAGCGTGCGGCATGTCAATTTCCACCTCGATGAGGAGAATATCCGAGAGTACCTTGCTGGGAAGCGCGCCTACATTCGCACTAGATTCATAGTGATGCATCACGACGATGAATGGGCGGTGACGAGGGTTGAAAAGAAGGAAGTCAACGGAGTCCTTCAGCCGATTGAAGCGGCCGACATCCTCTCGCTCCCAGGGGAGACATCGTTCGTGGACGACCCGACCCTGGACGTTCTCTCGGCTTCAAGAATGGGACTTCTGAGGGAGTCCCTGGGCGTGAGATGTGTGGTCGTTCGGGGCAGGTCGGAACACGTTTCATTCTTCCTTGAGCAGCGACCGTTCGAGCTCACCGTCGTGGATGTCGTTCCGCCATCACCTTCGAAGCTGGCCGAGCTAGTGGACGCCGCTCTTGACTTCCATCTTCCAAGCGCTTTCGTGAAGTACAGCGTCGTCGAGCGCGATTTGAACGAGATGCTGAGGTCGCCCTGCAGCGATTCGGTGATGTTCCCGTGCAAGGCCTCCGGCCTGGAACACGATTGCAGTGTCGGCTACCTGGATGAAACCCCTGAGTTAACCCGTGAGCAGATACGCGAAACAACGCTCCTTGGCTGCAGCCTCTCCGCCAGAATCTTCAAAGCGGTCTACGGTGAGGAGCCTTGCATGATGAACATATGCCCGGTCGATCTCCTCCCCAGCATGAACATCTCCGGGCCGGTCCTTGCGAAGTGCTGCAAGGTCAAGGAGGGATTCGAGCTCCAGGGCGATGTCGCAGTAGTCCCCTGGGGGGCGAGAGCGGAGGAAGTAGCCGCAGCGCTTGAAGCGCTCATGGCTCATATGTCAAGCTGATCTTCCCTGAACGCCACAACCGGACAAGGTCCGAAACACATTCCGCAATGATCGCAGCGGGACTCGTCTATCTCTATCCGTCCGTCGAGGGTGAGAGCGTGGTTAGAGCACCGACCCACGCAGATACCGCACCCCGCGCACTCCATCGCTTTCAGGACGGCTTCTTGAAGCCTCGCGGCTTTGGATCTCAGCGCTTCAACGTCGCGAGCTCTTATCATCACAGCTCCTTCGGAGAACACCGTGAGGTTGTCGACTTCTGCAATCCTCCCGTCTGGAGAGATAGTCACAGGTCCCATAGCGTTCAGTATGTTCGCAACTCTCTTCATATCGAGGGACGAGCTGAATACTCCCTCCATGCTCATTCCCACAACGCATGGGCTATAAGGCTCTGTCCAACGGAATACAGGCGAGGCCGGAACGTCGCCTTCTGCATCTGAGCGCGCGTCAGCTATACCGTCCAAACCCACAGAATTCAGAACGGTTCTAGGCACTTTTCGCCATCTCCAAAGGTTGTAGCGAAGCCATTCCTGAGGCCTACCTCTCGATTCGGAGAATGATCGTAGAACCTCCTCCCATCGGCTGTAGCTCGCATGGTACTTCTTCGCGAGTCGAAGCTCAGCTAGATCCGTCGACGGGCAAAGGAAGCAACCGATGCGTTCGAACCCACGCTCGTAAAGGACGTTGTGCGAAGCCTGTTTGCCGAACAGGTATAGCCATACATGCAACGCAGTCCATTTCTGTATGGGCGACGCGCCCAGCTGGTTTGGAGTCCAAGGGTTCCTCCACAGTGGTCCCTTGCGAGCCCTGTTCTCCGATTCATAGGCTCGCTGCCCTATGAATGACAACACTCCTTCTGGGAAATTCCTCTGTATCAGCCTCGTCGCAGGTCCCAGCTTGCAGGTCTTGCAGCACCATCTGAAATCCTTCGCGGGGGGACCGAAGACGCCGACATTCTTCCAGAACGCGTCGCCCGCGCCCTCGACGATGAGGTCTAGGGAATACTTCCTTGCTGTCTCTCTGACGTTGTGCACGGTCTCTTCGAACTCGAGGCCTGTGTCGACGAATAGCATCTTTGGCGTCGCGCCGCTAGCAAGAACGAGCAGGAGCGTGGCAAGGCTGTCCTTGCCGCCGCTGTATGACACTGCGACGGGGAGGTCGTGCTTCTCAACCGTCTTCTTGATGAACCTGATTGCTTCAGACACACGCCTTTCGATGACGTCGGCGTTGGCCTCAAGCGCATCGTTCCAGGTCGCTCCTTGGCGGGCGAGCGGATTGCGATCGGTGTCAATCGCCACCCATCTGGTCTTCACTGCCGTGCCTCGCTTCCGCTCCTTCATTTCATCTGAGGAGATTTTCGAGACTCCGACGGACACAGTTCTGCCTTCCATGTCCAGCACGACGATATCGTCCCCAGGTTGGATGCCGGGTGAACACTCAGTCACGCCCACTGACAGGGTGCTCGCTTTCCGCTTCCTGATGGCTTCGGCGGCGCCGTCGTCAACCCTCACCCATCCCCTGGTGATAGCCGGCTCCATCGCGACCGCAGTTCTCGGCCTAGGCAGGAACTTGTCACCCCCTACGATATCATATCGGGCGGCTCCAATCACGCGCCCGCCGATTATGACCTCATCCATGCGGTCCAAGTCCGGCGCTTTATTCAACAGAACCAGGCGACCTTTCGGCACAGCCACGTCGCCGCAGCCTGCCCCATATTGCCGGTCGATCTGCGCTCTCAGCTTCTCTATGTCGTGCTCAAATGCAGGCCTCGCATCCCCTGGTGGCGTCAGCTTCACATCTCTGGTCTCGCCGCTGCACCTGCAACAGGATCGTTGCTCCAGTAAGGGAACGTCGCAGCTATCGCACCAGCGCAGATGCATCTTGCCCAATCTTACAGCAGCCATGGGATCCGCACCGATATTCGGCGTGGAGAGCGCTCTTTCCAGCCTACCTAAGGTTCTTCAGCTGCTTTGCGACGGCTTCGACGGCGTCCTTGGCACGCTCTATCCTGTCCTCGGCCTGAAGCCTGCTCATGCCCGGGCCGGTTATGCCGAGCCCCACAGGCTTCTCGTACTCGACGGAGAGGTCCGTGATCTTCCGCGCAGCCTGGCCGATGACGACCTGGTCGTGCTCGGTCTCCCCCTCGATCACAGCACCGATCGTGACCACGCCATCTATGCTCTCGTCCTTCAGCAGGCTCTTCACGGCCAACGGTATGTCGTACACACCGGGTACCATGATCTCCTTCGCGACGTCTATCTCCAAGAACTTCGCGTGCTCTTTCGCCCTATCGAGCATCATCTTCGTGAGATCGTAGTTGTACTCACTGCAGACGATGCCAACCCTGTGTTTGCCAGCCATTTCTCATATCCTCCTTGATGTGATCCTCATTGAATCGATCCTGCGTCGTCGAATCCCTGTCTCAATCCCTTTCCCGCGTTGGCTTCCAGCCTCTCCGGTCTGAACACGAGATCGTACGCGTTCACCGCGTGCTCCCTCGCCCTGCGCTCAGCCAGCCAGGCAAGCTCCTTATCGTCCTTCGCCTCGTCTTCGTGGACGAACACCTCTATTACATGGGCGTTCGTTTGCAGCTGAACCTGGATAAGCCCCGTTGACGCCTCATGCGCACAGGTCTTGTCGATCTGCTTTGAACCTGGCATGCCAAGGGCGATGACAACATCGCATCCGCGCTCCTCTATCAGCTTCTTGGCTGCAACAGGCAGATCCTTCACTCCGGGCACCGTGTACCTCTCTGTCTTGAAGCCGGTTCCAGTCTTCCTTAGTTCATCGACGGCGAACCCGCCCATGTCGACCCTTGCGAAAGTCGTATCGGCGACGCCTATGTGTTTCATCGCCTCTCGACCCCCGCCAGCTTCTTATCGGCGCTGTGAAACTCTATGACCTTTCTGATTATCTTCCTCGTTCCATCCAGATCATGGTCCAGGTGCGGCAATCTCACAACCTCGATTTCAAGTCCTCGCGTGGCGAGATCCGCCTTGAGGATCTCCGGATCGAACGGCTGATCGTAGCCTATCGTTATCACATCCGGCTGGAGTTCGGTGACAATCTCGTAGATGTCCGCACCATCCTTGCCAAGCACGGCTTTGTCGACGGGTTTCAAGCCCTGCACAAGCTCGAGCCGCATCCTCTCTGGTGTGATAGGTTCATGCTTGCGCTTTCGAACTGTGTTATCCGTCGCAACAACGACGACGAGTTCGTCACCCAGTTCCTTGGACTTCTCGAGGTAATGCAGATGCCCAAGGTGTATGATGTCGAAGACGCCTGTGGCCAGAACACGGACCAGTATCTCACCCCTTCGAGAACTCCTTCCAGGCCGAGATGATATCGGCGCCTTCCAGAAACACCAGGTGATTTCTGTTCGCATACTCAAGCGCCGATTTCTTTGGCAAGGCGTTGCCGTCGTCACCCATCATCTCGCAAACCGTTGCCGAAGGCACAAGGTTCGCCATTATGACCAGGGCAGTTGAGAGTTCCGTATGGCCGAATCGGTTCTCGAGGAGTTTCCTCGAGGCGTTCAGAAGGTGAATGTGCCCGGGCGCTCTGAAACATCTTCCGAACTCCTTGACGCCCCAGCCGTCCCCGGCCGCGACGGCGTTTCTGGCGAGTTTGGAGAATTCAGTTATGGTCAGGGCCCGGTCTCTGTCCGTTATGCCGGTGAAAGTCCTTCTGTGATTGATCGTGATTCCGAAGGCCGACTTGACATCGTAGGGGATGTCGTTGGGTAAGAGCGCGCGCATCACGGGGTATTTTGGGCTCATGTCCTTGAATACCTCTGAGAGGAACGGAAGGCCGAGCGCGTCCTGTATGGATGAGTCCGCTGTCGTGCACACCAATCCTCCGCCGTCCTTCCTCATGATTCTGATTGCATCCGCCGTGACGTGCTCGGAGGCGACTACCATGTCCGTCTCCTCCTCGCGGCCATCAGCATCATAGATGAGGACCAACTTGCCATTTCTCAGGGAATCCAGTGCGTTTAGCACGGCTGCTGAAGCCATCAATTCGCCCATGCCTCATCCCGATAATATGGATGTTGTAGCTACCATCCTGAAGGTATCAGTCTACCCTTCTTAAAGCCTCAGCGGGAGCCAGCTTCGAGGCCGTTCTGGAGGGCGGCAGCGTCGATATCATCGTGACGCCGAAGGCTATTGCGAGCACCAAGAGCACTTCCCCCCAGGGTATGACGAACTCCGAGTACTCAGAGAAGCCTCCCCAGTCGAACAGGCTGAACGATATCAGAAGACCAAGGATTATGCCCATGGCTATCCCAAGGAGGGCGACGAAGGAGGTCTCTATGAGGAACGTGCTCAGGATCATGTTTCGCTGGTAGCCTATGGCCCTCATCACTCCGATCTCCTGTCTCCTCTCCGAGATGTTGCGTATCGTTATGATCCCCAGGCCTGCGATCCCAACGATGAGCCCAACGCCAAGGAACAGCTCCATCAACTGCATAGCGGTCGACGACATGGCCATGAATTCCTCGACGATTTCCCTTACCACGACGCCGGTCAGGCCGTACGCAGCCAACGCCTTCTCTAAAGCTTCCACGATATGCTCATCCTTGATGTCCGCATCTGGTGCCGTGTCGATGTAGAATAGGTTCTCGTTGCTCGATGGGGCGTGCGATTCGACGAAGCTCTTGCTCGTGAACGCGCCTGGGACGAGCATCTGATCCATCATGCCAATCACCGTGAGATTGACCGTGGCGCCTCCTGCGAATGATATCGTCACTGTGTCTCCGACTTCCACATACCAGTCTCCGAGGAAGTTGACGCCCATTGTGGGCGCCACCGTCGTGCCGTCCAGGATCGTGAGATCATCATCTTCCAGAAGCGCCTGCCATGCCTCCTCGTCCGACGAGTAGTCATCCGACCTCTGTGCCAGCGAGAATCTCCCTTCTTCGAGTATTGGGTCGCTCATGCCCACGAGGTATCGAGTGGTCGACTCTTCCGTTCTGTTGGAGTCCATCTGCACGATCGCTGTACGTGCCGTCTCTATCCTGTCGATGACGGCCTTGCCCAGTTCGCCCTCAGCCTCTGCTATCGCCGTGCTGAGGTCATCCTCTGGCACATCCCTCAACGAGCTGCCTATGATTTCGAAACCGCCCGAGAACCTTTCGGAGAGCGTATCGACGCTCTCCCTCTGGAACGAGGCAATCATCGCTATCACGGTAACGGTGAACATTATCAGGGCGAAGATGAACAGGGTGAGCCCAGTTCTGAACTTCTTGTTCATAGGATAGCTTATGGCTGCTCTGAAGACCGGCAGGAGAGACCTGCCTCTGCCGAACGCTCGCACGAGTGCGCCGAGTAGAAGGTCGCTGTTGAACATCGCCATGAGAACTGCTCCAGTGACCATCGTGACGCCTGCGATGATGAACATCTCCAGATTTCCCTCGAGCGTCCCGAATAACGCTCTCTCCATCTTGAGCGGATCGAGGGTGTAGAATATCATCCAGAAGCCTGCGAGCGTGTAAGGTGCTCTGGGCTTCACGAATTTGACTGACACTGTGGCGGCGCCTACTGCAAGGAGACTCATTCCGGAGAGGGTCCCAGCTGCCTGTCCGCTGGACGCTCCTGCATATATGAACAGGGCGCCAAATGCCAGAGCCACCAGTCCCAGCACAACGTACTTGCTTCCGGACCTGGTGAGCAATGGCTCGGGAATGTCGCGTATCGCTCTGACGATATTCAGCTTGCTCACACGCCAAGAGGCCGCGACCACCGTTGCGAGGGTTATCAGGAAGCCTCCCACCGCCGCAAGTGCGAGGCTCGACCATTCGAAGTGAAGCACGAATGTGAGCTCTCCACCTATAACCGCAGCGAACGCACCGAACATGAAGAATGCTATTACAAGTCCGACCAAGGCGCCTAGCAATGAGGCCATCATCGCGTAGACCACCCCTTCGAACACGAAAGTCTGTGTCAGGTCCCCTCGCATCATTCCCACCGCTCTGGAAATGCCCATTTCGGACTTCCTCTCCTCCGCGAGCATGACAAAGATGTTCACTATCAGAGCGATTCCCGCTATTATCGTGAAGGAACTCATCAGCACGAAGAGCTGCGAGGTCATATCCGAGATTGTCGCCGCCTCCTCCACGCCATCTCTCTTCACATCGCTGAAGGTGTAAGCTCCCGCGTCGTCCATCTTCATCTCCAGCTCGTCGATCGCGCCGTCCGTCGCCAGATAGCCTTTCTCGACAGAACCTTCGCACGAGACATCAATCACGGTAATCATGGAGGGCTTGGCGAAGATGGCGTCCTGGGCAAAAGCAAGGTCAACGAATGCCATCTCAGCAAACCGCCAATTGCCCATTCCCTCGTCTGCGGCGATAGCAGCAATCTCGAGGGCGACGGGCTGGCCGTTCTTCGGGTAGAGCGTTATCGAGGCTCCCACATCGGCGTCGAGTTCGTTCGCCAAACCCTCGTTGACGACTGTTCTGCCCCCTGTCACGAGATCCTCTGTTATCTCCGCTCCGTCGAGACCGTGAAGTTCGTCTATCATATGGTCTGAGTCGTAGGCGTAGAGATAGGCAGAGGGCACTGAAGAGCCCGTCGCAGGGTGCAGGACGGACGTCACGTCCCTGATTGCGGGAGCGATGTCGTCAATATGGTCAAACCCTTCTGTTTCGAGTTGACTGATCAAATCGTACGCCGTTGCCTCATCAAAGAACTGGTGGAGCCCCGCATCATCGTCCAAGGAGACAATGACATCTATGTTGCCCAGGCTGTCGTAGACGTCCTTCCTTATGACGTAGTCCAGAGTGTCGCCCACGACGAGAGCTGAGGAGATCATTGCCGTAGCAATCATCAGTCCCAGGACGACTATGGCGGAGTACTTCTTCCTTCTGACAATGTTGCGGGATGCCATCCGCGCAAGGACTGCCCTCCTGAGGGCCAGCAGTCCAATAACGATAATCACGGCGAGAACGAGTACGGCCATCTGAACCAGTGCGCTCATGCTACACCTCTCAATCAGAACGGCGCGGGGGTGAAATCCTTCTCGATCACTCCGTCGCGCATCATCACTATCCTGTCTGCGACTCGGCCGACATTGTAATCGTGGGTCACGATGATGAAGGTCTGCTTGTTCTGCTTGTTCAACCTTCTGAGAAGTCCCATTATCTCCTTCGAATACTCACTATCCAGATTGCCCGTCGGTTCGTCGCCGAACACAATCTCCGGATCGTTAACGAGTGAGCGTGCGATGGTCACCCTCTGTTGCTGACCGCCGGACAGCTCGGCCGGCTTGTGGTCTCTCCACTCCTCCAGCCCAACTGCTGATAGGGAAGTCAATGCTCTCTTCCTTGCCTCGCCAGGCGAGGTGCCAGACAGCAAGAGCGGCAGCTCCACATTCTCGACCGCGGTGAGGACCGGCAGGAGGTTGTACGCCTGGAAGATGAAGCCCATCTTCTCCGCGCGGTATCGAGTCCGCTCGCGGTCTGTCATATCAGTGAGGAGTCTGTTGCGGATGCGCACCTGCCCGTCAGTGAGGTCGTCCAATCCTGACAGGCAATTGAGAAGGGTTGTCTTGCCGCATCCCGAGGGCCCCATTACCGCGATCATCTCTCCTTCCTTCACGGTGAAGTTCACTCCTCTCAGGGCCTCAACCTTGACCTTGCCCGTATCATAGGTCTTCGTCACCCCCTCGGCAACGACTATCGGGGGCCGGTTTGCCTCCTCCTCGCCGGTTTGCCCATCCTGTGTTCCAGTCACAGAAATACCTCACACTTGGTTGCGGAACGCGCCCTCATCCAAGTCTGCGGGCTCGCCCCAGATGATTCGAGTTAGAGCAAGCCTACACGAGCTTATATTCCTTATGCTCTGCTCCATGATCCCGACTGGGTCAGAACGAAACCACATTTTATATTGCGACCCTTCGTTCACGATGGTGCAATGTTGGATGAGACGGATGACCTGAGGGCGCTCGACTCACGGGATCTGCTCGGCGCGACCGCAAGCATGTCTGCCCACCTGACCGAAGGGTTCGAGCTCGGCAAGGCGGCAGCTTCAACAATCGCGGATGCCAAGGAGATATTCGTATGCGCGTTGGGCGGCTCTGCGATCGGCGGCGACCTCGCCTATGCGTGGCTGTCCGAGTCGCCCGGGATTCCGTGCAGCGTCGTGAGGTCATATTCTGTGCCCGCTCGGATTGGGCCCGATTCGCTCGCGATCGTCATCAGTTACTCCGGAGACACCGAGGAGACGCTCAGCATGGCAGAACAGGCGCTCGAAAGGAATGCAATGACGGTCACGATCTCGTCCGGCGGCAAACTGAAGGATATAGCTTCGAAGCACGGAGTGCCTCATTGCGCGATACCGCCGGGGCTTGTGCCGCGTTCCACCATCGGGTACGCGTTCGGCTCGCTGGCCGGGATACTGGATGGCGCGGGAATCATAGATTGTCAGGATTCGATCAGTAGCGCGAGAGAATCCATCGAACGGGTGCGCTCCCATTGCGCCCCCGAGATTGAAACGGGAGAGAATCCCGCCAAGAAGTTGGCCCATTCGCTGCACGGTACCGTGCCAGTCGTGATCGGCCATGGCACGCTTGTACCTGTCGCTCGGAGATGGGCGAACCAGCTGAACGAGAACGCCAAGATGATCGCATTCAGCAACGAATTGCCAGAGATGAACCACAACGGCATAGTTGGATGGGCTGGTGATGATCTCAGCCGCGGATTCTCGATGATATTCCTGGAGGACGAAGTGAGCGACAGCAGAATGTCGAGGAGGATCGAGGCGACGAAGGCTATGATGAGCGAGCGTGTGCGCGTGTACTCGTCTGTCGCCTCGGGTAGCTCTCGATTGGCGAGGGTGTTCTCTTCAGTGATGATGGGTGACTACGTGAGCCTCTACAGCGCTTTCGCAAGGCGTGTCGATCCGTCGACAACCGAGCAGATAGATGAGATCAAGAGGATTCTATCCGAAAAGCGCATCTGAGCATTCGCTGTCCATTTGAATGCTTGACATCATGGATAAAAAAAGTGCGTTGAGAGGGCTGGGCCCTCCCGTATTGTGCATCCCATCCGCGGCCTGCAAAAGCAGGTCCTTCCTTCCCTTCTGTAGGTCAGCACGGGACGGCATTGCTACCGTCGATGTGCTGCGCAAGGCTGCCGAAATCGTAACACTGGAGTGCGGATTCTCACTTGATCCTCATCCTCGACGCGACGCGGGACATCCCCTTCCTCGTGTCGCGTTGCTCCACCGCCTCTTCGATCTTCCTGCGAACTGCTTCCTTTCCTTCGAGATAGTAGCGTCTTCTCTCTTCCGCCCAGGCGCTCAAAGCCAGAGTGACCGCCTGTGATATGTCAGTAGCATCGCCACTTGCGATGAACATCTGTATGTCCTCTGCTAGTGCAGCGGGTACGATAGCCGTTATCTTCTCGGAATTCCACGATGTGGATTCCTCCTCAAGGTAGCACGCGATCGCATCTCTAACGACGTCTGAAACGGAGCTCTGGCCCGACCGATCGCGAACGGCTTCCAGTTCCTGGAGATCCTCCTTTGGCAGGCGTATATTGAGACGTGCTGACCTTGAAGACATCAGATTTCGGAGCCTCGTATGACGAATTGTCATACAGCGTATAAATAAATATCTAGAATTCGCGCGACCACCGTTTCTCATGGAACCTGATTCATGACCGAGAAGGGAAAGAAGCCTGCGACTGCTTGAAGTCTGCATCTTCTGTCCCGGTTCGCTACCGGACGATAGCCTTGCATCCTCGGCCATCGCAAATACGTTTTTAATCTCTCACGAGTTCCCCCGATTCGTGAAATCCTCAGAGAGAGCTCAGCAGATACGCGGTTTGACTGATCGCCACAACGAATGGTTCAGAGAGTCGATACCCCTCATCGCTTCCGAGAATTTGATGAGCCCCGCAGCGCGGGAGGTCCTGAATTCGGACCTGCACCACAGATACGCCGAAGGCCTTCCTGGCAAGCGGTACTATCAAGGCAACATCTACGTCGACGAAATCGAAAACGTGTGCGAAGAACTCGCCCGCGACGTCTTCAGGTGCAAATTCGCAGATGTGCGTGCCGTTTCCGGGACAGTCGCGAACTTGGCCGTTCTGATGGCCCTCTCAAAACCAGGCGACAAGATAACTGCGGTCGGGTTATCCGATGGCGGGCATCTATCCCACGCCAAAATGGGCGCGATCGGATTGAGGGGCCTCAGAGCGCACAATTACCCATTCGATCAGAAGGAGATGAACATCGATCCAGATGGGGCCGCGCGCCTGCTGAGAGAGGTCAGGCCGAAGCTGGCTCTGTTCGGTCAATCGGTGTACTTGTTCCCCACACCTCTTGAGGAACTGAGGCCTGCGCTGGAGGAAGTGGGCTGTGCCGTTTGGTATGACGCAGCCCATGTCCTCGGCCTTATCGCCGGGAAGCGATTCCAGGACCCGCTCAAGGAGGGAGTGGACGTCGTTTCGGGCAGCACGCACAAGACTCTGCCGGGCCCCCAACATGGCATAATCACATCCGACCTTGCGAAGGAGCGGCTTGAGACGTCTCTGCGAAGAGGCGTGTTCCCTGGCGTTACCAGCAACCACCACCTTCATTCCGTGGCTGCCCTCGCTGTCACGCTAGCGGAGGCACAGGAGTTCGGAGAGCCGTACGCCGACCAGACTGTGAGGAATGCCAAGGCCTTGGCTCAGGCGCTATACGAGCGAGGCTTGGATGTCCTATGCGAGCCGAAGGGATTCACGGAATCTCACACCGTCGTTTTGGATGTTGAGGAGCACCACGGAGGCGCCAAGATCGCCAGAACCTTGGAGGAGGCGAACATCATCGTGAACAAGAACCTTCTTCCATGGGACACGGACCCCGTCCATCCCAGCGGCATCAGAATAGGCACTCAGGAGGTCACCCGACTGGGAATGAGGGAAAACGAAATGTCAGAGATAGCCAGGCTCATGACCGCCATCATCATTGATCGGCGAAAGCCATCGGAGATCCTTCCCTCTGTCAAGGAGTTCAAGAAGGAGTTCACAAAGGTTCATTACTGCTTCTTTGAGGGTGAGGAGGCCTACAACTATCCACGTCTCGATGGCCAGCTGTGACATGAAACGCCAACCTCAGTGTTTCTTATATTCGTGAGTGCAATCCCGTAGCGTGAATGCCTGATGGCTTCCCGTACTAGGGCTCTCGGCGCCGGCGTCGCGGTGGTGAATCTCGTCATCTTCATTCTGGCATTTACGAGCATCTATCCGTTTCCTGCAGGCGACTTCAAAGTGGACCTACCATCTCCCAACGAGGTCACGTGGACCTACGACTCCGGCCTGGTGACCGTTACAGCGCCTTATTCAGTGGATAATGGCGGGTTCTACAGCGTCGAAGACCTGACGTTGGATTACCAGGTGACCAACTACACCGGCATGATGATCGCTGAGGACTCGGTCGAGGTTGGAACGATGAAGGCTGGTGAGGTCACCTCGGGCGAGATAGAATTCGAGCTGGACCTCCTCGACATGTACGCTCGCGGCCTCACGTGGATGGTCTTCAACGACGACCTCTTGGATTTCGTTGTCGAGATCTCATGCTTCTACACTATGAAGCTTGTGAGCTTGGATGCCGTGTACTCGGTCAGCATTCCTTGGGATGCCCTCATACAGAGCTTCAGCGTCGATTCACTTCGGGTCGATCCCTTGAATCCGCAGACGGTCATGGTTGACTACAGCCTAACCACCTCCGACATTCTGCAGGGATCGACGGCTCTTCACGCCGAGCTCCTGGAGGGCGGTGTCACGGTCTCTGAAACAGACGAGACGGTGATGCTCGGCAGGAGCTCCACCGGAACCGTCACATTCAATGTGCCCCTTGGCATCGTACCGGACACGGCTGTCGTCGAGATAGATATTCCAGGCCTTCCGGCCGTCGCGTCCTACGAGTTTCCATTGGGGGTGGTGACATAGGGCGCAAGGGCAGGATCCCGGACACTGTCTGGACGGCGTTCATGGAGACGATCCGATTCATAATCGTCCCTCTGGTCCTAGTGGATCTGATAACCGAGAACTACCCGCAACTCGCGACCGCATTCATGTCCGACATCGAGATGTACATCCTGTTCTTCGGAGGTATGATAGTCGCCTCAAGTACGATAGAGGCCGCCAATCGCCCGGGAACCTACAAGCGGATGCTTTTCGGTCTGTTCGCGATAGCATTCATATGCCTGTGGTTCTTCGTTGTGTTCGGAGGCGGGGTCGCCGAATTCAACTACGGGCCTTACTTCATACACTTCGACATAACCAAGATAGTCTACATCGTTCTGTTCGGCCTCTCGCTCAAAAGCCTTCTAGTGGTCTCGACCTTCAAGGACCATAGAAGGGCGGAGCGGGAGAGAGTGAAGGAGCGGAGAGCCGAGCTCGCATTGAATAGGGCGCGGGGAAGCAGGCCACTGCCTACGCCACAGACGCGTGCACAGCGGTTCGCAAGCATGATAAGCCAGGACTTCGAGGTCTCTGCCGACGATTCAATCGGCTACGCGCCTTCGATGCCTCCTCGCCCGATTGCCAAGGGCAGGAAGGTGTGCGAGGTATGCGGTGCCGATGCCGCGGCCAAGGACTATGTGTGCCGGAACTGCGGCGAATGGTTCCCCTCAGACACCATCGATTAGGGATCCTGCCGCAGAGAGGCGACGAGCTCGCAAACCTTGCACTTGCCGGAGGGCGAAACCGTCGGTTCGCCGCATTCGCATGATCTCAGCTCCGCCTGTGGGTATGCACGCTGGACTGCATCCATCATCATGTTGTGGCTCCTGAGGATGGAGTGCCTTGTTCCCGGATATCGATCCTCAAGCTCCGCCAGCACGCGCCTGTATTCGTTCCTGAGCGCCTCCATCGCGTACGGACACTCAAGGTCATGATATCTTATGCCTCTCGAAAGAGCGAAGAGGGCAACCTCATTCTCCGGGACTGTTCTGAGGGGCTGAATCCGAGGAACCAGGCCATGCTGCCTTCTCCTATGGGGCCCCATCCTAGCAAGTCGCTGTATATCTCCCCTTGAGAAGTTCATCAGGATCGACTGCGAGGTATCGTCCAGGTTGAGCCCCGTAGCCAACACGGACGCCTCCAACTCACGTGCAGTGCGGTTCAACACCGCCCTGCGCATCACGCCGCAGTACGCGCAGGCCGACATGTTCCTCTCGGCCTTGGCGATTTCATCCATTGTCAGGCCATAGACGTTTTCGAACGACACGACTATGTGCTCCATATCAAGCTCGCGACAGTTGTCCGCCGCAATCGGGATGCTGCTCTCTCTGTAGCCTCGGATGCCCTCGTCTACAGTGATCGCACAGAACGAGATGTCGCGTCGCGGACCCAGAATCTCCTTGAGCAGGAACGCCGCGACCGTGCTATCCTTGCCCCCGGAAACCGCTACCGCCAGTCTTTGGCCTCGCCCAAGCTTGACCTGTCTTCGCAGCTCATGCTTTGCTCTCTTGACCACGAACTCGCAGAGATGAGTCTTGCATAGCCTTGCACCGCTGTACCTTATCAGTATCACCGATGGCCTGGAACACTTGTCGCAGGAGGTCACGTCGGCGTGATTCCAGAGGCGCGTATTTATTCCTTTTTCATCGCACCGAGTGGAATAGTTATTAGTAAGCCTATGGCGTTTGACTCGTCGATAGCCAATGCAGACCGTCTGGGTAGAGAAGTATCGCCCGAAAAAGCTCTCCGAAGTTGTCGGTCAGAAGGCGATAGTAGAGCGGCTTGCGTCATACGTTCGAACGCGGAGCATGCCTCACATGCTGTTTGCCGGCCCCGCGGGTTGCGGCAAGACGACGTGTGCGCTGTCCTTGGCCCGGGAGCTCTACGGGGATAGCTGGCGAGAGAATCTCATAGAGCTGAACGCCTCGGACGAAAGAGGTATCGACGTCGTTAGGGGCAAGATCAAGGACTTCGCAAGGGCGGCGACCATAGGCGGGAGCGAGTTCAAGATAATCTTCCTCGACGAGGCGGATTCGCTGACCAGCGACGCCCAGGCCGCTCTGCGCCGTACGATGGAGAGATACACCGCCACATGCCGGTTCATCCTCTCGTGCAACTACTCTTCCAAGATTATCGAGCCCATTCAGTCGAGGTGCGCGGTCTTCAGGTTCAAACCGTTGTTGGAGGCTGATGTGAGAGAGTATCTTATGCGCATCGCATCGGCTGAGAAGCTCGATCTGAGAGAGGACGGCGTGGACGCAATCGCCTCGATAGCGACGGGCGACCTCAGGAAAGCGACCAACATGCTTCAGGTTGCCGCGTCGGGCACCGACATGGTAGATCAGGACGTGGTCTACGAGTCGACGGAGAGCATGCGGCCGAAGGAGGTGGACGAACTTCTGCAGATCGCCCTCAAGGGAAACTTCACTGGGGCCAGGTCCAAGTTGGATGACCTCATCGTTCGCCACGGCCTATCAGGCGAGGACATCGTGAAGGGAATCCATCGCGCTGTGTTCGACCTTCCGGTGGACGAGAACGCGAAGATTCGTCTCGTCGACAAGGTCGGCGAGGCTGAGTTCCGAATTGTGTCGGGCTCCAGCGAACGAATCCAACTGGAGGCGTTGATCGCGCATTTCGCATATGAGGGAAGGTCGGGCTCGAACAGGGCATCGAAATGAACGAACCGAACAACTCACGCATAAGATTATATATTGTCTGGATATTTGAGGCGCCCGAGGGACCTATTTGGCTCGATTTCCCGAGGCAGAGGCACGCAACCTCGTCAAGAAGATCTGCATGAACTGCTACGCACGCAACGCCGTCAGAGCAACTAGGTGCAGGAAGTGCGGATATAGGGGACTCAGATTGAAGACGAGGGAGACAAAGAAGGCCTGATCGTGCCGCACGTGAGCCCTTCGAACACCGTTCCTGGTCGATCGTCAATCGTGTATTCCCGTCCCGGACACAACCACCAATGGGCGCGTGTCTCGAATATCCACCGTACTAGGAGGAATAGAAAAAAAGGGTGGAGGGGACTCCACCGCAGTTGGGCATCACCCTTTGGTTACACCTCTCCTCCTTTCGACAAAAGAGTGTGTGCCAAATCGGCACCTCTGATTCGGGGCTGGCCCTATTAACACTTGCGTCTACGCGACAATCGTGCTCACAGTTTCGTCAAGCTAAGCTCTCCTATAGTAGACAAATGTACGAGTGAAAGCATTTTATTGCAGATTTGCCATCAGGCCTTATATGTGGAGATTCCTGCCGTCCGAGAAGCGGGTGATAACCTCCATGGTGGAGAGTCCTCGCAGGACCGACGCGGAAACAGCGGATATCTACGGGATGAATGTGAGCACCGTCGCATCGGTGAGGAGGAGGATGCTGGACGCCGGCGCGGTGTACTTCGTCAATGTGCCTTCATTCCACAAGCTCGGATGCGAGATGGTTGCGTTTCACAAGGGCTTGCTGGATCCCGCCGTATCCAACGAGGTCAAGACATCGAATTACATAGGCTTCTGTGCGACATCTCCGGAGATATTCGACGCCATCATCGGGGCTCAGTCAATGGTGTTCATGAGCGTCCTTGAGAGCTCGGCGGCTTTGGATGAGCTGATGCTTCGCCACAGCCGTTTCTTCTCCGGAACGAAGAAGGCGTCAAAAGCGACCATTTCGACAACGGTCTTTCCTTACGGAGCGTCGAAGGGCACATATGCTCCGAACTTCGGGCCGGTGGTGCACAGATTCTTCGGTCTGGACACCCGGAAACCGAGACCGCGGCTTCCGGCAATGGTTGAGGCAACCGCTCTGGACTTGCGCGAGAACGAGCAGCGCGTGCTAATGGCTCTGGTGGAGCATCCATCAGCGCCCGACCGCGAGCTTGCGTCGATAGTGGGGCTGTCTCGCCAGGCAGTGACGAGGATACGACACAAACTCCAGGACGAGAACTACTACACCTTCATCTGTGTTCCCAGGCTCTACAGGTGGGGGTTTGAGATCTTCTCCTCGGTACATGTCAGGTTCGCGTCCGACTTCGCCTGGAGCAGCCGATATAACAAGCAGCCTACGGAGCCGATAGACTATTCCTTCTTCACGCTTCAAAAGGCGGACGAGGCGATAGCCAATCACATGATAGCGACCTTCAAGGAATACACGCTCGGCATGGAAACGGGCCTTGCATGGTATCATCGAGAGAAGGCCTTTGAGAAGGAACCCGACGTGACCCTTATGTCACTCGAGCACTGCGTCGAGATCAAGACATTCGAGTTCGCTTCCGCCCTCAGGAACCTCCTTGACAAGGGAGGACGCCGGCGATTGCCTCATCGGAGGAATGTGTAAATACGCTCCAGACCCATTACGCGGAGCAGGTGAGTGCCTTGCACGTTACCCCGCAGATGACAAGCAAATGGGTCAAAGCGGCGTTTCTCATAATGCTCGGAATAATCCTTCTGCTCTACTCCGACGGTCTGGTTGACGACCTTGAGCGTAATTCGGCAGAGGAGTTCAATGTCGAGTTCGAGTGGACATGGGATCTAGTGCGCCTTCTCCTCTGGATCCTCATCGCGTGGCTCTTCATCGACGCGGTGCTTATCATAATCCTCAGCCTCAAGACTGAGATTTACACAGTTGACGATGTCATGGCGAAGCTGAAGTCCGTAGAGAAGAGGCTGTCTGCCCAGCCTGCAAGCCCGCCTACGATGCCGGCGCCCGAGAACGAGATCGAGGAGTATCCTGCGATGGAACCCCCGGAGACGCCTGAGGACGACCTGCCGCCTCCAGTGGACTGAGCTGGGTGAATCAGACGGGAAATCGGTCGAGCGCAATCACTCGCTCTTGCGCTTCCCCTCAGCGTCTCCCTTGGTCTTCCCACCCTTCTTCTCCTTTTTGGGACAGTCCATGTTGATGCAGAGAACCCATGGCGCTCTGTTCTTCTGCTGCCAGACCTTGATGATCGGGGCCTTGCATTCGTCGCATATCTCGTCAGTGGGCACGATCTTCCCCCTCTGCGGAAGGGGAAATATCTTCTTGCAGTCTGGGTAGTTGGTGCAGCCCGCAAATCGCTTACCCTTCTTCGATTGGATGGTGGTGATGTCCCCTCCGCATTCCGGGCATTTCCCGATGTACCTCTGCTTCTTGGCGTCGGAGCATTTGGGATCTATACACAACACAACGGGTGATTGCCCCTTCGCCACGGTCTTGATCTTGGGGGCCGAACACACCTCGCAGGTGGCGTCCCCAGGCAACACGAGCAAACCACGCGGGAGAGGATAGGTGTTCCTGCATTCTGGGTACGAGGAGCATCCCGCGAATGAATCACCTCCCTTCGTCCTTATTTCGACGAGCTCGCCCGTGTCGCACTTCGGGCACTTGCCAAGGGATCGCTGCTTTCTCAGAGCCTTGCGTATGTCGTCACCGATCTCCTTCCTGTTTCGTTCCAGGACATCTATGATGTCCTCTAGCATTGCCTGGCTCTCCTCAAGCACGTCGGGCTGCTCTCGCTCCCCCCTTGCGATCAAATCCATTTCCATCTCGAGATGTGCCGTCATCTTGGCGTCTGTGATCTTGTATTCATCGTGAAGCCTTGCGTGATTCTCCAAAGCAGAAACCATGGCCACTCCGCTCTCGGTCGGCTCGATCCTCTGTCCCTTTAGGAACCTGCGGTCAATCAGCTTCTGTAAAGCCTCATGGCGTGTGCTCTTCGTGCCGAGCCCGTGTTTCTCCATCTCCTGTATGAGAGTTCCCTGAGAATATCTGGCTGGAGGTTTCGTCTTCTTCTCAGCCGACTGTATCTTGAGCGCTTCGGCCGAATCCCCCACCGATGACACAGGGAGAATGGTCTCGTTGACTCTGTAGTAGGGGTAGTATTTCCTCCAGCCTGGAGAGACTATCTTGTATCCTTCGGCCTCAAACGGCTCGTCGCCGATGTCGAGAGCCATCTTCGTACGCCTGACTTCGCAGACGGGTGCCAGAGTCGCCAGGAATCTTCTTGCAATCAGCTCGTAGACGGTCCATCGCGCGCCTTTGAGCTCGCTCTTGGTGGCGCCTTCCACAGGGTGGATGGGCGGATGGTCGGTCGTGCTGGTCCTCCCCCTGGACGGTCTGATCTTCTCCTGGGAAAGAACCTCTTCGGCTTCCTTCGCGAAGTCCGACTTCCTGAGCTTCTCGAGTATGTTCCTAAGGGAGAGCGACATTGGATAGACCGTGTTGTCGGTCCTCGGATACGAGATGTAGCCATCGGTATACAGATCCTCGGCGACCTTCATGGCGGTTGCCGCTGAAAGCCCTCTCTTCGTCACTTCGGCGAGGAAGATGGTCGTGCTGAAGGGCGGTGGAGGATACTCCTGCGCGTCCTTCTCCTCCACATCCTTCACATTCGCCTTCTTCTGGCGTCTGGCCTTCACCGCCGCGGCATGCGCCTCTTCTCTCGCCTCGAACCGTCCGTGCGCATGCGATGCAGAGAATGAGACGGAATCCTTCCTCAGATCCGCCGTCACAAGCCAATATGGCGTCGGCGTGAACTCCGCGATCGCCCTTTCGCGTGCGACTACAAGCGCCAAAGTCGGCGTCTGCACTCGACCGACAGAGAGGAAATCGCTGCCTCTCTGTCCAGAAGCCAAGGACATGAACCGCGTCAATGAAGCGCCCCATGCGAGGTCGATGTACTGTCTCGTTTCCGCCGCGGTCGCAAGCCTGAGATCCACATCCGCTAGGTTCGAGAACGCCTGCTCGATCTCCGCCTTGGTCAGAGCGCTGAACCTGGCCCTTCTGAGAGGGACGTCTGTCTCGAGGTGCTCTATGGCCTCGACACCTATCAGTTCTCCCTCCCTGTCGTAATCAGTCGCGATGATTATCTCATCCGATTTGGAGGCGGCTTCACGCAGGGCTCTCATGATCTTCGTCGCGGAAGGGTTGACAGATTTCACGGGCTCGATGGAGACGAGCTTCTTGGGTGGAGTTCCCTCCCAATCGTTGTACTCCTTGGGGTAGTCGAGTTCGATAACATGGCCTCGAAGTCCCAGGATCGTATAGGAGTCGGAATTCCTGTTGAAGTCCATCACTGGCGTGCCCGCGATAGAACGTCTCTTGTACGAACCATCTGATAGGATCAATGCAATCCTTCGCGCGGCATGGCTCTTCTCGCAGATGATAAGCCGGCGCATCTGTTGGCAGGATGATTCGGGCCTTATTTAATTATGATGGACGTCCAGGAGTCGCGTCCGCTCTCGTTGACCAGGGCATTTGCCCTGGTCACCGCCTCTTTCTTCTGAGGTCGAGCAGCTCGTTCCTGCGCATGCCCAGGCCGATAAGGGCGATGCGAACGCCCGATTCCTTCTCCACGAACAGAACGAAGTCCCTGAGGCTCTTCGGCAGTTGAGAGAATCCACCTTTGATGATGGCCTTCAGTTCAGACCGCTGGAGCTCCTCCCATCCGTCGAAACATCTGTAGACGGGCTCACACCTCTCAAGCGACCGCAGATCGGATGGGATTCGTGTGCTCTTCCTCCCGTCGAGTTTGTAATGAGTGCAGACCTTCACCTCGTCCAGACCACCAAGAACGTCTATCTTCGTCAGTGCGAGCCCGGTGAAGCCGTTCAGGGCCTGGGCATACCGCAGCACAACGAGGTCAAGCCATCCGCAGCGTCGGCTCCGACCCGTTGTCGTCCCGAACTCTCCACCCTTTTCCGCTATGCGCTCGTGAAGCTCTCCGTGAAGTTCGGTCGGGAAGGGTCCTGCGCCCACGCGTGTGGTGTACGCCTTCGTAACTCCGAAGATTTCGTTCAAGGCGTTCGGCGATATTCCGGAGCCCGAGGCCACGTTGCCGCTGACCGTCGTCGAGGAGGTTACGAACGGGTACGTGCCGTGATCGATGTCGAGCATCGTCCCCTGGGCTCCCTCGAACAGGATTCTCTTCTTCTCGTCTATCGCTTTGTGCAGTATCGAAACCGTGTCGGTGACGAACGGCTTCAAACGGCGGCCATAATCCACCAGTTCCATTGTCGCCGTTTTTTCGTCAACCACGGTCTCGCTGCCCAATGCGCGGAGCACTTTATTCTTCAGCGGTATGACGAACTCAAGCCTCTCCCGCAGGACATCTTCGTCGACCAGCTCTCCCATGCGGATGCCCAGCCGGCCCACCTTGTCAGAATACGCAGGGCCTATCCCTCTGCCCGTCGTGCCCACTTTACCGCTCTTGCGCAGCCGCTCTTCAGCTCCGTCCAACAGCTTGTGATATGGCATGATCGCGTGCGCTCGATCGCTTATCTTCAGATTCCTTACGGACTTCCCTCTGCGCTTGAGATCATCGATCTCGCCGAGCAACACGCCCGGGTCGATAACGACGCCGTTGCCAATTACTGCGAGCCTACCAGGTCTGAGAATGCCAGACGGGAGATGATGCAGCTTGTACAGCTCCTCTCCCACCTTGACGCTGTGACCGGCATTGTTGCCTCCCTGGAACCTCACGACAACCTGGGCCTCTTCTGCGAGGAAGTCAACGATCTTGCCCTTCCCCTCATCGCCCCACTGCGAGCCTATAACCGCGATTGTTGGCATGTTTCCAGCTCGTCATTGCCAGGTACGCTATTAAAACTTCTCAGGGCCGATGTGTTTCGTTCAACGATCAGCAATATCCTCGAACAGCTGCAGCAGCTCCCCCACGGGCATGTCCGTCTTGAATCCCTTGGGATCGAAGTGGGTGGAAACGGCTTGCGCTCCATGCGAACGGAGCTGCTCGACGAGGTGTGTCATCCTTGGAGGCTGTCTCCTAGTGCGCTTCGAAAGCTCGTCGACGCGGTAGTAGAGAGGAGGCGCTCCAGCCTCGCCGCGCCAGAGATCAATCGCCTTCATGCATCGCTTGCGAGTCCCGAGGGCGTCATGCACTGAGATCGAGTCTAGGAGTCCTGGAGAGTGCAGTTCGCCCGTCCAGAGCGGGCCAGCGTATCGCGCATTCGATCCATCCTGTCTTTCGGAGACCGCTCCTCGCGCTAGCGTTTTCTCATCGTAGAATGCGAAGCCGAGGCTCTTCAGAGCCCTGTCAGCCTTTCCTGCGCCTTTGAGTATTCTGAGATGACACCGGAAGTAATGATCTGCATGGAAGCTCAGTATCGGCTCGCATCCCCTGTCGTGCTTTGCGGCCTCTCGGACTATGTGGCCCAGGAGTATGCGCAGCCCTGTCTCGTGGGCGAACGGCGATTTGACCGAGACGGCGCCATACCTGCGTGAAGAGGTCTTCGGATATGTGCCTGAGAGCGGCGCGGTGTCCGTTGCGGTTACTGCGAGAACGCCTCCGTCGTGGCACGCCTGGACCGCCGCATCGATGAACCCGACCGGGGTGCCGAAGGGATCGATGTCTATGTAGTCAAAGCTCTCCTCTGCAAGAAGTCCCCTTAGGTCTCTGCAATGAACGGTGACGTCGTTGATTCCGTTCAACCGGGCGTTCTGACGGATCAGTTCGCTCGCATAAGAGTTCCGATCGTTCAGGTGGAATTGACTGCTGGAATCGCATTCATTGGCCATCCTGAGTCCTCTCGCTCCGCTCGCTGCGAGGCCATCCAATATCCTCCACGCAGGCTCAAACAGAGCGCGACCCAGGAGGATCGATACGTCCCTGCTGAATTCCATCTGCTTGTTGTAGAACACGGCCTCGGTCGACTTTCCCGGTCCCTTCTTGCAGAAACCGGCGGGCACCAGAAGATCGGTGGCCCCCTCCCGGACGGTTACGAGCTGCGTGCTCCTCACAGGTATTCGCCCTTCATCAGCTTCATGATCTTGTAGGGTAGGAGGTTTCTGTTGATCGGCGTAACCTCCAGAATCCTCACGTCGTCCCTCCTTCTGATGTCCTGCAGGAGAGGGTTCCTGGACTTCTTGTGCAACGTTAGTATCATCGGCTTGCTCGCTTCCATGGCGGCCTTCACCGCGTTCACGAACCTGCTCGACTCCACCTCCATCTTCCCGACTTCGTCGATCACGATCACGTCGGCGTTGGCGCTCGCATCGACCAGCGCCTCAACGCCGACGGTATCGAGCGACTCAAGGTTCACCCCATACTTGCCGACATAGAATTTCGATTCAGTGTCTACATGCGCGAAGACCGCCTTCTTCTTCGTTCGCCAGTCCATGACATAGAAGCCTGCCCTCTTGCCGTTCTCGATTATGGGCTCGGTTATCATACCGCCCACAACGAGTCCCTCCTCCTCCAGCATCTCGATGACTTTCACGAGGGCCTGGGTCTTGCCTGCTCCGGGCAGTCCTGTTATCCCTATCTTTATCCCTCTCGCCATCATCTCACCTCCTTGGTGGGAGCGCTGGCCGTCGTATGCCGGTTCAAATATATAATGCGTGTCATAAATGTTTCATCTCGACGACTCGAGCCCGTTCTTAGAGTCCTCTGGAACGGCTATCACGCCCTCTCGATGCTCTCTATGAACATCAGGGGGTAATTCATCTCCTCTATCCTCTGCATTCTGGCCTTCACCCTGCTGGTCCCATAGCATACCGTCAGCTCAACGTCCAGCATGTCGCCGACAAGCGATACGTAGTCGAATTCCCCCCTCTTCTCTTTCAGCCTGGACCTGTCGATTCTCACCTTGACGCTCTCGACGAAGGGCTGCACTCGGCATCCCTCCTCGATGGCCTCTTCGAGCGTTTCGACGCTGTCTGCGCTCACTGGCACGCCAACGAACTGATGGTATATGGTGCCCATCTTGATGCCCGCCTCGAAAGCTGCGCGCTCCGAATCGCTGCACTTGAAGTAGCTGTCGGCGGTATTCTCACGCGAATCACTCATGCACCAAACTCCTGACGGGCAGCCGAACATCCCAGCCGGGACTGCCGCGGTGGCGGTACGTGGAATCGCTCTATTTAATGGTTGGTTGGCTCACCACTGGCGGAGTTGCTGGTGCGATGCCATATGCTTCTTCGACGTTCCGAGCTCAATCCAGATATGGTTCATCTGAGCAGCATCTTCGCGTCGACCACGACCACTCCCTTCTCCTTAACGAACACGGGGTTGAGGTCCATCTGGTCGAGCCTGTCCATGTACTTCTCGCCGAGGGCGGAGACTTTCATCAGAAGCTTGAGAAGCGCATCCCTGTCGACCTTGATCTTGCGGAACCCTTCGAGAATGGGAGCAGCTCGAATCTCGCTGAGCATGTCCTCGGCGTCCTGCTTCTTGATGGGCACGACCCTGAATGTTACATCCTTGTAGACTTCGGTGTAGATGCCTCCGAGGCCGAACATGATCGTCAGTCCGAAGGTCGGGTCATTGATCAGTCCTATGATGACCTCCACTCTCCTGTCCTGCATAGATTCCACAAGGATAGGTTCCTTGGGAAACCTCTTCCTCATCTCTGTGAACTCAAGCTCGAACGCATCCTTCTGGATATCGAGCACCACGCCCCCAACGTCCGTCTTGTGCAGTATCTCAGGAGAACACACCTTGATTACAACCGGGAACTTCAGCTTCCTGAGGTCCACCTCATCGTAGTCGTCCACGACCTGAAAGTCCGTTGTGGGTATGCCGGATTCGCGGAGAAGCATCTTCACCTCGTTCTCCGCAAGCGCTTTGCGGCCTTCCTTGAGGACGGACTCCACAATCACTGCGCTCCCTCATCGCTTGCAATCGGCGTTAGCCGCCTTAATCCTTGCCCTTTCCGTGTATCGCTTCCTTGCCGAGCTTGCTGCCTATGTTGAGCGCCTTCTTGTTCAGGTCGAACGTCGCGTCGGGGACGATCTCCAGCATAGCCTTCTCCAGTGCTTCATAGCTCACGATGTTCGATATCTCCCTCATCGCCCCGAGCATGATCACGTTCGCCACCACCCTCGTGCCAAGCTCCTCCGCGCCCCTGGTTGCCCTTATGCGATACACATGGCCTTCAGGCGCGTCGTGGACGAGGTCGGGGTCAAGGACGATCTTCGTGTCCGGCTTTACGTCGTGTATGTACTTGGTGTAAGCCTGTCGCGACATTATCACAAGGTAGTCCGGTATCTCCACGAACGGATAATGCATATCCTCCGTGGATATCTTCACGTCGCACTTCGAGTGTCCACCCCTTGCGGATGGTCCATACGACTGAGTCTGGATCGCGCTCTTGCGCTTGACCTTTCCGTCAACGCCTGCAGGCTGGTCGTGCAGCGCTGCCGCGCGCGCAAGGACTATGCCCATGAGTATTACACCCTGTCCTCCGAATCCGGTGAACCTAATGCCCGTTTCCATGTGCCGATCCCCCTTTGCGCTCATGATAGCACGCTCGGTCCCTGCTCACGAACTCGCCAATCGTGATCTGTCCTGCCAAGTTGAGGTCGACGTGGTCTATGGCGGCCGCCCGCGCCTTGTCGCGGCGGACAGAGCTTTCCTTGAACCATTCTAGAAGCGACGATGGTTCCGCCATCTTGTTCCTCCTGCCGAAGTTGGTAGGACACTGCGCCACCACCTCTATGAAATTGAAACCCTTCTTCGTGAGCGACGTAGCCATCGATTTCGTCAGCTCATGCACGTGCTTGGTGGTCCATCTTGCCACGTAGTTCGCGCCCGCAGCCACCGCAATCTCGGCCAGGTCGAATGGGTACTCCTTGTTGCCCAGCGGGGTCGTCGTCGACATGTAGTCGTGAGGGGTTGTGATGGATGCCTGCCCTCCCGTCATGCCATAGATGTTGTTGTTTATGCAGACAACATCCAGGTCCACGTTCCTGCGACAGCCGTTTATGAAGTGGTTGCCACCGATTGCGCCGAGGTCGCCGTCGCCGGTGAATACGACCACATCCAACTCAGGTCTCGAGAGCTTCAGCCCGGTCGCGAAGGCAATCGCCCTTCCGTGCGTCGTGTGAATCGCGTCCGAGTTGATGTAGAGCGGTATTCGCGACGAGCACCCGATGCCGCTGACGAACACGGTGTTGTCGAGCTTCCATCCCACCTTGTTGAACGCTCTGAAGAAGCAGTTCATGACGGTGCCGTTGCCACAGCCTGGACAGAACACGTGGGGCCACTCGTCCTTCCTGTAGAACTCGAAGATGTCCATCATATCGCCCCCATCTCTCTCAGCTTGTGCCGAACCTCGCCGGGCGTCGGCGGGTCACCACCGATCTTCGACAGCAGCTCCACCCGCTTGCATCCAGCCTCAAGCGCCACCCGCTTTATCTCCCAGAACAGCTGCCCGAGGTTCATCTCGCAGACCAGCAGCTGCTCGCATTTGGAGGCCACCTCGTGGATGGGCTCCACCGGGAGGGGCCATATGCTCTTGAGCCGCAGCAGCCCCACCCTGTCGTCCTTGGCTGCCACCTCACGGGCGCCAAACGACGCTGAACCGTAGGAGACGATCATCGTCTTCGAATCCGGCTCGATGACCTCCCACTTGTTTATGTCCCTCCGGTTGTTCGTGATCTTGCTGTTCAGACGCCTCACAAGCTGCTGGTGTATCTTCGGGTCTTCGGGTTCTATCTTCGACTTGAAATGAGTTATCCCCGTTATCGTAGCCTTGTGCCCCTTGCCGAAGGTCGGGAACGGCGGCACGAGGTCGTCCGGGACGTCGTATGCCTCGTCCGAGCGACGCACACCCTTCTCCTTCCGGTTCACGATCTTGATCTCCTTCGGGACCGTCAGGAGTCCCCGCATATGCCCTATCTCGGCGTCTGATAGAATGAACGTAGGTACGCGATACTTCTCGGCGTAGTTGAACGCCTTCACCGTCAGGTCGAACATCTCCTGGACGCTCGCAGGAGCAAAAGCGATGACCTGGTAGTCGCCGTGGGAACCGTATTTCGTTGCGAGGATATCACCCTGCGAAGCTCTCGTGGGCTGGCCCGTTGACGGCCCTCCCCTCATCACATTCACGACGACGATGGGCGTTTCCGTCATCGCGGCGTAGCCTATCGCCTCCTGCATGAGCGAGAATCCCGGGCCTGAGGTCGCGGTCAAGGCCTTGGACCCTCCCCACGAAGCGCCGATAATGGCAGATATGCAGGCTATCTCGTCCTCCATCTGGAGGAACTCGCCTCCCGATTCGGGCAGCATGCGCGCGAGCCCTTCAGCGATCTCGGTCGAGGGAGTGATCGGATAGCCCGCGAAGAACTTAGCCCCCGCCAGAACGGCCGCTTCCATGCACGCCTCGTTACCCTGGAGGAAGTATTCGCCAGGCTTGATGTTCATCCCTCGTCTCCCCCCTTCGATTCGGGCACCCAGGAGATGGCCTGGTCAGGGCAGCTGAGGATGCACAGCTCACAGATGAGCTTGTCTGAACGGTCATGGTTGAAGCAGTTCTCAGGATCGGATACGACCGCCGCGAAGTAGCCTCGCTCCGAGATGTCCGCCCCCTTCGAATAACACTTCTTGGGGCACATGTAGATGCATATATTGCAGCCTTTGCAGTAGGCGAGGCCTATCTCGGGTTTCATTCGTATTCTTCCCGTTCAATCAAGTGGTTCATATTTGAATCTATTCAATGTAAATCGCATTGGTGAAGCGCTGAGAACCCCATCCAATCCCCCTATGTGGCACAGCACAGCGTTCAGCAACGGAGCGAAGTATTAATAGGAATGTTCGGATAAGCTGGAATCGGAGACGATGAACGCAATCCAGGACGGGATCCTGCGGCTGAAGGATGAGAAAAACGCGGTCATACTGGGCCATAATTACCAGCGCAAGGAGGTCCAGGAGATATCGGACATCCTCGGCGATTCCTACGGCCTATCGGTGCAGGCAACGAAGGTGGAGGCCGAGACCATCGTGTTCTGTGGCGTTGATTTCATGGCAGAATCTGCCAAGATCCTCAATCCTGGCAGGACGGTTCTGCTGCCTAATCTGAAGTCCATCTGCCCGATGGCTGCCATGGCGGATGCGGAGCCCCTCAGGACGCTTAAGGCGAAGAATCCCGGCGTGCCCGTGGTCTCGTATGTCAACACCAGCGCCATGGTCAAGGCGGAGAGCGACATCTGCTGCACGTCCGCGAACGCCGTCAGGGTCGTTCAGTCCCTGTCCGAGGACAAGGTCATCTTCGTCCCTGACACGAACCTAGGCCTTTACGTCATGAGGTATGTGAAGGACAAGGAGATTATTCTGTGGCCGGGCTACTGCCCGACACACGTCAACATCAAGGTGGAGGATCTCAGAGAACTCAAGAAGAAGCATCCTGATGCGGAAGTCCTCGTTCATCCTGAATGCACCCCAGACGTCATCGACTTCGCGGATTTCGCGTACTCCACGGAGGGGATCATACGGCATACGGTGTCATCCCCGAAGAGCGAGTTCATTATAGGGACTGAGACGAACATGATACACCGTCTCAGGAAGGAAGCGCCTGGAAAGGAGTTCTATGGTGTCGACGCGGCCACATGTCCGAACATGCGTGAGATCTCGCTTGAGGACGTTCGTGACTCTTTGCTGAGGACGCAGCACCGTGTCGAACTCTCGGCGGAGCTCATTGCAAAAGCGCGTATTCCGCTGGAGCGCATGATTGAAGCGGGCAGGCAGGACTGAGATTGCAGGTCCGAGCCTACAGCAGTTCGCTTGCAGGCCCGAGTATGAAATACACTCCGAAGGCGACCATGAGGACTCCGCACACGCCGAACACTGCTTCGTGCACGAGCGGCGTCCACAGGTGCTTGGTTCTGAACACTGCGAAGGCGGTGAACGCGTACCACGCAAGGTCGCAGCTCCAGTGAACGACCGCGAAGATCACGACGATCACTACGCCGAATTCCTGCGCTGTCGCGATCAGCACCGCGCCCACCGTCGCCCACCATAGGAAGAAGTAGGGGTTTGCTGAAGTCGTTATCGCGCCTGCGGCAATGGGTTTGTACGGGAACATCTGCGCGCTCTGGGTGAGCTCCATCTTCCTGGATCGTATCATGGAAGTTCCCAGGAACACCAGCAGCACGCCACCGACCAGCCCTATCCCCGTCATGACGAGATCGTTCGTGAAGACAAATCCCAGGCTGAGTATTATAACCGCCATCAGCGGAAACTCCACAAGTCCATGCCCCAGGGCTATCTTGATGCCTGCCTTCTCGTCCTCATATCCCTTGGCAACGGTAGCGGCGAATACAGGCCCCGGAGTCATCACTCCGGAAAATGATATCAGGATGGCGAAGCCGAAGAAGACCCAGATGTTGTCAGTTATGACGTCCACGGAGGCTTATCACGCCGAACCAAGTATATAACCGGTTTCATAGTCCTCGCTGATGTGCCGAATCCCAATATACCAGAACCGCAATGGGACTTGCTGTGATGACAAGAGGGTCAGCTGAGGGCGTCAAGCCCTGTGATGAGCCCTATGAGTGCTGAATCGCCGTCAAATCTCGCGTTCGCCGTGGCCATGCAGTCGTCCACGAACAGTTTGACGGCGCGGAGCACATCGTGCGCGGGACGCCCCGCGCCGCACAGAGCCGCAATTGCCTAGACCTCAACGCTGCCGTAATCCAGCTCGCAGGATCTCTTGAAGTATCCCTTCGCGTGCTTGCAGTTGGGGCACTCTTCAGGGGCTTCCTTCCCCTTGTGCAGGTATCCGCAGTTGGTGCAGAACCACACCTCCTCCTTGTCCGATCTGTAAAGGGTGCCGTCTTTCAGCCTGTCGAGAAGGAGCTTGTACCTCTTGGCATGGTGTTTCTCGCTCACGATCACATGCTCGAAGTACTCCAACGCTGCCTCGTTGCCTTCCTCCTTCGCGTCCTTTGCGAAGTTCGGATACATCTCGGTCCATTCGTAGGTCTCGCCTTCGAATGCGCTCTTGAGATTCTCCTCGGTGGTTCCGGCTATATCCAGCAGTTTCATTATCATCGCAGCGTGCTCGTATTCGTTCTCCGCCGTCTCCTCGAAGATTTTCGCGATGGCCTGATGGCCCTCCTTCTTGGCCGCTCCGGCCCACTTCACATACTTCGCCCTCGCCTGCGCCTCACCCGCAAGAGCCGCCTTGAGGTCTTCCTCCGTCTTGCTCAAGATTATTCCCTCAGGGAGAGAAAGGATTGCCTGCATAAGAAATCCGCGCCTCAATCCTTCGGGCCGATTGCAGGGCATCGAACCCCCCTTCTCTCCGGACCGAATCACGATTGGATCGAGACGATGTAGTCGATGAACCTGTTGAGTGGCATGCCGTCCTTCCATCGCATAATGAGGTTTCCGCCCTTCGAGCACTCGATCTTCGGTATCCTTTCGTATAGGAAGCGCAGCCTTCCGTTCACGGGGCCCATGTCGATCGTGAATATTCTCCATGCATCGCCTCGCTGTCCCTTGTGTCTGAAAGCGTACACTGGCATCAGGCCGACCCGCCTGCAATCCTCGACCATCTCCTGCGCCTGTATCGCGAGCTTCTCGCTCCTGCTGAATCTGAGGACCACGCTGGTGGAACTCTTGACCTCGATGGGCAGCGAGAGGCCCTCCCTGATGGCAACCAGGTCCACACCGAGCGAACCTGCTCCCCTCACGACCATGAAAGGCTTCTCCTCTATCCTCCGATAGCCCTCTCTCTCAACGGCATCGCAGGTCTTCGTCACTCTGGAGAGAACCTCTTCGTTCGCGGTCAGAATGCCCTTGAGCTCGCGCTCAAAAACCTTGCCCATCCCATCGCCTTGGATCTCTGGTATTGTGTTGCTGGCATTAATCTGTTGCTACAGGCTGTCAGCAAGTGCCTGAGCGTCCATCTCCTCCAATGCGAGCTTGTCCAAGTCTCCGAAATGAATCGAGCATTCCACGTCCGTTCCAGCCGCTGAAACGTCCGGGTCGCCTTCTGCCCTGCAGCTGTAGACGATGAACAACCGCTTGACGGAGACGTTCTGGTAGTGTCTGGTCACATCGTAGAACGCCTTGAGTTCCACGTCCCTGACCGCGAGGCCGCATCGTTCCTTGGCGACGCGTGCCGCGGCAGCCTCTGGCGTTTCGTGCATGCCTATTCTATCGCACGGAAGGGTCCATAGAGATGTCCCCTTCGTCTTCATGAGAAGCACTCCACCGTCTTTCACAGCAACAACCACGGCCTCTCCCTTGCACGGAGTGTAGTCAAGGTCCATCTTCCGATCGACCAAATCGTACTCGTATCTCCTAACCGTCAGATTCGGAGTCCTTGCAGCAAGATCGTCGATCTCGTCTGCCGTTGGAAGCTCAAGCAGCATCCTCTTGGATCGGGCGCTCAGGGGATCAACCTCACTCTGTCTCTCGGGTACAGAACCGCCTCCCGTATATTGGGCAGGTTGAGCATCTTCTGGACGTACCTTTCCACGCCGAAACCGAAGCCGCCGTGAGGGGGCATGCCATACCTGAACGCCTTCAGGTAGAATTCGAAGGAGCCGAGGTCCATGCCGTTCTCCCTCATCTGCTCCGTCAGCACCTCGTATCTGTGCTCTCTCTGCCCGCCCGATACGATCTCCTGTCCCCTATAATCGAGATCGAAGTACCCGGTGACGTCCGGGTCGTCGTCGTCGCGCATGGCGTAGAACGTCCCCCTCTTCAGCGAAGTCGGAAACTGCGTGATGAAGTACAGCTCCGCGCTGTGCTTGTCGAGCATGATATCTCCGAGGAGCTTCTCGCCCTCGGTGCCCAGGTCGTCGCCGTGGTCGATTTCCATCCCGTCCGACTTGAGCAGGTCAATCGCCTCTTTGTAGGTCACTCGTGGGTACGGCGGCTTTTGAGCTTCGATTTCGACTCCCAGAAGTTCCAGCTCGCTTCTGGCAGCGGTCGTGACGTGCCTGAGGCTGCTGTCGACGATTCCTTCGGCGACCGCCATCACATCCTCGGACGACTCGATGAATGCCAGCTCCACGTCGAGCGAGGTGAACTCAGCTATGTGCCTCACCGTATCGGACGCCTCTGCTCTGTAGGCCGGCGCTATCTCGAAGATGCGGTCCAAGCCCGAGGCCATGAGATTCTGCTTGTACAGTTGCGGACTCTGAGCCAGGTATGCGTTCTTGTCGAAGTACTTGATGGGGAACAGAGTCGCCCCTCCCTCGGCGCCCGCCGCGACGATCTTGGGGGTGGTCACCTCCACGAATCCCTCGCCGGACAGGTAGCGCCTTATGCCATCCAGCGTCGCAGCCCTCACGCGGAATATGGCGCGGACCTCCTCCTTCCTGAGATCCATGAACCGGTTGTTCAGCCGGGTATCGAGGTCGGCTCCAACCTTGTCCACGACGCCCAACGGGAGAGGACTCTCGGCGGCGTTCAGGACCTCGAACTCCTCAGGCAGAACCTCGTAACCTCCTTTGGCCTCCTTGCTCTCCTTGACCGTTCCTTTGACCGTAAGGACCGATTCTCTCGTCAGCGAGGTCATCTCCTTGAACAGGGCTGGATCACTCTTCTTCAGGACGGTTATCTGCACAACCCCTCCGCGATCTCTCAGCTGGATGAAGGCAATGCCTCCGAGGTTGCGGATATCCTGCACCCATCCTCCTACCGTCACGGGGTTTCCAGCAGACTCAGATGTTATCTGGTCAGAATATGTCACGTGCTGCCACGAGGGCAAGGTAGCCTCACCTTTGTCGCGTAACCTAGTCGTGGATATTTACACTTTTGCAGGCACGGCGGTATCGACGATGCCTTCGAAGGGAATCGTCAGTCGGGCTTGCAGCGCCTCCCGCGTCCCATGGCTTCGAGCCGTTTGCCCTCCTCATAGAGTGACTTGACGGCTCTCGCAGCCCTCATGGCGGAAGGATAGACCGGTATGTTCTTCACCCTCAGTTCCTGAACGACCTCGTCCACCTCTGGCCCGCCGACCCAGCAGGCCACTATGGGCTTCCGGAGATGCCTGTTCTCCTCAACCAGCTTGATGACGGCTCCCACGTACTCCCTCGGCCGCGCGATGCCGGCGTGGACGCAGATCATTATCAGCGCGTCTATGTTGGGATCTGAAAGCATCACGCTGCCTGTGACGTGGTAGCGGTGGAACCTCGCATCGCCCGTGACATCGAGAGGGTTTCTCGCGGTCGTTATCGCCGGCAGGTGTGGTCCGAGGGCATCCCTGGTCTTCTTGGCCAGATCCGGTATCTTCAGCCCGATGGATTCGCACCAATCTGCGGTCATTATGCCCGCCCCGCCTCCGTTGGAGATGATGCCGACTCTGTTGCCTGGAGCGCAGGGCTGGTATGCAAGCGCTCGCGCGAAGTCGAAAAGCTCCCCCACGTCGTACGCCCTCTGAATGTGCACCTGTTTGAACGCCGAGTCATAGACGACGTCGGAGCCGCTGAGGGAGCCGGTGTGCGTCGATGCGGCGGCCGATCCGGCCGGCGTGCGCCCTGCCTTGATGGCCACTATCGGCTTTCGACACCTTCTCGCCGAGTCGAGGAACTTCTTCCCATCCTTGATCCCTTCGATATACATCGCTATGACTTTGGTGGCATCGTCACGATCGAGATAGTCTATCAGATCCGCATCGTCCACATCGGCCTTGTTGCCGACGGAAATCACCCTCGATAGACCGATGTGTTCCCCGTTCGCGTAGTATATCATGCCCACGCACAAAGCGCCACTCTGGCTCACAAGGGCGACCTCACCTGGCTTAGGCATCCCAAAGACGAATGCCGCGTCCAGGTTGTCTATCGCGTCCTTGTATCCGAGCGTGTTGGGTCCGATGATCCTCATGCCGCCTTTCCTTGCGATGTCGAGAACCTTCGCCTCAAGCTGCCGGCCGCGCTCGCCCACCTCGCCGAATCCCGACGAGATTATTATCGCGCCTTTGACCTTCTTCTTGGCGCATTCCGTCATCACCTTGGGAACGAACTCTGCAGGGACCACGATGATGGCGAGGTCGATCTCGTCCTCTACTGCGAGCACGCTCGGAAGCGCCCTGACGCCCAGTATCTCTGGCGCCTCAGGGTTGATCGGATAAACCCTCCCTTTGTAGCCGTTCACAAGGATGTTCTGCAGTACTTCGAATCCAAGTTTCATAGGGCTCCTTGACGCCCCGATGACTGCGATTGACTTCGGAGAGAATACCGGCCTCAGCTCATCGACGATCCCCATGGCCCGTCACACTTCGTTCGAAAAGCGACATCTCCTTGCATAAGCCTTTCCGTTTGCGCCGGCACCCTATCGGGCTTGGTCGCGTCGGCCAAATTGTGCGTCAGAAGCTGAACATCGAGTGAGCGGTTAATATATATCCGATGCCCCGCATTCGCCAAACTGCAACTCTGAAGGGTTGGAGGGAGAAGGATATGTCGGAGATGGTAACGGTCTCTCTGATAAAGGCGGACGTGGGGTCAGTGGCTGGCCATTCCAAACCACATCCCAGGATGATGGAGGCCGCGGAGAGCGCTCTTGCGAAGGGCGTCGCGGACGGTCTGCTGGTGGATTACTATGTCACCCGATGCGGAGACGACATGGAGCTGCTGATGACGCACAGAAACGGCGAGAACCACAAGGATGTGCACGAGCTGGCTTGGAACGCCTTCATGACGGCAGCCTCCGAAGCGAAGAAGATGAAGCTCTACGCCGCAGGCCAGGACCTCTTGACGGACGCCTTCTCCGGCAACGTGAGGGGCCAGGGCCCCGGTGCTGCGGAGATGGAGTTCGAGGAGCGCCCGACCGAGCCGATGTTGGTGCTCATGGCGGACAAATGCGGGCCTTCAGCGTACTCGCTACCGATCGCGAAGATATTCATGGATCCATTCACCACCACGGGCCTCGTCATCGATCCACGGGCGCACAAGGGATACGACATCGAGGTCGTTGACGTCGTGGATCACAAGAAGGTTGTCATGAGCTCCCCGGCGGAGATGTACGACATCCTGGCGCTCATAGGCGACACCACTCGGTTCGCCGTCAAGAGGGTTATTCACAGGGACATAGGAGTAGGAGCGGTGGTGTCGACCGAGAAGCTCAACATGCTGGCGGGCAAATATGTAGGCAAGGACGACCCCGTCATGCTTGTCAGATGCCAATCGGGCTTGCCGGCGGTCGGTGAGGTGCTCCAACCGTTTGCTTTCCCTCAACTCGTAGCGGGATGGATGCGCGGCTCGCACTACGGGGCGTGGTACCCGTGCGGCGTGGACGAATCGGACCCATCCTATCATGACGGCCCCCCGCGAGTCTGCGCCCTCGGAATCCAGATCAGCAATGGCAGGATACAGGGCCTGGAAAATCCTGGTGGCGACCCGGGCGTTCACAAGCCGGTGGATTATTTCTCCGGGTCAGAGTGGAACCATGTGAGAGACAAGGCAATGGAGATATCCATCTACATGCGTGGACACGGGCCGTTCATGCCGGGCATAGTGTCCCCCGACGACCTCGAATACACGACAAGACCGGAGATACTGAAGAAGCTTGAACCCAGGATGAGTGAGCTGGACTGAGGTCGATGTAATTGACAGCGCTGAAGAAGCCTTTGATAGCAGTCAACCTCAAGACATATCCTGAGGTGAGCGGAGCGAGGGCCGTCGCTCTCGCGAAGGTGTGCGAATCCGTTTCGAACGAAACGGGCGTATCCATCGCAGTCGCACCGCCGATGACTGATCTCGCCGTTGTGGTGCAATCTGTTGACATCCCCGTCCTGTCCCAGCACATTGATGCCGTTCAGCAAGGAAGCACCACTGGACATGTTCCTCTCGGTGTCGTGTCGGCGTGCGGCGGCGCCGGCACGTTGCTGAATCATTCGGAGAGGAGAATGCGGATTGCGGATATAGCCAGTCTCGTGGTCGATTGCAGGAAGGCCGGATTGGCGACGATAGTCTGCACAAACGACATTGCTGTTACGAGGGCATGCGCTGCGCTCGAGCCCGATTTCGTGGCGATAGAGCCCCCTGAGCTCATAGGTGGAGACGTGTCCGTCACAACCGCGAACCCTGCTATAGTTAGGGATTCCGTCGACGCAGCACGGGGCGTCAGCCCTGGCGTAGGCGTTCTTTGCGGAGCTGGAGTGAAGAACGGAGTCGACGTGGCAAAGGCTTCGGAGCTCGGAACAGACGGGGTCTTGCTCGCTAGCGGCGTTGTCAAGGCGGGCGACCCAAGGAAGGCTCTCCTCGACCTTGCATCGGGCTTCAACGAGTGAATGGAAGCTGCATGTAGCCGCCCGCCCTTTCGCCTCTTCGATCGCTTCTGCCATCGAAATGTCCAAGACGTCCGCTCACTCCCGGACCCTGATTCGTTTAATGACTGCTAGCATCGTGTCCTTGACGGCTCTTGCCTCCTCGGCAAGCTCCTCCGATGTTGCGCCGTCCAACGACGACGTCTCACCCCCGCTATTGATCGTGGAGTTCTATGCCGCAGGAGTTGCGGACGACGAGTATGTCGTCATCAGCAACAGCGGCAGCTGCGAGCTCGATCTTCAGGGTTGGTCCATAACCGATGGGGAAGGAGCGATCATGTTCGGCGACAGCCCGCCGCTTCAAGGGGGAGGCACTGCCTCCGTCTCCTTCAACTCGTCTTCCTTCTTCTCCGCGTTCGGGCGTCTTCCGGATTATTCAGTGGACGGCTTGTGCCCGTGCGAGCAAGCCGAGGTTCTTGGATCCTTCAGGCTAGCAGACGAAGGCGACTCAATCGCGCTCGTGGATCCCTGCGGAGTCGAGGTCGATTACGTGGTCTATGGAGACGCTGTCCCGGACTATGAGAACTGGGCCGGCTTCGCACTTCCACATCCCAGAAGGGGTGAGGTACTTCGCCGAATAGCTGGCTCGGAGGATACCGATTCGGCCTGCGATTGGCTTCATTTCCGTGAGTTCAAGTACGGGTATTCCGAACACCGACCTATGACCTGCCGTATCGATCCCGGCTGCATGATTGCGTTCGTCAGCCCTGACTGCTCTCTCCGCGCAGTTCTCGATCAGATCACAGCTGCAGAGGAATCGATCAGGCTCTGTGCGTACGAGCTGGACTCGCCTGCGATATTGAACGCGCTGATGGATGCTCGCAATCGCGCAGTCAAGGTACGTGTGTTGGTTGACAGCAGCCCTGTAGGTGGGATGTCATCCGATCAGATGGCAGGGTTGTCCGTGATGGCGACGCAGGGAGTCGAAGTGATACTCATAAAAGGGGATCTTCGAGAGGGCGCGGTGAAGCACTTCTCCGCCCTCCACTCGAAATACATGGTGATCGATGACGAGACACTGATAGTCCTCTCCGAGAACTTCGTCTCTGACGGGCTGCCACGGAACGAAGTGTTCGGGAACCGAGGGTGGGGCGCCGCGGTGAAATGCCCTGAACTCGCACTGTGTGCCGCTGCCATCTTCGATGATGATTCAAGACGAGATCGCTCTGACGTCTTTGACTGGCTCGCTGACGAGCGGTTCGCGAAGGACTCGCTCGCACCCATCGAATCGGATGCCACGTCCATCAAGGGCATGCTGACGCCGCTGACATCGAACTTCTCAGCGGACGCGACGCTGTTCGTATCCCCAGACTGCTCCTTGATGTCTCCCTTCCTGTGCGGGTTGATCGATGAAGCCTTTGATATTCAGATTCAACAGTTTCAGGTAGATCTGCACTGGGACGTCCCAGACCGCTCAAGCACTTCCCTGAATCCTATGCTCCAACACCTGCTCGACAGGCTGCGCATGGGTGCCTCATGTAGGATGCTGCTCGACTCCTCCTGGTTTAACATCGAGGGAAATGGCGAGGTGGTGAGCTCTCTGGGGGCCGTGACGTCCGTCGAGCGGCTGGATGGCGCCTACAGGATGATGAACGAGCGGTCTCCGATATCGGTGATGCATAACAAAGGGCTGTTGCTCGATGGGCTCGTGTGCGTCGTATCGAGCAACAACTGGGTCTTCTCGTCGCTTGCAAAGAATCGTGAGTTCGCCCTGGCCATCCGGTCTGCTGAGGCCGCAGAGTACTTCGCGCGCGCTTTCGAGTTGGACTGGAACCCCGATACCTCCGCGCCGACTTTGGAAGCACCGGTGGACATCTCCGTGGCCAGCGGCGAGTGGGTTCGTCTGTCCTTGGAGTGCTTCAGCGATGACAGGCATATCGTAGAGGGCCTCTGGGACGTGGGCTGCGACGGAACGATTGATGCGAGAGCGGATGAGCTGTCGTTCCTGGCAGTGGTTCCTGGAGTGGTCGAGATAGAGCTCACTGTAATCGATGCCTGGGGGAACATGGCGGCCGCCGTAATCGTGGTTCGAGTGATTGCGACGCCTGCGTCAGCCTTGCAGGGGCCGTCGCCACACCCTCTCGTCGGTCTCGCCCTGCCACCGATGACGATAGCTGTTTGCTACTTGACGTACCGCAGGCTCCGTATGCATCCTGGGAACCGCCGCTGAACTCGTAAGTTTAATGACCCTCCCCACGATTTCGTCCGGATGATGGTTATCCGCCGATTCTCACCCTCTGATATCCGTGCGGTGATGGACATCGTCAAGTCCTCGCTGGGCGAGACCTACCCCCCGTCTCTCTATCTCACGCTGCACAATATCTGGGAGGATGGCTTCATGGTACTCGAGGAGGATGGAAGGATCGTAGCGTTTGTTGCCGCTGTCGAATCGGAGAAACAGGTGGCCCGCATCCTCATGCTCGCGGTGCTTCGCGAACACAGGGGAAGATCGCTTGGGACGATGTTGATGAAGGCGCTCCACGCCAAATGCATCGCAAACGACATCCACACCATCAAGCTCGAGGTGCGGAAGAGCAATAAAACCGCGATGTCGTTCTATGAGAGACAGGGCTTTGCCGTGACGGGCGAGATAGAGAACTTCTACGTCAACGGCGAGGGAGCATACGTGATGACGAAGATCATCGATAACTAGGCGCCCGCGTCATCTGTAGCCCGTCTTATCGTCGTGAACATGGACGTTCCAGTAATGATAGGGCGAGCTCTCCTTTTCGGAGGTCGTCATGTCTTTCGATACGCCGCCCATGTAGCTGCCGTACCTCTCTCTTATCTGCTCCTCCACCGGGCGCGCACGCCTGAGGGCATCCTTGATATGCTTTCCCTCGATGTACTTCGCCTCTTCGCAGATGGCTATGTCTCCCGCAGCTCGGATGAGGCCTCCAAGCTCCCTGAGCCTCAGAGTCAGCGATTTATCACAATTATCAGTAGTTTTAGCGCGCTTCCGCCCCTCCTCTATTACCATCCGGACCGCCTCTCTGGTGGCGTGTGGTATCTTGCCGTCCATGGCGATCTCCTGGGCCACGAACTGGGCCACCTTGGCGCGGTTCTCGTCGGTGTCCGGCATCGTCGTCTCCACGAGCACCTCATAGCCGCCGCCGTTGATTCTCGAGCGAAGCGGGGAAAGGATGTGCTGAAGATCCTGGATGTTGCACGCGCCCACGAAAATGAAGTCGCAAGGTACGTTCTCCACGCGCACGCTAGCCCCCGCGCTCTGAGGGTTGCGCCCAGTGATCGGAAAGCGCTTCTCCTGCATTCCTGTGAGTATGTATCTCTGAAGATGGCCTAGATGGGGAAGCTCGTCGACGAAGAGCACTCCTTGATGAGCGCTGTGTATCGCTCCCGCGACCACCCTGTCGTAGGGCTGCGTCCCCAGCTGAGGGTGTCCGCCATAGGGGTCGTGCCTTACATCTCCCAGCAATTCCGTCTCGCTGGCTCCCGTCGCCAGAATGAAGGGATTACGGTCGATGGGCACGATCACCTTCCTCGGACTGAGCTTCTCAAGGTCTCTTCGATTCTCCAGCGCCTGCTGGTCCAACACCTTGATCATCTCGCCAGCCCTTTCGAAGACGACCACTTCCTCCTTGCCGAAGCGCTTCCTGGTGGTCGTCACTCTGTCCCTGCCAGCCATGCCGCCCATCGTGACTTCGACCAGCCCACCGATGAGGTCGCCGAAGGGATTGTTGCCAGTCGGTTTGGAATATGAGGCCTTCGAGTGGGAGCACTTCGAACAGAAAGTCTCCCTCGGTGAAGAGTAAGAGCCGCAGTTCGCGCAGCGATATCCGAGCCGCTCAGCCACGTTGACAGGCGCCTCCTTAGGGTCGATGAACTCCCCCTCTGCGAATCCTTTCGACTTCTCCTCCTTCTCGACATCGTCGCTCTTCTTGACCTCCACCATCGGTCTCTCAGGGTTCTCCGGATTGTGGACGACCCTGATCTCCTCATCGGGACGACTGAGGTGGAGCGCCAGCGCTTGCGCGATCATAGACTTGCCGGTGCCAGGCGGGCCCACAAGCAGGAAGTGCCTCCTCTGGCTCGCGGCTATCCTGGCGAGCCTCACTGCTTCGTCCTGCCCGACAACCCGTTCGAGAGGGTCAGAGGATATCCTGATGTCCTCTGTGGTCTCCATCGATTCCAGCACCATCGATGTCGGTTCGGTATTCTCTTCCTTCATGGCGGTCCACGGTTCAGGCTAGGTCTTCCTTCGTCAGCACTGTAACGCTGGTCGGAAGCTTGGCAACATTGCCTACCTTGACACCTACTACCGTGGTGATATCCTTTTCGACAGCTAAGTCGAGAACTCTCTGCGTGATGATGCCATCCAGAACGACTGCCTTCACAGGCTGCGTCTCTTCCTTCAGGGTCTCAGCAAGCTTCGCCACGTGAACCTCCTTGACGGACTTGCCCCCGCCGTCCAGGAGCGTTGCCATTGAGGTCGTGTTCAGCTCCCCAAGGATGTCCCTGAGTCGCGACTGCTCGGGCGAGAGTCTCCTGCCCGTGTCACGGTCTCCTCCCCTGGCCTTGACATCGCGTTTCCTGCCGCGGTCGTCATCGCGCCTGCCCCGCTCTCCGCGGAAGCCGTGAGGTTTGTCCTTTTTGTCACCATTGCGGTAGTTTCCAGGTGTGAGATTGAACATTTCTGCGAACTGATCTGCCGGGATCTTGTTCCTGAGGCATTTGACCATCTGCTTCTGGGTAAGCTCCTCGACCTCTTGGCTCGCAGGCGCCTTCGCGACGAAGTCGACCTCCGCCACCTGCATGAGCTCCCTGACGATCAGCTCTCCTCCCCTGTCGCCGTCCACGAAAGCGGTGACGACCTTCTCCTTCGCGAGGTCCACTATCGTCTTTGGGATATTCGTGCCCTCGACGGCTATGGCGTTCTTTATGCCGTACTTGAGAAGGTTCAGCACGTCGGAGCGCCCCTCCACCACGATGATCGCGTCCGAATCCTCGATGTTCGGTCCGGCCGGAAGGCGCTCCCGTCCATAATGGACGACCTCTTCCATCTGGAATGTCTGGCGGACGGAGTCCGTTAGGTCTCCACCGCTGGTCTTTGAGGTCTTCATCAGCTCCATGAGGAGCTGCTTCGCCCTCTCGACGATCTTATTCCGCTTGGCAATCCTGACATCTTCCACCTTCTCGATTGATATCTTCGCTTTGCATGGTCCGACTCTGTCGATAGTCTCCAGTGACGATGCGAGTATGGCCGTCTCCACCTGGTCAAGGCTTGAGGGGACGTATATCGTGCCCTCGGACTTGCCCTTGTTGGAGGAAACCTCCACCTCTATTCTGCCTATCCTTCCGCTCTTCTGAAGGTCTCTAAGGTCCAACTCCTCACCGAGGAGCCCCTCAGTCTGACCGAAGATCGCCCCGACGATGTCGGGCTTCTCTACTATCCCATCAGTCGATAGTTTCGCCTGAATGAGATACTTCGTTGTGCTTGGATCTATATCCATCTTTTCGCCTCTTCAGCGAAGAACTGCTTCCACTTGCCCTGCTGCTTATCAGCTCGGGCTGACTCGTGTCAGCTCGAATTGCGAAATTGGGTTTGACAAACGTCCCGTGGTCCGGAAGCGGCCTTTGCCAGCTACTCGGAACCAGCCAATGACATTGATCGTGATTTCGGCAATGTGAGGCTAATGCGCCGTTCTTCGGGTAGTACTAATACGCCCTCTGATAAATAGTTTTGCATCTGCCTAATAATAATGATTCCGGGACCGCCAGTGTGTCGTCGGCTACCCCCCTGACACGACGGACACGAGCTTGACCACATCGCCGTCACTGAGGACGTGATCAATGGGCACAGGCTCGCCATCGCTCACTGCGATCCAGCCATCGGGGAGCAGTCCGAGCGTTCTGATCAGTTCTTCCACTGTCGCGGCGTCCCTCAGCTCTAATGCTTTGGTTTCTCTTCTGATTGGAAGCAGGTGGACCGTCACCAGCATTTGACCGCTGGGTCGAACGCGTCTCAAGTTCAAACGCCTTTCTGTCGAATGTGAAATGCCACAATCCTTCAAATCGTGTGAAGTAGTTGTCCCGGCTTGAAAACGACATAAATACTTGACCGATGATGCAAGGGCGTCGTCCATGGATGCCGAGGTAGCTAAGCCCGGTTTAAGGCGGTAGCCTCGAGAGCTACTGGTGCTTGTCACCACGGGAGTTCGAATCTCCCCCTCGGCGCCATCGCAGCGAACATGTCGTGCGCAACGAGGGGCGGGTGATGCTTGGGCAGTTATAAGGAGGTCGTTGTCTACATCGCGGGCTTTACGGGCCCGCTCGCTGGCAACATGGTACTCGCACTGCTGGGCACGCTGGGCTCAGAGTGGGATGTGGAATCGACGGATATCCTGCTCTCAATCCCCGCTTTCATGTTCCCGTTCGCCTTCATGCAGCTCGTATCCGGCCCGATGTCCAACGCCTACGACCGGCGTTCGACTGTCTTGTTTGGACTCTCGGTGTACGCCGCAGGTTCGGCGCTGGCGGCAATGTCCGATTCGCTGGCATTCTTCATCGGTGCTCGAGTCGTCCAGGGTCTGGGCTACGCCTTTGTGAACCCGGTCCTGGTCGCGATGCTCTCGGACATCGCAGGCCCGAACAGGCAGGGGCAGGTCATGGGGTATTTCGGCAGCTCGACGACTGCCGGGGTCTCTGCAGGCCCTCTCCTGGGCGGTGCCTTCGCAGATGTCAACTGGAGGCTGTCTTTCTTGACGGTGACCGCCCTGAGCCTGCTCATGATCGCATTGGTGTGGGTTCTGTTCCGAGGCGAGAAGCGAGGCGTCGGAAGGCTCTCATTGTCCACCGTGTTCTCGGATATCGCGGGCGGGCTCAGACACCGTCGGGTGAGGCGCCTGTCCGCCTCGGGATTCCTGGCGTTCATGGCGTTCGCCGGTGTGATTTCGTTCGTGGCGGATTACATGGATACGGGGCCGTTGGATCTCGACCCAGAGGAGGTTGGCATTGCCCTTTCCGTTTCCGCCCTCGTAGGCATATTTGTAGCGCCCTTGGCCGGTGGCCTGGTGGATCGGAGGGGCGCGATATGCTGCGTTACCGTGGGTTTCATGGTCAGCGCCACCGGCGCGTTCGCCTTGTCGTTCGCGGAGGAGTATCTACAATTCGTGGCCCTCCTCCTTGTAACCGGCGCTGGCGGCGCGTTCATCTGGGCATCTCTCCTGACGATGGTCGTCGCGGTGCCTCAATCGTTGAAGAACACATCCTCCTCGGTGTTCAACAGCTCCAGGTTCCTCGGCTATGCTATATCTCCCATCGTGTTCACGCCGATATACCTCGCGACAGGGTTCGATCAACTGATGATTTTATGCGCCTGCATCGGGCTTCTGGCTCTGTCGCTCGCATTGCTCTCAAGGAGCGAGCCGGGCGAAGGGTAGGGTTAATTACGCGCGCTCCCATCTCGCCTCATTCATGAAACACAAGAAGATGCTGATGGTCGTATGCGACGGCGCTTCCGACAGGCCGGTTAAGGAGTTCGACGGGAGGACGCCACTCCAGGTCGCCAGGAAGCCAGCGATGGACGCCATAGCCAGGAATGGCGTCTCGGGGACCATGGACGTCATTGCTCCAGGAGTTGTTCCCGGCAGCGACACTGCTCACCTCGCGCTCTTCGGCTACGATCCTTATCAGGTTTACACGGGGAGAGGCCCGATCGAAGCCGTGGGCGCCGGCATCGACCTGCATGAAGGCGACGTCGCGTTCAGATGCAATTTCGCCACCAGCGACGATGGCGTGCACATTCGCGATAGGAGGGCAGGTAGGATTCGCTCAGGCGCTGCAGAACTCGCCGAGGCTCTCTCCGGGATGAAGCTCGAGGACGTTGAGGTCATATTCAAGGAGGGTTCGGAGCACAGGGCTGTCCTCGTGCTCCGCGGGGACGGCTTGGATCACCGCGTCTCAGATGTCGACCCGCATTCCGAAGGAGAACTCCTACGCTCAAGAGCGCTTGCTCCGAATGCTGATAAGACGGCAAACCTGCTGAATGAGTTCGTCGCCCGCTCATACGAGATACTATCGAAGCACAAGATCAACATGGATCGTGAAAAGAACGGCCTCGCTCCCGCCAACATAGTGCTCCCGAGGGGTGCAGGGAGTCCAGCTCCCATCGATTCAATTGCCAGCAGGTTCAAGCTCAGATGCGCCGGGATAGCCGGTGTGACCATGGTGAAGGGCATCTGCCGGTTGGTGGGGATGAATGTCGTCGATGTAGACGGCGCCACCGGGGGGCTGGACACGGACTATCTGGCAAAGGCAAGAGCCGCGGTCGATGCGCTCGAAGAGCACGACCTCGTCTTCGTGAATATCAAAGCTCCAGATATAGCCGGCCATGACGGTGATTTCAGGTTGAAGGTGCAGGTGATCGAGAACATTGACATGATGCTTGGGAGCTTGCTCAAGGACCTGCACGAGGAGGTGGTGGTAGCGCTGACGGCGGACCACTCAACGCCCGTAAGCATAAGAGACCACAGCGCCGATCCCGTGCCGGTCAGCGTCTCAGGCGCTGATTCCAGGGTCGACTCCGTTCGCGAGCACGACGAGATATCTGCGGCATCTGGCGCCCTTGGAAGGATCAGAGGGGTCGACCTTTTACCGATAATGCTCGGAACGGCTAACAGGTCCTCCAAGTTCGGCGCGTGAGCAGAATCACGAAGCCGAAAGCTCTTCGTTGATCGCGTCTTCCTGCGTGTGACCGACAACGGTGATGACCGCTTTCTCCACACCATCCATCTCGGCTATTCTCCGCTTTATGTTCAGGGCGAGATGGATGCCGAGCGGGCAGAACGGCGAGGTCGGTCGGAACGTGAGGCTGACGCTGCCGTTCGCGACATTCAGGTCTGAGATCAGCCCCATCTCGTAGATGCTCATGTTCGTGTGTGGGTCGATGATCTCCTTCAACACGCTGATTATCTGGTCCTCACTAGGCAAGTTTTGCACCCCTTCTGTTCTTGGCTTCCCTTGCAGCAGTAATCTACGTACTCGATGATAGTTTAATCTGTCGTCTTTGTGGTTCGGGTTGAGAGTTCAGATGTTGCGCCGCTGCTTCTTGAAGTAGTCGAGCACGATCTTCCTCTGACCCTTTCGAAGGATTTCGGACAGTGTGGAAGGCGAAACGTCGAACATGCGCGCCAAATCTCTGAGGCTTATGCGCTTCGGATAGTCGAAGTAACCTCTCTCGAAGGCCACCTGCGTTATCTTGTCCTGCCTCTCTGTGAGCGACTCCTTGTCGTCGATCTTCGTGAGCTTCACCAGCTCTGCTTCCACTTCTTTCGTCTTGAGATGATCGAAGATCTCCTTCAGCACATGCTTGTCGCTGAGTATCAGAGTCCACTCCACTTTCCCATCAGCCCTGGATTGTGCAGATATGAGAAAAACATCTGCATCCGTGAGGATCCTGCATATCTGGCATCTCGCCGTCGTTACGGCACTGATCACCTTGCCTTTCTCCGTCACGGTGGTGTCTACTCGCGCAACGAGGGGATTCTTCCTGATTGCATTCAACACATCCTCCATGACGTCCGAAGGGGCGGAGATCTCGACCAGATCCTTCACACCTTCCTCGGCATACGGCATTCTGTCTATGACTCTGATGTCTGCAGAGTATCTTGCAGAGACATCGCTGATCCAGTTCTCGGGCTCCCTTAGCGAGACCACCGCTTCCATCATTCTTGTCGATGCCCCTCCAGGACAATGGGCCCTGAGTTCCCTTTGGATGAAACGTATACGGGATATATCAAGCTTAACGTTTGGATAATGAGATTCGATGCATTTTCGGCCACCCTGCTAGCCCCTTAATAACATCTAAGGCGATTGTCGAACGGGATGGATCTATCAGCCTTTGCCCGGTCAGCAGTCATGCCTGACAACCCAGCGATGTTCGAGGAGGTTCTCTCCAGCAGCGATGTAAGGACAAAATCCTCCAGGTGCGTCTACTGCAAGGGTTCGAAGATGTTGTGCGGCAAGAGCCGTTGCAGCGTGCTGGCCAGGTACTTCTCATCCCTCGGAGCAAAGGAGCGGATCGACCGCACAGAACTCATTGGAAACTCCCCTCCCAGCGTGTTTGTCGGTAGAATGGGCTACCCGAAGGTTGCCGTTGGCCCGATGATACCTCCCATCGACGGCGATACCTCCCTAATGGATACCCCTGAGAGATGGGTCGGCTTATCCATCGACGAAATCATCGGTTTCAGGTCCAACCTTGTAAGGGGGATGCACTGGGTAGATGTCGGAGATGTGGCCAACACTGAAAAGCTGGTGAGCAGAACACGTGATCTGGCGTTGGCACAGCAACCCCCACAGGTCGAAGCCGAGTTCAGAAGAAAGCCCGTGGGTCGACTGACGGTCGACGATGATGTTCAGCCGTTTGGCCCCTCTGCGCCACTGGAACGATTTGAGGTGGCAAACTGCCGGTTCGACAGACGCTTGGAGAAGGCGTTCTTCGACACCGACTTGCTCGCAAAGGATGCGGTCGTTTCACTCTATCGAAGCGGATCCTTGGTTTCACAGATACAGAAGGCGTTCAGCGTGGGAGCCTTCGGGTTGGAGAAACGCCGCCGGTTCGTCCCCACAAGATGGAGCATCACTGCGGTGGACAGTCAACTCGGCCTGCACATGCTGGAAAGCACCAAGACGTTTCCATTCATCAACGAGTTCAGAGTGTACGAGACACAGAGCCTGGACAATCGCTGGGCTGTCATTATGATTCCCAGCTCCTGGAAGTACGAGCTTATCGAGGCGTGGTATCCGAACACTGTCTGGAATCCACACAATGATCGCATCGCAATCATGTCCGACCACGAATTCTTCGAGGGGCGAAGGACATATGCCAGCATTGGCGGATGTTACTATGCTGCCAGATTGGCAGTGAACGAGCTTCTGACCCGTGAAAGGAGACAGGCGGGCGTCTGCATAATGAGAGAGGCCCATCCTGGATACATCCTTCCGGTCGGTGTGTGGAATGTGAGGGAGAATGTGAGGAAAGCCTTGTCCAACCCCCCTCACAGGTATCCGACACTCAGAGCTGCTTTGACTCACGTGTCAGGAATGATGGATATTCCGATGTCAAGATGGATCAGGAGCAGCGCGGTCCTGAAGGATGCCCTGTATCAACGGCGAATCGAGGACTTCAGGAGGTGACTGTCCTGGACGTTAGACTGATCAAATGCAGGAGCGCAGCATCCGCCTCCAGATTGCCCGGTCTGGACATGGCTGTCAATCCGTATCGGGGCTGTGGCCACTCATGCGCTTACTGCTATGCTCAGGATGTCACCAGATTCGAGACTGGTCGTCCGTGGGGGTCGGTGGTGGAGGTTAAGGTCAATATCGTTCCCAGGCTCCGGAAGGAGCTCGAAAGAGGCCTGAAGGGAGTCTACGGAGTGGGAACCGTCACCGATCCGTACCAGCCTCTGGAGGCCGAACATCAGCTGACGAGAGGCTGCCTCTCGATGCTGAAGCGGTTCGATGCTGAGGCAAGCGTGCTCACGAAATCCGATCTCGTGCTGAGGGACGTCGACGTGCTGCGCAGCTGGGATTCGGTCGAGGTGGGCGTGAGCGTTGGCTGCGCGGACGATCACATTGCATCGATAATCGAGCCGGGAGCCCCCCCGCCGAAAGCGAGGTTCGAAGCGCTCTCAGCGCTGGCCGATGCAGGGGTAGAGGTTTATCTTATGGCCGCTCCGATCATTCCGGGGCTGTCGGATTCCTCTTCCCAGTTGAGGACATTGGCCGAACTTGCAGCAGACGCTCATGTCGAGAGGATCATATGGGACAGGTGGAACGTCAAGCCCATTGCCTCTTCACGGCTCGGCGCCGCACTCGAAGGCGCGTCTATGAGCGGCGAATGGAGGAAGGGCGCGAATGCGGCGTCGCGCATCCGTGCCGAGCTGGCAGGGCTGTGCAAGTCCAAGGGCATCGATCTTGTTGATGCGTTCTAGAGCCAGATGATGCGTGCCACTGCGGGGGAGCCGCGCCTCTCATGCGCTTATTTTATATAGAAGCTCTATCATACTCGACGAATCGGAGGCAGAATTAGATGTTGGGAAACCAACCTGTGATCATATTGAAGGAAGGCACGGAGACGACCAGAGGCCGCACAGCCCACTCGAACAACATAATGGCGGCCAAGGCCGTTGCCGATGCGGTAAGGAGCACGCTCGGTCCGAAGGGCATGGACAAGATGCTCGTGGATAGCATGGGCGACATTGTTATGACGAATGACGGCGCGACGATACTCAAGGAGCTCGACATCGAGCATCCCGCTGCGAAGATGATCGTCGAGATATCGAAGACGCAGGACAACGAATGCGGCGACGGGACGACCTCTGCGGTCGTGATTGCTGGCGAGCTTCTGAAGAAGTCCGAGGCTCTCATCGAGCAGAACGTTCATCCAACGGTCATCGCAAACGGCTTCAAGCTCGCTGCACAGGAGTCTGTCAAAGTACTCAAGGGGATGGGGATGAAGGTATCCCCCACCGACAAGAAGACATTGAAGCTCGTCGCAACGACAGCCATGACAGGCAAGAGTGTCGGCAACGAGAAGGACGTTCTCGCATCGCTCGCAGTCGACGCCGTTTCATCGATAGCCGAGGAAGATGGCGGGAAGTACAAGGCCGACATAGACAACATCCAGGTTGAGAAGAAGCATGGTGGCTCAGTCGCCGATACCGAGCTCATAAAGGGAATCGTCCTGGACAAGGAACGAGTTCACCCCAGGATGCCCAAGGCGATGAAGAACGCCAAGATCGCGCTGGTGGATTCCGCCCTCGAGATCAAGAAGACCGAGGTCGAGGCGAAGATTCAGATCAGGGACCCGATGCAGATGCAGAAGTTCCTCGACGAGGAGGAGAGCACTCTGAAGGGGATGGTCGACAAGATCAAGAAGTCAGGCGCGAACGTCGTCATGTGCGAGAAGGGCATCGACGACCTCGCCCAGCATTACATGGCCAAAGAAGGGCTCTACGCTGTGAGACGCGTGAAGAGATCCGATATGGAGAAGCTGGCCAAGGCGACAGGCGGCAAGGTGGTAACGAACCTCGACGATCTATCGGCGTCAGAGCTGGGGAAGGCGTCGCAGGTGGAGGAGGTCAAGATCGGCGATTCCGACATGACCTTCGTCACCGGATGCAGGAACCCGAAGGCCGTATCGGTGCTCGTCCGGGGCGGGACTGAACACGTCGTCGACGAGGCTGAGCGTGCACTTCACGACGCGCTCAAAGTCGTTTCGGTATCGATCGAGGATGGCGTTGCCGTAGCAGGTGGTGGCGCATCGGAGATCGAGCTTTCGCTCAGGCTGCGCGACTACGGGCAGAGCGTTGGCGGCAGGGAACAGCTGGCGATCGAGGCGTTCGCTGAGGCGCTGGAGATCATCCCGTGGACCCTTGCCGAGAACGCCGGCATGGACGCGATAAACGTGCTTATAGAGCTGAAGAACTCCCACACCAAGAAGACTGGAAAGGTGTTCGGGGTCGACGTCATGGCGAACCGCGTATCGGACATGTTGAAGGCGAAAGTGATCGAGCCCCTCAGAGTGAAGAGGCAGGCAATCGAATCCGCGACCGAGGTCGCGTCAATGGTGCTGAGGATCGATGATGTGATCGCGTCCAAGAAGATGAGCCCGTCCGACATGCCGCAAGGACCTCCTGGAGGAGGCATGGGCGGCATGGGTGGAATGGGCGGAATGCCCCCGGGCATGATGTAAGGTACTGCCTAAAAGAGGGCTTCTTCGAGCCCTCGCAATCCTCTTTTCTCTTGATCAGCTCGCTTGATAACCGGATTACGCTTCGATGACCGTCGATTCTTGCCAAAGCTCGACAAGATTCAAAACCGTTGTACTTCGCGTCGATACGCGACGGACTTGTCATCTCAAATCGACAGGCCGAAGTGGAGCGTACTGTGGCTCCTTCTGCTGATGCAATAACACCGATACAGTCAAATGCGAGCGTGCGACCGAGAATCGTACTTGACGCATAGGTCAGTATAGGCAAACTCTATAGGGCTGAGCCCTTATTTACCCTCAGCGTTTTGCATTCGGGGGGACTGTATTGACTGCAAGAAGGAAGAGACCATTGTGTGCGATTATGGCATTGGCGTTCGCGCTGTCCGCCTTCGGACAGGTGACTTTGGCCGAGACGGATCAGGAAAACGACTACTGGAACATCCTTGTCTATTTGCAGGCCGACAACAACCTCAACGAGCTCACACCGGAGGACCTTGGCGAGCTCATGAAGGTTGGCTCCAGCGACAAGGTGAATGTCATTGTATTCATGGACAAGCTCGACGATGTCGCCTATCTCTACTACATTGAGCAAGGGAGCATGACTCTCCTGCCTTACGAACACAACGGCCAAGAGGTCAACACTGGCGATCCTCGCGTGTTTGAAGATTTCGTGGAATATGCGGAGGACAATTATCCTGCGGACCACACCCTAATATTCTTCTGGGATCACGGCAGCCCGACATCTGGTGTAGGAGTGGACGACACCACTCCCGAAGGAGGCAGCGATTGGCTTACCCATCATGAGCTGATAGAAGCACTGAAGGACCACACGGTTGACGTTCTCGCGATGGACGAGTGTTCGATAGGCCAGATAGAAGTGGCATACGAATACGCCAAGAACCTCGACACTCAGTACCTCGTCGCTAGCGAGAGCTACATCGGCTACAGGGGATTCCCCTACGACCAGATCCTTGAGAGGCTCATGGAAGACAGCGACATGACTCCTCTGGACTTGTCGATCGTCTGCGTCCAGGAGTTCCAGGAACTGTTCATGCAGGCGCCGTATCAGGTGGAAATCCTCACGACGCAGTCGGTGATCGATCTCGGTGAGGTTGAGGCGTTGGCTTCCGAGTTCGGAGACCTACTTGAAGCGCTCGAAGCCGACCTTGGCACGTACAGCGAGATAGTAAGATCCGCTAGGGCGAACGCGATCATACCGTGGGGTTCGGAAAGCGCTGGCAGAATCGACCTGCCGTCTTTGGTGCAGGCGATAGCCGACACGGCTTCCACCGGATCGGATGTGAGATCGGAGGCGCTCGAGTTCATGGAGGCTTATTCGAAGACCGTGCCCGAGATGGGACTGACGATGAAGAGTTCGAACTTCAATTACCTGGGAATGGGCATACTGTTTCCCCAGTCCGCAAGCTTCCTGACGGTAGCCTGCGCCGGCATGTTTGAGAAGTACAAGACTTTCGATTTCCCTGACAATGGTTGGCTGCAGTTCCTTGAAGCCTACTTGGGCGCCGATCTGATCTGACGAAGCCGTTCTCGTGATACTTGGAGCCGGCCCGCCAAGAGCAGCTTGAGCTGGCCCGATCACGAAGTCAAGAGCGTGGGCTTCGACGCTACGGCTTGGCAAACCTGAGCCGATTCACAGGTGACGCGCTGTGAACCGGTATTGCTCGCCAAGATTCAGATTCGCGATTCTGGATCCGAGCAGGGTCCCATTTCGGATCTCTTCCCATCTCCCTTTCTCCGCTTCCAGGAAAGCACCACCGCGATCAGAACCAAGCCCAGGACAGGAACTAGAACTGTGCCGAACTCGGGTATGTCTGGATAGGTGTCCACGAGGTAGATGTCTGATGTATCCGAGAGATTCACATCGTTCAACGGGAGCCAGTAAGGATCATAAGTTCCTCCAGGACCTTTCGTTGCGTTGACGGGCGTCACGCCAAGGTCATTGTATTCGGGCCACGGATCGTAGATGAGACATAGATCATCAATGAAATCGGCGGTAGCGTTGTCATCGTAGCCAGCAATAACCTTCGCATGGCCCTGGTCCGATCTGTAGTCGCCCGTCGGGAATGCCGTGGACATATTGGCGGGCCAGCCGTTGTGATCCAGCCACAGTACGGGATGTTGAGTGACGATGTACTGCCGCAGCTGGGCTTGCGTTAGGACTGAATTCAATCCACCGTGGTCGTGTTGCACAAATCCCCCCAAGGCGGCCGCAAATGCAATCTGCACTTCAAGAAAAGGGAGGCCAGTTCCATCGCACATTCCCACACCGTGCCTATCGATTATCTTGTCACCGGTAGCCTCTCCCATGCCAAGCTCCAATTCGCCGGAATCGTAGATGTCGTCCTGGTATGTTACGGGAGGTGTCAGTCCTCTGTAAAGAGCAATCATGGATATGCTGGCTGGCGCACAATAGCAAGAACAGTGAGGACAATCGTCCAAGTTCCCGTAGATTCCGTCCGTCCCTCTCGCATGGTTCCATGGGTGCGGGCCCAGAGTTCCAGAACCGCCACAAGGATTACAATGCATCGTGGTGTCGTAGTGCTGGTAAACCAGAGTGATTGAGGTCGTAACTACGCCCAGAGCGTGCACCTCTTTCGGCGTGTCGACGGTGAACACCACAGCGAACATCGTCATGACGATGCTCAGTGAGAGGGTGATGGCAATCAGCGCGTTCCGCCTCTTTCGTCGATTGCGAGCGGAAGCCTCTCTAATCTCCTGCCGATGTTCCACTACTGGCCCGTAAAGCGCTTCTCCCCTTCGCGTGTTTCCACCCTCAACACGTCGTACAATGCTTGATAGCAGTAAAATGGTTTCCCTCTCCCACTCTTAATGCCCACTCTTAATGTCTATCAGAATGCTTTCTAGACTATTCTGCCAATCTTAACCTTCCCATTCATCACTCGAGAACCGATTTACGTCGAAAGGGATTTCTGCTCCTGCTCCTTTGCTGGCATGGAATTGGTACCGGTGGTTAGCAAGCAAGACAGGCTGATGGCTTGGCATGGGGAGGACTGGCACACGCCAAGAGGGCGATTGATACGAGACATCGTGTACGCAATCGACACCGGCCTGATAACGACGGTCGCGTTTCTCGCGGGCGTCTCCGCACTTGTTGATGCCAATGACGCAATAGTGATGGCTGGTCTGGCGCAGATTTCAGCGGGTGCAATAGCGATCTTCTTCGGCGCGTACATATCCACCAAGGCACAGAAGGACTTCTTTGAGAGCCAGGTAAGACGGGAGACTCAGGAAATCGAAGAGATGCCTGAGAAGGAGACACAGGAAATCCGCGACATCTTCAATGAGTACGGCTTCTCGCCCGAGGAGCAGGAACTAGCGGTACAGAAGATCACGCGCGATAAGAAGATGTGGCTGAAATTCATGATTCAGGAGGAGATTGGCATATCCCCTGCACAGATCGACGATCCTCTGATGATTGGCGCCACAGCTTCACTGTCGTTTCTAATCGGAGCCTTTCCAGCCATTTTTCCATTCTTTGTCTTCTCTTCACCTGAAAGCGCATTGCTGGTGAGCGCTGCGACAATCATGACATTCCTTTTCGCACTAGGAGTCTGGAAGACAAGATTGACAAAACTGCCAAAGCTAATCAGTGGTCTTGAAACACTCGCCATCGGTGGCATATCTTGTGGACTCGGCTTTCTCTTCGGAAGAGTGGTGCATCTACTGGTGGGCTAACGCCTTTGTCGAGTCTATATTCATATGCTGGCTAGCACAATCTCCTTTGTCGGGATTGCATCTTTCTCAGTTCTTGTCGCCCTGCACATACTGACGCGGTGTCACGCGCCAAGAAGTCGCGCTCAAATGGCAACTGGTTTGAGGCCTTGTTGCCTACGCCAGATCCCCTGTTGCATGGCGAGAAACCACCTATTGATGCTGTTTTCTGTAGTGCTATCCTTGTATCTTTTAGCCAAAGAAACTCATCATGTTATAGTTGTTACATATTTTATTAGTGCTTTTAGCGGTATCGACACTAATATAATCGCTCTATAGTATAGCGTTTTTCGCGGGCTTGCAGCGCCTCTCCTGTGCTTGTAGTTTTATAAGTGCATCTATATATTCACGAAGAAATCATTCTGTTTTCACCCGTCTGGCTATAGAGCCTTGCGGGGTCAAATGCGTCTGGTCAATCAACGTACACAGGCCGAATAAGACGATCTCTTGCGATGGTTTGCTGTCCCGACTCATGGGAAGAACCGCATCGAAATCATTGCCATGCTATGGCAAGACAGGCTGTCTGCCGATGTCGGACGCAATTATAGGTGAAGCGTAACTAATATTTGCTAGCAGATATACACTATAGACTAATCAACGCATTAGCTGAATTTCACCTCTTCGATTGCCCCTTACAGGGGCAAATAGTGCGATCACGCTTTGAATCGAGTGATTTATGCCCACAAGGCTACACGATTTGATGATTTTCTGGAAACCGTGATACAAAGTAGCACGCCTCGTATTGCCAGATAGGCATGTAGAAGGGTAGATCTTGCGCACTGAGAGGGAAAACGGCGACAAATCGGGCATTTGTTGACCATTTCCAAGGGGTTCGAGAACACCTACATCGTCGCAGGGCGCAATCCACCGAAAATGCGACATTTTTAAATAGGCACAATCCGATTGATTGTCGGACATTCGTCCGCGAACCAAGGGATGGGACACCCATGCGAAAGTATCTCAAGGAGAGCGAACTAAAGAATCTGCTCGAGGCGCCGAAACGAATGCGAGACCGCCTCATCATCAAGCTCATGTATGAGACGGGGATGCGGGTCGGAGAGCTAGCGGCCTTGACAATTGGTGACGTGGATCTCGAATCGGGCGAAATCACGATTCAACAGGCAAAGAGACACCGCGAAGGGCGCAAGGTGCCTATAGTTAACTCATGGACGAAGACCATGCTGCGGGATTACATCGGCACACGCAAGAACAGGAAGGACCCGCTCTTCATGTCGAACAAACGCGGTGCGCTATCGAGACGCCAGATTGAAAGACTCGTCCATAACTACGGTTCCGAAGTGGGACTGGATAGAGACAAGAGACACCCGCATGTACTGAGGCACACACACGCAGTTCACGCACTAAAATCTGGCATCGATCTGAGGACACTTCAGCAGAACCTGGGCCATTCAAGCATCGAGGTCACCGCAATATACCTAACCATGGACATCGACGACCGTAAGGAGGAGTACTCCAAGCATCGCCTCCCTGGAATGGAGGTGACCAACGATGAGGATTCTGAGAATGACACGAGGACCTCGTCTGAGCAGATGGCATCGAGTCACACAAGCTACTATGTGCTATCGGGTGATGTATAGGTCATAACTATAATCCTATACATATATACTTTCACAGCATTACAATTAGACGACAGAGCTTTTCAGCCTCATCTCGGGACGAATAAGCGAGCTTCAGTCGTGCAGTGATAATCTTTAAACGGCTCTTCGATGCTTGTTGCGAAGATGATGAAGGAGTGGACAGAGAAGTACCGTCCGAAATCTCTATCCCAGGTTGTTGGAAATGAAGGTGCAATCAGAGCAATGAAGCGCTGGGCCGACCTGTGGAGCAAGGGGAAGCCGAAGAAGAAAGCCATCACGCTGAGAGGAGTGCCAGGCTCGGGCAAGACGAGCTCCGCACTCGCGCTCGCGAACGATTATGGCTGGGATGTCGTGGAGATGAACGCGTCCGACCATAGGAACGCGGCTTCTATCAGGCGCGTTGCTGGCGCCGGATCGCTTGGCCAGACCTTCACCGATGATGGCGAATTCCTCACAACTGCCGAGGGCAGGCGGAAGCTGATCGTGATAGATGAGGCGGACAACCTATTCGGAAGGGAGGATTATGGTGGAGCTAAGGCCATAGCGGAGACTATAAGGCAATCGAATCAACCGATCATACTCATAGTAAACGATTACTACGCTCTGACCAGGAAGGCATCAGCGGTCAAGACGTTGGCTGACAAGGCGGACTTCCATAAGCTCGGCGACAAGACGGTCATATCCGTTCTGGCTGAGATCTGCGCCAGGGAGGATATGGAAGTTGATGAGCATGTTCTGCGTCTGATTGCGAGAAATGCGGCTGGAGATCTGAGAGGCGCCATAAACGACCTGCAGATGCTGGTGGAAGGACGGACAAGCCTTGCGGAAGTGGACACTGCCGCCCTGGGCAAGCGCAATCAGGAGACGGAGCTGGAGGCTGCTCTCGACATGATGTTTGCGGCCGAGACCGTGAAGGATGCCAGGAACGCTACGCTTGACATCGACAGAACGCCTGAAGAGTTGATCCTTTGGGTCGAGGAGAACATCCCGAGAGAGTTCAAGTCACCAGAGGAGATGGCAGCCGCTTTCGACGCTCTGTCGCGCTCAGACATATATCTCAGAAGGACAAGGATGCTGCAGCATTACGGTCTCTGGTCATATGCCAAGGAGCTCATGACATCCGGGGTGTCACTGGCTAGAACGAGCCCTCGCCGCCATCCTCCCTCGCGCTACGGGTTCCCGAGTTATCTGATAATGATGTCGAGATCGAGGTCCATCCGTGGGTCGAGAGCGGCATTGAGTTCAAAGCTCTCCCCGCTGCTGCATTCCTCAGCCAAACGAATCGGAAGCTCGGTGCTCCCATTCCTGTCAACACTTGCAAGGAACGATCCGCAGCTGCTTGCCAGGATGGGAGCTGAGGCGGACTTCGATGAGGGCGACATCGCGTTCCTGCTTGGAACAGATCCCGGTTCGGAAGAAGTAACCAATGTGATGGCCCTGATGAAGAAGATCAAATCCGGTGACATAATGCCCGACGGAGATAGGCCCGCCAAGGATCGAGCCGACCTATCCAGGAGCCTTGCGGATTTCTAGCGGAGATGATCAGGCGATGTGCACTGGCGCCGTTGATCAGCTGCAAAAGCAGCAGTATCGGATTGTCGGGGGCACGGGCGCAGTCAAGCTCTGCCACTGGATGAGGCAGAAACTCATCCACGGTAGACCTTGTTACAAGGAGGAGTTCTACGGCGTCGAATCCCATCGGTGCCTTCAGATGACGCCTTCTGTGAACATCTGCAATTTCAGATGCCTCTTCTGCTGGCGATTTCACGGAATGTCGGGCTTCGAAGGCGCCCGATGCCCCGAGCCAGAGGAGCTCTTGGAAGGGTGCATAAGAGAGCAGGGCCGGCTGGTGTCGGGATTCAAGGGCGACGATAGATGCGATCCAGCCATGTGGGAGGAGGCACGGCGTCCAAACCAGGTGGCGATATCTCTCTCCGGCGAGCCGGCGCTCTATCCGTATCTGGGAGAGTTCATCGGGCTGTGCGAGCGGAAAGGTATGACAACGTTCCTTGTCACAAACGGTTCCGTGCCAAAGGCGATTGAAAACCTAAGCACACTTCCCAGCCAGCTCTATGTCACCGTTGCTGCGCCCAATCGCGAACTCTTCGATAGGCTGTGCGTGCCTCGCTCCGCAGGAGCCTGGGACGCCCTCATGGCCACCCTGGAGCTGATGCCCTCCCTCGATACGCGCACCGTCATACGTCATACGCTCGTGGACGGTTGGAATCTGGGCTGGGAGGACGCCTACGCCAGGCTCGATGAGATCGCAGGCCCCACGTTCATCGAACCCAAAGGATACGTGTTCGTCGGCGACTCAAGGTCCAGGATGACGATGGACAATATGCCATCTCATTCGAAGGTGAGGGAATTCTCGGAGAAGATCGCCGCGAGGCTATCGATCGAAGTCCTTGCGGAGAGGAAGGACAGCCGCGTCGTCCTTCTCGGGGAGAAGAGCTCGCGATTGAGGATCGTGTGAGCGTCATTTGAGCCGAATCGTCTCGAGGTTCAGGGGTGCCCGGGTCTCGATCCCGAATTTCTTGTACAGCGTGCTCGCCAGATCAGAGCATTTATGGTCCTCGCCGTGTCCGATTATAATCCTTTCAGGCCTCGGCTCCAGAGTGCTGACATAGTTGACCAGTTGCCTCCGATCGGAGTGTCCTGAGAAGCCATCAGCTGTCTCGGTGTCCATCTTCATCTTCAATGAGATCTGCTTCCCCTTTTCGTTAAGTGAGATGTCGCTCCAACCCTTCTGTATCTTCCTGCCCATTGTGCCGTCTGCCTGGAAGCCGACGAACACGATTGTACTGGTCTGATCGTCGCACCAGGCTTTGAAGTACTCCATAACCGGCCCGCCGTTCATCATACCGCTAGTGGCCAATACGATGCAGGGTTCTGGGTCGTGGCAGATCCGCTCTCGCATTTCCGGGCTGTCAACCCTCTTGAATATCGGCGACAGGAACGGATTCTCCCCCATCTGGAATATCTGCGTCCTCAACTGGCTGTTGAGATACTCGGGGTATGCGGTATGTATGGCGGTGGCTTCCCATATCATTCCGTCGAGATAGATCGGGACGGTGTGGATGTGATGATTCCTCATCAGCTCCTCGAGAACGAGCATGACCTCCTGAGACCTTCCGACAGCGAAGACAGGTATCAGGACCTTGCCCTTCCGTCCCAGCGTCGTTCTCACCACCTCGCGGATCTGGTTTGCGGCATCCTGCCGGCTTGGCTGCATGTCGTGGTAGCCGCCATAGGTCGATTCGATCACGAGCGTCTCGAGGCGAGGGAACTTGTTGACCGATGCGTTGAATAGCCATGACTTTTCGAACTTGATGTCGCCGGAGAACGCTATGTTGTACAGTCCATCCCCAACATGGAAATGGGCTATGGAAGAGCCTAGGATATGGCCCGCATTCTGCAGGGTGAGCCTCACATCAGGAGAGATGTCCGTGGTCTCGCCGTACTTGAGCGGAATGCAGTGGACCACCGCATCGCGTATGTGTGACGATTCATAGGGCGCCTTCTTGCCCTCACCCACCGCCACCTTGATGTAGTCCAGCTGTAGGAGCGACATCAGGTCTCTTGTTGGCGGAGTGCAGTAGATCGGGCCTTCGTACTCGTATTTGTACAACACGGGCACCAGGCCGGAATGGTCCAGATGCGCGTGCGTGACCACAACCGCGTCGAGTGTGTCAAGCGGGAACAGTTCAGGAGCGCTCAGGTACGGCGTGGAGCCGTTGTCGTCGGCAGATACGGCTACGCCACAATCGATCAGTATCTTGCTCTCCCTGGTGGACAGCAGGGTCGCGCTTCGGCCTACCTCCCTGTAGCCCCCCAGAGCAGTCACGCGAAGGTAGGTCTCGTCGTTAAGACGCTGGCGCATCAGTCTGCGCCCCACACGTCTCAGAAACTCCTTCCTCTCTTCCTGGACCTTCCTGAGATAGTTCCTTATCTCACTGACGGTCTTGGACGGGATCGGTGGCGCTCTGACCACCTTCGGTGCCCATCCGATCTCCTTCTTGATCTCGTTCAGCACTGCGCCGTGCTTGCCGATGACGAGTCCGGGAGATATGGCCTCGATCGTGACCTCCCCTGTGTCGTCCTCGAAGTAGATATTGGTGATCTTCGCCTCTTCAGGGATGATCTCCTTTATGCGCTCCTCGGCGCTGGAAGAATCGGCCAGCAGGTCAGGGTCCGGCCTGATGGCCACCCTTCTCCGAAGAGACTGCGCAAGCTGTCGCACGAGATCATTGTTCTTGGCGAACTCATCGAGGTTCTTCGTGTAGATCACGATGACTGGGCCCTCGAAATCTATCTCCGTCACTTCGATGTGGGACGGTATTGTCTTCTTGACCGCATCTCTTGCGTCTTCTAGAACCTTCTCTACGCCCATTGGCTTCACTCAACTCGACCCAAAGGCTAGTATGGTTTCGATGATTACGTCCACTCTGCCCCGCTGACGTAGAAGATCTCAGGACGAGAGCTTCATCTTCGTCAGCCTCTTGTGGAGCTCCTTCTCGTCCACGAAGGAGAATCCGTCGCTGGTTATGGTCGCTACGGACATGCCGTCTCCGGATGCTGAATCGCGCTTCATAGCAGCGTGCAACGACCTGGCTGCCAGGTCTATGCCCTCGCTTACCGGCAGCCCCTTCTGGTAGTGGTCCTCAAGCACACCGTACACGTACGGCGAGCCCGAACCCGTGGTGACGTACTCGTCCGGAATGGCTCCTCCGACCATGTCCAGAGCATAGACGTGGCCCGAGTTCTTGTCCACGCCTCCCAGAATAAGTCCGACCCAGTACGGGTAGAATCTGCTGCCAGCGAGAATGTTGGAAGTGAGAGTCGCCGCGGATTTAACGGTCATCGGCTGTCCGCGCTTCAGCTTATAGAGCTCCACCTCGGCAGTTATGTATCTCGCCAAGGATTGCGCGTCACCAACGACCCCCGCGACCGCGAGTCCCAGGTTGTCGTCTATCTTGAATAGCTTTTGCGTTGTCTTGTGTGCGATCAACGTGCCCATCGTAGCCCTCATCTCTGTGGCCATGACGACTCCGTCCTTGCACACGATTCCTATCGTGGTTGTGCCCTTCTTTATCTCCTCATTCGTTGTCATGAAATGACACCATCGGCGAAAACCTATCCAGCTAAAAGGCGGTTCTGAAGTATGCCCATGCCGGTATATAACTCTTTGTCTATTTACATTCGTGAACGCCAGGACATCGCAATCTTTATGGTCGATGCCTCCCAATTGAACTGACGAGATGGGTAGCCTGTAAGTCCTCTCCAAGCAAGCACGCAAGCCGGTTTTCGGCCACCGTGCTCCAAAATCAATAAGCAGGAGAGGCCTGGCGACAGGAATTTCATTGCCTGCCCATCTCACTTCTATCCTTCGACGGCAAGTATCATCTATGCGGTGGGCATTAACCGTTCTCTGCTGGAGATGATTTGGTGAAGGTGCTTGTCGTGGATGACTCCGAGGCGTTCAGGACGGTCCTGATCGAGCTCCTTGTCAGAGCGGGATTCCACGACGTTTCAGAGGCCGGCGATTTCAAGGAAGCCGTTGAGGTATTCAAGAAGGCGAGGCCGAGGTTCACATTCGTGGATATGGTTCTGCCCGACAGATCCGGGGTCGACCTGACGAAGGAATTGCTGTCAATCGATCCTACCGCTGTCGTCATCGCGATGAGCTCCATCATCAACAAGCGCATGATACAGCAGAGCCTCGAGGCAGGGGCGAAGGATTTCCTGCTCAAACCGACGAACGAGATCGCTCTCAACTCGGTCCTGACGATGTGGAGTGATTAGATGGGGCTGTTCTCCAGGAAGAGCAAGGCCAAGCCCAGCCAGAAGGCGGTGAGGCTGTCGATATCGAGGAAGTATGACCTCAAGCCCGGCAGGTCGTACGTCGTGCAGGAGTCGCCTCCGCACATGAGCTTCGACGCGTTCGTGAACCTTGTATCAACAGCCCCGGCCGGCGGGAAGGGGAAGACCGCAGGATTTGCCGTCACACGGCAGCACCCCGACCTCGTCAGGGAGAAATACGGCCTCGAGGACACGCCCGTGTACTGGCTCGCTACGCGCACGGGCGACAAGGTGATATCGCCCACGAACCTGGGCATCTTGTCGCACATGTTGATCAAGTTCGCAGGCGACACCAGCGACGGCATCATACTGTTGGACGGCATCGAATACCTCGTGTCGAACAACGATTTCAACAAGGTTCTTCGGATGGTCGACCAGGTGAACGACCACATCACACAGAGCGGCTGTAGGATGGTACTTCCTGTTGACCCGCGAGCGTTCGATCAGAAGGAGCTGGCCCTTCTGATGAGAAACATGGAGCGCCTGGGATAGACGCGCTATGTGGCCACCATCACGACCGCCGACATCACAAGCACGGCGGTAACGATGCAGGTGCCAACAGAGTATGCGAGTGAGCTTGAACGCTGACGGTCGCCGACGCCCCAGGCGAAGTAGGCGACAATGGCATTGATCTCAACGAGGAACGCCGCGAGCACGACGAACAGCGTCCCCGGGGACAGGCCGCCAGCGCCGCCTTCTATCGACGCCAGCGACATGTATATGGCGTGCGTGACGCCGAGCATGACGGGCGCAAGAGCGTGTGTCGTCATTCTCATCATAGAGAGCGTGGGTTTGAGGCGGCGTCTGAGCACCGCCTCGAGTTCGGCGATGTCCCTCGCGTATCCAGCCAGGTCCATCGCAAGGATGCCAGCCTGCGTCTCGTCCTTGTCCGCAGCGGCGACGACAACCGCCAATGCGCTCTCCTCGTTGAGCTCGTTTCCAGGCCGTCGAGACTCGCCTGCGCCATCCCAGCGCATGGCGTCAGGGAGGCTCTCCGCCTTGATATCTGCGCTCGCAGCCTGCATAGCGGCCTCGAGGTTCTCTCCGTCCACCATTCTCGCGCCGGCATTGAATAGGAGGTCCTCGAGCTGCTCACGGCGCCCGCGGTCGTCCGAAACCGCAGCGCCGGAGCCATGGATGATCAGCAATGCCCCCACAGGTATCGATGCGGCCAGAAAGCCCAGGACGTACTCGGCCTTACCATCAAGGAAAACAATCGCCGCCGTCACTCCCAGGGTCGACGATGTGATCGCCACGAGTATCCCGATCCTTGATCCAACAGGCCGAGTCTCTCCTCGATCTCGGGTGCACTGGCTCGCCATCGGATGCTTCGATATGGCGTCCAGCGCCACAAGCAGGGCGATTGTCGGAAAGACAAGATTCATGAGTATGATTGTCGGGACAATCATTCCCTTCGTGCCTGTTCCGCCCGTGCTGATGCCATCGTCATCCGCGAACATATCCCAAGACAGCATCGGGAGAAAAGCGCCCATTATCAGAGGCAACAGGATGCCTATCCCGAAGAGTATCATGCTCGGGACGGACAGTGCCAACGTGAACTCCTCTATGCGCCTCTTGGCTCCAGCTACGAGTGCCTCGTTCGCTCTGTCGAGGGCCCTTCTTCTGCCGGCCTCGGTGCCTTCGCACGAGGCAGTGATGAGCGCTCTGATAGCCGGCTTCAGCTCAGCACAGTGGTCTTGCCATCTGACGGCCAGTTGGCCCAGCGAATCCTCGAAGGTGGAGTGCACGCCAGTTATCACTCGCCAAACGCATTCCCTGAGCTCGCTTCCGAACTCAGAGCCACGTTTTGCAGCTGTCGCCATAGCCTTTGGCAGAGAAGGCTCGTGCCTGAGGTTCATCACCATCAGGCTCACGTCGTCCGTCGAGCTCCTCGCGATCAGCAGCGCCCTCTTGGAGGCGACGGCCTTGGGATATGATAGCACCGTCTCCCTGGATAGGATAGGGACGGCCACCAGGAGGAACGCCGACAATGCGGCAAGGTCCGGCCATCCCAAGATAAGAGCTAGAGCGAGAAACGTCGCGAGAACCGCCATTGTAGCCGCCGCCAACCCCCTCGCGGCGGCAAGGAGTGAATCCGCGTCAAGAGGGATCGCGGATCGTTCCAGGTCGTCTGCTATGGACCTCCGTCTTGAACACCTGGCTATCATTCCGGCGTGTGCGTTTCGACCTCGGGTTCTTGTCCTCAACAGCTCCCTGTGCGCGGCCGATCGCGCTGATCTCGGCAGAATGGCATCAAATGATGCAAGCGCCCTGCACATTGTGACGAAACGGTTCTCATTGCCTACACGCGTCTCCGTACCACGACTCATGGGATGCCATCCATCGTCTGAGACCCACCTCTGGCGTCGAGGAGTTGAAGAGCTCCTTCGTAAGGGCTTCATTCGACCTGACTCTCATGTCATCGCTGCACTGGCGGCCTTCAGCGCAGCCATCGAAGCTACCGTCTGCGAGCATCTGGTCGGCGTGGGCCTTTGCCTTGATGATCTCCATCAACTCGTTCGGCGTTCTTCCCAGGGCAGAGGCAATCCCTGAGACCGTAGCGCTCTCTTCTGCGAACCCATTTGTCGGCTTTGCGCAGAAGCATTGGCCGTCCTTCTTGAACAGGGTGATGAGACGAACGGAGGATCCCGCTTCGACCACCTCAGCGACCTCCACCACCTCCCTGCTGAACCTAGTGCCGTCGGGCGACCGCGTAAGACCTATCACCACTACTATGTCGGTCGAAGAGAACGCCCTCTCCGAGATCCCGAGGTCCTCGACGGCCCTGTCGAGGACGCCTTTCGCTGAGTTGGCGTGTATGGTCCCCAGCACTGAGGAGCCGGCACTTCCCGCGCGCATGCTCTCGTAGAGCACTCTCGCTTCGTTGCTTCTCACCTCGCCTATCACGATTGCGCTCTCCCCCATCCGAAGGCTTACTCGCAGCGCGTCCCTCGCATCGAGAGCTCGTCCGGCAGACCCTCCATGGGAGAATCTGAGCGTCTGCATGTCGTAGCCGAGGTCCTGCATCCTGAGCACCGGTATCTCTGGAGTGTCTTCGATCAGCAGTATCCTCTGTGATCGTGGAAACTCAAGCATCATTGCTGAGAGTAGTGTCGTTTTGCCTGCTCCTCGGCTTCCGGCAATCAGCACCGCCCTCCTGCCGATTGCGCACGCCCACAGAAACGCGGCTAGAAGAGGCGAGAGCGAGCCATTCGCGATGAGGAGGGGCATCGACCAGGCTCTGTCCGAATGTCTCCTCACAGCAAGGGAAATCCCTCTGTCGCTCAGAGGGGGCGAGACGAGAGTCACCCTGGAACGCAGGTCCTTCATGTCCGCCTCGAGAACTGGCACAGCCTCGGAGAAGGGCGAACCGGTCTCGAACTTCACTCTGGACACGAACGCCTGGAGGTCGCGTCTGCCGACAAATAGGTTCGTCCGACACTTCTGTCTGACAGCTCTTGAGGAATCCGATCTCAGGACGACATGGACGGGCGTGCGGTTGGAGGGAGCGTCAACGTACACGTCCTGCACGCGCGCGTCCTTGAGCATTGTCTCGAGCACGCCGTAGCCCGCCGTGTATCTGCATACGATCGTCGCCAACGCGTCCGCCTGCCTTTCCAGGTTTTCGCCCTCGACATGGTCCCCGCGTCTAGCGAGGACAGAGTGCACGACATCCTTTGCCATCGCTCTCATGTGCGCTCGAATGATCCCGATCGATTCAACCCGCAACCCAGAGGGCCTGGCCTTGCAGATCTCCTCCATCGCCTCTGCGAGCACGAGCAGCTGGCGAGGGTTCATTCGATACTCGGGGGGATGAACGAGATATGCTCCGCAGCTGCTTCTCGGGGGTGAGAGAATCGTCACGTCAACGCCGTCGATGGAGTATCGTTCTACGACGTCGGCCTCGTCGTAGCGCTCAGACACCAACCACGAGGAGGCGAAGCATGGCCTCGACTCGCACGACTGGACGGCAAAAGGTGGCAAGCAACCGACTTCCTGCCTGTGTCCCGATGGTTCCCCCTCAGGATTCGATGTGAGCTCGCACACTATCCGTGGTTGGTGAATCCTCGACATTCAGACGCCTCCCACAAAGCCGTCCTCCAAAACCGCTGCTACGCACGCGCGTGCTCGGGCGCATTTGACGCCCCCCAAACCTTTCTTGATGTTGTCGATCGCTCTAGATCGGTCATTCATGAACTCCACTGGCCGCTCGAGGAGCTCGTTGCGCAGCCCGTCCGCCAGCCTGTGCATACTGGCGGGGCATGTCAGACACCTACCGTCTGACGGTTCAGGTCGTGTGGAAAGCGCGCGATTGAGGGCGGCCAATTCAGAGGCAGCTGCCAAAACAGGTGCGAGTCTCGATTCTCTGTATCTCCGGTGGATGTAACGCTTGAGCATCAAAACCTCCGGCTCGGCCTCTGAGGCCAGTATCTGCAGGATTCCAGTGAGGCAACGATCGTTCGATAGATCCTGGGAACCCGGACAGCCTTCGCACTCTACGTCCAGGCTGAGTTCTTCGTCGTCGTTGTACGAATGGGGGCACTTCATCTCTCGGCTGAGCGCCGGTACGAGAGTTTTTCTGCCCACAGCCCTCGCCTCGCTCTTCATCATCTCTGCATCTCGATTCGAAAGCAAGGACATCTAGGCATTCGGTCTGTGTAGGCTGCGTGTAGCGCTCCTCGAATTCTTCATACTGACATGGTACTAGTTCTATGAACACCGACGATAGGGGTATCGGAGGCTTCTTCGAAGATCTGCCCGTTCTTATGATAGTGCTTATGGGCACGGTGTCCGTCATGGGGACTAGCATCTGGATCTCCGAGCAGACTGAATCCTTGGACAGAGCATATCGCCTGGACAAGGCCGCGGAGGAGATGACTGATGTCGTGCTTTCAAGGCTTTCTGAGGGGGGATTGACCAGGATTACGCTCGATTCGATAGCGGCGCTGCAGCCGTCATCGATAATTCCAGACGACGGTTCATTGGCGTGGACCGTGTCCATTGCGATGATCCATCCCTGGCGCGAGGTGATCACGGTCATGCACGGCGAAGATGGAGGACAGACATCAGTCGCTGGGTGGCACAGTCGTCTGTTTAACATCCTTCACGGTGTCTCCTCTATCGGAGTCGCGGAGGTGGTGGCAGTTGTCTCTGCTTGAACAGTCTGACGCGCGAGCACAGATAGCTCTTATGGATGCTCTGATCTTCTTCGCCATTGCCATGCTGATCTGCTCGATCCAACTAGGCGCCTTTGCCCGAGGTCTGATGGCAGATGAAGACACGAGCCAGTTCTGCGGCAGATGCGATCCGGATGACATTCTCACCGCCTTCCTAAGGTCATCGATAGGGGTCGAGGCGAGCCTCTGGGCTGGCTACGACCTCTACGTGCCCGCCAGAACCGTCGTGTCTGAGTGTATAGCGGTGGAAGTGACGGCCATCGGGAACGGAGTCGACTCGGAATCGTTCGACGCGCTCAACATGGTCCTGCTCGGCCTCCTCAATAACCTTTCACATCCATTGATGACGCCGCATCTGATCATCAGCCGCCATCTCGACGATGGACCGATCGTCCTGCTCAGGATCGAGCAGAGCCCGCCGGGGCGTAGCGATCTGGTTGCGTCGACCTGCAAACTTCCCGATTGCGGGCATGATGCGGCGACCGTCTCCCTCTTGCTAGAGCCAGCCCCTCTTCCTGAAGGCCACAGCATCTGACTTCGTCGCCCTGATGCGCGAACGCGCGACCCGTTCCCCCCTTGAGATCTCGATGGCTTGCACAACGAAAGTCGCCACGAGGCCGGCTATTCCCGCATAGAGAAAGATGCTCTCGTCAGTGCGCGTGTAAATGAACACCGTTCCCAAGACCTCCGCAATGAGCCCGTAGGTGACGAACGAGAGCGTGGTGCGCGGCACACTTATCTCTCTGGCGTCGGCCCTACAGCGCGCGCAGCGGGCGCGCATGCTGTACCATGGTTTCACGCGCAGCTCCTTGCACTTGTGACAGTAGACGAATTTCACTGAAGCCGTCATTGGCTCTTGTGATATTTATGAGCGGCGGCTCGATCGTGCCAACAGTTGTATTCCCCTTCGCCCATCCAGCACGCGTGAAGAGACCGGATTCGAACAACGAATACACACCTGAGGAGCGGAAAGTGCTGGCGAAACTCAGGAGGTCTTCTGGACGCACATGTGGGCACTGCGCTTGGTTCAGCCAAAGAGGAAACCATCGCGGATGCTTTCCAGAGGGCAGATATCGCAAGTTCCTCTCGGCTTCAGAGTTCGAGGCTGGATGCGACCTTTTTAAAGCGGAGAGCTGAATGTGACGAATAGCTTCCTTGATATCGGAGGTGATACGCCTATGCTGCTGCGTCGGCGTGCCGTCATCACTCCTGTTCAAGAATCCTCTTCTGTCCTTCGATCTTCCTGATGTCTGTGATGTCCTGCGACGCTTCGAGACATCCTAGATACTTTCCCGCAGGTGACCTCAAGGCATAGTATTCTATCATGACTTTGCGTCCGGCATCCCCCTCACCCAGGTCGATCCAGAACCTAGCTTTCTCCCTCTTTCCCTCCTTCATCTCCGTCAGGATCGTCAGAACATTGTCGACTGACTTCTGCGGATGACAGTCTCTGACGTTCCTGCCGACGACCACCTCCGGCCGCTTGAAGATTCTCGTGTCGTGCTTGTTCCACGCCAGGACGTTATCATTCTCGTCCACGACTGAGAATTCCACGGGAAGTGTCTCCATCATAGCCTCGAGTACATCGCCTGACAGATTGCCTATCATCGGACCAGCCCGTGGCGGTTATGCGATTATCGAGATTTAGCTCATTGCATTAGGCCTCTTACCACCTCGCGGTCCATCTACCATCTCAGGAGGTTCAGGGGCGCGGATTCGAACCGCGGAACCACTTCTGGACAAGGCCCCACCTATCACGAAACACCGGGGACCCACCAAATCCATACGGGGCTAGAGGAAGAGGAGCGTCAACATCTCGCCGTCTGCTAGGACTTCCCGCGATACCTATATGCCAAGTGGTGTTGGTTGAGAATTGGAGATTGATGATGACCGGTACCACTTTCGGGCCTTCTTCACGCAGGACTGTGCATGTGTCCGAGCAACATAGCGCGAGCGTGAGGTGGTGGAGGAGGTCTCCTCCTCCTGTCATAGGCGCGCTCGTCTTCACTGCGGCGTTTATCGGGATCCTTTCCGGATACATGCTGACCTACGACGATCAGGAGATGCTGGGAATAGCGGTCATCGGAGTGACAGTCGTTGTATGCGCTCTGCTCGTCGTCTGGGGAATCAAGGTGAGCAGATAGGGCCGTCAGGAGTTCTAACTCTGCTATTCTCTGTGAGCCAGTGGTGCAGGGGCGCGGATTCGAACCGCGGAACCACTTCTGGACAAGGTCCTAAGCCTTGCGCCGTTGACCGGGCTTGGCTACCCCTGCACACGGTGCTGTCGCAGGGCTCTGTATGATGAGTGCATCGATATATGAATGAATCGAACGTCTGCCGTTCCTGAAACAGAGCGCAAATCTCAATGCGTCCTGGCAAGAAGGAAGTCCTTTGCCCTCGCGGCAGCCGCCTCTTTCTTCGCCGGGTAAGCCGCAACCTTGATCCTTACAGCGATAGCATCGCCGCCGCGCGTGAGCGCAATCTCGCCGTCGAAGGCCTTCTGTTTGTCTATGCGCATGAACAGATTGCAGGACTCATCGATGCGATTGTCAATGGTGTCAATCAACTCTTTCAAATCGGATGGTGATAGCTTGCCGAGGAGTAGTTCGGCCTGTTGGCCCCCTTTGGCGTGCGTCTCGATCACGAGGATTTCGTTTCCGTGATGTCCCTGCGTTTGCGATGTCACCAGCTCGACCTCTCCCATCGCATTCGCCACCGCTTGCTCCACCCGTTCCCGCACTTCCGTAGCATGGCAATACGCGCGCGCGTGCAATGACGTGAACGGCGCCTTCATAGCTTCCCTCACGCACTCACGAACGCATAACGGGTATGTAATCTCCGCGGCTGCGGGAGAACGACGCCGGCAACCGGGCCCAGGGTGCGGTTGCAAGGGTAGTTCGGTGAATGCTTAATATGTCAAAGGCGCTAACATGTCAAGCGGGTGCATTCAATGATTGAGGTCAGGTTCCACGGGAGGGGTGGCCAGGGCGTCGTCATCGCCTCAGAGGTCCTGGCGAATGCAGCCTTCAGGGAGGGCTTCGAGGTGGCGTCGTTCCCCTACTTCGGTGTCGAGCGCAGGGGCGCGCCGGTCACCGCGTATGCGAGGTTTGACAGGAAGCCCATAAGACTGCGATCGAGCATCTATGAACCCGACTACGTTGTGGTGTTGGACAGCTCGTTGATGAAGGGTGTTGACCTCGTTGACGGCCTGAAGAAGGGTGGAACGGTGTTGTTCAATTACCCCGACGGACGAGCCTTTCCTTCGTTGATGCCTGAATACAGATACTTCACGCTGGATGCGACCTCCATCGCGGCGGAGCATAGGATAGGGTCGAAGGTGGCGCCAATCGTGAACACCGCTATAATGGGCGGGTTCGCCCGCGTGTGCGATGAAGTCTCCCTTGAATCGATGTTGGAGAGCATCCGCGACAAAGCCCCCGTCAAGAAGGAAGAGAACATGGCCGCGGCCATGGAGGCGTATGACCGCACCAAGGAGGTGACTTCCTGAGCAGATCATACACCGACATACCCCTGACTCCGATATCCAACACGCCGAGCACCATCAACAAGACGGGCCTGTGGAGGGTGATGTACCCGAAGGTCGACCCTGAGAAGTGCAGGAAATGCACCCTCTGCTGGAAGTTCTGTCCTGATGCCGTCATCGAGCTGGTGGATGGCATACCAGTCATCGATCTTGATTACTGCAAGGGTTGTGGCATCTGCGCCAATGAGTGCCCTGCTAAGTGCATAGAGATGGTCAAGGAGGGCGAGTGATGAGGAAGGTGATGACCGGCAACTACGCATCCGCCTATGGCGCGAAGGCGGCTCGGGCGGAAGTGGTCGCCGCATATCCTATCACGCCACAGACTTCGATCGTGGAGAAGCTCGCGGAGTTCGTGTCGTCAGGCGAGATGAACGCCAAGTTCATCTCCGTCGAGAGCGAGCACAGCGCGATGGCCGCATGCGTCTCCGCTTCGATAGCAGGTGCGAGGACGTACACGGCGACAAGCTCGCACGGCCTCACCCTCATGCACGAGGTCCTCATGTGGGCCTCGTCCGCCAGATTGCCGATAGTGATCACGAACGTGAGCAGGGCGATGGCGCCTCCGTGGAGCGTCTGGGCGGATCACATGGACTCCGTCGCCCAGCGAGACACCGGCTGGATGCAGTTCTTCTGCGAGAGCAACCAGGAGGTCCTCGACACGATAATAATGGCGTACAAGGTGGGCGAAAGCAAGGACATAATGCTTCCTTCAATGATAATAGAGGACGCCTTCATTCTGTCGCACACATCCGAGCCTGTGGACGTGCCTGAGCAGCCCCTCGTGGACGCGTTTCTTCCTAAGTATGACCCCGAAGCAAAGCTCGAGATCGGAAGCCCAAAGGGCTTTGGCTCACTGGTCAAGCCCGACCAGTACATGGAGTTTCGATACAAGGCAATGCAGGCGATGGAATCATCTCGGAAGCGCATACTCGAAGTCGAGCAGGAGTTCGAGAGAGCTTTCGGCCGCAGCTATGGTGGCCTCCTGGACGAGTACAGATGTGAGGACGCGGAAACGGTGGTGGTCGTCGCTGGCTCGGCGGCCGGCACCGTCAGAGAGGTCGTCGATTCCCTGAGGGTGAAGGGCCTCCCTGTAGGCATGGCGAGGCTGAGGGCGTTCCGTCCCTTCCCGCGAGAGGAAGTCCGAAGCTTGGCGAAGAAGGTCCGTGGCATCGCAGTCATGGATCGGTCATACACATTTGGCGCTGCAGGAGCGTTCTACACCGAGGTCTGTGGCTCTCTCTATCCTCTCGCAGAAAGGCCGGTCGTAAAGGACTACATCGTGGGGCTCGGGGGCAGGGACATAACTCCGCGCGTGATTGAGAATATTTTCATGGATATCATCGAGGCATCGGACAGAGGCGAGAGCGCCGAACCCGAATGGGTCGACGTCGAAGGCTTGGGAAGGAGGTGGCGGTGACGTCCCCGACAACGATACCGGAGGAGGAGTTCGCTCATCCTGGAAGCACAGGATGCCCGGGCTGTGGCGCTAACCTGGTTATGAGGTACATGCTCAAAGGCCTCGGAGAGCGTACGATAATCTCCATACCTGCATGCTGCTGGGCTGTCATGCCAGGCTACTGGCCAAGCCATTGTCTCAAGGTGCCTCTGGTGTACAGCGCCTTCGAGGCCACCGGGGCTTCAATCTCAGGCATAAGAGCCGCGCTGGATATGCGTGGGGAAGAGGATGTAACTGTAGTTGGCTTCGCTGGCGACGGCGGTACCGTTGACATCGGCCTGCAGGCGCTTTCCGGAGCGGCGGAGAGGCGTACCGACGCGATCTACGTGATGTACGACAACGAGGCGTACATGAACACGGGAATTCAGCGTAGCGGTTCGACTCCGTGGGGCGCGTGGACCACCACCACTCCCGTCGGCAGCGACAGGGCGTTCAAAAGGGAGCCGAAGAAGGACATCATGGCCATCATGGAGGCGCACGGAATACCGTATGCCGCCACGGTGTCAGTCGGGCATCCGGAGGATTTCGTGAAGAAGATGCGGAAAGCAAGAGACGTGAGAGGGTTCAGCTTCATACACGCATTCTCCCCATGTCCACCTGGATGGCGCATGGACCCGATGAAGACGATCGAGGTCGCCAAGCTCGCGGTAGACACGAGGGTGTTTCCCCTCTACGAGATCGATGATGGCGAGCTGACGATAACACGTGAGGGCAAGGGCAAGCCCGTCTCCGAGTACTTGTCGCTTCAGGGCAGGTTCCGCCATCTCTCCGAGGAGGACGTTGCAGACATACAGGTAGACGTCGATGCGAGGTACGCCGCCCTGAAGGCTCGCGTCGCCAAGAAGGCTTCAAAGGACGATGAGTAACTCAGCCATCAGACGACCTTCATGAGTCTCCTTCTCCCGGCGCCCGTCACCACCTTGAACGGTCTTCTGAGCAATGTGTCGAGCTCATCGTCGCCACTATCGACATGCAGGGCGGGGGTGTTTCGGAGTTTCGTGGGTGTCGCAATGATCATGACGCCGTCCGCTCCCACCGCGCGTATCACCCGCGGCGAGAGCTGTTGGTTGCCCCTGCCGAATATGAACCCCTGAGCCCCAATAGGCGTCACGATTATGCCCCTTCTGTCGTGCTTTTGCATCAGCGCAAGGGCGTCACTCTCTGTGAGGTCGCGACCGACCAGCTTCCCATCGATGTAGGCGTCCACGCCGAGAGCGGTCTTATCCTGCCCCATGGCCTTCGCGATCGCCTCCGTTGTGCTGCCTGGCCCGATGAGATAGAGGGTGCGTTGCTCCATCGCGTTCGCCACATAGGCTCCGAGAGCCTCTGCCTCCGCCTCGGCCGACGCTTCACTGTAGGTCGATTTAGCCGCCTGGAGATGGTCCCTATCGTCTGGAACGCGCGCAAGCGCGAAAATACGCGGACGCGCGCGCCCCGCGCGATAGTCGTCTTCGTCCACATCGAGAACCTCGCCCTCCCTCGTCCTTCGGGACCTTGCGTATGATTCTATGAGCTCCGCGGCGTCCTCAGCGCGGAGAGCGAAAACCGAGGAATGCATCTTCACGCCTCCGGGAATCCCCACGATGGGCACGCGCAAGCCGGCTACCTCGACGATGTCCCTGGCAGTGCCATCGCCTCCGCAAAACAAGATGATGTCCGCTTCCCTGCTGACGAATTCAGTAACCGCCATCTTGGTGTCGAGCGCCGTCGTGGCTTTGGGAGGCGTAAGGACAGTCGTGAATCTCAGCCCCTCCCGCTGCAATACATCCCCTCCCATCGCGCCCGCACAAGTCAGGAGCTTCATATCCAGACCTCTTGATGCGAGCGCACGGACTGCAACAGCCGCTCTCTTGGCTGCTGTTGGAACCGCCCCTCGCCTCTTCGCCTTCTTCTGCGTCTCAACCCCATCAGTGCCCTTCAGCGCGACACGTCCACCCATGCCTGCTATGGGGTTTATCAGGAAGCCCACGACGATCGTCACAGATATGACAAGGCCGTGACCCAATAAAACGATTCGCGATTCTTGGCGCCGGCACGCCGACCTCTCGACCAATGTTGGAGAAGAAACGATTAACTGGTTTCGAAGAGTTTCATTGCGTCCATTTCGCAGGGGGCCAGAGTGCCCTGGAAATCAAGAAGCAGTATCCGCGCTTCAGCCGAACATATGGGGTCCGAAATCGCCCAGGTCATGCATCAACTCAGCGTGTATGAGCCTCTCCTCAGTGTGCTCGCTCGGGGGCACGACTACAGGCTCTTCGAAGGCGTCGGCGTATCCCGATATATCGTGCATCAGAGAGCTCACATAGGAGCTGGTCTCGTTGCTGATGGTCTGCACGATCTTGATGACGCTCCTCTCGATGATCTTCATCGCCTCGGACATAGGGAGGCTCCTGGCAGCCTCCATCGATGCCAGCTTGTTGTTGTCAAGCACCACTGTGAAATCGGCGACATTCCTGAGCTTGTCGATGCCTCTCGTCGCGATTCTAGTCTTCTCGCCGCCCTCGACGGCAAAAGGCATTATCGGGAGCGCGAATGTGAGCGCGTTCATCTCCTTTGCCACTGCGGCAACGACTGGCGACACGCCCGTGCCTGTGCCGCCGCCCATGCCCGCGACGACGAAGATGATGTCGTAGTTCCTCAGCGCCTCACGGAGCACCTGACGTGCCTTCTCCGCGCAGTGCTCTCCTATCTCCGGGAATCCACTGGCGTCCCTCCCAAATGTGACGTCCTTCCCGATTAGGATCCTCTTGTGAGCATCGACCTTGCGCAGGTGTTCCTCATCGGTGTTCACTGCCACCGTCTCTATCCTGTTCGAACCCCAGTAGATGCTGTGTACGACGTTCGATCCCGCACCGCCGCATCCGACGACTGCGATTGCTGGCTCTCCCAAAGTGACGCCCAAGACGCTGATTAGATCTCCGACCTTGCTCCCTTCCTCTGACATTTCATCTGGCCTCCGTTTGTTCACTGTCCGAGCGCGAGAGAATCCCCCTTGCGAGAGATTCCGTATCGGACGGTGCGCCCTCATAGCGGTGCCTTTGTCATGTCTTGGGAACGACCTTCATGGCGCTTCTCTGCTGGACTGCATCCTTCTTCACGGACTCCACGTGCTCCTCGTGGAGGAACTGATGCCTTGCACAGTCCGCCAATGCCTCTGAGACGGAGGTGTAGATCCCCTCGTCCACAAGATGATCGACCGTGTCGAGAACGAGCGGCGGCAGCAGCACCATCACCTCGTTCGGTCTTCTGTGCGTTCCCTCCTCTGTGCCCGCGACCTTGGCTTCGAGATACGCGGATACGGCGGCGCGGGCAAGCTGAGACCTGTTGGAGAACTCACGGCTGTTGGCGACGAACTCGTCCATCAACTTCAGTATATCCGAGTCGAGTCGCAGCGTGATTCGCTCGTTCTCCAAGAGGTCAGACATGTGTGCATCCCATCCCGGCTTATCGACGCGAGACCAAGATATGTCATACATTTGTATATATAGATATCCGGAATGTCACATTTTGTCTTAACGAGTCATATTGACTCATGGCAGAGCGGTCAGGCAGCTTCGCTCCAGGATACTGGCATCGGCTGGCCACCATCAGATTGGCGGATGCGAAGTGTTATATCCAGGGTCCAGATATGGACCCAAGTCCGCCCAAGGACACGGCTGATGCCAACATGGATCCGGATTCATTCGACGAACAACGATGTACGGGCTCGAAGCTCCCAATCGCCGCCGCGGTAATCGCGGGCATACTGCTGTTCATCGCGGGCTTCGCGATGACTGTCGCCTCGCTGCCCGAAGATGTCGCAATCAGCGCCGACGGGTCAAGGAGTGCTGATGTCTACGATGGCGGTTCATCGGACCGTTCCGACGACGGAGCTCTTCTTGTGATTGGTCTTCTCCTCAGCATGGTTGGAGTCACTGTGGCGACGGTTGTTCCCGCAGCGGCGTTCATACGACACAATAGGCGCGAGGCGTGACCTGCCGTCGAGCGGTCGTCCTCAACATATTTATGCGGAGTGCACATTCCGATGTCACGCTGGCTGAGTTGAATGGCTCTTGATTTCGCGCGCATGGAAGCCAAGTGGCAGGACGCGTGGTACGAAGCTCGTATCAACGAGTCCGACCCAGAGCCAGGCAGAGCCAAGTTCTTCATGATCTTCGCCTACCCGGGTGTGACGGGCTACCTGCATGTGGGCCATATGCGGGGATATACAGTCTCGGACGCCATCGTTCGATACAAGCTCATGACCGGACACAATGTCCTGTTTCCGGTAGGCACACACGCCACCGGAAACGGCGCCATCAGCTTCGCCCGCAGGGTCGAACGGCGCGACCCGGCGACCGTCGATCTTCTGACCTCGAACGGATGCTCCGAGGAGACGCTTTCCCGACTGACCGACCCTGTTGAGGTGGTCAGATTCTTCAACGACGTCTATCTGAACGACTACTGGAAGCGTTTCGGCTTCATGTCCGACTGGCGGAGGTTCACGAGCACCATCAACCCCGATTACAACCGGTTCATAGAATGGCAGATGACTAAGTTGAAGGCTCAGGATCTGCTGATTCAGAAGCCCTACTTCGCCCCAGCGTGTGTCGAGCATGGGCCCGTTGCTATCGACGCTTCGGAGACCGATATCCTAAAGGGAGGCAGCGCAGAAGTGCTGGAATACACGCTGCTCAAGTTCGACCTCGAGGACGGCAGGAAGCTCGTCGCGGCAACTCTGCGCCCAGAGACCGTATTCGGCCTGACGAACTTTTGGGTGAACCCCGAGGTCGAGTACGTGGACGCGAAGGTGGGCGATGAGACCTGGGTGGTATCCAGGCCTGCTGCTGAGAAGCTGGCGCTTCAGATGGATGCTGTGGAAGTGGTCTCCTCCGCCGACGGCGCTGCTCTCATGGGCCGAAGATGCAGGGCGCCCTTCACTGGCAAGATGATCACCATCTTCCCGTCGGTTCTGTGTGACCCTGAGGTGGGTACTGGCCTGGTGATGAGCGTCCCATCAGACGCCCCTGTCGACTGGATCGGGCTCGTTGAGCTGAGAGTCGATGAAGGTGCAAAGGAGAGGTACGGCATCACCGAAGAGATGATTGACGCAGCCTCGCCTGTGCCGATCATAGAAACGCCGGGATACGGGCCGCTCCCCGCTGTGGAAGTGACGGAACGCATGGGGATCAAATCCCTGGACGACCCGCGTCTTGAAGAGGCGACTAAGGAAGTCTATAAGACCGGATTCCACAAGGGGGTCATGAATAGCTCCTGCGGGGAGTTCGCAGGCTGGGCCGTCGAGCAGGCAAAGGACGCCGTTAGGGAGCAGATGATCGAGGCCGGGGCGGCCGCCATCTTCTACGACCTCTCGGAGGAGGTCCTCTGCCGATGTGGGTCCAAGGTGTTCGTCAAGAAGATACCCGACCAATGGTTCATTGACTATGCGAATCCGAGACTGAAAGAACAATCCAAGGATCATGCTCGTACGATGAGGATACTTCCCAGGGAGTATCACGACAACATACAGAACGTGCTCGAGTGGTACAGGGAGAGGGCGTGTGTCAGGTTGGGCAACTGGCTGGGAACACGCTTTCCGTTCGACAGACGGTGGATCGTGGAGGCGATAGCGGACAGCACGCTATACCCTATCCACTATGTGCTGGCCAAGTACGTCAACGACGGGTCGGTGAGCGCGGACGGGATGACCGAGGAGTTCTTCGACTGCGTCCTGCTCGGTGAGGGGGACTTCGACTCCGTTGCCGAAATGACCGGCATCGACGTCGGCACCCTTGAAGCAGTGAGGGCGGAGTTCGAGTATTGGTACCCGCTCGATATCAACCTCGGCGGCAAGGAACACATGACCGTTCACTTCCCCGTGTTCCTGATGAATCACGTGGGACTGCTGCGGCCGGAGCACTGGCCCCGGGGTATCATAGTGAACTGGTACATCACCGCCACGGGAGGCAAGATATCCAAGTCGAAGGGGGGTGCGCAGCCGATACCTGATGCCGCGGAGAGGTTCGGGGTCGATGCGATGAGGCTCTTCTACGCTCACATCGCATCGCTGTACGTAGACGTCGCGTGGGAGGACGAGAAGGTCGAATCATACAGAGATCGCATAGAGCGAATATGGAGCTTCGCCAACGATCTAGTGGAGATGGACGATGGGCCACCCGCTGACATAGACGCCTGGCTCAGGGCACGCATGCAGAGCCGCCTTGCACAGGCGCACAAGCACATGGAGCAGTTCGACGTCAGATCCTACGCAAACGACGTTTACTTCGAGATGTCCCACGACTTCAGATGGTATCTGAGAAGGGGCGGGGCATCGAAGGAATGTGTTCGAGATGCGCTGCGCGTCTGGACGCAGCTGATGGCTCCTGTGACCCCACACCTCGCCGAGGAGATATGGGAGGCTTTAGGAATGCCGAGGTTCGTCTCGGATTCGCAGCTGCCGAAGGCGGAGGTCTCCGACAATGCGGAGCTCGAGGAGGCCAAGGAGAGGCTTCTGGCTGCGCTGATGACGGACATCTCTGAGATACTCAAAGTCACCTCCATCGAGCCGTCGAGGATGGTCCTGATGACCGCCCCCAAGTGGAAGGCCGATATGCTGGGCAGCGCGCTGCGCGAAGGCGAGAGCGGAGCGGACGTGGGGAAGCTCATCAGAGAGGCGATGCCGAACCTGTCTCCTGAAGCAAGGAAGGAGGCGCCTGCGTTCGCAAAGGCAGTCGCGTCCGATGTCAACAGGATGTCTCATGAGGAGAGGCGCAGGGCATCGGCGCGAATCGATGAGCTAGAGGTTCTGAGCGCCGCTGCTTGCTTTCTCAAGGAGCAGTTCGGATGCGATGTGACGGTCTTCTCCGCTGACGACCCTAAGAGGACGGACCCCAAGGGCCGTGCAAAGCAGGCCAGACCCGGAAGGCCGGCCGTTTACATAGAATGAGGTCGCACATGCCATCCTAGGAATGACAGCCAGTGTGCATCGATTCCGACAGCCGTTTCGGAATTGATAACGGGGAGGCAAAGAATTAAGCCAGGCCTGTGAGATATCTGACGCACTGGTTGGCGCTATGTGGAAGTCGGTGCCCGTCGTGGCTCTGATCCTGATCGCAGCCTTCGCGATGGTGGTTCCTGGACATGCGAGATCACAGGACGTCCATGAGGCGGAACCCGATATGCTTGTGGAGACCAGGATGCAGCTCACAAGCGTCGCCGATCTCGATGGATCGGGCAGCATCAAAGTGACGTTCAAGGGAGACGCTGCACGCGACTTGAGACAGTATATCCTCTCTGAGTTCGACAGCAGCATAAATCAGATCATGGAAGCGGTGGAGGTCAGAGGCTTCCTCGTGTCTTTGGCAAGCGAACTCAACGGGCTGCCCTACTGGGGCGTAACCCTTACGCCCACAACTGACTTCGCGAACTTGAGCGCGGAGGACGTCGAAAAGGAGACCGAGGGGCTTGTCTCCCAAACATTGGATTCGAATGACGACATCGTCTTCAGGATGAACTTCGACGCCCATGGCGAGGGCTTCTCAAAGGTCATATTCATTACAAAGACCGCAGCCGGCACCGTGTGCGGCGCGGTGAGAGCCTCCACCGGCTACTCGTTCGACGGCGTAATGCGGATGGAGCAGAGAGTCGTGCTGTTCGGATTCGGCAGCTTCACTGTTCCCGAAATGTCAAACGGATCGTTGCAGGAGATACGCACCCCTGCGGGCGTTGTACTATGGTACTCATCCCAGTTCGATATCGTCGATTCCGCGAGCCTGGAGGACGAGTCCATATCGTACGAAGGATTTTCTCCCATCGAGAATCATCAAGTGGCGTTTGCAATTCTGCTGATATGCTCCCTGATCATAGTCAGAATGCCCGGCCTCCGCTTCGAGAAGTTCAAGAAACTCCATCCCAAACGCTACAGGAAGTACGCGCAACCCAAGCTCTCCGTGAAGATAACAGCCGTCGTATTGGTCGCGTTCATCTGGACGCTGTATGTCCTGCCGTTTCTGCTGTCGCCGCTGATGGAAGGATTCCTGCTGTACTCCATCTACTTCATACTTATTGCGCCGCTGGCCGTTATGGCACAGTATTCCGTATCGAGAGTCGTGTACGAGCGATCCGCCCTCGACATACCTGAGGATGCCATCATCGAGGTGAAGCAGGCGTTGATCGAGCCGGAGACTCCCGAGGCGGTTGGGTTCTGCTCAGTGTGCGACAAGACGATCGACCTCGTGGAGGAGTTGCATCTGTGCGAGAACTGCGGCGCTGAGATGCACTTCGAGTGCAGCGAGAGGGCACAGTCATGTCCCACATGCGGCTCGATCCTGCATCCGCAGGACACGCGCTCCATACAGTGCAAGAGCTGCGGAGAGGCTTTCCTCCACGCTGGTCCGGAAGACCCATACTCGATCCAGTGCACAAGATGCGGAGCGTTCCAGGAGGAGGTCGAGGCTGGGAAGAACTACCTCATCGTCGACAGCGACCCGACGATGGCGTATCGCATGATCAGAGCCATGGGCATCTCTGGAAGGGCGGCGATGGTCATAACGGCGGAGTTTCCAGGCAAGATGAGGGGGACCTACGATCTCGGCGAGGAGGTCGATGTACGTTGGTTCTCAGAGTCCACCACCGACATCGACAACGTTAATCCCCACGACCTCGAGGGTGATGCGATGGAGACGGCATCCACATTCCTCATGACGACGAAGCGTGCGGGGCTGATGATCGACGGCCTTGCGACCCTCATAGAGCTGAGCGGCTTTGACAAGGTCCTCGCTTATGTGCGCCGCATAAACGATCTCGCAGCAATACATGGCTCCACTATTCTGATGCATGCGGACAAGTCCAGCATGGAGGAGGAGCAGTTCAAAGGACTGAGCGACGAGTTCGACGAGATACACGACTATCTGTAATCGCCGTCCGAGTCGCTCCATCTCCTGTACAGATCGTGGTCCAAGTCCAGCTGGTCCAGCACTCTCCCGACGACGAAGTCCACCATGTCGTCGACCGTGTCAGGCTTGGGATAGAACGCTGGGCATGCTGGCATCACGGTCGCGCCTGCCTCCGACAGAGTCAGCATGTTTCGGAGATGGATGGTGGACAGCGGCGTCTCCCTGAGGACGACGACAAGCCGCCTTCGCTCCTTGAGCGCCACCGCCGCTGTTCTCGTCAGCAGATTATCGGCGATCCCACAAGCCACCTTGGACATCGTCGACGTGCTGCACGGGCATATCACCATTGCATCGAAACGCGTCGAGCCGGACGCAAGGGGCGAGAAGAGGTCGTCGTTCCTCCAGCCCTTCTCCGCCTTGGAGAACACCTCATCCACGCTCATGCCTGTCTCTTCCTTGCACATCCGCATAGCTTCGGATGACATGATCAGTAGGCTCTCGCATGAAAGGGACTCAATCAGGCGAACGCCATATCTGATTCCTGAGGCGCCGGAGATTCCGACGACGATTCGCATGAGCGGTCAATGTGCGCGCTCAGATAAAAGGGTATGACACGACTGCCCTCTTCCAGCTTGGCCCTGGGGGGTGTCGGCTGGTCCTCAGCCGCTGGCGGCGCATTTATATATAAGTAGCAGCTTATCCGCGTTTTGTCGCTGTTTTGGCGACAGGCCAGGATAGCCGACGTGTCATATGTCCCTTGAGGTAGTTCGATGGCGACCGCTTACGACGTGCCTGCCGAGAAGCTAGTACCACGATTAGCTGAGGAGCTGAGGAAGATCGATACGCTGAAGCCGCCCGCATGGGCGATGTTCGTTAAGACTGGCAGACACAGGGAGAAGAGCCCTGTCCGAGACGACTGGTGGTTCATCAGGTCCGCTGCCGTACTGCGAAAGATATACATCGACGGTCCGATCGGGACGACCAGGATTGCCGCTGCGTTCGGCGGCAAGGCCGACAGGGGTTCGAAGCCGGACAAGGCGGTCCGCGGCTCGAGGGCGATTGCCAGAACAGCGATGAAACAGCTGGAGAACTGCCAGCTTGTTCAGAGGGATAAGGATGGCGGCAGGATCATTTCGGGGAAGGGGCGAAAGCTTGTGGATGGCCTGTCGACCGAGCTGCTCAAGGAGATGGCAGCCAAGAATCCCGAGCTTACGAAATATCTCTGAGTGGTTCACTGTATGACGAACAACAATGAATTGGACGCCCTCCGGCAAAAGAAGCTGCAGGAACTGCAGGTCAAGGCGCAGCAGGAGGTTGCAGCTCAGGAGCAGGCCAAGCAGGTCGAGGCCCAGAGGGCGCTCGTGATGAGACAGATACTCACGCCCGAAGCGAGGGAGAGGCTGGCGAACCTGCGGATGACGCGCCCGGACGCCGTGGAGCAGGTCGAGAACCAGCTACTGATGCTTGTCCAATCTGGGAGGCTGTCGCAGCAGATAGACGACTACACTCTCAGACAGATACTGCGAAAGGTGATGCCCTCCAAGAGGGAGATCAAGATCGAAAGGAGATGATAGTTTGTCCAGGCACAAACCATATGCGCGCAAGATGAGGCTCATGAAAGCCCTCAACAGCAACAGACGTGTTCCCGCTTGGGTTATGATGAGAACGGACAGGAGATTCGTGCGTCACCCTAAGAGGCGACACTGGCGTCGGAACAGGCTCAAGGTGTGAGGGATAGGAATGGTTGAGGAGCTTGAGAGGATCTTCACGGTGCCTCTGACCGTGACGAAGCAGGTACCAAGGACCAAGCGCGCGCCAAGGGCGATAAAGGAGATAAAGCAATACGTGAGGAGGCACATGGCCGAGAAATCCTCCTCAGGTGTCGAGGACGAATCGCTTAGGAAGGACGTTTGGATTGACCACAGGCTCAACGAACGCCTCTGGGGGAACGGCATCGAGAACCCCCCTAGCAAGGTGCGCGTGAAGGCCATAAGATTCGAGGACGGGCTCATAGAGGTCTCCCTGCCTGAGGAGTAAGCCCGGCGGAGTATGCCCTGATGCTGAGACTGGGCCATGTGAACGGCAACCCCCACGTGGGGGTGTATTGCGCTGCCAACGAAGATATCGCACTGGTGTCAGAGCCGGTGGAGCAGAAGTCGATCGATGACATCAGGGAAGTTCTCGACGTCGAGGTCATATTCACCACGGTCGCCGGATCGACGGTGGTTGGGTCGCTGGTGGCGATGAACTCCAACGGGGCAGTGTTCTCCAACCTCGCCGAGGGGCACGAGGTGGACAGGTTGCCACAGTCGTTGAATATAGGTTACCTGCCCGACAGGATCAACGCCGCCGGAAACAACATCCTCGTCAATGACAAGGCTGCATGCGTTCATCCAGCCGCATCAAAGGGCACGGTTCGTATGCTTGAGGACGTGCTCGACGTGGAGGTGCAGAAACGCTCCATAGCCGGCATAGACACCGTCGGTTCCGTCTGCATTGTCACATCAAAGGGACTTCTTTGCCATCCGAAGACAGGCGAGGACGAACTCAAAGCATTGTCCGAATTGTTCGGAGTCCCAGCGGCCATTGCGACGCTCAACTATGGCACGCCCTATCTGGGGGCCTGCGCTGTTGCCAACAGCAAGGGCGCCTATGTTGGCGGACGGTCGACGCCGATAGAAGTGGGACGACTTGAGGACGGACTGCTACTCTATTGAGCCATAGCTCACTCAGAGAACACCCACACATCGGTTCCTGATTCGGGCAGATCGTCAGACGAGAATTCTACCTCGTTGCCGACTTTCGATACGCGGCTGTCATCTACCAGTTCGAGGAAGTCCCCCACGGGACGTATAGAGAGTGACAGTCCCGGAGTTCGATAGTGCATCGGGACGGCAATCCTTGGTCCCAGCTGTTCCATTACGCGCATCGCGGCCTCCGGCCCTATTGTGAAGACGTCTCCGACAGGGACGAATAGAAAATCTGTTCCGCCAAGTCGACTGGTCTGTTCTTCATCGAGTATGTGACCGAGGTCTCCAAGATGGCAGAACGAGACGCCGTCCAGCTCGAACCTGAAGAGGACTATCTTGCCTCGCTTGGCTCCGTCCTGCTCGTCGTGTGCTCCCTCGATGCCCTCGATTCTGACGCCTTTCTCGACGGTCATCACCGCGTCTCCGATCACCGATGTGTCTGACCCGGCCACCACGCGCGAACAGTTGTGATCAAAGTGGTCATGCGATACGAGGACGACATCTCCCACGACCTTCGGAGGGCGTATGCCAATCGATTTGCCATCGTGCGGATCGGTCACGACGATCGAGCTGCCAGCAATCTCGAAACACGCATGGCCATGCCATCTTATCCGCAAGTGCGCCACACCCATCATCGCTAAGAGTATCAATCATACTTAACACAGGCGGTTATCGAATTGGAGCCTGTTGGGCGACGATTACAACATGTTGCCGCTGGGTTCCGCAGCCTGCTACTTCTTCACCTTTCTTACGACGCGGGTCTTCCTTACCGGCGGCTCCCGAGCTTCCATCGGTTCGGTCCTGCCAGCAGGGGCACCCTGGGCGGGCACGGGAGTTCTGGTACGCCTCAGTGTCCTCGTCGGCGGGGCACGGGCGGGTGCTGCCTGAGCGGGCTCTTCAACTCTTTCGGGCGGCGGCGTTTTGACGGTCCTTACTCTTCTGACCTTTGGCGCCGCAGGTGGAGTTGTACGGGCAGGAGTTTCCTCTCTTACGGGTCGTTTCGGCGGCTCTCGGACGGGCTCCTCGAAAGGCTCCTCAGGTGGCTCGGTCACGGCGGGAGCACTTGCCACCGACACCTCCTCATCAGCAGAGGCGGATGGTTCCGTCTTCTGCTTGGCAGGGGTTCTGAGGGTGGATTCGATCATGTGATCGACCGTGCCTGGCTCGAATCGTTGCTTCTCGAGCATGAGGTCGCGCTCCAGCTTTTCGATTTGTAGGATCCACTCATCTTCCTCCTCGAAGTCCCATCCGCAGAACTCGCAGATCATAGATTCTTCCGTCACTCCGAGTCCACAACTCGGGCATTCCTTCTTGGACTCGGCCCGGTTCGATTTCTTGCCCATCATATTGAGAATTCTGTGGTTATTATATAAGAGTTTGTAAGCGAATCGAAATGACTGGTCAGATGCGGAACAGCGATGGTAAAATACATCTATACGCCATTATCTCGTCCCGATATGAAGACGTTGGTGCTGTGCGTCGACAGAGACGACGACCTCGGGACGAAGACGGGCATAAGTGGCCCCGTCATCGGCCGCGAGGAGAATCTCAACGCTAGCATGGCTCTGGGATTGGCGGATCCCGAAGAGGTCGACGCGAACACGATTCTGTCAGGTCTCCAGCTCTATGACGATCTAGTAAAGAGAGGCATGGACGCCGAGATCGCCACAATATCCGGCGACACACACGTCGGATTCCAATCAGACCTCATACTGACCACACAGCTGGAGAACGTGCTCGAGGTCGTCAAGCCCGACCGCGCGATTCTGGTCAGCGATGGCGCAGAGGACGAGGCGATATACCCGGTCATCTCATCGCGCGTCAAGGTCGACTCCGTCAAGAGGGTTTACGTCAAACAGAGCAGGAGTATAGAAGGAACCTACTACATGATCATCAAAACCCTCCAGGACGAGAAGATGAGGCGGAAATGGATAGTCCCGCTGTCGCTTGTGCTGATCATATGGGGGTTTCTGTCGCTGATCGTCAAGATAGTCCAGTTCCACGAAGGAGACTATAAGGACATCGGCATGCTGTCTCAGATGGCCCTCGGGGCGACGGCGGTCGTGCTGGGAGTCTATCTGATTGGCTGGGCATACCGATGGGCGGAGAGGACGAGTCATAGGCTGACGCGCATGAGAAGGTCCATCAGACAGGGCAGCCTCGCCATACCGTTCGCAATCGTCGGACTTGTGCTCGCCGTTGTCGGGATACTCATAGGCTACGACATGGCGCTGACCTATCGAGAGGCATTGCTGCCTCACGAGCGAAGCCTTGCCATCTCCATACTCGTCTTCGTTTCAGGATGTGTGTGGTTCATCGTCTTCGGCGTGTTCGCGTATGAGTCGGGCAAATCGATCACTGCCTTTCTGCAGACGGGGAAGATCAAGTGGTCGTTCATCGTCATGATGGTGTCCGTCCTCGCGACGGGGTTCATAATCCAGGGCTCTGTTGACGCTCTCGAGTACTTCCTGAAGTACAGCGACTACGATCTCGTCATAATATTCTCCGAGATGGCCACTGGCATCATGATTGCCATCTTCAGCTCCGTGCTGAACGCCTCTCTCCGAAGAGAGGCCGAGCGCAAATCCGCTGCGTCCGGAGCGTGAGACGCTGAAGTTGGAGGTATGGCTCCCCATCTATCATGAGATATGCAGCGACTTCGGCTTCAGCGAGGAGAAGGACAGCGAGAGCGCGAAGTTCCTTTCTTCGATGATCTCCGAGAGTAGTGCGCGATCGCTAAACGATGTGCGCGCATCCAACATACCCTCAGCCGCTGTTCTCTGTGGTGGGGGCGGAACATTGGAGGATGACGTATCGCACATCCGGGACGGCGACTACATCGTCGCTGCCGACGGGGCTACTACAGCGTTGCTAGAGGCAACGCTGATGCCTGATGTGATAGTGACCGATCTCGACGGCCGTGTGGAGGACCAGATTGACGCCAATGCTCGTGGAAGCACGGTGTTCGTGCACGCGCACGGAGACAATATGGCCGCGCTTAGGAGATGGGTTGACAGGTTTGAAGGAAGGGTTGTTGGCACCTGCCAGGGCCCTCCCGTCCAGGGCGTCTTCAACTTCGGAGGGTTCACTGACGGCGACCGCGCCGCCTGTATCATGCACGAGCTTGGGGTGAGGAGGATGAGTCTGGCCGGTTTCGATCTGGAAAGACCGTCCGAGAAGTCGGGCAGATCGCCAAAAGTCAAGTCGCGGAAGCTGTGTTGGGCTCAACGCATACTGTCGAGGCTGGCTGAGGACGGTGTCGAGTTCACATCTGTGTCTCATTGACGGGGCTGGATGGACGAGATCGGTTGGCCGGTCGACATGTATTTACGCACGTATATGGTTGCCTTTGAACAGGGATCGGGATGTCCGTAGTAACCTTGCGACAGGTGGAGCTCGCGCTGAAGAAGACCATCGGCAAGAGAGATCGTCTGTCGGACGAGGACATCAAGAAGATGGCGGAGTACGTCATGAGCTTCTTCGGATACACCGATGAGGTCATAGACAACAGACTGACACCCGAGGACCGCGATCTCTTCTACATGCTGGAGGAGGTGGGTCTTGTGACGACCACTCACGAGGAGGTACTGCTCAAGAAGGGCAAGCTCTGGAGGATTCACTACTGGATCCTGAAGAAGGACCAGATAGCCCGGCTAGCCCTCATGGAGGAAGACTCTGACAAGACCGATGCTGCCCAGACGGACGTATACAAGGAGCTTTCTGACGAGCAATGGGCTCGCCACAGGATGCCCTCCAGAGACGATTAGGGCAGCAGCAGCATTCGCTGATGACATGAAAGCCATTAATACGGGAAGGCCGATGGCCCAGAGGCGGGTCTGTGTCGCATGAATGGCTATCTTATCGCTCTTTTGGTCTTCTTGGGCTGGCTGGCTCTCGTTATTGCTGCACGGAGAACGGGCTGGCTCGAGAAGCACTCCATGAGCTTGATGGGCCCCATAATCATGTGGCGCACTCGGAAAGGGCGAGTCCTTATCGATCGCATCTCGCGCTATGAGCGCGCCTGGACCCTGTTCGGAAAGGCATCGCTCTGGATATGCGCCGGAGCGATGGTCACGATGATGGTTCTGCTGCTGTGGCAGGCCACGATAGTGCCCAAGATCGAGAAAGCTCCCTCGCCAGAGCTGATACTGGGCGTTCCCGGCATAAACCCAATCATACCCATAGGTTACGGCATACTCGGACTCGCAGTCGCGATGGTGGTCCACGAGTTCTCCCACGGCATCATGACCCGGATAGGCAGAATGAAGATCACGTCTCTCGGGATTCTGTTCCTCGTCTTCCCTATCGGCGCCTTCGTTGAGCCTGACAACAAGGAGTTGGAGGAGACCACGAGGAGAAAGAGGTCCAAGGTGTTTGCCGCCGGACCAGCAAGCAACATCATATTTGCGTTGGTGACGCTGGGCTTGTTCTCTGGCGTGATGATGTCAGCGGCCGTCCCTGTCGACGAGGGCGCTCTTGTCGTCGGTGTGGTGGAGGAGTCTCCCGCGTCGCTGGCAGGGCTCTCGCCCTATACGGTTGTGACTCACATCGATGGCAACTCTGTGACGTCCGCTGACGACGTCGAAGAAAGAGAAGCCGACCCCGGTGCATTGGTCAATGTGACTTACCGCCTCGGTGGAGAGGAGATAGTCGCGACAGATGTGGCAGACGGGCTCGTGGTCGCCTATGTGGTCGACGATTACGGAGCAGCTGAAGCGGGCCTCGACGCAGGAATGGTCATCGCTTCTCTTGACGACACACTACTGACGAACATTGACGCGCTGCGTGCAGTCATGGAGGAAACGCGATCCGGGCAGGTCGTCAATGTGACAGTCATGAGCCTTGACGAGGAGACAGGAGTGTATGTCGTCGATAACGACATCTCCGAAGTGCGGCTCTCTGACAAGTACGAATTCTATGAGGAGTTCTATCCCGATGAGAACGAGCCTTCGTTTGAAGGCAAGGGATACCTGGGCGCCGGTTTTCTCATGCTAGGAATCGATGTCAGGGAGCCAGATCACTACGCGAATCAGCTCGCACATCCGTTCCGCGGCGATAGATCCATCGGAGACTTCTCTATGTCGTGGTTGAGGCTCATCGCCTTGCCATTTCTGGACCTCGCCCCTCTGAGATCACCTGTGACCGATCTCTACGAGCCTGGAGGCGGTCTGGCATGGCTGCCGGACGAAGTGTTCTGGGTGCTCACGAATTCGCTGTATTGGATCTTCTGGATAAACCTGATGCTCGGCTTGACCAACGTCTTGCCTGCAGTGCCGCTAGATGGCGGGTATATATTCAGAGATGGTATGGACTACACTCTCTCGAAATTGAACAAGAACAGCACGAAGGAACAGCGGGACAGGACGACGGCCTCTGTCACCATGTTCCTCGCATTGCTGGTCCTATTCCTTATATTGTGGCAGCTCATCGGTCCACGGCTCTGATCGATTTCACGCGCTTGGGACGCTGCGCGTGGCGCGAGGGCTCAAGACACTGGCCCCCACAATGTTTTTATTACCCGATTTGTTACCAATGACGATTCGAATGTTCTCGCCCAAGAAGGATATGCGCGAGCTCGTGTTGGAGGTCCTCAGGAAGGATTCGACATCGATAAGCGGGGTATCGAGAGAGCTTTCGTCCAGAGGTGTGAAGCTTCACAGGCTCGAGCTCACCGGATATCTCAAGGCATTGGCAGACTTGGGCATTCTGAAGGAGAAGGACATCAAACCCGCGAAGGTCTTCTCTGTATCATCCACTCACGAAAAGTCCTTTCACGAGCTGATGGGTGAGGCATGCAATGCGTTCGCAGCTCATCCCGATGATAAAGCGACGCTTGCGGCGTATTGCCTCCAGACGCTGTTCAGACGCCCGGTCTTCGACATGGAGGTGCGGAGATGCGGCTTCGACGGCGTCGTGAGGGGCAGAAACGCCACGACAGAGGAACGGTCCGAGGCGAAATCCAATCTGGTGAGGCAGGGCTACAAGGTGCCCAACAGCGACGTGCCGACGATTGTGGAGGAGGATATGGGAGAACAGTACATCCGCGTTCTCTCGCACATAATCGTTGAGCGGTTCATGCTCGGACAACACGTCAAGGAAACGACCCAGACTAGATTATAGGGCAGATGTTTTATCCGGGAACGAGCTTCTCCGATGCATGTGTCTCCGCGACCTCGTCCGAGAGCTAAGGGAGTACCGAGGCGTATCACGAAAGAGCGAGGTGTCCGACCTTGCGTCGAGGCTACTGCGTATACCCGAAGGCGACTTGCTGGCCAGCATTGGTGAGGATGCCGCCGCTATCGATTATGGCGACAGGGTACTTCTTCTCGCGGCGGACGGTATAATGGAGGATCTCATCTCCACCGACCCGTACTGGGCGGGCTATTGCTCGGTCCTCGTGAATGTCAACGACATAGCTGCGATGGGCGGAATGCCGCTCGCCCTCGTCGATATCATATCATGCAGCGACAGCGATGTTAGGGAACGAATTGCTGAGGGTCTTGGCCACGCCAGTGAGAAATTCGGTGTCCCCGTTGTAGGCGGGCACCTGCATCCCGACACAACATATTCCGCCATTGACGTTGCCGTGCTGGGAGAGACGGACACGCAGCATCTGGTGAGGAGTTCCGGCGCCGTTGCCGGTCACGATATCCTATTCGCGATGGATCTCGACGGACAGTTCACCCCGCGAATACCCTACTCATGGGACACTTCCTCATTGAAGGACACTGACGAGGTGAGACGAGGACTTGCATCGATGCACGCCGTCGCGCCGATGATATCTGCAGGGAAGGACATCAGTAACCCAGGCTCTCTTGGGAGCGCCGGCATGCTCCTTGAGGCGAGTGGCGCGGGCGGTCGGGTGGACGTCAATTCGATTCCAAAGCCAGACAATGTTGAGCTCGTCCAATGGTTGAAGGCGTATCAGGGCTGCGGCTTCGTCGTAACATGCGAACCGACCCAGACGGAATCCGTTGCACGGGAATTCTCAAGGCGCGGGTTGATCGCGGCTGCATGCGGGTCGGTCGAAGATGGCAATCGCATGTCGGTCGAGAGCGAGGGGGATCGGGAGATGCTCTTCGACTTCTCGACGGACACTCTCGGATGTCGCCCCCCGCAAAGGATATGAACGAAGCGCATCTATCTGAACTTCAGAAGAGAGCGAGAAACACGGCAAATCAGCGGTTGGCAATCAATCCGAGAGGGCGCCTAAACGCTCGGGTAGGTTCAGCCAGTAAAAGGGGGCTGTCACGCTGCTGCCTCCACCGTGCTCGACTCTCTTTTCCAATTCGCAAGGATTGTAGGCGAGGAGCGAAAAGTGCTAGGCCACTGAGGTTGCCGGCCTCGCCCACACAGGCGACCCAGACACCTCCTCGGCCCCGCTACCCAAGGAGCGTTGAGAGTCCGCGGTAAGGCTGTTCCCGTCAGGGCCTGACCCGATCTCCGCGACCAAGGTAGAGGATCCCGCTCTCCAGCTGGACCACAGGACCACCTTCAACCCCCTCGGACAAGGCCTCATTGTCGTTGCCTGGACCTGCGCAAGCTCGGTTACGACGTCCCCAGCTGTCACCCCCACTGTCGACGATTTTGGTGTACAAGGACACGCCGAACGTCCCGGTCGAGCCTAGCGGACTCCAATACTCGGGTTCCCCTATAAAAGGGGTTCGAACCGGTTCGCAATCGACTGGATAGTGATATAGCTGTTCTGAACACCCCCTTTGGATGATATTGTTTTATAGCAGTTTCATCTATCATGACCGGTCATTTCCGACGGTGACGGGGGGACATCGTAGAAGGACACCTGCGCCTCGGGGGACTGAAAGAGGGATTGCATGAGAGCCGAATTGAACTGTGTGAGAATTGCCGCCGTTGCGTGCGCGTTCATACTGTTTGGACTGACGTTCATCGCACCGGCAACGACCGTGCCTGCGAGCGCTGCCGCAGCCGATCCCGTTCGTATAATCGTTGGGGCTGCGCAGGAGCCTGATACGCTGAACCCGTTCAAGATGGTGCTGAGCATGTCATATACCATCAATTTCCTGGTGTACGACACGCTAACGTCGGTCGATGAGGACCTCAACTTCGGCCCACAGCTGGCAACGTCGTGGGAATCGAGTCCTGACAATCTGACTTGGACATTCCACCTCGTTGAGGACGCAGTGTGGCACGATGGAGAGCCTGTCACATCGGACGATGTGAAGTTCACTTTCGATCTGATCAGGTTCAACGAGAACCAGGGCGCACTGTGGATAGACTATCTATTGGGTGTGGATGATATCCAGACGCCGGACCCCTACACCGTGAAGATCATAACGACCGAGCCTAAGGCCACAATGCTGACCATCATGATTCCGATACTGCCGGAGCACATCTGGAGCGCCGTTCCAGCGAAGGACATCGACAAGGTGGATCCGTGGGATCCGGATTACTTCCCGAGCGGCCCAATCGGGTCAGGCCCCTTCATTCTGGATAGCTGGGAAAAGACTCTGGGCGAGATACGGCTGCTGAAGAACCCTGACTACTTCATGGGCGAGGTCAACGTTGACGAGGTGCTGTTCAAGACCTTCGGCAGTGAAGCTGCTCTGGTGACCGCTATGCAGGGGAAGGAGATTGATATCGCCACTTGGGTGCCGGCATCTCAGTGGGAGGAGATTCTTGAGGACGACGACATAAGTGGACAGGAGGTCAGCTCAGCATCGTTCTTCGAGCTCGGAATCAACTGCGCGACGGAGGAATGGAGGGAGGCGTTCCCGCAAGCAAGTGACAACCTCGAAACGACCAACCTGTCGGTGAGGCAGGCGATTGCTATGGCGACCGACAAGGACTACATAGTCAATGACATCCTTGAGGGCCTCGCTGAGCCGGGGGTGTCGATTATCCCCAAGGCTACGGAGTTCTGGTTCTACAACCTCAGTGAGGAGGACAAGTGGGACTACCAGATAGACGCCGCGAACGACCTCCTCGACGCGGCTGGCTACGGTGTATACAACGTAGATGGCGTAAGGGAGAACGAGACGAGCGGTGTAGCGCTGGAGTTCAGCCTGCACTTCAGGAAGGACTATACTGACGAGGAGAAAGCAGCGGAGAAGATAGCCGCCTCCCTCCGTGAGATAGGCATCGAGGTCACCCTTGTGCCCGTGTCCGAGGGCGTGCTCTGGAACGATTGGATGGGCTGCAAGTACGATCTATTCATCTGGGGCTGGGACTGCGACATCGACCCGAACTTCATGCTGTCAACCATGACCACGGCGCAACAGCCTGTGGACCCGCAAGACTCGACCAAATGGGGCGACGCATTCTGGTGCAACGAGACTTACGACCAGATGTACCTCGACCAGCAGGGGGCTGTCAACGTGACAGAGCGACAGGCCATCATTCACGACATGCAGGCAATGCTGTACGAGCAGTGCCCGTACGTAGTGCTCTACTACCCAATGGGGCTGTACGCCTACCACGAAGCCAACTTCGAGAACTTCCCAGACATGGAGAGTCATCCGGGGTTGGTGCCCGAATACTCGTGGTTCTACTTCGAAATCACGCCTGTCGGCAGCACAAGTGACCCCGAGAACGTTGAGGCAGGCCCTGATCAGCTCTGTTCGGTCAACGAGACCCTGTTCTTCTCTGGATACGCTGAAGATCAAGACACGGTCGAGGCTGATCTCAACTGGACATGGACATTTGTCGACCCGGATGATTCGACAGAGGAGCTGTACGGTAAGGACGTCTACTACAACTTCAGCCAGATAGGGGATGTGACTGTGACTCTTCTCGTGACGGATCCCGACTCCGGCACTGGATCGGACAGCCTGAATGTGGAAGTCACGGAGATGTCCGACACTGCTGGTTGGCTGAAAGGATACGTCAAGGATGATTCTTCGGAGTCGTTGAAGGGCGCGCTTGTCGATGCATCCGTCAATGCGCGCGTATCCGACACGAGCGGGTTCTACTCCATGCCGCTTGAGGAAGGCGGGCACACTGTCGAAGCTAGCAAGGTGGGCTACGGTAGCGCATCAGCCGACGTCGAGCTGACCGCGGGCAACGTCACCTGGTTGAACTTCACACTGTCTCTTACATCTGGCACGCTCGAGGTCCAGGTCTACGATAGCGAGACAGGTTTGCCGATAGAATCGGCAACCGTGAAGATAACGTACAGCGACACCACCAAGACGCACACAACGGACGAAGACGGTCTGCATGTGTTCGAGCTCGTTAGCGAGGGCGTCATCGACGTAACGGTCACCGCGAACGACTATGTGAGCAACACCACGACAGCCGTCGTGACGGCGGGTGAAACAACCGTATTAACGGTCCACCTCGACCCCGAGAAGGATTCTGGAGTGGGCGCATTAGCCATCGCAGCAATCGCTCTGCTGGTCCTTGCCGTGATCGCAGCTGCAGCCTTCTATATGCTCAAGAAGAAGGGCAAGGGTGGCGAGGAAGCTCCGTCGGATGAGACCTTTGCGCCACCGGAGGAGCAATCACCACCCTCCAGCGAGTAGATGGCTCAATGGAGCTGCTTGAAACGACATGCAAACCCCTTCCGAAAACCTCTTAGCAAACCCTATTCAGGGCCGACGCAGAGCCTGTAGCGCCAGGACAGATGAGCGGATTCGCATTCGTATGGCCGCAATGGCGTCAGTGAGAGATAGGAGCTACACTCGATGGCAAATGCATTGCGATTGATGGCGAGGAAGGCACTCAACTCCTTCATCACGATATTGCTTGTCATCGTTCTGAACTTCGTACTGTTCAGAGCAATGCCTGGGAGCCCAATGATGAACCTGCGGTCGAACCCGGCTCTCTCGGAATCGTTCAAACTGAAGATGATCGATGAGTTCGGCCTCGATCAGCCCATGTATGTGCAGTTCATTGAATACGTCAAGCACGTTCTGACGCTCGATTTCGGTTACTCATTCATCAATCCACTCACTCCAGCGTTGGATCTAATAATGGACAATATGGTGTGGACGTTGATTCTTGTCGGAGCATCATCGATTTTCATGATAGTCATCGGCATGACTATCGGGATTATATCGGCATGGAAGCGGGGCAGCAAGTTCGACACGGGATCTCTCGCATTCTCGCTCTTCTTCTACGCAATGCCTACCTTCTGGCTCGCCATGATGCTGATTGTCATCTTCGCGATTGAGTTGGATTGGCTCCCACCGAACAGCGCGCTACCGTACGGCGAAAGACTCGAGCTTTCGTGGGAGTCCTTCAAAGGCCTCCTCTACCATCTGACCTTGCCAGCGATAAGCTTGACGATAGGGAGTATTGCCGCTTTCTCGCTGATCATGCGAGGCTCTCTAATTGATGTGATGACAGAGGATTACATCACGACGGCCAAGGCGAAAGGACTCAGCGATGCCAATATGCTGAAACATCACGCAGTGCCAAACGCCATGTTGCCGATGGTCGCTCTGATAGCAATCGACATCGCCTTCGTTGTCGGGGGCGCGTTCCAAGTGGAGTATGTCTTCGACTACCCTGGCGTCGGTTGGCTTGCCGTGGATGCCACATTCAAGCATGACTATCCAGTTCTCGAATGCGCGTTCTTCATAATCGCGTTGGCCGTGGTGCTCGCGAATCTCATAGCTGACACTCTTCTTGTCTACATGGACCCGCGCATCAAGGAGGGCTGATGATGGCCGCTGCGACCTCATTCTCATCAGAGGACAAATCTTCGTCGCGCTTGAGCGGCCTCTTCTCCGAGCCAGCCCGCGAAAAGTTAAGACTTCTGCGGAAACGATTTAAGAAGACTTGGGCAATATACAGGCACAACAGACTCGGGATGTTGGGTCTCTTCATTCTGATGGGCTTTATTCTCGTCGCCGTATTCGCCCCCCAAGTGATTCAGGTTTGCGCATGGATTGGTGATTGGGAAATAGCATACGATCCGTTCTACCGGGACGAGAGCGTCGACGACGAATCGCCGCCCTCGCCTGAACACTGGCTAGGCACTGATTCGATGAACCGTGACTTGTTCACACGCATCATCTACGGTGCGAGGGTGTCTCTTCTGGTCGGCCTTGTTGCGACCGCGGTATCGATGGGCCTCGGAACCGCCGTCGGCCTATTGGGCGGTTACTGGGGAGGAGTGAAGGACGAAGTCCTGATGAGGATCACCGACGTCTTCCTTGTCATCCCGTGGCTAGCGTTGATGATTGTGTTCGCCGCAGTTCTTCCAGGTGGTCCGAGCGTTACGAAGATCATCCTCGTGATAGGCATCACAGGATGGTCGAGCACGGCAAGGATTGTCAGAGCACAGGTCTTTTCGGTCAAGGAGCGGACGTTTGTGGAGAGGGCCAAGGCCATCGGTGCGGGCGATTACCATATTGTCGTTAAGCACATCTTCCCGAATGTGTTCCCGCTGATGTTCGCGAACGCTATTCTCACCATAGCCATCTCCATACTTTCGGAAAGCACCTTGAGTTTCATAGGGCTGGGTCCTCATTCTTCCGAGGTCGTCACATGGGGGAATATCCTAGAGAACGCGGACAATGCGCTCGCGATCCAGCGGGGGCTATATTGGTGGGTGGCCGTGCCGGGTCTATGCATCGTTGGGGTGGTGCTCGCATTCACTTTCATCGGCAACGCGCTCGATGAGGTGTTCAACCCGAGGCTCAGGAGACGATAGATGCGTGCTGGTTGCGTGTGCGCATCGTGACACTGCGCCGAGACAGCTAGACCGTAAAGCTTTAGTGCTGAAATCGCCCGTTCAAGTGCAATGCTTGCGGAGCTGTGGGAAGACACCATCAACAATCTATGGTTCCAGCTTGCGCTCCTGTTGGCATTGGCAATGGGCTCGAGCATGCTCTTTAGACGACTGGGATTCTCGAAAGTCGTTGGGCAGATCGCTCTGGGGATGATCATCGGACCTAGCCTGCTGGGACTCGTCGTCGCGGAGGAGGGCGAGGCTGGAGACCTCATCACTCTGTTCGCACCGTTCGGCGCGATCATCATGCTCTTCATGATCGGGCTCGAATGCGACATCAAGGAGATCTACACGAAGAAGAACATCATGATCGCCATCGGGGGCATAACGCTTCCCTGGGTGGCAGGGTTCCTTCTCGCTTGGTTCATGCTCCCTGAGCCAGGTCCCGATTACGATAGATTCTATCAATCGATATTCATCGGCACCGCGCTCGTGGCTACGAGCGTGGCGATAACGGCGGGCGTGCTCCGCGAGATGGGAATCATAGGATCGGGTGTGGCAAAGACGATACTTGGAGCGGCGGTCGTGGACGATATACTGGGCATGGTTGTGCTTGCGATAACGGCTGGAGTCGCCACCGGCGAGGGATTGGATGTTGGCGGTCTCGCCCAGATAACTATCGCTGCAGTCGCCTTCGTCGGCCTGGGTTCGCTCATAGGTATGCGGCTGGTGGTCCGTGTCATAGCGAAGGTCGAGAAGATTGGGATGGCAAGAGGGATGAAGGAGAGCGGATTCCTTCTGGCGCTGTCGTTCGCATTCCTCTACGCGTTCATATCCGAGATGATAGGCATTTCCGCAATAGTGGGCGCCTTCATCGCTGGAACGAGCTTCTCCGGCTGCGAGTACAGGAAGCAGTTCATGGAGGGCATCACATTTCTCGAATGGGTGTTCGCGCCGATATTCTTCCTATCTCTGGGCATCCTGGTCGATATAAGACTGCCTGCGGAGCTATGGATCTTCGCAATCGCCCTTGCGGCCGTGGCGATGTTGTCCAAGCTGCTGGGAGGCGGAATCCCTGCGAGACTGTCGGGAATGAACAGAAGGGAATCGGTGTCCGTCGGCCTTGGCATGGCTGCTAGACTTGAGGTCGCAATGATCATCGCCCTGTACGGCCTGACAGTGGGTATCATAGACACCCCGCTCTACTCAGCTATCATCATTATGGGAGTCGTTTCAGTACTTGTCGCACCGACCCTCCTTAGAGTGGCGGTGCAGAGCTTAGGAGAGTCAGATGAGGCGGAACAGGGCGAGTCTTGCGAGATTCGTTGACCATAGCCAGCGCTGGCTATGATAGCCCGCGCGGTCCGCAGAAACGTTGCCTCCGACGTCCGAGCATCTCATGATGGCGATGTCTCCATCAGCCCCTCCCGGTTCAGAAAGGCTTATCTCCAATCTCGCAATCGGAGGGAGCATGGCATACCAGGTGAGACATGCCATCGAATCGGATATCGCGGCGATCGCCCTAGTGTCCAACGAGTCGAGACGGGGGGAGCCTGCGCATCGCGACAAGACACCTGACGAGTTGAAGGATGAGATCTACGAAGCTGTAGGATTTGACCCTGAGGGGTTGTGGATCGTTCTGCAGGGTAGCAAGCCGGTCGGCTATGCCAACGCCATCGTGGAGGGCGTCGGAGAAGAGAGTATCGGATACATCATTGTAGAAGTCGTCCCATCGCATCGTGAGAACGGCATCGAGCAGGAACTGATGACGAAAGCGCTGACCTTTATCGAATCGAAGGGTGCCGACCGAGCCCGGTCGCGAGCGTTTGAGAAGGATGAGTGGTTCAAAGCCCTCCTCGAAAGCCTCGACTTCGCAAGCGACCGAAGATTCTTCTCCATGGTATGCGCGAGGGGGGCTCCTGGAAATGCGTTTACTCCCCCCGAAGGAGTCCAATTCCGCCACCAACTGCTGAACGATGCTGGGGATGAGGACCTGTCGGTTCTGGTTGAAGTGCTGAATGAATCGTTCAGAGAGCATTACGGCTGGGTGCCGGGGACGGAGCGCCAATTCGAAAGCCTGAGGGATTCGACAGAGGACATCTTCAGGACAACCTATGCGACCAAAGATGGGAGAGTCATAGGGTTCAGCCTGCTAGAGGACAGCGTCGTGTTCAACAGGGAGCATGGAGCGAAGGAAGGATGGATACTGGCGGTAGGCGTACTCAAGGATCACCGGAGAATGGGAGTTGGCCGCGCGCTGATAGCGGATTGCATGAGGTGGTTCGGCGAACATGGCATAACAACTGTTCGCCTTGGAGTGGATGCCGAGAACAGGAAGGCGCTCGATCTCTACAGTTCTCTTGGCTTCGAAGTCGCCTGGGAGAATTACATATATGAGAAGCGGCTCGCTTCTGGTGGAGCGCGGGCTTGACCCTGTCGCGGCATGTAAGGGGAGCGTAGAATGCGAAGTGAAGTCGTCACTGAGATCAAGGTGAATGGCCCCGAGATCGAGGGTCTTCGGTTCAGGGCATTCGCTGACGATTCAGATTTCGGCAAGATGTCAAAGATCAATCAGCTCAGCCTGAAGGCGGACGGGGTCGTTTGGATCGAGTCGGAGGAGGATATAAGGGCGCGGTTCTCCGCGGTGAAGGACAGAGACCCTCGGTCCGATATCCTGTTTGTCGACGTTCACGATACCACAGTCGGATACGCCCAACTGTCATGGGACGATGAGCCAAGCAAGGTCAAGGCGTACATCCATTCCGCCTTCCTCCTGCCAGAGTGGCGGGGCAGGGGAATTCGAGAGGCGCTCTTCCACTTCAACGAACGTCGTCTCGAAGAGATTGCATCTCAGCATGGCTTCGAGTGCGACAAGTATTTGCAGGTCTGGAGCTACGATGAGCCCAACGACTGGAAGAGCGTCGTGGAGAAGATGGGCTACACGCCGGTATGGCATCTGCTCGAGATGGCTCATGTGAACCTTCCCAGAGTCAGCATAAGTGACCTGCCCGAGGGACTATGCGTCCGTCCGCCCCGAGAAGAGGAGTATCACGATCTCTGGCAGCTCTACAGGGACTGCTTCATTGGCGAGCTTTGGTTTGTTCCCTACACATGGAGCGAAGACGCATACCGAAACTGGGTGAGTTCGTCGACATTCGACCCGGAGCTCATCAATGTCGCATGGGATGGGGCGAATCCCGTCGGCATCGTCGAGATGGTTGTCAGCGAGGAGGAGATCCAGCGCACTGGTGACAAGGTCGCGCATGCATGGGCGGTCTGCGTTGCTGAGAGATGGCGGCGGAAGGGAGTTGCCAGGGCGCTTCTGACGAGAGGTCTCACTCAGGTCAGAGATCTCGGCATTGAGGAGGTCCTGCTTGACACTGAGGCCGAGAACAAGCACAGTGCTATGAGGGTCTACGAGAGCGTCGGCTTCGACATCAGACGAACCTTCACGTTCCACAGGAAGGCAATCCGTTCGAAGTGAATGACGCCCCTCCTACTCCGCAGGCGGGGGAGGAGCCTCATCTTTGGATTGATTACGTCCCTTCGTGAACTCGCGTTTCATCAAGAACATCAAAGCGATGCCCACGACGGCGATAACGGCAATAAGCGCAACCAACGCCATGAGCAGCGAGCTCGTTCGGCCCAGGTCCGATGATAGGTTCTCCTCAGTGTCCTCGAGTTGATCGTTCAGGTCGTCCAAGGAAGACTGTGTGTCGTTGAGGGAATCCCGAAGCTCGGATATCGAGTCATCATCCGCATCAGTCATGTTCTGCATCGATTCGGTCAATTCCATCACGAGCTCGGTCAGCGCGTCCAGCGATGATTGTGTTCCGTTGAGAGCATCCCAAAGGGCAGAGATCGAATCGCTCTGATACTCTGTCAGGATCTGCAACATCTCCGTGATCTCGGTTACGAGATCCGCCAAGGCATCGAGTTCCTCTTCCAAGTCGCTCGGGTCGCCAGCCGGCGCGGAGGTGTTGACCAAGAAGCCGACTCCGAGGACCGCAGCATTCCCAGCAAGGTCTTCGACATACACAGACAACTGATGCCACCCATCGTCCAGCGGAGTCGTCAGATTGACCGAGATATATCCGTGTGATATGGTATGGTCGTCCGTCACTGTTTGCGAGTCTATCGCGAAGGAAACCGAATCCGGATAGATTCCTGACGGTGCAATCGAATCATCGAAATACACCATGATGGTAGGTGTCGCGCTTCTCACAATGGCGCCGTTCGTAGGGAACACTGCTAATAGCGTGCCAGCCTCGGCATCCACGTTGACGTCAACGCTGCCTATGCCCTCCTGATTTCCCGCTTCGTCGGTTGAGTAGAACTCCACTTGATGCTCTCCGTTCTCCGAGATGACGAAGCTGTCAGTGTAGGTCTGCCATGCCCCTGAATCGACTCTGTACTTGGTCGCATTCACCCCGCTGAGCTCGTCCGTGGCATTCAGAGTGACTGTGACATCGCTTCTGTACCACCCGCCGTCACCCGCAACTCCTGCGATGTCAGCGGTCGTTTCCGGGTCAGTGCTATCGACAACCACCTCAGCAGCCGTGTTGTTGGCGAGGCCAGAAGTATCCCTCACCTCTAGCCGCACTGTCTTGGCTCCCTCGGTCGCATATTGATGCGTCGCAGTCTTGGCTGTGCTCCATTGAGTGTCCCAGGAACCGTCGTCAGTCCAGTCCCATCTCACCTCAAGAGCCGATGTCAAGTCTCTGTCATCGCTGGATTCGGAAGCATTGAACGAGTATATCGTCGAGACATTGCCCACTGCTGGGGCTACGCTGAAACGCGCCACTGGAGGCGCATTGATTACCACAGTACTCATGAGCGGATAGAAATCGGTCGAATCACCGTCGATCGTGTAGGGGGTATCGCCTATACCATCCGAGCCGAGGATGTCCTGATTGGGCCCACTGTACAAGTCCACGCCGGAGTAGTCGCTCCAGCTGTTGCCTCCCGACGGATATGTCTCGTTCCATAGAGTCGAAGATCCAAGGTTGTCCAGAGCCTGAACGGTGTTGCTGATGAAGTTGTTGTGGTGTACTCTGACGTTGGGGCAATTGGAGAGATAGATCCCGCGCAGATTTTTTGAGAACTCGTTGTATGAGAACTCGACATTGGCCGACATCCAATTCCCCATGTAGAAGACGCCCTCCCATGTGTTGTTGGTGATTCTGTTTGCGACGAAAAATGAGTTCGACACAGTCGATATCTCGACGGCTCTGAGGCCGTTGTATGATATCTCGTTATAGGCAACCGTGGCGTTGTCTGTGAATCTCGCAGAAAGGCCTACGTAGTTGCCTGACATGTTACACTTCCTCAGTATCAGGTTCTTCACGTTGTAGATCAGCGCGCCGTATCTGCTGGTGTTTGACAGGTCGCTGTTCTCAAATACGATATCCCGGGAATAAGCTACCTGCATCGCAGCGTCAGTATGGCTCAGGTTAAGGTTGGAGGCGGTTATGTTGTCCGACGTGGTTATAATCAACTGGCCAATCGCATCTCCGTCAATCTCCAATGTCGAGCTGTTCTTCAGATATCTGGTGGGCTTGCCGTTCACCAGATTGTCTGAGGATATCGTATGGGTCCCGTAGTGGTCTGCGTTCTGCCCGAATAGAGTTATGCCATTCATCAGCATCTCGTTCGAATTCATTGTCACGTTTGCAGTTCTATCCACACAGATGCCATATTGGCTGCAATTCGTAATGTTGTTCGAAATGAATACGAGGTCTCTCGCCATCTGAGTGTACAGGCCGGTCTGCGCGCCATCCACGATGTTGCCCACGAAAGTGATGTTCGACGAACTCGCATAGGCACCTAGCGAGACGTGGCTGCCGGTGAGGATAGTGTTGTGCGAGATAATCACATTGTCCGCCGTCCAGGTGGTTATTCCGTAGTTGGTCATGCCAGATCCATTGTTGCGATATGCGATGGAGTTGTTCGAGTTGCCAGAGAAGTAGACCCCATCGCCTCCTCCTGTTATGTTGTTGAAGCTCACATTTGTGTTTGGAGAGGAATAGGTCATAACTGCAGTTCCTGTCCATGTGAAGTTGTTAGCTGATATCAGTGTCCGGTCACAATCGTTCAAATAGACACCCTTCTGCGGCATCGCGAATGCGGAGACCCTCCTCTGGAATGTATTGCCAATGTACTCGCAGTCAGTGCAATCGTCAGCGAATATCGCATACGAGAGATAATCCTCAAAAAGCGACGCCTCCACCTTGCCGTTGGTGAGGTTCTTCAGAATAACTCCATCCCCGAATGAGGGTGTAGTGTCGCTGTATATGTAGACCCCTCGGATGATGAAGTGGGCTGTAGTATTGCGGATGGTGATGGCGTCGGCGGCGGTCGCATTGATGCTCCATCCTTCGATGACATACGGATCTCCTGAGCCGCCCGAGCCATCGGTGACGCCGTTTGCCGCCGTGAACTGAGAATCGCCCTCAATCAGTATTGGAGCGTGAGATGTGTATGCGGTGGCATTGGTCGATGAGAGCATAAGGGTGCTGAAAGACAATGTCAGCAGCGCGAATGCGACGGCAATCGAAATCAAGTTCTGCCTCAATTTAGGCCCTACGTTGTAAGTCTGGGTCTCTGCTCCGGAGTCGATGCTTTCTCCTTTCCGCTCGCCGCTAGAATATCGTGTCAACCAGTCCTCCCTCCCTCAATCCGCGTGGCCACATTCCATGCCTTTGGGCCGATTCTGGATTCGTTGGAATTCTATAAAGTCTTTCGCGCGGGCAGCTGCCGGTCAGTGATAGGTTGCGGACGAATGCGCAATACGGGCAGAGGCCTCTTCCGTCTGGCTACACTGCAACAAGGCATGGCTCAACCGTTGAGATAACGCCTCGCAATGATGTCCGGGCTAGCAGGTCCGAACCATGGAAATTACCATCAGAATCATGCCGTCGTGGCTCGGTGTCTTCCAGCAGGGATCCTGATCTCAAACCTGGTCGACTCACCAGGCGCGCCATTCTCACAGATGGTCATTCCCAGGCTGGAGAGTATCTTTGCAGCCAAGAATAGGCCAAAGCCGTCGGATTGGCCGTATCTGCAATCGAGTCTGAAGATGGCATCCTTTACAGTGTTCGGAACGCCGTCGTCGTCGTTTTCCAGGTATATGACAAGGTCGCCTCCCTCGTGGCAACTTCCAATACGGACTTCATCGGAGCTGTTTCGAAGGCTAGGCATATTCTCCACTAGTGCCAGTATTGCATCCCCAAAGAGGACGTCAGCCATGATTTCAACATTCCCGCCGAAGCTCTCTTTGCTGATTGCGCGGTTATCGACTTCCGCACAAACCATGTCAAGGATTCCATCGAGTTCATGCCATGTCGGGACTGATTCGCCTATGGACTGATACGACCTAAGGAACCTCAAGCGCTTCTGGGCTTCGTTGCATCTTCTCGCAATCGCCTCGAGATGAGACAGGGTTGCCGCGTCACCGCAGGATTCTCGCGCCAGATCAGTGTAGAAGTCCACGACCTCGACGAAGGAGCATAGGTCCGACAGACCGACGTTCTCGAGCGCAGAAAGCCTCTTCCGCAGTTTCCTGAAGTCGCGCATCTCCATCCTGTGTATCATTGAGAATCTGTTTCTCCGGAGGATGTCCAGGCATGTTCTGTCGTAGGTCTCTCTCGGGATAACGCCCTCCCTTGTCGTCAGAAACTCATCAGGGGGCATGTAGTGCGGGTTCACGCACCACTCGCCGTCTAGCACCACTCTGGGGTGAGTTCTGATCACGTCAATCAGGGTAGCATGATCGAAAAGAGGCTCCTCGTACTGGCACAGAAGCGTCGGGCCCGATTCGCCACAGAGGTTGTTCAGCCTCGCCTCGTACGACATCATCATATCCGTTCCCGGAGCGTCCGTCCTTTGCCACGACATCTCGCCTGTTGCGGTGAGACCCGCGTAGCCGTCCGCACAAGCTCTCTCCTCGGCATCCCGCACGAATCTCAGCATGCGATCAGCATCGAAGAAGCCATCCTTCAGGTACGCCTCATCCTTGTTGAGAAATGCGATATCGCCTCTTTCCAAGTGCGTCTGAACATCCTTCACGCTCATGATTGCCTCTATGATGTCATCTTCTGGAGTATCGTCTACGATGTAAACGCATTTGTCGCCCCTATTCAGTCCTGCGAGGATGAACGGAACGACGACGCCAAACTGCTCTCTCTCCGTTTTGAAGATGGAGGTACAATGTGCAGAGCCGGGTATTCCGGCAATCTCACCGGGATTGTCAAAGTATTCTTTCAGGGGCAAAACCACCGTGTTAATGCTAATCCGAGGATGATGCTCATAAGCAGGTCTAGGACAGATGTTTTCGCGTTAGCCCTGCTTTCTGCAGTAATTGTAGCTTTGTCCATATCAAAATATCTCCGTATTTTGAACGGCGCTAGATACGGGCAGGCAGGGCAATGACGATATCTGTACCTTCACAATCCTATGCATTGTCAACCTCATCAGCGCGTCTCCTGCAGCCAAGCAGTTCAGGGATAAACGAAGGATACAGCAGATTCTGAAGTTGAAGGGATTCTTCATGTCTAGCCGCCAATTTCATGAACTAGTGCACTCGATCAGACAACCTCCAATACGCTTCCGAGTGGCCACTCAAGAGGCAACGAGGCTGATTATTGGCACCTTCCGAACATGTCTGCCGAGAATATCAAATGGCCGCATTATCATGCAGGTTCGTCGTTGTGGGAGGATAGGAGCAATGGCGAACGCAGAAAGGAAGAAGCGTCTCACGACAGCGTTTGGGAGACCCGTGGGTGACGACCAGAACAGCGAGACCGCGGGGCCGCGCGGTCCGGTACTGATACAGGATGTGCACCTGCTGGAGAAGCTGGGGCATTTTGATAGAGAGCGCATACCAGAGCGAGTAGTCCACGCCAAAGGTGCTGGAGCTGGCGGATACTTCGAAGTCACGGCTGATGTCTCAGAGTACACGAAGGCCAAGTTTCTCTCGGAGGTTGGCAAGAGGACCGAGGTATTCGTGCGCTTCTCCACCGTCGGAGGAGAGAAGGGATCAGCGGACTCCGAGCGCGACCCCAGAGGGTTCGCGGTCAAATTCTACACTGAGGAAGGCAACTACGACCTGGTAGGGAACAACACTCCGGTATTCTTCATAAGGGATCCGCTGAAGTTCCCGGACTTCATACACACGCAGAAGCGCAGCCCTGCAACGAACCTCAAGGATCCGGACATGTTCTGGGACTTCCTTTCGCTTACGCCCGAATCCGTCCACCAAGTGACGATACTGTTCTCGGATCGGGGCACTCCTGCCACATACAGGCACATGAATGGCTATAGCAGCCACACTTACAAGTGGTACAATGCGAAAGGTGAACAGTTCTGGGTGAAGTATCACTTGAAGACCGACCAGGGCATAAAGAACCTCACGAGGCAAGAGGCCGAAGCCATGCGCGGGAAGGACCCTGACCACGCCACCAGGGACCTGCACGATGCGATTGCGCGCGGGGATTTTCCCTCGTGGACTCTTGAGATGCAGATCATGAAGCACTCAGAGGCGGAGGATTACCGTTTCAACGTGTTCGACATAACGAAGGTATGGCCCCATGGAGACTATCCGCCCATCAGAGTTGGGAAGCTTGTGTTGAATCGCAATCCCGAGAACTACTTCGCGGAGGTGGAGCAGGCAGCGTTCGCGCCGAGCAGCCTCGTCCCTGGAATCGCTCCATCCCCGGACAAGATGCTACAGGCGCGTCTGTTCTCCTATCATGACACACACATCCACAGGCTTGGACCCAACTATCACCTCATACCGGTGAACAGCCCCAAGAACGCGCCCGAAATGAACTACCAGCGAGACGGCCTCATGCGGGTTGACTCAGGCGGCGGCTCGGGTCCGAACTACTGGCCCAACTCTTTTGACGGGGTCGCTCCGGATATTGAGGGCAAGGACCCGCCCTTTCCCGTGGATGGCCACGCAGATAGACATCCTTACTCGCAACCGAACGATGATTTCGTGCAGCCCGGGGATCTGTACAGGAAGGTCATGACTGAAGAGGATCGGGAGCATCTTGTAGGAAACATCGTAAGCCACCTCAGCCAAGCCCAAGAACGAATACAGCTAAGACAAACAGCGCTCTTCTTCAAGGCTGACGCCGACTATGGCAGCAAGGTGGCGAGAGGCCTTGGCCTCAGTGTCGATGAGATTGAGAAGCTGGCGAAGATGACCCAGGAGGATAGAGTCCGGGCAACGAAATGAAGGATTGAGCGCATCAATGAGGTAGCCCGCGCTCAGCATCATTGCGGAGAGCCGCGATTGTCAATCGCCTCTTCTCGGTGACTAGCTTGATGCTGGGAACGGTGGAAAATGTACCTTTTGCGACCGTGCCAGACGTTTAGGTGGACCCTGTGGGATTTGAACCCACGACCTCTTCCTTGCGAAGGAAGCGATCTTCCACTGATCTAAGGGCCCGTTAGCGGATTCGTGTGGATCTTCTGCCCCCGGTGTCAGACTCATTCTACAAGACGATGCCCACGATGCGGTCTACGGTTCTGCCTGAACTTCCCAAGTAGGATCGAGGATTCAGAGAAGCGTCAAGCTCTTCCTCGCTCAGAAGGGACGTCACGCTCTCCTCCTGCATAAGATAAGATTTGAAGTCCTCGCATTTCTTATACACGTCCATGCTGCACTTCCTTGTCAGTTCATGAGCCTCCTGCCGCGCCATCCCTTTCGCCACAAGGGCCATCATGACCGATTCGGCCATGATCACGCTTCCCGCTCTCTCAAGATTGGCGAGCATTCGCTCTTTGTTGATCACAAGGCTTCTGAACATCTTCTCGGTCTTCGCAAGAATGTCATCGGCCAGAATAAACGAATGCGTGATGAATACCCTTTCAGCGGACGAATTCGTCAAATCCCTTTCGTGCCATAGTACGGCGCTTTCCATCGCAGGAGTCATGAATCCTCGCACGATTCTCGCGAGGCCACACACATTCTCCGCTGTGACTGGATTGCGCTTATGAGCCATGGTGGAACTTCCCACCTGGACCGCATCGTCAAACAGTTCCGAAACTTCGCCTATCTCTCCTCTTTGCAGGTTGCGTATCTCAGTGGCGAACTTCTCTACTGACGTTGCGATATTAGCGATCACTGCCATCAGTTCGACATATCTGTCCCTCGCAACAATCTGAGTTGGGCCCTCCTCGACGCCCAACTCCAGCTGCTTCATGACCTCTTCCTCAATCTCAATCGCCTTGTCACCAAAGCCTGCGCCAGTGCCAACCGCTCCGCTCATCTTGCCAACGAGTACCCGCTGCTTGCACTCTCGTAACCTCTCCTCATGCCGATGCATCTCGAGTGCATAATTGGCTACTTTCAAACCGAATGTAATGGGAAGGGCGTATTGGCCGTGTGTTCTTCCAATCATTATCGTATCGCGGTTCTCCTTTGCCTTCTCGGCAAGGGTATGCTTGAGTTGAGAGAGATCCTTCTCTACTATGGACAGGGCATCCTTGAGCTGAAGCGCGGCCGCTGTGTCGAGGATGTCATTGGACGTTGCTCCCATGTGGACGCACTTCCCGCTTTCCCCACACTGCTCGCTCAAGACTCTTATGACCGCTGTGACTTCATGGTTGATCCTGGCATCGACCTCTTGAACTCTCGATAGCTTGACGTATTTCACCGAGGCGGTCTTTTTGACGATGTCGGCATGCTCCTGTTTGACGTTGCCAACCTTTGCCTGTGCCATTGCCAGGGCTGCTTCGACGTCAAGAAGCCTCTGAAGTCGATTCTCCTCATCGAATATTGCCTTCATCTCCGGACGGCCATATCTGAAATCCAAGGGACATACTGGCATGTTCGACACTTCTAGTGAGGAGATAGGTCCTTGGCAGATAATGTTTTCGCGCATATCAGAAGGCGGTCCGTGCTCAGCTCATCATGTATGTCCAACGAACGATGATTGCCAGGGTGGACGGCGAATCCCAAGCCTCTTGTTGCCGGCTCACGAGACACCTCTCAATATCACACTTCGCATGTTATCATGGCTATTTACACAATCCCGAGGCCAGTGTCTCGGATTCCGAATTCAATCAAACGGAATCGTGGACGATAGAACTCTGAGAGTGCTGGCACTGTCCAACCACTTTTCCTTCTTTTTACCAAGGGCTTCTCTTCGCCCCTATGGCCTTTTCTCAAGCGGTAATCCCCTTTACATTAACTACCTCGCATGGCATAAGCAGAATTACGTCCTCTACCTGGTCCGTCCAGTCTTCTTCTTACTCTTTCTTGCCTCGTTCGCGCATTTCCTTGAGCAAAGGCGACGTATCCAAGACGGCTTGGACTGGTGCGAGGTCAATCAAATCTTCGCTGACCCGTCCGAACCAGTGTCAGGCACCCCCGAGATAGACCGTCGGAAACGCACCGAATTGAATTCTGACCCAGAGGGTCGATTGTGTTATCATGACTGATAACCTGAAGAAAACCAGCTTAAATCCTCGAGTGACTCATCTCATTGAGGATGCAATGACACCAGAAGACAAGACAAGAGCGGTATCGAGACTTCTGGCGGACAACTACTCGCAGAAGATACTCGCCTACACCTACTCTTCACCGGTATCTGCCCAGAAACTGAGCAAGATTTGCAGGATACCTATCGCTGCATGCTATAGACGCATCCACGAGCTTGAGCAGGTTGGGCTGATAACCGTCGATCGTGAAAAGGAGATATACAAGGGCAGAAGGGTGAGGCTGTACAGATGCAGGCTCAGGTCTGCAGTGATTCGCTTCTCCAATGGCCGCTTTATCCTGAAGTATGATATCTGGCCGGAGAACGGTGGCAACGAGGAAGAGCCAGCGGGACAGCAAGCGATGGCTGATTCTTCAGCGTAGGCCCTTTCTTCTTCGATCCAGCTCGTTATTGACAATGGTGACGCAGTGGTCCGCATGATAGCTCAAGGGCCCGAGCGACACCTTCCGAGGCTCATATGACATCAGTATCTCCTCTTCCTGCTCAGTGAGGTCCTGATCGTCACCAAGAACAAATGTCAGATCATCTCCCAGCTCCGAATCGCGTATGTCGCCACCATCCTCCTTGAGATAGTACATCTGCGATTCCTTGGATATGTTGGACAGCACTTCGCTGTAATCCCTCTCAGAAACATAGATTCCCGGAGAAGTCTTTCTCTCGCCGCCGGGCTTCTGCAACAAGGCGTTCCTTATCAAAGCGGCGGTACTCCTCTCGTCCGGATTGAGGTATTTCACCTCAGAGCCCACGATCCTTATCGTCTTCGGCGGGTTAGGCTTTCCGAGGAGCATGAGCGTTATCTCCACGTCGCGCCTGATGTCATGCGATATGAAGAAGGCAGAGTTCACGCACCGAAGGAGGATATCCAGTCTTCCCGTTGACCCGCTGAGGTCATCGAGCTTGAAATCTGCGGAGGTTATCGCTCTGTGGCCCAAGACGACGAATCTCCTCATGTCAATCACGCCCCCTTGGCCAGATCGAAGTCCTTGAACTGTTTCATGAGCTGTCTTCGCATCTTCCTGTTCCCCATGAACCCCTTCATCGCCTTGACCGACGCGTCATACTGCTTGAGCAGCTCCCTCACCTGCTTGGTGGTGGTACCGCTCCCCCTGGCAATCCTGGTGACCCTTGCGGATTTGATCATCTTGGGGTTTTCAAGCTCCTCGTCGGTCATTGAATCCATTATCACTCTGAACCTGGCCAGCCTCTCCTGTGTGATCTCAACGTCCTGCTCGGATAGCTTGTCGGCCATGCCAGGCAGCATCGATGCGAGCTTCTTGAACGGTCCGATGCCTTGCAACATCTCCATCTGCTCGTACATGTCCTTCAGGGAGAACTTGCCAGACATGAGCCTTCTGGCTGCTTCCTCAGCTTTCCTTTCGTCCACGACCTCGCTCGCCGCCTCGATCAACGATTTTATGTCGCCCATTCCCAGAAGCCTGTTGATGAATCGTTCGGGATCGAATCTCTCGAGGTCTTCAAGGTGTTCGCCCGTGCCTATGTATGCAATAGGGGCGCCTGTCTCGGCCACGGCGCTCAAAGCGCCGCCCCCTTTCGCAGTGCCGTCCATCTTGGTGAGTATCACTCCCGTGAGACCAACGGCTTCGTGGAACGCCTTTGCCTGCGGACCCGCTTGCTGACCAGTCTGAGCATCGAGCACAAGCAGCTTGTGTTCAGCATCCACGACCTTCGCTACGGCCTTTATCTCGTCGATAAGCTCCTTTTCAAGGGAATGGCGTCCGGACGTGTCGAAAATCACCACATCGTATCCCTCGAACTCCTTGAGCGCCTTCTTCGCAACGACGATGGCGCTCTTCGCCTTCGGATCCCCGAACACAGGTATGTTGACCTTCCTTCCTATCTGCGCCAGCTGATCGAACGCTGCGGGGCGATGCACGTCTCCCGCAACAAGGCCCACCTTCATGCCGCGTTTGTGAAGGTCCTTGGCCAGCTTTCCTGCTGTGGTGGTTTTACCTTGGCCGTACAGGCCGACCATCAGTATCCTCTGGGGCTTTGCAGGTATCTCCTTAGGCGTTCCAAGGATGTTGACGAGCTCTTCGTGGATGATTCGGATGACGTGCTCGCGTGAGCTCATTCCTGCGGGCGGCCTCTCGGTCAACGCTCTCTGCTCAAGATTCTTGGTCATCGAGAGGACGAGTTTCACATTCACGTCGGCGTGGAGGAGCGCCCTCTGGACGTCTTTGACTACATCCTTGACAAGCTCGGCGTCGACATGCGATGCGTTGGCGACCTTCTTGATGGCGTCCTTCAGTGATCTCCCGAGGCCTTCCAGCACCATAGGTTCAATCTCAGGCGCACTAAGCAAGCGGGTCCGATAAAAAACTTGTGCAGACTGAACAATCGACAAAAAAAGGGAAGGGAAGGGCTAGCCTTGTCAGAAGGGATGGGATGCACTCTAACAACTAGCCCAAAATTTCCCGAGTGATATATTGGCGGTGCGGTATTTAAAGTTGTCGTAATCAGACTATTTAAAGACTCCACGAGAAACGCCGCTTTTTCGCGCCCGTCCAGTGGGTCGAATCGGGGGCGTCAGTAGCCCTCCACGAAACCTATGTTTCATCTGCTGCAACTGCAGCTCAGAGATACCCCGATTTCTGAAGGACCATTATGTCATCCGTGCTGAGCTTCTCCCCGTTCTTGAATCGCTCGAAGATCTCCTCGGCTTCCCTCTTGGCAACCGTCTCATCCTTCTCGCGCTTGGCCCGTCTGGTCTTATCGCGTATCCCGGAGATCAGCTTGTCGAAGTCGTGCACTTGCCTTATGTGCTCGATGTGCTCTCTGTGCTCCTCATCTGCCGCGAGTTTGGTCTCGATGAACTTCTCCTGAGCCTGATCAGCTTCTCTGCGAAGTGCATCGCCCTCCTCGTACAGCTTCAGCATCGCGTCATGCTCGGACTGCGCCTTCTCAGCGAGTTCGCCGACCTGCATATGGAACTTCTCGGCGTTGTCCTTCGCCTCTCTCGCCTCCTTCTCGGCAGCGCGCACCTCGGAGAACTGCTCCAGCTCTTTCTCCATGGCCTGAAGCTTGGAGGATAACCCGGACATCTGCTCCACGAGCGCCCTCTCCTTGTCTGGACTCAGAACAGAGGTCATGTGCTTCTTCTCCAGTGTTCTCAGCTCCGCTCTGATGCGGCGTATGGGGACCCCATCCTTGGGCATCTTCTCCCGTCTCAATGTCTGCACTGTCTCTGAGCACTCGTTGAACTTTCTGTTCCATTCGTCCCTCTTCGCCTTTGCCTCGCGGACTTCGGCGTTCAGCCTATCACGATTCTCTCTGCGAAGATTAGCCTCGTCAATAAGCTTCCTGACTTGGGCGTTCAGATGGTCTCGCTTATCCGCCCATTGACGCGTTTTATCGTTGAGCTCGTCTCTCAGACGTTTGCGCCGTTCAGCTTCCGCGTTCTGTCGGGCGCGCTTCTCTTCGAGCTCCTCGATCATTTCAGTCATGGCATCAACGCCTTCAGAACAGATGGTCTGGACGCCAGGAGGACAATACTAGGTCCACTTTATATCCTTTTCTGTCTCCCTGCTGGCATATGCGATGACCTGTAGATGACGATGTTCTGGCATCTGCATTCCAGAGCGTAACAACGTTGTATTGTCTGGCGTTGTGCACACAGCTGTCCGTTCATCCCATTGCAACATATTCAAGACCGATAACGCCTATGCAGGATGGCCTTCCTAGCAAAACTATCGCGAGGGATTGGAGGGGGTGTGCAAGAATGGGCAGAATTAGAGGAATCTGCATCGCTGCAGCCATTAGCATCACGCTGATGATGCCGGGGCTGTTCATGGTGCAGGGAGTGAGAGCCGAGACAGTCTCGTGGACCGTTGCCCTTTACGTCAACGCGGACAACGATCTAGAGGCAAACTGGGACGACGACAGTCTCCCGATGCTGGAGAACATACCCGCCAACGCGGATTTGAACATTGTTGCGGCAGTGGACAGGTATAGCGAAGATGGATGCGACTTGGTGGAGATAACCTACGGCAGTTCACAGGTAGTCACCTCCTACTCTGAGAAGAACTTCGGTGACGGTGCCACGCTTCAGTGGTTCATAACCCAGATGGATACGATGTACCCATCAGATAATCTGGCAGTAGTCATATGGGACCATGGCGGTGGCTGGAAGTGGGTCAGCTGGGACCAGGGCGATGACGACGACATATACATGCCCGAGCTCTATTCCGCGATTGCGAACGCAGGCGTGTACATCGATGTCCTGGTATTCGACGCGTGCAACATGGCCATGATGGAAGTCATCTACGAAGTCTCGCTGACTGGCAAAGTCGACAAATTCGTGGCCTCACAGGAGAGCGTTCCGCTCGATGGATTCCCGTACGACCTCATGCTGACGCCTCTGGCACAGGACACATCGAGAACCCCAGCCCAGGTAGCAGTGGACATGGTGAATGGCTTCGAGACATACTATGACCCGCTATCATTCACAGAGGTTGCACTGTCCGCAGTCGATGTGGCGACGATATCGAACTCATTCTCCACCATTGACACATGGACAGACGAGATGTACGACCACGTCGGCGACTACAAGAAGCAGATGGCCGCCGCCCTTAGGGCGTCGCATTGCGCTTGGTCAACCTCCGAATACGTGGACATGGCGGACCTGGGTGACAATCTGTTGGCTCAATCGAAGATCACTGATCCAGGATTCAGAACCGCGACCACCAACATGGTCTCGCTTGTTGACGATGCAGTGATCGCCGAATGGGGCGCAGAGAAATGCTTGGACGCAAGAGGGTTCACTATTTGGTTCGGCGTGAGATGGGGCTTCAACTGGTACGCTGACCAATATGAAACGGATTGTTCCTTCGCCACGGACACCTCCTGGTTCGCGTTCCTTGACGCGTACGACTGATATCACGCACGAGGCTGGAAACTGGGGCGTTAGCCCCATTCTTCGTTTTTTCAATTTCACGGGCTTCGATTCCGCTTGACTGGCTATAAGACGGGTATTATCAGCGGTGATTACCGAATCGATACGGGTTTATGTATAGCTGCAAATAGAACACTTGAGCACGGCTCACTCTCACAATCATATAACATGGAGTGGACGGCGATTATGAAGACCGACGCTAAACCAAGAAACAGAAACCGTCTCAAAGACAGCGCGGCCAATCTCCTCTCCCGGCTCGTTGGTGAAAAGGACGAGAAGCCTCAGATGGTCACCGTACTGGAAGAGAAGAAGACTCTTGTCAGAATCGTCAAGCCGAAGCCAAAGGCCGTCGCTCACAGATCTGAAGTTCTGAACGACAAGACTCTCACGGAAGATGAAATGAAGATCACGAAATCGGTGATTCAAGAAGTGATATCTGAACCGAAACGGCAGAAGCGGCCCGCCTCGGAGGCGGCAGATACCACGCCCGCTTCGAGCTACTTCGTCTGTGTGGAATGCGGTGCCAAGGTCTCTGATGGAAGCGAATTGTGCTCAAGATGCGGAGCCAGGTACATCCTTGATATAGCGCCCGAATCGGTTGCGGAACTTGAGAGGGCACAGTCCGAGCGTATTTCCGCCGCGAACGCCTTGGAGAAATGCCGGCTCGAATCCGTTCCCGTGCTGCACTTCGATGTGCTGGATAACCTCATGAGCTTCCTCGGGCCGGACGAAGGCGAAGCTGATTTCGTGCTGGAATGCAGAAACTGCGGCACGCTTGTTCAGTTGGACATCAGTCAATGCCCTATGTGCGGGACGGAACTCGACGTATCAGACGTCGGGATACTCAGTCTTCTGAAAGGCTCTGAATTCGATTCGGTGAGCATATCGGAGCTCAAATGCCCTCAATGCGGCGAACATGTCACATTACGGGAGGGCATATGTCCAGCCTGTCATTCCATGATAGTGGACAGCACAGCCTCGCCAGACCAGAACATGACCATCCCATTAATCGACATTGACAATGTCGTCTTCGTGCATGTTGACCTCGAGACTGGAGGTCTGAACTATATTCAAAAGCATCTGCGAACGCTTGCCCTGGAGCATACTTCGATACAGCTCGATGGCATTGGAACGGGGGGTTTCGATCAGGATTGGGAGGGACTATCAAGAATCTGAGAGGCGTCGTACATGGACCCGTTCGAGATATTTCACCTGGTGCTCGACAAGCATACCTCGAGGATCCTGGACCTCACAAGCGAGAGTCCGCTCAATGCCACAGAGCTAAGCAGAATAATCGGCATACCTCTGGCCGCCTGTTATAGAAGGATTCGCGCGCTTCGGGAAGCCGGACTCATCCGTGAGGACATCAAGACAATGTCTGAAGGCGGCAAGTCGGTCTCAAGCTTCAGATCTACCATTGAGCGCGCAGAAGTCGTCCTGAAGGACGGCAGATTGAGCATAAACATGACTGTGAACGGTGAGAAGAGCGATGACGAGATCGACTTCACAACTGAGGCGACGATGCTATGGTGGAAGAAATCTGCGTCTGACGCCGTCCGCAAGAAGAAGAATGATGGCATCTGAGACACTTATTCATGGCCAAAGAGACTCTCAGCCAGCCTTCTCGAGATTGTCAGCGCGTTTTCCATACATCCTAGCTTCACTCTCGTGAAGCCTGCTCTTCTCGAGGAACTTTGCGGCACGCGATCTGAACCTTGCGCCTTTCTCAGTTTGAAGCGCAGCACCGTGCTCACGCTTCCTCGCGATCTCCTCCTGCTTCGCCGCCTTGCGCTCGAGGGATGCAATCTTGTTCTGAAGCGACTCGGGATTCAGATCACTGTTCTCCCCTGATGCGCCGCTGAGTTCTGCCTCGTACTCCTTTATCGAGGCACGGTACTCCTTGGCCTTGAGCTGTCTGTCCTCCGATTTCTCGCGCAATGAAACCGCCCTTGATGAGCACTTCTGCGCCTTGGCCTGGTTCGCCTTGTACTTGTGATACAGCTTCGCCGCCTTGTGACTGTGTTCATGAGCCTTCTTCCTCAGCACAGCCACATCTCGATACGCCTCCGCCTGAGCCCTGCCAGTTCGGGCTTGCCGAATCTGATCTTCCCGCTCCTCTTCGGTCGGCTCGCGTCCAGGCGTCTCCCCCTCATCGGGCTTGTCCTTCTGCAATCTTTCGCGCTCACTGGCCGGCTTCCCAGAGGCCTGGGTCTTGCCCGCATTCTTCTTGGCCTCGTCCGAAGGCTTTTTTCTGGCCAGAAACGCATCTATATCGTCGTCGCTGCTCTTCTGAAAGTCCTTCCTCATGATGACCACCCTCTTGACAGAATCGTCCGAATAGGGTCAACGCCACCTAACGTCGCTACAGCATCAAATCTCCATCTTCAATCATAAGGCTTTTCACTAGTTGAGGTCGCTGAAAGGTCCGACATCTCCATGGGCTTGCCTCTACCACTCCGTCATAAGGGAAATCGTTGTTATATGTCAAGGATAGATACAGGTGCGATGTTAGCGTCGGCGTCGGAGGGTTCCTCATGGTACGAGCATGTATACTGGTATGCTGTAAGCTGCTTAAGATAAGGAAGGCGCTGGATGTGGCAAAGAAAGAGCCAGGGGTTAAGGGCGCGTTCCCAGTCCACGGGCGATGGGACATCGTCGTCGAGACGGAGGAACTGTCCCTGAGAGATATCGCTGACATAGGAATGCACATCTACCGAACCGAGGGTGTCGAGATAGTCGAAACGCTGATCGAGCTGCCGATGGAGGCGTAGGGTGGTTCCCATGGTCAAAGCGCTCATGCTCATACTGCTGGAAGCGAAAACCTTCGAGGAAGCGAACAAGATCGTCAAGATACCCGGTGTAAGAGATGGATTCCTGGTGTTCGGCCACTACGACTACGCCGCCTTTGTGGAGGTTCCAAGCCTGGAGAAGGTCAGCCAGATCGCTGAGAAGGTACAGAAGCTGCGGTTCGTCAGGTACGTCGAGACGCTAATCGAAAGGTAGGCAGCCTCCAAGATCAATAACCCAGTTTCGCCTCTCTCATCTCAGTTCAAATGCCACCTTGCCGAGCCCATAACGCATGTCACCATTGCAGCAAGCAGCTAGGTTTGTGTAGGCCTTCGCCCTCAGCCGCGCTTGGTTAATAATTTATATTTGAAGCATTATCCACACGCCGATTGACAGGGGGATTAACTTGGTGGACATAACACTCGTCATACCGATCGCTGGGATAATAGGTCTTGCATTCGCTGGATATCTGACCTGGTATGTGTTCCGAAAGGATCTTGGAACGCCAGAGATGCAGGAGATTGGCGATGCGATACGGCAGGGCGCCATGGCCTTCATGAAAAGACAGTACACCACGATCATAGTCATCAGCGTTATACTGGCCATTGTGATAGGAGCACTCATAGATCCCAAGCCGTGGGTGGGGATGTCCTTCCTGGTGGGCGCGCTCTCGTCAGCACTGTCTGGCTACATAGGCATGTATGTCAGCGTGAGGTCGAACATTCGCACAGCAGCCGCCGCACGCCGCACGCTCAACGAGGCGCTTGTGGTCTCGTTCAGAGGAGGTGCGGTGTCAGGGATGGCCGTCGTCGCCTTGAGTCTGCTGGGCGTTGCCGGCGTCTTCTACGTCTTCAACACGGGCATGAATCTCTCCATCTCTGACTCCCTCGACGCAGCCATCGGGTTCGCATTTGGCGCCAGCTTCGCCGCGTTGTTCGCGCAGCTCGGAGGCGGCATCTACACCAAAGCCGCAGATGTGGGCGCTGATCTGGTCGGCAAGGTCGAGGCTGGCATACCTGAGGACGATCCGAGAAACCCGGCAGTGGTGGCTGACCTTGTCGGGGACAACGTGGGCGATTGCGCGGGAAGGGGTGCTGACCTGTTCGAGTCCACAGCCGCCGAGAACATCGGTGCGATGGTGCTCGGACTCGCGCTTTACACCTTCTGGACAGAGGGCGTTCCCGCACAACACAGATGGGATCACGTCGAAGCGCTTGTCTGGATATTCTTCCCGCTCGTGGCGAGATCGTTCGGGATATTCGCCTCGCTCATAGGCGTGATGGTAGTCAGACTGAGGCGTGAGGACAAGGACCCGATGGTCGGAATAAACACCGGCTATTACGTCACATGCGTGCTGGCGGCGTTGTTCTTCTACATCGCGACGAAGTACATGTTCGGAGACGAGTACCTCTACTTCTTCGGCGCGGGCGTGATCGGCATTGTCCTGAGCATAGTGATCGTGTACATCACGCAGTATTACACATCCGGAAGCTGGAGACCGGTGAGGGAGATCGCTGAATCATCCACTACCGGCCCGGCGACCAACATCATAACGGGCCTGTCCATAGCGCTCGAGACGACGGCGCTTCCCGTTATCGCAATCATTGTCGCGCTCCTGGGTGCCTTTGGGCTCGGCCAGATGGCAGCTCCCACCGACCTCGGAGAAGGCGTGGTCACTGACACAGACAAGCTCATATACGGCTTCTACGGCACTGCAGTGGCCACGATGGGCATGCTCGCCACGTGCGCGTTCATCCTCGCGACCGATACCTTCGGACCGATAACGGACAACGCTGGCGGCATAATCGAGATGTCCAAACAGCCGGAGGAGATAAGGCGCAGGACCGACAGGCTCGACGCCTGCGGAAACACAACGAAGGCACTGACCAAGGGTTATGCAATGGGCAGCGCTGCTCTGGCGGCGTTCCTGCTGTTTGGAGCGTATTTCGAGAGAGTGGCTCTCAAACAGGACATACCGCTGAGCGAGGCTTTCAGGGTTGATATCGCGCAGCCGGATGTATTCGTCGGCGCTCTGCTCGGCGCAATGCTTGTGTTCCTCTTCGCGTCGTTGGCGATCCGAGCTGTTGGCAAGGCCGCTCACAAGATGATCAACGAGGTCAGGAGGCAGTTCAAGGAGATACAGGGCATAATGGACCGAACCGCGAAGCCCGACTACGCCAGGTGCGTGGATATCGCCACCAAGGGGGCGTTGAAGGCAATGGTGCTGCCAGGCTTGCTGCCAGTCCTTGTGCCCGTGTCGTTCGGAATACTAATGAGGGTCGCCGGATACGACGCTCCACAGGCTGTGGGCGCTCTGCTCATGGTGGGGACTATCGCCGGCATCATGGTGGCGAATATGTTCAACAACGGCGGGGGTGCCTGGGACAATGGCAAGAAGTATGTCGAGGAAGGTCATCACGGTGGCAAAGGCTCCCCTGCTCATGCAGCCGCGGTCGTTGGCGACACCGTCGGGGATCCGTTGAAGGACACTGCAGGACCATCAATACATGTCCTCGTGAAGTTGCTGTCGACCGTCACGCTCGTGTTCGTGGGACTGTTCGTGGTTGCGGGCTGAAGGGGTCAGCCCTTCGGCAAACCATATATACAGCAACAAGTATCGAGTCAACCGCGAGCCATGCATCAGAGGACTGTCTGAATGTACGTGATAGCATCCAAGGAAGACGTCGTCAGGATACCCCCGGGGCTTCTGGGGGACGACTTCAACGCGCTTGCGTCCAGACTGACGCAGGAGTCCTTCCAGAACAAGGTCGAGGGGGACGGCAGCTTCACTGTCCTCGTCAAGGACATAAAGCCGCAGGGCGAGGGGCGGATCATCCACGGAGACGGAGCCGTATACCAGAGGGTCAAGTTCGACGCGTTAATGTTCAGACCGATGCTGCATGAGGTCGTGGAAGGCACTGTCTGCGAGATCCTGAAGTTCGGCGCGTTCGTGCGGTTCGGGCCGCTGGACGGGCTTCTGCATATCAGTCAGATAATGGATGACAGGATAGACGTGGACGTCGATGGCCGGAGGCTTCTGGGCAAGGACACGAAGAGGGAACTTCGGCTCGGGGATAGCGTTCGTGCAAGGATAGTATCCCTGAGCATCAACGAGAGGAGTCCGCGGGAGAGCAAGATAGGCCTCACAATGAGACAGCCGGGCCTCGGCAAGCTGGAATGGCTCGAAGAGGACAGGAATAAGAAGGGAGACAAGAAATGAAGATCGAGAGGGCCTGCAAGACATGTAACGCCATGACCGAAGAGGACAAATGCCCTCTCTGCGGAGCAGAGACCTCGAAAGAATGGCAGGGCTATGTAGTGATCCTCGACCATACGAAGTCCGAGATAGCCAGGACCATGGGCATCCATGTCAACGGGAAGTTCGCCCTCAGGGTTCGATGACTCGTTTCCGGAGGACGACCTCGTCCTTCCCGATGGCATGAGGGAGGAGCTCGCCAAGCCGTCGTTTGGCACGCTCGTCTCTGCGGACGGGCTTGAGGGACTCATCGAAGGAAGCCGAAGGGTCATCTGTGTCGGTGACATGGTCACCGTTACGCTCCTCGACATGGGCAGGATGCCAGATGTCGCCGTCTTCGACTACCGAACGCAGCGGTCGGATAACCCCGATGTGATCGGACGAATCGCGGGGATGAACGGTACGCTGGTACAGGTGGCGAACCCGCCAGGAATGATAACGAAAGCTCTCTGGCGCGCGGTCAGAGACGCCGTTAGAAGCTCCAAGAGAACGAAGATCAAAGTGGATGGCGAGGAAGATCTCGCAGCCCTCGTCGCAATCGCCATGGCCCCGGAGGGGTCTCACATCATCTACGGCCTTCCGCAGCGAGGTCTGATGGTCGTCCGGGCGGAGGATTCGGCCCGTGCGGCGGCGGTCGCTGCGATATCGCGAATGACGCGGTGATACGATGGACATGGAAATCATCTCGAAGGACGAGAACAAGCTGCTGGAGAGGATCGAAATCAGATTCAAGGCGACACATGCTGAGGAAGGAACTCCGCAGCGAGAGGATGTACGCGACAAGATAGCCACCCTGCTCAAGGTGCCCAAGGAACGCGTCATCGTGGATTCCATGAGGTCCGAGTTCGGCAGAATGGAGACGGTTGGCTACGCTAAGGTCTACAATACGAAAGAGGCTGCTGTGAAGTACGAAAGAGAGCATATCCTGGTACGAAACAAGCTGAAGGAGAGGGCTCAGCCAGCAAAGAAGAGTGCTCCAGCGCCTCAGGAGAAGCCCCCGACCGAAGCCAAGGCTGAGGAAGAACCCGAAGCGAAGCCGACGAAGGAGAAGAAGGAATAGAGCAAGGTGAGCTCGCATGGCTGCAGAAGGGAGCAAGAAGGCGAAGGAGATCAGGAAGGCCAAGAAGGATTGTTATTCGTTGGAAGGAGACTCACTCAAGCGCATGAAGAAGCACTGCCCGAAGTGCGGTCCAGGAGTGTTCATGGCAGTCCACAAGGATCGAACCTCCTGTGGGCGATGCGGCTACACTGAATTCGAGAAAGGGCGATAGCGACAGCCTCCAATAGCTGGCAGCTCCCATTCCGACTCGCAGCAAGTAGCAGTCAGTTGCGCGGAGAACGATTCCCGGCGGCCTATTCGCTGCATCGGAAGTGGTTCATGCGGTGTTTTCAGACTCTCATCGGAAGAACGCCCTGACCCGCTTCCGACCGAGATAGGCGAGAATGAACAGGTTGAGCAGTATCGTCCATATGGGAGCGCCAGGGTCAGTCCTGGCCGGTATCAGTATGAGGCTCAACACCGCGAGGATGATTGCGAAGAGAGCAATCTTCCTCCCCCTTCGCCTGGCCCATTCACGCCCCTTCAGATAACCTCTTGCCAGGACGAAGGAGAAGAGCGCAATCGCGAGGGCGGCCACGCCTATCACGAAGAATATCACAGCGATGCTATCCGCGACCTTCTCTCCGACAGAAGAAGACAGCTCCTCCTGGACTTCCGGAGTGCTCGCAACCGATGCGATTATGAAAGCGACGATCGCCACAAACAGGAGTTGGAGGCCGGACAGTATCTGCAGGACAGCAAGGAGCGTCACTCCAAACGGTCTTCTATGATGTCCTGATGACCTCGTACCCGACAGCGTTCGCCCCCCGGGTCGTGAATAACCCCATCCGTATATGGACTCTCTTGCTGGAATCCGGCGCAGCCGACATCTGCAAACCTTCATAACGATTGGCCGAATACGGGCTGACAGCACCGCTGTCTAAAAGGGAGTGTCGATCTCCATCGAATCATGGTTCATCCTGTCTGCATCGGTCGCGTTGATGTGGGGACTCAGTGGCATATTCGCCAAATCGAGCATAAACAAGCTGGGCGTTGCCCGAGTCGCACTTCTCATAGCGGTGGTGGAGGGGATTCTGTATTCTCTCGCGTTTATGATCTGGAGGGAGCCCCATCATATCACCCTGTTCGAGGGTGCAGTGGCGACCGCATCGTGCGTTATTGGCCTCACGGGATACCTGTGTTACTTCGAATCGATTCTCGAGGGGCAGGTGGCCATCGCGGGCACCATATCCGCAGGCTATCCGGCACTTACGGTTGTAGGCGCGGTGGTGCTGCTTTCTGAGTCGCTCTTGGCCACTCAGGTCGTTGGAGTGATTCTGATCATCGTGGGTGTCATAGCGATATCATATGAGCCAGACCCCACGGCGGTCAATGCCATGAACAGGCGTTCGCTGCTGTTCGCAACACTGGCGTTCTTCGCCTGGGCGATATGGAGCCTCTCATCCAAAGTCGCTGTTGAAATGGTGGGGCCGGGAAACATGTTCGGATTCTACATCATCTCCTCCGTGACCGCCCCGCTGCTGTATGCGTGGTTCAGGACCGTATGGCCGGCGAAAGGAGCCGTGACCTCGGCATCTAGAAGGGCATGGTCGCTCGGCTCGATTGCGCTCGCGCTCAACGTCATCGGCGCGTTGGCGTACACATATGCGCTCGACACTGGCCTAGCATCGCTCGTAGTACCCATATCGAGCGCGTACCCGATTGTGACGGCGCTGTTGGCCGTTGCAGTGCTGAGAGAGAAGGTCAATTTCGTGCAGGCAGCGGCAATAGCCGGAGTCGCGCTTGGCTTGGTGTCAATCGGCATATCTGTATGAGGCTCATAGGAATGCCAGCGTCTCAGTCTTCGAGTGCCAACATAGAAATACGGACAGCGCTTTCGGACGAGCAGGGCCTGTAGTGTAGCTTGGACATCACAGGGGCCTCCGGACCGCCATTCGCGGGAGGGAAAGCCCCGAACTCGGGTTCGAAAGGCGAACGAGTTCTTGTTCCCCGAATATCCCGACAGGCCCGCCTCTCCGTTCCATCACCATATTATATCCGGGCCAGCATTCATTGGCTGATGCATCTCACGCGCGATGAGGAGCGTGTATTGAAGGGCGAGGAAGGCACAGCCCGCATGAAGGCGATGGAGCTGTTGGTCGCCCTTGGAGACATCTACGGAGCAGAGCGTCTCATAGAAATCGAATCGGCACAGGTCTCGGGAGCCTCGTTCAAGACCATCGGAGATGCGGGGATACGATGGCTTGAGGATTTTGCCACCGAGGGCCGTGTGTCCGTTCCCGCGATGGTCAACCCACTCGGAATGGATTTGACAAGATGGCGATCCATGGGCGTTAGCTCCCAGTTCTACGAGAAGCAGATGCGCATAGCGCAAGCATATGGCGCAATGGGTTTGCTGCCAGTGTATTCCTGCACGCCTTACCTGGCAGGGCACAGACCGAGAGATGGACAACATCTCGCATGGGCGGAATCGTCTGCCACCGTCTTCGCCAACTCGGTGCTGGGGGCGAGGACGAACCGAGAAGGAGGGCCGTCTGCCCTTGCGGCCGCGATCTTAGGCAAGACCGCGGAATACGGACTGCACCTCGATGAGAGCCGGAAGCCTAAAGTGCTCGTCAGACTCGAATCCGTTCCGACGCATCTGATCCCTGTGGCAGGCTACTTGGTGGGCAAGGCTGTTGGTAATCGGATACCCCACATTGATGGATTGAACATGATTGCCGATCAGCACAAGTCCTTCGGCGCCGCAATAGCCGCCACTGGCGCCGTTTCAATGTACACATTCCGCCGCAAGGGCGACAGGATTCCGCCCAAGAGCCGTTCGTTCGAAGAGACGATCGTGCTGGGCAAGACCGAACTCATGCGGTGCGCCGAGGGCCTGAGAGGCGGGGACGATTGGGATTTGGTCGCGATCGGTTGCCCTCATTGCTCTCCTCGAGAGCTGCGGAGCATGGCATCTGTGCTCAAGGGTCGGAAGCCCCTGAAAAACACTGACGTGTGGTTTTGCACCTCACGCCGAGTGTTCAAGACCTGTCCGGAGGCGGTGGCGATTCTGCGGCGATTCGGCAGGGTGCTGTGTGACACCTGTATGGTCGTAGCACCCATCGAGGAGATGTATGGCAGGACGGCAACCGACTCAGGCAAGGCTGCAGCGTACCTTCCCAGTCTGGGCAGGCAGAAGACATCCTATCGCCCCACAAGAGAGCTATTGGAGGCGATATCACGATAATTCGAGGCAGGAAGATCAGATCGGGAGCGGCCCGGGGTGAATCGTTGGTATGCAATACCCCATTATCGTTCCTCGGAGGAGTCGACACTTCCACCGGTGAGATACTCGACCCAGAATGCGGGTCTCGTGGGCTGGCAGTACAGGGCAGAGTGCTCTGCTTTCCGCACGGCAAGGGGAGCACGGTAGGGTCGTATGCCATCTACCAGCTGAAGCTCAATCGCAAAGCCCCCGCAGCTATTGTCAACACGGTTGCGGAGCCTATAGTCGCAACTGGTGCGATCATGTCAGAGATACCCATGATTGATGGCGTAGACACATCGCTCATAGAGAATGGCGACAATGTATTCGTGGACGCTGACTCAGGAACAATCGAGCTGGACGGAGTTCTTGAGCGACATGTGGTGACATGCATATTGCGCCACAAGGGCGATGTATTGCTGTTGCAGAGAAGCAACGAAGTCGGCTCGTACCGGGGAAGATGGGCAGGTGTCTCCGGCTACATCGAAGAAGGGGAGAGTGATCTCGCCGCTGCGAGGCGCGAGGCCTCGGAGGAGGTCGGACTGAGACTCACAAAGCCATCGGCGCGAACAACTCCACAGAGCTTCAGAAGCGGCGATACGGTTTGGGTCGTCCATCCATTCCTCTTCGATGTTCCCTCGAGGCGCATCTCGATAGATTGGGAGCACGACGAACACAAATGGGTGAACCCCACCGAGCTTCGGAAATACAACACGGTGCCAGGGTTGGAGGCGGTGGTGAAGGGGCTGCTGGACGGACTCATCCGGTGATGGTGTAGTCCACCTCCCTCTCGAGCAGGTTCAGCTGGTGACTCTCGAGGGTTGACCGGTTCACGGCCATCAGCAGTATGGACTGGTTTATGGCGACCTGGTCTCTCAATGACTGTATGAGCCTCAGCACGGTGATGAAGTTGTTGTTGGTGATCAGATATTCAAGGCCGTCGAGAAGCACGATGCCGCCATCGGGTTGCGAGAGGAACTGCTCCAAAGAAAGACTGAGCTTCTCGAGGTCCTTGGGCCGGATTGAATTGTCTCTGCCGACATTGGACAACCACACGATAGGGACGTCCTTCAGGTCGAACTTGGAGCGTATCTTCGCCGGGTAATTGCGGGTGATGCAGTAGCCCTTCATGCCCTTCTCCAACGTGCTCAGGAAGAGCTTGTACGATGCTTCGGGCCGGTCCTCCTCCACCAGATAGGAGAACGATCGCTCAAGCTCGTGCACCTCGGGTGCAGGCAGTCCAGCGCCTCCTGCGTCCTGTCCCAAGGCGGCTTCGCCCGAGAATGCCTCGATTAGCTTCTCGGCAAGAGGCCGACCCACCCCAGTCACATTAACCAGGTCATCGACAGAGGTGTTTCTGAGCGTCTGGGGCGAGATGTATCCTGCGTCATGAAGCGCCTTCGCCACCTCCTCGGCCATCCCAGGGAGCCTCATAAGCTGCTCCATAAACGCCCCCTCCACCGGTGGTTCAGGGGCTCTCTCGGCGGCCAGCGCAGTATCCCTGGAAGGCATGATGTCCTCGGCTGCCTTGGCATCGTTCCTGTGGATATAATCGTAAAGCGTCTTCGCCTCTGCCCTCGAAAGGCCTTCGATGGACGCGACATCGTCCTGTCCGGCATTCTTCAGAGCCTCGGCGGAGTTGTACCCCGCGTCGTAGAGCCTGAGCGCCTTGTCCATGCCGATGCCCGCATCTGTGATGATCCTCAGGACTTCCTTCATCTTGAGCGACGTCACACCCACGACAAAAGGCTCGCCAGAGACGTTCCATTCGACGACGTAGTCTCCTTTGGGGCCCTCAACGATCTCTATCTCCCTTGCGCGCGTCTCCCGAGAGACATGTTCCCCCCACGTCTCGAGCGCGGAGGATAGCTTCTGTCCGCACTCGATCTCAATTCGGACATACTCCTCGACGTCAAGCTTCATGTCCTTTCTCATCTGCTGGACCCGTCTTATGACCTCGCGGGCGAAGCCCTCAGCCTGGAGGGCGGGCGTCTCCTCGAGGTCGATGTAAACGATGCCGTCGCTGAACTCCGCGGAGACGACGTCCGGCGGGAGGGTTGAGGTGAACGACACCATGTTCGGGAGGATCTTCACCAGCTGTCCCTCAATCCCGAGCGAGTACTCTCCCTTGTCCACGCCAGCCTTGACGGCCTTGGCGGGGCGGTTCTTCAGGAGAACGGCGATCTTGCTGGACCACTGACGGTACACCTTGCCGATCGCGTTCGGGTTCGGAATGACACTCAGCATCATCTCGTCCCATTCCTCTCCGACAGGCACGACCTGAAGCGACTTGATGTTGTTCTGTGCCAACAGAGGATGCTTGAGTCGCTGGAGGGCATTCGAGGTCTCGTCCGTTCGAGGCCTTATAACGATTCTCTTCAGCGGCCATCTGAGGTTGACATTGGACTCCTGTCGCACCCGCGCGATTACCTCGGATATCTCCCTTACCAGCTCCATCCCCTGGTCGAGCTCGGAATCGATCCAATCAGCGTTGTGCGATGGCCATCTCACCATGTGAACGCTCTCCTCGGCTCTATCGAGGTTCGAGTGGATGGCCTCTGCTATGTGAGGGGTAATCGGTGCCAACAGTGTCGAGCATGTGGATAGCGCCTCATGAAGCACCTTGAAAGCGACCGTCTTGTCGATATCCTCACCCTCCTTCCACAGCCTATCTCTGACGAGCTTGACATACCATCGCGAGAGGTCCTCCAGAACTAATGTCTCAATGGCCCTCGCTGCCCTGTGAATCTCATAGGACTCCATCGCGCCCGCAACGTCCCGCTTCAACGATTCGAGCCGAGACACCATCCACAGATCCTCGGCCTTCATGGACTCTCTCAATTCGCCCAAGTTCCTGGCTTTCGGGTCGAAGCCGTCGATCGACATGTACAGAGCCGCGAACTTGTAGACATTCCACAGTATGTTGAGGGTGCGGTTCGCTGATTTGACGCCCTCCTCCTGGAACTGAATGTCCTCCCAAGGGGCGTTCGCCTTCATGATGTAAAGCCTCAAAGAATCGGCGCCATAGGCATTGACGACGTTGATAGGTTCGATGGCAGTGCCCTCGCTCTTCGACATCGCCTGTCCCTCAGGGTTGAACGCCCATCCATGCATGAGCACCGAATTGTACGGGGAACGGCCGAATGCCAGAACGCCCGTCACGAGTTGGGAGTAGAACCATCCTCGGGTCTGGTCATGTGCTTCGGTGATCCATTCGCTGGGCCACCATCTCTCGAACTCCTCTGTCTCCGCCGGATACCCGAGTGACGCCCACGAGCACACGCCCGCATCGAGCCAGACGTCAAGAACATCAGGCACACGTCTCATTACCTGGCTGCACTTGTCGCACTTGTATGTGAGTGCGTCGATCCATGGCCTGTGGACGTCCATGCCCTCTGTATAACCGTCGGCTTCTCGCAGCTCCTGAAGAGATGAGACCACTCGGATGTTGCCGCAGCTGCAGGTCCAGATGGGCACGGGTGTACCCCAGAATCTCTGTCTGCTTATGCACCAGTCTCTTGCGTTTGCTATCCAATCGTTCTGCCGGTTCGTGCCAGCCCAATCAGGATACCATGTGACCTTGTTGTTGGCGTCGACGAGGTCTTCCTTGAAGTCAGTCACTTTGAGAAACCACTGGTCTGTGACTCGGTAGATGATGGGTTTCTTGCATCGCCAGCAGTGACCATATCTGTGCTTGACGGTGCCCTCGTGGAACATCGCCCCTCTGTCGACGAGGTGTATCATGACAGCGTCGTTGGCATCTCTCACTTTCATCCCTGCGAGATCCTCGCCCACTTCGTCCGTGTACTTGCCGCTCTCGTCGACGGGGGAGAACGGCTCCAGCTCGAATTCCGCTCCTATCTCGAAATCCTCAGGGCCATGTCCTGGTGCGATGTGAACCACGCCAGTGCTCTCGTCTGTGACCGTCTCGGAGGGAACTATCGCGTGGGCCCACTCGTTCGTGATCTGCTGCTGGTACGGGATGAGATCCTTCAGAGGGTGGGTGTAATGCAGTCCCACCAGCTCGGCACCTTTCACCGTCTCCAATATCTCGGCGTCCTCGACCTGGGCGATCTCGACAAGCTCATCCACTCGGCTTTCGACTAGGACGAGGATCTCCTCGGTTGTGCCTCGCCTGACCTTCATCCGGGCATATGTGAAATCGGGATGGACCGCAGCAGCGAGGTTGCCAGGAATCGTCCATGGAGTGGTTGTCCATATCAACAGGTACTCGCCTGGCGCGTCCACGAGAGGGAATTTGACGTATATCGACGGATCAGTCTCGTCCCAGTACTCTATCTCCGCCTCGGCCAGCGCAGTCTCGCATCTCGGACACCACGGGAGCACGCGCAGATCGACAGTGAGAAGGCCTTTGTCATAGGCCTGCTTGATGGTCCACCAGACCGAGCCGATGTACGCTGCGTCCACCGTCAAGTAGGGCCTGTCCCAGTCCATCCACACTCCGAGCTGCTTGAACTCGTCTGTCATCCTGGTTTTGAACTTCTGCGCAAAATCGCGACAGGTCTCCACGAACCTGTCCATTCCTTGCTCTTCGATCTCCTTCTTGGACGTTATGTTCATCGACTGCTCGACCTTGACCTCGATAGGCAAGCCATGCATGTCATAGCCTGGTTGGTCTCTCACGTTCAGACCCTGCATTCTTCGGAAGCGCAGCACGCAATCCTTCAGCACCTTGTTCCAGGCAGTGCCAATGTGGATCGAGCCCGTGGTGTAGGGTGGACCGTCCAGTATGTAGTAGGGCTTGCCTGACTCTGAGGCCTTCTTGACCTTCTCATACGTTCGGTCCTCCTCCCACTTCGTCCTGATATCCTTCTCCAACTGGACGGGGGAGTAGTTCATGTCCACTTGGCGCATAATCTATCTTCCGTAGACCATATTGATGGCAGGTATTTTAAAGATAGTGCGACAATAATCAGGTCCGCAAACTACTGGATAGCGCAGAATTCTTGCGCTCTAACCCCATCTGTCGAGGCTGCTCTGCTCGCATGACTGCGGTATCGCGCGCAGTCTCGACAGGACACTGTTGACCCTGTCGACAGAGAATCCGCGGTCATCGCACAGCTGCCTTCTGACGGCCTCCTCATCCGGCAGCGACCAGAACAGCGAGTAGTCCTCCGTCACCTCTGGCTCGAGGAAGACGCTCCTCACTTCCTCGAAGCCCTGGGGAACTGCCGCCCTGCGCTCTGCAGACACGCGTTCAAGCGATCCGAACTCCCTGAGCAACTTCAAAGCGCGCTTCGGCCCGATTCCTGGAACCCCTTCGTTGAAATCGGTGCCCACCAGAATGCTGAGGTCTACCAACTGCTTTCGACTGAGATCAAGCGATGACAGCACCTTATCGAGCTCCACCAGCTCAGGCACCACATCAACCCGTTCGCCACTCGCCATCCGCCTCTTCTTCGAGAGGGTCAGGTTACGCACGAGCATCGGCGTCCCGAAGAGCAACGCGTCGAAGTCCTGAGACGCGCCTGCCCATACGTCTCGCCTTGATGCCATAAATGCCATCTGAGCCTCTCCCTCCGCCGGAGCATTCACCGACGGTATCCCCAAAGCGTTCAGGAGGGCCAAGGCCTCCGCGATCATGTCATCATCCAGCCTCGTCGATTGCGACGCCTTCGTCTTCGCCCTCTTCATGTCGCCCACTGCAACGGCTTCCTTCCACTCGCGTTCGGCAGCGTTTCTAGCCTCTCTCCGAGCCGCGATGGTCCTCTCCTTAAGCTTCGGTGGCTTGCCGTCGAACACGTACACAGGCTTGAGCCCTATCTCCAGCAAAGCCGCATTCCGGCTGAGCAATCCTGAGAGATGGGATGTGACCCTGCCTTCCCTGTCCTTGAGAGGAGTTCCGTCTGGCTGCCGGATCGTTGTCAGAAACTGATAGAGGGTGTTGAACGCGTCAATAGCCACAGCCTTGCCCGCCAAATCACTGAGTCGTAGCGGAGCACCCTTGACAAGAACGGAGATGTCCACGCCCATGATGGATAGCATAGTGGCGCAGGCATTAGATGTTTCGTTCGGGCATATCCTTCGCGAGCGCGACATCACTGTTCCGAGTCTGTCTCAATCGGGAGATAGAGAATCATCATAGCGACTCCGAGCCATGTTCCGCAGATGATGAACAGGAACGCACTCGCATTGAAGATCGCTCCAAGGACCATGAGCAACGCCGGGAGTGGGAAGGTGACGAAGAATATCATCGGATGCTTACTTATACTGAAAGCCATGGTCCTCAGCCCTTGAAGACAATCTTCGATATTAATGCTTTGACTGTCCACTCGTCCCTCGGAGGGTTTCAATCGCGGTTCTCGCGCTTTCCGATTTGAGCACGTAGGTTCCTGCAGCGAGAATGTCGGCTCCCGCCTCCGATGCCATCGCTCCCGTCTTATCGTTGATTCCGCCGTCGATTTCGATCGGCGTTCTCAACCCTCGTCTCAAGAGCTCCTGCTTGACGCCTGGTATTTTGGCCAACACGTCCGGAATGAACTTCTGGCCTCCAAATCCCGGATTGACCGACATTATCAGCAATAGATCCACATCGTCCAGGTATTCGAATGCATCCTCAATCGGGGTTGGCGGATTCACTGCCAGGCCTGCTCTGCACCCTGCGCGCCGTACCGCTCTGAGCGTTTCACGCACGTCGTCCTGCTCAGCCTCAAAATGCACCTCTATGATATCGGATCCGGCCTTGGCGAAGGCGTCAATATGCCGTTCCGGATGTGAGATCATGAGATGCGAGATGAACGGCAGCTTCGAGTGTTGTCGGATGCTCTGAACGACCGCGGGCCCAATGGTTATGTTTGGCACGAAAACGCCATCCATAACGTCGATGTGGATGTAGTCCGCACCCGCCTCGCTCACCCTTCGCACCTCCTCTCCAAGCTTCGAGAAGTCCGCTGCGAGAATCGACGGTGCTACCTCCGGCATCAAGGGCCAGAACGGCTCAGAGCGATATTATGGCTTTGGTCTGCTCGTTGGACATACGCAACAGAAACGATATTAATGATGGAGTCTTCTTACTCGCTTCGTATGGCCTCGCCCAGACACTCGACGGAGAGGAAGAGAACCTGCGATGTGAGCAACTGCGATAAGGAGGCGACCAGATCCGTCAGCGGCAGGAAGGTTGAGAAGGCTGGCATCTCTGTATCGTCAGAGCCTTCGAGAAACGCTCGCCTCTGCAAAGATCACTACAGGGAATTCAAGAAGAAGACCAAGAAGGACAGAGCGCTAGAACGCCTCGACTGGTAGCGGTCAAGCCGGTGGCCTAGCAGACTCTTACGCCCGAAATTTGCATATACTTCCGCTCAATTCGGAACCATGCGGCCCGAGGCCATTCAGCTTCTATCTAGCGCGGGTACGTTCGGCCCGATAATCCTCGTCCCCATCATACTGTCTGAGGACTTCGGAGTTTCGAAAGGCGTCATCGGCATGGTCGTCGGCGTATTCGCCACTGCGAGCTTCCTCTCGAGCTATGCCTGCGGACGCGCAGCGGACATCTACGGGAGGCGGATCGTCTTGCTGCTGGGCCTTGGCCTCAGCTCCGTGGTGACGCTCCTTCATGTGCTGACGCTGTGGCTTGATTCCCTGCACCTGTTCGTAGTAGCCCGAATTCTCCTGGGATTCTCCGCCGGAATGTTCCCGGCAGCGCTGCTCGCATATGCGTACGAGACGAACAGCAAGATGGGCAAGTTCAGCTCGTGGGGTGCCGCGGGATGGGGCCTTGGAAGCCTCGGCATCGGCATGTTCGGAGCGCTATACGAGTGGGCCTTCTTCTACTGCGCCATCATCCTCATGGTTTCGTTCGGGATCGCGCTGACCCTGCCGTTCCCAAAGGAACGCAGGATGCATGTCCCCAAGTTCCCTGTAAGGGTGATAAGAGAGAACGCCCCCGTCTACGCGGCAATGCTCGTCCGGCACACCGGAGCGAACATGATATGGGTCACCTACCCGCTCTTCCTCATCAGTATCGGGGCCAATGAGGCTCTCGTAGGTGCCGTCTACGCCGTGAACGCGTTCAGCCAGTTTATGATAATGAACTTCATCGACCGGTTCGACCCTCCACTCCTCGTTGCGTATGGCATTGGAGCGTCGGCCGTGACTTTTCTGATATTCGCCCTCACAGACCACTACTGGGAGGTGATTCCGGCGCAGGTGCTGCTGGCCAGCTCCTGGGCCAGCCTGTATGTCGGAAGCCTGAGATACGTGATGGGAAAGAGCGCCGAAAGGGCGACAGCAACGGGATTGCTGGCAGGAATGATGAGCATCTCGGGAATACTCGGTCCGCTGATCGGGGGATTCACGGCAGCGGCGATCGGCTTCAGAAGTACCATGCTCGCGGCCTCGGCAATGGCTGTAGTTGCGATGGCAGTGTTCGTCTATGAGCTTCTCCGGTCGGGAGAGCTTTATCGTCTGACGAGGCCTTCAGGGATGAGACGATGAGGGTTGTATTCCTCGGAACTGGAGGGACATATCCATCGAAGAAGAGAAATGTCTCTTCAGTCACGACACAGATTGGTCCAGATGTAGTGATGTTCGACTGCGGAGAGGGCACTCAGCGGCAGCTGACCATCTCGCCGGTATCGTTCATGCGCATTCGCGCTGTGTTTTTCACGCATCTCCACGCGGACCATTTCCTGGGACTCCCTGGGCTGATACAGAGCATGAGTCTCAACGGCAGAACAGAGGCTCTGCAGGTTTTTGGCCCAGATAAGACCATCGAGACGGTGCGAGACATGTTGAACCTCGGACATTTCCGGAGTCAGTTTGACGTTATCGCGAAGGAGCTCGCTCCCGGTGAGAACATCGACCTCGGTTCATTCAATGTCTCTGTGGCAGAGGCGTCACACAATGTCCCGTCGTTGGCATTTGCCGTCGAGGAGGAACCAAGACGAGGCAGATTCGACATCCAGCGTGCGAAAGAGCTCGGAATCCCTGCGGGCCCGAAGTACAGGGACCTTCAGGAGGGCAGGCCTGTGACAGTCGATGGAAGGACCATTCAGCCACAGGACGTGATCGGTCAGGAGCGCTCAGGGAGGAAGATGGTCTACAGCGGCGATACTCGGCCATGTCAGTCCGTGACGGAGATGGCTGCGGGTGCCGACATGCTCATCCACGATGGGACGCTTGACTCGACGCATGCCCGATTGGCCGACGAGTTCGGCCATTCAACCGCAGCGCAGGCAGCAAAGGTCGCGAAGGACGCCGGGGTGGCCACTCTGTATCTTACTCACATCAGCCCAAGATACGATGATGACTCAGTTCTGCTTGCGGAGGCCAGAAGCGTGTTCCCCCACTCAGTTGTGGCTCATGATCTGGATGTTGTCGAAATTCGGTACCGGAAGCCTGGTTGAAAGCATCGAGCCGGCAACTACGGATGCATTCACGCTGCAAGAAATCGGCGAATCACTCTGGCACAGCGCCGGAGACAGCATTCACATGGCTCGCGTGAGCTTTGCTGCTGCTATTGACGCCAAAATGAGTCATATCGATACGCATTTATAGCATTCTTCGATTTCCCGGTTGTCCAGAGTGGGAAAAGGCATACATTCTTATGCCTTGTCCCATTTCGGAAAACGATACAGACGACAACTCTAATTGTTAAGGGGGAATTGAACCATGAGCTTGTTGGAAGTCAAAGGGCTCAGGACATACTTCAAAACACAGGAAGGAACGCTGAAGGCCGTTGACGGCGTCGATTTCGATGTCGAAAAGGGACACGCGATGGGCCTTGCAGGCGAATCGGGATGTGGCAAGACGACAGCTGCCCTGTCGATCATGAAGCTGTTGCCCGCGAACGGATACATCGCGGGAGGCAAGATCAATTTCATGGGCCAGGACATGGCGAAGGTCACCGGCGAGAAGCTGAGGGCAATCAGGTGGCGTGACATCTCAATCGTCTTCCAGGGCGCAATGAACGCGCTCAATCCGGTGAAGCGTGTGGGCGACCAGATCTCCGAGCCAATCCTTCTGCACGAGGATGTCGAAGAAGAGGAAGCCACGAAGAGGGTCAAGGAGCTTTTCGAACTCGTGGGAATCAGCCCAAACAGAATCAGAGACTATCCACATGAGTTCAGCGGCGGGATGAGACAGAGGGTCATGATCGCCATGGCTCTCGCGTGCAAGCCCAGACTTGTCATCGCTGACGAGCCGACGACCGCGCTCGACGTGATGATTCAAGCCCAGATCCTTCAGCTCATGAAGAGCCTCCAGAAGGAGCTGGACCTAGCGATGATCATCATCTCTCACGACCTTTCCGTCCTCGCAGAGACCTGCGAGACACTGTGCATCATGTACGCAGGCAAGATCGTCGAGAAGGCAGATTCGGTCGAGGTGTTCAGACACCCGCAGCACCCCTATACGAAAGGACTGATCGGCGCCTTCCCGAACATCAAAGGTGACAAGACGATGCCTGCTTCCATCGCCGGAAATCCGCCCAACCTCATTCAGGCGCCGCCAGGGTGCAGGTTTGCCGATAGATGCTACATGGCAAAGGAGATCTGCGAGAAGGAGGAGCCGCCATTGATCAAGGTGCGGCCGAACCACTATGCTGCTTGCCATTTCGTAAAGGCGGGGTGATCAAGGATGGCTAACAATATCATCACGGTCAAGGATCTGCGAGTGTGGTTCCCCGTCAGGAGGGGCTTCATAGAGAGCATCCTGTCGGAGGAGCAGAGGTACGTCAAGGCGGTCGATGGCATCTCTTTCAACATCAGGGAGAGAGAGATATTCTGTCTCGTGGGCGAATCGGGCTGTGGCAAGACGACCACGGGCAAGGCGATCCTGCGGTTGGTGGAGCCCACCGGAGGGGAGGTTACCTACTACGGCCCAGGCAAGGACGAGTTGTTGGAGGAGATAGCTGCTTCGGCCACGTCTAGGAGGAGAGCAGGTGCTGCAAGGGTGCAGGTCGCCAATCCGGAGAGATGGGACGAGTTCGTCGAAGTCAAGAACATCGTCAATCTAGAGCGCGCGAGAGCGAGCCTTAGCGACGACAAGATCGATGAGATTCTCAAGAAGTCGAAGATCAAGATGGAGGAAGGCGATGAGCTCGTTCTGGATGATGTTAGAAGCGAGGAAGACAAGAAGGCATTGAAGCCGTTCACCAGTCAGGTCAAGACGAACTGGATAACGATGGCCACGGTGCCGAATGAGAAGAAGGATCAAGTTCTCAAGGATGCGGGCATCAATGTGCGGATTCTAAGCAAGCCCCACATGAAGGCCATGAGGCAGAAACTGCAGATCATCTTCCAGGATCCGTACGAATCGTTGAACCCGAAACAGTCTGTTTATGACATAATCGCGGAGCCGCTGGTGGTCAATAGCATAGGCGCGAACGAGGCAGAGAGGGAAGCGAAAGTAACGAAAGCCTTGGAGGACGCCGGCCTCAGACCTCCGAAGGCCTTCATGTGGAGATATCCTCACGAGGTTTCTGGCGGGCAGCGGCAGAGGGTAGGAGTCGCAGGCGCGCTCGTGCTGGACCCAGACTTCCTAGTGGCAGACGAGCCCGTGTCGATGCTGGACGTGTCCATAAGGTCCGAGATACTGAAGCTGATGCTCGACCTCAGGGAGAAGAAGGGTTTGTCCTTCCTGTTCATCACACACGACCTCGGTGTGGCGTATGTGTTCAGCGACCGTATCGGAATCATGTACCTGGGCAAGATCGTCGAGCTCGGCCCGACCGAGAAGGTAATCAAGAATCCGCAGCATCCTTACACAAAAGCGCTGATATCTGTCGTTCCGACTCCCGATCCCAAGGACAGGACTGACAAGATAATCTTGAAGGGCGAAAGGCCCGATCCGTCGAACATACCGCCTGGATGCAGATTCCATCCGAGATGTCCGTTCATGATGGACATCTGCAAGACTGAGGAGCCGAAGCCAGTGTTCATATCCGAAGGACACTGGGTATCCTGCCACCTCCAGAAAGTGGGCCAGTCTCTGGAGCAGGCGACGGAAGAAACAGGTGGCGCAAGTTGAGCCGGCCGCGCGCGAGAGACGCGGGCGTCCGTATTGGAACGCTGCCTCCGGGCCGAAGGAATTCCATCTCGGACGTAGCGGGCGTTAAAGTCGGGCATTGCACGTTGCGCAAGGGCGAAGGCAAACTGGTTGTCGGTGAGGGGCCAGTCAGAACAGGCGTAACCGTGGTGTTGCCGCATGAAGGCGACATCTACCGCAGACCCGTGAAGGGGATGTACGACGCGCTCAATGGTTGCGGCGCTCTCATGGGAGCACTGCAGATTGAGGAATTCGGCGCCATAGACTCACCGATTGGCCTGACCAGCACCATCTCTGTCCCTGCGGTCGCTGAGGGATTGATTGGGCATATTATGGAGGGAAACCCGCTCGCAGGAGTCGATGAGGAAACAATCATACCCGTGGTGTCGGAATGCGACGACTCACACCTCAACGATTCGAGAGGGCTTCACGTCAGACCTGAGCACGTCTCCCGGGCGATATCGAACGCGACCGTTTCCGTCGAGGAAGGTTCGGTGGGCGCTGGAACCGGAATGATCTGCCACGACTTCAAGGGCGGAATAGGGACATCATCGAGATTGGTGAGCGTAAAGGGCGATGAATACGTCATTGGAGTCCTCGTCCTCTCGAATCACGGCGACAGACAGGACTTGTTGATTGACGGCGTGCCCGTGGGACGACTGGTCGAGGCCCCAGGCGTAACGAGAACCGACAGCAGCTCTATCGTCACAATCATAGCCACCGACGCTCCTCTCGACGCACGACAGCTGAAGCGCCTGGCAAAGAGAGCAGGGATGGGACTGGGAATGACCGGGTCCTGTGCGGGCAACGGAAGCGGGGACATCATGCTCGCCTTCACGACGGCGAACATCCATGACAAGTACCAGACTGAAGGGCACATCATCACTGAAAGACTGTTAGTGGATCGTGAAATCAACCCCCTGTTCAGGGGCACTGTGGATGCAACGGCCGAAGCGGTGATCAACTCGCTTTTCAAAGCGGATACGGAAACTGGCAGGGACGATCACGTGGCTCCTGCGTTGCCCCTGGATGACACTCTCGAGCTGCTGAAGACCCACGGGCGGCTATCCTGATTCGTATGAGGATACTTTTTTCATGCATGGCGGCCATAAGCCCGGCGAAACAGCGGCAAGGATGAGGTGGGAGATGGCCAGAAAGACGAAGAATGTCGCCGAGAAGGTTAACAAGCAGATAAAGAAGAGCGAGGTCGAGTCCCTGGTGAAGCGCCTCGTATCTACGCCCAGCCACTGTGAGACTCCGACGAGAGAGAAGGAGGTTGCTGAACTACTCAACGAGTTCCTTGTCGATGAGGGCGTCCGTTCCAGGCTCAGGAAGGTTGAGAAGAACCGATCCAACGTGGTGGCAGTAATCAAGGGAACCACGGGAAGAGGCAGGAGCCTGATGTTGAACGGGCACACAGACACAGTTCCTCCCCATGCCAAGGACGTCAGAGCCTTCAAGCCGCGCATCTCCTCGGGCAAGCTCTACGGGAGGGGAGCGCTCGATATGAAGGGAGGACTTGGTGCCATGGCCATCGCCACTGTCGCCATGGAGAGGGCAAGAGTGCCTCTTCAGGCCGACCTTGTTTTCGCTGCAGTCGTGGGTGAAGAGGGCAAGAGCGAAGGCACAGAAGACATCGTTCTCAAAGGACCTAAGACGGATTTCGCTATTGTCGGTGAGCCCACAGGCCTCGAGATACAGCCGTCGCACAGAGGGCTGGAGTGGCTCGAGGTCCATGTTAGAGGCAAGGCTGCACACGGAGGCCAGGCGGACAAGGGAGTGAATGCCATATCCATGGCCGCAAGATTCATCAACAAGGTGGAGGACGAGCTTCTGCCGAAGCTCGCATCGCGCAGTAGCAGGCACACCCTTCCGCCCACTCTCAATCTCGGCGTCGTCACTGGGGGACAACAGCCCAGCTCTGTGGCTGATGAATGCATCGTTCGCATAGATCGGAGATGGATCCCTGAAGAATCGCTCGAGCAGGTGTTCCAGGAGATCTATGATGTGTTCGACAGCGTCAGAGATGACCACCCAGAGTTCAGGGCCGAGCTGAGGAGGGATATGGCGAACATGAAGACCATGACGCACGTCCCGAACGTTGTCAGGAAGTCCAGCCGTCTGGTTAGAACGCTTGACGAAGCCGTTAAGGCGAACACTGGAAGAAAGGCGAAGATCACGACATTCTGGGGATGGACAGATGCCGCGCTCCTGACTCACTTCGCGAAGACGCCTGCCGTCGTGTTCGGGCCGGGGGGCGCAGGCGCTCACGCGCGCAACGAATACGTGAAGACAAACGATCTCATTACCTGTGCGAAGGTCTATGCCTCGGCCGCGATGGCCACCTGCCGAGCCGAATAACGCGATATCTCAGTTCTCACGATGTCGACGCGTTCTTCCTCAGTACCTCACCGGCGCGCTCACCGGTGTGCTCACAGTTCCGAATCGTGGGCGTGCCGTTCACGATGACATGTGAGATGCCTTTTGGATGCTTGTCGACGTGTTCGAACGTGGCCAAATCCTTTATTTCCATTGGGTCGAAGACAACGATGTCGGCCTTCATCCCGACCGCCACTCTGCCGCGGTCGGCCAGCCCCATCCGCTCTGCTGGCGCCGAAGTCATCTTTCTGATCATCTCCTCTAACGAGACAACGCCTCCGTCAAGCGCATATTCTCGTATCGCCCTTGGGAAGGTGCCAAACGCTCTCGGATGGGCTGCGGTTCCACAGATTGGGTTAGATGGCGGGGAGACCTCACCATCGGAGGCTATGATCGCCAATGGATGGGAAACCACACATGCAACGTCATCGCCGCTGATCTCGTGAAAGACCGCCACCAGGTCGAAACCCTCCTCTAGTATGAGGTCGAAGGCGGCGTCCGCAGGATCCACGCCTCGAAGCCTGCCGATCTCGTCCATGCGTTTGTGCTCGAGATTCTTGTTCCCGGACATCCTGAAGCCGCTAACCTCGATGGTCTCCCAGCCATCCTCAGCGATGGTGTTCTCCCATTCGGTATCCGCGTTAGCGAAATCCATCTTTATTCGATTGCGAACATCGTCTTCACGGAGGCGATCCATTATCGCTTCTCTACCTCCGTCTTGAACCCACGGAGGGAGAATCGCATACAGGTTCGTGCAAGATGCGGTGTAGGGGTAGACGTCGAACGCCACATCAACTCCTTCGCTGCGGGCATCCCGCATCATCGCGAGCGAATCCTTCACCAGACCCCAGTTCCGCTGCCCAACCGCTTTGTGATGGGATATCTGAACCTTCACGCCTGCATCCCTTCCTATCTGTATGGCTTCGCCTATCGCCTTCAACAGCGTTCGCCCTTCGCCCCTGATATGACTTGTGTAGATTCCTCCATACTGGCCTGCAGCCTCGGCCAGGTTAGACAGTTCTTCAGTGGATGCATAGCATCCTGGAGCATAGATAAGGCCCGAAGAAAGTCCGTATGCCCCTGCCTCCATGGCTTCGACCACAAGATCCCTCATCAGAGCCAGCTCCTCTCTGCTGGGCTGCACGTTTCTTGTGCCAAGAACCGCAGTTCTCACGGTCTCTGCACCGACGAGAGAGGCCACGTTCACGGAAGTCCTTGCCTTTCTCATTCTTGACAGATACTCATCAAATCTGACCCAGTCGACGGTCACATCATACATCTTCGCCATGTCCTCGATGAAGGTTCTGCTATCTCCCAATGCTGGCGCGGCTGATCCTCCGCAGTTACCCACAACCTCCGTCGTGACGCCCTGTCGCACTTTGTTGTCGGCTTGCGGCCAACTAAGCAGGCCGAAGTCTGAGTGGGTGTGTATGTCTATGAATCCTGGGCATACGATGCATCCGGAAGCATCAACCTCGAAGGCGGCGGATGATTCGATTCGAGGGCGCAAGCTTTCAATCCTGTCACCCTCTATCGCGACATCCATTCGAACGGCTTGCGAGGCAGTGCCATCGACCAGCATGCCGCCGGATATCAGAACCGTGTCATAGCCAGCCAATGTGCTCATCTCCAGTGATAATATTGACCGTCGACGGATTCTGTCCGGACTATATAACGTTTCTCAAACCTGGCTTTGAATTTCTACTCACGTTTTGGCTGGATTCGTGATGTGCCAAAGCAGCATAGATGGCTTTGTCCTCAACTGACGCCTGCGAGGCCACGCCGCAATCGTGAGACGACCAGTAATAGCAGACGCTTCCGCTCGCCTGTTCGAGCCTGCCCTGAACGAGACCGGCTACTCCGAACTCCTCATCTTCTTGAGGACCTCTTCCGCAACGGTCAGGGTGCTCTCAACGTCCTCGTCCGTGTGTTCCGTACACGTGTAAAGAGGCTTGTCGGGATGGAAATGCATCCCGCGCGAGAGCATGCCATAGTCGAATTGTCTTCTGAGACTCGCGTCAAAATGCATGCAATCTCGGTAGCTGCGAGCGCACTCGTCCGCGAATATGACATTGAAGGTCGACCCAGGTCCGACCGCTATCGCCTCGAATCCAAGTCTCTTGAACAGATCGTTCAGGCCGGTCCTAAGCTTGCCAGTTATCCTGTTGAGATAGGAATATGTGTCCGGCTCCTCGAGGACGTCCAGCGTTGCCATGCCCGCTGCAAGGACTGTCGGATGGCCATTGAACGTGCCTCCGTGGAACACCCTGTTTTCCTTCCCGCGGGTAACGGGGTTGACCACATCCATGATATCCTCGCGACCCAGGAACGCACCCGAGGGGAAGCCTCCTCCGATGATCTTGCCCAGGCACATGATGTCAGGCGTTACGCCATACATGGTCTGTGCACCTCCAAGCCGGTCTGCCCTGAATCCGGACATGACCTCGTCGAAGACCAGTATCATGTCCAGCTCCTCCGTCGTCTCCCTGACGGTCTTCAGGAAGTCTAGCTCTGACTCGATGAAGCCGCGTTGAATCGGCTCCATTATAACCGCCGCGAGGTCGTGCCTGTGAGCCTTCAAGAGTCTCACGGTGTCTTCCGTATCGTTGAACGGCAGAACCTGCACGCTCTGAAGGGTATACTCGGAAGTGCCAAGTGAGCACGCCACGGGCTGAGGAGCAGCATAGGGTCCTGCAGTGTCCTCCGACGGTGTGAGGCTCACCAGAGCCTCATCGTAGCACCCGTGGTAGTGCCCCTCGAACTTGGCGATCCTGTTCCGCCTGCTGAATCCTCGGCAGATCCTCAGCGCATGCAATGTAGCTTCCAGCCCCGAGTTCGTAAACCTCACCCTCTCCGCACAGGGGAAGATGCGGTTGAGCCTTTCAGCCATGATCGTCTCGAGCTCGTGTGGGGGGCCGAATATCGTCGTTCCATCCCGCTCCAGCTGGTCGTGTACAGCCTGCAACACGCGCGGATGCCCGTGACCCAGAATGAGAGGTCCGAAGCAGAGCATGTAATCGATATACTCATTGTCGTCGAGATCCCACAGATGCGATCCCTTGGCGCGCTTGGCGTATACCGGATACGGCGGATAGAACTTCACGTTGCCCGTCACGCCGCCGGGAAGGTGCTCTCGGGACCTCGCGAACCATTCGGCGCTCTTCTTCGTCTTGTCTGTATACTCGGCGACAGGGTCGAAATCAGAAGACATGCGCTCTCACCTTAGGTATATCTTGTCCGGGTCAAGAGCCCTCAGTGTTTCTATCTCTTCCTGTGTGGGAGGAGGCGTCCTTCCAAGCTCGGCTGCGACCTTCACCTCCCAAGGGGTGTTCTCCTGAACCTGCTCGAGGGTCACGCCCTCATGCAATGCAACGACTGTCATCTCGCCGGTAGCGTCATCGAACTTGAAGGTGCACAGGCTTGTGATCACCGCGTACGGCCCTCCCCCTTGAAGCTTGAGCTTCTTCCAGCCTTCCTTGCCGTCTATGAATCCCGGACTTGTAAGGAAGTCGACCTTCTCGACGAATCTTCGCTTCTCATGCGGCGTGATGACGATGATCCTCTTCACGTTCGAGGCAATATCACACGCTCCCCCGCTTCCTGGAAGTCGAACCTTGGGCGTCTTGTAACTGCCTATGACCGTCGAGTTGATGTTGCCATATTTGTCTATCTGGGCACCGCCAAGGAAGCCGACATCGATCCTCCCGCCCTGGAGATAGTATGCGAACTGCTCGTACATCGAGCATACGCTCTTGGCACCGCTCACAAGGCATGGGTCGCCGATTGACAGAGGCATTCGGCTCGGGTTTGATCCGACCGTCCCAGACTCATACACCATCAGGAGCCCGGGCGCATGCAATCTCTTCGCTAGATTCGCAGCGAGGTTCGGCACACCTACCCCCACAAGGACGGACTCGCCGTCGTTCAGCTCTCGAGCGGCTACGATCACCATGAGCTCAGTGGTACTGACATCCGACATTGCTCACACGCTCCCGAAGTTAACAGGCGCACTGTACGCCGGTTTTGGCGTGAGCGAATCGATCTTCGACTGCGGCACCTTCTTCATGTACTGCGCTCGGTCCTCGACGCCAAACACCCATTCGTCCAGGTACTTCAATGTCGCCTCATGCTCCTTCGTGATCTTGTCCCAGTCGACATAGAACTCGTTGTCCCTGTCATAGTAGCCCTGCACGTATGAAGGGTGAGCGCACCAGGGCTCGTGCACGACGGCATCGACTATGAAGTCCGGCACGAGAGTCCTATTGGGATCAGATCGTATCACCGACTCTTCCACGATCTCCTCCGCGCTGATTACGACCCGTTTCGCCGCGAAAGCCGTGTCCTTCTGCTCGCCGATTATGCCCCAGATATGGGAGTTACCATTAGCGTCCGCGCGTTGAACGTGCACTACCGCGACGTCAGGTTTGAGCGGGGGGACCACAGAAACCTCGTCCCCGGTGTATGGATCGGTCACTGTCTTCATCATCTCGTTCTCAGGCGGGAGGCTTGAGCCGAGGTTCGTTCGCATTGGAAGGAAGGGCATGTTCGTCGCACCCGCGAACAACCTTCCTGATAGGCCGAAATGCGTGTATTCCTCGACCTCGAGAGGCGCGGGAACGCCCTTTTCGTGCGCGCGTCTGAAGCAGCGGAGGGAACCCACACCAGGGTTTCCAGCGTAGCTGAACATCAGCTTCTTCGCACAGCCAGCGGCAATCATTTGGTCGTAGATGATGTCAGGCGTGGCCCTCGCCAGAACGAGGCCCTTTCGGCCCTGTCGGATGATCTCATGTCCGGCCGCAAAAGGTATCATGTGCGTGAAACCCGCCAGGTATACCGTGTCTCCGTCATTGACGAACTTCGAGATTGCCTCCTTCATCGACATCGTCTTGCCCGTGTTCATGTCATCACCTATCCTCCTCATCAGGAACGAATTTGAAACCGTACCTTATCACTCCTTCTTCGTTGTACACCTTGCGGAGCTCCGTAGCTACTCTCATCCCTATGCTGACCTGCTTCGGATCCACATCGGCGATCTGACCGATTATCTTGGGGCCTTCCTCGAGCGCGACTATCGCCACAGGATATGAGCCTCCAGCCTTCTCCTGCTCGACGAATTCGGGTGGTGCGCCGCCGGCGCCTATCAACACGAACGTGTGGACGGTGCCTTTGCCGCTCAGATTTACAGATTCGAAATCCTTCGAGACGCCGCAGTACTTGCACATTCCCTTCGGAGGGAAGTTCACCGAACCGCAGTTCTTGCATTTCTGTCCGATCATCTTGTACCGTTGGGGTATCGTGCGCCAGTACATTGGTATGGATACATGGGCCATCTACACCACCTTACCGTATCGCTCCTTTGAGCTTAAGATATTGAATGTAGTCGATGTACTCCTTGCGGTCTATCTCAGACCGGACGCTGGGAGCGCTCTTTCGGTCGGCAACGACTCTCAGGCTGATAGCATCGCTCGCAGCCCCTGAACCGTAGCTGACGGCCAGAATCCTATCATCGACCTTTGATGCGTCCAATGCTGCCGCGAGCCCTACAGGCACCGATGCGGCGCCAAGGTCGCCGACCTCAGCCACGACCGAACCGCTCGCAAGCAACTCCTCGCCGGCGCCCAGCTTTCTGGCGATGGCAGCAGGTGCGCGCGCATCCGGCTGCTGAATGACGACACTCCTATAGCTGTCTGGGCTCGCCCCGATCTCGCTCATGAGAGTGCTCACGGCCTCAGTTGTGGCCCCTATCAATGATGATTGGGCGAATTTGCGAACCTCGAGGTCATGTATGAGGTCGTCGTCATCCGGCCTGAACCGCTCTCCGAAATGCTCATAGGCACAGCTGGAGTGGCCTTCAACCTCGGCTATGAGGTTCTCGTTCGACACGACGAAGCCAGCCGCTCCGGCGCCAAGGCCATGCTCGAGCGGGGACCACATGCTGGCTTTTGGGGCGTCTGCGGCCGCGACAACGGCGCATCCCGTTGGGCATGCCTTCACGTGCTCTACCGCCGTGATAATCGCCTCGGTTCCAGCCCTCGATGACGTCGTGTGATCCGACACGAACGCCTTTGAGGGCACTCCTAGGTTCGTCGTGACCGTCCCTGATAGAAGCTTCTCGATATAGGGCGCGGACGTTGAGGCGAGCGCGAATCTCGTTATCTTGTCCGATGCGACAGGAACAGACGACATTGCCCTTCGTGATGCCTTGGCCGCCATAGTCAGG
>CP070748.1:958643-975750 GCA_020348345.1 Methanobacteriota archaeon | reverse complement strand
TACATGATCGAGGGATGGGACATAGATGCGTCATCAGCTCATGGGATTTGGATACAAGACACCAGCGCACATTTCACGATTAGAAACTGCTACATTCATGACAGTGGAGGCGATTTGTTTGGAATCCACCTTCTCGGTTGTGTCAATGGCACGGCGACGGGAAACACGTGCTCGAACAATAGTATTGGAATACGTCTCTATTTATCGAGCAACAACACGCTGAGCAACAATGACTGCTCAAACAATAGCTCTGGAATAGTGCTCAAACAATCGGACAACAACACCCTGAGCAACAACAACGTATCATCGAACGGTAATGATGGAATTTATCTCCAGCATTCGAGCGACAACCCTCTGAGTAACAACACTTGCTCAAGCAGTTATTGTGGGATAGATCTCTCCTCATCGAGCGACAACACTCTTAGCAACAACACCTGCAGTTTGAGCAATTTTGCTGGGATAGATCTCTCCTCATCGAGCAACAACTCTCTTAGCAGCAACGACTGCAGCTCGAGTAATCTTGGGATAAGCCTGGGCTCATCGAGTAACAACACTCTGCGCAACAACAACTGCAGTTCGAACAGTTTTTCTGGGATGTGGATCTACTCATCGAGCAGCAACACTCTGAGCAACAACACCTGCTCGAATAGTTATCATGGGATATTTCTCGGCTCATCGAGCAACAACACTCTGAGCAACAACACCTGCAGTTTGAACATTTGGGATGGGATGCATCTCGGCTTATCGAGCAACAACACTCTGAGCAACAACGACTGCTCGTACAATGTAATAGGGATGTATCTCTTCTCATCAAGCAACGACAACATTCTGAGTAACAACACCGCATCATCGAACGGTGCTCGCGGCGTCTGGCTTGCGGATTCTACGGGGATAGCCGTGTATCACAACATCTTCATCGATAACACTGACAATCATGCCTGCGACAACAGAGGAAGTGAGAACCTCTGGAATGCGAGCTATCCTACCGGGGGCAATTACTGGGACGATTACACGGGCGTCGACGAGTTCAGCGGTCTGGACCAGGACCAGCCCGGCCCTGACGGGATAGGCGATACGCCATATGTCATAGACGCAAACAGCACGGACTACTACCCGTTGATGGAGTCGCTGCCCAATACGCCGCCAGCCGCATCATTCACGGTGTCCCCTTCGACGGGATATGTGAGCACAGTGTTCTCCGTAGATGCTTCCTCATGTTCCGACGCGGAGGATGATCTTTCAGAACTCGAGGTTAGGTGGAACTGGGAGAGCGATGGGACTTGGGACACGTCGTGGTCCGTCGAGAAGACCGACTCCCACCAGTACTCCGCAGAGGGAACTTACACCATCACGCTCGAAGTCAAGGACACCGAAGGACTCATAGACAACACGACAAAACAGGTCACAGTCGCGACCGATAATGCCCCGCCTGTCGCTGATGCGGGAACGAACCAGACCGTGACCGTTGGCGAAGAGGTCACCTTCGACGGCTCCGAATCGAGCGACGATGTCGGAATAGAGAACCATACATGGACCTTCACATACGACGAGGCGGGGCGGGAGCTGCACGGCGTCGCACCGGCGTTCACATTCGACATCTCTGGAACTTACATCGTGACGCTTAGTGTCGAGGACGCCGAAGGCGAGACTGACACGGACACCGTGACGATAGTTGTCGAGGAGGAAGAGCAGGAGGATGAAGACGAGAAGAGCTTCATCGAATCCTATGGTCTCCCCCTCGGGATCGCTGTCGCGTTGGCCATCGTCGCACTGATACTGTTCTTCGTCCTGAAGGGGCGGAAGGGCGGCGAGGCTCCAGTTACCCTCGTCGAGCCGCGTGAGACCGAGCCAGTTGACTAGGTGGACCGAAGGGGATTTGAACCCCTGACCTCCTGCTTGCAAAGCAGGCGATCTTCCACTGATCTATCGGCCCTTAGTCTGAACTCGAACGCCGATTGGAAATTCTCGATAAATAGATTTGCCGACCCTCGCTGTGTGGGCGATGCGCACTCAAATGCAATTCAGACGGCCTATTCCGCAATTTCGCTTGCCATAAACGATACACATACAAATCTTGCATGACGGGCAATGTGCTATTTACGTTCAAAACGGCCTATGACATCATAAAAGCGACAGAGCCTAGGAACGCAGCACAATCTCGATGTTCACGCCGTCGGGCACCTGTATGCGCATGAGCTGTCGCAGCGCCCGCTCGTCCGCATCTAGGTCTATAAGTCGCTTGTGGACGCGCATCTCCCAGCGATCCCATGTCTCCGACCCTTCGCCATCAGGGCTCTTTCTGCACGGCACTATCAATCGCTTCGTCGGCAGCGGTATGGGTCCCGCAATGGCCACGCCAGTCTTCTCACTGATCAGCTTGATCTGCTTGCAGACCCCGTCTACCTTCTTGGGATCTGTTCCGCTCAGCGAAATCCGCGCTCGTTGGGCCATCGTCTCAGTACCTCATGGGAGAACATATCATCAAAATGAAAGGGGATTTGGGGGGTTTGTGCATCACATTTCCTTCTTCTCGATGCTTATCACGGAGCCGGCAGCCACCGTCTGGCCCATGTCTCGGACGGCGAACCTGCCAAGCTGTGGGAAGTCCTTTGCAGTCTCAATCGCCAACGGCTTCGTTGGCGTGATCCTCACAACCGCAATATCGCCCGTCTTCAAGAACTGTGGGTTCTCCTCTTTGACAGCGCCAGTCTTGGGGTCGATCTTCTTCTGCAGCTCAGTGAAGGTACAAGCCACCTGAGCAGTGTGACAGTGGAACACAGGCGTGTATCCTACCGTCAGAACACTCGGGTGATTAAGCACCGCGATCTGCGCCGTGAACGACTTCGCGACGGTGGGCGGGCTGTCTACCGGGCCGCCCACGTCTCCCCTTCTGATGTCGTTTTTCGCAATGCCCCTGACATTGAAACCGACGTTATCGCCGGGAGTCGCCTGGGGCAGCGTTTCATGGTGCATCTCAATCGACTTGACCTCGCCCGTCTTGTTCGATGGCATGAATGTCAGCTTCATATCGGGCTTCAGAACGCCTGTCTCGATCCTTCCAACAGGCACTGTACCGACGCCGGTGATGGTGTAGACGTCCTGGACTGGCAGCCTGAGCGGCTTGTCAGTCATCTTCTCAGGCGGACTGAGCGCGTCGAGCGCCTGCAGGAGCGTCGGGCCCTTGTACCAGGCCATGTTCTCTGATGCCTTGGCAACATTGTCGCCCTTGAAGCCGGATGCGGGGATGAAAGGTACTTCTTCGGGCTTGTACCCGACAGTCTTCAGCAACTCAGAGACGGCCTTCTTGGTCTCCTCGTACTTCGCCTGATCGTATTTCACCGCATCCATCTTGTTGACGTTGATGATAATCTGCTTGACGCCGAGAGTCCTCGCGAGGAATATATGCTCCTTCGTCTGCGCCTGTGGACCCTCGATGGCCGACACGACAATAACCGCCGCGTCCGCTTGGCTCGTGCCTGTGATCATATTCTTGACAAAGTCTCTGTGACCCGGCGCGTCGATGATGGTGAAGTAGTACTTCTGGGAGTTGAACCTCTTGTGCGCCACGTCGATGGTGAGACCTCTCTCCCTCTCCTCCTTGAGTCCATCCATGACCCATGCGAACTCGAAAGTCGCCTTGCCCTTCTGGTCGGCTTCCTTCCTGTACTTCTCGATTATATGCTCTTCGATGTGCCCTGTATCGAGAAGCAGTCGGCCGACTGAGGTCGACTTGCCGTGATCGACGTGTCCGATGAACACCAAGTTCATATGCGGTTTTTCTGCCATATCATGGCCTCCAATACCTTCGGTTCGAGCATGATGCTCTTGGTATATTAGTCTTTTCCGGCTGGTCCTGGACGTTGGCTATGGTCTCAAGCGGCATAATAAGACGCATCGTACGGCTCCGGCTTCAGGCCCTTTCTTTGCCGTATCTCGGATACAACCTTCTCCTGCACTTCACGAGGCATCGGCACGAAACCAGCGTTCTCGGTCGACCACAGCGCCCTTCCGCTCGTGGCACCTCGAATCGATGCGGCAAAGCCGAACATCTCGCCCACGGGGCACTTCGCCTGTATCTGCGTGTTGTCCCCCTCCTGCTTCATGTCCTCTATCACACCTCGCCGCTGCTGGACCTCCCGTATGGCGTTGCCCATGAGATCCTCGGGAACGTTGATGAACACCTTCTGGATGGGCTCGTAGAGTATCCGCTCCGCCTGACACATCGCGCCGTACATCGCCGACCTAACTGCGGGGATCACCTGGGCAGGGCCTCTGTGTATGCTATCCTCGTGCAGTTTGGCATCGACGAGCCGGACCTTCATGGCCATGCACTTCTCGTTGGCCAATGGGCCCTGATTCATCGCCTCGACGAAAGCGTCCTTGACTAGCTCCATCGTCTCGTGAAGGTATTGTATGCCCTTGGTGACATCCAGCAGCATATTGGTGCCCTCGAAGGCATGTATCCCTCTCGCCTCATCTCTGTCCATTCCGAGCTCCTGAAGCTTCTTGGCCACTGCTTTGGAGTCCTTGATCCTCCCCTCGCCTGCGATCTCGCCCGAACGGATCGCGTCCACGATGGAGGATGGAAGGGCTTCAACCTCAATGTAGAATCTGTTGTGCTTGTTCGGAGACTTCCCTTCGAACGGCCCGCCGGCGCCCGATACGCACTCCCTGTAGACGACGATAGGCTTCGACGTGTTGATGTCCACCTTGTACTCGTTGACAATGCGGTATTGGGTGATCTCAAGATGCAGCTCACCCATTCCGGACATCAGATGCTCGCCCGTCTCCTGGTTGATCTCGATCTGTATTGAAGGGTCCGCTTTGGCGACGGTCCTAAGCACCTCGACGAGCTTGGGAAGGTCCTTCGTGTGCTTCGCCTCAATCGCCACTGTGACGACGGGGTCGCTGTAGTGAACCATCTTCTCGAACGCAGCCATGTCCGGGTCGCTCGACACCGTCGATCCTGCGACGGCGTCCTTTAGGCCCGATATGGCGACGACGTTTCCAGCGTCGATCTCATCCACGGGTATCCTGTCGGCGCCGACCGTCAACGACACCAGCTGCGCCCTGTTGGGATTGGGCATGCCAATAATGTGCAACTCCTGCCCCTTCACGACCTTGCCGCTGAAGAGCCTGCCCACCGCAACCTCGCCTGCGTGCGGGTCGATTATGATCTTGGTGACCATGAGCGCCACGGGGGCGTCGGCGTCACAGCTCAACATGCCCTTGCCCAGCTCTGAGCCCTCCTCGCCACGCCATATCGTGGGAATCCTCAGTTTCTGAGCGTCGACAGGATTCGGCAGGTGCGTGATAACGGAATCGAGTGTCACCTCATGCAAGGGAGCCTTCTTAGCCAGAGCTCTCTGGTTCTCGTCGTGACAGTAATCGTATATCTCCTTGAACGTGATGCCGGACTTCTTCATGAACGGAACGCTGATAGCCCAGTTGTTGTACGCCGAGCCGAACAGGACGTTCCCCGACTCGACCTTGAGCGCCCATTTCTGCTTCAGTTCAGGGGGCAACAGCCTGGTGATCTTCTCGTTCACCTCGTTGATGATGTTCGCGAGCCGCTGCTGCATCTGCTCGGGAGTGACTTTCAGCTCATTGATGAGCCTATCCACCTTGTTGATGAATAGCACTGGATGAACCTTCTCGCGGATGGCCTGTCGGATAACGGTCTCCGTCTGCGGCATCACACCCTCGACGGCGCACACGAGTATTAGAACGCCGTCTATCGCCCTCATGGCTCTGGTGACATCGCCTCCGAAGTCGACATGGCCGGGCGTATCTATCAGGTTGATGAGGTACTCCTTTCCACGGAACTCGTAGACCATGGACGCGCTCGCCGCGTTTATGGTGATGCCCCTCGCCTGCTCCTGCTCGTCATAATCCAGCAGGAGCTGCTTGCCTGCGAGCTCCTCGGACATCATCCCAGCCCCTGCTATCAGATTGTCTGAAAGAGTCGTCTTGCCGTGATCGATGTGAGCGGCCGTGCCGATGTTGCGAATCTGCTGCGTCTTCCGCATAAGGACTTGGGCTTTTCGTATGTTGTCCTCTTTCCTTCCCATTCAATCACCGTTGATTCTGAGTTCGCATCCAACCCCTCATCCGCATATCAGCGTTGAGGAACTACCCACACCACGTTCATCGTGCGGAAGCGGAGACCCTCTCGATCTCCTCCTTCTTTGCGACTGAGTGGCAGTTCACATCGCCCTTCGCGGCGGCAATGATCTCGTCCGCGAGGCACTCGCCTATCGGTTTCTTGCTCTTGTGCGAGGACTCGAGGGCGCCCTGGCACAGGTGCCTCAGAGCGAGATCGACCCGCCTCGCGGGGGCCACGTCGACCGCCTTTGGCACGGATATGCCACCGTACTGAAGGCGCGTGACCTCCTCACGCGGGGCTGCGTTCTGAAGGGCGTCCACAAGCATTTGGAGCGGGTTCCTGTCGGTCTTCTCGTGAACGAGCGCAAAGGCGTCCTCGACGGCCTTGTAGCTCTTGATCTTCTTGCCGGTGAAATCCTCGGTTCTCATCATGCCGTTTATCAGCCGTTCCACAATGCTCATCTTCGCCTTGCCAAACGCTCTGCTGGAATGCTTCCCTCCCGTGTGAGGAACGGCAACGGGCGAGATGTCTATGTATCTGGCGATTCCTGCATCCCCCACTACGACCTCGGAAACGTCGTATCTTCCAAAGAGCCTTACATCGCTCAGAGGCGGTGGGGCTGCTTCGGGCTCGGCTTCCATCGGAGGTTCGGCTTCCTTCGCTGCTGCCGGCTTCTCGGCGGACGGTTCCTCGGACGGCTTCTTCTTGACCTCATCGGGCTTCTTCGACTCCTTCACGGGCGAGTCGCTCTTGGGAGCTTCGGCCGCGGCATCTGCAGCGGGCGGCTCCGCCCCAGCCGGAGATTCTTCCTGCGATGGTTCCTTCTGCTTCTCTTCATCAGCCATGAAGCTCACCTCACAGGCTTCTCCTTCCTGCCCCTCACGAGCTCATTCAAGGATACGTTGTTGACTTTGATCACTTTGTACCTGACACCAGGGATGTCGCCGTACGACCGCCCCATCCTGCCACCTATGCCTTCGACGAGAACCTCGTCGTGTTCGTCTATGAAGTTAATCGCGCCGTCGCCCACAGCGAACGCGGTGATCTGTCTGCCGTTCTTGATGAGCTGAATCTTCACGCACTTTCTTATGGCGGAGTTGGGCTGCTTGGCCTCTATGCCCACCTTCTCAAGCACGACGCCCTTCGCCTGGGCAGCTCCCTCGAGCGGATCGGACTTCTGTTTCAGGGCGAGCTCGCGACGCTTATAGTAGCGGTCGCTCCATCTGGCTTTCTGCTTGTTGGTTCTCAGCTTTCTGGCAGTGTTCAGACCTCTCGGCACTCGCTTCACCTTTCACTATGGAAGTAGGCCCTACAAACTCGTCGGATTATTAAAACTTGTGGTTATACGGAGGCGTTGGCCAGTGGGCTCAGGGAGTCGCTCTCCCATGCTCACGAACGGCCTCTCGACTCGCCCTTGGCCATGGCTGCAGCGACGAGATGAGCCACCCTGATTGGTTCTGGGACGACCCCCCTCACCGTCGAAAGCGACACCAGCTCTTTGAACTCATGCCATTCGAGACCGATCCCAGCGGCCAGAATGGGTTTGCCCGAGGTGGAAATCCTCCTCAGAGGGTACTTCGTGACCATCTCGAACCGCTCGCGCCAATCGTCGAAGTGCTTCTCAAGGGCCGAGCGAATCGATTCGAAATCGGGCGGGTCTCTAGTGACCGTCAACACAGGCAGCCCAAGCGATTCGTGAACGGCCGCTATGTCGATGATGTTGAAGCCCGCAAGAGCCACGCCATCAAGCATTATCGCCTTAATCTGCTCCTTGTACCTCGAGCCTGAGATCATGCCGATGAGGCGGTCCGTGCCATCGTCTCCGTCGACCGTCACCTCTGTCTTCATGACCGCCTCGAGATACGACGGCACTCGTATGAGCGCTCCGACGACCAAGGAACGGCCGTCGCCGAACATGAAAGGCGAATCATCGACACCGAGGACCCGCAAATGTGGTTTCATCGGATAATCACACCAACGGCAGCGAGCCCGTGATTGGGTCCACCTTGTCCTCGGGGGCGGGACCTATTCCAAGACACGTCGTCGTCTCGGGAGGAAGCTCCGTCAGCCCGGCATCCGTAATCATCGCTCGTGGGAGGCCCGCATGCGCTGCCTTCGCCTCGAGCACTCTCAGCTCGTCCAGGTCGGTGGCTCGCAGCACCACCTTTCGCTGGCCCTGCCTATACCATTCAGCGAACCATTTCGGCTTCTTTGAGCGCGCATCGAGCGCGCAGGAAACGGCGGCGTGAGCGACCTGGACGGCCAGCTTACCACCGGACATCTCAAGGTCGTCCCTGACGACTATGACGAGCTTGAATTCATCGCGTCGTCTTCTTTTCAGAGGCACCTCTGCTCACTCCTGTCGTCAGTTTGTCCAGCTCCGCGTTGATGGCTTCAATCGTCTGCTTGGCGGAGTCCACACGCTTCCGATAGAATTCCTTCTTACTATCGCCACTATGTTCCATGCGGTCGGCGCATCTCTTGAGCTCCCCGGCCCAGTACTCACGCTCCATCACCAGCTTCGAGACTCTGCGCTCGTCAGAGTGGCCAGGAAGGACAGTTCCGCCAACGGCTCTGGGCGGGGGGTTCCTGTAGAGTGCTGGGTGGATTGCGCCCAGCCAAGGATACGCGCCTCTCAGCCATCCACCAGCAAAGAACAGCGCGGTCACGGAGCCGAGGGCCATCCACAGAGGGCCTGCCGAAACGTATCCCTGCTCTTCAGTGCTGATGGCGTTCAATGCGAAGCCAACAACGATCGATATGACAATGCTGAGTCCCATGCCGAGAGCGACCCTGTACACGACGTCGTACTCTGGGTCGAGTTCTCCTCTTCGAGGGAAGAGCACGCCTATGAGCGTGTATCCAGGAAGGAAGAAGACTATTGCGACGCCCGCGATTATCTGAATCATGCTGCTCATATGGCTCTGGCGACAAGCAGCAATGATAGCGTATATAATTGTTTTTGGAGAGGGCATTCGCGCATGGGACCAGGCAAGGCCTTGAATCGTCTCAGATTCGCGCCCATAGTGATAACTACCATTCGGTAGTTACATCCAAGAGAGATGTTCGAGCTCAAGGAACGCGATGGACTCGCCAGAATGTGCGAGCTCACTACAAAGCATGGGCGAGTGACGACTCCAGCCCTGCTGCCGGTAGTCAATCCAAACCAACTCACAATCGCCCCCAAGGATATGAAGGAAGCACTGGGAGTCGAGATCCTCATAACCAACGCTTACATCATATGGAAAGATCAGAAGCTCAGGGAGAGAGTCAAAGAATCGACAGTGCACGAACTCCTGGGGTTTGACGGACCGATAATGACGGACAGCGGCACCTTCCAGAATCATGTCTACGGCGATGTCCAGGTGGATCACAGAGAGATCGTGCAGTTTCAGAATGAGATCGGCTCCGACATCGGCACTATCTTGGATGTCTTCTCAGAGCCAGAGTTCACGGAGAACGAAGCAAGCCATGCAGTGGACGTAACTCTCGAAAGGGCGAGGGACTCGATCGAGCACAAAGGAGACATGCTCCTGGCAGGTCCTGTACAAGGCGGCGTGTACACGCATCTGCGCGGGGCATGCGCTGAAAGCTTATCGAAAATGAACCTCGACCTGCACCCTATCGGGGGAGTTGTTCCCCTCCTTCAGGATTACCGGTTCGCAGAGGTCGTGGACATCGTGATGGCCTCCAGAATGCATCTGAACCCTTCGAGGCCGGTCCACCTGTTTGGCGCAGGGCACCCGATGGTCTTCCCGCTAGCGGTGCTCATGGGATGCGATATGTTCGACTCCTCCTCCTACGCGAAATACGCGAGAGAGGGCCGGCTGATGTATCCTGAAGGAACCAGATTCCTCAACGACCTGCATGACCTCGCCTGCGGTTGTGCTGCCTGCTCGCGCACCACCGCCGATGAGCTCAGAGGGATGGATAGGAATGATCGCACCAGGATCATAGCAGAGCACAATCTTCGTGTGAGCCTCCGCGAGCTGAAGAAGATCAAGAACGCAATCCACGAAGGATCCATCTGGGAAATGGTGGAGATGAGGGCGAGGGCGCATCCCGCGTTGTTGGAGGCGCTGAAAGTGCTGTCGAAACATGCGAAATTCATGGAGAGAGCAGAACCCGTGAGCAGGAAAGCGGCGTTCTTCTACTGTGGGCCTGAAAGCTACGACCGGCCTGCAGTGATGCGATACAGGGAGAGATTCTTCTCACGATATCGCAGGCCCAACTCTAAGGTCCTCGTCGGCTTCGACGATGCGGATAAGCCGTATTCACGACACTACGCAAATGAGATACGGGCCATCTCGAAGGAGGTCGACGCAAGCTTCCTGGTGGCGTCGTTCTTCGGCCCTGTGCCGACTGAGCTCGATGAGATGTACCCCATAGCCCAATCGGTGATCCCGAGGAGTGTCGATCCGGAGGTCCTCAGGAGAATCAGAGATGTAATGGAACGGCACGCTCATGATCACGGCTATCCTCTCGCAGTCATGTGGGAAGGCGAGGAGACGCTCGAATTTCTGCGAGATGTCGCTCCCGGCAAGTCACCGGCAGATCCGGACCTCCTCAGATGTAGAGCTGTGCTGGATATGCAATTCGGCAAAGGCGCCGGCGACGTGCTCGATGGAAAAGAGGTCGAGTTCGTGAAATCGCGCAAGACGGGGAAGATAAGGAACGTGATAATCGCTGGACGTCACGCCTTCTCGATGAGGGCGCATGACGGCCTCTTCACCCTGAAGATGGACGGAGCGAGGATGCTGATGCAGGCGTTGCCGCCCACAAAGATGCGCGTGGTGATAGAGGATGAACCCGCGGAGTTTGCCGCGAAAGGGGCGAACGTCTTCTCCAAGTTCGTCATCGACTGCGACCCTGATATTCGACCCGGCGACTACGCAATGGTTGTGAACACAAAGGGAGAGCTGGCAGCGACAGGAAGAGCTCTTATGAACCTAGAGGAGATGATGGCTTTCGACAGAGGCGTCGCGGTTCGGGTTCGGCAGACGGACAGCTAGAGCAGTGGTCACTTGGTGATTATCTTCTCAGCGACGGAGACGCAAGCCAGAAAATCATCGAGCGTGTGCAGGAGACTGTTCAGCGACTCGGCTTTGATGGTCGCCACAATGGCATTGCCGTCGAGGCGGGCTTCGACATAGCCCGCGTTGTCCGATTCGACAGTTCCCAGGACCTTCGATGCATCGCTTGCTCTGGGGAACGAGAGCGTCAATGAACACTCGACCTTTGAGTCTATGCCTTCCGCCATGTTGACAACCGTCAGAACCGTCGACAAAATACTTAGAAGTTGGCGATGATATCATGGGGAGGTTTGGCTGATGGAAGTTGGCGATGCCATTGAGGGGCGGACGAGCATACGTGTATTCAAATCGGACCCTATCGACGACGCGACCGTTGAGGAGGGACTGAGACTCGCCAACCTGGCACCGTCCGCTGGCAACCTTCAGGCCAGGGATTTCATAATCGTTCGTAATCGCAGCGCCAAGAAGTCATTGATGAAGGCTGCCTATGGACAGGATTTCGTGGAAGCAGCACCCGTCGTCATCGTGTTCTGCGCGAACATGGAGAGAATAGCTCATTACGGCGAACGAGGGAAGCAGTTGTACTGTCTTCAGGACGTGGCCGCAGCTGTCCAGAACATGATGCTGTATCTTCACAGCAAGGGCCTGGGAAGCGTATGGGTCGGAGCATTCGACGAGGACCAAGCAGCCGACGCGCTGAACCTCCCCTCTCACATTCGACCGGTCGCAATGCTTCCCATCGGCCACCCTGCTGAGAAGGGAGTGCATCGGAAACGACTGCCGCTGTCCGAGCTCATTCACAGAGAGAGCTGGTGACTGATGGCCAAGTGGAAGGTCGACAGGGCGATGGCTATCTGGGGAGTCGCCTTCGGCGTCATAGCCGTGATCACGGGCGTCTTTCTCCTCAGCGCCGTGGAGGGGGGCTTCCTCGCCGAGGGTTTCTTTCTGATCGTGCTCTCCTGGGTCATGCTGTTCTTCCTTGTCGCCAAGCTGGTCAACTGGCTGACACGGAAACGAGTCGACGATGAGTAGGCCTGCGCTAGGGACCTTGCGAATGCGCTCCCTGACAAAGAGAGGCCCGTTCGTTTGCCTATTCATATCATGACAACAAAGAGGTAGCCCCGGGAGGATTCGAACCTCCGACACGGGCTCCAAAGGCCCGTATGATTGACCGCTACACCACGGGGCTGTGAATGCTCAGACTGCGGTGGAATGGAGCGCAAACGATATTAAACGATTCCCACTTGGCCGCCGCTGAGCAGCCTCCGATAAGGCTTCATGCGAGCTCTCCGAGGAGGTGCGTTGGGGTCGCACCCGTGATCAGCACGCTGCGATACGTCCTTAGAGGCACCTGCCCTCCAACGACCACTTGCTTGTATGCGTCGCTCCTGAGCACAGTCGACGAACCCCGGCCCTTCTCGGTCGCCAAAGCGTCTATCGTCCTTCCAATCAGGCGCTCATTGTTCTCCTGGGCAATCTCAAACCTGGCCCTCGTGAGCTCACGAGACCTGCGCTTGACCACCCTTCCGTGAACCTTGGGGTCCTGCCGAGCGGCCTTCGTTCCTGGCCTGGGCGAGAAACGAGTAATGTTGACTATGTCCGGCCTTATCGTCCGGATCATCGATAGGTTGGTGTCATGGTCCGATTCGGCTTCGCCGGGATAGCCGACGATTATGTCGGTGGAAAGCGTCAAACCCGGAACGATGGAGCGCATTCGTGATACGACCAATTCGAAGCTTTCGTAGTCATGTCCTCTCGCCATTCTTCTCAACAATCGATCACTCGCACTCTGTACAGGAAGGTGAAGGAACCTGAAGAGCCTGGGATCCTTGAACCTCTCAGCGAGGCCGTCAAGGATCGGAAGGACGCTCTTTGGATTCATCATGCCGATCCTCAGTCTGAAGTCATGCTCGATTTCGAGTATGCGATCTATCAATCGAACCAGATCTGTGCCGATATCGAGGCCGTATGCCGCTGTGTCCTGGGACGTGAGCTGTATCTCCAAAGGACCAATCGCTGTCAGCTCATCAATCCTGGCAGCAATATCGCGGGGCGGTCGGCTGCGAATCGAACCTCTAGCCAATCGAGTGATGCAGTAGGCGCAGCTTCCAAGACATCCGGTGGCGGCCGGCACAATCGCGAAGCCCGCTTCTTCATGCGGATCAGCATGTCTGGGAGGACCAGCCACCTCAACGATAGCGGAAAGCCGGCCAAGGTCTCCTGGAGGGATGAGCACCGCCGAAGGAGCGACGGTCATAGCGGCATCCCTGCGAGCTGTTGCGAGGCAACCAGTGACAACAAGGCGGGGCGCGGAGGAGAGAGCCTTCGCCCGTCGCAGCATTCGCCTTTCGGTGGATTCTATGACGACACATGCAACGAGAACCGCAAGGTCAGCGCCATCAGGCGTCGTCGTAACATCCCATCCCCGAGCGCGCAGGAAGTCCTCAATCTCGGAGGCCTCGCCGCGATTGAGCGCGCACCCATATGACTCTACGTACGCTCGCATGCGGGACTGTTATCATAATAACCACGTATATCTACTTTCCAGAACTGCGGCAGCTATGACCGCTGAAGAGGAATACTTTGATATTTCTGCAAGTCGCTCATCACCAGGGAACATGTCGTCCATCAAGGATGCGAGAAAATACAGCAATCAGGCTAGCGATTACCAGGAATCCGCGAGGAAGCAGGCCAGGGCCGCGAAGCTTCGTTCGAGATCCGCAAGGCTGAGGGAGCGAGTGGCCAAGCACGATGCGAAGATAAGGAAGCTTCAGCGCAAGATCGCCGAGTTGGAACGACGTGCCGGACAGATGGTCGGAGCGAAGAAGTAGAGCCGTCCGGACGGCGAGGCGAACATATATATACGTTGATATAGATATTGTCAGACAATCGTCATACGACGGGATGGGGTGCACGAAGTGAGAAGAAGATCAGCCGTTCCCCTAGCCATAGAGAACATGAACAGAATGGTGCCGACCAGGGTCCATCGGAAGAGAATTCTGAAGCTATCCGGGTGCGATCCTGAGACATGCCAGACTCTCAGCAGGCTTGCGGAGAACAGGGCGAGAATAGAGAGGCTCGAGAGCGAAGTATGGCAGTGTTCCAACATCGACTGCTCCGAGATTGTCAATGAGATCGAACTGCTCAGGGCGAACATAGAGCTGGGCCTTGTGGAGATTGCAGGCGGTCTGGAGGAGGCACGAAGCTCGGAGGAAGTGCTCGCAGAGGGCATGGGATAGGCAAAAACGATCGATTTGGAGCTGTTATTGACAGCTCCAGGAAATCATTTCAATTCGCCCTGTTCAAATTGACACAGGCGAAGCAATTCGTTCCCTGTAGTTCCATTGGCTCTTCGTTTGTCGACGAACGATTTAAGAGGGTCATAACCGCTCACCTCAGACGGCATAGGAGGTAACCGATCTGACAATAGTGAAGCCAAGGAAGCTGACGGAAGGGGCGACCATCGGCATAGCCTCCCCATCGGGTTACTCAGAGGCTTTCGGCCTCGGACAAGGAGTAAACTACCTGCGTGAGCTGGGGTACAAGGTCGTGCTGGGGGAGGTCACGCGCAGCCTTGCGCGCTCTGGATTCATGGCAGGCACCGACCAGCAAAGAGCAACGGAGTTGATGGACATGTTCTCCGATGAAGGCGTGGACGCGATCTTCGCCTCGCGTGGGGGATATGGAGCCATGCGGATCCTTCCGCTCCTCGATTTCGATGTCATCAGAGACAATCCCAAGATATTCATGGGCTACAGCGACATCACCACTTTGCACATGGCGATACATCAGAGAACGGGATTGGTCACATTCCACGGACCTTCCATAGAGGGATATGCAGGCGATAATCCCGAGAAGGACCAGCCCACAGGAAAGCCCAACATCGACAGGGCCCTGGGCCTGCTTTCTCGGGCGGAGCCGTGGGGCAGCATCGACAACCCGCCCAAGGGGATGCTTCTGAGAACCGTCGTTCCGGGCAAGGCCAATGGCACGCTGCTCGGCGGCAATCTGTCCATGATAACGCACACTCTGGGCACGGAGGATTCGATACAGAGCGACGGCAGGATCCTGTTCTTCGAGGATGTATACGCCTCGGAATACGACATTGACAGGCTCTTGACACACATGCATCTCGCAGGCAAGTTCGACAACGTCAAAGGTATCGTGATCGGACAGTTCTCGGACTTCCCCAAGGTGGAGGAATCGCAGCCAACCTTCGAGGAGGTCATCCGCGACAGGATAGGATTCATGTCGCAGGTGCCGTCGTTCGCCGGGCTCTGTTGCGGCCACGGAGAGATGAAGCTGGTCATGCCAGAGGGCGTGAAGGCATCCATGGACGCCTCCTCGCCGATGCTGTCCATCGATGAGAGCCCTCTGTCGGAATGATGTGAGGGCAGGAGGGGTGAAGCGACGTCTGTGAGGGGGCCCAATTGGCCGGCAGTGCTTCTTGAAAGCACTTATATAGGCGAACTTGAATATACTTAAGACAGCTCCTGAGAGGGATGGGCATGGACTTGGATGACATCGATATCGAATCAGTAGAGGCGCGCAAATTCGACGAGGATCGCGCAAAGAGAGCCGCTCTCCAGAAGGAGCTTTTGAGTTCGTCGTTCTTCAACCTGAGCGGAGGCATGATGAAGGAGGAGAAGAAGTCCTCCTGGAACTCAATTGACGGCCTCCTGTGCAAGCTCATGGCACAATCTGATAGCCAACGCTTCACAAAGCATGTCGACAGAAATCTTGACTACCTCCACACGAGCCTTCAGCTGGACATGATCAGAATGGTCGCGGAGGACATCAAGCCCGAGAAGATCGAGCATGATTTCTCGAGAGAGAGGGTCGTACAGTCGCTGAGGGGAGACGACGACTTGACGAACCCGTCGCCGTCCGCTGCCGATTGAATGAGTCGCCACAATTCCTCATTGTGCATCCAGCTACCTTCGGCGATAGCGCGGGGAGGGGGATTTGAACCCCCGAGCTCTTTCGAGCACTGGATGTTTGCCCCTTCCGGGATACGGAAGGAGATAGCAATCCAGCGCCTTGCCGGGCTGGGCCATCCCCGCATCAGTTGCGCATAATGCTGGGTGCTTTCTTAAAGGTTTGTTGAGGCTTCATAGATGTATGGAATTGTTGCGCCATAGCTACGGCTTGCGCAGTTCACGGCCAGATGAGACGGCCTAGCTGATTTGGGGCGGAATCGGTGACAACCCAGCTTCCGACTCGCACCGTTGCTCAGGACCAAGATGACCAGATGAGCGACGAAACCCTCAAATATCTTCGAGCATAACATATACAGTGTGATTCCGCTGCGGCCGTTGGGCGAATAAGACGCCGCAACGTTCGAAACGCATAAATACAGCATCGAACTTAAGCGGAACTACCCAAACCAGTTTGCTGCGACAGTCGGCGATGGTTGGGAGGGAGGCGTAAACTCGCCATAGCTGATGATCAACCCTTACTCCATCTGTCGCAGACATGATGGAGGATCAAGATCTCCGGCTATGTCGTGACCTCTTGATTCTGACGTTCGATGGTAGAAATAGTATCGTGCAAATACGCCGCGGCATTTCCGAATGCCGCGATAATGCAGGGACTGTAGTCGGTGAGACATGCAGCCTGCCAATATCTGAGTACACGATCAAGCGGCCGATAATAATGAGCGACGACAAGGTCAATTCCGGTTGATCCTGCCGGCGGGCACCGCTATCGGAATGCGATTAAGGCATGCGAGTCGAGAGGTGAAAGACCTCGGCGGACGGCTGAGTAACACGCGGATAATCTGCCCTGGAGTGGGGGATAACCTCGGGAAACTGAGAATAATACCCCATAGGTGTGGTGTGCTGGAATGCTTCCACGCTGAAAACTCCGGTGCTCCAGGATGAGTCTGCGGCCTATCAGGCTGTAGTGGGTGTAACGGACCCACTAACCTACGACGGGTATGGGCGTTGAGAGACGGAGCCCCCAGATG
>CP070748.1:851233-958543 GCA_020348345.1 Methanobacteriota archaeon | reverse complement strand
ACTCGCAAAGGGCACGATAGCGCCCAGAAGCAAGGTGTTCTGATCACCATCAATCGACGATCTTTAGGTCGATGATGTCGCCACGTCCGCTGAAGCAGGTGAAGCAGTCCATCTCATACGGGTAGTGTGTAATCAGGTGTATCCAGCCGTATCGCCTGAACAGGTCCAGATCCGCCTCGGAGGGAAGGCTTGTATCGGACGGGTGCGAGTGCACCGTCCCGACGACAGTGAAGTCTATCGGAAGCATGCTCATCTTGAAGATGGCGTGCGAGCTGCCGGACACGGTTCCCGGCAGCAGAATAAGCTCCCTGATCACGCCCTCCTCCGCTCGCAGGAACGCCGCGAACTCGTTCGGGAAGCTCGACTTCGACGCCTCCATGATCATCTTCAGGGTCTTCGCCCTGATGCTGTCGACCTTTGCGCGGTCGTCCTTGGAGAAGTCAATGAACGGCATATGTCAGCCTCCTGTTGAGGCGATCCTGCTCGACAACAGATCGATAGTCGCTTCCGCGTCCTCGACGCTGAGGATTATCTCATGGACTGGAGGTCGCCACGCTCTGAGCTTGAGCTCCTCCTTGAGCTTGAGAGCGACGGTGTTTTCGAACGATGATAACACGTAGACCGTCCCTGTCTTCTGCTTGAAGCGGACCCCGATGCCCACGCTGAGGAAGCCTCTTGATAGATCTCTTCTTGATATCTCGCGCATGGCCAGGTATGGTATATCCACCTTCATGATGAGCCCCATACGAAGCCTTAGCATTCGCTCTCCGGCAACGTGGTGGGTGAAGATGCACGGCAACGGGAAGGCCAGTAGCAGGGCAAGAACGGCCGCAGCCACTATCAGCCAGAACGTCGACGTGAAGTCCTCGACCGCCGTGGCTGCAAGGTACGCCGCTGCAACGACGATGGCCGCACATGCTGCACTTCCGATTGCGAACCATCGCCTCTTGTAGCCGATCCTGACAGTCTCCAACTTCTCGGGCTGCATGGGTATCCTCGTCAGCGCAGCACTCAATGGCGATGGACCGCCTGCGGAGTGAATGCGATCAACTTCTCCTGCAGGTCTCTGTAGAAATCGTCCTCGAGGCTGATGAATCTCCCCTTCTTCTCCGACGCCGAAAACTCGAGGCGTTCGCTACCAGTCATCTCGAGAACCTCTTGTCCGTCGATGACCATCGTGCATTCCATTGGCTCCGCGATAGTGATATCTATCTCGCTCGTGGCGGGCACGACGAACGGCCTCGCCGCCAACCTGAAGGGCGCTATGGGTGCGATGACCAACGCCTCCACACGCGGGTCGACTATGGACGAGCCGACGCTCATGGCGTAGCAGGTCGATCCCGTGGGCGTCGCCACAATGACGCCGTCCGCTCTGAGGTCGGTCGCCGGCTGACCGTCGATTGAAACCGAGAAGTGGCGCATCTTCGCTATCTGCGCGGTGTGTATCACAGCCTCGTTCATCGCATCCTGCAATCTCTGACCGTCCATCACCGTCCGCAGCTTCGTCCTCTCGTCGATGGTATAGTCGCCCTCCAACAGTCTGCCGATTGCGTCCTCGATCCCGTCTGGGTTGACCTCCGTCAGAAAGCCCATCGCGCCCGCGTTGATGCCAAGGATGGGCTTCTCGGTGCTTTTGACCGTCCTGAGCACGGTCCCGTCGCCGCCGATTGATATGACGACATCCACTTCGTCCATGCCCGAGAGCGGCACGCCTTCCCTTCCAAGCGCAGCCGCGGTTTCCTCCTCGAGGACGCTCTCTTGCCCGTCGAGGGCCTTGAGAACATCGTTCGCGACGGACTTGAACTTGCTCAGATCAGGTGTGCCCACCACCCCTATCCTCATAGGATCAACTCCTTGACTATCGGGTCGCCATAGGCGAGAAAGTTCTTCCTGTCATCTAGTGAGAGTCGAACGTCATACTTGTTACCTTCTAGGTCGCACAGCTCCCCGCCCGCCTCGCGCAGTATGAGCGCGCTCGCGGCGATGTCGACCACGCGTATCATCCGCCTGGGGTTCGTGCAGTTCATGTAATGAGCGTCCACCGCTCCCTGCGCTACCATACACATCTCGAGCGAGGCGCATCCCATCGTTCTCACTCGGCTGGACGTGTTCCTCACGGCCTCCGTCTCGGGCGCAGCATCCTTGCCGTCATATACGATGAATACGGACTCGTCTTCTCGGTACTTGGCGATCGCTATCCTGTGGCTGTTCAGAACCGCCCCTCCTCCTCTGCGGGCGTAGTATGTATCGCCCGAGACGAGGTTCTTGACCAGGGCGTAGCCGCAGTCGCTCATGCGTTCGGTGCAGATGGCCAACGACACCGAGAAGAACGGTATGCCATGAGTGCAGTTGAGCGTGCCGTCGATGGGATCGAGGACGAGCGTCTTCTTCGCCCCTCGGTCGATGTATCCTATCTCCTCGCTCAACACATTGAGGTCGATATCCTCGCGCTCAATGAGGTCAATGACCGCGTCCTCGGCGTACTTGTCTATCTTGGAGGTCTCTGAGCCGCTGGCGCCTCTGCCGACCTTGACGTGGCCCGCGAAGTCCTTCGGCAGCTCGCGGTACCTGCGCATGACCTCGTCGGCGATCCTGTTCAGTTCTGCCTTCACGGCCGATGTAACGAACGCCGCGGCTATATTAGTTTCCGGTCCGACTATCGACTAATCGAGTCCAGCTAACGCGAAGCTCCCCTGTTTATGAAGCTTCTAAGGATTATCTCCATAAACCTGGAGTCGTTCTCATACGATATCGAGAGCCTGCGGATCAAGTGCTCGGGCATCCCTCTCGCCCTCATCCCCGCCTCCATCGCGCGTGCGCTTTTGCGAACCCTTCGCTTCATCGTGAGGTATCGGAAGCCGATCCTAAGCAGCATACGCGGGATGATCGCGATGATGTTGGCGACCACAGTGGGAAGGTCATCCGAACGCGTCTGTTCGCCAGCTCTCTCAGTCGTCATCTTCGATTTCCTTCTTGATCTTGTCCTTGATCGCCTTGCCGATGTCGGAATCCTTGCCGCCGCTGAGCGCCTGCCCGATGATCCCGCCTATGCTGGTGCTCGTCATGTACTTCTCCGTCAGCTGTGCCGCCTTCGCCTCGTCCATGCCGGCGTCGACCAGCTGCTTGTAGAACTGAGCGAGCGACTTGCCCATGTTCTCGGCGTTACTGGGGTCGTACATCTGCTTTGAGAGGCTCTCGAGCAGCTTCGGTATTTCCACCGATACGACCTCGAGGATCTCTCTGACCTCGTCCGCATCGGTTCTGTGCTTTTCCTTCTTGTCGTCGTCATGAGACATGTTCTTGCACCTCGTCGGGGATTCGTTCCCCGTTCGCGTGATATGATCAATGCATAGTCTCGTTACTTAAGCAAAGCGAGCACAAGTGACCACTTGCCGGTCACTCGTCGTCGATGCCTAGTCCGAGGAGGCTGTACCATCTGCGTATGTACTCCTCCGAGAGCCAAAACTCCTTCGATTTTGGGGAGCCCTTCTCGATGACTACCCCTCTCTCCTGCAGCGACCGCAGCTTCTCCCTCACGATCCTGCGAGAAGCCGTCCCCCTCCGATCCTTCAGCTTGTCCGTTATCTGCGATATGTTCTGCCCGTTTCTCTCGAATAGGATCTTGACCACCTCCTTCGAGATGGGGTCTTTGACTCCGGGAAGGAGGAGGTCGGGAGATATCTCTCCGAATCTCTGGTATAGATCCATGAGTCGGAAGTAGCTCGAGGAGATCTTCTGAAATCGGTCGAGGTATTCGAGGAGCTGGGAATACGGAGTCACGACCTTCCTCATCGACTCCTCCAGGCTCTCCATCTTCTCCGAGAGCGATTTGATCTGTTTCTGGAGGTTTTCATCATCCTCTGGCATCGCTCTGCCATCGCCGTGACATCTATAACTCTTTTATTGATGGACGCCTTGGTCCAACCGATGAAGGGTGCGCGATTCGACTCGGAATCCGCAAGGGCGGCGCCGAGATTGATGAGACAGGATGACACGCTGTATACGCGCAACGCTGTCCCTGGCACGGCCGTCTACGGTGAGAGGCTCGTGAGCATCGATGGCATCGAGTACAGACGTTGGAGCCCGTTGCGGTCCAAGCTGGCGGCGTTGATCCTCCTGGGGCATCGGGAGGTGCCGCTCGAGGTCGACAGCAGGGTGCTCTACCTTGGGGCCGCATCTGGAACCACAGCGTCGCATATGTCTGAGATCTGTGCGGGAGGAATCCTGTACTGCGTGGAGGTGTCGCAGCGATCGTTCAGGGACCTGGTCCGGCTGTGCGAGTCGCGGCTGAACATGATACCGATCCTCGGAGATGCCTCCAGACCGGACGATTACGACCCGATCGTCGAGCGTGCTGATATCGTCTATCAGGATATCGCGCAGCGCCTTCAGGTGAACATCTTCCTCAGGAACCTGCGACATTTCCACGCGCACGCCGGCATTTTGATGCTCAAGTCCCGGAGTATGAACGTCAGCAAGGATCCCCAGAGAGTTTTCGCTGAGGTCAAGGCGAAACTCTCAGCGGAGGGGGTGCAGGTGAACGACGTGGTCGACCTGAGCCCGTACTCGAAGGATCACGCGGCCTTTATCGTGGAGGTGTGACGATGACTCACAGGTTCGTGTACGTCGTCGCCTTCGACGACAAAGGGTTCGTGATGATACGGCATCGCGACCGCGGCTGGGAGATGCCAGGAGGACATGTGGAGGAGGGCGAGTCGTGCCGTGACGCCGCGGAGAGGGAGTTCTCGGAGGAGACTGGTATGGACGTGAATATTGTGGGGCAGATAGACCTTGGCGAGGGCGTAGTCTTCGCGGGAATCGCCCGTCGGGACAGTTTCCGAGGACCTCTCTCGCCCGAGATCGCGGAGGTCCGCATCTTCACCGAGCTGCCTGAAGACCTCTCCTTCCCTCTGGTGGAGTACGAGAGGGTGCTGGCCATGGCACGCGATGCGGTAGAAAGCTTTAAAAGAAGGAAGGATATAAACGCTTCTGCTTCGCCACTTATAAAACCCCTTCCATCGGAGTAGATACACGATGTCCAGAATGCATACCAGCCGGCGCGGCCGCTCCGGCTCCAAGAGGCCCTTGACCGATAAGGCTCCTGAGTGGGTGCAGCAGTCACCCGAGGAGGTGAAGGAGCTGGTGGCGAAGATGGCGGGAGAGGGCGTTTCAATGTCCAAGATAGGCCTGATACTGCGGGATTCATATGCCGTGCCGAACGTGCGTTTGGTCACTGGTATGAGCATGAAGGAGATCTGCGCGGAGAAGGGCGTCAAATTCGAGCTGCCTGAGGACCTGTCCGACCTGATGAGAAGGGCGGTTCATCTGAGCGGTCACACCAAAACGAACCCCAAGGACCGACATAACATACGCGGTATGCAGCTGATCGAGTCCAAGATACGCAGGCTGGTGAAGTACTACAAGCGAGAGGGAGTCCTGCCGGACGGATGGAACTACTCGCTGGCAACCGCCGCCCTGCAAGTCGAGTGATGTTACCATGAGCGGGAGCGTTACACTCCCGGGAGAGTTTTCCGAAGCGCTCGGTCACGTGGCGAAGGCCATACAATCCAACGGTCAGCTGAGGGTGGTGACCCATTATGACGCCGACGGCATCGCTGCAGGCGCTATAATCGCGAGCGCGCTCACCCGAGCGGGCAGGCCATTCCACCTCACCATGGCAAAGGGCTTCGACGACGATCTGACTGACAGGCTGTCCAAGGAGGGGAACGAGATGGTCCTCTTCCTCGATATGGGCTCGGGCCAGATAGACAGGCTCGAGAAGCTCGAGGGCGTGGTGATCGCCCTCGACCATCACAAGCCCGCCCGGAAGTCCCGGAAGGTCTTGCAGGTCAACCCTCACTTCTTCGAGATAGATGGCATGACCGAGACATGTGCGTCGACGCTGAGCATGTTGCTGTCAATCACGATCGACGCGCGCAATTGGGACCTGTCTCCCATCGCTCTCGCGGGCATGATCGGCGACAGACAGCATATGGGTGGCATGAAGGGGCTCAACCTCCAGATCCTCGACGAATCGGCGGATCAGGGTTATGTCACGGTTCAGAAGAGCCTCAACCTGAAAGGCCCGAACATGCACAAGGCCATCTCCGAATCGGTCGACCCATACTTCGTAGGGCTCTCCGGAAGAGGGGACAACGCGACAGCATTCCTCGAATCGATGAAGATCAATCCCGAGACCGCCCTGGGCTCGCTGGACGAGTTCTACCGCAGGAAGCTCACATCGATGCTGTCGCTTCGGCTCATGGGCCAGGGCTGCCGTCCCGAGACAGTGGAGGAGCTCGTGACCGACGTTCTGTGGATACCTTCTATGGAACTGAGCGCAGCGGACCTCGCCGATCTCCTCAACGCGTGCGGCCGTCAGGACCATGAATCCCTGGGATTGGCCCTGTGCCTCGGAGACCGGGAAGCGCTGGCCGAGGCAGGCGATCTGAGGAGCGAGTACAACCGAAAGCTGATGGAGCGCCTCCTGTCCATTGAGACTGACGGCGCCCAACAGAAGGACCACATACAGTACTTCGATGCCGATGAGCCGTCAATGGCTGGTGCCATCTGTGGTTTGGCGATGCAATACATACTGGACCAGTCGAAACCGACCCTTGCACTGTCCACTGTGGGCGACCGGATCAAGGTCTCCAGTCGTGGCACCAAATACCTCGTGTCGAAGGGTCTCGACCTCGCCGCAGCTTTGAAGAAGGCGGCGGGCGGCGTCGGAGGCGTCGGTGGCGGCCATGCCGTCGCGTCGGGCGCGACCATCAAGGTCGATGCGAGGGACAAGTTCCTCGAGTCCTGCGATTCGATCGTAGGCGTTCAGATGGACTGAGGTGGACGGCAGCATTCCGTCGAGCCTTTCCGCCCCGCTCGCTATGAGACGGGAGGATGGAAAACAAGAATAGCGACGTAGGCGATTGCCGTACGGGTAGGTATCGAACATGAAATGCGGCCACTGCGGCAAGGAGTGCCCGGATGATATGAGTTACTGCGGTTACTGCGGCAGCCTCTTTGAGGGGCCGGTCGTCACGCCCGAACCAGTGAATCAGAGGAGATGCGTGGGCTGCGGCAGGATCATTCACTGGGATGCAAACGCGTGCCAGTACTGCGGCCACGACTATCGCACTCGACGATGATGGAAGGGTCGCGAGCGCGGGGATGGTGGAAGCGCTTCTCAGAATCTGTAGGTTCCGCCAAAGACGAGCCACGCCAACGTCGATTTCGCCGTCAGGCTCAGGATGATGTACACCCTCTCACCATACAGATAGTCCGCCCATTTTCCCTTCCCGCGGTACTGCAGCACCATGTTTATGGCGAACACGTTGAAGAACGCGGCGAGAATGAAGAATATGGCGTATACGAACAGCGGGACGCTCTCAGGATCCTGCAGTATCGCACCGAAGAAGTAGATGCCCACTACGAGCCACGGGATGAAGCCGGCGAAACAACCCATGATGTAGGCGGTCCAATCCGTCCTCTCCGTCGTCTGATTGTGCAGCTCCATCATCAGGCCAAACAGGTTCATCGTCGCGTTGAGCGCGAATATGAGCAGCAGGCTGGACAGCTCGAAGATGCCTACGAGCATCGCTATCAGGACGATCATTATCGACGAGCTGATTGCGTATTCGAACCATCTCGCGTAGTTGATGCCCTTCCTTAGATTCACCACATACCATTCGTAGGCGTATGTCGAGAGAGAGAAGTGCGCGATCGCGGACACGAACAGGAACGATGCAACCAGCGGTCCCAGAGGGATCGAGGCTATTACGTCCTTGACGTAGACTATCTCCCCATTCTCCATGTTCAGGAACGTGGTCCATATCTGCCCTTTGCCAGGAGGTGCCAGCCATAGCATGAGCCCCCCTTGGAACAGGTGCAAGAACCCCATTGCCAGGTTGAACCTCTTGAGCTTCTGAAACTTCGGCTCATCGGACGGGTCCGCGCCAATCCCTCCTCAGGTGGGGAGAGCGTAATGTGCATAAAATGATTTTCCAGCATATGCTAGGTGCCGAAGGCGGTTTTTCGCCATCATTTCATCCATGGCAAATCCACCTCGTCCGTTCGAAACCTCTGCTTGACGGCGCTTTCAGCTATGGGCGTGGCTATTCCGGCGTCGTGCATTACGATCGCAGTCCATGCTATCATGGCGCCGTTGTCGACGCACAGAGGCCCGGGGGGAACGTGCATGGAGGCCCCTCGCTCCTCCGACATTATCCTGACCATCTCCTGAAGGCGTTTGTTCTGCACGACGCCACCTCCTAGCAGGACCTCGTTCTTCTCGACGTGAGCCATCGCCCTCTCAGTCACCTCCACAAGCATGGCGAAGCAAGTCTCCTGCAAGGAATAGCACAGATCCTCCAGCCGTGCCTTCTTCCTGTGCAGCTGCAGCGCCGCAGTCAGTATGCCTGAGAAGGCAACGTCCATTCCCTTGACGCTATAGGGGAGTTCAAGCAGACGGTTCCCTTTCTTCGCAAACCCCTCGAGATGAGGCCCCGCGGGGAACGGCATGCCCGCAGAACGGCCGAACTTGTCTATCATATTCCCTATTCCTATATCGAGGGTCTCGCCAAACACGCGATACCTCCCTCCGGAGTACGCGATGACCTGTGTGTTCCCCCCTGATGCGTACAAAAGCGTGGGGTCCTTGCAGTCGGTGATCTTTCTGCCTATCTCGAGATGTGCGACACAGTGATTCACACCCACAAGGTCCGCGCCGAGCGAAAGCGAGAGCGCTCTTGCAGCCGTCGCGGCTGTCCTGAGACAGGGCCCGAGGCCCGGTCCCTGAGAGAATGCAACGAGTTCTATGTCCTCGTAGGACAACTCCGCCTGCTCCAGAGCGCGGTGCATCAGAGGGACGATGTTCTCCGCATGATGATTCGCCGCTTCGCGTGGGTGTATGCCGCCCTTGGACCCATCGATCATCTTCATCACGTTGGCCAGAACCTTGCAGTCCTGATCAACAATGCCAACCCCTATCGTATGGGCGGTGCCTTCGATGCCGAGACAGATCATCGGCGGCTAATCCCCTGAAGAGGTAAAAAGGGCTAGCCTCGTCATCGGGTCACACAATCTGCACGAAACGGCCGATCTCCTGCCTCTTGGCGGCGTCGTAGACGATCTTGGCTGTCAGGCAATCCTGCAGGGCGAGGCCGGTCGAGCAGAAGACGGTTACCTCCTTCTTGCTTCGCCTGCCGGCTCTGTGCCTGGCGACGACCTCACCTATCTCGCCGTCGATATCGTTCTTGGTTATCTCCCCGTTCATGAGGGGCACATTGATCTCGCCTGAATGGCTCGCCTGCTCCCAGTCGTCGATGATGACCCGCGCGCGCTTGAGGATCTCGGGGTCCAGCTCCTGCTTGCCGGGGGCGTCCGCTCCGATGCAGTTTATGTGAGTTCCCTCTCTGATCCACTCGTTCATGACGACGGGTGAGCGTGACGAAGTCGCCGTGACGACGATGTCGCAGCCGTCGACCGCCTCCTCGGCGGTATCAGCAGGGATCACGCTGTCGATCTTATCCTTGTATTTCCTCTTGAACTGTCTCGCAGCGGCCTTGGCCCGCTCATGGTCGATATCGAACAGTCGCACCTCGTCGAAGCCGCCGTACTGTGTCGTCAGCGCGAGGATCTGGGTGCGAGATTGGTTGCCCGTCCCGATGATTCCGACAGTCTTCGGCTCGTCGTTGGCCAGGTACTTGGACGCGATTGCCGACGCAGCTCCCGTCCTCATGTCGGTTATGTGGGTAGCGTCCATTATCGCCAGGGGAGCTCCAGTTTCGGGGCTTACGAGGACCAGCAGACCCATGACGGTTCTCATGCCGTGCAATTCTGCGTTCCGAGGGTGCACGTTGACGATCTTGACGGCGGACACATCCATATCCTCCACGTAGGATGGCATCGTCCGGAGATCGCCGTCGAACTTGTCGTAGAACAGGTATATCTTGGGCGGCATCTGCACCTTGGCCAATCCCTTGTGCCTGAACGCCTCCTCGACCGCGCCGAGGGTATCTTCCATGGCCAGCAGCTTCTTGACCTGTCTTCCAGTCAGCAGGAGGGTCTTCACCGCGGTGTGTTGCGAGGGCATGGCAGTACACTTCTCCTATACGCAGCTATTGGGAGATGGAAATATAAGCGTATGCCAGCTAAAGGCAGGTCCGTCGCAGGCGGCCGTCCCGCCAGCCCGCCTGCTCCTACGCGGAGCGCTGCATCGCGGATGCGGAATTCGACCAAAGCGATTTATTCAAGAATTGTGTACTAGACCTCAAAGGAGCGGGTCAGGAGGTAAAACCCCCCATGCCTGGACTGGCTCACAAGGAAGACGAAGACGGGAGGAAGCGCCTCATCGAGCAGCTGCGGTCCAGAGCGAGCGAGATAGTCGACCGGTGGACTGCCGAGGTGACCTCTGCTCCTTATACCCGCATCGCCGACTTCACGTTCACGAAGGAGGGCCGGGCGGAGACCCTCCGATCATGCTTGGAGGCGTTGCTAAGCCTCGCCGAGAGGAGGACTGACGAGAGCGCACGCGAGCTTTTGCGGACCACCATCCGACGGGAGCATCTCAGGAGCATCGGCCTCGTCAAAATGGTGTCGGACCATCATGTGCTGCGCCACATACTGTACGACATAGTGAGGGACGAGATGGAGGTCGACGACGTCGGACAAGCCGAGACGCTCATCGAGGAGATGGTCGATATCTGTGTCGAGGAGACGGTGATTATCGTCGAGCAGTACCTGGAAGCTCAGCGCGTGCTGACCAGGTGCGCGGTGGACGCGGAAGGAACGATTCCCGATCCTGACCAGACATATGCCGCCTTCTGCAAGAGCACGATGGAATACTTCGACGCTGACACGGTTGCTCTTTTCAGTGTGAACAGCGAGACGTCCGAGGCCGTCTGCATCGCATGCTATTCGAAGGGGATGAGTCTCTCGCGAAATGCCAGGATATCCATCGTCACGGTGCCTCTTCTGGAATCCGCGATCTCTGGCTGCCGACCCGTGTCGTGCGCTGACATTCGCGAATACGATGACAAGCCGGCCAAGCTCGTCGGTCGCATGGCGTTCGAGCACTGCATGGCTATCCCGATGGTGAAGAACGACACGGCCACCGCGCTGATGTTCGTAGGAGACAACTCGAGGCAGACGCCATACGCCCCTGAGGAGCTGGGAATCGCGGAGGAGCTCTCGAAGCTGGTCGCCACTGCGCTTGACAGTGCGGTGACGCTCAGGATGCTGAGCATCCGGTCGAGGGCGCAGAGAGCGCTGATAGACGCCGCCGCTGATATGCAGAAGGAGATTGAATCCAGGGAGATATACCGGATACTTGCGAACAAGCTGCTGGATCTCATACCGAGCGACGAGGTCGGATTCTATGTGTTCGACTGGGCCAGGAAGGTGGGAAATCCCGTCTATGCGACGGGTCCCTTCGCGGCCGAGACGATGGCCGACAGGGACTTCCCTGCCGACATCGGCTTCGTCGGCGCTGTCGCCCGCTCCAGACGGGCAGAGATCATTCCGAACACGGAGATCGACGCCCGGGGAGAACAGATACCCGGGACCCCCGCGACGCACACCTCAATGCTTGCCGTGCCGATACTTGGCAGGAAGGAGGTGCTCGGCGTGATGGAGCTCATGAGGCATCTGCCGTCGGGCTATGTCCGGGAGGAGTTGGAGATCGCCACGATGTTTGCGAACCACGCAGCGATTGTTCTGGAGAACGCCAACCTGCTGAACGAAGCGGTCAGGGTCCGCGACGAGATAGAGCTGCACATGGACCTGCTCACGCACGACATCGCCAACTACAGCACTCCTCTCCTCGGCTACCTGGAATCGCTCAAGGAAGACATCAGCCCTGATCCAGGGGCTGTGGACAAGGCGATGAGACAGGTCGAGAATATCTCGCGGATGATCGCGATGGTTCGCACCCTGGCAAAGCTCCGAGGCTCCAAACGAGGCCCTCTCAGACGGATGGACGTTCGATCCGCCATCGATCAGGCGGTAGATGTCGTGCAGAGCTACCGGGCAGGTAGCTCCCTCGAGTTCGACTTGAAGCTTCCTGAGGATCAGATGCTCGTGATGGCCGATGAGCTTCTGCCGGAACTCTTCACGAACATGTTCTTCACCGCCATCAGGACGGAGAGGCACGACCCCGCCAGCCTCACGGTGTCGGCGTCTCCCGATGGTGAGAATGATGGCAACTGGTTGATCAAGGTCGTGTATCCGGAGAGGAGCATACCTGATGATCTGAAGCACAAGGTGATGCAGGTAGCGAAGACGTCCAAGTCGGAGCTGACCGGAGGCTTCGGGATCGGACTGGCGTCCGCGAAGGGCATCGTGGAGAGGTATTCGGGCAAGATATGGATCACTGACGCCGACAGAGGGCTGCCATCAAAAGGATGCGTCTTCAACATAAGGATACCTATGGCCAAGCAATGACCGGTTCGTCACCTCCGAATTTATCTATCACGGCGACGATGGCTTCTTGCTCGGGAGGGCGATCGCACGCCAAGGCGGAAGTACGGCAGGATGGTGAAGCCAGTACCACCCGTGCCCGAGGAGAAGTGCAGATACTGCCGGTTGGGCATGAACTGTCCAGTACATAAGAAGAGGCCGTAGCTCGATTCCAGAGGCGAATCTGGTTCGATGTCGCGCTTGCATTCTTCGGCAGAAGCTTAATTGTGTTCAGCAAGCGATTCGGGTACGGGCTGGTCCGAGATGAAGGAGTATGGATTGATAGTCATCGGCTCAGGGGCGGGTATGAACGTCGCGGCCTCAGCCCTGCGGCAGGGCCATACGGTGGCGATGGTGGAAGAAGGCCCTCTTGGTGGAACCTGCCTGAACCGAGGCTGTATTCCCTCCAAGGTGCTGATTCACGCGGCGGACGCCATCCGCGACGCCGAAGCCGCATCAGAGTCGGGTGTGAAGCTCACATTGGCGGAAGTTGACTATCCACGGTTGAAGAGGCGTATGTGGGATATCGTCCTCCGCGGCAGGCAGGAGATGGAGCGCGGAGTGAAGGCGACCAAAGGTCTGGACTTGTACAACACGGTAGGTACGTTCGCGTCGGACCACGTGCTTAGAGTCGGCAAGGATGAGATCAAGGCTGCTCGCATCGTGATCGCCTCCGGAGCGAGAGCGCAGGTCCCGAGGATCCCTGGCCTCGACGCCGTTGAGTATCATACTTACAGGACAATCTTCGATGTTGAGGAGAAGCCCGAGAGCATCGCAATACTGGGTGGCGGCTACATCGGCTGCGAGTTCGCGCACTTCTTCTCGGCAGTCGGCACCAAAGTCTATCTCATCGGCCGCAACCCATTGCTGCTGCCCAAGGAGGAGCCTGAGACGAGCGCCCTGGTCAAGAAGAGGCTATCTGCTCACGCTGAGGTGTACACTGGAACTGACGTGTTGCGGGCGGAACGAACGGCGGGCGGGATCTCACTAACCATCTCGGATACGGCTAGGAAGAGCGAACGCGTGATAGGCGCCGAGCAGTTGCTGGTTGCGACGGGGGTGAGATCGAACGCCGACCTGTTGAGACCGGAGAACACAGGCGTGAAGACGGATGACAGAGGATGGATACTGACAAACCAGTACCTAGAGACCTCGAAGCCAGGCATATACGCCCTTGGCGACGCTCTCGGACACAACATGTTCCGGCATACTGCCAACTACCAGGCTGGAATTGTGGAACACAATCTGTGGGAGGATTCCAAGCGCGCTATGGACCTGCACGCGGTGCCGCATGCGGTGTTCACCGACCCGCAGGTGGGGCAGGTCGGAATGACCGAGGAGGAGGCGAAATCGCAGACCAAGGCTCTCGTGGGTATCGCGAAGTATCAGGATACGGCGATGGGTTACGCATACGCCGATCCCGACGCTTTCGTGAAGGTCGTCGTGGAGCATCCTTCGAGGCGCTTGCTCGGAGCGACCGTCGTGGGTCCTCAGGCGGCAACGCTCGTCCAGCAGGTGGTGAACATGATGAGCTCCGGGGACCAGACCTACTTCCCGTTGGCCCATGCCCAGATAATCCACCCGACTCTGACCGAGGTCCTAGCATCCGCGATAGGCCGCATGAAACCGGTGAATTTCGAGTACGATCATAAACATGTCCACGGCAAGCACTGAGTGAGAGAAAAGACGTAGCCAGGGAGCGTCCGCTTACGCCACAGCCTCGGACGTCGACAACCTGGCACTGTTATTCCATTAGCCTGCCTTCGAGTGACTTCTCGGAGACTTCTTCGGCAACAACATTCCTGTATCTGTCGAGGATCGCCTCTCTGTCCAGCATTCCGACGAGCCTGTTGGGCTTGTTCGGGTCGACGACAGGCAGGTGCCCGAACTTGCGCAGCACCATCTTCTCCATTGCATTCTGAAGCGTTTCGTCAGGATAGACCGTCACCACTCGTTTGGTCATCACATCCCTCACGAGAGCATCACGTCTATCGCTCTCGAAGGCCTTCCTCACATCCGTGAGGGTGATGACTCCCACGAGACGGCCATCGGCAGAAACCACCGGGAACCCCTTCTTGCCAGCGTATAGGTGCATGTCGACGACCTTTCGAAGGGGGGTATCATCCCTGACGACCGTGTACTCCGCAGCCATCGCATCGCGCACCCTGGCGGACTCGAGAATGTTGACAGAGAGGTCATGAACGTATCGTATTCCCTGCTTGGCCAGCTTGGCGGTGTAGATAGTCTCCTTCGATAGCAGGCTACTGACAGCGTCACTGATGACGCAGGCGAACATGAGCGGTAGGATGATATCGTAGGCGGAGGTCATCTCGAAAAGCATCAGTATGGCCGTGAGCGTCGCTCTGCTGGTCGCCGCGAACACGGCCGCCATGCCAACCATCGCGTACGCGCCGTAGCTCGCGGTGTCGAACGGCGACACCGAGTTGGCGAATATGCCGAAGCCCGCTCCAAGCATGGCGCCGAGGAATAGAGACGGCCCGAACAGGCCACCCGATCCCCCGGAGCCGAGAGTCAACGAGGTAGCCAGCATCTTCAGTATGAGCAGCACCGCGAAGAAGATTATTGCCATCAGCGGCGCTGATGGAATCTCCAGGGTGCTGTTCAGAACCGCAGCGACGCTGTCATATCCTACGCCGAGTGCGTGCGGATACATCAGGCCGATTGCGCCGACGAACAGCGCCCCGATGACGGGCTTGACGTATGTCGGGATGGATATCGAGTCGAAAGAATCCTCTATCTTGTAGTAGGCCTTGATGAATAGCACTCCTGCCAGGCCGGCGAGGACTCCCAGCCCAAGGTACAACCCGAGCTCATATGGGTTCTCCAGCCTGTACTCGAACACGATGTCAAAGGTCGGGTAATCGCCGAGGAATATCCTCGAGACCAACGTCGCAAAGACCGTTGAGATTATCAATGGCACGAACGACCTGGTCCTGAACTCGAGCAGCAGCAGCTCGAGCGCGAAGACGGCGCCTGCTATCGGCGTGTTGAATGTGGCGGCGATCGCCCCCGACGCGCCACATGCCACCATAATCCTGAGTTCTGTGCTCGTGAGCTTGAGCGCCTGGCCAACGGCCGACGCAAACGAGGCGCCGATCTGCACTATGGGACCTTCTCTGCCTCCCGATCCACCTGAGCCGAGCGTTATGGAGGATGCAAGTGCCTTGAGCGCGGGGACCCTTGCCCTGAAGCGCCCGCGGTTCGCGACGACGCCTCTCATGACATCAGCGACTCCCGCACCCTTAACCTCGGGAGCGAACCAGTAGACGATCACTCCGACGAAGACGGCGCCGATAGCTGGGACCGCGACGATCCAGACTCCCATGGAGTTGTCCATCGGTGTCCCGCCGACGAAGAACAGTTCCTGGAAAGCATCTATCATCCATCTGAACGCGATGGCGATGAGCGCCCCGAAGACGCCGATGATCGCCGCGAGAACGCTGAGCTTGCCGTACTCCCTCATGAACTCGCTGCGGATGTAACCACGGAGCGTCTTCTGGAAATCACCAAACACTTCCGAACCCCCTTTGCCCGACGCTATCGACGGAAAGGCGCCTTGCAGCGCCTCGCTTATCGGGCAACGGACCTATCAAGGCAGGTTGCTTGTCCGGTGCCATTGGCTTCGGACCGCTAACGGCTTGGGTGAAGAGTCACGTCCGAGATATTTCTTTCTGAAGCACGGTTGAGGCCCTGGTCGTCTGGTCTTCAGAAATACCATCGCCGTAAAAGCCCTAGTCATCAGAGAAACGTCGACTGTGTAGAGCAGCTCATGGCATTGCGCAGCCCTCAAGGCCTTCAAGACTCGCGGTCTGCGGGAAACCCATAAATAGGCGCTACTAGCTGGTAATCCACCAAGGACCGCCGCAGCCCAGAGGGGATATAGCGCGCAAAGCCCCGCGTCTCAACAGGGGTGAAAGGGTGGAGGAGCAAACAGTGTCAGATGACTCTCGAGAAGATAGCTGGAGCCGAGCGGACGCCTACTTCGACATCCTCGCTCATGACGTTACGAATCTGATATCTCCGATAATGGTCCACGCCGAGTTCATATCGCTCGACAAAGAACTGCCGAGGGACGTCAGAGTATCTGCAGCGAGGATAGTGAGGCTCATCCGTCGCACCGCCAACTTCATCATGAGCTTCAGGATGCTTCACGAGGTCGCCTCGAACCCTCCGAGGGAATCAGGAACGTTTGACCTAAACGGCCTGGCGGCTTTGATGCGTGCGACATTATCGAGCGAGTATCCGTTCAAAAAGCCATCGATATCGGTCGACACGCCCTCGAACGAACCACTGAGAGTCGTGGGCGCGGACTACTTGGGAAGAATACTGATGGGATTTGCAGACAATGCGGTGAGGAACGCGTCCAAGACTGAGGTCGAGGTGCAGATCATCGCACGCAAACTGCGGCATGAAGACGGGCATGAGATGCTGAGGTTCGAAGTGATCGATGACGGCCCCGGCATTCCAGATGATTTGAAGGCGGAGCTCGTGGTGCCGTTCGAGTCCTCGAAGAGGCTCGCAAGAAGGTCGCCTTCGAGCCTTATGTTCTACTCCGCAATCCTCGAGCGCCTCGGCGGGCGCATGATGATCGAGGACAGGATTCCAGGAGACATGAGAAAGGGCACTCGAGCCATCGCAGAGATTCCCGTCGAGTAGGAGAAAGCATAATCCAAGCGGCATCAAAGGAGAAACCAATCCGTGAAGGTGGTCGCACGGAATACCCGCTTGCGTGGCGAAAGGCTGATTTCCTTTCACCACCTTCTTGCGTCACGGTATGAACAGGAGGGAGATAGAGGCGGTCATCGAGCATTCATGCAGTCGACTCATGAAGATGGCCGATCCTCCCGTGAAGTACTGGTTGATGCTCTATGTCAGAGGCAAGGGTGAGTCTGACCCAGATGTCCAACTCGAATTGGAACAAACACGTAGATATCCTCCACGGATCAAGCTGCTGAAAGCCATGAGAGAGGACGGTACTTGGCCAATCTCTGAGAGGAGGAAGACGGCGGAGGACTCGGGCTTTGGCCCCCCTCATGGCTGGACTTACATGACCATGCTAAGAAACCTCGATTGGCTGCACTACTACTGCGCCACCGTTGACGACGGTTTCATAGATGCCAGCCTCGAGAAGATGCTCAGCTGGCAGACGGAGGAGGGTTACATCGGGGGCCCGACGGTCGATCTTATACCTCGACCATACTACAACGGCTTGACGTTATCACTGCTGCTGAAATACGGGCGGTCGAGGCGGGATAGCAGAATCGAGAGACTTATCGATTGGATCATGCGCACGCAGCGACACGACGGTGGCTGGAACATCCCTTATCTTCAGGATGTGAAGTATCAACCCGAATACAAACACATGAAGACGAGGGATTTCATCAATCTTGTTCACGAAGGTCGTATCCCGTACGATCCGAAGGCATTCGACGACATCCCCAGCTGTTATTGGAGCACGGCAGGCGTGCTCACAGGGATGGTCTGGATGCTTGACGATCCCAGGATAGCGAACATAAAGCGAGGCGGGAGTTTCGTCCTCGACGGCTTCTTCAAGAAGAATTACCATCCGACCTTCTATCGATCGGAAAGCCATTGGACAACGCTCAAATACCCATCATATAGCGGCAGCGGCTACTGGGCACTGGATTCCCTTCTCTACCTGGGATTCGGACCTGATGATCCTAGGACCGAGAGGCCGATCCAATGGCTTGTAGAAGCTCGCGATAAGGACGGCTTCTGGTATCACAAGGAGCGGCCGGACAGACTCAGTGATCAATGGATCACTGCTATGGCCTTGATGATACTTCGCCGCTACACAAGCATGATGTGAAGAGAATCTCCGCGAGGTTGCCAATTGCGACTGTGGCCGAGAATGCGTGGAGAAGCTGATCTCAGCGAGGCTGCGACGGCACAATCTTCACGATCCGCGGCGTGAGGCATCCTTTCTGGAGTTAGCCTCGCTCCCTCTTTTCGGGGAGGGGCGTTCGCTCTGCGCGATCCCATGTGTACTTGTTCTTCCTGCTCTTCAGCTTGTCCAGGTCGCAGTCGAAACAGAGGCCGTTGTGACAGGATATGAATCCACCACATTTAGGGCATCTCCATTTCTTCCTCTCGGCCCTGAGGAAGGCATTGATGCCTCGCTCTCTAATGCATGTGAGGTTCTCTATCTCGCTCATCCTGAAACGCTTTCTGTATCGCTCGTCGATCGAGGAAAGGCGGTCGCAGGGGAAGTCCTTGCACTCGTAACAGTACTCGACCTCGCCCTCTATGAGGAGGTCGCATTTCTTCTTGAGGAACGCGCAAGGTGACTTCCTCGACCTGCAACCAGCGCAATACCTCATACGAACGCCTTCGCTATTCACATCATGCTTTGCGCCGAGGTATGCGGCGCATATATTGCAGTTCATTCCGCAAGGAGCGATGAGTTTCTCCTTCATTGCTTCAATCGGTATCGCTCCCTGCGACAATAAACCATGCAACAGACAGCCGGAAAGACACTGAAGTAAGGGGTTTCAAGAAGACAGTGCATGAGAGGCGATCAGGCGACAGCGTCCGTATCGACTCCGGTTCTGTTCTGTGTGTCCAAGCCCGGGAAGTCCGTGTCGTCATAGGGGTTGCAGTTGTTGTCCTCGTAGTATCCATCCTCTCCATAGCTGAGCTGATGGTTGTACATGTTGTTGTCTCCTGCAGCTATGGCCGCCTGAATGCCCGACAATGCTATTGCCACAAGAGCAATCGACAATCCAACAACCAGAATCCTCCTGTTACTCTTGTCGCCGCGTTCTCTCTTCTTCCTCAGTACGATTTGCCCGTTTGAGTCCCTCTCCAATCTCGGCCTCATATCACAGCCGAGCGGCTCTTGCTTATTTATCGATGGCTCACAAATTTGCACTGATTGTATCAAAAGTGATAACATATCCTTTGATATTCAGATGGGTTGGTTGTGCTTGGCATCTTTTGCCCGGGCGGCCTGTATGACGGGAACTAGTCACATAGAGCTCCGGCCCATCACTGGCTCACGGTGTCAATCGCGCATCCAATGCCGGTTGCCATCTCAGGAACGAATATATGCGACATATGCGTTGAGGCGGTTGATCGGGATGAAGCCGGCTCTGTTCATTCAGGATATTCAGAATGTATGGCTGTATGAGCCTGATAGCAACCAGGACCTGCGAAGATCCGTTGAGAAGCGCGTAGATGCCATCAACGGTGCAATCGCATGGTTCAGGAGCAAGAACCTTCCCGTTATCGTTGGCTACACTGAGAACGAGGAGGAGGGGGTGCTGCGCGGCACCGAGGGCTACGAGGTTCCGGATACGATTGCCGTCGAAGAGGGCGACTTCAGAGTCACGAAGCGCCATGCGAACGCCTTCGCCGACCCGGAGTTGGGGAAGAAGCTCCGGAGCGAGGGATGCGACGCCATCGTCATTGTGGGGCTTAGCGCGAGCGGGTGCGTGTTGGCTACGTATTTCAGCGCCTTTGATTTCGGCGTCATCCCATACCTGTTGAGAGGATGCGTAGCATCCGCAAACGAGGAGCATGTGCGATTCGCAGAGGACATCTGCGATACGGTTACTCTGAAAGACATCGGTGACAGGCTGTCATGAAGGAAACTCCTCATTGCCGGATTCCACGCTTGATCGTGCGTCTCGGCCAATCTGTCAGTCATTGTGCGTCTTCCACGCTGTCAGTAGAACAACGAGGGCAATGATGGCAGTCACAATGAGGATCAAAACCGGGTTGAGGTCAACATCAGGGCTCACGAGGAGCACAGCGGACGCCGTCGACAAGATGAGAAGGACCGGAACGTACCAGAATCGTGTGAAGATGAGTCGGTCGAACCAGAAGAAATAAGACGCCCGCATCGGCAGATCGTATCCATTGCGAGAGCGGATGTTTGATTCTGAAGCCAGTCCCTCGCCTGCTACACGTACCTCTGTTCTGCAGCTTTGGCAATATCCTGTAACGTTCGTGAACTCCCTGTCGCAGTTCGGGCAGAAGGTCTTCTGAACGCTGAGCTTCTTCGCCAAGTCATCCCCTTGCCCGTTGTATGCTTGGTTCACCAATAAGCCATTGTCGTTGGCATTCCGCTCCTAATTGGCCTTTTCTCCGCGAAGGCGAAACCAAGGCTATTCTGAGGCGAGGACGCCTTCTACGTATGTGTGAAATAGCACGTCCAATGGAGAGAATCGCCATCTGCGTACATATCGTTGTAGTTGTCGGGCCAATTGTACTCTTGTTCCACATAGACAGAATCTCCATTTGGCCCAATCCAGCCTAGGTAGATGGTCGGGCTGATAGACCAGCCTCTATCATCGCTTATCGTGCAATGAAGGGCCGCGAAGCATCCCGTATCTCCGTAGTTGTAGACAGTGCCTTCTACGGACACATAGCCATCATCCCAATAGTCCCAGCCTTCGACATAGTAGAGAGTCAGGTTCTCCCGAAGGTCCGGCTCTCCATGAGTCGTTGATGACAACCATAGCACGCCAATGACTGCTCCAACAACCACCACTGCAGCAACAACAACCAACACTACGACCAGGGCTGAGCTCATGCCGCCCTTGCTTGCTGATTGCGCTGGTTGGCGTTGTGGCAGCTCTTCTGGTCCGGGAATGCTGTGTCCGCAGTATTGGCAGAACTTCACCTCTTCCGCAATTTGCCTGCCGCAACCCATGCATTTCATCGCCATTCCTCTCGACTGAGAATCGCCTCATGGGCCTTAAGGGATTTCCCCGCCCCTATGGCCTTTTCTCTGAAAGACTAATAAGTGTCGCGGAATCTCCTCAACACCAACGCTGTAATCAGCACGCCGATTGAGATCTCGATGACACCGAGCGGCCAGTTTCCATAGATTATATGCGTTGAGCCAAGCATTGCCATCATAATCATTGTGAAACCAGCTAGCCCTATCGCCACTGAAGGGTCATGCCTCATAGCTTCCGTTCTGGAAGGCATTGGATAGCGAATTGGCGGCGGTGCGCCTCTGTGCCAGCCAAGTTTGCGATTCTTCATTATGACGAACATCAAAGCTGCGAATCTTAATAGTTGTCCTGGCATTCCGCCCCTATGGCCTTTCCTTCCGAGCCCTATTCACCGCAATGAACGAACTCATATAGGACCGGCGAGATAGGTGGGCCCAACCGGACTCGAACCGGTGATCTTCTGCGTGTCAAGCAGATGTCATAACCACTAGACCATGGGCCCTTGCCAGCGGCGAGATAAGACGAAGAGTTCTATAACACTTTCTGTCAGCCTCCGAGAGGCCGGTAGGCTAGCGTATGCTTTTTCCCTTTGGGCAACAATTTCGGTCTGTGATATTCCCAGAATCGGTTCTCATCTATGCCGGGAAGGGCTCTTCACATTCGTGGGTCTGGCTGGCAGACCTGCTCGAGGCGAATGGGATATTCGATGCCAGTTTCGTCGATGCTGCTGATTTCGCTGGAGGGCTTGAATCATCCCCCTCTCTTGTGTTGATATCGGGGGGCGACGGATTCGAGATTGCAGAGTCGCTCTCAGGCGCCGGGTTCAGCGCACTCACTGAATACATCAACGAAGGTGGCATGTATCTCGGCATATGCGCAGGTGCCTACCTCCCTCTGCCCGCCAGAGTAGAGCCGTTCTCGGCCCTTAAGCTCTCGGAGACGCGGGTTCGAAACGTCAGAAACGGATCAGAAGACGCTGGATCGATTTCTCCCAGGTTGGCGGTGCGATACGGCTCGTGCAGAATCTTCCACCCTGTGAGGGGCGAAGTCGTTCTGGGAGAAGACGGCGGCACGTTTGTAGCGCCGATATACGGTGGCCCCGTCTTCAGCGAACCCGTGATCGATGAGCCCGTTTTGCGATATGCTTCGTTCACATCTCATACGGCATTTCAGGTCAATCGACGGACGGCCGAAGAAACGATGATTGGCTGGCCTGCTGTTCTAAGATGTCGTTGCGGCGAAGGGCAGCTCGTCCTTGCGGGTCCACACCTTGAACATCCCGGCTACCCCGCAGCGAACGATGTCTTTATGCGTCTCGCAAAGCTCGATCACATCCGTCGTTGCAGGATCTCCAGTATATGCGAAGCTCGGAATGCCACTTTTCTCGGGAGATCCCTGGCTGATCTGAAGGTTGCGATACTCGGCGCGGAACGTGAATCATTCATCTTGGGGGCGAAGCAGTGGGACGGCAGCAGGATGCTGGAACTCACGACTGCTATTGAAAGTCGGAAAAGCTATCTCGACAACGACACCGCTCAGGCTGTGGCGATACTTCTCGACAGATCGCGCGAAAGTCTACTGTCAGCAAGCTTCGACCACGATTCGAACGCCGACTCCGCTCCGGGATTGTTGGTGGAGGCCGCACGCCTTGCCGTAGATGGCCGTTTTCGAGCCGCGAGGGATGGGTTTATACTCGTCGATTCTCATTAAACCAGACATGCCCGACGGCAGATACTTGAGCGAGAGGGCATTGCTCTATGTGCCGTTCTTCGCCATGATTGTGTTCGCGTCCGCAATCATATTGCTGCTTCCCTACGACACGGTGTATGTGCGCGATCAAGCCTACCTGCAGATGTTCTTGGTTACGGTCGTTGTGTGCACCGCGGTGTTCCTCCTTGGAACGCTGCATAACGTTCTGTTGTGGATGCGTGGTAAGGGCCTGGTATCGACTCCTGAGAAGAGGCTCCTATGCTTCGCAGGAAGGGCGCTGAGACTGCTCTTCAGCAGGATGCTGGCAAGAGCCTTGGGCGTATTCGTGAGGGACGCGCTATACCTCTCCAGGCTTAAGGGTCGAAGCTGGTCGAGATGGTTCATGCACATCATGATACTGGGCGGGTTCGTTCTGATGTTCGTACTCGACCTCGTCGTCACTCTTTCTCTCGACGTGCTTCAGTATCAACCGATGATCGAAGAGTCGGGTTGGGCAAAGCTGTGGCTCAGGGACGTCGGCTTTGAGGTGGCAGGCCTGATGATGTTGATAGGACTGAGCATCGCCGCTATCCGAAGATTCATCCTCAAACCGAGCATCGTGAGGACTGAATTACCGGACGCAGCGTCCATAATCTTCCTGCTAGCGGTAGTTGCCGGCGGTTTCGTCCTTGAAGGCATCGGCATCGCAGGAACCATCCCAGGGCATCAGGAGAATGTCGAGTACTCGTTCCTGGGTTACGCCGTCTCCGTGATGTTGCCAGCATCATCGGGCGAATTCTACGACGCCGCCTGGTTGGTTCATGGAATCATGAGCGCGCTTCTCATCGCATACATACCGTTCAGCAAGATGTTCCATATGATCGCCTCGCCGATCGCCATAGAACTTGATGGCATCATGGCGGGAAAGGAGGCGCTGTCATGATTCGCCGCCTGGACATATCGAGCCTGGATGTTCGCGCTCTCATGTCCTATGACGCATGCACCCGTTGCGGCGAGTGCACCGAGACCTGCCCCACCGGCGGTGAGGCGCAGGATGTGGAGATGGTGACGCCACGGGGCAAGATACTGCGCCTGAGGGAGTTGTACAAGGCTCAGTACGGGCTGAGGGCGCGTATATTGGGGCCGAAGAAGATCTCCGACGCCGAACTCAAGGAGTTCGCCGCGAGAGCTTACGAGTGCACTATCTGCGGTCAGTGCAGGACCGTCTGCCCTTCCCATTTGGACACTATAGAAATGTGGGAGAACATGAGAGAGTTCCTAGTGGCAAACAGCCTCGGCCCTCTCTCCGCTCATGAGCCGATCGTGAAGAGCATCGAGAACTACGATAATCCCTGGATGCAGCCTCGAACGCAACGTTCGAGATGGTCAAAGAGGCTCGGGGAGGAAGCCCGCATTGGCGACTCATTGAAGGACGATCACGAGATTCTCTACTTCGTGGGCTGCACCGCAGCATATGACCCCAACATACGGCCGATGGCTGAGAACACCGCCCGTGTGCTGACTCATGCGAAGGTTGATTTCGGGACTCTGGGCAACGAGGAAGGATGTTGCGGGTCGACGATGATGCGCACAGGGCTCTCCGAGTCGGCGAAGGCTATGGTTTTGAGGAACATCGAGAGGTTCGAGCGCGCCTCGCCATCGATCATCGTGACCAGTTGTGCTGGGTGCTACAAGACGATAAGGCAGGATTATCCGAAGTACGGCAAGCTCCCCGCCCCGATAGTCCATGTGACTGAGTTCGCCTTGGACCTCATGAATTCAGGACACATCTCGCCAATCGGCAGAGTGGACAAGACGGTGTCGTTCCATGACCCCTGTCACCTGGGGAGACATGCTGGGCTGTACGAACAGCCCAGGAGCATACTGCAATCGATCCCGGGAGTGAAGCTCGTGGAGATGCACAGGAACCGCGAGGACGCGCGATGCTGCGGCGCGGGCGGCGGCGTCAAGACGGCTTTCCCCGAGCTGGCAACGGGCATATCTGAGCTGAGGGTTGCGGATGCGGAGTCCGTGGGCTGCGAGGTTCTAACCACATCATGCCCGTTCTGCTACCAGAGCCTCAAGTCTGCGGTTTCAGCGCGAGGCTCGAATATGGAGATGGTGGACCTGATGGAATTCCTCTGGAATTCCGTTCATGCTCCACGGTGATGCTCTGTCACCGGCACCATCTCGACACCGGGCTTGATCTTCCGCTCCTCATACGCCAGAAGGCTCAGCACCAGGAGGGGTATGCAGAGAAGGAAGCATTGCTGCGGGGTGAAGTCGAAGTAGAGGAGCGCCATCATCAAGCCTATCGTCAGAACCCTGCCGACGTCGAGGAAGAATTCCCTGCCTACCACCGAGTCGTTCTTTGCATCCTCCAGCTTGTCCGTCAAGATAGCGAACAGGAACACAGGCAGGACGAAGCACGCGACTTCGAGGAGCCCGTTCGCAAGAGCGAACTCCTCGACTGATGTCGCATATGACACCGCCAGCACGCACGGGATCGACGTCAGCGCGCTGACTCTGAGGAAGAAAACCCTGTTCTGGATCCGGTCAGAAACCTTCCCCAATATGATGCCCATGACGCCAGCGCATAGTCCGAAAAGGGAGAAGAGGGCGCCTATCGCCACCTCGTCCTGGGTGAACACATATGTGACGAGCATGAGATCGACCCAGAAGACGCCCTCGAACCCTCCTTCGCCCAGCAGTGCGACCACGTTTCTCTTTCCGAGCGAGTCGATTCGAATGCGCATGACCTGGCCCTTTGGAATGTACCTTCTGTATGCGAAGACGACTCCTATTGTTGAGGCGATGATCAATATGCCCAGTGCGAACAAGACGGAGTAATTCGCAAAGCCGATGACGAGTCCCCCGAGGAAGGGAGCGACGAACGCTGCGAGAGGCCACACGAAGAAGAACGCACCATATGTGACCCCTCTGTCACCCTTCTCAGTCATTCTCGCCATCAGCACGTTGACGGGTATCCAGAAGAACGGATAGTAGAGGCCGAACGCAACTCCTACTATGATCCCCAGGATCCATCCGTCATGCACTATCAGGAACAACGAGTATTCGATGCACAGCCAGAAGAGGCCGAACACCAACGCGTTCCTCGGATCTATAGATGGCCGCCAGGACATCCAGAGGCTTCCCAGAGAGGCGATGCCGAAGCCGAGGAGCAGGTACATCGGTCCGTACCAGAGCGGCATCTCAAGCTCGTTGAACATGTATATGATGTTGAACGACGCGGCGAACGTGCTGCCGAAGGCCAGCATCGTCTCTATCAGCATCAATCCGAAGAAAGCGCGTCGATTCATCTGCACCGTGGAATGAAACGTCAGCCTTAAACGTTGCTGGAGCGTGGGAGCGGCATCTTCATCGATTCCGGAGTATCTCCGAGATTTCCCTCTTCTTGTGCCCTCCTGGCCCTCCTCGCTCTGCCCGGGCCTTCTCGATGCACTCTTCATCATCGCAGACGAATGTTGCGAAGAGGAATCTCTTAGCGGGTTTCCCGCATATCTGACACTTCTCATCCATCTTCATGCAGTTACCCCTATGCCGCTCGCGCTATCTAAGTCTCCTGCAGATGCCTCTCCGCGCGTTGTGCAACGAGCTTTCTGCCGACCTTCGACTCGGACAACACCTCGTAGAACTCGAGATCTGCGCCACAGACGTCGCAAACAAGGCTCTTGCGATCCACTTCCTCGTCGCAAATAGGACATGAGGTGATTGCGTGTCGCCTGGATGTCGACCTGCGCACGCCCCATACCAGCGGTCTGCCCTCAGCCGCCGCGGAAGGGTACGATGAGACCATCCGCTCCAGCAGCTCCGACTGGCTCTCGGGAAACTCCTGGTAATCCTCAGAGTTGGGAGACAGCTCCAGGTTCGAGACGAGCTTCTTCATGAATATCGGAGCGACCCATACGAAGCTCCTACTCTCGTTCTGCCGGATGAACTGGGCGAGGCGATGCCTCAGCCAGGTCGGAGAGCCCGTGTCAGGAATGCCGTAGATCCTGCACAGTATCCGCAGATCCTCGGGATCATCGAACAGCCGGAGATCGCTCTCTGGAAGGCGTTCAACATGGTATCGTTTGTAGATGATGTAGAAGTAGACCGCGATGGATACAACGGCCATGAACGCAACCAATGCGACGTTCTGGCCTTGGTTCGTCATCCACGAGGCAGCGACCGCTAGCCCCAGGATGAAAAGGATCGTGAACACCCTCCATGCGTCTTGTGCGCGCATCCTATCCCTCGAGGCAGGGGTTACACTATAGAAAAAGGTGCTTGCGCGGCCAAAGTCATTCTGGCACGATGTCCATGGAGAAGTCAATGGATCGTACCGAATGCGTCAGCCAGCCGAGCGATATGATATCCGCGAAGGACGCATACGCTTCGATGTTGTCCGGTCTTATGCCGCCCGAGACCTCTATCACCGTCATTGGATTCGCGGACCGAACCTCGCGCGCAACCTTCTCGCCCTCCTCCGGGGCGAGGTTGTCTAGCATTATGATGTCGGCTCCTTCCTCAACCGCGGTCAGCGCGTCGTCCACCGTTCCTACCTCGATCTCTATCTTCTTCGTGAAACTAGCGGCCTGTCGGGCGCTCCTGAGCGCTTCCCGGATGCCTCCCGCTATCGCGATGTGGTTGTCCTTGATGAGGATGGCGTCGTCCAGTCCGAACCTGTGAGTGTCTCCCCCGCCGATCGATACGGCCCTCTTCTCGAACTGCCTGAACCCGGGTGTCGTCTTCCTGGTGGCCGCTATCCTGACTTTTGGGTTGATCTTCCTGCATCGGTGCAGGAGGTCGTTGGTGAGTGTGGCGATGCCGCTCATCCGCATAAGGAAGTTCAAGGCCAGCCTCTCTCCTGACAGAAGCGCCCTTGCCGACCCCTTGACTGTCATGACGACGTCGCCCTTTTCGGCCCTCGTTCCCTCCTTCACAACCTCTGTCGCCTCAGCTCCGAGCTCCTCGAACACGGAGAACGCCTCCACAGCTCCCGCCAGAACGCACTGCTCCTCCGCGATTATCCTCCCGCTCGCCCTCCTGCGCGGCGGCACCAGCAGCTCAGATGTGACGTCTCCGGAGCCTATGTCTTCGCGAATGTAATCCGTGTACCTCGACCTCATTTCATGCATATGAGAAGCCCACTTCCTTAACTAGGTTTTCCTCTCGGGCATCAGAGGCCGAATTTCTCGCCATTCCTGGGCAACAACACCTCGAAGCCTTCCTTTCTCAGGTCGTCTGCGAGCAGCTCCCTCTGGTCTCCGTGGCATAACACTATCCTCTCCGGAGAGCACCCCTTGGCGAAATCGAGGAGCTGGTCGTGGCCTGCATGAGCTGAGAAATCGAATATCTTGACGTCGCAGTTGACTTTTATGGTGGCGCCTTTGACGTCTATCACGCCCTGGTCCAGAAGCATTCGTCCGTTGCTGCCTTCGACCTGATAGCCTGTGAGCAGGATGGCGCTCTTTGGATCCTCCTTCAGCTGGTCGATGTAATCTATCACGGGCCCTCCATCAAGCATCCCGCTGGTCGTGACGACGATGTCCGACCTGGCCGCCCTGGTCCTGCCGTGGGCGCTCCTGACGACCTTCGCCCTGTTGGCCGCCTGGCGGAAGCTCTTGCCTGACAGTAGAAACTCGGGCATCGATGAATAGATCTTGCTCACCTTTCTCCCCATGCCGTCGAGCCAGAACTCTCGTCTGTGGTTCTTCAGAAGCAGAAGGATCTCCTGGGTCCTTCCGACGGCGAAAGCCGCGATGATGACCCTGCCGTCCCTGTCGAGCACCTCGTCTATCTTGTGCAGAAACGCTCGTTCCGTGTCCTTTCGGTCCGCGTGATTTCTTCCGGAGTATGTCGCTTCCATGATCAGGTTGTCGCATCGAACGGGTTTCGCGCCCTTCACCAGGCGCGTGTCGATCGTGTGAATATCTCCGGTGACGAGCGTCGTTTCCCTCCCTCGCAGCTCGAACATCGTGGCGCCCGGTATGTGTCCCGCCGGGTGTGCCATTATCTGGTATCGGCCTATGTCCATGGTCTCTCCGAAGTCGATCTCCCTGAACCGTCTCTTGGCTATCTTAACATCGTTAACATCATAGGGCTCGGGATATCCTTCCGACTGACCCACCTTGATGCTGTCTTCCATGAGCAGGATGGCGACCTCTCGGGCCATCGCCGTTGCGACGACGTCGATGTCGTATCTTGCCGTAAGCCACGGTATCATCCCACAGTGGTCGAGGTGCGAATGAGTCAGAAACATCCTGTCGATGGGAGGCGCTTCCTTCGGATACAAGGGCGGAGCTGTGGCGGTCATGCCGTAATCGAACAGCAATCGGGCACCGTCGCATTTCAGGTAGATGCCCAGCCTACCGACTTCGTGTCCTCCTCCGAGGAACTCTCCTTCGATCTTCATCCTGCCTGCCCAATGGGCTAATGTATATTATCTTTGCCCCTGGGATGGCCCGTTCAAGCGACGGGATCAGGCATCTCCGACGACCTGGACGAAGATCTCCCTGGTCCTCGGCTTGTTGTCGAACTCCATGAACACTATCTGCTGCCATGTGCCCAGGAGCAGCCTGCCGTCCACAACAGGAACCGTCAGCGACGGTCCCAGAAACGAGGCCCTGACGTGCGAGTGGCCGTTGCCGTCGCCCCATCGACGATGATGCTCGTACTCGATGCCCTTCGGATACAGCCTGTCCATAGCATCCTTCAGGTCGGCTATCAGTCCAGGCTCGTGCTCCACGGTCGTTATCGCCGCGGTCGAGCCAGCGACGAATACACAGGCGATGCCGCTGCTGACGCCAGACGCCGTCACGATGCCCTGGACACCGTTGGTTATGTCCGTTATCTCGTCCTTGGCCCTTGTGCTCAAGCGGAGACTATCCATCTTCGCGGTCATGCTGGTTCCGTTCCTCACGCTGCACAAACGGAATATCGAGGGATAAAAGGTTGTTTGTCAGGCGCGAGATGAGGACGAAAAGCCATCTCACCAAAGAGGGCTGGGAATGGTACGTACCATTCGCCAGGGGTTGTTTTTCAAGAAACCATATATATGTGGCTTTGGTAATATTCTCCTGCGATGAACTCGGAGAACGCCTATGTTCCCTGGAGACGCAGGAACATCGACGAGAGGCGGGTTTGGCTGACCTCCTCCTTTAGGGTGGAGTTCATTAAGCTAGGGATCGAGAAGGCGGGAAGCATCAACAGGTTGGCAAGGGAGCTAGGATACCGCTCCCGCATACATCCCGGCTGGAGCGTAAGACAGATCCTAGTGGGCGAACAGCCTTTCCCGTACGAACGCCTCCTGAAGATGTCGGACTTCGTCGGATATCCAATGGAGGAGGTGCTGAGGCACAGGACGGAGCCTCGGAGAGTCACCGTCGAGAACACGAACGCAGCTCTGAGAGAACATGGGCTTTGGTGCTATCACATAGCTAGGATGAGGCTGCGGTGAACGGTTTCGATTGCAGCCCGAACACCCCTTTTTCGGCGTGTCCAGCGAAGAGCGACGCCATTGGCAATCCGACATAAACAATATATACGCACTCTCCGCTACTCTCAAACATGGCGGGAGTGGAGCTTGCACTGGCATTCGTGATAATCGGCATACTCATGCTGCTAGCTGAAGCGGCGTCGCCTGGATCGTTCATAATCGTACCGGCTAGCGTTCTCATAGTCCTCGGAGGCATTGGATTGCTCTACCCCGATTGGCTGTTCACGTGGTGGGCTCCGCTCGCGGCCGTTGTGATCCTTGTGCCAATGACGTTGGTGACGATCAAGCTCTATCAGAATCTCGCGCCACCCGCTCCGCCGGAGACGACAGTGGCAACCTCGCTCGTGGGCCTCAAGGGGGTCGTCATAAGCGAGGTTTCGCCCAACAACCTAAGAGGAAAGGTGAGGATCGCTCACGACAGCTGGAGCGCCACGACCACCTCGGACCCGCTGCCGGTGGGTACGAAGGTCGTGGTGGTAGGAAGCGAGGGCGTACACGTGAAGGTCGAGGAGCTGATAGAAGAGGCGCCGAAGGCGGCCTGAGCTGAGTTTGGCGGGCACTCGGATAATATTGGGAGGAATGGGAATGGATGAAGGATCGATTCTGGCGTTAACGATACTGCTGATTATCGCGGCGATCGCGATAATCACCACGGGAATAAAGATCATCAGGCCGTACGAGCAGGGCATCTACATGAGCCTTGGCAGGTTCATGCGCGTCTTGGACCAGGGTTTCAACATGGTCCGGCCGCTGATAAACGAGGTCATCAAGATCGACCTCAGGACGCAGGTTCTCGACGTCCCCCGGCAAGAAGTCATAACCAAGGACAACTCGCCCACGAACGTTGACGCGATCATCTACATCAAAGTCATCGATCCTAAGAAGGCGTTCTTCGAGGTCACGAACTACCGCACCGCGACCATATACCTCGCGCAGACGACGCTCAGGTCGATTATCGGAGACATGGAGCTCGATGAGGTGCTGTCGAACAGAGAGAAGATCAACCTGCACCTCAGGGACGTGCTCGACGAGGCGACCGACAAGTGGGGCGTCAAGGTCGAGGCCGTCGAGATAAGGGAGGTCGACCCCGCGGGCAAGGTCAAGGACTCCATGGAGGAGCAGACCTCGGCCGAGAGGCTCAGGAGAGCTGCTATCCTAAGGGCGGACGGGCAGAAGCGCGCTGCCATCCTCAACGCAGAGGGCGACAAGCAAGCGAGAATTCTACAGGCCGAGGGCCTAAGACAGTCGAAGATACTTGAGGCTGAAGGACAGAGGCTCGCAATCATACTCGAGGCGCAGGGCGAGGCGCAGAAGCTGCGCGTGCTTGCGGTGGGCGCGGGCCCGCTCGACTCGAAGGCGCTGACAGTGCTCTCCCTCGACACGATGAAGTCAATCGGCGACGGTCAAGCGACGAAGATCATATTCCCGTTCGAACTGACCAAGCTCATAGAGGGCGCATCCGAGTACCTCGGCGTCGGTAGGCTGACGCCGCAGAGAGAGGTTACGCGGATGGGGGATATCGAGGCTGCCGTCGGCAAGGCGGACGACGTCCTGGGACCGATACCGAAGCCGGAGGAGCTCCGGCGTGAGATGAAGGCAGTCGAAGAGGTCCTGGCCAAGGAGAAGCGTGAGGCCGAGAAGATTGTCGAGATCGCCAAGAAGGACAAGATAGTCGGATCAGAGTAGCCGTTCTCTGCCACCGCGCGAAACCCCTTACGCATTTTCATTCTTCCCTATCACGCAAAGGTCATCTGCGGGACGGGATGAAGCTATACGGAAAGCAGTCTGTTCACCGCCGAGGCGGCGCCGTCGACGATTCTCTCCTCGTCGACGCATACGATCTGGCGGTCTCTCAGAACGAATCTTCCGTCGATGATTGTGTCTCTTACAGCCTTCGACGGACCAGCGTATACGAGGTTCGCCACGATGTTGTCCAGCCTGGTCGGCGTCATCGCAGGGTTCCTGCCGTCAACGACCACTATGTCCGCCCGCTTTCCCGGCTCCAAGGAGCCTATCTCACGCTCCGCTCCGAGCGCGCGCGCAGCGCCGATTGTCGCGATGTCAAGCGTCTTCTGAGCAGGCATCACCGAGGCGTCCCATCTGCTCGACTTCTGCAGCAAAGCTGCAGTCTTCATCTCCTGAAACATGTCCAGCGAGTTATTCGAGGAGCATCCGTCGGTGCCGAGGCACACGCAGATACCCTCGTCGAACATCTCCGGGAGCGGAGCGACTCCTCCGCTCGCAAGCTTCATGTTAGAGGTCGGGCAGTGTGCCGCGGAGACCCCTCCCCTGGCGAGCGCCTTCAACTCGTTCACGGTGAGCCAGACGCAGTGGGCCGCGACATCGCCCTTCGACAAGAACCCGATCTTCTCAAGGTGCTCGACGGGTCTCAGGCCCTTCTGTCTGACGTAATCATAAACCTCACGCCTCGTCTCGGACAGGTGGTAATGACAGAAAGTGCCCGCTCTTGAGGCGATGTCCTTCGCCGCCATCAGCGTATCGTCGGAGCACACATACACTCCCTGAGGCGCCACGACGGGGTTGACCAAAGTGCTGTCCGCATACTCCTTCACGAACCTCTCGCAATTGGCGAGGGGCTTGCCCTTCTGTGTTGTGTGCTCCTCGTCGAGAACGGCCCATCCCAGATACCCTCTAAGACCGACCCTCTCGACCGCCCTGGCAATGACATCCTGAGAGTAGTAAAGGTCCAGGAAGCATGTGGTGCCCGAGCGTGCCATCTCTATACAGCCGAGCTCCGCTCCGATCTCGATGTCCTCTGGAGTTCTTAGCGCATCGATGGAAAAGGTCTTCTCTAGGAACTGCTCCAGCTTGAGGTCGTCAGCCATGCCACGCATCAACGCCATCGACACGTGCGTGTGACAGTTGATCAATCCAGGCATGACGATGCAGTCTGTGGCGTCGAGGGTGTCATCCACCCTGTCGCGGAACTTGCCGACCTTCGTTATGACGCCATCCTCGACTAGTAGGTTATCTCTCAGGATCTGCCTGTTCCGGTTCTGAGTCACCAATATGCCATTTACTATCGCCAGCTTCAGGCGTCGTCCCCCTGGATGTGAAAGGGTATTAAAGGAATCAGGCATTAAGGTTTGGAAACTCATGGTCCGAATAACCTTCCTCGGAACTGGCGGAGGACGCTTCGCCACGATATATCAGGCGCGTGCGACAGGGGGTTTCTACGTGGAGGACGGAAGGAACGTCCACGTCGATCCAGGGCCTGGAGCCCTTGTTCGCATGCGCTCCGTTGGCCTGGATCCCATGGCTACGCATGCGATACTCATATCGCACTGCCATCCTGACCACTACCTCGACGCGGAGGTCCTCATCGAAGCGATGACCGAAGGTGGCACGCGCAAGCAGGGTATCCTTGCCGGCAGCAGAAGCGTCATCGAAGGAGACGGTGAGTTCGGCCCCGCGATATCGAAGTACCATCTCTCGAAACCGAAGACCGTGAAGGTGATGACCCCCTCGTCGAAGGTGAGCATCAAGCCAGTCGATGTCACAGCCACCTGGTCGGCTCATAGTGACACCAGCTCGATCGGTTTTCGCATGATCACCTCCGCCGGTACCATCTCCTATGTGTCGGACACGCAGCTGGTGGAACCTGTTATCAAGGCCCACAGGAAGTGCAGGCTCATGATAGCCTGCGTGACACGCCCGCTCGGCCAGAGAATACCGCATCACCTGAGCACAGAGGATGCCGGGTATCTGATAGACAAGATCAAGCCGGAGATGGCCGTCATAACCCATTTCGGGATGCGCGTAGTGCAGGAGAACCCCGAGACACAGGCGAAATGGATCGAGGATAAGACCGGCATTAGAACCGTTGCAGCTCGAGATTTCATGATGCTGGATATGCGGAAGGACGAGATCGCAGTCAGCGACAGGATATTGAACAACGCGCCGCCATGATCACTCGGCCGCCCTTCGGGACGTGAAGTGCGGTTGTCTGCCATCCAGACCGTCTTCGTTGAGCGCCACATACATCCTGCATTCGTCGCAAACCCTGATCATGCCCTTGAAAAGTCTACAGTCTCTCTCTGAACACATTCCCATCCCATCCCGTTGGAGGTGTATCGCGTTCACGGGATAAATCGTTTGTGCGCGCGCAGCGCGCATGCGATAGCATCACAGGCGAAGTCTCCAACGCGCATGAACATCGATGGCAAAAATCATAACTAGTGCATTGCGGATAATCGCGTCCGATGTCTAGCTCGACGCTCTCTCCTTCCGACATCGCACGCGTGCGTCAGCACGTGCGAGAATCGCGCATGACGTTGTCGGTGGTGCGCAGCCCGGACTCCCCCCAGCAGATGCGTCCGCTTTTCGAACAAGTGTCAACGGAATGCTCCCTCTCTCTCGTGAGGGTGATCGCCTCACCCCTATCCGACTTCGGGTTCGCCGAATTCGGTTCGAACGGAAGGACGCTGGTGATGCTGTTTATCGGAGGCGAACGTACGGAACTCGTAAGTGTCTCTGAGACGGATGAGGCGACGCTGCAGGATCTTGAGGATTCCGTGTCCTCTTCGAATTTCCAATCGTTCGTGATCCGCCACGGCACGTAGCGGGTCGTGTCGCACTGGCGGACGACGCCCCGACATGCCTGGCGCGTATCCCAGAAACCATCATATAGAACCTGCAGATTAGGCCGGAGTCGGTGTCCTAGGTTGGTGTTTCAACTTTCCTCCTAGGCAATACAATTCTTACAATCCCCACCACACCGACCGAAGGACACCTTCCCTTGTCGCAACTCATCTCTGGTCCCAAATAGCGGGTTCCGAGCCGCCTCCACACATGAAGCGGGGGTGTTTCGAATGTCTTACAACAGCCTCCAATCGCCTGGTTTAATAGCTCGTGCATTCATCCAGGAGGTGAGATGCGATCGGTCGAGCAGGAAGTGTTGTCGAAGGTAACACCGTCCGCCGCGGAGAACCGCAATATTTCAGCTGCAGTGAAGCACCTCGTGGAATCCGTTCGCGCCGCTGCGGCTGATTTGGAAGCACACATCGAGCCAAAGCTCGTCGGCTCCGTCGCAAAGGGCACTCACATGAAGGATCCCGACATCGACCTATTCCTCATGTTTCCTGAGAGCACGCCGCTCGAAGAGCTCAGAGACAAAGGCCTCGAGATCGGCAGAAGGGTGGTGAGAGGGAGGGAGCATTTCGCCCAGCACCCGTATGTCAGGGGCGTGCACGACGGCTATCAGGTAGATCTCGTACCGTGCTTCATGGTGAAGGATCCATTGAAGAGAATGAGCGCGGTGGATAGAACGCCGTTCCACACCGAGTTCGTGGTCGCAAACCTCCCTCCCGCACGGCGCGATCAAGTCAGGCTTCTCAAGCGCTTTATGAAAGGCATCGGCTGCTACGGAGCGGAAGCCAAGGTCCAGGGCTTCTCAGGCTATCTGTGCGAGCTGCTCATCCTCAGGTTCGGCGAATTCGACAGCGTGTTGAAGGCGGTCTCCGGCTGGAGCAAGGGTGAGTCGCTTGCGCTCCCTGGCCATCCCGGGGCGGAATTCTCTGATCCACTGACCTTCATCGACCCCGTAGACAGCAGCAGGAATGTCGCCTCTGCGGTGTCAGTCGACTCCCTCGTTACCTTCATCAAGGCATCACGAGCGTATCTTCAGAAGCCGGATATGAGATTCTTCTATCCCCGGGCGCAGCGGAGCTGGGGCATTAAGCAGGTCGAGCAGCGTGCGGGGAAACGGCGGGAAGCATTCGTCGCGGTGTCATTCGAGAAGCTCGACCTCATAGACGATGTTCTGTACCCGCAGCTTAGGAAGTCCGCCGCTTCGATGGCTTCTCTACTCAGGAGGAACGACTTCGAAGTGGTCGGGAGCACAATCGACGTCGATCGAGAAGTGAACATCCTGATCGAGGTCGAATCGATGACGCTTCCAAAGGAACGGATTCACCGAGGGCCGCCTGCGAGTTCTCCGAGCGCACGCGAATTCCTGGCCAAATGGGACGAGTCGGGACTCTCGAAGCCCTACAAGGAGCGAGGAAGATGGTACGTTGTAGTCGAGAGACAGCACCGACGTGCTGACAAACTCCTGAAGGAACGCATTCCTTCACTCACACTCGGGAAGGACGTGAGGAGGATAAGATCATTTGATGTAGCCTCAGGCAAGAAACTGCTTTCGAAGCGCTATGCCCGGGTTCTGACTAAGCACTTGGATGATAGAATGCCCTGGGAGAGGTAGATCAGGTACGCGCCCAAGCCACATGATATGCTCAGGCTGCTGATATGCCCGTGACGGGTATGAAGGTGAATTCGTTGCCGCGGTCGTCCTCGGCATGGATGAAGAACAGGAACGACTGACCAGATGTCATGATCAGCTCGTCCACCACGTAGCCATATCGGTTCTCGCCCTCGTCGATCATGTCCGAGTACTCGCTCGTCACTGAGCCCAAGGCGATCTCAGCAAGGACGAGAACGCCATTGTCGGAGATTCTTGCACTGACGTTCAAAGTATAGCTGACGCCGGCCTGGAGGGAGTATGAGTCTCCGACCCTTGGAACCCATGTATAGCTCCCAGTGCTCGGCAGGTACTTGTAGTCCAGCGTCGTGATATCACCAGTACCGTTGTCGGTGATCCAAACAGCCACGTCTTCCACAGTTGGGCTCGCGTGATCTGCCACCGGATAGTTGAAAGTGAGCACCCACACCGCCAGGAATGTGAAGAAAAACCATGCCACATTGCCCGCCCAGTTCTTCTTCTGGAACTCACTGGTGTCGACCCGTATGAACGGGTAGAAGTACTTCAGCGAATAGAGCCCCGCGAACACCAGCAGGAAGGAGATGCCTATCAGCTTGCTGGACACGCTGGACAAAACTGCAGCGATGAGACCGAGGCAGGCGGCGTAGCCAACCGTCAGCAGGACCGTCTTCGTGTCCCGGAGCTCCTTCCTCAGAAACTCCTTCTCATCGAATTCGGGAGGTTTGAACTCGTACTCCTCTTCCTTCTTGGCCTTGTCCTTCTTTCTCTTCTTCGCCATTCTGTTCCCCTCGAAGAGCAAGGTCTATTTAATATCTTTTGGTGCCAGCCAGTGCATTCATCGCATGAAATACCGGCATTGTGCTCGAAAGTCCGAGATGGACATCGCCGAACATTTTCGCGTACCTCCAATCAATATGCTTATATTGCGCCCGACTTGTCCAGGAGGCTGTAGGTGATGAATCCGGATGTCCGAGGAGGAGATCTCCAAGCTCCCAGGAGTGGGACCGGCTATCTATGAGAAGCTCAAGGAAGCCGGGTACAACGATATCATGATGATTGCAGTGGATTCGCCAAGGAACCTAGCTGAGATGGCGGAGATCGGCGAGGCCACCGCGGTCAAGATAATCGCCGCCGCGAAGAAGGTCGCGGACGTCGGCAACTTCGAGACGGGCGACCTCATTCTCGAGCGCAGGAAGAACGTCTCAAAGATACCGTCCGGCTCCAAAGCCCTGGATGATCTCATGGGAGGCGGCTTCGAAAGTCAGGCGATAGTCGAATTCTTTGGCGAATATGGCTCCGGCAAATGCGTATCGCCTCGCACCGAAGTGCTGTATTCCTCGAGCGGAGAGATCAAGGTCGACGAGATATCGAGGATGTACTCGAGGCTCGGCAGGGGCATGGCTGTTCCTTTCGACTCGGGTCATATCGTTCCTTTGAATGACGTCGTCGTACCCAGCCTTTCACAGGGGCGGCTCGAGCCGACCACGGCTGCCGCGATCTATCGCGAGCGCGTCAGGCTTATGTTCGAGGTCTCCACGAACGGCGGACGTACGTTGGAGTTGACGGGCCCCCACAAGCTGCTGGTTATGCGCGGTCAAAGCATATCATGGACGCCGTCCTGGAGCGTCCGGGTCGGCGACCTCATAGCCGTTCCCAGCTCCGAGTCATGCTACGACGGCACGGGCTTCACTTGTGGCCCGATCATGTGGGACGAAGTCCGCTCAATACTCCCGTTCACGCATGATGATTTCGTGTACGACCTCGTGGTTCCGAGGACGCATTCGTTCGTCGGAGGCAACCTTCCGACCGTGCTTCACAACACTCAGATCTGTCACCAGCTGGCAGTCAACTGCGCCAAATCCGTCGAAGATGGAGGACTCGATGCTCATACCATCATGATAGACACGGAGCAGACCTTCAGACCCGAGCGAATCACACAGATGGCCGAAGCCGCGGAGATGGATCCGGACGAGGTGCTTAAGAGGATACACGTCGCGCGCGCCTTCAACAGCCATCACCAGATGCTATTGCTGGAGAAAGCATTCGAGGTGGCTCGCGAGATTCCTGTGCGGCTTCTTGTCGTCGATTCGCTGACTGCCCACTTCAGAGCGGAGTACATTGGCCGAGGGGCGCTGGCAGAGCGTCAGCAGATGTTGAACAAGCATATGCACGATATGCTGCGGTTCGGCGATGTGCACAACGCGGTCATCGCAGTCACAAATCAGGTCGCTGCCAAGCCCGACGCATTCTTTGGGGACCCGACGCGCCCCATCGGCGGACATATTGTGGGCCATACAGCGACGTTCCGCATCTATTTCAGGAAGAGCAAGGGCGGCAAGAGGATCGCTAGACTCATCGATTCGCCGAACCTCCCGGAGGCCGAAGCCGTCTTCCAGGTGTCCGAGGCGGGTATAACAGATTGATGCGAAGGATTATCTTGAGCGGCCGTATCTGCCTCATTTGTGAAGCTGCTGCTTGAGCTATCGATGGAATGCGAGTCGCTGGCGCGCTCCGAGGCAGTGTCGGTCGGACGACTCCTGGGATCGAGATCGGACGTCGTCGCCCATGAGAGGGGGATCCTTGTTCTCGACACTGATGCCGACCCTGTGGCGTTCGCCGACAGAATGGCTCTGTGTCATTCGGTGTCGGAGCATCTGTGCTCCTGCCAGCCTGAAGACGTCGAGGCGATGTCCTCATCGATTGACATCCCAGGACCGGTGTGCGTGCACTCGACGAGGATTGGCACATCTCACGAAGGCGTCGATCTGGATCAGGTCAATCGCTCAGTGGGCGCTATATTCGGGCAGTCAGTCGGCGTAAACATACATCGGCCAACTTCCGAATTGCGCGTCGTGTATTCAGAAGGGGCGCACTTGGGGCGTTTGATAGGACTCGTCAACAGGGCGGGATACGAAAGGCGGAAGACGAGGAACATGCCATTCGATCACCCTGTCTCGATTCACCCGAAGTTCGCCAGATGCCTGGTCAATCTGACCGAGGCGCGCCCTGGAACGCGCGTGCTCGATCCGTTCTGCGGCACGGGGGCTATCGTCACAGAGGCGGCGCTTGCAGGTAACGAGGCGATAGGGTCCGATGTGTCGGAGAGGATGATCGAAGGGGCAAGGTCGAATATGGCCTCGGTTGGCGCAAAAGGCATACTGCATCTCTGCGACGTCGGTTCGATCGGCAAGCTGGTTCCTCGCGTTGACGGCGTCGCGACAGACCCTCCATACGGCCGTTCTTCCAGCACCAATGGAGAGCCCGTGTCGGACCTACTTCTACGGGCAATGAGGTCTGTGTCTCAGGTTCTAGACCGCGGGTCGAAGATGGCTATCGTCGTGCACGATTCATCGCTTATCGCCGACTACGACGGTTTCGAGCTTCTTGAAAGCCACGAGCTCTGGGTTCATCGCTCTCTGACTCGACATTTCCAGATTCTCAGGAGACGTTGATTTCAATCTGCCAGTTCAGACAACCGCCAAGCCGACTTCTATCGTCTCTAGGACGAAGTCGAAGTAGGATGCTTGAATAGTAATGACCCAGTCTCCAGAAGAGGCGGAGCTGTTGACTGAGATAAGCACAGACAGAGTCACGGAATCGTCCGCAGGAACTGTCATCTCGAGCCTATCGGTCGAGTTCTCATCAGGATGATGTTCATACAGTGTTACATTGACGTAATCTGGAGGGGCGTTAGTCGTGAAAGCTAAAGGCAGAATCCCGGGTCTCGTGTTGTTCACCTGCACGAGCGCGGTCGCGTTGCCGCCAGTGGGCGCAGAAACGTTACCTTCGATGATCCAGAATTGCACGTAGGGAGGCTCCACTGTGAGCGTATAGACTAGCCGTTCCTCAACTGGCTCATCTTTCGGAGCGGATTCTGACCGAGCGACTACAGTCAGCTGTCGCTCCCCCGGTGGGGCCGAGCCGCAAGTCACTCGCATGCTATACGTTATGTTCTGCGACACGTCGAGCGCAATATTCACGCTGTCTGCGTACATTTCGTCGCTTGCACCGATCGGCTTGAACTCTATCGTCCACGCTGTTGATTGATTTTCAGCGAAGACCGTTATGTTGTTCTTGACGCTTCCTGTGTTTATGACATATAAGGTAGATTCTGCTGAATCCCACGGCGATATGGAGGCGCTCATCCCATCTGCCGGTTCGATGTCAATTGAATGGTCTGGTATGATGGTCGCGGTTGGCATTGGCAAGAACGTGAAGATGAATATCGCGAGCGCGCACAGGCTCGCGACCTTTCTCCTGAAATCCAGCTTGATTATGTCGTTCAGAGGCGGCGGGCGAGTCAGGCCGAGCAGTAGGATCACCAACAATAGGATGATCCAAAACAACCACAGAAATGTCATCACGAAGAGTGCCCCAACCGTCGCCCAACTGACAAATCTCGCGTTGCGTCCGAGCAAGGATCTGGCAATGAGTCCTCCATCCAGCTGTCCTGCGGGAAGGAGATTGATCGCCGTCAACAGGAATCCCGCCCACGCGGCGAAGATCAACGGATGGGTCGCGTAGTCTCCGGCGATCGGTACAAGCTCCGCAATCCATCCGTACAGCAACGGCAGATAGAAGGCAGTGCTGGCTTCCGTGGTGAACTCATCCGGAATTGGCTTCCCGTCCGCATTCGTGAGCAAGATGCCAAGCACACCGATAGGAATGGCGACGAGCAAGCCGACGATTGGACCCGCTATTCCAATTTCAAGCAGGCTCTTCCTGTCCGGGACCGGGTCCCTGAGCGATACTATTGCTCCAAGAGTGCCGATCAGAGGAAACAGCGGAAGGAAGAGAGGGAAGGATACCGCAACCCCCTTCCTCCTGGCCATCCAATAATGGCCGAGCTCGTGAGCGCCGAGTATGACCATCAATGGAAGAACGAAGGTCAGTATTCCCATGCCTATGTTATTGAGGCTGAATACATCGGCGCCAGAAGGATCGATGTAGCTGGACCAGAGCGCGGCGCCAAAGTAGATCATCATCAGCAATGTGACTGCGAACAGAGTCAAGCTGACATACGGGCTTCGGTGCTTCAGCCTTCCCCTCTTCCCCACAATGATCACGTGTTCGCCCTTCTGGTAGGTGATCATCGGCACATATCCCCGCGACAGCATCTCCTTCCGGAGTTCGTCAAAGGACTCCTCGAGAGTGGATTCGTCGATACGACAGAAGAATTCGATTATGTCGTAGCTCACATTGACATCGTAGACCGGAAAATGCCGTGCCACCAAGCTCTTGACATAATCTATCTCTTTGGCAGCTTCTGGCGGCAAGGTAGTTTGCATTGCAGAGTCGACCAACATGGCGACACTACATAATCCTTTTCCTGAGTCTATCTCAAAACCCTTATATCCGTGCAGGCTGTGCCAGCTTTGATGGCGTCGATTGGCGGCTCCAGCCTTCTGAGAGGATATCTTTCGATGTTCCGTCTTGGCAATTGCGTAATGGCGGCAGTTGCCACTCTACTCTCAGCAGTCATATGCTCTGACCCGGAGGTGGTCTTCGACCGAGCCTCAGATGTGGCGCTGTCCATGGTGATTGTGTTTGTGTTCATTGCAGGTGGTAACTCCTTGAACGACTACTTCGACCGAGACCTGGATAGGGCCGCTCACCCGTCAAGACCGATACCCAATGGAGTGGTCAGAGCCAGGTCCGCACTGGCGCTCGCCGTAGCTATGCTCGGAGTGGCAACCGCGATGGGTTGGCTCGTCGGAATGCTGTCGTTTGCGATAGTAGGGAGCTCGTTGGCGATAATGCTGTCATACGAGCTCCTATTGAAGCCTGAGGGCCTCGTCGGCAACATGGCGATAAGCTGGTTGACTGCTGCGCTCTTTCTGTTCGGGGGTGCGGCGGTTGATGGAATGCAGCTCGCTTGGATACTCGCGGCACTCGCATTCCTCGTGTCTCTGGGCAGGGAGATCGTCAAGGACGTCCAGGATATCGGTGGAGACACCGAAACACGCATAACACTCCCTATGCGAGTTGGACCTCGCAACGCTGGCGCTGTGGCGTCTGTCGCTATTGCGGCCGCCGTGGTGTTGAGTCCCGCTCCCTATCTCCTATCACTCGTTTCAGCATGGTATGTGCCTTTTCTGGCGGTCGCCGATACACTCTTTATATATAGCGCTATGATTCACTTCGCAGATCCTGAGCAGGGTCAGAAGGCCATCAAACTGGCAATGATCGTCGCACTGATAGCGTTTCTCTTCGGTGGAATAACATGAAGGTCAAGGCTCTAATTCTGGACACTCTCAAGCGGAGGAAGATGCATATGACTCTGCTCGATCCCGCGAAGCAGCCGATACCGACTGCGGGCGACATATCGGAGAGGGCCTTTGCTGCCGGCACGGATGCGATTATGGTTGGCGGATCGACGGGGGTCACCCAAGAGAACCTCGACCGGACGGTCGACGAGATCAAGGATCGGTGTCCATTGCCCGTCATCTACTTCCCGTCTGGGGCAAACGCGATTGCTAAGAGGTGCGATGCAGTCTATTTCATGAGCATGCTCAACTCGCGCAACGTTCGCAACCTGACAGGGGAGCAATGGAAGGGCGCGCCAATAATCAAGAGCCTTGGCCTTGAGCCGATTTCTATGGGCTACATAGTCATCGAACCGGGAATGAAGGTTGGCGAGATTGGAGAGGCGGATGTCGTGGCGAGAAACGATCTTTCCAGAGCTGTGGGGTATGCCATCGCCGCCGAGTTCTTTGGCATGGCCCTTGTGTACCTTGAAGCGGGCTCCGGCGCCCCTCAGCCGGTGCCGGAGGAGATGGTTCAGGAGGTCAGCAAGAGCGTAAGCATCCCAGTGATCGCGGGTGGAGGAATCACGAGCCCTGAGCACGCAAAGGTCCTTTGCCGGGCAGGAGCCGACATCGTCGTAACTGGCACTCTGGTGGAGGACGGCGATTTTGAGACCCCATTGAGGGAAATAGTCGAAACTGTGCATGGCACCAAGACTCGAAGCTGAACATGGACGTGACAAGATTTTTCCGTGCCAAGCGAATAACCCTCTGGAGGAATAGGCATGGATACTGTGGATTACAGCAAGCATGTGGGTAAGGACGTCAACTGTCCCGAATGCGAGAAGCACAGGAAGCATGTGAAGCTCGTCGAGACAAAGGGACAGATATACGAATGCCCGGAGTGCCATTATATACATCTCGCTCGCAGATGATGAGGCATTGGACGAAGGCGAGCCTCTCCGCCAGCGCATTCTCATAGCCAGCTGTGCGGCCGAATCCTCGCTCGCGAAGCATCCATTAGAACCTGCGAGAGGAGCGAGCTGCGCGGTAGGTAGGTCGCCTGCCGAGCGCGTTGTTTGACAGGCCGACGGAAGGCTTTTTGTCCAATTGCGCACATGAACATGTGAAGCCTATGGAGATTCCCCCTAAACCTCGCCCGAGCGAGGCCTCCCAAGACAGCCGCACCCCTCCCAGAGTCTTGTATGTAGATGACGAACAGGCATTCCTCGACTTAGCGATAAGGATGCTCGGTCCGGGAGGATCCATCCACGTGGAGGGTGTCAAATCCGCTGAAGAAGCCCTGCAAAGACTGGCCGAAGCCGACTTCGATGTTGTCGTCAGCGATTATCAGATGCCTGGCATGAATGGCTTGGATTTTCTGAAGGAGATGCGAAGAACTGGGATCGATCTGCCGTTCGTGATTGTCACAGGGAAAGGAAGAGAAGACGTTGCGGTCGAAGCGCTGAACAACGGAGCGGATCTCTATGTTCAGAAGGGTTCGGACTTGAGACTTTTATTCTCGGAGCTATCCAGTATGATCGCGGCACTGACCGAGAGGAGCCGTGATGTCGATCGACTGCTGAAGGAGATGGAGTTCTACACTCACATTGTTGACATGAACTTCATCGGCATTGCAGCGTTTGACTCGAATTGTGCTGTGGTGATATGGAACCCCGGAATGGAACGGCTGACAGGTGTTCCAAAGGAGAGAATCGTGGGCAAGCGGTTGACATCGAAAGGCGTGCCACGGTTGAGCCGTTTCATAGACGACGATAAGATGAAGGGCACTTTGGCCGGCTCAAGTAGCATAATGAACGAGAGGAGCGGGACAGTCTATGCCACAGGCGTGGAGGCTATGCTGGATGTCAGCTACTTTCCCATCACAAGCAGTCAAGACTCTGTCGTCGGGGGTGCGGTGATTGTCGCAGAATCATCAGAACGTAATAGGATAAAACAATCTCTCGTTGATTCTGAGTCTAGATTGAGATTTCTCTTCGAGAATGCAGGGGACGGCATTGCCATTCATGACGTCGAGGGCACTATCATAAGCGTCAACAGAGAACTATGTCAGCGGCTTGAATGCTCGGCGGACAGTGTAAAAGGCCGTTTCCTAGCGGATTTCATCAGCGAAGGGCGACGCCAAGAGTTCGCGAGGGCTCTCAGGAAGGCAATGGAGTCTGGTCAGGCGTTGTTCGAATCGACGATGCTTTCAGAGACGGGCAGGTCTCTGCCAGTCGAGATCAACACCCGGTTCATCCAGCATTATGATCAGCCTGCCGCAGTCAGCATCATTCGCGACACCCGCGTCAGAAGACTCGCCCAGATTGAGCAGGTTGAGCCGCTCGAAAGCCGCGAGCACTTCGAGCGCATTGTGAATGCAAGCCCTGTCGTTGTCTTCCTCATGCGGACGGAGCCTCTGTGGTCTGTGGCCTTTGTGTCGAAGAATGTGACTCAATTCGGCTACACCCCGAACGAATTCGAGTCTGGAAGCCTCAGATTCGACGAGGTTGTGTATCCCGAAGATCTATCCGTCCTTGAGAGCGAAGCCAGTGAGCGCATTGCGGCAGGGGACTCCGTAATTGAGCTGGAATGCAGAATAATGACCAAAGGCGGAGAGATTCGTTGGATTGATTCAAGGGTCTTGATAAGAAGGGATTCTGATGGAAACATATTGGACTATCAGGGAATCGTTCTGGACATCACCGACCGCAGGAAATACCAGGAAGAGATAGAGAGGCTGGCGCTCATCGTTGATTCCTCTCTGGACGCAATCATCAGCAAGAGCCTGGATGGCACAGTGCTCAGCTGGAATCGTGCGGCCGAGGAGCTCTACGGTTATACCGCCGAGGAGGCGATTGGCCAATCCGTGACATTCATAGTGCCTCCTGAACTCCATGAGGAGCATCGCAGAGCCTTCAAGCAAGTCAAGCGGGGTAAGCGCGTGCCTTGGTTCGAAACCGTTCGAGTCAGAAAGGACGGGGCTAGAATCGACGTCTCGCTCACGATATCGCCGGTCAGAAATAGCAACGGGAAGATCATCGGAGCCTCAGCTATAGCGAAGGATATCACTGCGAAGAAGCGGACTGAGGAGGCTCTCAGGCAGGCGAACGAGAAGCTCGGACTTCTCGGGTCATTGACAAGACATGACGTCGTCAACCAGGCCAGCATCATAATGGGATACTTCTCCCTCCTTGAGGACGATCCTGACACCGTCACCAGATCTAAGCATATCAATGCCGCCAAGAAAGCATGCTTTGCCATAATGGAACAGCTTCAGTTCGCAGGCAGCTACCAGGAGGCGGGCACTAGATCACCGGAATGGACGAGGGTGAAGCTCGAGCTGGCAGGAGCTGTCTCGTCATTGGACCTCGGAAAGATCGAAGTGGTCGACTCCTCTGATGACCTCGAAGTGCTTGTCGATCCGATGTTCGAGAAGGTGTTCCCGAACCTGCTAATGAACTCTCGAAGGCATGGTCAGAAGGTCACAAAGGTCTTGATATGCCATTTCAGAAGGGGCAATAATCTCGTTCTCAAGTACAGCGACGATGGCATTGGCATACCGACGAATGACAAGAAGAAGGTATTCGAGGCAGGATATGGAGAAGGGAATGGTCTGGGCTTGTTTCTGATACGGGAGATACTCGCAATAACAGGCATCAGGATAGAAGAGGTGGGAACGCCTGGAGAGGGGGCTGCCTTCGAGATGGTCGTCCCTGAAGGAGGATATAGATTCGCAGGGCGTTCGCAGGAGCGCCCTTCATGATTAGTCAGTGAATAAAGTCGGGAAAAGGTTAATTGTCCGGCCCGGACGTATTCTTACAGTCGTTATAACCTCCCTCTTGTCGGCTGTTTAGAGAATCGTATTGAAAGGTGCATCATGAATCCTCCCATCAAGGTACTCTGTGTTGACGATGAAGAGCGCTTCCTCGAGTTGGCCAAGCTCATGATTGAGAGAAGCGGCAAGATATACATCGACGTCGCTGAGTCCGGAGAGGAAGCTCTGGCAGCTTTGAAGCGCACTGAATACGAGGTTGTCGTCTCGGACTACAGCATGCCTGGAATGAATGGCATAGAGCTTCTGAAGACTCTGAGGGCACAGAATGACTCGACCCCCTTCATAATGTTCACAGGCAAGGGGAGAGAGGATGTGGCCATGGAGGCGTTGAACTCCGGCGCTGACCTGTACATCCAGAAGGGTACCGACGTCCGCGCACAGTTTGCAGAGCTCACCATGATGATACTGAAACTCGCCCAACACCACAGAGCTGAACTAAGAGCCAAGAACTCAAGGGACCTCGGCCGAACGATAGCTGATAGCGATCTAATCGGCCTCATTGCAGTCGACGCCGATCTTAACATAACGACGTGGAACGAGGGAGCCGAGAGAGTTACAGGCCTGCTGCGGAAGAACATGATTGGAAAGCCCTTGAGCGACCTGATCCCATTTGTGGAGACAGAAGAAGTTCAGGAATGGATCGATGAAGTTCTATCTGGGAAGCAGGTGAGTATAGGCGATTTACCCTTCAGAATACCAGAAACTGAGCGCAGCGGGCACATCAAGGCCTTCGCATCGCCGATCACTGATGATGAGGGCATGATTTCAGGCGGTTTCGTGGCGCTCGTAGACACCTCCGAGGAGAAATTATTTGAGAGCGCTCTCAGCGATTCCAGGGAAGACTACAGAGCGCTCTTCGACGGCGCTGGCGATGCAATATTCATTCATTCGCTTGACGGGAGGTTCATTGAAGTGAACGACAAGGCAAGCTCCACCCTAGGATATTCGAGGGAGGAGCTGCTCACCATGACTCCGAAAGACATCGATGATGAGGAGTCCGCTTCAAAGGTATCTGATAGGATGCAGGAAGTTATCGAAAAGGGATCAGCCTTCTTCGATGCTATTCATGTCAGAAAGGATGGCACTACTTTTCCGGTCGAATTGAGCGTCCGCGCACTTAGACACCGCAGCAAACCGACTTTCATGACGATTGCCAGAGATGTCAGTGAGAGGAAGAAAATCGAGGATGCGTTGAGCCGCTCTGAGGAGTTTCTCGCGAATATCTTCTCCAGCATTCAGGACGGAATAAGTATAATTGACAGCGATCTCAACGTACTGAGAGTCAATTCCTCAATGGAAGCATGGTACGATCATGCTATGCCGATAGTCGGGAAGAAATGCTACCGAGTGTATCAGCTCAAAGATTCGCCTTGCGAGAACTGTCCTGTGCAGCGAACCCTTGCCAGTGGCAAGGCTGAAACCGGACTCGTCTCGAGGAAGGGACAGAACGGCGAGTTGATCGGGTGGTACGATGTCCACGCCTTCCCACTTGTGGACGAGAAGACCGGCAGAACGCAGGGCGTTATTGAGTACTTGCGGGACGCTACCGAAAGGGTTGTCGCTCAAGAGGCTTTACGCGAGAGCGAGGAGAAGTATAGGATGTTGGCCGAGCTGTCCAGCGAGGGGATACTCACCATAGACAAAGAAGGTAGAATAACATTCGCGAATCCCAGAATAAACGAGATTACAGGTTACAGCGCCGAGGAGATCATTGGCAGGGCTGTGTTCGATTTCTTAGACGGGCGTAATGCAGAGAGAGTCCGCAAAGAGATGGAGTCTCGTGCGACGGGGGTCCGAGGTCACTACGAAGTGGAAGTCATCCGTCGCGATGGAAAGAAGGTGACGGTTAGCATAGGCGCATCTGCTCTGCTGGACGAAACGGGAGACCATGTCGGTTCTCTCGCAACTCTCTCTGACCTAACGAAGCGAAGGGAGATAGAATCGGCGTTGAGAAAAGCGAACGAGAAGCTGCAACTGCTCGACGCAATCACAAGGCATGACATCATTAACCAGCTCGTCGTGCTCTCCGGCTACCTGGGAATGGCTGTTCGCTCACCCGAGGACGAGAAATCAAGAAACCATCTTGAAAGAGCCAGAGAAGCCGTTCATACCATTCAGGACCATCTTGAATTCGCCGGGGATTATCAGAGCCTGGGGAGCAAGGAGCCAGAATGGATCAATGCACAACTCACATTGGACAGTGCGCTCGCGAGCGTCGATCTAGAGGACATCAGAGTGGAGTCGCATCTGAACGGCCTGGAGCTATGGGCTGATGCGATGCTTGAGAAGGTGTTCCTCAACCTCGTGGAGAACTCAAAGCGTCATGGAGAGCATGTAACCCGAATTGAGATCTCTTACGCATCCAGGAACAATAAGGCTGTCATAATTGTCGAGGACGACGGCGTGGGCGTTCCTCCTGATGAGAAGGACAGGATCTTCGATAGAGGACACGGCAAGAATACGGGTTTGGGACTGTTCCTGATTCGGGAAGTCCTTGGCATCACCGATTACGCGATAACGGAGAATGGCGAACACGGGAAGGGTGCTCGATTCGAGATAGTCGTTCCAGAAGGAAGGTACAGGTTACGCAAAGGAGCGGCCACCATGGTTCCTGAGAGACGGAACGGCGAGGCTGAGCGCGCGCCTCAATGATGCCGTCTCCGATGCTTGTTTGGTCAGAGGTTTAATATACATGCGAAACCAACTCCAGGAGTGCCTTTGGCCCCCACGGGGCCTGAAGAGAAGTATTGGAGGTAGTCCTCATTAACGACAGACCCCGCAGGAACGATCGTGGTTTCGGCTCCAGACCTAGGGAGATGCATTCCGCGACATGTTCCGACTGCGGTGCTGAGACACAGGTCCCGTTCAAGCCGACGGAAGGAAGGCCTGTCTATTGCAGGGAATGTTATCAGAAGCACAGGCCACCCAGACGATTCTAACGTCACCCGGCCCTTCTGATCTATGTTTTCGACGCGCAAACCCTTTAGCTTGTAGTTTTCATCACAGCCACGGTCATAGAAGCTTCACTTAGCTCACGCTTGAGCGAAGCATAAACGCTTGAGGCTTGCCATCGCAAATGTCGTCTTCCCACCACGCCCTTACCATTGGCCTAAACCGTCGAATTCTCAGGAAATGAGATTAGGACGAGCGCCGATGTCGGGTGGACGAAGAGGTAGTCAAGTGAGATATGAGGTTCTTGCGGAGGACGAGATAGCTCTCATAGACGATGCTACTATGAGGATTCTCAGCACCACAGGCGTGACCATATATGAGCGACAGAGTCAGGAGCTTCTGGGCAGAGAGGGCGTCCGAATAGACAAGGCCAATTCAAGGGTGAGGATTCCAGAGAGAGTTGTGAGAGAGGCTCTCGAAAGCGCACCTTCTCGCATCCGACTAGCGGCTCGCGATCCTTCGAATTCAATCGAGCTTGGCTCTGGCAAGACATTCTACACAAACTCCGCTACCGGGATAAAGGTTCTTGACCATCTTACTGGCGAAGTAAGGGGGTCGGTTCTATCGGATATTCAGGTGTTCGCCAAGGTTGCTGATGCCCTGGATAACGTCCATTACTATGGTCCCACCGTGGTGGCGCATGATGTCAAAGGCGGCTCCCACTTTCTGGCAGAGACCGCGGCAGCTCTGGAGAACACGACCAAGCACGTCACTCACGAAGCCCACGGGACGAATCTCACCAGGCTCTTGGTCAGAATGGCGCAGGTCGTGGCTGGAGGAGAGGATGAGCTTCGCAAGAGCCCTGTCGTATCCGCTGGCGGCTGCCCTGTTAGCCCTCTTCAGTTTGATGTTGAGAACACCGAGGCGATGCTGGAGTTTGCAGGAGCTGGAATGCCATATGATGTTCTCAGCATGGCTATGGGCGGAGGGACCTCTCCAATCACGCTTGCTGGACAGCTCGCGTTGACCAACGCTGAAGTGCTGACTGGCGTTGTGCTGTGTCAGCTGGTGAATGCGGGCAGCCCGGTCATCTACGGAAGCGTCGCCTCAACGATGGATATGAGAACCGGAGTTCTTGCGTTGGGGGCGCCTGAGCGAGCTGTGCTCAACGCGGCGGCAGTCCAGATGGCAAATAGTTACGGCCTCCCTTCGCTTGTCGGGGCTATCAGCACTGATGGGAAGCTGCCCGGCGACCAGGCGATGTTTGAGAAGGCAATGACTGGCCTGCCTCCTGTTCTCGCCGGAGCAGATGTGATCTTCGGACCCGCCATGCTGTCCTCGGCTACCACATACAGCGTCGAACAGCTCGTAATGGACGATGAAATCGCAGGTGCGTTGTCCAGGATCAAGGATGGCATGGCTGTCGACGGAGAGACTCTCGCCTTGGAGCTCATTGATAGAATCGGACCTGGGGGAGATTTCATTGGTACAATGCATACCCTCGAACACTTGAAGCGCGACGTTTGGTTGCCTGAGCTAGCTGACCGCAACATCGCAGAGAGGTGGATCGGCCTTGGAGCGAAAGACATGCGTGCGAAGGCCAGAGAAAGGGTCCAGCACATACTACATAAGCACACTGTCAAACCATTGGACAGGGAGCAGAGAAAGGAAATAGATGATATTCTGAAAGCTGCTACACGGCTGCCCGACGCCTGAGAGATATGTAGTGATGCGATTGGCGAATTTGCATTCAACTATGAGATCCAGGCATAATTGAGACTGCAATGGCCGAATTGATTGTGCGGGAGAGGGGATTTGAACCCCTGGACTCCTGTGAGACAGAATATCCAATCCGCGTTCGAGCAAATCTTAAGTCCTGCGCCTTTGGCCAGGCTTAGCTACTCCCGCGGCCCCCGAATCTCCCCAATCAGGCTTAACACTTTTCGATGTGAGGGATTAGAACTTCTCCAGAAGCCGGTCCAGCGTAGGCTCGCCTTTGACCTGAAGATCGTATCTAACTCTCACAATGGGCTTGTTCACATTCTTCAGAACTCTGGTCAAATCGATGGGTGTCCCTGAAACAACCACTTCTGAATCCGATGCGTTGATGGTCTGTTCGAGTTCCTCAACCTGACGGCTGCCGTAACCCATCGCCGGAAGGACCTTCTCCAGATGGCTGTACTTGTCAAAGGTAGCCTTGATGGAGCCGACAGCGAAAGGTCTTGGGTCGATAATGTCCTTGGCACCGGCGTTCTTGGCGGCTATCATGCCAGCTCCAAAAGTCATCTCACCGTGGGTTACCGTGGGACCGTCTTCGATTACAAGCACCCTTTTGCCGTTGATTGCTGTGGAATCCTCGACGGTCAGAGGGGAGGCGGCGGTTACGATTGTCGCATTGTGGTTGAGTTCCGAAATGACCTTCTTCACCGCTTCAACCTTGTCGGGCTCAGCGGTGTCGACCTTGTTGATGACAACTGCGTCGGCCATTCGTATGTTCGACTCTCCTGGATGATATACCTTTCCATGTCCAGCTCTGTGCGGGTCCGCCACCACGATGTGCAAGTCTGGAATGTAGAACGGAGTGTCATTGTTGCCTCCATCCCAGAGAATAACATCCGCTTCCTGCTCGGCCTGTCTGAGGATCTTCTCGTAGTCCACTCCGGCATATACGACAATGCCCTTGTCAATATGCGGCTCGTACTCCTCTCTTTCCTCAATGGTGCAATCGTGGCTGTCGAGGTCCTCATAGGTAGCGAATCGCTGAACGGCCTGCTTTTCGAGATCCCCGTACGGCATGGGATGCCGTATTGCCACCACTCGCCTGCCCTTGCTTCTCAAGGTGGATGCCACAGCACGAGTCGTCTGCGACTTGCCGGATCCAGTTCTGACAGCGCATATTGCTATCACTGGGACCTTTGCCTTGAGCGCGGTCTGATTGGAACCCATCAATCTGAAATCTGCGCCGTTGGCGTTCACAAGCGAAGCCTTGTGCATGACTTCTATATGAGGTATGTCCGAATAAGCAAACACCACCTGTTCTACTCCATGCTTTGAGATGAGCTCCGGAAGCTCGGACTCAGGATGAATGCCGATTCCGTTCGGATATAGTCGTCCGGCAAGGCTTGCCGGATACTTCCTGCCCTCGATGTTCGGTATCTGTGTGGCAGTGAACGCCACTACCTCGTAATTGGCGTTGTCGCGAAAATAGACATTGAAGTTGTGGAAGTCTCTTCCCGCGGCCCCCATGATTATCACTTTCGCTCGCATGCCCTCATCACAGTCTGGCGAGTATCTCTCGCTGTCTTATAACTTTTGCCAAGCAACATCGCGGTTCTCTATGCCAACACGTGACTTATGAGGACAGCCATAGGACTATAGACCGGGTGGAAAGGTATTCGTAAGCGAATCGCAATCACCCTGCGATGGCCTACAGAATACCTTCTGATACCGAGGTCGTGAAGGCTATCAAGGATGCTCTGGATAGACATGGAGTCATCAATTCTCAGCGCAAACTCACCGACTTGGTTCTAAGATCACTCAGAAGGCATGATTCTGACTACACCGTGAGTGAGGAGAGAGTGAGGAAACTAGCCATCAGCAACGATATCGCGACAATAGAGATACGCTGTAGAGATACAAAGGACAAGACTTCGGCGGGAGCGTGCCCAGTGTGCGATGGCAAGACACAGAGGATAAAGAATCTCACCGTCTACGGCGGATCGGTCACCATGGGATACAGATGCAGAACCTGCGGCTACTGGACCGGGCTGAAGAGCAGAGTTCCAACCCTCTACATATTCTCTCCAAAGGCTTGAACGCACCTCAACACCTTTATGTCGTGGTTCAGCTTACCGAACACACAGAGGAGAGGCAAATGAAGCTCTGGGACTTCGGCCGGATGACGTCGAGAAGGATCAGGATAAGCCCGAAGGTGGGCGAGCCGCTCGGCCTTGTGAATGGAAGCGAAGTGTTCAGTTCCATGTTCAAGTATGAGGTCGGCGGAAAAGAGGCGTTCGAGATAGTCCTCTCTCCGTTTGGGCCGGAGAACTATAGGGAGATAGCCTATGTCACCATGCAGGTCAAGGACGAGCCAGGCGCGCTTGCCCAGGCCGCTCAGTTCCTGAAGTCGCTCAACATCGATATCCTGAACTCAGAAACGGTCAGCTCGATACCCAACGCTGTTATGATCTGGGAGATGCTCGTTGACCTGTCATTCTATGGCGATTCGCCTTCGTTGAAGCGGGCCTTTGACGACGCAAAAGCTGCGAAGGATCCCTCATTGAGCCTTGTCGATTGCTTGGCTATCGAGGGTTCGGACTTGGCTACGCGATATACCCTGGGTGCATCTCTTGATCAAGATACTGTCAAGACGAAGGCGTTGCGGAAGACCGAGAAGAAGGCAAGCATCATCGAGGACGGCTCATTCGAGCTGCCGCAAGCGTATATAAACTTCCTTGGGAAGGACACCGCGCCGATAATGCTCATCGGAGATCCTGATACTTGGGTGCTGTCAGTCGTCTTTCTCGATGAGGATTCCAATCTGTGCAAGTTGAAGGTAGACCTTCCCGACAAACCGGGCTCCCTGCACGAAATAATGAAGGTGTTTGGCGAGCAGTCGATCAACGTCATCGCCGGATACACCAACGTCCTTGTGTACTACGAATGCATGACCAGCGATCTTGTGGTTGATATGAGGAAGTCAGAGGCTCGGAACTGTGACGAGCTTCAGAAATCATTGTCGAGTCGCATAGCATCATTGGGCCCGCAGTTCTCTCTTGTCGGAGTCACTCCCATCTCCTTCTGAAGAGTCGATTCCGCGGGTGATGTCCTCCACGTCCTGTGCGGGGCTACATATGTAGGAGCTGCCAAGTTGTACGAAAGTGACTACGTCTCCTTTAGAGAACGGAGTGTCTGTCCAGCAGATGAATTTGGGCCCATCCTTCACCTCTAGCATGAGAAGGTCCATTGGAAACTCCTGACCGTCTGGGATTATGTCCAACTTAATGAAGGCAAGCACTCGCCCCTGATTGGGCCAATACGCCACTCTCATATGTTTCTCGCATCTCGGACACCTGAGCCGGATGGCTGTTGTCGCGAAGCCACATTTGCATTTGAGGCCTTTCATGGATAGGTCTCTCCGATGTCCTTGGCTTGCAGCCAAACTCCTGAAGTGCTGCTGTGGAATTCGCTGCAGCCCGAGAACCGCAATATCATACTCACTATTTCATGGATGCTCCTCCGGCGGCCAGGGAGTTCGGACGACCTGGTCCTGATGCGCGTCTGGCGAAAGAGTATTAAATGCCAGATAGCTATTCGCTGTACGCGCCAACTGAGGCGTCGGACGCTTCGCCGCGAATCCCCCCGAACCCAATCGGCGTCAGCCTTTCGCGGCTCGGCAGCGCAATGGAGGCCATCCCATTGGACCCCATCGAGGCATCGAGACTCATAATGGATACTTACGCCGCCAAAATACTGGTCGCATGTTCCCGCAAGCCCAAGCATGCGCTTGAGCTCAGCTCGAAACTGAGTATACCGATTGCGGCATGCTACAGGCGCATACATGTCCTCGAAAAAGCTGGTCTATTGAAGGCAGTCGATAGGGCACTGACGCAGCAGGGCAAGAGGATCGTGCTTTACCAGTCTATGCTCAAGAACGCATACATCTTCTTCGAAGGGGGGAAGCTCAGGGTTCGGTTTCAGATGGTAACAGGCGTCACGCAGGATTTCGGCGGCGAGTGGAAGGAGATCAAGTTGATCGAAGAAGAGGAGGAGGAGCGCACGCCTGGTGGCCTCCTCAAACCGAGGGAGAGGTAGTTGGCAACTGTCGTTGGAGGAGTTGGTTTGTGATGGAAGGAGAAACGGAAGCAGAATCGACAACATTCCCTAAGGAGATAGTCAGGTTCCTTGCAGGCTCCGGAGGGCATTCCCTTATCCTGAGGGGAATGGCAGGAACCGGCAAGACAACGTTGGCCCTTCAGATGATAGAGGAATTGGCTCAGCTCCAGCAAAGCTACTACATGTCTACTAGAGTGTCCGATCACTCACTGTTCAGCCAGTTCCCATGGCTGATGGACAAAGTGAAGGAAGGGGAGATTCTCAAAGCCAGGAAGAAGCTTAGAAAGAAGGCCGATTCTGAAATGCAGGTGGAGAAGATACTCCTTGGTCTCGCCTCTATCAAAGGTGAGATGAAGGGGGAGAAGGTGAAGGCTCCCAGGACCGAATTGCGCAGGTTGGAGGGCAACATAGAATCGGGAGAGGAGGAGGGTGCGCCGGCAGAGACCACGGGGGAGGACGAGATAACTGTCACGGTGGGTTCTATGATGCCTGAGATCGAGATGGCGTACGATGTCGTCGACAAGGCGTTACCCGAGAGGACGCTCATAATCATCGACAGCATCGACGCCCTTGCGGATAAATACGGCGTTCCACCCTCGAGGCTCATAAACGTTCTACAGAAGGATCTTGTAGAAGGCTGTGGCACGAACGTCGTTTACGTGCTCGAGACGCCCGACCCATTGCTCGACTATCTCGGAGACGGAGTGTTGTATCTCTCTCTGGACAGCACTACGGGACGGAGGATACGGGAGATGGACCTGCTGAAGCTGAGGGGCTGTGAGATCAGGCAGCCGAAGTATGTCTATACGCTTCTTGGAGGCCGCGTAAGGACATTCGAATACAGCAGATACAGCAAACCTGAACAACCGAAGCCGTTCGAGCCCGTCATTGCATCGAATGAGAGATGTATGTCCACCGGAAACGCGGATCTTGACAGTATGCTGGAGGGAGGCCTCAGGAAGGGCACGATAGCATTGATTGAGCTGAGCCCTGGAGTTCCTGTTGTTTCCTCAGCGCAGATAGAGCATGCGATCATATGCAACTTCGCAGCGCAGGGCCACGGCGTCGCATGGATGCCGACGAAGAAGACAGGGGCAGATGCTGCAAGGGAGGAACTCCTTGGGTTCCTGACGCCTGAGGTTTTCGACAAGAACGTTCGCATCCTGGAGCCACATGCGGCGTCAGAATCACCAAGGAACTACACGCTGTCTCTAGAAGGTGGAGACGTCAAGGTTGACATCAAATGGCAGGACATTCAGTACGCCCTTAGAGATGCCAAACAGCCATTCCTTGCATCGATAGGCTTCGATTCTCTCGAATCCATCTACGGACAGGACGTTCTTGACGGGCTGATGGACTTCATGACATCGCTGTTGAACAATGATGGCATTCTAGTCGGGACGGTGACGCCGTCAGTGAGGTCGACTAACAGACTGGCCGATCTCGCCCACACGCACGTACGCATTGACAAGACTTCTGGCGTGACTGTCATTCGCGGAGAGGAACCTTTCACTGCTCCTCATGCAATGGTAGCCCCAGACTCGGGCGACTTCAGGCCCCGACTCGTCCCAATATTGTGAGCGCTGCTCCCACACCGAGCTGCCGCTCCGTCACCACATCACTCAGCCGCGGCTCAAGCTCTCTCAGTGTCTGAACAACCGAAGGCCGCTGAACACCATGGCTATCCCGTGTTCGTCCGCAGCAGCTATGGCTTCCTCGTCTCTCATGGAGCCTCCCGGTTGAATTATCGCAGCAACGCCAACCTTCGCGGCAGCGTCGATGCCGTCTCTGAATGGGAAGAACGCATCCGATATGAGGACGCTTCCCTTTGCCTCGTCGCCAGCTTTCATGCCGGCTATCTTTGCGGAGTCCACTCTGCTCATCTGGCCCGCTCCGACTCCCACAGTTCTCTCGCCCTTCACGAGCAGGATCGTATTGGATTTGATGTGCCGGCATACTTTGATCCCGAATATCATTGCGTCGATTTCCTCTTCGGTTGGGGTGCGTTTCGTCACAATCTTGAGCTCCTTCCTATCCAACTCCGCATACGGGCCAGTCTGAACCAGCAATCCGCCCTTGACCTTCGCCATCATAAGTCTGCCATTCTCACGCTTGATTGGGGATTTCGTGCTGAGCAGTCTGATGTTCTTCTTCTCCTCGAGGAGCTTCTCAGCATCTGAGGAGTAGCCCGGAGCTATGACCGCCTCGACGAAATGACTCGCAATCTCCTTGGCAGTGTCAACATCGACTTCACGGTTGAGTCCAACGACACAGCCGAATGCGCTTACTGGATCGGCGTCGTATGCCACCCTGAATGCGCTCGCCAATGTGGCATCGCTTGCGACGCCTGAAGGATTTGTGTGTTTGATAACTGCCGCGGTCGGTTTTTCGAAATCCGATACGATTGCCAGCGCGGCGTCTATGTCGAGCACGTTGCAGTAGGATATCTGCTTGCCATGCAGTTTCTCCGCAGTTGCTGCACTCAGAGGCGTCTGGTCAAATAGGTCTCTGTAGAAGGCCGCCTTCTGGTGAGGGTTCTCACCATATCTGAGATCGTAGAGTTTCTCGAACGAGAGCGTCAGATTCTGAGGGAATAGATCTCCCTTCGAAAACCGTTCTCCAAGGAACTGGGCAATTGCTGAATCGTATCTCGCAGTGACTCTGAATGCCTCGAGAGCCAGCTTCTGCCTCGTATCTAATGATAGCCTGCAGTCGCTCTCCCTCAACTCGCGTAGCACTTCGGAGTACTGGGAGGGGTTCACAACAACAGCAACAGAGGCGTGATTCTTCGCGGCCGATCGGAGCATTGATGGGCCGCCAATGTCGATGTTCTCAACCGCATCCTCCAACACGACTCCTTCTCTTGAGACTGTGTTCTCGAATGGATACAGGTTGACTACGACCATGTCAATAGGCTCGATTCCATGCTTGCCAATTGCCTCCATATGGTCTGCCTTCTCTCTCACTGCTAGAAGCCCTCCATGGATTGCCGGGTGGAGGGTCTTGACACGTCCGTCCAACATTTCGGGGAATTTCGTGATCTCAGATACTCCAATTACTGGAATGCCATTCTTCTCGAGCATCGTCGCGGTTCCTCCAGTTGAGAGTATAACAACGCCCAGTTCCGAAAGGCCTTTGGCGAACTCTGCCACTCCTGTCTTGTCCGATACGCTCACAAGCGCTCTTCTTACCTTGCTCATACTACCTTCTCCACTATGCCAGTGACATTCGTCCAGAGCATCCCTCCCCTTGCAAGGCAAAGGTATGCCACGAGAGTATAGCCTGAATGGTTATAACGGTTTTCGCGGTTGGGCATTCTTGAGCTATGCTTCTCTTTCACTCGTCATTTCTTCCCATATGACCTGCCTAACAATGTGAAATGGTAGGTTTCCGTTTTCTGTCAGGAGGTCGTGGAATCTCATCTTGTCAAAAGCATGCCCGAGTTCTGCCGCAAGCTGATCTCTGAGTTCATTCACGAGATGTTTGCCGATGAGATATGAAAGCGGGTATGCAGGAGTCCGGGAGAAGCCGATCACATCGTCCATCGCGGCAGAGATCACCGTATTCGACTCCTTCGCCAGCAGCTCCGCCATCTCTTCGATCGTTGCCTTTTCGGTGTGAAGCTTGATGTCGTAAATGATCCTGCACGCTCTCCATATCCCTGCATCCAACATTGCGATCGCGGTTTGGTCGTTTGCCTCGAATCCTTCTTCGTACATCATCTCTTCGCAATAGTGTGCCCAGCCTTCTCCTGTCTCATATGGCGGGGTCAACATATCGGAAGTCGTAAGCATGTGTGGCAGCTGGTGCATCCACGGCATCCTGTTAGACATCACACCTTGGAGGAAATGGCCTGGATACGCTTCGTGAACGGCCGTGTTGATGATCATGGCCCTGTTCCACAAACTGGGGATCTCCTCAAGGTCCTTTGGGCGAGTCATCAAGAAAGCGCCTCGCTGGGTCTCTTCGAACTTCGCAGGCGCCATGAGTGCTGCGACCGGCAGCGCGTGTCGCAAGAATTTCGGAGTCTCAAGAATGTCAAGTATAGCCCGGTCGTCCAGAGTGGCAAGCTTGTGCTCTGAGATGAAGCGTAGCGCCTTGTTCGTCTCCTCTATGGTTTCATTCAGCACTCCCTCGAAAGAGTCTGCGCAATTGTGACGAATGATTTTCGTGACGACATTGATGTCACCGTCAGGGGTGATCTTCCTCGCGATGATATCTCGCATACTCCGCATCTTGGAGAGGTATCGCTCTCCAATCTCGAGCATCTCCTTCGGTGTGAGGTCGAAGCCTCTGATTTGAAGGAGTTTTATCAGCTTCTCCTCTCCCAAAGCGAACTCGTTCGTCGCCTCCTCGAGGAGCCCTGAGAGCCATTCGCGATGGGATTGGATATGATCGACGCATGCATCGCATTTATCTTCGAGGTCTTTCTGCAGGTCTCGGGGGACTTTTCCAATCGAGATCTGTCTTACAGATGATAGAAAGGCAGGGAATGCCTCACATCCCTCCAGGGATGCCTCCGTCCATGGGCGCACAGCCCGGGCATTTCTGAAGCGTTCTCTGAACTGAGTAAGATATCTAGGTAGCTGATCTATGCGCGATGATACCCCAGCAATCCTGTCCTCAAAAGGAGCGTAGTCGCGGGCCAGCATGGTGAATATGGTCCAACCAGGCTGCTCCAGTGCATCTGGGTGCATCTTCCAGATCGGGTAATCGCTAAAGGCGAAAGCATGCAGATCAAGAGTCATGCGAAGGACTTCGTACGAGATCTCTTGGTCTCTTGAGAACTCTCCACAATCTGCGATTCGATTGGCCTCGCTAATCCAATCCCTCAGAATCGAGAGGCTGTCTTCCAGCCTCTTGACTCCACCATGTGGCAAATGGTGGTCATACGGCACATGCCTCCCCATCAGGGTAGCCATGTCGGGATTGACCTCGAGGAGTCTGTCGAGCATACGCTCGTTAAGCGTCTCAAATTCGGGTGATGCCATTGGTCTCAACAGTGAAGTGATGTTGTATGATATGACCGTTTTGGCTGAGTCAGTGTTAGCGGCGTTACATCTGTCAATGCCGTTATGTACTCGCTCAGAGCAGAAATCAGTCGAAGCTGGGTCGGGGGAGAAGTCCCGCCATCTCTGCGATGCGTGGAACGATCTCCTCCCACTTGACAGCCATGATATGCACGCCATGGACGCCCTTCATGCTCTTGAGGGTATCAATCTGCTCGACGCACAGTTTGATGCCCTCCTCTGCTGCGTCTGATGCATTCTTCATCCTGTCTATGATTCGCTTGGGCACTATCATTCCCGGGACCTTGTTCTTCATGTATCTAGCGGCCCCTGCGGTTTTCATGGGGATCAGGCCTGCAAGTATGTGAGTTTTCTTGTCCAGGCCTCTGCTCCTCACCTCATCCATCCACAGCTCAAACATGTCCATGTCGAATATTGCCTGCGTCTGCACGAAGTCCGCACCAGCGTTTACCTTCTTCGCCAATCTTGTTGCTCTGAATTCGTAAGGCGTGGCGAAGGGGTTCTCGGCACAGCCTAGATACACTTCTGGCTTCTCCTCGAGGACGTTGCCTCCAGGTTGCAGTCCTTCATTCCTCAGTTTGTTGAACGTGTAGAGTTCCGAAACGGAATCGAAATCGAACACGCTCTTTGCTGCTTTCTCGTTTCCGAAAATCTGGTGATCGCCCGTCAGGCAAAGGACGTTCTTCACGCCGATCGCGCAGGCGCCAAGCAGATCGCTCTGAAGGGCGATTCTGTTCCTGTCTCTGCATGTCATCTGGATGACGGGCTCAATTCCCTCCTTCATGATTATGGCTGCGCTGGCGATGCTGGAAAGCCTTACGACAGCTGTCTGGTTGTCGGTGAGGTTGAAGGCGTCGGCAGACCCGTTCAACATCTTCGCGTGATGTATGAGAGGTTCCGGGTTTGCCGACTGAGGCGGCCCTATCTCCGCCGTAACTGCGAATTTGCCGGCCTCGAAGACCTTCTCCAAGTTGCTGCCGGTCTTCATTGTGACTCCTCCGTGGCCCTCTTCTGGTGCGACGTCAGTCTCGCTTCCTCCCTCACGATCACCCTGCGTCCTCCGCTATGACTCGTGTTCCATTCCTTGGGGGGTCTAACCATATCCATGAGCTCGAGCCTTCCCTGGAGCTTGAGCCTTTCGTGAATTGCATACCACGCGCAGTCAAGCTCGAGATTGACCTCGCAATGACCGTCCGATGATCCCCCGCACGGTCCGTTCAGCATGCTCTTCGCACATCTGGCGATTGGACATATCCCCCCTGTTGTGTGAATGATGCAATCTCCGCATCCGAGGCATTTCTCTGACCAAACGCCCTGTTCCTCAGGGACGCCAAAAATGGCCGTATTGAGGCCAGGAACCACGATCTTCTCGGGATACATATCTCCTATTGTCTGTGCGCCGAGAGAGCATGACATGGAAAGAATCACGTCCGATTCGAGTATCCTGTCCTCGACTTCTTTGACCCATTCCTTCTCGCACTGCCTCTCCAGCACGAGCCCGTCGAGGTTCTGTGTCCGTCCCGTTCGCCTGTTGAGAAGGCCCATTGCAGAAACCAACATGTTGACCTCTTTTTCACCGCCTGCAAGACATATCGCCACGCAGCTCCTGCACCCTATGACGCAAACCTTCTCGTATGGGGCAATCATCTCGGCTATCTCACCGAGGGGTTTCCGCTCGGCAACTATCATTTCGTATCACCTCTCGGCTCGATTGGACCAAGACGTCTGGCAGTCTGTGACATCGTCGAAGCGATTTCGGGGAACTTCCATACCATCGTGGAGCTTGCGTTGAACATCTCCACACGCTCAGGTTCTATACCCACCTCTGAAAGCATGGTTCTAACGTACTCAACCCTCTTCCGACCCTCGATTGATCCTGTGTCATAGTAGCAGTTCTTCTCAAGGCATCCAAGGACGAAAACGGCATCGGCGCCGTCTTCCAACGCCTTGAGAATATGCAGTCCGTCTACCCTTCCAGTGCAGGGCACAGTGACAAGCCTCACGCTTGCATCATACTGCTCGCCACTTCTGATGGCGAGGTCAACGCTCTCCGTGCCATGTTTCTCGCAGCAGAAGCCAACAATCTTTGGCTTTGCGTCGGCCATCAGAAATCACCTCCGAGATATGCTGCTGTCTCTGCCGAGAGTTGGTCGTCAGTGTAGTTGTGCAGTTCAATCGCCTTGCTGGGACATATGCCGGCGCATATTCCACATCCCTGGCACATCTGGATTGCGATTTCCGCCTTTCCGGCAATGCCTATGAAGGGTGCCTCATACGGACAGGTTCGAACGCAAGTGAGACACGCAGAGCACTTGTCAGATGTGACCTCCGCAACCGAGCCTCCAAACTCCCACTTGCCAGCCGCCGCAAATTGGGCCGCCATAAGTCCCGCAGCCTTGCCTTCGAGTCTCGCGACTTCTCTGCTCTTTGGAAACTTTGCTGTCCCGCAAACGAATATGCCTGGACGTGGCGTGGCAACAGGTCCTCTCTGGATGCTCCCTCTTCTTATCCCACCACTGGATGAGATCGGAATACGAAGCGCAACCGCAATCGCTGCGTTGTCTGGATTCGGAGCGACTGAAGCATAATACAGAGTATCGAACGCGAGTGAGAGGGTCTCTTCCTGTGCCATGTCTGTCACAATCAGGCGCGTTCCGTTCTTAGTATCGACCTTCGGAGGCTTCTTGGAATCGTAGCGAATGAACTTCACTCCTAGCTCAGATGCCTCCTTGTAGTCGAATTCGGCGAGTCCCATCGCCCGCATCTCTTGGAAGACCAGATAGACCTCAGTGGTGGGGGATTTCCTGCGTATATGCGTTGCGCAATGGAGAGCTTCTTCCCACATGAAATCCTGAGCCGGGGTTCTGATACCTTTTGGGTCAGGCGTGTCCAATATGATGATCGCGCCGCCCGGCAGCCTGCCTTCGCCAATTTCTTGTTCCAGGTGATGTAAGGGCTTCGCAACTTGCAATTCGTCCACAATCGGTCCCTTCGCTTCGCGCCAATCGCCACCAGATGCTACGACAATCGCTGCGCACTCAAGTGTCTCTCTCTTCTCTCCTACTTCTATTGTCAGAATGTAGTTACCAGCGTGACCTTTCGCCGAGATGAGTCTTGACTTGGGCATTACTACTCCAGGCGCGTCAATCTTCTTCTCGGACTTCTCAATGATGACTGTATGAAGCCCAAAGGCGGAAGCGACAGATGCGGCTTCGATTCCGGCGGCGCCTGCTCCAATCACCACGACGTTCGAAGTCCTCATGCGCTCCTCGGTTCTCTGCAACGGCTCGAGCATGTTGATTCGGACGATTGCAGACCGAAGCTTTGCCTCGGCCTTGGGTTGAACGCGTGTCGGATCATCTCTGTGCGGAAGCGTGACCTCTCCGATTATGTCCACTGCCTCCATCAGGAATTCGTTCATCTTGGCCTTCTTCGCATATGTTTGGAACAGGGCAGGCGAGATTTCCTTCTTTGAACACGGGGCAACCAACAGGCGGTCGGCTTCCTTTGCCATCGCGTCGTCGACTATCTCCAACACGGTCTTCTTGTTACACGCGCGTTCGACAACAACTGTCGAACAGACTCCCGGTGCATCGGAGGCCACTCGAGCGAGCTTGTCGACATCCAGCAGACCCGCACCTTCCGAGCAGACTCGGCATATCACAACTTGAGTCCCACGATTCATTCGCCCGCCTCCTTTCTCGGGGTAGCAGCCGCTGCCATCGCCCTGGTGACGGTCTCCTCGATATCCATGGGTTCACTCATCGCTCCCAGAACGATCACGACTGGGTCGCCTTCTTCATCCTGGCATCGTGCGAAGCCGTTATCATCAAAAGCCAGGCCTAGTCGAGAAGCGATGTCCTCAGGCACGCCACGCGGCCGCATTCCCACAGAGAGTATCACCATGTCGTAGGGAGTTTCCATCACTTCAGCGTCTGTCTCTCCCGATGATCGCAGCCATATCTTCCCATCTTCTCCAGGATATGCTAAGGAAGGCATGCATCTTATCAGCCTCACACGCGGCACCTTCTTCTTCTCTACCTTCCTCTTCATCGCCACTGCCCATTTCTTGAAATCTTCCTGAGGTTCATACAGTGTCCTCAGGTCCATGAAGTAGAAATCGAGGTCCATTTCCGGAGAGCCTTCCATTATCAGCTGTGCGATCTTCGTTCCGTACTTGCAGCAGAACTTCGAGCAGTATCCGATGCCAGTCTTTTCGTTACGGGAACCCACGCACTGAATCATCGCTACCGTCTTCGGTACGACTCCATCTGATGGCCTCTTCAATCGCCCCTCTTCGTTGATTATCCTTTCCGCATCAACGCTGGAGATAACATCGGAGGTTGTTCCGCAGGCCAGTCTCGGAAGCTCCTGGGCGTCGAAAGGCTCAATGCCAGTCGCCAGCACAACCTTGGAGACTGTTCTCGTCACGTTCTTCGCTCTGTCAGAGAAATCGATAGCCTTCGTCGGACAGGCCTTCGCGCATTCCTCGCACTTGCTCTTCTTGAAGTGCAAACATCGCTTGCGATCAATCCAATATGTTCGAGGCTGGCCACTGCCAGAAGGTGCAAAGATCGCCTTGCCTTCAACAGGGCAGACTTCGACGCAGTTGTTGCAACCAATGCAGTTGTGTGTGACGAACCGCGCTGAAGAGCGGATCTTCGCCTTGAACCCCTCGTTGGTCTTTTCCAAGGATGTAATCTCTGAACTCAAGAAAACCTCGATTCCAGGCGTCCTGACTGCCTCTGCGGCGCGGTCAATGGCGAAACAGACGCCGCAATCCCTGCATTCTGTGATGCCCTTGCATGTGAGCTCTTTGGCCATGCCTCCGAGGGTGTAGTCTCTCTCCACCAATGCTACTTCCAGACCGTTGCTCGCAAGGGTCCCGGCTGCGGTTAGGCCCGCTGGACCTCCTCCAATCACGAGGACCTTCATTGTTGTTCTCCTCCCTCTTCTGCGGATTTGGCGATTTCAAGGGTGTCTGTGGTGACATGCCCTTATTGGTTCAGAAGGCCGCTGGCCTTCGCCATCAGGGCGTCGCGTTTGATATGCGCTGGAACAAGAAAGCCGTTCCCAGAGCGTAATGAAAAGGAAAGGGTTTTAAACCTCCGGGCGCTCGGGCAGCCCTGACGTTCCGAACGAGCGGAGCCAACGCTGTCTCAATTCAAGCCCGTTATGTGACCGTCGTCGTCGATGTCTATCCGCTCGGCTGCTGGAACCGTAGGAAGACCAGGCATCGTCATGATTTCTCCAGTTAGAGGGACGATGAACCCGGCCCCGGCCGACAACCTAACTTCTCTGACAGTCAGGACCCAGTCCTTTGGAGCGCCCTTCTTGGCTGGATCGTCCGTTATCGACAGCTGCGTCTTTGCCATGCAAATCGGGAGCTTGTCATTTCCTGCGGCCTCAATCGCCTTCATGTCAGCAGGCGCCGTGCCAGTATAGACAACGTCCTCCGCTCCGTAGATCTCAGTCGCAATCGTCCTGATCTTGTCACTTATCGGGAGCTTTTCGTCGTAAAGGACCTTGAAGTTGGACTTCTCCTTCTCAATCGACTCGAGAACCGCCTCAGCGAGTTCCACACCGCCCTTGCCTCCGTCAGTGAAGACCTTCGAAAGGCCGAACCTGGCTCCTACCTTCTCGCAGTGCTTCTTGATATGCTCGATCTCCTCGGGAGAGTCCGTAGGGAACTGATTGATGGCCACGACAACGGGGACGCCGAATTTCTTCATGTTCTCAATGTGCTTGTCAAGGTTCATGTAGCCCTTCTCGAGGAAGTCAGTGTTCGGGTTGCCTATCTCCTTCACATCCATGCCGCCGTGCATCTTCAATGCCCTTATGCTTGCCACCAGAACGGCGACGTCCGGCTTGAGGTTGCCCACCCTGCACACGATGTTGAAGAACTTCTCTCCACCGAGGTCTGCAGCGAAGCCGCCCTCTGTGATCACATAGTCTGCCATCTTGAGGGCATACTTCGTGGCGATGATGGAACTGTTGCCATGGGCGATGTTGGCGAACGGGGATCCGTGAATGAACGCAGGCTGACCTTCGAGTGTCTGGACCAGGGTGGGGTTGATGGCGTCCTTCAGCAGGAGGCACATCGCACCAATACCTTTCAATTTGTCCGCAGTGATAGGCTTTCCATCGCGCGTGTATGCAACTACAATTCGCGACAGTCTCTTCCTGAGGTCTGCCATGTCGCTTGCGAGTGCAAGAATCGCGTTGATTTCGCTAGCCACGGTTATGTCGAAGCCACTCTCCCTCGGAACTCCGCCCTTGCTCCGTCCACCGAGGCCGACGACGATGTTCCTGAGCTCTCTGCAGTTCATGTCAAGAGCTTTTCTGAACACGATTCTTGTTGGATCGATGTTCTGCTCGTTCTTCTTTGTCACGTGATTCTCCGTGAGCGCAGACAAGAGGTTGTGGGCTGTGCCCACAGCGTGGATGTCCCCTGTGAAATGCAGATCGATATCCCACATCGGATAGACCTGGGAGTAGCCTCCGCCTGTCGCGCCTCCCTTAATCCCGAAAGTCGGGCCCAAGGATGGCTCTCTCAAGGACAGCATCACATTCTTGCCAAGCTGTCCGAATGCCTGACAGAGACCGATGGACGTTACCGTCTTTCCCTCTCCCGCCTTGGTAGCCGTGATGGCAGTAACGAATATCAGCTTCCCGTCCTTGTTGCTGTCAAACTTCTTCAGCACGTTCAACGGCACCTTGGCCTTATACTTCCCGTAGAAGTCAAGGTCGTCATGAGAAAGACCGACCTTCTCGGCGATCTTCTCGATATGCTGGACTTTCGCTTTCTGAGCAATCTCGATATCTGGCTTCATTGCCATTTGCGTTAACCCCCTTTGCTCCCCGTAATCGGGAAGTCGTTATAAATCCTTTCGGAGGAGTTCGAGCCTCGACTAGAGCTTGCGCGAAACCTTAAGTAAGGCGCCCGCATCAACTTGCCCTGGACGTGATACGATGGCGGCGGAAATCATAAGCGGAAACGATGTTGCGAAGACCATAAGGGCCGAGCTTAAGGAGGAGATATCCAAGATGAAGGTCTCCGGTGTGACGCCAGGGCTGGTCGTCATTCTTGTTGGAGAAGATCCGGCATCGCAGGTCTACGTCCGGAAGAAGGGCGAGGCGTGCGAGGAGCTGGGCATCAAATCGGAGACTATCAGGCTCCCCGCAACCACCTCTGAGGACGAGATGCTGAAGCTGGTCGACAAATACAACGCGGACCCGGAGTTTGATGGAATTCTCGTGCAACTCCCCCTGCCGAAGCAGATCAGCGAAGAGAAGGTCCTGATGAGAATCGATCCCGGGAAGGATGTGGATGGTTTCCACCCTGTCAACGTCGGCAAGATGGTTGTCGGCGCAGAAACATATCTCCCATGTACTCCTGCTGGAATTCAGGACCTCTTAGTCAGGAGCGGAAACGATCCAAAGGGAAAGCACGTCGTCATACTTGGAAGAAGCAACATTGTCGGAAAGCCCATTGCCAACATTCTCGTACAGAAGGCGGCCGGAGCGGACGCCACCATTACGGTCTGTCATTCTCGCACGGCCGACCTTCCTGCCCTGTCCAGGCAGGCAGACATTCTCATCGCTGCGATGGGTGTGCCCAAGTTTGTCAAAGCGGATATGGTGAAGGATGGCGTGGTTGTGGTGGATGTTGGAGTCAACCGAATCGATGACCCGACGACCAAGAGTGGCAAGAGACTGGTCGGTGATGTCGACTTCGACGCGGTCAAGGATAAGGCGAAAGCCATCACGCCAGTTCCCGGAGGAGTTGGCCCGATGACCATCACTATGCTGATGAAGAACACGGTTCGCGCAGCAAAGGTGCATCACGACTACAAGGGCTGAAGAGCAGCTAGTTGCCGCACCGTTTCGAAGCTGAAAGCCCTCTCTTTCCGGCCGGTCACCAATCAATGCGATTATTATTATAATAATCCGAATATTGTCGTTGTGTTACGAAATGCGACGACCTTTGCAATGATTGTAATCTCTATACGGAGCTGGAACAATCTGAAATCGCCGTTGTTGCAACGAAAAGGCTTAGAAGAAGCTCTAGAATACACCGATTGGAACCATCTTGTCATCGGCGTGTGAAGGCTGAGGGAGAGATGGCCTTAGCGTTATATACTACGGATTGGGCATATGAATCCGGTCTATGCGGCGACCCTTCAGGACTAGAGGGCATCGTGAGTAAGAGGAGATTGGTTCCTGATCTCTAAGGCGTGATATAGCCGCGCCAAAGGTGCGGGTGAATGACGGAAGGTAGGCAAGATGACCGAGAAGAGCAGCGAAATGTCAGATGGCGAGTTGATAGAGAAGAACCTCGCCCAATTGAGATTGAAACCAAATCTGCAGGGTTACGATGGGCTGAGACGGACATTCAAATGGGGAGATGCTGAGGAGCTTGTCGATTGGTTTCCTGATGGACAGATCAACTCAGTCTACAATGTAATCGACAGACACGCGCTCGGCGAGAGGAAGGACAAAGCGGCCCTCATCTATGACGATGGCAATGGAAATGTGCAGAAGATCACTTTTCTCGAGATGTATCGCGAGACGAACAAGTTCGCGAACGTACTGGTCAAGCTGGGCATCAAAAGGCAGGATAGAGTATTCGTCTTCCTGCAGCGGTCAAAAGAGCTGTACGTCAGCTTCCTTGGCACCATCAAAGCTGGCGCCATAGCCAGCCCTATGTTCCCTGCTTTCGGACCTGATGCGATAAGGGATAGGTTGCTGGACAGCGGCGCCGTCGCGCTGGTCACCAGTTCCGAGCTTGCCAAACGGGTGTACCCGATCAAGGAGCAGCTTCCGGACCTCAAGCACATCATCGTTGTCGATGATGCTGATGCAAACGCGGGCGAAGTCAGTTACCAGGTTGAAATGGAGTCCTCTGCAGAGGACTTCGAGACTGTGCCGATGGATCCCGAGGAGTACCAATTCATGTTGTATACGTCGGGTACGACGGGCAAGCCCAAAGGCGTCGTTCACGCTCACAAAGGCATTGTGCAGCAGACGCTCACTTCGAAGTGGGTTCTCGACCTTCACGACGAGGATGTCTACTGGTGCACCGCCGATCTCGGATGGGTTACCGGCGTGGTCTATGGGTGCCTGGGACCGTGGTCATGTGGCGTCACTCAGGTCGGCCTCGGAGGAAGGTTCGACCCCGATCTCTGGTACAGATCGATTCAGAATCACAAAGTGACCGTATGGTACACAGCGCCCACTGCTGTTAGGATGCTCATGGCTAAGGGGGATGACCTGCCCGCCAAATACGATCTCTCCTCACTGAGGGCCCTGTACTCCGTAGGGGAGCCGCTGAACCCCGAAGGAGTCAAGTGGGCCCTCGAAGTCTTCGACAACAAGCCCTTCCACGACACTTGGTGGCAGACCGAGACGGGCAGCATTCTCATCACTAACTTCCCCGAAATGCCCATAAAGCCCGGGTCGATGGGCAAGCCTCTCCCCGGCATAGAGGCTGAGATAGTCGATGAAGAAGGCAATGTCCTCCCTCAAGGCGAGGAAGGGAACCTGGTCATAAGGCCAGGCTGGCCTTCGATGATGAGGGAGATATGGAAGAACGAATCCAAGTACAATGAGTACATGAGAAACGGCTGGTACTACACTGGCGACACCGCAATGATCGACGATGACGGATACTTCTGGTATGTCGGTCGGGCGGATGACGTAATCAAGACCTCGGGCGAGAGAGTCGGCCCTTTCGAGGTTGAAAGCGCACTTATCGAACATGATGCGGTTGCTGAAGCGGGCGTTATCGGAAAGCCGGATCAGCTTAGAGGGAACATCATCAAGGCGTTCATAGTCCTCACTCCTGGCCATGCAGAATCAGAAGAGCTCAAGAAGGACATTCAGAAGTTCGTCAAGAGCCGGCTGGCTGGTCACGCATACCCAAGGGAGATCGACGTCGTCAAGACACTTCCCAAGACCAGGAGTGGCAAGATCATGAGAAGGCTTCTGAGGGCAAAAGAGCTAGGGCTTCCGATCGGAGACACTTCAACTCTGGAGGACTGAGTATAGAGTTCGATGAGCCTTCGTCCCTATCGAAGTCCGACCTGTAGCGACCGTCGCGGCTGCCCACTCGAAGGACGATCAAGGCGAGCCTGACCTGAGACGCAGCAAAATGGAAGAGATCACATGAACGCGATATCTGAAGAGGCGAGCAAACCTGAACACTCGAATGAACGAGTCATGAATCGATGGTCAGTTGTTCTCGGAGCTCTTCTCATCCAGTTAGCATTGGGCGCAGTGTACGCCTTCTCGATATTCACATCCCCTTTGTCTGAAGCGCTTGATTCGGATCCGAAGTCGTTCGCCATCCTCGGCATATTCTCCGCGGCGATTGCGATTTTCGCATTAACGATGATCTTTGCAGGGAGGCTGCAAGACCGAAAAGGACCCCGGATTGTTGCCACAGCGGGTGGCCTTGCCTACAGCGCCGGATACATAACGGCGGCTTTTTCAACGGAAAGCCTCCCAATGATGTATCTCTCCTACGGCGTCCTCGGCGGAATAGGCTTGGGCCTTGGCTATGTCTGCCCCCTTGCCGCGGCGGTGAAGTGGTTCCCGGACAAGAGGGGCTTTGTGACGGGCATTGCCGTTGCAGGGTTTGGTGCGGGTGCTTTCCTGTTCACTCAGGTTGGCAATTGGATTATTGACTCATCATCGAACGGACTGAGTGACGCATTCCTCTATCTTGGATTGATATTCCTGTTGATGGTCGTAGGTGGTGCGCAACTCCTGAGGAACCCCCCGGAAGGCTGGATGCCCAGGGGATATGTGCCGCCGGATGCCGCTGCCAAGACGAACCACGAGTTCGGATGGAGGGAAATGATGAGAACGAAGCAGTTCCCCATGCTCTTCATGATGTTCCTTCTGTCGGCGACTGCCGGCCTGATGATGATTGCCAATGTCAGGAACCTTGCCCAGTACCTGGACCCATCCGGAAGCGCGCTGGTCGTTGCCCAGTTCCAAACGATCGCCGGGATAATCGCGCTGTTCAATGGAGCAGGGAGGATAGTCTGGGGCAAGGTGTCAGACTCTCTGGGAAGAGCGAACACTTTGAGAATAATGTTTCTCCTACAGGCTTTGTTGTTGCTCGCCGCTGCATGGTTCTTTGCCGCAAGGCCGTCAGGGGAGATTATCCAGTTCATAGGACTGACGTCCTTGGCAGCCGCGGTAGGATTCACTTTCGGAGGTAACTTTTCGCTGTTTCCATCGACTACTGCGGAGTACTTCGGCACTAGAAACATCGGCATCAATTACGGCCTGGTCTTCACCGGCTACGGTGCTGCGGGGGTGGTTGGTGGATTGATACCGGGTTTCATGGCGACAACGGAGAGCGGCTTCATCTGGGTGTTCGTTGCGGTCGGCATGGCCTCGCTGGCGGCCTTCGGCATCGCACTCGCGATGAGGCGACCCGCTGGGAGATGAAGGCACCTCAACAACTCGCCCAAACCGCCCTCAGGCTTTCTCCAATCTCGCCGCACACACCTTGTATTCCGGGATCTGGGCGGTCGGATCCAACGCGTTGTTAGTAAGTCTGTTCGCAGCCGCTTCGGCATAGTGGAAGGGAATGAAGATGGTTCCCGGTCTGATCCATTGTGTGACCCTGGCAGCCAGGGTTATGGTCCCTCTTCGTGAGGTGATTCTAACGCTTGCGTCGTCGATGATGCCGAGCCTCCGCGCATCCTCCGTGTTGATCTCGACGTAGGGTCCTGCAGCTTCCCGCTGAAGCTTGGCGGATCTCCTTGTCATCGTGCCAGTGTGGAATTGAAAGAGGTTTCTGCCGGTCGTGAGGATTAGTGGATACTCGTCCGAAGTCTCCTCCGCTGGAGGAGTGTGCTCGATGGGTGCGAATACACCCTTGCCAATCTTGAACGATTCTGTGTGCAGAACCTTCGTGCCTGGGTGGTCTTTAGACGGACAAGGCCAGCGGACCATCTCCTCTTCGATTCGCTCGTAATCGATCCCGCCGTAGATCGGCGCGACCGCGGCCATCTCAGCCAGCACTTGCTCGGGTGAGGCGAAGTCGAAGCCATCGCCTGCAAGCAATCTCCCGAGATCACAGGCTATCTGCCAATCGGGCCTTGCGTCGCCTGGCGGATCTACGGCCTTCCTGACCGCTCTTACCGCTCGGTCAGTCGCCGTGAACGTTCCGTTCTTCTCCGCATAGCACGCGGCAGGGAGGACCACGTCGGCAAGCTTCACGGTCTCGGTGGGGAAGATATCGATGACCGCCATGAACTCCAGCTTCGAAATTGCCCTTTCGACGTGCCCGATGTCAGGGTCCGACATCATCGGATTCTCGCCGAATATGAGCATCGCCTTCACCTCACCAGTCAGGGCCTTGTCGAATGCGTTGGTCAAAGCCATGCCCTTCTTTTCGCTGAGCTTTCGATTCCATGCATGCTCGAATTTGGAGCGCGTCTCGGCATCCTCCACGCTTTGATATCCTGGATAAAGGTTCGGTAACGCGCCTGCGTCGCATGCGCCCTGGACGTTGCATTGCCCCCTTAATGGATTGACGCCCGTGGATTCCCTGCCCACGTTCCCGGTTACCATTGCGAGATTTGCCAGCGCTCGCACCAGGTTTGTCCCGTTACTGTGTTGAGTGATTCCCATCGCGTAGGCTATCATGGCTTTGTCAGCAGATGCATACATCTTGGCGGCAGACACGAGGTCATCCTCGGGAATTCCGGTGAGGCTCTTCACTCTCTCGGGAGTGTAATTCTTGACGATTTCTCGCAACTCGTCGAAACCGGTCGTACGAGCTGCGATGAACTCCTCATCGTGCAGTTTCTCTGATATGATGATGTTTATCATGCCATTGATCCACGCGACATCCGATCCCGATTCCTGTCGCATGCTGATCGTCGCCACGCGCGAGAGAGGGGTATCTCGAGGATCCACGACGATTACCTTCGCCCCCTTGTCCCTCGCTTTGAGTATTCTGGTTCCGATCAGGGGATGCGCTTCCAGAGTGTTCGAGCCGGTGACGAGTATGCAGTCCGCATTCTCGAATTCCGGTATCGTGTTGGTCATTGCTCCGCTGCCGAACGATTGAAGCAGTCCTGCGACCGTGGATGCGTGACAGAGCCGGGCACAGTGATCGACGTTATTCGTTCCGATGGCAGCACGTGCAACCTTCTGGATTAGGTAGTTCTCCTCGTTCGTGCATTTCGCTGAAGCGAGAACCATGATGGCATCCGGACCGTGTTCGTCGGATATCCGCTTCATCTCCGATGCTATCCTCTGCAGCGCCTCCTCCCAGGTCGCCTTGCTCAGCTGGTCTCCTTCTCTTATCATCGGATGCGTCAGCCTGTCACTGTGATTGACGAATGCGTGCGCGTTGTATCCTTTTATGCAAAGGCTGCCAGCGCTGGTTTCATCGGTCTTGCATGGCACTACACCAACCGCCCGCCCGTCCGCAACCTGAAGGAAGAAGTTGCAGCCAGTACCGCAGTACGGACACGTCGTCAGGATGTAGTCAACAGGCATCGCCATCATCCTCCATCGGGTCACCTTCGAGCGTGGTAAGCAACGGACTCCTTCGTTCGGGATCGCCACTGGTATAATTGAACATCCTTTTCATGTCCTGGTTGACCATCTTTCTCAATGCCAGCAACGGTATGTCGGACGGGCATGACCGCTCGCATTCCCCACACTCGACACACTTGTCGGCCAAGTGCACCGCACGGATCAGGTGGAACGCAAGCCCTGGTGGGATGCCCTTCTCTGGCGTGAATGTTTTCTCTTCCAGAAGGCAATCGTCGCAAAAGCACACAGGACAGTTCAACGTGCAGCCAAAACACTTGTTGCATTTTCGGAACTGATCTATCCAATAGTCAAGTCTGTCCGGAAGAGGCATGCTCTGTATGCTTGAAGCCGCCTGGTCTTCTTTGGCAGGGGCAGCGCAATGCCCGATGTCCGCGCTGCTCGGGCACGGGTCAGTGCATCGACATTCGCGTATCTGTTCTTCGCTGCAGGCAAGCCCAATGACGACGAGATTGTCGTGATTCAAGAGGTCTCTCTTCACCAGTTCTGCTATTGCCCGTTCGTCACACCTGCGGGCAACGACAGCAATTCTGCCCTCCTTGATGAATCGACTAATATTGGTGAGAATCATCGTCATTTGATAGGGTACGTCGAACCGCATGGTACCTGCATCGTCGCCTTTCCTAAGAAGCACTGGAGCGGCCTGGCCATGCGCCTCCTTGATGGCGAGCAGGTAGTCCGCACCCCGTTCTTCGAATGCAAGGCGCATCACCTTCTCGGCATCAGCGATCAGAATCTCACCTCCTTCATCGGATTGGGTCCCAGGCTCCTGATGTCATCGACGAACTGCGTCACAACCTGCTGGAACTTCTCACCCTCAGCCGCGCTAACCCAGTCCAATTGGACGCGTCTGGGGTCGATGCCAACCTTCTCGAGAATCTTCGCGGTGAGTGGTATGCGCTTTGCGGTCCGATGATTGCCAGTTAGGTAATGACAGTCTCCGATGTGACACCCCAGAACCAGAACACCATCGATACCTTGAGAGATTGCCTTGAATACGTACTCAGGCTTGACGCTGGCACTGCACATCACCCTTACAACGTTCACGTTCGGAGGCATTTGAAGTCTATTGACTCCTGCAAGATCCGCCCCTGCGTACGAGCACCAGTTGCAGCAGAACGCCAGAATGTTGGGATTGAACTCGCTCATTGCGTCCCCTCCGTTGCTGTTCTGATGAGGGCATCTATCATCGCTCCGAGCTGTCTGCTGCTGAAGCCCTTCTGTTGTATGGCATCGTTATGACAGGCTGCCACGCAGGTGCCGCAGCCCTTGCACTGAGCTTCATTGACCTTCGCAGCCATGGTGTCGAGGTGCTCGACGATCTCAATCGCCTCATAGGGACAGGCGAGAACGCAGTTGCCGCAGGCGGCACATCTGTCCGGGTCCACTTCCGCCGTTATTGCTTCTATCCGAACCTTGCCTTCGCTTATGGGAATCGAGGCTTTTGCAGCGGCGGCCTGGCCCTGCCAGATGCATTCTCTCGCGCTAACGGGCCATCGTGCAGAGCCGCACACGAATACGCCATCCGTCGCGAATTCCACTGGCCTCAGCTTGACATGCGCTTCGAGGAAGAATCCGTACTTGTCCCTCGGGACTTTCAGATGTTTGCCTGTCTCAACCGAGTCTTCGGGGGGAACGAGCGGAGTAGCCAATATCAAGAGATCCAGGTCTAGATCGATAGTCTCGTCCAGGGTTTCATCGAACGCTTCCAAGACAACACCATTCTCCTTGGCATGAACCTGTGGGCGCTTCTCCAGTCCGTATCTGACGAATCGGACGCCTCTCTCGGAGGCCCTTCTGTAAAGCTCTTCGGCCGCTGCTCCGCAGCTCATGATGTCTCTATGAAGTATGGTTACCTGGGCATCGGGATTCTTGTCCAATATGCGGAGAGCGTTCTTCAGTGATGCGTTGCAGCACACTCTTGAACAGTACTCTCTCCCGGGCTGTCTACTCCCGGCGCAATTGATGATAGCCATCCTGCTTGCAGCGAAGTCGGATTTCGCGAGCCTCCTCTCCAGCTCAAGCTGCGTGATTACCGCCGGGTATTCGTCGAAACCGTATTCTCCGGCAGGCTGGAATTCGCGTGTCCCTGTCGCAACGATTATTGCACCAGCTTGGACCGTGATGTCCTCATCTCCTTTGGCGATGGTAACCTCGAAGTTGCCGACGAAACCTTTGACTTCTTTCACTCGGGAGTTGAGATGCAAGTGCGCCTTCGGAGAGCTAGTCAAGCGCTTCTCGAGGGAGTTGATGAGGTTCCTGGAGTCAATATCCTCCGGGCCAATTACCGCCACCTCCCTGAGAAGCCCACCCACGCAGTTCTTGGACTCGATGATGTGGGTCTCTATTCCCTGATCGAGAAGAGATGCCGCCGCAGCCAGCCCGGAAATACCTGCTCCGATGACGACCGCCCTGGGGATGACGGCGGACTCCCCCTCCTCCTGAGGCTCAAGCAATGACGCCTTTGCCACTCCCATCGCCACGAGCTTCTTCGCCTTCCCCGTCGCTGCTTCGGGCTCCTTCGCATGAATCCAGGAGCAGTGCTCCCTGATGTTCACGAATTCGAACAAATACTTGTTTATGCCAGCTTGCTCGCACGCTCTCCTGAACAACGGCTCGTGTGTTCTCGGTGTGCAAGCCGCTACGACCACCCTGTTGAGATCATTATCCTCGATGCTCTTCTTTATCGAGCCTAGTCCTTCCTGAGAGCATGAGTATAGGTTCTGTCCTGCGTACACCACGCCTGGCAGCTTCCTAGCGAACTCGACCACTTCGTCGACATCGACCGCCGATGCTATGTTGTGGCCGCAATGACATACGAACACCCCGATCCTGAGCATCAGCGCTCACCTCCACTTATGAGTTCAGCAGCCCGGGCTGCGACAGCTGATGCCTGTGATACTGAGTCTGGAATGTCTATGGGACCGCTTGCGAAGCCACATACAAGAATACCCTTGCCAGTGGTGTCCACAGGGTGAGCGATGTCTGGTGTTCTGAAGAAACCCTCACCGTCGAGCTCGACGTCGAGTTTCTCCGCCAGATCGGTGTTGTTGGTTGAAGGCGTCAATGCAGGGCAGAGCACAATCAGATCGAATTCCTCGGTTTTGGATTCTCCAGCTGCGCCTCTTGTCTCATAGCTCATCAGAACTCCGCTATCGCCGTTCGCTGGTTGGATCTTCGCCGGTCTCGAGCGAACATACCTTACACCGTAGATGTCCCTGGCTCTCGAGACAAATTCCTGAAATCCCTTTCCGGTCGCCCTCATGTCCATGTAGAATATCGCTATCTCCACGTCGGGCGCGTGCTCGCGCGCGAGAATCGATTCCTTCGTTGCATACATGCAGCAGACGCTGCTGCAGTAGTTGCGTGCCTTGGAGTCTCGGGATCCAACGCATTGTATGAACCCCAGATTCCTAGGCTCCTTGTCGTCCGAAGGGCGTCGAAGGTGTCCGTTCGACGGCCCTGATGCCGAAAGCAGGCGCTCAAGCTGGAGCGAGGTTACGACATCCTTGCAAATGCCATAGCCGTATTGCGGCATTGCGGCCGCATCCATCAGATCGAACCCAGTGGCCAGAACGATCACGGAGGCGCGCAGTTCGATAATCGCATCCTCCTGCTCGAAGTCCACCGCGCCCGCCTGACAGGCCTTCTTGCACACGCCGCATTTCTCCTGGGTCAGCATGCGGCAGTGCTTCTTGTCTATGGTGACCTTCCTTGGAACCGCCTGGGGAAACGGGAGATAGACCGCCTTCCTCTTAGAGAGCCCCTCTTCGAATTCGCTCGGAACCTTAACAGGGCACTTCGCGATGCAATCTCCGCATGCGGTGCATCTGTCCGTGTCTATGAATCTCGCCTTCTCGCGAATGGTCACTTTGAAATCGGGGAAGGAACCCTCGACCGATTCCAGCTCGGAGTATGTATGCAGTACGACGTTGGCGTGGTCCGCACAGGATATCATCTTTGGAGAGAGAATGCACATGGAACAGTCATTTGTCGGAAAGGTCTTGTCCAGCTGCGCCATGTGACCTCCGATTGAGGGTGACTTCTCGACAATATGCACCTCATAGCCCCGATCGGCCAGGTCGAGGGATGCCTGAATGCCTGCTATGCCACCGCCTATCACAACAACCCGCTTCTTCTCCAATCAATCCCTCCTCGCTCTGTTCGCAGGCACCTGTCCCTTATTCAATACAGGGCTGAGGCCCGCCATTGTCGACGGGTAGTCAGTCTGGCCGTACCGCGAACGGGGTCTGTCGACTTGGCGGACGATAGTACGACTTCATAGTTAAAGCCTTCCGAGAACCCCGCCAGGGCGCAGAAGGGGCCAGCATCGATTGGGCGCCCGAGATGGCTCCGGGCAGCCAAAAGATATATTGTGGTTCTTGGTATTCCGAGACAATCGGGGGCATAGCTTGCTCAGGGAATGCAAAGAACACGGTTACTTCAGGGCCGACTATTGTCCGGTATGTGGACAAGAGGGAAGATTCCTCATGAATTCAGAGGAACTGGACCGACTCAGCAGAACTCTAGCCGGAGTGCTCAGGCATTTTCCCGAGAGATTCGACCTCGAAGTAGATAGCTACGGTTTCGTCGATCTGCGAAGGTTCGTCAACGCCATCCAGGCGAAACAGAGAAGGTACCATTGGTTGAGACCTCACCACATACTTGCAATTATCGAGACTGACAACAAGGGTCGATATGAATTCAAAGATGGCAAGATCAGGGCCACGTACGCCCACTCGTTCGAAGTCGAGCTCGACACAAGCAATGTCGGCATTCCGGACTCGTTGTATTATCCAGCGACTGAGGAGGAGGTTGACATAATAATCGAAACGGGGATCAAGCCTTCCGATCGGAAACGCGTCCACCTGAGCAAGACTGTGAAGGACGCTGTAAATGCTGGAAGAGTCCGGACGGAGTCCCCTGTGATACTTGAGGTGGACGTCAAGAGCGCGGTCGAGGACGGCATAGTCGTCCAGAAGGCGGGCAAGACGGTCTATCTCGCTGAGGAGATCGGGCCCAAGTACTTGAAGAAGATAGATGTCGACCTGAGTGAATTCCCGCCGGACCGACCTCAGCCTGACGATCAGAAACCAGATATGGCTGAGACTCCAGAGGACCAACCCGAAGCGGATGACAAGGGTGAGCCCGAATAGGCAACCGGAGCCATTCCATTTTCGCATACCAGCAGGTAAACGGTAAATACATCCGCGGCGAAGTACTACTGAGCGCATGTTTGAGCGGGCGGACCGGATATGGCTATCTCAGGTGCAGTCCTCACTGCCTTATCACGTGGTCGAGTTCGGTTGGGGCGGTTATGAGCCGCATCTAGTGTGCGTAGATCGTTCCGATGACTCCACTAATACGATGGACCTGGACGATGTGGACTACATCTTCAGTGAGCTGAAGATGTGCACAGGCTTCTTCGAGGAGGGGCGTCACAAGCGCTGTCCAGACGAAGCTCGGGTCTCGAGGTTCTCCCAGTGCGCAAACTGCGCTGAGGAATCGTTCATACCTTACCAGGAGTGTGTGTTCGAGCCAAAATGCGATGGAGAGCTTTGTGACGTCGACTTCTGCAAGAGGGAGCACGTACTCTACCTCGCCTTTTACAACACCCGTGTGAAGATAGGCATGAGCTCCACCAGGAGACTCGAAGAACGGCTGATCGAGCAGGGAGCAGACGCGTATGCGTTGATCGCATCGCTCCCGACAAGGAGGAGGACACGCACCGCTGAGAAGGAGATATCCGCGAGGCTCAGGATACCGCAGGCATTTCGACAGAGGACGCTGTTGGACGATTTCACTAAGCATATTGACCCGAAGTCGATAGAGGACCAGTTCACGACGCTTGCGGCATCGTTGGAGAAGCACTTCGATATGAGGCCGGACAAGCTCCGATGGCTCGATTCATACCCGATCGAGCTGCCGATCGACCGGAAGCCTCTGCTGAGGGAGACTCCAGGAAGGCACAGAGGGGAGTTGGTGGGCATAAAGGGCAAATGGCTGATCTATCGTTCAGATGCTGTGTACGCGCTCAGCCTGGCTGATGCGCCTGCACGGTACGTCGGAAGAGGACGCGGGTGATACCCTCGCTGCAAGCACAAATTAAGAAATAGCATCGGGGCATTCGTCTACCTGGATGGTACAATGAAGATAACATGGCTAGGGCATGCTGCGTTCCTTATCGAAGGCAGAGACAAGGTGCTTGTCGATCCGTTTCTGACCGGCAACCCAAAAGCGTCAGTGTCGCCGAACGAGGTCGACTGTGATGTGATATGTGTGACTCACGGGCACGCCGACCACCTGGGCGATGCTGTCGAGATAGCGAGGCGCACAGGAGCGGTCGTCGCAAGCATCGTTGAGATGTCAATGTACATAGAGCGGTGCGACGTGGAAAGCATAGGGTTCAACCTGGGTGGCACTGCAAAGGTGAAAAACACTTCGATAACAATGGTGCCAGCCTTTCATTCATCGAGCATTGGCGCTCCGGGACTCGAGTTCTCAGCCGCCATGCCAGTCGGCCTACTGATTGACACGGAGAAGGTTGTGTACCATGCCGGAGACACCTGCGTCTTCGGGGACATGAAACTCATCGGGGATATGTACGAGCCCAAGGTGGCCCTGCTGCCCATTGGAGGCTTCTTCACGATGGATCCCAGGCAGGCCGCCCTTGCGACGTCTCTGATAAGGCCTGAATCAGTGATACCAATGCACTATGGCACATGGGCGCCTATCGACCAGGATGCAGCGGAGTTCAAAAGCCTTGTTGCCGGGTCATCGCCTGATACTAAGGTAATCATTCTCGAGCCGGGCGAATCGTTGGAAGTATGATTGGCGATGGTGAACATTACTACTCCCGACGAGATCAGACAACGCCACGGAAGCATGTTCGCGAAGAGATTCATCACCCTCGTGGACGAGAGCGCAGGCAGGGCAAGAATCATCGAGGAATGTTGCGCCCAAGGCCCGGTCGAGTGGGATGCCGTCAATAGATTGAGATCGGGAGGAATCACCAACCATGTCGAGGTTCAGGGCAACACGCTCATAATGGACGCTCGCCTCGGAGAGGGCGAGGTCAGGTTTGGGCCGGTCTCAAAGGATACAGGAGGCCAGGCTCTGAAGTCGGTAGTCGTCAGGGGCGGAAAGGTGGAGACAACGTGGTTGGGTCTGGCTGGCGCGAGCGTTGGAGTGGGAGCTTGCCTGCCCCAGGCAGAGGGAGTCGAGAAGGTGGAATTCCTGAGCGACGAGGAGGTCGGCGGCTCACGAATGGTCGAGCTGAAGCTGACGACCCCATTGCGCAACAGACTCATTCTGGGGATCGACGATACTGACACGAGGGAGAAGGGCGCCACGTGGGTTCTGGGCCTCAGGCTGGCGCGTGAGATACCGTTCGGCGTGTTCCTGTCGCATAAGATTGTCCAGTTGAACCCTCATGCGCCACAGAAGACCACGAACTGCTCCTCTACGGCTGTGTCGCTCGGCGTACGACCCGATGAGAAAGAGAAGGCCATATCATGGGCCAGAGATTTCGTTTCAGACCAGACCTATTCGAAAGAGACCGTGATGGCAGTCTTCGAAGGCCTCTCAATCCCTACCAGGTTAGTGCGGTTTGGAGCGGAGGCGAAGGAGACAATCCTATCCATCCATGACGCGGAGCACGCCGCAGACGCGAACGACGTCAGAATCATTGAGGTGACCGGCGCAAGGGGCGCCATCGGTGCAGTAGCGGCGATAAGCTGCGCTGATCTCGGTCTGTATAGCGCGGGACTTCCGGAGGATTTCAGACACGCATAGTTTAAATCCGGTTAGCATATCTGCGAAATGGAAGCTGCTCGAATGACGGGCGAGATATCGAGAGCGATTGCATCAACTGCGTATCAAACGTACGAGAAGAGGCTCCTTAAGGAGATCGCATCGCGGCCTGTCCCAGGCCACGTCGCGGTGATTATGGACGGCAATCGAAGGTACGCCAAGGAATTCGGCCTGCTTGTTGCCGAAGGGCATGAGAAGGGCAAAGAGAAGCTCGAGGAGATGATTGAATGGTGTCTCGAGCTTGGCATACGCGTGCTGACAGTGTACGCGTTCTCCACCGAGAATGTCAGTCGGGGGACCGATGAGATCAATAACCTGATGAGGATGTTCGCCCAGAACTTCAGAAACCTTGCCGATGAGGAGCGGGTTCACAAACATGGAATCCGGGTAAGGGTTCTCGGGCAGAGGGAGATGCTCCCCGAAGACGTCAGAGAGTCGATCGAGTACGCTGAGGAGCGGACCAAGGAATACAGCGAGTATTCGTTCAACATCGCCATAGGATATGGTGGCCGAGAGGAGTTGCTTCAGGCCGTCAGAAAGGTTGCCAGAGACGTACGCGACGGCACGATGAGGCTCGAGGACATCAATGAAGACACCTTCTATGGATATCTCTACACCTCCGATCTGCCTGATCCCGACCTTATACTCCGAACATCGGGCGAGGAGCGAATCTCCAACTTCCTCCTGTGGCAGCTTGCGTATTCTGAACTGTACTTCTCCGACGTCTATTGGCCAGGCTTCAGAAAGGTGGATTTCCTGAGGGCTGTGCGCTCCTATCAGCTGAGGAAGCGGCGATTTGGAGAATAGCGCATTCTAGCCATTATGACCTGCGATTCATGCAAATAAGCGTCACATTGGTACGAAAAGCATGCGTCAGGTGCCTTCGTTTGCATGAAATCCGTTAGTTTGAAGTACTGGGCTCCTCCTTCCCGTGTCGGGTATAATCGATGACCTCATCATCTGCATTGGACCATCCTTGCGAGATTCACGAAAGATGGAAAGGCCTCGATCTCAAGCTCCTGCCCATCGATAAGACCGACATCAACATATTGTGTGAGCTGAGGGAGAATTCGAGGATGAGCAACTCCGAGATAGCCAAGAAGCTGAGCGTGACGGAGGCGACTGTGAGGAGACGAATCAAGAATCTGATTGACAAGGGTATCATTTTGCGATTCTCCATACATCTCGATTATCGGCTTATCGAGAACACTGTCAAGGCATATGTCCATGTGAAATCTCTCAGCGAGAAGCTGGATGATGTCGTGGAACATATCACGAATCATAACAGAGTGGTCGCCGTGTACAGGGTTACGGGCGAGTATGACCTCCTCGTCGTTGCGCTCTTCGTCGGAATGACTGAGCTGCAGGAGTTTATAGACTCGTTCCTTAAGATGGATGGCATCAAGGAAACCGACACGCAGATAGTAATGAGCGCCTACAAAGGCGTACCTTGGACGGGCATATGAGCGCGGACGTCGCGCATGTGCTTGATGAGCTGAGGGCGTTGGCCAGTCCGAAGAATGTTGAGGGCATGGCCAGGTTTGGCATAAGCGCCGAAAATACGCTTGGCATATCAGTCACCAAACTCAGGGAAGTCGCGAAGGCGATAGGAAGAGATCATTCCCTGGCGCTGGAGCTGTGGGAGTCTGGAATCCATGAAGCGAGGATACTTGCAGCTATTATAGACGAGCCGTCCAAGGTCACCGAAGGACAGATGGACCGTTGGGCTCTCGACTTCGATTCCTGGGACGTGTGCGATCAGGCATGCATAAATCTGTTCGACAGGACGCCCTTTGCGATTGCAAAGGCGACCGAGTGGAGCCACCGTGATGAGGAATACGTCAAGAGGGCTGGCTTCGCGTTGATGGCTGGCCTTGCTGTACATGACAAATCCGCTAAGGATGAGACGTTCATGGACCTTCTTGAGCACATCAAGGCAGAATCCGATGATGACCGGAGATATGTCAAGAAGGCTGTCAACTGGGCGCTGAGGCAGATTGGCAAGAGAAATGAGGCTCTCAACCGGGAGGCGATAAGGGCTGCCGACGAGATATCTCGCAGAAGTTCGCGGCCCGCCAGATGGATAGCCTCCGATGCGCTTCGCGAACTGAAGAGCGAGGCGGTTCAGAAACGCCTGCGCGCTAGACGGCCTGGAGCGCGACCTGAACGACGTCCATAGTCTTGATGTCAAGCCCCGCTTTCTTGGCGCCAGCGTTGAGGTTAACCTGACAGAACGGGCACGATGTCACAATGACTTCGGCTCCCGCTTCCGCAGCCTCTCTCACCCTGTCGGCGGCAATGTCCTCTGCCCTGTTATTGAATGCGGACTTGAATCCTCCGCCCGCGCCACAGCATTGCGAATCCTCGCGCTCATGCTTCATCTCCACGAGTTCCACTCCGGGAATGGCCTTCAATATGCTTCTCGGGGCGTCGAAGACCTTCGCGTGCCTGCCAAGGTGACATGGATCGTGATACGCGACCTTCTTCTTGAACTCCTTCGTGAACTTGAGCCGTCCATCCTTGACCAGCTTCTCAAGGTACTCCGATATATGGAAGAGCTCGAAAGAGGGCTTCCCCACCAGTTTAGGATAGTCGTTCTTTATTGTGTTGTAGCAGCCGGCACACGCGCTAACCATCACTCTCCAGCCATGCTTCTCCATCTTGCGAACATTGTGCGGAGCGAGTTCCTGTGCCACCGGTGTCTTCTGGCCCGTTCTCAGGAGGGGAGATCCGCAACACCATTCCTCCTCTCCCATCACTGTGAACTTGACTCCAGCTTTATCAAGTAGCTTGGCGGTGGCAATCGCAAGAGGCTGCATCCTGTATGCCTCGGTGCAGCCGGTGAAGAACACGACTTCGGGATCGTCAGATAATTTGACATCCTCCGGCAGCCAGGCAGGGCGTTTCTCAGCAGGCTCATCGTACGGGTTCCTCTTCTCCATGACTCTCTCTGCAATGCGCTTGTGCGCCTCCATGGGGCCATATCCCTGCGAAATGAGCCATTCCTTGACTTCCTCCCAGAGGTGGGGAAACTCGATTTCCACATGACAGTTATGCTCACACGCACCACAAGAAGTGCATTGGAATATCCGCTCAGTAAGTTTGTCGTTCACCTTCGGCCGTCTTCCAAGTATTCTGTCCACCGGAGATCGGTTGGCGATCTGTTTCAGGTAGAACACTTTCCCCCGCGGGGTGGCAGACTCCCAGCCGATGCTCCTATACACCGGACACGGATCCCTGCAGTATCCGCACTGCAGGCACGCGTTGAGGTCCTTCTCGATCTCTGATATCTTCCTCATGGAAATCACCGACCGGCTTCACTGACGCGGATATGCCGCTGGCTCCCAGGATATCTTTGATGTTGATAAATGTAGCGCATAACAGTTCGATTTGCGTGTCACGGAATACCTATGCGTTCTGAATTCCCGTCATCGTCTGATGTCTTCGCGCGGCGTATCCGTATTTCTATACTATCGCCTTCGGAATACCCTTTCAGGCTTGAGAGGAATCCACGAATTGTCTTCTCCGTCATGTCGGCAACGAACCCTCCTACGGGCAGCTCCTTCCCATTCACAGATATCTCGACACACTGTGCCGGCATTTCCAGGCAGTCATCCAAGGCCCTCTTTCCGTCAACGACTTCTGAGGCCAGATCCGAACAGGTCGATCCGCATTTACCGCAATCGAGTCCAGGAAGCTGTCTCATAATCCTCTCGCGGGCGATTTCTCTCTCGATGAACTCAAGCGCCTCACCCGCTTCTGGATTCACAAGCACAGTCCCCTCTGTGGGCTCGACCTCTCCAAGCGCAATCTTGGGGAAGTCTCCGTTCTTGCGGCCTTCAACCAGTAGAACATCCGGGTTGAACTCTCGCTCGATGAGCCCGACAAGGTCATTAAAGCCGAGTCCCGGCTTGTTCATCAGCATCGTCGCACTTGCTGCGTCGAGCACGACAGGATCGCTGCCAGCATCCGAATGTCGCCAAGTATCCTTTCCAATAGAATCGATGTCTTCGAGATGGGGTGAGTGTTTGATGGACGAGACCCGCAATCCTCTCATGGCAAGACTCTTGATGAGTTCCTCGGCTAGCGTCGTCTTTCCAGAGTCCTGGAAGCCATACACTCCGATGATCATCTTGAACCCTCTCGCAGTAATCGTAGAATGACGCAATTAACTGTTTGGGAGGGATTATCTCTTCCGGAGCAACGCGCCCACCATCCTCGGTATGGATGCGAAAATCGAGCTCGTTGACCAGTCGAGTTCCTCCTTCTCGCACACCGTGCACTCACTCAATTCCGAAGCCTGCTCTCGCAATCTCTCAAGCTCTCGGCTTGTCGCGGCTCCGCGGGCGACGATGGTGTCGATGCTGTCCATAAGGGCCGATGCTCTGTTGATGCGTTCCTCCACCGCGTCTGCGATTTCGTGAGATATCAAACCCAAGTCTCTCTTAATGGCGTTGACGCCAAGTCCTGCAGCATACGTTGAATCAACAATCGCGCTCCTGGACATCCAAACGGTTTCGTAGTTCAGGATATACTTCCAGCTTGGCATCAATGCAAGCCTGGCATGGTCTTGCACCGAGGAGGCGAATAGCTTGTACCCGTTTGCCTGCGGATGTTCGAAGGCGTTGCCTCCCGGATCGATGAAGGGAGCCAAAGGACTAATGAAGGGGCGAAGTCGCGTTCCAGGATAGACCTTATGGAGCCTGCGCGTGTATTCGACGGTTTCCATTACGGATTCTCTGGTCTGCTGGGGGAGGCCTATCATATAGAATAGGTCGAATCTGCCGCATCCCTCCTCTAGAAAAGATCCCACGGACTTCTCCAGACCATCGTTTGTGTACGGTTTGCCATGGGCTCTCCTCACCTGTTCATCGTGAGTCTCTGGAGACATCTGAATGTTGAACCTGCCAATGCTGGAGCCCACTTCCTTGGCGAACGATCTGTCAGCGGGCGTGAACAGCTCAAGGACAACCTCGTTGTCCACGTCTCGCTCTCTCAACTCTCTCAGGAACTCCATCGCGTAGGATTTGCCCGCCTGACGGACATCTCCCACGACGAAGGTGGCTCCTTTGATGTACTCTTCAGCTCTTGCGATGTCCTCAGCGAGCAATTGGGGCGATCGAAATGCTGGTGAGTTGCGGCCCAGGAACCTGGCGAACGAATCACACGAGCCAGCGCAGTTGAGACAGTTCTGCGTGCAGCCTCGAACGCCCACCGCTATGGACATCGGATTGGCCTTCCAATCGGCGTAGGGGAGATGTCCTGTGAGATCCCGATACTTGAGAACCTTCCGAACTAGCAGGCCATAGTCAACTGCAATGTCGTCCAAGGTCTCTGGCACATGTGAGAGCGCGTTCTCAGCTACTCGCCCACCACTGCGCCATGTCAGATTCGGTATGTCCGCCATCGAGGATTCGGACTCGATTGCCGCCATAAGAAGTTCGAACGGCAGCTCGGTGGAGTCGCCTCGAAGCACATAATCGATTTGGGGAAAATCCTTGATGAGCTGATTGTGATAATATGAGGAGCTGAATCCTCCGAAGACAACTGCGCTGTCGGGGTGATGCTTCTTGATCATTCGTGCAAGCTCAAGAGATCCTTGGACATGAGGCATCCAATGCAGATCGATCCCGTACACGGAGGCATCGATTGATTGAACGAATCGGTCAGGGTTGAATCTATCCGATGCTAGCATCCGTGAGGCTATGTTCGCTATGCGCACTTCATATCCAACGGATTCAAGATGTGAGGCTATGGTCGTGAATCCAATGGGGTACATCTCGAATACCGGCGTGGACGGAATCAGATCGCTTACTGGGCCCGACAGTATTGTCTTCCTTCTGAAGTCCATGACGCTGGGCGGGTGCATCAGCACGATGTCAGGAGATGCCATCCGAGTCGACAAGCTGCCACGGATTACAAAAAGGCTTCCCCATGACATCTTATCTGCGCTGCATCTGAGGGCGGATCGCCTCATATTCAGTTGCTACGAGCACCCTGATTTCCAGTGCACTGACAGTTCGCACGCGCTTCGCGCGTGCCGGAAAAGGCCTTATATGTTGTCGTGAATCCACGGACAATGCTCCAAGACGACTACACGGGGGTCGCTATTTTTGCGATTATAGCCATACTCTTCCCCACAGTCGTCTTCTTCCTTTCTAGATATTTCAGAACGGACAGGTATGACGCGCGTTCCAGGACGACCTACGAGTGCGGCGAAGTGCCGATCGGCGACGCGCAGATTCAGTTTCATTTTCAATACTACATGTATGCGATTATATTCGTCGCCTTCGACCTCGTGACAGTCTTCGTTCTAATGTGGGCCTTGGTGTTTTCCGGGCTCAGCGACCTTGCGAAGCTCTTCATGGTGATGTTCCTCGGTGTTTTGCTTGTAGGCGTCACTTACGCTCTGAAGAAGGAGGAGATAGTCTGGATCTGAATCGCGAAGACGACCGTTCCTTCGGTCAGGCCATCCTGTTCAGATCGAAGGATTTTCTGAAGTGGTCCGACGATGCTATGGAGTATCTCCTCCGAAGATCTCCAGTGGGCGGGGGCATCGACGCCGTTACCAAGGACTTCTTTAACTGGGCGACCAGAAACTCACTCTACTTTCTTCACTTCGGAATCATGTGCTGCGCATTAGAAATGGCTGTGGCATCCGCTCCCAGATTCGACCAGCAGAGATTCGGCATAATACCCAGATCTAGCCCAAGGCAATGCGACGTGCTATTGGTGAATGGGCCGGTCACGAAGAAGCTCAAGCCTGCCTTGCGCAGGCTGTACGACCAGATGCCGGAGCCAAAATGGGTTGTGGCAATGGGTGAGTGCGCCATATCCGGAGGACCGTTCTATAAGAGTTACAGTATGGTACCTGGTGTTGATCGGTTCATCCCAGTGGATGTATACATTCCAGGCTGTCCCGCACGGCCGGAGGCCTTGATAGACGGCTTTCTGAAGCTTCAGAAACTCATCAAGGAGAACAAGAAGGGCCTGCTCACGGGCAGGTAGGTGGTGGCAGAATGTCTGAGGGGGACGAACGGGGTCGGGCAGGAGTTGTCAGCATAGAAAAGGCCCCGAGCAGGATCGACGAGGATCCTGGATTGAGAGTCCTCAGGGCTATAGCCGACTCGTTCCCCGAGGCGGTCTCGGGCGGAACGCAGCTGAAGCCGGGCGTATTGCGCGTACACGTCGAGCGCGCGGATCTGTATTCCGTCTGCAGGAACCTAAAAGAGAGCTTGGGCTTTGAGCACCTAACCATGATATCGGCTGTGGATTACGAAGACAGGTTCGAAATAGTCTACCACATCACTTCCTACGAGGCACGTCTTCTCCTCGAATTGATCACATCCACGCCTAAGGACGACCCCTCTGTAGATTCCATATCCACCATCTGGGGAGGGGCCAACTGGCAGGAACGTGAAGCGTTCGACCTCATGGGCGTGGTCTTCCGAAGCCATCCCAAACTGGAGCGGATACTACTCCCGAAGGACGTTCTCTATCATCCGCTCAGGAAGGATTTCAAGGGGTGATCATGCATGGCTGAGATGTGGATCAACATGGGACCCCAACACCCGATGACGCACGGCCTCTGGAATCTGAGGGTCAAGGTCGATGGTGAAACCATCGTTGACGCGGAGCCCGAGGTCGGATACCTTCACCGAGGCATCGAGAAGATATGCGAGGGGCTGACTTATCCGCAGATAATACCAATTGCCGACAGGCTTTGTTACGGTTCATCGCTTACTTGGTCTCATCTCTACTGTCTGACCGTTGAGGACCTGATGGATGTGGAGGTGCCTGAGCGAGCTGAGTACATCAGGGTGATGTCCATTGAGATGCAGCGAATCGCCTCACACCTCATGTGGCTGGCTGCCTACGCTGGCGATTTGGGACTATCAGTTGGCTTCACGTACACGATGAGGGACAGAGAGGTCTTCGTGGATCTGTTGCAGGCGCTCACTGGCTCAAGGCTAACGTACAACTACCCGAGGATAGGCGGCGTGGCTCATGATCTCCCGCCCGACTTCGAGCGGGACGCCCTTCGCGCGGTCGAGTACATGGAACGTCGCCTCAAGGAATATGAGGATCTCTTCGAGGGCTCGAAGATCTTTATGATGAGGAACGTCGGCATCGGCATACTGCGTAAGGAGGACGGCATGAACCTTGGCGTTACTGGCCCCTCTCTCAGAGCAAGCGGCGTTAGCTATGATCTCAGGAAGGACATGCCTTATTCCGTCTACCCCGAGATGGACTTCAACGTTGCCATACACAAGGATGGCGATTGCTACGCACGCTACAGGGTTAGAATGGACGAGATGTGGGAGAGCTGCCGCATTATCCGACAAGCTCTTCGGAAGATGCCTGAAGGTAGATGGAGGATCGTCGCACCCAGAACGGCGCCAGCCGAAACTGGGCTGGGAAGGGTCGAGGATCCTCGAGGCGAGGCCGTGATGTATGTGGTGGGGGATGGATCGGATAAGCCATACAGACTGAAGATTCGGAGCCCGATTTTCGTTACGGTGTCGGCTGCCCCGAAGATACTCGTCGGCTACAAGCTTGCCGACGTCGTGGCAATCATGGGCGGCCTTGACATGTGCATAGGTGAGAACGATAGGTGAGGTCATGAACCTGTTTGAATTCTGCTATGGAATCATCCACTGGCTCGTGGACCTCGTAAACAACCTTTGGTATCGGCTGGGCGATACTCTTCCGTGGTACTTTGGAGACTTCTTCACTGCGGTGGGCGATTTTGCCGCGTCGGACGGACATCTTACCTTCATGACGATTCTGCTTGAGTGCATAATCATCATCCTAGTGGCCTTGATCAACGTCCTCAACTTCCTCTGGATCTTCAGGAAGCTCAGCGGACGTATTCTGGATTTCTACGGCCCCTACTACGTTGGATATCGAATCGGAGGCTGGCTCCAAAACCTCGCAGACGGTATCAAACTGTTCGTCAAGGAGATTATCGTTCCAAAGAAGGCAGATCGGCTGGGCTACCTGCTCGCTCCGATTATCTACGTAGGATCTTCGTTGCTCATACTCTCAGTCATTCCATTGAGCGAGAACTTCGGGCTGTCGACAAACGAATCCGGAGAGTACGTGACTGCAGGGGCGCTCTTCGCCCTCGCCGCGTTCTCGATAGCGCCTTTCGCCATCTTGTTGGCAGGTTGGTCATCAAACAACAAGTACACCCTCATTGGCGGGATGAGGTCCGCGGCTCAGATGATGAGCTACGAGATACCGTTGATATTGTGTGCGGCTAGTGTCTTCCTGGTCGCTGGTAGTTTCAACTTCGTGGACATCGTCGACGCACAGCACGATATTTGGTTTCTCATTCCGCTCTTCATCGGATTCGTGGTGTTCCTCATCTGCCTTATTGCGGAAGTCGAGATCATCCCTTTTGATCTGCCGGAGGCGGAGGCGGAACTCGTCGAGGGGTGGACGACCGAGTACGGCGGCATGAAGTTCGGCCTATTCTATATGACCACGGCCATAAGATCCTATGCTGGCGGGGCGCTCGCGACAGCATTCTTCCTGGGAGGATGGCACGGGCCGTCGTTCATACCGGACGAGATATGGTTTCTGATCAAGGCGTACATAGTCTACACGGTATTCATGTGGTTGACCTGGTCTGTGCCGAGAGTGAGGATCGACCAGATGCTGGGTGTTGGCTGGAGGAGGTTGCTGCCGCTTGCTGTTCTCAACCTGTTCATTGCTGCTGTGCTGAAGTCTGGAGGGTGGATCTAATGGCCGAACGCAGGATACCGAAGCCACTCGGATTGGTCCTCAGGCCGATGAGGAGGACGGGCAAGCAGTTCGTCCGAACTCTCATTCTAGGAAAGCCCAACACCGTTTTGTACCCGGAGCAGAAACTCGATCTTCCTCAGGTGTACAGAGGGAAGCATGTCCTCGACTTCAAGAAATGCATTGGATGTGGAAACTGCGTCACCATCTGCCCGAACGATTGCATGTGGCTCGAGAAGGTGGAGGATCCGGAGCTAGGGAAGATAGAGCGACCGGGGGTGGACCTCGGCAGATGCCTATTCTGCGGTCTTTGTGCGGAGATATGCCCCACTGTCGCGCTTCACATGACCACCGAGTTCGAATTGGCTAACAGCGACAGGGAGAGCATCAAGCTAGGCCCCTCTGATATCCGTGACGACACCTTTGGGCCTACCTTCGTCGAGGAGAGACGGACACGCCGTCTACCGGTTCTCGATCTGTCCAGATGCACAGGATGCGAAAAATGCGCCGGCGAGTGTCCCGAGATATGTATAGCCATGATGCCGATCGACAGGACCGAGAGAAAGAAGCCCGAGATAAACCTGGCGAAGTGCAATTCGCACGGCAAGTGCGCCGAGGTATGTCTCGAGAAGGCGCTGGTCATGACCGAGGTGTACGAGTCGTACTTCGAGATGCCTGAGCCCAAGCTTATTCTGGACAACTGCTCGGGCTGCGGCGCGTGCGCAAGGAAGTGTCCTTCGGAAGCGATATACATGCTAGAGATGCCTGGGACGGAGAAGACTCTCAAGAACGGGAAGAAGGGCAAGCCCAAGAAACGCGCCGTGTTCGTACTTGAGAAATGCGTTGGCTGTGGCAGATGCTACCAAGCCTGCAGATTTGACGCGATAGAGATGCCCGGGGTGAGAGAATGACGTGGGAATTGATAGTCTTCCTGTTCCTCGCATCAGCTGCGTTACTGTCAGCGCTTTGGGTCATTGCTGCAAAGGAGATCGTCCATAGCGTGATTGGGCTGGTCACTTGCTTCATCGCGATAGGATGCCTGTTCATCATGCTCAACGCGGAGTTCGTCGCCATTGTGCAGTTCCTCGTATATGTTGGCGCCGTCACGATAGTGATCCTGTTTGGAATAATGCTCACTCGGCGTGAGATAATGGAGAGTGAGAAGAAATGAGACGGGGCATGCTGAAGCTGGCCGCCATATGCCTTCTCGCCTTCCTGTTCGTGCTCGCAGTCACCGACGCTTCATGGCCGGAGGGGGATATCGACGACATCTCCAACGAGGACGTTGGCAGGATGCTGTTCGGGGAAACGGGAGCTGAGGGCTACGGCCTCGCCGTGTTCCTTATAGGACTCCTCCTGCTCGTTGCAATGCTCGGAGGAGTGTTCCTTGCCAAGGAGGAGGATGAAGAATGATACCGATCGAGTATTGGCTCATCTTCAGCTCCCTCCTGTTCTGCATAGGAGCATACGGCGTACTCACTAGAAAGAATGCGATCGTCGTACTGATGTGTATAGAGATAATGCTCAACTCTGCCAACATAAATCTCGTCATGTTCAGCTCGTACCATTCAGTGCTGCATGGAGTGGTGGACCCGTCGGGACAGGTTTTCACCCTGTTTTCGATAGCCATCGCGGCGGCAGAGGTCGCCGTGGGATTGGCCATTCTGCTCTCTGTTTACAGGCGATACCAGACGATCGAAGTCGACAAGATAAACATCCTGAGGTGGTAGAGTGCTGGAATACGCATGGATGATACCGGTCTTCCCGTTCGTGGCGTTCCTACTCATCTCTCTGCTGCCCAAACGAACGCTGTCTTGGGAGGACGGCGCGGGATATGCGATCGGAGGAGCAGCTGGCGCGCTCGTGCTCTCTGTGCTCGTAATCGGCGATGTTCTTGCCGGGAACACGATGGTGGGGGACGGCCCGAAATTCAATTGGCTAGTTATCGCTAACATCGAGGTAACGTTCGGAATCTGGGTGGATCAGCTGACAGCTGTGATGCTGCTCGTGGTTGCAGTAGTTGGCACACTGGTGGTAATCTACTCTGGCGGCTACATGCACGAGGAGGGAGCCGGGCGACGGCGCTACTACGCCGAGATCATGCTCTTCATATCGGTGATGTACGGCCTCGTCATATCCGACAACTACCTTCAGATGTTCATATTCTGGGAGCTCGTCGGCCTGTGCTCATACCTCCTTATAGGCTTCTGGTACGAGAAGCCGTCCGCTGCGAGCGCCGCAAAGAGAGCCTTCATCGTCACTCGCGTCGGAGACATAATGTTCATGGCAGGCATCATCATTCTGTTCAAGTACGTTGGCGCCCTGGACTTCGCCCACCTTTTCGGCGAGGAGGGCGTTGCAGCAGTGCCGAACGACATGATGATCCTCGCGACGGCGCTGATATTCGGCGGCGCGATAGGGAAGAGCGCCCAATTCCCGTTGCATGAGTGGCTGCCGGATGCCATGGAAGGCCCTACGACCGTCTCAGCCCTCATTCACGCCGCAACAATGGTCAAAGCCGGCGTGTATCTGACCGCTCGGTCATATCCGCTTCTCGTTCAGGCGCCTGAGACACTGCTGTTTGTCGCTGCAATAGGGGGAGTGACTGCTCTCATAGCCGCGACTGTCGCGCTCGTAGCGACAGATATCAAGCGCGTTCTCGCATACAGCACCATCAGCCAGCTGGGATACATGACTCTGGCGTTGGGAGCCGGCGGATATCTCGTGGTCTATGCCGACACGGCCGGCGGGTATTCGGCGGCGCTGTTCCACCTGATGAACCACGCGTTCTTCAAGGCGCTGCTATTCTTGTGCGCAGGAAGCGTGATACATGCCGTCGGCACGAACGATATGCGCCTCATGGGAGGGTTAGGCAAGAAGATGCGAATCACCTCCCTGACTATGCTGGTGGGAGCTATCGCTATCGCGGGAGTTCCGCCCTTTTCAGGGTTCTGGAGCAAGGACGAGGTCCTCGCGGCAGTCTACAGTGCAGGAGAGTTCGACAGTCTGTTCTTCCTGCTCTGGGCAATGGGCATCGCCACGGCCTTCATGACTGCGTTCTACATGTTCAGAATGTGGTTCATGACATTTGCAGGCGAGCCCCGCTCCGATTACCACGCCCACGAATCACCGAAGCTGATGACTGTGCCTCTGATGATATTGGCGGTTCTGGCGATGTCGTCCGGCTTCGCACTGTTCGTAGGAGACGGGTTTGGCTATTTCGCGGGTGAATCAGTTGCAGAGTTATTCGGTGGCCATCACCACGAGTCCGCCGCTGACATACTCGCGCATATCTTCGGCGATCCTCTGACCTACGTATCATTGATACTCGCGACCATGGGAATACTGCTTGCATACAAGATCTACTACCTGCCGGGTTTCGATCGGTCGGTCTTTGCAAGAGGTGTTGCGGGAAAGCTGCAGAGGGCGCTGGAGAACAGATGGTACATCAGCCAGTTCTACGACGATTTCGCTGTGAAGGTAGTGTACGCCCTCTCGCTCGTGGCAGATGCGTTCGATCGCTATGTCATTGACGGAATGGTGAACGGCTTCGCGTTCCTTGGTGCTCGCTCAGGAGGACTACTGCGTAGAGCTCAGAGCGGCAACGTCCAGCGTTATGCAGTCATCATCGTCGTGGGCCTGTGCCTGCTGCTCATATTCATGCTGTATGTGGCACCAGGAGGGAGGTGGTGAGAAGATGATGGGCGATATTCCCGTGCTCTCGCTAATAATCCTCCTGCCTGTGATAGGTGCGTTGATCACGTTCATGCTTGGCAGGCGGGAGAGCCTGGCGAAATGGGTGGCGCTCGCGTTCTCTGCTGCAGCGTTTGTCCTCTCTTTGGTCGTGGCATACGAGTTCGTGGTGGATCCTTATGCCGTGCCTGGTACCGAGATCGAAGGCTACAGCAACGGATACCAGTTCTATGAGTCTCATGTGTGGATTGAGTCGCTGGGCATCAATTACATCGTCGGAATCGATGGCATAAGCCTGCCGCTCTTCGTGCTTACCACCCTGCTCTGCATGCTGTCTGTCATATTCTCGTGGGACACTGACCGTAGGCCGAAGGAGTACTTCGGCCTGATGCTCGTGCTAGAGGTGGGCGTCCTCGGTGTTTTCGTTGCTCTTGACTATTTCATGTTCTACGTGTTCTGGGAGATAGTGCTCATCCCGATGTACTTCATGATAGGCGTTTGGGGAGGTCCCAACAAGGACTACGCCGCGATCAAGTTCTTCATCTACACTCACATCGCGAGCCTTGCGATGCTGCTGGCCATAATGGCGATGTACTTCGAGGCGGGCCTGGGCAGCTTCAGCATGGAGGCCATTGCGGGCGAGAGCGTCGGTTTCAGCAGGGGCGTGCAGTTCGCGATATTCGCTGCCATGCTGTTCGGCTTCGGCGTGAAGCTGCCGATGGTTCCCTTCCACACCTGGCTTCCTGACGCTCATGTCGAGGCGCCGACCGCCGGAAGCGTCTTGCTGGCCGGCCTTCTGCTGAAGATGGGAGGCTACGGCTTGATTCGCGTGGCGATTCCATCACTCCCGTCAGGCGCTCAGGATATGGTCATCGCGATGGCCGTGATTGCGGTTGTAAGCATAGTGTACGGAGCGATACTGTGCCTTGCGCAGAATGATCTCAAGAAGATGGTGGCGTATTCCTCCATTAGCCATATGGGCTTCGTGCTGCTGGGCTATGCGACGCTGGGAGAGCTCGGCGTCGTGGCAGGCGTGTTCCAGATGTTCGCCCACGGCCTTGTAACGGCCGTCTTGTTCATGATGTGTGGGGTGGTTCAGCACAAGTGTGGAACCCGGCTGATTCCCCTCCTTGGAGGACTCGCAAAGAAGATGCCTATCGCTGCTGCTCTGATGACGATCGGCTTCCTCGCATCGCTAGGATTGCCCGGCCTCGTCAGCTTTGCAGCGGAGTTCATGGTGTTCGCAGCGGTCTTCTTCAAATGGGAGCTGTGGATTTTCGTTCCGATAGCGGCGGTGGCAGTGACTGCTGCGTACTATCTGTGGGCGCTTCAGCGCTCGATGTTCGGACCGATGACTGACAAGATCGACACTTCGCATTTGAAGGACGTCAACTGGTACGAAGGGATTCCCGTTGCGGTGCTCGTGGTGCTCATAGCGGTATTCGGCGTATTTCCGTCATTGGTGTTCTCGCGTATCGGACCGGCAGTGGAAATAGCCCTTAGGGCTTTCGGAGGTGGCTGAGATGGAAGTCTGGGACATGCTCGACGCGTTTCTGCCGCAGCTTCTGCTTGTGCTGTTCGCGCTATTGATGCCAGCTTTGGATTACTGGTTGAAGGACAAGAGGATCCTGGCATTCGCCGCGCTGATACCTATGCTCGGCTATGGGCTCGCGCTGGTCACCTGGACCATTGGAGGTCATTGGGAGCCCCCCGAAACCGGGATTCCGCTCATCGAGGTCAACCTGTTCTCGGGCACGTTCGCCCTTGCATTCGTCGCAGTCGGCATTATTGTGGTGCTGAGCTCACCAGACTATATTCGAGGAGAGCGGAATCACGGAGAGTACTATTCGCTCATACTACTGGCGGTCACGGGCATGACGGTGGTGGCTCTCGCCACAGACCTCGTTGTCCTCTTCATCGGTCTTGAGATTGCCGGCATCGCGTCTTTCGCCCTCTCTGGTTTCAGCAAGAAGGAGAGACGATCGGCGGAAGCTGCGACGAAGTACTTCATCGTGGGCGGATTCTCCTCAGCTCTGACCCTGTTCGCAATCTCACTGTTTTACGGAGTCTCAGGAACAACCGATATAGCAGCTATGGGGTCGCAGATGGAGGCGATGTTCTCGTCTCTCGAAGGCACCCGCTCCGTAGCGACACTGGCGACTGTGATGCTGATTGCGGGATTGGGCTTCAAGATCGCTGCCGTGCCGTTCCATATGTGGGCTCCCGATGTGTACGAGGGCGCTCCCACTCCCATATCCGGCCTTCTGGCAGCCGCATCGAAGAAGATGGGTGTTGCCGCGATGTTCAAGATATTCCTCGTGGGCATCATCGTGACGAAGTCAGATTGGGATGTCGCGATAGCCGTCATCGCCATTGTGACGATGACTGTGGGCAACCTCATTGCGATCTCGCAGGCGAACATAAAACGTATGCTCGCATATTCTTCCATCGCCCAGGCGGGGTATATCCTCATAGTGCTCCCCGTAGGCACCGAATACGCTGTAGCTGGAGGTTTGTTTCACGTACTCACGCACGCGTTCATGAAATCGGGCGCGTTCATGGTGGTGGCAGCACTTGCTGTCCGCGGCGTCGGTGAGAGGCTGGATGATTACAAAGGTCTCAGCAGAAGGTCGCCGTTCCTTGCGGTAGCGATGACTCTGTTCCTGCTCTCGCTTGCTGGCATCCCTCCACTGGCGGGTTTCGCGAGCAAGTTCGTTCTGTTCTCCTCCGCAGTATACGCCTCAATCGACCCAGGCCCCTCCTGGCTTCTGTGGCTCGCAGTTGCGGGCGTGTTGAACAGCGCACTTTCACTGTACTACTACGCGCGAGTCATCAAGAAGATGTACATGGAGAAGGGGCCTGAGGAGCGCGTGACCGTGCCGAAGATGACCGGGGCCGCAATACTGATAGCGTTGATCATGACGATTGTGCTGGGAATATACTTCGATGCCGTTGTTGAGCTTTGCCAAGAGGCTGCGGGTTCGCTTCTCCAGGCAGTATCGTAGGCTTATGTATGATTGGAGCCGAACGCGGGCGTCAGAGCATCACAGAGCCGATCAATCCGACGGTGAGCAGCAGACCCACGAGCAGATGCGTCTGTACTGTCATGGCCTGGGCGGGCAGCAATCTGCTGGGCTGTTTGTACTCCTTCAGAGCTGTAGACACGGCCTTCAATGCTATCACGCTGGGCACTAGACCCAGCAATGCCATGAGCGGATAGACTCCAGCGAGCCAGAGCACAATGATGAGGACGAATGCAGTTGCCATTATCGCGGTGTACCAGACCGCCGCTCTGGAAAGTCCCATCCTCACGACCCAATGAGTCTTTCCCACCGCACCGTCTGCCTCCGCGTCAGGGAATTGATTGATGAAGAGGACAAGGCCTATGAGAAGTCCTATCGGCAATCCAGCAACGAATGGCGCGAGGGCGAACTCTCCTGACTGCACAATATACGCTCCTCCGACCACCAAGGGGCCGAAGCCCAGCCCAACCGCGATCTCTCCCAATCCCTTCGCCGCTAGATGCACTTTCGGGGCGGTGTAAAAATAGCCTAGACCGATTCCCAATACGCCGAGGGGTATCACGAGGAGAGAAGTGGTGAGAGCTAGGGCCAATCCGATGACGCCTCCGACAGCATAGAAAATGACGGCTGCCCTGTAGACTTGCTGCGGCGTGAGGATGCCTTCAACTATGAATGGGCTGCCGCCGTTGAACGGGCTCCTATTCTTGTTGATTCTATCGGTTCCGCTCCTGTAGTCGAAGTAGTCATTGACGACATTGGTGCCTGCGTGCAAAAACAGCACTCCGAGAACAGTGACAATGAACAGCAGACCATTGAAAGCCACGTCCTCATACCAGGCAAACACGGCTCCAAACGTGGTGGGCACGATAGTGGCTGTGAAGAATGGCGCCCTCATTTCGAGAAACCATACCTTCAAGCCGGGCTTAGGCCGTTCTTCTGCGTCCATCGTTATCAGACCCTGACAGTTCGAACTCGGATATATATGAATCGTAACATTCTGTTCTTGTTCCCAGCACCCACCTGCACCCCTCTCTGGACACCGTCCAGTGCGGAGCCAGTAAACCACTAGAGTTAAGTAGATATTGGCTCATATGCGGGATTCGATGAGCCAATCTCCCTGGGATTTCGGCATTGACAAAGAGCTAGAGATGGTCGAGACCAGGCTGCAGAAGATGGTCGAGTCAGAGGAGAAGATACTCACCGAAGCTTCCATGCATGTTATCGGGGCGGGAGGGAAGCGGATACGGCCCACTATCGCAATCCTCTCATACAGGAGCCTGGGAGGAGAGGACGTGGAGAAGATCGTGGATATTGCCGCGGGATTCGAGCTCATTCACTCCGCTACGTTGGTTCATGACGATATAAACGACGGGGGCAGCACGAGACGCGGTCGCGAAACAGTTTATCGCCGATATGGCCTGCACAACGCTATTGTGACGGGCGATTTTCTGTTTGTTAAGGCATTTTCCCTTGGCGGTATGTACGACAAGGAAGTTGTGCGGACGACAGCCGACGCATGCGCTAGGTTGGCTGAAGGCGAGATGGTTCAGAGCAGGTACAGACATACGCTCGGACTCGATCTCGAAAGCTACGTTCAAATAATGGAGCGCAAGACCGCGGAACCTCTCAAAGCGGGCGCCATGGTTGGCGCCTACCTTGCAGGTGGCACGTTGGAGGAGACACGCTGCCTTGGCACCTATGGCCTCAATTTGGGAGTAGCCTTTCAGATAATGGACGACGTCCTTGATTTCGTAGGGGACGAATCAAGGATGGGCAAACCGATTGGTAGCGATTTGAAAGAGGGATATCTCACCCTTCCATCTCTCCTATCAATGAAAGACTCGAACAAGGCAAAGGAAGTGATTACTGGAATCATCAAACAAGAAGACCCTTCGGAGGAGGACGTGCGCCGATGCATCGATATCGTGATTGACTCTGGAGGTGTCGAGAAAGCGAAGGCGATGGCTGAGTTCTATGGCATGGAAGCTCTGCAACATCTTGGCTGTCTGCCGAATACGGAATTTAGCGAAGCTCTACGCGATATTGTCTCAAGGGTGTTGGAACGAGACTCATAGGTGCGCATGACATGAACCCTGCTGGAATGACGAATTCGGAGTGGCTCGAGGTGATCAGCGCTATGGAGGAGGTCGCTCCTTACTACGATAGGGTGAATCAGCTGATCACCTTCGGTCTTGCCGACCGGTGGCGAGCTGAGGTAGCAGCCAGAGCGAAACCAGACGACGTTGTTCTGGAGATGGGCTCAGGTCCCGGCACCTTCGCCCGTCATCTCGATGTGAAACAGGCATACTGTCTTGAGCCGTCGGGTCAACTGGTCGAGTTGTCCAAGGGATTAATGCGCGAGAGAGGATTCGATTTGATACGTGGCGTTGGAGAGAACGTACCACTTCCCGACGAGTCAGTCGACAAGGTATTTTGTTCCTTCTCGTTCAGGGATTTCAGGGATAGGGAATCGGGAGCGATAGAGATGTTCAGGGTTCTTAGGACTGGTGGCGAGGTCTTCATCGCAGATGTGGCAAAACCCCCTCCGAGCCCATTGAGCAGGCTTTTACAGATGCACGTTCGGCATGTTGTCCCGATGATGGCTCGGATGGCTGTTCATCCCTCAGTTCGATCGCGCTGGAAGAACGATCCATATCGGAAGTTTGTCGAGACATATGATGCATTCGGATTCACTACTGTGTACGAGAAACTGTTGAAAGAAAAGGGGTTCGAAGACATCTCCACGGAGTTCCTTAGGATGAAGGGCGCGACGATGACAAGGGGGAAGAAGCCCTGGAAGTCGACGTCCTGATAATTGGTGCAGGCCCAGCTGGCAGCACGACTGCGAGGTTCTGTTCCGAAGGAGACTTAGACGTTCTGATGATCGATCGAAGGCGGGAGATCGGATGCCCTGTTCAGTGCGGAGAGCTGCTGCCATCAATTGACGAAATGTACTCGATATTCCCAGCAACAGCTGAGCTGGAGGAGCTCTTCAAGGTCGATTCGTCGGTCGTCGCAGGGAGGAACACAAAGCTGGAAATGGTTTCTCCGGGCAATAGGGCCTATGAGATTGATTTCTCCTCGATGGCGTTGAATAGAACAGCCTTCGACAAACACCTCGTTAGACTGGCCCAAGCAGCAGGTGCGCGTCTGTCAGAGGGCGTGTCTCTCCTTTCCATTGCGAACGGAATCGCGAAAACTACAATGGGCGGCATCAAAGCGAAGGTAATCGTTGGCGCGGATGGGCCATTCTCACTGACCGCTCGTGAAGCGAGCTTGAGCCGACCTGGGTTGCGATATCCTGCGATAACATGCCAGGGAGAAGGGCGATTCGACCCTTGCGTCAAGATGTTCTTTGGTCCGGTTGCTCCAGGAGGTTATGCGTGGATCATTCCGAAGAACGAGGGGGCGAACATCGGACTCGGATTCAAAAGCGAAGTATACAGGCTGAAGCCCAGTGAGGCACTCGCGAAGTTCACCTCATCGATCGGCGTGGAATTCAGCAGCCCATCACTCGGGTTCGTTCCTATGTCGGGGCCGGTTCGGAGCTCTGTCGCGGGAAACATCGTTCTCGTGGGCGACGCTGCTGGGCACGTAATGCCATCCAATGGAGGGGGAATTCCGACAGCGATGATTGCAGGCCGTGAGGCCGGGAGAGTGATTAGTGAACATCTGGCGGGGCGTTGCTCTCTCTACGAGTATGAGCGAAGGTGGCGGCAGTTGATTGGCGGCCCTCTAAGGAACTCTCTTCGAACCAGAAGGCTCGCGGACATCGCCTTTCCTAGCAACATGCTTCTTGGCCTTTCGATGAGACTTCTAGGCACGCGCGGTCTTGATCGTGCAATCAGGTGCAAACCCCTATTTTTATAAGCATAGTCTTGGCCTAGCAGAGCCCATACGTCAAGCTGAACCCTTCGTCTTCCGCCTATCGATCTTCCTGCTTCTCGCCTTGGTCGGGCTCCCGCAAACGCTGCATTCAGTAACGTCCGGAGGCGAAGCCCTACCACACCCGGTGCATCGGTACACCCACTCAACGACCTGGGCGATGCCTTTCTGGTCTAGCCCCTTACAGGGGATTCCGAGGAGAGCTGCCATGTTCTGAATAGAGTAGTCATCTGTCATGAGCTCGAAACCGAGGTCGAGGGCAAGGGCCAGCACCTCCTTGTCTGTAGAGGATAGCCTTCTGACGTCTCCGCTCTTCTCGCTCTGAGATATTACTCTGGCCAAGGATTGTTTGCTCGGCGAGAGGATCTTCACCCTCGTCGCAAGCAACAATGCAAGACGGTCTCCCATTCCATGTCGTTCCAACTCTGAGGCCACGCCTGGCGAGATTACCAGCTCCAATCCGGTCGGTAAGTCTTTGCCGTAATAGAGGACCGATGAGTCAAGAACAAAACCCTTCGCGCTTCCTTCTGTCATTCGATCTTCCTCATGCGGTCGCGAACATTGCCTGCAATGGATTCAATGTCGACTTTGGTCTCCTCCTCCTCGGCTTCGGCCAACGAGCAATGCGTGGATGGTCGGTCAGGTGCGTATGAACAAGGGATGTTAGAGCAGGTCGAGAGGTCGTAAGTGCCTATCTTCTTGGAGATGTTAGTGATTTCCACCTTGTCCATGCCTATAAGCGGTCTGAGGATGGGGGTCGACGTTGCCTGTTCTTCAACAAACAGGTTTGACAGAGTCTGTGACGCCACCTGACCCAGTGAGTCGCCGGTGATAACGAATGCCGCTTCGACTTCGCCTGCTAGTCTCCCAGCGATTCTGAGCATCATGCGTTTGCAGAGCACGCATGTGAGGTTGCGCTTGCACTCTGTGCTGAGGACGGCAAGAGTCTCGGTGTGTGGCGCGATGAACGTGACTATTCTGGCATCCAGAGCTTTCTCAAGATGGTTTATGATGGCAACGGTTCGGTCTGTCTGACTATCAGCATCGCCAGCTGACGTGGTGAAATGCAGTGCAACAAGGTCAACGCCTTGTTGCCCCATTTGATAACCCGCGACGGGGGAGTCGATGCCGTCGGACAGAAGGAGTACGCTTCTCATGATGCCTCACTCATCGTATCGATAGAACTCGCGCCTGCCGCAGGATACGCAGTCCGGGTTCCTCCTGACCCTGATCTTCTGCAGCTCCTCTGACCAAACATCAATGACCAAGAGTTCCGGGGTGGGCTCCTTTCCCATGAGGATCTTGATAGCCTCTACGACCTCAAAGGAGGCGACGACGCTGGGAAGGGTGTTGACGATGCCAATGGTATCGCAGGTTGGGAGGCTGTCCTTGGGAGGCAGTTTGGGAAACAAGCATCTAAAGCATGGCCCCTCTGGATTGACTGCGAACACCATTCCGGAGGTCGCCACTGCGCCGCCATAAATCCAGGCCGTTCCCAGCTTAACGCACGTGTCATTCAACACGAACCGTGCCAACATGTTATCAGTAGCATCCACAACGACGTCAGCGCCCTCTATGATTCCTTCTGCGTTATCCGTCGTCAGTTTCTCCACGACTCCATCGATCTCAGTTTCTGAGTTGATTTCGCTCAGTAGGCGTTCGGCTACTTCTGCCTTGGACTTCCCTACTGAGTTCTCTCCGAAGAGGGTCTGACGATGAAGGTTCGATAAGTGAACCGTGTCGTGGTCTACTACAGTCAACCTGCCCACGCCGGCTCTGACGAGCAATGATGATATGTGTGTTCCCAGGGCTCCGCATCCAACAACGACTGCTTTACCTGCACCAATTCTTCTCTGGCCTTCAGGACCGATCTCCTTTAGAAGGATCTGCCTGGAATACCTGTCTTCGTCCACGACCCTCTGATACGTAAAGGCTGGTATTAATTCGTTTCAGCGGGATATTCTATTGAAGCGTGTAATCCATGTCGAATCGTCCGCGCAGGTCTCTGACCTTCTTTCTCACGGTCCTGCCCTCTGCAGCCTCGGCGAACAGGTCTGCGAGTTCGGGAATGTCTTTCTCCTTCATGCCCATGCGGGTGATTTCCGATGTGCCCAGTCTCCCCACCGAATCTGTGATCAGATTTGAACGCTCGAGCCTGACTGAAAAGTCGTTCATTGTCATGCCATATTTGCTGGCTATTCCCTTCTGGTCGATGATCAGTTGGTGTGATTCGGTGAATCCGAGGCCCTCGAACATGAGTGGAAAGCCCCGCTGCGAGAGTTCGCTGCCAAGCGTCTTGGAATTCTTCACCACCTGCTTTGCATACTGGCGACCGAACTTCTTAGACTCAAAAAGCGCCTGGCCGAGAGCGGCGACTCTGTTCCAGTGAACGTTGTCAACGACCCGCCAGGTCAGATTCTCCTTAACGCTGTTGCCGATTCTATCGTCGCTCGTGACAATCAGGCCTCCTTGCGGGCCAAAGAACGATTTGTGAGTGGATCCGTACAAGATACGAGCCCCCTCCTCCAATGGTCTTTGGAACGCGCCTCCGGCAATAAGGCCGAGCACATGAGAGCCATCATAGGCAAGAACCGATTCCACATCCTCGCATGCGTCACGAATGGGTCCCATTTCGTATGGAAAAGGTATGAAAGACGCTCCTAAGATAACGAGATTGGGTTTGCTCTTTCGGATCTGATCTGATGCTCTCACTGCGTTCACAGTGAAGTTATCGACGTCGAAAGAGAGGCTGGATGCTTTCAGGCCCAGCATGTCCGGTATGTACGGCTGTTCATAGCCATCATATCCCCCGAACTTGACGGGGATTGAGCAGATCCTACCGCCTCGCTTCGTAACCGAGACTATCGCTATCATGGCGGCAATGTGCCCCGAGAGCGGTTGAACGCAAGCATGTCTCGCTTGGAACACCTCGCAGGCAAGCTTCTCTGCGGCAGCCTCGATCTCGGTTGTGATGCGCGTACCCCGGTAGCAATTCTCGAGAAACTCTCCTGAGTATTCTGCGTTAATAGGGAGTGTGTATCTGTGGCCGAAGTCCGAAGACAGCAGAGCTCTGACCTGGGGGCTAGTGACGTTCTCCGATGGCAGGAGGTTTATTGAATCCTCGAGTCTCCATTTCTGCTGAGCTCTCATTTGCCGAATGAAGTAGCTTTGGCCCATCACTGTCAGCTCTCCAGCTATGCTATGGCGAATTATATGACTCTTCAGTTCAGAAGGTTGAAGCGTCCTTCTTTGCCAGAGTAAGTGGAGAAGTCTTCCTCTTCCTCTGTCAGTTCCTCCTCCATGACGACATTAACCAATATGTTCACTACCTCTCGAAGCTGCCGCACATCCTCTCTGAGCCGGTCCAATTCCTCCTGCACATCCTTGCTGTCCCTTGTCATGGATACCCCCCTTCCGCACGAGCCTATCGCCGCTCGGCGATTTAGCGTTTGTCATCGCGAATCTCGAAGCTTCTGTAATCGTCAGATATCTTCCTTGTCTCGTTACGCTCGCAACGCTCGCAATAGAGCCTTTCGCCTTTGCGTTCCAATGGCGTGCGGCAGGATGAGCACAAGGCTCTGAGCACGCCGAGGTGAGGGCCGGAGGTGGTCAGCTGCACCGACGGAAGCGCCTGGATGACTTTGGCCCTTATGAGGTCTCCAGGCCTCAATAGGTCGGCAGCGTCCTCCACATATGAGCTGGCTATCTTCGATACGTGTACGGCAGCGAGGGTCTCGCTCGAAACCTCACGCCTTCTCCCTTCCTGAGAGACTATGAAGCATATTGCCATTGCGGGCTTGACATCTGAGATCTCAGCTATGACCGTATCCCCCTCAATGAGGACGACAGGTGGGTTATCTGGTTTTATCCTGACTACCTTCTCTCTCTCGTCAATGTCAAGCTCACCCACAGCGCTCGAATAGATTCTGCCATCCTTATCTTCGTAAGTCCCTTCCCCCGCCATGTATTCTTCCGCCTGGGCGACCTCATCCCCTGGCAGGACACGTTTCCTGGTCTTCGCCAGCCAAATCACCTATCTCTGGAATTTGAGCAGAACGACCGCCACAACTTCCTTGGCCTTTCTGTGAAATTCGAACGCATATGGTATCTCGAATTTATACCTTTTGACGGATATGCATTCTGCTCCCAGGGCAATCACCATATTGGAGACGAAGGGAACACTCACTTCATTGTGCAACGAATAGCTGATTCTCGAGATACCAACCGCCTTTTCGATGAATGCTTTGTCGGCGTGCCTTAGTTGGGCTCCAAACGGTGGATTCTGAATGGTTGTGTCGAATGTACCTTCGAAGGAGGACACTTCCTGAACCAGGAACTCAATCTCCAACGCCAGACATCTGGCGTTGCACAAAGCGGTTTCAATGGCGTGATCGTCCACGTCGATCCCGACGACGCGTTCGGCTCCTAAAAGCTTAGCACCTATCGAAAAGATGCCGTTCCCGCAGCCGAGATCGGCTACTGCCTTCCCTTTGATATCGCCTGCTCCGTACGCCTGCCAGAGGACGTCTGCGGCCAGAGTCGCAGGTGTGGAATACTGTTCCAATCGAGATATCCTTCTGCGAACCGGCTTGAGCCTCTGGAGTTTGATCTCCAATTGCCTCTTCGTCAAGCACTCAACCCCTTGTGAGTACATTCACCGATTGGCCCTTCGGGGATCAGCCTGCTTCGTCGATCATCTTCCAGCGCCTCAGCTTGTTAACCTCTGAGACGTCCCTGCCGTGTATGTCTCTTTCGACATCAGACAGGTACTCTATGACCATCAGGAGAGAGTCTTTGCTGGGCTTGTGGATTTTAACTCCAGCTCTGGCGAATTCCCTTTCGATGATGTCCATTGCTTTGGCTGTCTCGCCGTATTGTTCGCAGAAGTCATTCACCATTTCGTCAACCGCTTGGGCGAGGGATCCGCATTCGCCTTCCGGAGCTTCTTGTCTTCTTGTGAACTCCCCAGATATCATCACCTCGCCGATCGTTCTGAAGGCGTTTTCGACATTCTCTCCCGTCTTTGCGCTGCAGAAGACTACTGGCATCTCCGCCCTCTCAGCGACCTTTCTCAACGCCTCGGCGGATTCGCATTCGCTGCCCGTGAGGTCTG
>CP070748.1:789123-851133 GCA_020348345.1 Methanobacteriota archaeon | reverse complement strand
CGCCGACATCGCTTATGACCGCGGGGTTGAGGGCGGATGTCGCAACGGTGCCAGGCGCGTCGCCTGCGGTGGGCTGTATGGATGTCTCCGTGTAGAAACCGGGGCCGTCGAGCCTGTAGCCGACTTTGTTGGTCCCGGTGTATGACGGGCCAACGGAGTACGTGGCGACGAGTGTCGCCGAGCTGAGAGGTGTCACATCCGGCAGGCCGCTGACGTCCCACGTATCCATCGCCATGACCTCGTTGTTGACAACCTCATACACCCAAGAATCCACGAACTCGAGCGCGCCGACATTCTCACCGGATGTCGTGTCATCGGGCTCAAGCGTGTTCGTCGGGTAGGCGGGGTCCGCTCCCACGCTGCCTACGATGTACGCAGGCACGCGCAAAGCTGGATCGCCGACATACTCCTCGAAGTACGTGCCGTACAGATAAACCTGCGATTCGCCATTGACTTCAAGCATGTTGTGGGTGGTCCAGAGCGGATCCGGCTCAAAGTCCACGCCAATGTAGCTGTTAACGGACAGGAGCGTGGAGGCTCCGTTGAGAGTCAGGTTGGTCGCCGGAAGTACGTCGGTGGAATGCTCCGGCATTTCATCTATAGCCGAGTCGAACAGCTTCAACGTTGAATCCGTCACGGTTATGGTCGGTCCGTCATCGACGGAATCCAGGGTTATCCCGTTGGCAGGTACAACAAACTCATTGGCAACGCCGTCAGGCAGATTGGTGATCGTCGAATCTCTAAGCGTGACAACGGCGCCGTTGTCGAGCGTTATCGTGCCTGGGAACATCAGTGCGGAATCGTTGGTCGCGATAACCTCTCCGCCATCCTCGACGATGAGATCCAATTTCGCCCACGGATCTATCTGGTCGAGATACGTTGTCAGTACGCCGTGGTCCAGGATCAGCGTCCCGCCCGCGCCCACGGTGACGGAGAATCTCTCGCCGAAGTTGCTGATTACGCTCAGACTTCCGTCAACTATCTTCAGCACTCCGTTGGATCCTACCAAGACATCGCCGTCCACCAACTGGTCGACGTCCTGAATGACGTACGTCTCATCTATGACGCTCAGGTCGCCGGATGCGGCTGCCTTCTTCCCAACGATAAACATGCCTGCGAAGGCGGATGCGACGAGGCCTATCACGATCAGTGCAGTCAACGACCTACTAGCTAGAAAATGACCAGCTCTGTCAACCATTAGTTCACCCACCCAGAGTCTGGGGATTGGACAAAGTAAGCAGTTCGTGTATATAAAAAGCTATTTGCCGTATTTTCAACCTGAAGAAGACTGGAACTAGAGTTCCAGACGGGAATCAGCCCGTCTTCTTCTTGACGATCTTCTTGACGAATATCTGCGGCTTTTTCTCCTCTTCCTCCTGAGGTTCCGCAGCTTCGTCGGATGCATCGTCCGCATCAGAAGCTGTCTCCTTGACGGGTGCCCCGCAAGCATAGCACATGACGGCCTCCTTGCTTAGCATCGTAGCGCACTTCGGGCATGGAATCTCGTCCTCCGATTCCTCTGGCTGTTCCTCCTCCTCGGCGGCAGGCTCCTCCATTTCCTTCAGCTTGTGCCCGCATGCGTAGCACATGACAGCGTCCCTGCTGATTATTGTGTTGCAGCTAGGGCATGCCATCTCATCTTCGGCCACCTGAGGGGGCGCCTCCTCCTGCTTCTGCTCGCCAGCGGATGGTTTGGTAGATGATGATGGGGTGAGCATCTCCTCCTGTCTGCGAAGCAGTTTCCGGGCGTCTTCGGCCAGCTTCTCGCGATCCTTTCTGAGGGCTTCTTCCTCCTCCACGAGGCTGCGCTCGCGCGCGATGAGTGCGTCCCTTCTGGACGTGACCTCGTCCATGATCCTTCGCACGCCCTCCTCGGAATCCTTCATCTGCTCCTCCCGGCCGAGATGTTCCTTGCGCTTGTCAGAGAGTTCGTTCATCTGGGTGGTCAGTTCACTGAGCTTCTCCGAGTATTCGGTCTGTTTCGAATCGACGCTCTCCAGCGCTTCCTGTAGAGCCTTCTCACGATCGTCCAGGGTTGCGATGCGTTCGCCCAGCTTCGCCTCCTTCTCCTGCACTGCTGCCTCACGGCTCTTCAGCTCCTCCTCGGACTGGGTGATCTTTGACTCCCTTGCTTTGACCGTCTCGTCTTCGGCCTTCAGCTTCCTCTCAAGCTCTTCCAGCTCAGAAAGCTTACCTGATATCTCCTCTCTCTGAGCCTGAAGCTCCTGATCCTTCTTCCGTACCTCGGCCTCCTGCGTCTTCAGTCTCTTGACCGCGTCTTCGATTATCTGGGAGATACTCGAGTCTTCCGTCATCTTACGTCCCTTCCATCCAGTTGCTCTGTAGGGTTTGAGTGCGCCTTTCACAGGTCGGAGCCATGCGCCTCGCAGCCGCACACTATGTGCTGAGAAGCGGCCCCAGGACCGTCATGCCAGTCTTGCCGACCTCGATCGCGTGACGCTCCATGCTGTGCTCCGCAGCTCTCATCTTCTCGACCTGCAGGAATCTGACGAGCTTACCCCTCGGCCTGTCAAGGCCGAGCATCAGTATGCCATCAGCGAGGAAGCCCTCGTTGCCGAGGAGCTGCGACTCTCCATCGAGGGAGCGCTCCATTATGATGAACGAATGGAGGTTATTGTCCCTCAGCATCTTGAAGAAATAGAACATCTTCTTGCGCATGTTCTTCTCATTCTCCATCAGCGAGTAGAGCGCTCCGAGCGAGTCGAGCACAAAGACGGAGAACTTGTCGCCGTGCGTCCTACGAAAACGCTGAATCATCTTCTCTATGAACAATACATAGTCGGTCTGCACATCCTCGCCGATAACCTCGTCGATCTGGTCGATCTCCCTCAAATCCGTCATGTCGGATATCTGCATCTTTGCGGAGACCTTCACACCCATGCTGTTCATGTTCTTGAGGTGGCTGTCGGAACTCTCCTCGAGAGTGGCGTACAGGCCAAACTCGTTCTTGTCCCTCAGATACATGGACATTATCGAGTAGCAGAAGCTTGTCTTCATGGAGCCAGGAGGCCCCGTCACCAGCATGATCTTCGGACGGTCAACATCGTCCTTGAAGACCTTCTCAAGCCCTGGAATCGAATCCTTGAACAAGCCCAGTCCTCCTTCTAAACAAGCGTTATCGCCGGCCGACGCGTGGTCTTTCAAAGGAGCGTGGGTTAATTAAAACTTTGCGGGTCGTTATCAGTATTGAGAGAACCCCCGCTGGCGGGCTAATCACTCGTTCTCGTCCTCTTCTGACTCCTCCTCGTCGTCTGCCTCGGCATCGTTGTTATCGTATTCGTTGACGACCTCGTTGCCCTCGACTGGCTCCCTTGTGAGGGTCCTGCCGGATTCCACGACCCTCTCTTCCTCGGCGGCTCCCACCAGCCGGGCGACCGCGGTGATGCGGTCCGACTGTTTCAGCCGCATAAGACGGACGCCAAGCGTCGCCCTGCTCTGCAGCCTGATTCCATGGACAGGCATCCTTATGACCATGCCATTGACGCTCGTGAAGATGATCTCGTCGTCGTCAGAGACGGCCTTCACAGAGATGACGTTGCCATTCCTCTCTCCGGTCTTGATCGTGATGACACCTTTGCCACCTCTGTGGGTCTTTCTGTAAGATTCGACCAGCGATCGCTTGCCATAGCCGTTCTCCGTAACGGTCAGTAGATGGTCCTCAGGACTGACGACGGCCATGCTGACAACCTCGTCGGATTGTCGCAGCGTCACGCCCTTGACGCCGTATGTGGCCCTCCCTGTGGCGCGCACGTCGCCCTCGCTGAACCTCGCGGCATAGCCGAGCTTGGTAGCGAGAACTATCTCCTTCGATCCGTCGGTTATGGCCACGCCGACGAGCTCGTCGTCGTCGTCCAAGCGGGTGGCGATTATGCCCGTCTGTCTCACATGAGAATATGCCACAAGCTTCGTCTTCTTGATGATTCCCCTACGGGTAGCGAAAACGAGGTATCTGTCCTCGTCGAAGGCCGTGATGGGTATCTTGCTCATGATACGCTCGCCCTCCTGGAGATGGTCCAGGATGTTCACGATGGGCTTGCCCTTCGAATGCCGTCCGCCCGCGGGGATGCGGTAGGCCTTAAGCCAGTATCCAATGCCGCGGTTAGAGAAGAACATGACGTAGTCGTGCGAGCTCGTGACGAACATGTCGACTACGTGGTCCTCCTCCTTGGTGCCCATGCCCACGAGGCCCACCCCGCCACGCTTCTGTGACGCATAGGTGTCGAGGGATATCCTCTTGATATATCCTGTCATGCTGGTCGTGACAAGTACGTCTTCGACCGGTATGAGATCCTCATAGTCCAGGTCAGCGCCGTGCGTCTCTATCATCGTCCTGCGCCCGTCGCCATACTTCTCCTTCAACTCGATTGACTCGTCCTTGATTATGCCCAGTATCTTCTTCTCGTCTTTCAGCGTCGACCTGTAATCGTCGATCAGCTTCGAGGTCTTGTCGAAGTCGTCCTTCACAGCCTGCATCTCCATGCTGGTCAGGCGTTGGAGCTGCATCTCCAGTATCGCTTTGGTCTGCATCTCTGTAAGCAGATACTTGCCCATGAGGGAGTTCTTCGCCTCGTCTCTGTTCTTCGACTTGCGAATGACCTTTATGACCTCGTCGAGGTGGTCGAGAGCTATCAGAAGACCCGCGAGGATGTGGGCCTTCTTCTCCGCCTCGCGGAGACGGTACTGTATCCTCCTGCGAACCACGTCGAACCTGTGTTCGATGTGGTATTCGAGCATCTCTTTGAGCGACAGGACTCTCGGCTGGTTGTTCACGAGCGCGAGATTGATGATCCCGAATGTGGTCTGGAGCTGCGTGTGGGCGAAGAGCTGGTTGAGAATCACCTCCTCAAGGACGTCGCGCTTGAGGTCGATGACGATGCGCAACCCCTCCTTGTCAGATTCGTCTCTCAGGTCTGCGATTCCCTCAATGCGCTTGCTCTTGACGAGCTCCGCAATCTCCTCCATGAGATTCGACTTATTGACCATGTAGGGTATCTCTGTGACCACCAGAGACGCGCGGCCGGTCTCCTCGTCGTGCTCGACGGACGACCTCGCCCTCACCCTGATGCGCCCCTTGCCCGACGAGTACGCCTCCACTATGCCGGCGGCGCCATAGATGACGGCTCCAGTCGGGAAGTCAGGTCCCTTGACGATTTCCATTAGATCCTTGAGCTCCACATCCCCGCCCGCGATCTGCCTGTCTATCATCAGCGTTATGGCGTCGACTATCTCCGACAGGTTATGGGGTGGGATGTTGGTGGCCATGCCGACAGCGATGCCCGAAGAGCCGTTGATCAGCAGGTTAGGAAGCTTCGAAGGCAACACCACGGGCTCCTTGAGGGAGCCGTCGAAGTTCTCGACGAAATCGACAGTTTCCTCGTCGACATCCTGCAGGATCTCGGCCGCGATGGCTGCCAACCGGCACTCCGTATATCTCATGGCGGCTGCGGAGTCGCCGTCAATGCTGCCGAAGTTGCCCTGGCCATCGATGATCGGATAGCGCATAGAGAAACTCTGGGCCATCCTCACGAGGGTGTCATAGATCGCCTTGTCACCATGAGGGTGATACTTGCCCAGAACCTCGCCGACAACCCGAGCCGACTTCTTGTGCGCCTTTCCACGCGTGAGGCCCATCTCGTTCATCGCGTAGAGAATCCGCCGGTGGACCGGTTTCAGGCCGTCGCTCACATCGGGAAGTGCTCTGCCTACAATGACACTCATAGCGTAGTCGATGTAGGACTTCTTCATCTCGATCTCTATCGGGCGAGGGACGACTCGCGACGCTATCTCCTGCTCCTTCTCTTCGTCGTCATCCATGAGCCCTCACCTCAGATGTCCAGGACCTCGACCTCTCTGGCGTGTTCGTGGATGAAACGCCTTCGCGGCTCGACGGCATCTCCCATAAGAACCTCGAAAAGATCGTTCGCCTCGACGGCGTCCTCGATAGTCACCCGCTTCAGAATCCGACTGTCGATGTTCATCGTTGTCTCTCGCAACTGGTCAGCGTTCATCTCGCCCAGGCCCTTGTAACGTTGGACGTCGGCTCCCTGTCCCAGCTCCTGTAGCGCGTCGTTCAACTCTCTGTTAGAGAAGAGGTATCGCTCTGTCTTTCCCTTCTTAACTCTGTACAGAGGAGGCTGTGCGATGTATATGTAGCCATGTCGAATCATCTGCTCCATGTGTCGGAAGAAGAACGTCAGCAGTAGCGTCCTAATGTGAGCCCCATCGACGTCCGCGTCGGTCATTATGCATATACGATGATATCGCGCCTTCGAGAGATCGAATTCCGTATCGATGCCTGTTCCAAGAGCCGTTATGATCGTCCTTATCTCGGCGTTCTTCAACATCTTGTCCAGACGTGCCTTCTCGACATTCAGTATCTTGCCCCTCAGCGGCAACACTGCCTGGAAGGATCGGTCGCGCGCCTGTTTGGCGCTGCCTCCTGCGGAGTCGCCTTCCACTATGAACAATTCGCACTTGGAAGGGTCCTTTTCAGTGCAATCTGCGAGCTTCCCAGGCAGGTTGCCGGCATCAAGCAGGCCTTTTCTGCGTGTGAGTTCCCTGGCCTTTCTGGCGGCCTCCCTTGCCTGCGAAGCCAATATCGCCTTGCCGATGCTTGCCTGGGCGATCTTGGGATTCTCCTCTAGAAACTCGAATAGCTTATCGTTAACCGTCGATTCCACGATGCCCCTGATCTCGCTGTTTCCAAGCTTCGTCTTGGTCTGGCCCTCAAACTGTGGCTCCGGGAGCTTCACGCTCAGTACAGCGGTCAGACCCTCACGCACGTCCTCGCCGCTGAGAGCTTCGCCGCTCGTCTTGAGCATGTTGTACTTCCTGGCGTAGTCGTTGATAGTCCTCGTCAACGCCGCCCTGAGACCTACGAGGTGTGAGCCGCCCTCGACCGTATTGATGTTGTTGGCGAAAGTGTAGATGCTCTCCACGTAACTCTCGGTGTATTGCATACTGAGCTCGACCGACACGCCGTTCTTCTCCGCCTTGAAGTAGATTGGCTTCTCGTGGAGTGTGGTTCTGTTGCGGTTGATGTATTGAACGTATTCCATGATGCCGCCATCATACTTGTATGCGTTGGACATCTGGGAGCGTTCATCTGAGATGGATATCTTCAGCCCTCTGTTCAGGAAGGCTATCTCCCGCAGCCTTCCAGACAGTATATCGAAATCGAATGTCGTGTCCTCGAATATGTCGGAGTCCGGTTTGAATATCACGACCGTTCCGGTTTCGTCTGTGGGACCGATCTTCTCCACTTCCGTCACCGGAAGTCCCCTTTCGTACCGCTGAGAGTGGACCTCGCCCTTTCTCCGAACTCTGACTTCGAGCCATTCGGAGAGAGCGTTGACAACGCTCAAACCTACCCCGTGCAACCCTCCAGACACCTTGTACGTCTTTCTGTCGAACTTGCCGCCCGAGTGAAGCTTCGTCAGGACCAGCTGAAGAGCGTCGGTCTTGTATTTCTTGTGCAGGCCGACGGGGATCCCCCTTCCGTCATCCTCGACGGTGACGCTGCCGTCGACGTTCACCTTTATGTCGATATGGGTGCAGAATCCGGCCATAGCCTCGTCGATGCTGTTGTCGACCACCTCGTAAACGAGGTGGTGCAGTCCGTGGAAGTCAGTGCTGCCGATGTACATGCTGGGGCGTTTCCTGACCGCCTCCAACCCCTCGAGAACCTGGATTCTCTCTGCATCATATGTGCTATCTTCCATCGGATTTCAGCCCCAAACAAGACAGGCTCGTCGAACGGTTTTCTCGAGGCGCACCCCATCGAATCCTACGACGCTTTGTTGCCTTCGATATGACCAATGAGACGCCGATATTTAAATGCTTTGAGCAGACATACTGGCATACCCCGAAAACCCCCCTCTTTTTCCATTGCAGAAAAGGGCGTTTTCCGACGCCTTCGTAGGCCGGTTATATCGACACGTGACGATGGGCGCTTCTTGGTCCCAACGAACGCCATCTATGTCGGTTGGATTTCATAGGCGCGTAAGGGTCGTGATAACACGCAATGCTTCGGATCCGTGCATCACGCCAAGGGCTGATTCCAGCAACTCCGCCAGTTCATCAAAGAGTTTATACCGACGGTTCGCTTAGGAGCACCTGATATCGAATGGCAAGCCGCAGAAGCATAGAATCTCCAGTGGAAATGGAGGGGGTTGCACGAGCCGAAAACGTGGATCCGGGCGCCTTGGCCAGCCTTGTGAAGAGCGGCCGCGTCGTGATCCCTTTCAACACCCGTCACAAAGGTGTGAGACCGAAGGCGATCGGAGAAGGCATGACCGTCAAGGTCAACGCCAATATTGGCACCTCTCGAGACGTCATCGATGTTGACCTCGAACTCGAGAAGGTCGGAACTGCGATCGCCTTTGGAGCCGATGCAGTGATGGATCTCAGCACAGGAGGAGATATCGGAGAGATCCGCCGCAGAATCATAGCGGCATGCGATCTGCCAATCGGGACGGTCCCCGTCTATGAGGCGATCTGCCAATCCACCAGGAAGGGTGGCCCCTTGGAGATGACCGAGGACGATCTCTTCAGGGTGATCGAGGAGCACGCGCGCGACGGCGTTGACTTCATGACTCTGCACTGTGGGGTCACATCGGAGTCCGTCAGAGTGCTCAGGAAGGCGAACCGTCTGACAGGAGTGGTCTCCAGAGGAGGCGCGATGCTATCAGCCTGGATGCATGAGAACGAGCTCGAGAACCCGCTCTTCGAGAATTACGATCACCTGCTGGACTTGGCTCGCGACTACGGGTTCGCCATCAGTCTCGGCGACGGGCTCAGGCCCGGCTCCATAGCGGATGCTACTGACGCTCCGCAGATAAAGGAACTCATGATTATGGGCCAACTGGTCGAGCGAGCGCGTTACGGCGGAGTGCAGGCAATGGTCGAAGGCCCAGGCCATGTGCCCCTGGATCAGATCGAAACGAACGTCCGTCTCGAGAAGGCCGTGTGCAAGGGAGCGCCCTTCTATGTGCTCGGCCCATTGGTCTGTGACGTGGCCGCTGGATACGATCACATCGCTGGCGCAATAGGAGGAGCGCTTGCTGCTTATCACGGCGCAGATTTTCTTTGCTATGTAACGCCGTCAGAGCATCTTTCGCTGCCCACCGTCGATGATGTCAAGGAAGGCGTGGTTGCCAGCCGTATTGCGGCGCATGCAGCGGACATTGCGCGTGGAAGAAGCCGTGATTGGGATGATGATATGTCGGCGGCCAGGAAGGCCTTCGATTGGGAGAAGATGTTTCAGCTCTGCGTCGATCCAGCGAAGGCAAGAGAGTACAGAAGAAGGAAGGGAAAGGAAGGCTCCGAGACCTGTTCCATGTGCGGAGAGCTGTGCGCCATGAAGATCGTGGACGGGCTCTTGCGAGACTGACCACCCGTCAAAGGGACAGGCCTATGGGCAGTCGCATGAGGGTGCCCATCGCAAACGACACCAATCCCGCGACAATCGCTCCTATCACGGCCGCCATAGCCCCCTCGCCAGTGGAAACATCGTTGGAGACGCCTATAGCCTTGCCAACCAGCGTGAGGAGCCAGATGAGGCCTATAATGGCTCCGGCCAGGAGAGCTGCGCCCCAGATAATTGCCCTTTCCAGCTCGTCGCTACTCCAATGCTCAACCTGGTCCAGCTCAAGGCCGCTGAAACCAGCGATGAAAATGACCAGGAGCACGGTGCTGATCACAACAAACCACGGATAGCAATACCCCAGAAGAGTCACGGTCGATCCTTTGTCGACCCTTCCACCGAAGACCTCTGAGGCGACAACAGACGACACAAGACCGAATATGAGGAACGAAACAAGAGCTACCACTAGCTCGAGCGACGCCAGGATCATCGCGTTTGATGCGCTCACACGTTCGATGCCAAGAACATCGTGCATCTCTGTCGTCACAACCGTGCTCAAAGCAGAGTAGACCAACGCGAAGACGAACACCAACACCATCGCCCATCGGAGATCTGTTGATCGGTACAGAGTGGTGAAAGCACGGGTCGGCGCAAACGGCATCCTGAGGAAGTTGCCTATGTCCAGCTTCGGGGATTGCTTCGGCTGCGAGTAGAGTTCAGCATGGCGGCTCCTTCTGAGATCATGTCTGCTATGGGTGTGATATGGCTGAGGAGGAATCTGTGCAACGTGACTCGCGGAAGCAGGCAGTGTTATCAGTGCCCCACATCGGGAGCATGAGGATTTGAGGGCGCCACTCCCAGATACTTGCATGTAGCCTGAAGCGAGCAAGCCGCACTCTGGACACCGGATGCTTCTCAAGTAGACGACGGAACCTGCAGACATCGGACGACAATGCCTCGGTCACCATATTAGCATTGCCACTATGTCGCCGGGTGAATTGCTGAAAGGGTTAAATGGAGCCACTGGAGGGGTTTGAACCCCCGGCCTGCGGTTTACGAAACCGCCGCTCTATAGCGACATCGCGACGTGCGCGTGTTACCGCTGAGCTACAGTGGCGCTGAGGTGATTGTGAAGATGCTCTACCTAGTTAAGGATTATCGCATTTCTTGATGTCGCGGCTATCCACCTGGTTTCAGGCCGCAAGGCATCCTTTAATAGTGGTCGACATTATTTCATCCGTGAGAGTCCAGACATGGTTACAGACCTCCGCATTCCTGAGGGTATCGTGGTCCGCACGGCCAAGGGCGGACCGGATTCATTGAAGGCTATACTCGCGGACCTCAAGCAATACGGATTTTCTGGTTATCTCAAGGTGCGGCTCGAGAAGGACATAATGAGTTCGATTGGGTATGTTGTCGTCGAACATGGAACGCCTATGATGGCAATATACGAGTTCGAGAAATCCAAGCCGAGAGAGCTCAGACGAATATATACCGGAGAGAGATCGCTGCGATTCATTCTCGAGGATTCTCAGGACAAGTCCTCTTCCATCGAGATACATAGCAGAGTGTCCAGAGAGGAGTTCGAGAGACGGTTTCCTGACGCCCTCATCGGCCCTGAGAAGATCCCTTCGAAAGCTTCTGCCGATTTGGAGGTCGAGGCGCCGATTCCTGAGACAGTCGAGGAGGAGCCAGAGCCTGTCGATCCAGCCCTGGAGAAGATGGAGCATTGGCGCAGGAAAGGGTACGTAGTGGACACTCTTGTGGAGGCGGCAACGAGGGGATCTGAGGCGCTCGCTGATGAATTGGAGGCTTTCGAAAAGGACGCCATGAGGCTGACGCAGTTCGAAGTGGTCCTGAACAACTTCCCGGTTTCAGGTCACGAAAAGGAAATCACAGAGATCAGATCGAAGCTGAACGACCGTTCGCGAATCGCCGAGATTGAGTCGGACATTGAATTTCTTCAGGAAAAGGTCAAACGCAGGATCCAGAAACGGAAGACGGAGGAAGCCTCCATCAAGGAGGAGATGGAGAGGAAGAAGCAGGAGGAGAAGGCCGCGGATGTATACGACCTCATCCTGAAGTACCAGGGCGGCGCGGATGACGAGGTCGAGGCGGAGGCGGTCTGCCCGACCTGCGGCGGTCCCCTCGACGAGACAGGGGAGTGTCAGAAATGCGCTCCCGAGGAGCCGGTCGCCCCATACTCCAAGTCGCTCACCAAGGAGATGACTTTCGACAGCTTCGTCGTCGGGCCGGGATCCAAGTTTCCCATGACGGTCGCTGTCGCAGTTGCAGAGGGGGCGGAGGCACAGTACAACCCGCTGCTCATATTCGGTGGCTCTGGTCTTGGAAAAACGCATCTCCTTTCGGCAATCGGGAACCGAGTCAAGGAGGAGAACTCAGAGAGCAAGATTCTTTTCATCCCATCCGACCGCATCGTGGATGCGCTTGACAGGGCGAAGGGCGACAAGAAGCTTCTCCGGAGGATACGGGTCAATCTCAGAGAATCGGACCTGTTGCTGATTGATGACATGCAGTTCCTCGCAGCTAGCCAGACTGCCCAGGATGAAATAGTCAAAGTAATCGATTATCTGATGGATGAGGGCAGGCAGGTCGTGCTGGCCAGTGACCGCGTGCTGGGCCAGATTCCAGGCATGAGCGACCGGCTCATATCCAGAATCCAGAAGGGACTCACGGCGGATATCCAGGCCCCGAACATGGACACGAGGAAGGAGATACTCAAGAGGAAAGCCCGTGACAAGAAGCTCAAGCTTGGGGATGATCTCATAGCCTACATAGCAGAAAGGGTAACGACGAACGTCAGGGAACTTGAGAGCACCCTGAACAAGATCGTTGCGTTCTCCACCATAATGAAGATGGACATCGACCTGAACCTTATATCGGACATTCTGAAGCCGCTCGCGCCCGTGCAGGAGACGAGGAAGGAGATCATGAAGGAGGTGAAGGTGCTTCCAGGGCACTGCTATCTCATAGAGGAGGAGAAGCCGATGTACAGCAACGTCCTCCTCGCCAGGAAGATGACGGAGGACGAGTTCAGAGGCCTGGTCATCACGCGCATGAACCCCAGGAGAATCAGAGACGAATTCGAGACAGACCCCGAGATACTATGGCTTACGGACAAGGACAGCTCGAGCGAGAAGACGATACCTCCCTCTCTGGAGATGATAATCCACACGATACAGGAGTTCATGAAGGACGAGAAGTCCGGGATGATCGTGCTCGATGGCATTCAGTATCTCATCAGCAACACCAACTTCGACTCGGTCCTCAGGTTTCTCAGGAGTCTTATAGACGATCTGTCAGAATCGACTTGCATCCTGGCATTGTCCTTGAGCCCAGAGACGCTGCTTGAGCAGGAGGTGTCCATATTGGAGAGAGAGATGGAGGTGCTGGACCTAACGGGATGAGCGACGGTTCAGAGCGCCTTCTCGAGCTGCGCCTTGAACTCGCGCATCTCCTTCAGCGCCTGCTGATAGTCCTTGGATTTCATTAGGGTCCTGGCAGACTTGAGGACCGTTATCATCGGGGTTATGTTCAGGCCTTTCGCCTTGACCTCGACTAGTTGATTCCTGGCACGGCGTATTTCATCTTCCATCCTGGGTTCTATCGCCGCGTACAGTGATTTCGTGGCGGACCTGACCGTCTCATCAACTCTGTCGAACTCGTTCGCCTCGAATGCACGCGTGGCCTCCGTGAGCAGCAATCTCGCCTCTTTCGTGTCCACATCGATCAGCTCGGAATCCGCGACCAGATTCGTAAGGGAGCCGAGCTTCTGCTTGGACTCGTTGTATCTACCAGTGATGGGCAGGAGTTCGTTCTTCACCTTGCCCGCGTACACATACACCGCCTCGAAATCACTTGCGTCGTCCGCCTTCTTGAGCTGCTCGAGATATGCGGCCGTCCTCGAAACATCGCCTCCGAGCGTCTTCGCAACGTCCACCTCCGCTCTCAGGTCGGATAACAGCTGCTCGGTGCTGTCCGCGAGGTTCCTCATCAGCAATTCCCTTGCCCGCATGACGCTGTCAAAGGCTTCGTCTATCCGCCGCGCCCTGGCAGCCATGGCGCCTTCATCCACCAGGCGTCTGCACTCGGAGACGTCCACGCCGTTGTCGCTCGCGAGGCGCATCAGCGGCTGCATTTCAGCCGTTAGCCTCGCCAGTTCCTTGGGCTTGTGCTTCGGAGGTACCTGGGGTGCACTTACTGGGGGTCTTTCGACCGCTGGCTCAGCGATGGTCGGAGGTCTGCTCACCGACGGTTCATATCGGGAGGGGGGTTCGGCGGATGTGGGAGCGCGTTCCTGGACAGGTTCCCGCGAAATGGGCTCCGGCTCTACCCATTCGTCAGGGGCGGCTTCCTGATCGGGCTCCGTCTCACGCTTCCGTCGCTTCTTCTTGCCGAAAATCGCGCCGAACAAGCCCTTCCTGGCGCCCTCCGCCTCTTCGGCCTCTGACGGTTCCATCATCGTCGCCTCCGGCTCGGCAACGACTTCTTCGACTGGGCGTTCCAGCTCCGGTTTAAATTCTTGGGCGGGTGCAGGGGCTGGTTCCGAGGGCTGTGCGGCAGCTGCCTCCTCCGAATCAACAAACAACGCTCCGCATCCAGGACACGATGTCGCATCGATCTTGACCAGCGAGTTGCAGGCGGGGCACTGGAACATATCCTCCCCTTCATCAGCGAACATGACCCCGCAGTTCGAACATGAATTTGCAGCGATTGGAACCTGCGCGTTGCACTCAGGACATTTGAAAAAACTCTCTTCCGGAGCGCGCTTCTCCGGCTCGAGCTCGGACGTCGGCTCCGGCTTGACGGATACTTCGGGTTTGGGTTCTGGCTCAGGCTCGGCCGCAGGAGTGGGCGCGGGCTCCGGCGCGGGTGCTGGCTGAGGAGGAGCGGCCGGCTTCGGAGGCTCCTCAGTGGCAGGCTCTGAAGGAGCCTTCGGTTCTGCGTCGGCCTCGGGAGCTTTCTCAGCCTCTCCGAAGAAGACCTCCTCGAGCTTCGTGTCCAATGCTTCGCTAGCGACCTTCTCCTCGGCCGCGCTCTTCTCATCTATCTTCGAAGCCTCGGCCTCGTTATCGAAGATAGCCAGGTCCGTGCCGCAGAAGCCGCATTTCTTTGATCCTGGTTCGAGTGGAGAGTCGCATATTGGGCATAGCTTCCCTCCCATTCCATCGGGCAACTGACAAAGCCTCCTGCAGTAGTACTGTACGCATCTACGGTATGCCTGGATATATAGTTAACCGTTACGATTTCAGCAATGACGTCGAGCAGTTCCAGTGCGACTCGACATCCTCGCGAAAGTGTTATCTCCACCGGACTGCAGTCACGTCTGACGGGGTGTGCAATGCAAATAGAATCTGTCAATGTCGAGATACCGGACGGCGCGAATGTGGTGATAGGCCAAAGCCATTTCATAAAGACTGTTGAGGACGTCTATGAGGCCGTAGTGGGGACTGTGCCGCAGGCTAAGTTCGGACTTGCGTTCTGTGAGGCGTCCGGACCGTGCTTGGTGAGGACCGATGGCAATGATGACGAGCTTATAGAAGCAGCTACTAAGACCGCGTTGGCCATAGGTGCGGGCCATTCGTTCATCCTGATGATGAAAGACTCCTTTCCAATCAACGTCCTCAACCGAATCCGCGACGTCCAGGAGGTCTGCACGTTATACTGCGCCACGGCGAACCCGCTGGATGTTTTGGTGGCGGACAATGGCCGAGGCAGGGGAATCGTTGGCGTGATCGACGGCGATCGCCCGAAGGGCGTCGAAGGAGAGAAGGACGTCGCAGACCGCAAAGAGCTGCTTCGTAAGTTCGGGTACAAGAGGTAGGCAGTGTGAGAGAGCCTTCTCGCTTCAGAATCTCGATAAGTCCCCTCGATCTCGATCAGACCTTGGGATGTGGACAGACTTTCAGATGGCGCTCGATGGCGGACGGTTCTTGGAAGGGCATCGTTGATCGCGATGCCTTTGTGCTCAGACCGTCGGCGCGACACCTGTCTGTCGAGGCATACTCCGACGACCACGAAGCGAAGAGCCGCCTGCTGAAGTACCTGAGGGCTTCGGATGATCTGAAGACAATCCACGCAAGGCTCTCTGAGGATGAGGTCATCGCCAGGGGGATATCCCGAGTCGACGGGCTGAGGCTGGTCAGAATACCTTCATGGGAGTGCATCGTCAGTTACGTCATTGCGACGAACTCCAATGTAAAGAGAATAAGCAGGATGGTGGATGGCGTCGCCACGCGCTTCGGAGACATCGTCCACGAAGAGCTACACTCGTTCCCGAGCTGGAAGCAACTGCGAGAAGCAAGCGTTGAAGAACTCGTGGGATGTGGCCTCGGGTACAGGGCGAAGCACATCCATGCCCTGTGTCGGACGATCGACGACGGCGTAATAGACCGCATGGGCGCGTTACCGTACGAGGAACTCCGTCGGGAGCTCAGGCAACTGCCTGGCATAGGCGATAAAGTCGCCGATTGCGTATCCCTATTTGGGTTCGGCCATCTAGAAGCTTTTCCTATTGATGTGTGGATCGAGAGGGCGCTGAAAAGACTGTATGGAGCCACCGGCTCGTATGCGAAGCTGAGGGGTTTTGCAGCGAGGAGGTTTGGTGAGTACGCCGGATACGCGCAGGAATACCTCTACCACAATGAGCGGCGCCTATACAAAGACGGCAGATGCGCGTTCTCACAGGTATGACGCGAGGGAGGCATCAGCAAGAAGCAGCGCCATACCTTCGGCGATAGCTATACCGCCTATGATCATTATCGATACCTTCCAGTTCGCAACCGTCGACGATACGGAAAGCAAGCCCTCGATGATTCGCGTCGAGAACCACACGACACCACCGACAATAAGGAACACAACAAGCAGTATCTTCCATTCCTCGGCTCCGAGAACTTCAGATGGAAGCAAGAATGATGCAGCCGTGGCTGCGGCCGCACCTGCAATGAGGCCGAACACAACCGCCCACGGGATACCTTTCAATGGTTTCATGAACAAGCACAGCGCCAACAATGCGAGTACCGCCACTGAGAAGCTCCCCATCGAGCCCTCAATGACGACGGCAAAGGTCACGACTGAGATGGCTATTCCAAGTATGAATGCGATCACAGTGCCTATCTCATCCGCGTAGGAGTCATCCCTTCTGCCGTAGGCGGCAACTACAATCGCGACGATGCCGCCGACGACCATGGAAGCGCTGGGATAGGGCTCTGCTGCCAGCGTAGATAGATCCACCACTGTGAAGGTTAGTGCGATTGCCATCGATTAACGTTTTCCCCGCAGAGTCGATTCAACCCATTCCTGGATGGCTCTTCTCGTAGAACTCCATTATCTCCCAATCGGAGGCCTCTTGCATCTGTCGGGTTCTGTGCTCTTTGCTTAACAGGCGGGCGTACTCATCGATGATCGCGCTGCACTCCTGACCTCCCTCTATATCGCCGATCTCAAGCGTTCCACCGCGCAGCCTACCGGCGAACGATCCCACGGGTTCCGGACCCTTGAAGACAGCAAATCTGCCCCCGGGAGGTATCAGCTCCCTGTCAGATGCTCTCAGGAAATGGTAGAGGTTGTCTTCGGGCGACAATACGAAGCTGGAGTCGAACTCCACATCTTCAAGCAGACCGTACGCCCTCTTGGAAGCCCAGAACATAGTCGTCGATCCGCGAAGAAGGTGACCTTTGACGAGATGCCCACGTCTCTCCAGCTGCCTCAGAATGCTGCGGAGCTCCCTCATGCGCAAGTCCCCGCCAAGTAATGCCCCTATCGTTTCTGCTCTTGCGATGCCGTACACATCAAACAGCCTCTTGATCACTGCCATCCACGCCCCCTCGCGTGTAAACTTCCTCTTCTTCGCGAGAACATAGTTGTGAGAGCCGTCGATGAACGCATGCGAGGAGTGATAAAGCGCCTTCAAAGCCTCCATGGACCGTTCCGGACCGACCGGGGACAACGCAAGAAGCTTGTCCCGGCGCACGCTCCCTTGATCCGCGATGATTCGCAACATCGTTGACTCATCCTCGGTCAGTTCCCTCGATCGGGCGGCTCTGAAAAGGCCTGCGTCGGCCGGGCGGCAGTAGCCGACCCTTTCAGGTATGATGTGCCCTTTCACAACCGCTCCGCCTCTGAGCATAGATGCCAGCTGCTCCCGCTTGTCCACTCTGAGCATCACCTCGGAGTCGGATCGCAATGCGCCGAATCTGTCGAACGCTTGATTTATGTCTGCCATTTTCTCCGAAGAACCAAGGCTTTGAACGGTGAATATCGTCGATAAGAGGGTTTCCCTGTCAAAGCATTCAACGACGAGGGAGCCCTTGACGAACATGCCGTTCGATTCCGAGAACCCCCTGGAGGTGAACTCACCGATCACATCCTCTTCAAGAGAGTCTATCTCACTCCCCAGCACACTGCTGATGCGCAATACATCGACTCCGAGTGCGTTGTAGAAGGTCATGGATCGATCCAGAGCCTCAACCAGTCCCCCGAGGAATGCGCGATCCTGAAGTCTTATATCTCTGACGTCGAGCGCCGCCGCCATCAGCCAGCTCTCGATCATGCCGATCATATCGGCTCCGCGCACGACGGGGTATATCCATCCCTCGCCGTAGGTGGCCGATATCTCTGGCCATCGATCGCTCAGGAATGGGTCGTAGAGAGATAGTATGCGTGTGGACGGCTCGCTGTCTCGTCCTTCGGTGACGGCCTCGATTTCTGCCAACTCCTCGGGATGGACGTACATCTCCACACGGTCTAGACCAACCCGGATCATCGATGCGCCAGCGTCGAAGAGCATCCTCCTCGCTTGCGCCTCCTCGACAGCCAGCTGAGTGGCCGCTTGATATGCGGTGATCGGCCCCTGCCCTCTCAGAAGATGCGTCACCACCTTCTGAGCGGCGCCTTCTGGCTCGGGTTGCAGAGAACATATAGTATACGTGTTTCGCGAACTCCAGTGCTCGGCCTCGTCAAACTCCCTGAGAAGGAACCCTTTGCGATCTACCGCATCGAACGATTCGCGCATCATTGACGCTGGGAGGCCAGCCCACTCCGCAATGTCCTGATAGGTCCCACTTCCGTTCCTCTCCAACGCTTGAAGCACCGCGCGTTCGTATTTATTCAGGCGACCCTCTCTGTAGAAGGCGAGATAATGAGGCACGTCCTCTGCCTGCAAGTACCGGACCCTTCCTTTGACGAAGCGGCCGAGCAGCACTGAGCCATTTCGCCTGACATCGTAGAAGTCCCCTATGTCGAATCCCTTTACCCGTTGAGCGATGTCATAGGCCATGCCCGCGCTGCCGAACCTATCGAAGAACTGCCCGATTGAATCGAGCTCCTGGAATTGTTTTCTCTCCTTGAACGCTCTCACCGTGTCCCGGTCGAATACCGCTTCGCCAGGCCACGACAGCTGAAGGTAATCCTTGGTCAGCATGTACTGCAGCTGCTCACCGACAATGAACGGGCCAGAGGCGACTGCGTCTCTCGCCGTAAGGAAGTCCAGAGCATGTTTCGCGTCGTCCTCCGAGATACCCACCTCATAAGCGATGTCCTCGAGCGAGATAGGCGCGTGGTAAGCGAGATGTCGGCGGACTGCCCCCGCTACAGCATCTGTGCTGTTGTCGCAATCGCAAGCCACCGCGCGGTACAACGGGGCGTCCTCGCGCATGTCGCTTCTGTAAACGAGATTCGCGACCTCGAGCCTTCTGACTCGCTCCTTCACCTTCCGAAGTGGCTGGTGGAGGCTCCTCGCCAACTCGTTGACGGTGAGTGCCCGCTTCGCGAGAGCGCCCAGCGCGCTCTCGTCAACCTGAGTCAAATCAATACTCTTCAGATGGATGCCCGTGTAGAGGTCATGGTGATCAGCGTGAACATAGACGTCCTCGCCAATCCATACTGAACGTACCTCTCCTTCGCGCAGTGCCTCATGGGCCCACTCGTTCAGCATATCGAACGACCGCGTTGATCGAGAGTAGATACTGTCTCCTTTCTCGCGGAAGATATTGAGAGGGCCAAGCACTCGTATTGCAGATATCATCTCACTCTTTGAGTCTATCTGTGGACTCTTGCTTTTGAAGTATCTCTCCACCTCCTCCGGGGTGAAGCGGTAGGCCGTTGCCGCGTCTTCGCCCAAAGCTCTCTCGATGACCCTCCTGTGAAGGCTTCTCAGGAGCATGCTCTTGTCCTCCATCAGGACGATGTCCGACACGCCGAGGAGTATTATGTTGTGGGCGAAAGGCGATGGCACGGACGAGTAAGGAATTGTCTCGACCTCTCGTTCCTGCCGCTCGATGCTCAGCAGCACCTCCATGGCGCTCTCCACATCCATGACCTCCGTCAGGATTTCATTGAAAGCTTCCATCATCACGGGGAAGCTGTCGAGCTCGTGAAGCGCGTCTAGGAGCCGTCTTGAACGCAACTGCTGCCGGCCGACTGAAAGCTCCTTCCCCTTGTAGTTCCTCAGGACCATGAAGCTACGGGTGGCCACATGACGAAAGCGTTGGATGAACAACTCCGAATCGCGGACAGCATCTCTTAGCCTACGCTCGAGCGCCGATGCCGTTACAAGAGATGCTAAATCGTCAAGCTCGAATTCCATGGGCGAGGTGAGCATGAAGCTGTCGTCGGATATTGAGACGGTCACATTGCCCTTCACCCTTTCAGAGAGTGCGGCCGCGTACGCTCTGCTCAGCGCGTCGTTGACTCTCCGACCGAAAGGGAAGTGGAATATAGCGCTCCTGTTCCCGGACTGGTCCACATAGCCCTCGACCACGAGCCTGGAATTCGATGGGATCTTCCCGACGGATTTCTGCTCACGGAAGTAGTTCGTTATCGTGTTGGCGGATCCTTCGTCGACGTGGAACTCATTCATGAGCCACGATCTGATGCGTTCATCGTCGTCCGTCTCGAGCCTTAGGTCCATCTCCTCCCTGAATTCCGCGACCATTACTGACAGGTCGAAGCTTCGCGGCAACATCTCTCCGGTCCACGACGGGACCGTTGGCTTTCTGCCGCTGGCGCTCCTTACCAACGCCTTCATGCCTTTGGATCTAAGGAACTCGTAGCTTCTTCCTCCTAGAACGAATATGTCTCCTTTGGAAAGCCGCTCGACGAATTTCTCCGATAGCGAGCCGACAAGGGTGCCCCGCTCTGAGAACACCTTGTAATCTGCCTCTTCGGGTATCGTGCCCTGGTTGAGGTAGTATATCATGCGAGAACCGCGCTTTCTGCCGAAGACCTCCTCATCCTCGTCAAACCATACTTTCGAGTAGACGCCTTCGAACTCCCCCTTCCCCCCGAGATACTCCAGCACAACGACGAGCTCCTCCTTCGTCAGCTCCCTATAGCAATAGGAACGCCTCAAAAGGAGTAGTGCATCATCCACACTCCATTTGCGCTCCAGCGACAGGCCAACAATCGTCTGCGAAAGCACATCCAGGGACTTCATTGGTATGCTCACGCGGTCTATCGCCTTTCTGTGCGCCGCCCTTGCCAGCACGGCGCACTCTACGAGATCGTCGTTCTCGAATACAATCATCCGACCTTTGGAGGTGCCACCGTATTGATGCCCGGCTCGGCCGATTCTCTGCAGACCCTTTGCGACAGATTTGGGTGAGCCTATCTGGACAACAAGATCGATTGATCCTATGTCTATGCCCAGCTCGAGCGAGGTTGAGGATACGACAGCCTTGAGCCTGCCGTCTCTGAGGCTCTTCTCGACCTCCAGACGGGTTTCGCGGCTCAAGCTTCCGTGGTGCGCACCGATTTCATCCAAGCCGCGCTCCTTCAACTTGTACACAACGCTTTCAGTGCCGCTTCTCGTGTTTGTAAATATGAGGGTCGTGCGATGCTGCTCGATCATCTCCTTGAGCATGTCGTACATCTTGGCGTTGACTACCTCGAAGGACAGCGTTGTCATGTCGTCAGCGGGGCATATGACGCTCAGATCGAGGTTTCGCTGGCCGAGTACTTCGACGACTTTCATTGGCCGGGAACGCCCATCTTCGACCCCCGCGAGGAAATGTGCAACGTCGTCAATCGGCGCGACCGTGGCGGAGAGTCCGATGCGTACGAGAGGAGTTGCGCAAATGCTCTGGAGCCGTTCGAGCGACAGCGAAAGCGACACACCGCGTTTCGAGTCACAAATCTCGTGCACTTCATCCACGATTACGTACCTCACGCCTTCGAACTTCTTCCTGAACACAGGTGTCGATAGTACGAGTGCGAGCGATTCAGGGGTGGTGATGAAGATGTGTGGTGGCCTCCTGGCCTGTTTCTGTCTCTCGCTCTGGAGGGTGTCGCCCGTTCTCACCGCGACGCGCAGTTCGGGTGGCGTCATGCCCTCCATCCTGAACCGGCCGGAGAGCTCTTCGAGAGGCTTCAGGAGGTTCTCGTTGATGTCGTTGGCCAATGCCTTCAATGGAGACACGTACACGGCGTAGATGCGATCCTCCAGCTGGCCCTCCGTAGCCAGTAGAGTGAGCTCGTTTACTATGGAGAGGAACGCCGTCAGCGTCTTCCCTGAACCCGTTGGTGACGACACGAGAACGCTTTCCATTCTATGTATCAGAGGCACGGCCATTGATTGAGCTTCGGTGACCTCCTCAAACTTGTCACGGAACCAGTCCGCAATAACGGGGTGCAGAAGATCGAGAACCTCCTTCGTGCCCGCTTTACACACTATTCTAGACGTCATTTATTCAACCGTCAATCCACCTCCGTTATCAGGTGTTCTTATTAATACGTTTTCAAGCCTGGATTCGGAGGTTAAAACTCGTTGGCTATCAGTTGACCATTGTCTGGCTGCCGATTCTATCTTAACAGCATAGCGAGACTCAAGGGTCAAAGGAAGATCACAGATTCGGCGAGGGCGAAGGAACTGGAGGCCGGAAACCGCCCTTGGCGTTTGCCAGGCGCCAAGTCACTCCCAATATTCGCTCAGCAGTGTATCATACTGAAGTCAACAGATTGTTGTACTGTGTCAGGAACTCTGCCCAGGATGTATCGCCGGGGAACGAGGCAAAGACGGTGTACTTCTCCGCGCTGTTGTCCCATGCATCGTTGACTCCCCAGAATATCGAGAGGCCCGTGCTATCGACCTTTCTTTCGGGATTATAGACGTATAGGATTGCCTGGTCTACGCATTCCACAACCTGCTCGATTGCTTCTGCAAGTCCCGTATTTTCAGCAATTGAATCAGAAGCCAGTAGGTGCCTGCCAAGGTCGATTATGTCAACCTGATAGAGATTCACGCATGATACTCTGCTGCTGTCCCTGAGCGCGAATCTGTAATCCATCAGGTGTTCGGGGAGGCCTTCCAGCATCTGCTCCGTCCAACTGTCTAATGCCTCGAACCCATCGCGGATCACGCTGACATCGATCACCCCGAGGGTTGCATACCATGCTGGTCCTAGTTCGTAGTAGTACTCCGCCCATCCGTCGACCATATCGATGGCGACATCTGTTGCAGTCTTCTCTGGGTCCAGAGCCAGCGGCGTGAACATGATGTCGTATGCAAATCCGTCCATAGCAACCAACTCTTCCGAAGCGACCATCAGATCCACCAATTCCGATGCTGCTGCCTCATAGGCGGTCTCGATGCATGCACACATGCACGCGTCAAAGGCGAGGATGTCAATGTCTACGCCAGCGCCTACAATGGCCTCGCGCATCTCGATCGGCCTTATCTGGTCGCCGCTGGTGGAGTCATGGCAGAATCCCCTCCAAGCGCCTCCATGATCCCATGCAATCACTGCGAAATTCTCCGCGTCGCACCTGACGCTGGCGTCCTCAAGGAACCACTTGAAGGTAGCTCCATCTCCGAAGTTCTTCTCTTCGATGGTGTCGTCGACGACTTCGACAGTACCGCCAGATATCTTGACCACTTCCGTGCCCTCAGTGCTTAGGCGGTCCACATATGCGATGAACTCGACGCTTTCGCTTTGCGGTATGTTCAGGAGCATCGGGAGACTTCCGTCGTCCCAGTAGGGTTCGAGATCATTGTCGGCACAGACGTATATCGCAACGGCCCATGCATTCTCCTTGAATGGTTTTCCATTCTGCTTTCCGGCCGATACACCGGAGAAGGCTAGAAGGCACACAACAGTTATAACCATGATAGAACTGATTGCCCGCTTCGCTCTCATTCGTATCCCCCCGCGTTCAGCGCTCAAGAAGCGACTGACTAGACGAAATCAACAGTCCGATAGAAAAGAATTGTGCCCATCGAATGTACAACCTTGGACGACCAGAGCAGTAGTTTAACCCCGCAAAACTGGCTATAAGAATGTTCAAGAGGCCGATTTCGCATTCGGGTTATTGTCACGAGAGTCAGAAATCGTGGCTCTAGGGGGATTGACCATGAAAGGGGAACCGCATCGGGCATTAGCCTGCGCAGGAGTTCTCTTCTGTCTGATTCTGCCAGCAGTCTTTGCTGTGGGCGGACCGATTGGAAGAGCTTCGGCTGAGACCAATGCCTCTTGGACGATAGGGTTGTACATAGACGCAGACAATGATTTCGACACGTATTGGGAAGGACTCAGCTTGTTGTATCTGAAGAACATACCGGCAAGCGCGGACGTCAATATTGTAGCGTTCGTTGACAGAATGGCCTATGAAGGAACGGAACTCTGGGAAATCGAAGGAAGCGACGCCCAGATAGTCGAGACATTCTCTGAGATGAATTTCGGCGACGGGGCAACTCTGAGCTGGATGATAGACGAGACCGCAACACGCTATCCGTCGGACCACCTGGTCATCGATCTCTGGGACCACGGCACGGCATGGAACGGTTTCTGCGGGGATTATACCTCGGACGACTGGATATACCTGGATGAACTCAAGGCTGCCATAATCGACGCGGGTGTGCACATCGATATCCTCTCATGCGACGCTTGTTCGATGGCGAGCATAGAGACGGTCTACACCACCGCGTTGACGGGGTTAGTGGACATAGTGGTCGCCTCGCTGGAGACAGTCGCTGGCGACGGCTTCCCATACGACTTGATGTTCACGCCTGTCGCCCTTGACCCGCTGAGGACTCCGGATCAGGTTGCTGGAGACATGATAGATGGCTGGGCGCAGTACTACGATCCGCTTAGCCAGTACTTCTACGCGACTCTGGGAGCAATCAGCGTCAGCAACCTGTACCAGTCCATGAGCACAATCGACGCTTGGTGCGACGAGATACATGCGAACCTCGATTCATACTACAGAGCATACAAGGCGGTTGTGAGGAACACTTATTCAGTGTTCTATACGAAGCATCAGGTGGACATGGTAGATCTCGGGAACCAGATACTCGCCAACTCGAAGATTACGGACCCGACGCTCAGGGCACTGACCCAGGATATGATTGCCGCGGTCGAGAACGCGGTGTTGTACCTTGACGATGCGCCAAATACCATGATGTGCGGAGGTTTGACTCTGTGGTGGGGATCCTCGTTCGAATGGGGTTCATATTCGGACGTCTACGCTGCAACGGACTTCGCCATCGACACGGGATGGTACGACTTCCTGGTCGACTACAACAGTTGAGAAACACCTTTGCACGAGAAGGGAGAATTCCCTTCTCTAACTTCTGTTTTCCATATCCCTGAGACCGCGAAAGAACGATAGCTTTTTAACCCCAGAATACTGGATTGGAAATACGTTTTCAGGCCCGAATTCGGCGGTCAGAAATCATTGGCTTGCTGATTGTCATAGTCTGCACTCTGGATCCATTCTTGAGGCGAAGCTAGTTTCAGGGATTTCGGGATGCCAAGTTGAATTGGAAGAGCGACGGCTCAGAGCGAATGAGTCTTGGTCACAATGTTCAAATCCGCTCCTGTGGATTTGTCTACCGACACACTCCATTGACTGAAAGCGGACACACAGGGTTCTGGAACGCCGTTCACAAGGTCCCTATCATGGTTATTACAAGACCATAAGAATGCCACCCAGATCTTACCTCGGGAGGAAGAGGTTGGTGACGGAGTGCATCGAAAGGGGGGATTACGGATTAGCATGTCTATACTTAGTGGAGGAATTCTGAGAATTGGCGCATCGGCGCTAATCGCGATAGTGTTCATCAAGAAGAGAGGCGGCAAGAAGGAGGGAAGAACTCCGCTAGGGGAATAACGCATCTCCAACCCCGCCCCTGCCTAGACTGACGGCATAGAAGGCGGAATTCGTCTCTTGAGAACCGCGGGTGAGCTATCGCCTCGAGCCTCAGGAAATGTATTTATCCGAACTTCGTGATTGGTCGCAGGGAGAATCGATGTCTCGTAATCACCGCTCAATCTCACGGATGGCGGTCGTCATACTTGGTTTGCTTCTAATGGCGAACCTCACGCCAAGCACGTGTGACAGCCCTCCTGCATGCGAGCTCATCGCTTCGACTTCTGAATCTTCCTACTCAGCCACTATTCGTGTCAACGTCACGGACAACGTCGGGAGGAATGTTACTGGCGCAAAGATCACACTGGAGGACAACGAGACCTATGCATCCTATCCAGCTGACGAAAACGGAAGGCTGACAATCGCGGGACTATTAGCGGACACAAACGGGACAGAGTACAATCTTTCCGCGCAGTGTGATGGGTATCTTGAGCTCGGATCCGTCAGTGTCATCGTGACGCCTTTCAACACCTCCTGGCTTAACCTCACGGTGAAGGGTGGGTTGATCATTGGAACTGTGACGGAGAACTGGCAACCCATCGTTGGGGCGAATGTGTCGCTTGACGAGCTTGGCATCAACACTACTACTGGTAGCAATGGCGATTACAGCATAGACGGATTGAAAGCGGGCGCCTATTCTGTGACGGCAACCGCCATCAACCACAACCCGCTCACAAGGGTCGCGACGGTTCCCATCGGCGATTACATCCGACTGGATTTCGCACTTGCGTCCCTAACTGGAAGCGTTTCCGGCACGGTGCTGCACGCAACTACCTTGGAACCTATCAAAGATGCGAACGTATCGGTCAAAGTCGAGAGTACGCCGCCTGTTACAATCACTGTAACCTCCGCTGTGGACGGGACCTACTATGTGCCCAACCTCCCTGCTGGCACCTATTCCATATCGGTGTCGCTCGAAGGCTTCAACACTTCGACCGTGGAAGGCGTCGACGTCATCAGCGGCGTTGCCACGACGGATGTCGACATCTTGCTTGTGGAGAAGCCGACGAAACTCTGGGGGATAGTGAGATCTGGCACAGTCCTGCTCGTTGGTGCGAACGTGTCTGTATGGGGAACGGAGTATAGCGGCCTATCCTCGATTGATGGCAAGTACGAGATCGGCGGCATTCCGGCTGGAACGTACACCGTGGAGGCGTCGCTGCAGGGATACTACAACTCAACAGTGCTCAACGTGGAGATAGCTAGAGGATCGAACCTTCAGTTGGATTTCAATATGACGGGGCTACCGGGTGGATTATTCGGAGTGGTAGTGGACTCTGTGAGCGGAAATCCCCTGTCAGGCGTAAGAGTCCTATTGCTCCCCCAGAGGGAGACAGTCACAAACATCAATGGCGAATTTGAATTCACAGGTTTGAAGGAAGGCAATTACACCGTTCAGGTCACCTTGGAAGGCTACAGACCGGTGGAGATTGGCCCCGTGGTCATCACACACGAGGAAAAGACTCAGCTTGACGACATTCGCCTCGAGCCGATAAGGAAGAGCTTAGGAGGGTTCATATTCGGCTTCGACCTGGCGCATTCCATGATGATATTGGCCCTCTTCCTGACAATCGTGATTCTCGCCCTGGCAGTCGTTCTGAGGATCAGAACCTTCGAGGCTCCTGACAAGGCTCCCGCGATATACGATGAACTATACGACGAGGAAGGAGAGGAAGATGATGGCAAGGCCAAGGAGGCGGTCTCGGCTGCCAATCTCAGGGGCGTTGATGAAGAAGGAGACGAATAGCACAGACTGAGCGGCAGTGAATGCTGTACTGCGAAGCTCGCTCACTTCTTGAGCCCGAGCCGCTCTCTAACCTTCGCCTCGTTTTCCTTGACCTTTTCGTTCACAGACGCGTACAGACTGTTGCCATGCGAGTCGATCCCGACCGTGAGCGGTCCGAAGTTGTCGGCGTTGAGGATCCATATCGCCTCGGGCATGCCGAGTTCGTACCATTCGACGCCAGAGACGCTGCTTATGCCCTTCGCTGCCAGAACGGCAGCGCCTCCTGTGATTGCGAGATAGACGCATCCGTGCTTCTTCATCGCATCGACCGTTGGCTGTGACATGCCCCCCTTGCCTATGATCGCTCCAGGTCTGAACTTCTCGATGAACTCAGGCTCGAGGGAGTTCATCCTAGAGGACGTCGTCGGGCCTGCGGCTACGACCTCCCATGCGTCGCCGGATTTTCTCATTATAGGGCCGCAGTGGAACAACGCCGCCCCCTTGAAATCAACCGGTATGCTCTCGCCCTTCTCAAGGTGTTCGAGCGCATGAATATGAACCTCGTCCCTGCCCGTGAGCACGACTCCATCAAGATAGACCACCTCTCCGGCTTTCAGCGATCGGACGTCGTCTTCTGACAACGGTGTCTTCAGTCTCTTGGTCATGTTCAGCCCTCCTCATGCGTGGGAAACTGCAGTTTGCCGTCCGGGTGTATTCTGACCGTTCCCCGCCTCGCGGCCCAGCACTGCACATTGACCGCTACCGGGAGGCTGGCGGTGTGGCAATAGGCGTACTCGATGTTGAGCCCGAGCACGGTCGTCCTGCCTCCGAGGCCCATTGGGCCTATGTCCAACATATTCAACGCCTCCAGAAGCTCCGTTTCGAGCGCTGCAATTTCGGAATCCTTATGCCGCTCATTCAACGGTCGCAGCAGGGCCTCCTTCGCCAGCTTCATGCATATATCAGACGAGCCACCTATCCCGATTCCGAGCACCATTGGCGGACAAGGGTTGCCGCCTGCTCTCAGAACCGTGCTAAGCACGAATTCCTTGATGCCGGGTACGCCCTGGCTTGGCGTCAGCATGCCAAGCTGGCTCATGTTCTCCGATCCGGCTCCCTTCGTCATGACGGTAATCTCGATGTACTCTTTGTCGCCGACCTTGCAGTTGATGAACGGCATCCTCTCGCCGACATTGTCGCCTGGGTTTTTCCTCGTCAGCGGTTGAACTGCGTTCGGGCGGAGCGGAACCTCCTTCGTTGCGAGCCTCACCCCGTCGACGATGCCCTTCTCCACGTCGACCTCGCAGTTCCGCGGCAGTGTGATGTAGAATATCGTAACGCCTGTGTCCTGGCACATGGGCGTGTTGCCCTCCTCCGCGAGGGCGATGTTGTCCATAATGGCTTTCAACTGCATCCTGGGCACTTCCTCAGTTTCGATTTCCGCGGCAGCCTTCAATGCGCTCTTGACATCCGCAGGCAGCCTCACGACGGTCTTGCGAAGGAGTTCAACAACGGCGTTCTGTACATCGGTTTCCGTGACCATCACAGATACCCCACGACCTCGGAAAGGGAGCCTAGGGATTAATGCCTTTTGATTGAGGCCAACGTGTCAGATCACCACGAGTCGCTGAGCACGTGTGTGCCCGTGCTCGTCCGAACGAATCTTATCTGCTCGCCATCTCGTCGGAAGCCTCTTGGCTTGATGACATCCACTGGCTCCATCGAGTCGGGGTCGAGCAGCTGCAGCTCCGAATCCCTCTCCGTCAGAACAATCGCATTACCGATACCGGAGGCTTGGCACGACACAGTACACGATTCCAGATCGTGCACCTTCATCTGCCGCTCCTCACCGGATGGAAGAGCGATGCAGCGAACCACGCCTTTTGACATGGTGCGGATGTAGTAGTCCTGGGAATCACAGGTTATGACGTCGCCAACGCCAAAGCGTGGTAGCCTGACCAAGAAGGTCACCCTGTAAACGTCGCGGCCGTCCTGTCTGCCCCATAGACTCGACGACTCCTTGAATTCGGCCGAGAAGGAGTCCTGAAATTCCCTGGAGATGATTCTTGCCGACTGCGCCGTGCTAACGTAGAAATCGACCCCGCCCTTCACATGCTCCACTTTCGTGAGGAAGACCTCCCGGCTGCCCGCACGCATAGCGTCGATCCTGTCCGTGACCTGCCTCTCCATCCTCCGCTCGACATCGGCGGTGAGTGCTCTGTCGTCTCCTCTCAATTGTATGATTGCCTCGTAGTAGTTGCCTCTCTGCTTCGAGCACTCTTTGCAGGAGCCGTGTTTCAGCCTCACGGTTGTGGTCAGCTTCCGATCGAAACGGTGGCCTTCGGAAACGAGCTCGACCGCCACAGCCGCCTCGAATGTGCGTTGATCCTTCTCGGTGAGCTGAACGGTCAAGCCGTCAACCTGCATCCCGTTCGGTGCGGAGATGGCCTCCATCAGCAGCATTTCGACCGCCTCCTTGACCGATTCGGTCTCTGCCCATCTGCCGCCCATCAAGAATGAGGAGCAGTGAGAGCACAGCGTGAGGTCGATGTATTGAGGGAGGTCAACGATGACCTTCTTCCTGGAATAGCAGTCGTGACACAGCGGCCCTATCAGTTCTCCCTCTCTCCCGCACTCTACGCAGAACACCTCAGACCATCCTTGCCATCTGTGCGTGCGGGACCCCATCTATTACGAGCACACAATCGGGGTCGATGAACCCATGTCTTATCGCGATGTCGATCACCTGGCTCCCCACGAGGTTCGCCACCGTTGCCAGCTCAAGACGGTTCACGAGTGTGTCCTCCCCTACGGTGTCGCCCTCATAGAAGTCCCTGGACACCTGTATCCTCAACTTGCCTTCTCTGAAGGTGTTTCCGAGGATGTCCACATCGCATGCGGCAACAAGCAGCTCCTTGCCGCTTCTGTGAACCTTGACGCAGATCCCCGAGTTCATGCCATGCGCTCCTCACTGGCGAGCTTGTAATAACCAGGCTGCGGGGAGTACACCTCGCCTGCGTCGCTAAGCCGTTTCACCAAGGCCCGCACACGCTCCTCGGTGATGTTGTCTGAAGCGGCCTTCTGAATCAGCTCCTCGAGGCTGACGCCTCGGCGCTCATCTGCCAGCTGCTGCACCAGACTTCTGAGAACATAGATCTGCTCCCTCTGACTCCTGCTCGTCCCGGTGGCGATGAGGTCGATGTCTCGTCTCCCTCCCTCGCTGGCGACCTTGTTGAGGTAGTACTCAACGATCTTGATCGCCCTCTCGGCGTCCTCGGCAGTCACGATCACGCTCAGCCGCGCTCTGGCGCTTGACTCCGCGAGACGTATAAGAGCCTCGAGCTGTCTTGCGGTAATCGGAACCGACGATTCCTCGCCTTCTCCGAGCTTGCGGATTGTGACATAGTATGTCTCCAAGGTGCTCATCGCCTCAGCTGACAGAACTGGCGTTATGCGCTTGCTGAACGCGACGTACTTCCTGAGGAATTCGATGTCCATCGCCGGCACCAAAATCTCGGTGTCGCTCATTATCGCCCGCGCGTCCATGTCGGGTATCTTCTCCGGGCTTTCATGCAGACGTATCTCGCCCCTCCGGTGCACCTTCAGTATGTGCGATGCGACGCTCTGGTCGTACACAGAATCCGGCCTGTCGGTCATTGTGAAGATGGCGTCGAATCGTGATAGTAGCGCTGGCGGGAGGTCTATCTGCTCTGCTATGTTCCTGTTCTCGTCGAACCTGCCATACTTAGGATTGGCGGCGCCCAGTACGGCGCACCTCGACTGCAGCGTGGCGGTGATCCCGGCCTTAGCGACCGATATAGTGCCCTGCTCGAGGCTCTCGTGTATGGAAGACCGATCCTGATCGTTCATCTTGTCGAGCTCGTCGATGCATGCAAGGCCCTTGTCGGCCAGAACCAGTGCGCCTGCCTCGAGGGTCCACCGGCCCTCGCCGAATTCATCCTTGACCGCAGCGGCGGTGAGTCCTGCTGCAGATGCCGACTTGCCTGAGGTGTAGATGCCTCTCGGAGCGAGCATGGCCATGTATCGCAGTATCTGCGACTTGGCCGTGCCGGGGTCGCCGATCATCGCGATGTGGATGTCGCCGCGTATGTGAGTGCCGTCATCCATCTCCTTGGATACGCCGCCGAACAGCTGCAGCGCGAGAGCCTCCTTCTCCTGCAAATAGCCGTAAATCGTCGGCGAGATGGAGGCGACTATCTTCTCAAGCACGTCCGGGGATTTCGCGAACTGCCTGATCTTCATCTCGTCCTCTGGGGTTATGACGATTTCCTCGTACTCGTGCTCCTCGTACTCAATGGAGTTGATGTCGAGCGTAAGGTCGAACAGGGTTGATTTAGTCTGGGTGCCCTTCTGGTGGCTTTTGAGCATTCCGTTGATGATCAGGCGGTCTCCGGGAGATATCCTGCCGGAGATGTCGTCCTCGACGAACCCCACCAGACGCTCGGGCTGAGATCCGCCTCTGAGCCCCTCCGGCGGTTCCTGTATCTCGACTTTCTGTGTGTCGACGAACAGTGATTTCTCGGTCAGAAGCCTGAACCTGGTCGAGCCGCTTCCTCGGCCGCATCCGCCCTCATCCTTTGAGCATTCGAGAGGCTCCCGGAACTGCATGCCCTCCTGCTCTACAAACAGCCTCGCGCCACATCGCATGCACTCGAACTCCGCCACGGTTACCCGAGGTCGAACCTCGGTCGCTTTTCTGACGAGTCCTTCGACGGACACGAAGGTTTCGAGGTGCTTCGCCCTCAGTTTGCGGATGTCTATCCTGGAATCGCGCGGGAGGTTCCTGATGCGGAAGTGGATATAGGGGCTCGTGAGTGCGTGGGATACCATCCTGCGCATTGCCTCCTCGGCTGACTGAACGGAAACGGTCGGCTTCGCCAGGGTGTAGTTAGCGAGATCGGGGTCGTGCATCTCAACATCGGCGAAATCGACATAGAGACTTCTGACCTCAGGGTAGAAGTCGGCGATCTCGTTGACCTTGTGTCGCATTTCCTGGCCGCCTAGAAACTCCTCCCATATCGCGACCAGGTCTTCCGATGTGTATTCCTTTGGCATGCTCACTCCCCCGCGCGAGGCAACGCCCTGTGCCAAAGGCTCTCGCCGATGGCAGAGGGGTAACACGAATCGCCTATGTGATACTAAAGCTCTATTGCGGGTCCTTCGAATCTCCTCTGGCTACACTTATGCTTCCAATCGCCTCGCTCTGGACCCTCACGACCCCTGCGCTCGTGTGTGCGAGGCTGTAACCCTCAAGAAGCATCTCGTTTATCTCTATGAACGTATCGCCCCAGCGGAAGAGAGACATGGTCTTGCGGGCCCGCTCCTTCTCTCCCAGAATGTACAGAGCCGCTGCGACTGCCTCCGCGCTGCATAATCGTTGAGGCTTGCCGAAGTTGACGGGATTCGCTGCGACCAGGAATGGGAGGGCACGATGCCTCAGGCCACTGCGAAGGCGGGGGAATCTTGTAAGCTGATTCCATGAGCAGTCCAACACCAGGAGGCCGTGCTTCATGACTGCGTCCGCATCCTCTCTGGAGAATGCCTTCGGCGCCTCGGGATCGAGCACGACTGCTCCCGGAGGTATCTTCTTCACATCGCGCGCTGCGCGTATCTCCCCAGCCCGCACGAGCCGCGCAGCCGTGCACTTGCGAGGATCGTCCTCTCGCTGCATGAGCGCATAGACCCGGATTCCTCTCATATCGACTGTATTGAGGGGGCGCGCCCGTATTTAGACGTGCCTTCGCAGACGGGCAAAGGATTTTTATGCTCTCGGCGCGGATAGAGGGACGCCACGATGACGAGACAGTTACCGCTGAACCCATGATGACAGACGGGCGAACCGAGTGGCGGGCGCCGTCCCTCGACCGGCAAAGAATAATTACCGACCGACGTGCATCAGCCATGCGGTTGATGAGATATGCCAACGGGTTTTGACTATCTCGGGCACGACAAGGCCCTTCAGCAACACTGGCTCAAACGGATTGTCGCCATCGTCTTCGACGCGGTGCTGATCTATGTGCCGATAATGATATTTGTGTCGATGCTCTCTGGGAGGCACTTCGTGAGTTTCGGCCTTTTCTCTGGCATTGTCCTATTCCTGTATTCCTCTCTCTTCGATTATGCCGTCGGCGGCACCGTCGGAAAGATGATCATGCAGATGAAATCGGTATCGATTGGAGGGGCGATGTCAATGTCGCAGTCGCTGATGAGGAATGTCACAAAGATATTCGTGCTTCTGCTGCTACTTGACTGGATAGTGGGCCTGGCGGTGGAAACACGCGACCCGAGACAGAAATGGACGGACCAGATCGCGCACACTTCGGTTATTATCCATGACCATCCGAGCGGCGCATGACCGATATGCTCCTCTCAAAGGCATCTAGTGAGACATGATCTTGGCAAGAAGACCCTGATCTCTACTGAAGGATCGCGATGAAAAATCAAAGGCGCTCGGAAAGGCCAAGCGGCCCTCCCGAGTTGTTTCATTATTGTTTCAGCTGTCCCGATCAGACAGTCCACTGTTGGGAGACCATCGTACCATCGGTCGGCTCGTGCTGCATTGTTATCGTGTAGGTCGTGCCGGATGCGAACGCTCCCTCAATGGTGATGTAATCACCATTGCTCATAATCCCATTGCCGCCCAGGTCAGTGACATTCAGGTAGAATGTCGAGCCGTCAAAGGTGGCCGATATGGACTGGGTCTGCACGCCGGTTCCCGTCAGAGCCGTCTTGGTCAATGTGTCGAAGGTCTCAGCATCTGTAGGCGACTGCAGGATCACCGTGAAATCGGTCCACGAGACCTCGGATGTCGGGGCGGTTAACGTCCACTTATATCCGTTGTCCGTAGTCGTTCTCGACGTGATCTGCACCGATGGGGTGTTTTCACCCCCACCGAAGCCCAGCACCATGACATACAGCACGGCCGCCAGAACTACGGTAATAGCCACCATCAAGATGGTCGCTATAACGGGAGATACCGCTTCGGCATCCTTTCGGATTGCCCAATTTTTCTTCATGTTTCGTCCTCCTGCGAACCTTTCGGCCCGCGAAAGGTGATTAGCGCTGAGTGCAGCTTATATAGCTTTGCGGGTGATTATCATGACTGAGCGTGACTGATATCGGCGTATAGCGAAGTGGAACATCTGGCCATGTCGTTTAAGTCAGTACGCCAAGAAGACTACGTCTTCTTTTCATTTATAAACATCCCTATAAATGTCGCTTTCTGTCGAAATTACGACGTTATAGGAGGAACATTACCGACGATTCCGACCCTCAGCTGGGCCTGATGCCGGTCTCATCGAACGAGCACGGGACGATGCCCACCATCACAGGCCGGTTCCTGACCTTCTGGACGATCATGTACTTCTTGTACTCGTGGCCGACCTTCTCCCTGTCGAGCTCGAGTATCACATCGGAAAGGTCTTCGATGCTGCTCTGGATTCGCGAATCGTGCACGCCCTTCAGCATTGTCATGAGCGTGACGCTCTCCGAATGCTGCGTGTGAGCCTTGATCGTCCGCATCGCCATCAGGACCTCGGCGCTGTCGTAGTTCTCCAGGAAGAAGTCGAGCGAGTTGATCACGACTCGGAAGGGAGGCTCTAGCTTGGATATTTCGTAGGAAAGGAACGTGAGAAAGTTCTCCTCCCTGTGCATGTCCTTCTCCTCGAATCGCCTTATGTCGGACAGTGTGATGCCTTCCTGTCGGAAACGACTGATTTCAAGCTTCTTGGCGAGTACATTCTCGTAGTATTTGGTACCGATATTCACAATGGACAGGTCAGTCTTCCAGCCGTACTCGCGCATAACGCCCAGGATGTCCTCGTCGCGCTCCGTGGACGTGAAGTACGTGACCGCCTCGTCTCCCGCCGAAGCGAACTGCTTGGCGAAGAACTCGGTGCCTGAGCCGGGCGTGCCCATCACTAGAACTGTAGAACCCTTTGAGACGCCGCCTCCCAGATGCTCGTCGAGCGCCTTGATTCCGATGCTGGTGAACTTCATCTCAGTCCTCCTTCTGTCCCGTACGTATGCCCTGATCGCACACGAGGTTGACCATGTTGTTTATCTCAGGCGTCGAGTGCTCCTCGACGGACAGTATAATGGTGTAGACGTCCCGCACCCTCAGTCCAGAGACAAGTATGTGAAGGAACTCCGACAGTATCCAGTTGTTGTTATGGATCGCAAGCGAGTTAATGGAGTCGATGACGACGATCTTGTCCTTCGCCTCCGAGAGGCGTATGAGGTACTCCACCTTCAGCATGACGTTCTCCAGCATGGTGGGGCTTTCCACGAGCGTTGTATGCTCGTCCGTCTGGCCGGACGATGCTCCCATCATGATATGCGAGATGCAATCGACGAAGTACACGCGAGAGGTGTCGATGTCCAACGCCTCCATCACGCGTTTGATCGCTTCGAACGATATCGTCGATGTCACGTATATGACATCGGCCTCCTTCCTGGACGCGAATAGATCAAGCACTCCACGCAGAACGTCCAGGTAATGATCCACGGACATCTGGAGAGATATCGCTGAGGACGGGGGAACATCGATTAGCTCGTCCGCCACTTGCTGTGCTACTCGTTTGTCACTCATGCTCTTGTGCTCCCTCCCTTGAGCAGTGGCACCAGCAGAACGCCTTCGGGCGTGAGGTCGAGGACGTATTTGGCCCGCGAATGCATCGTCCCCCGCATCTTGATTACCTGCAGGGTTCTCAACAGATCTCCTCGACGCTCCATGTTTGCCATCAACACGATGCCGTCTGAAATCGCCTCTTCGACGCCGAACATCGAATATGAATCGGACTGAGCGGCCACCTCGCTGACAAGAATCGAGGTGCAATCGATGTCAGTAAGCGCCTTGCTCAGTTTCAGCACGAAGTCCCTTATCTTCTCCGAGGTCTTCAGCTTGTAGCACACCGAAGTTATCGAATCGATTACCAGCCTCTTCGTGCCAAGCTCACGCGCCAGGCTTGCAATGGCCGTTACGAGCAGGTCGATCTCCTCCATGGACAGCTCCGCCTTGGTCATGCCCAGGCGCTCGTACATCACTGGGAGGTCCACAAACACCAGCTTGCCCGATTCGACGAGGTCGTCCGTGAAGAAGTTGTACGGAATGATGTTCGCAAGCATCTTGTCGGAATTCTCCGTGACGGAGACGAAGAGCGAATTCTCCCCCTTCGTCGCACCGTGAATGAGAAACTCGAGCGCCAGAGAGGTCTTGCCCGTGCCACAGCTCCCCGTGAGGAGCACTGTATTTGACCGCGGGATTCCACCGTAGAGCACGGTGTCAAATCCTTCGATGCCCGTCACGCAACGGGCTCGTTCGCCGCTCCTCTTTGCCATGTAAATCGCGAATGCGGTGATTCACATATTATGCTTTCTTGTGCGCTATGATGGTGGGAGGTTCGGACAGGTTATTAATACGGGTATAGCCGTCTTTCCGACCGATGACGCCCGTCCTTCAAGTCGCACTGGACCTCGTACATTCCGAGAGGGCCCTGGCCATAGCTTCAGAGGCGGTCAGAGGAGGCGCTGATTGGATTGAGGCAGGCACCCCATTGATCAAGAGCGAAGGCATGGAGGTGGTGCGCTCTCTTAAGCGAGCGTTCCCTGACAGGACAATCGTCGCCGATATGAAAACCATCGACGTCGGCGGGATGGAGGTGGAGATTGCCGCCAAGTCAGGAGCGGAGGTGGTTATCATCCTTGGTCTCTCCTCTGATCCCACAATCACCGAGGCCGTTAAGAGCGCCCGTCAGTACGGCGCCAAGGTGATGGTAGACCTGTTCAATGTTCCGGATAAGGTGGCGAGGGCGAAGCAGCTCGAGATTATGGGCGCGGATTACATCTGCGTCCATGTCGGAGTTGACGAGCAGATGGTCGGCGGATCGCCTTTGTCAGAGCTGACCGCGATCGCCGATGCCGTGAGTATCCCTGTCGCAGCCGCCGGAGGCATCAACAGCGAGACCGCGGCGGAGGTTGTCAGTGCCGGAGCTGCAATCGTGATTGTTGGCGGCGCGGTGAGCAAGGCGCGTGACGCGGCCGAGGCCGCAGCTAGCGTGAGGAATGCGATGGAGACGGGCGAGAAGGTTGCCACGGAGAGATTCAAGAAGTTCTCAGAGGAGGAGCTGGTGGTGGCGTTTGAGAAGGTCTCATCTCCGAACGTGGCCGATGCCCAACACCGAAAGGGCGCCATGAAGGGCATCACCCCCAGGATACCAAGCGGAGTCCGAATGGTTGGCAGGGCGTTGACCGTTCAGACGGTCAACGGCGACTGGGCAAAATCGGTCGAGGCGGTGGAGCGCGCGAATGAGGGCGAGGTGATAGTCATCGACGCTTGCTCCGGCAGAACGGCGGTGTGGGGCGAACTGGCATCGTGGAGCTGCGTGACGAAGGGCGTGAAGGGCGTGGTGATCGACGGCGCCGTCAGAGACATCGATTCCATCAAGGAGATGGGATTCCCATGCTTCTCAAGACATGTCGCGTCCGATGCGGGCGAACCCAAGGGATACGGCGGGATAGGTGAGGAGATCATCTGCGGAGGCGTCCGGGTCAGAACCGGAGACTGGATAATAGGAGACGAGAGCGGCGTCATCGTTGTCCCGCAGGAGAACGCAGTCGAGATTGCCAACAGAGCGGTCGATGTGATGGAGAGAGAGGAGCGCCTCCGTGAGGAGATCAAGCGCGGGGGTACGCTCTCTGGTATTTTAAGACTGGAGAAATGGGAGAAGATCGGCTAGAGCCGAGCATTTCATTGCTCAGCCGATGAAGCCGGTCTCATCCGCAAGCTGGTGTAGCTTCGCAATGCGCTTCTTCATAGGCGGATGGGTCATGAACAGGGTTATGAAACCGCGGCCTCTGAACGGGTTCACGATGAACATGTTCGAGGTTGCGGGGTTCCCCCGCCTTATCGGGTTGCGCTTGTTGCCCTCCTCGAGCTTCTCCAACGCTCTCGCCAGGGCGAGGGGGCGCTGGATCATAAGGGCGCCTTCTCTGTCCGCCTTGTACTCCCTGTTGCGAGAAATCGCGAGCTGAAGTAGCAGAGCCGCCAGCGGTGCCGTTATCATTACGACCAGCAAGAGGACGGGATGGTCGCTCCCCCTCCCGCGTCCTCCGAACATCATGTTGAACCATACGATACGGGCTGCGAAGGAGATTGCCCCAGCAATTGTGGCTGCGACGGACATGACCAGGATATCTCGGTTCTTGACGTGCGCCATCTCGTGGGCGAGCACGCCTTCGAGCTCGTCATCCGACAGCAGCGTCATCAGGCCCTCGGTTGCAGCGACGACCGCGTTGTTCTTATTCCTCCCGGTCGCGAACGCGTTAGGAGTGCTCGTCGGGATGATGGCTATCCGAGGCATTGGCATGTCGCTCTTCATGCATATATTACTGACGAGCTTGTGCAGCCTCGGGGCGTCCTCCTTGCCTACAATCTTCGCCTTATACGACCACAGAACTATCTTGGAGCTGAAGAAGTAGCTGACACAGTTCAATATGGCAGCAAGAACCAGGAATATTAACGCGCCAACGATCCAGTTATCGTTGTAGAGTCCTCCTATTACATAGCCTATAGCGGTGAACAGCCCAATCAGAAGCATGAACAGGCCTATCGTCCTCAGCGTGGAATGCATGGTTGCTCCTTCCCTCCCGCCTTATTCTGCAGCATATCTCTCAGATGGTGGTCAGATAAGTATCTTTCGATGCATCTGAATCTTCAATCAGCCGATTGTGAGGGCAGAAAGGGATGTTCGTCAGTGTGCGGGAGGGGTGTAGGTTTTATTGGGGAAGACCGCTTACCACCCTCCCGGCGGGTCTGCAATCCCGCTTCACAGTCGCTGCCGAGTAGGTGTTCACAATGGAGACATCTGACGACAAACTCGAAAGAAGGCTTTACAGCCACGATCTTGCACCGCTTCCGAAGGAGATGGACCTCATTTTCAAGACGACGCCGGACCAGGTCGTCCGACCGAAGTACGCCCAGGAAGTGGCACAGATGATGGCGAAGGCGACCGCGACGAAGAAGGCCATTGTGCCGCGGGGCGCGGGCACATGGGGGCTCGGTGGCTCCGTTCCGGTCCAGGGTGGATATGTCCTCGACATGACCTCGATGGACAAGATCATCGCCATCGACGAGAAGAACCTCATCGTCACAGTACAGCCTGGCATCACTTGGAAGGCCCTCAGTGAGGCTCTGGACGCGAAGGGACTGTTCCTGCCGTGCTATCCTAGCAGCGCACCATCTGCGACTCTGGGTGGCTGGATTGGAACTGGAGGGACGGGGATTGGTGCATACAAGTATGGCACCGCAGGCAACATCATCAGAGATCTCGAGGTTGTTCTGCCTACGGGGCATATAATTCACACGGGGGACAAATATATCCCTGCGAGCGGTGGCGGCCCGAATCTTACATGGCTGTTCGTGGGCTCCGAAGGGATTCTGGGGGTTATCACCGAAGTTACCTTGAGCGTTCTTCCCAAGCCGGAGACGCTTAGAGCCGTTGCATACTCATTCGAAGACCTTTCCAATGCCACGCCAGCATTCAGAAAGCTCTCGAGGAGCGATGTCGTGCCGATGCATCTGATGTTCGGCGACAGGGCGCACTTCGAGTACCTTAGAGCCGCTGGCAAACACGCCCCCGATGTCGGATGCATGATCACCTGCGCGCTGACGGGAGCGAAGGACAAGGTCGACCTCGACGAGAAGATGCTGGACGATATCATGACATCATCTGGAGGCGTCAAGATGCCGGCCGATGTCGCCGAGCACGAATGGTCCGAGAGAAGCTACGAGTTCAGAGTCAGGGAGATGGGCATCGGGGCCATACCAGGAGAGATACTCGTGCCCATCGAGGGCTTCGACAAGACCCTCGCAGACACCAGAGCGCTTGTCAGGAAGATGAAGTTGAAAGGCCCGATCATCGGAACCGTCGCCGATCGGAACACCATCATGCTTATGCCGTACTACCTGACGGACGAGCACAACTTCTTCCGCTCGACCGCCGCTATGGGCTTCGGAAAGAAGCTGGGGGACATAGCCTTCGAGAACGGCGGCAGACCGGTAGGGCTAGGGCTGTTCTTCGCCGGCAATCTGGCTAGATACCGGGGCAAGGAAGGTGCGGATCTCGTCAGGAGAATCAAGACGCTGGTGGACCCCGAGGGAGTAATGAACCCTGGCAAGGTCGTGGAGACGGGAACCCGTTTCGGCATATCGCTCCCAGCGGCGTTCATGAATTTCGGCATGAACATGATGGCTGGAATGAAGCGACTCATGCCCAGGGACAAGGTTGGCGAGAAGGAGCTCTCGAGGCTGAGGAAGTGAAGTAGGCGAGCGTCTCGCAACTCCTCTTCAGTGTTGCTCAGTCCTCCGCCACCGCGGGATACGCCCTCTTGACGGAATGTGACAGCACAAACCCAATAGTCCCGCCGACCACGACCTGCAAAGTGTTGCCCACAGACTCCGCGAGCGCTGCTCCCAATCCCACGTTCAGCAGCAGCAGCTCGCCCACGAAATAAGTGAGGACCATGCAGGCGCCGCCGGCGACGATTCCAAGGACTATCGCATACTTGTGACCGCCCTTGATCCTGCACAGGATGCCGCAGACCGCGCCTTCCGATCCTTTTGCCACCAGCGTAAGAGGGGCGAAGAATCCGGAGCCGAGAAGTATGTCCGCGGCAGCGGAGCCGAACCCGCCACATATCCCGCCTATCCGCCAGGTGAATGTGAGGGCAGAGAAGAACACCATCGCATCTCCGACATTGAAATACCCTTTCGTCGGGCTGAACGGAATGAATGTCACTACTGTGACTGCGGCCACCAAAGCCGTAAGTACTCCATAACGAGCGACGTTCTTGGGGGACACCAGCTGCTTTTTGCGTCCCGAGAGAACCATCTGCAGTACGACGACCGCGACGACCGCGCCAAGGAGCAAGAATGGCCAGTACTTCATCAGGAAATTCTTCTCGACAATCACGGACACCGTGTCCGTCGAGGTGTGGCCATCGGCGTCTCTGACCGTGAGGGTAACTGAGTAACTGCCAACAGTCCAGAACTCGAACTCCGGAGATTGGCCATAGAGGAGCTGCTCCTCATCATCGTACATGAAACTCCAGGTGTAGTTGACAATTCCGACGTCATCGTCCGATCCAGTGCCGTCAAAGGTGGCGCTCTCGCCCACCACGATTGTGATGTCGTCGCCAGCGTCGGCCACTGGGACTCCTTCTTGAACGGCAACCGTCGCGGGCGCGCTGACTGCGCAGGGCATGGTTGCCAGCAGGGCCAGGATTGCAGCGAAGACGAACGCCGCGAGACCCGAGGTTCTGAACAGGTTCAATGCCTCCCCCTCCAAATCACGAAATCTCGAATGTCCATTCGATACTTAAACCTGCCACGATGGGAGCTAGCTCATACATCAAATATGTACAAAGAACACGTATTTGGCGACGAAAGGAACCACGAAGAGCGCAGTAACGATTGCGAGGGCGGCGAAATCGGATCTGCGCATCTTCAACTGGCGAAGATACGTGCGCCTTGCCTTCGCGCCGTAGGCCCTGGACTGCAGAGCGAGGGAGAGTGAGTCCGCTGTGCGAAGAGCGCTAACTACCGCTGGAACGAGTACGGCTACGTACTTCCTAGATCGCTTGATCAACCCTCCGCGGTTGAACTCGAGTCCTCTGGCCCTCTGTGCGTCGATTATTGAGTAGATCGTGGCCATGAAGGACGGAAAGAATCTGAGGGAAATAGCTATGGTCAGGCCGTAATCGAACCTCAACCCCATTCTGACGAGCGCGCGCACGAGGTCTCGCTGTGATGTGGTGAACATCAGTATGTACCAGACGCAGGCCAGGCAACCGACGCGCGCTGCCGAGGTGAATCCTCGCCAGACTGCGGGCTCGGTGATCTTTATGGGACCCAGCGTCGCCCAAACCGGCGTTCCGGCCGAATCGAATATCGGCCAGAGAATGACTATCAGCGTCATGAAGCGCAGCACGAACCTCAGCGCGAACCATGTTCGGCTGAGACTCGCTCTTGAGAGGAAGAGCAGCAGAAAGATGAATGCAAGAAGAACGACCAACGAGTAGAGGGTGGATAAGACGAAGGCGAGAAGGCTAAGTAGAAGGACGGAGAGGATCTTGACCCTGGGATCGAGACGATGCAGGAACGTGTCGTTCTCGGAATACAGATCGACGAAGCCCGTCATTTGGCACCCTCCATTAACCTGGCGATCTCTTCAGCGAGCTCGTCGACCGTCAGAGTTTCGGGGGACACACCATACTCGCCCAGACGATGGGCTAGTTGACTCACTGGAGGAGGTGTCAAGCCGCTGTCGCGCAGCAGGCTCGATTCGGAGAAGACCTTCCTAGTCCTGCAATCCAGCATCAACCTGCCTTCGGCCAGGACGATCACGCGCTCGGAATGCTCGGCAACAACGCGCATGTCGTGGGTGATGAGTATGATGGTCTTGCCCTCTCTGTTAATGCCGTTCACCACCCTCATGAGCTCGTCAGCCTCTTTGGCATCGAGGCCCGTGAAGGGCTCGTCGAGGACTATCATCTCTGGATCGGTGGCGATCACCGAGGCGATCGAAACCCGCCTCCTATCGCCCAGACTCAAAGACATCGGGGGTTCCGCCTTCAGATGGTCGAGCGTCATAATCTCAAGCGCACGGTCGGTCTTCTCGGCAATCTCGGAATCGGATAGTCCGAAGTTGCGCGGGCCGAACTGCACCTCGTCTGTAACGGTAGGGCAGAACAGCTGATGGTCCGGATTCTGAAAGACGTATCCCACTGTTCTCGCCAGCCGAGCAACGGGCTCCTTGCAGGTGTCGAATTCGCCAACAATCACATTCCCACCTGTGGGTGTTAGCAGCCCATTGAGATGTTTGGCGAGGGTCGTCTTGCCGGAACCGTTGCCACCGACGAGAGCGATGTGTTCACCCTTCCAGATATCGAGCGTGATACCGCGAAGGGCTTCTGTCCCATCCTCGTACGTGAAATCGACATCGCGGAAGGCTGCGAGCCGCTCGTCGTCAATCGAAGGCTTCGGGATCATGTTTGGTTCACCTGTCTGTCCCCGCCTCCCCAAGCGCCTCTCCTATCTGCCCAGCTAGTGCGTCCACTGTGATAGCCCCGTATTCAAACCGCTTGGCCTTCTTGCCAAGCGCTTCTATCAGCTCAGACACCTGCAGTGGCGGGACACCGATGCTCCTGAGGGGTTCTGGGGCCGCTAGAATCTCCGCAGGTGTGCCAGTTCGAACCATGCGTCCAGCGCTCATAAGAGCGACCCTGTCCACACACGTAGCGGCCTCTTCGGCGTCGCGACCAGCGATCAGCACGGTCAAACCGTGTCTGCGTTTCAAATCGGTCAATAGAGAGTACAGCTCCAACCGCCCAATCGGGTCAAGTGCATATGCGGGTTCGTCAAGCACGAGCATCTCGGGGCGCATTGAAAGGGAGGCGGCGATGGCCAATCTCTGTTTCTGCCCTCCGGACAGGCTGGATGGCGGTCTGTCGTTGTAACCCTTCAGGCCAACGATTTCGAGCGCCCACTCAACGCGTTCGGAGATCTCCTCCCGATCAACCGCCAGATTCTCGGGGCCGAATGCGACTTCCTCCTCGACGCTCATACAGAACAATTGATTCTCTGGCTCTTGGAACACGATGCCTACTTTTGTGGAGTGTTCAGCGACTGGAAGCGACGAGATATCTCTGCCGAACGTCTCGATACTTCCCTCTAGAGTACACGGTATCGCATGAGGGATGAGCCCGTTCGCAAGCATGCAAAGGGTGCTTTTTCCGGCTCCTCTGGCACCCAGGAGAAGCACCATCTCGCCTTTCTCTATCTCGAATGACACTCTGCTGAGTGAGTCTCGATCGGCACCGCGATATCTCGCAGTGACTTCGCACATCTTGAGAGCTTTCATCCTGCACCCCTAGAGCCTCGCTCAATCGAGGGGTCTGATATTAAACCTTTGGAGAATCGCCAACGCGCCCCAGGCAAGAAGAATATGCGTTTTCAGTTGGGTATGAACTTCGCCTTCTTCCCCTTGCCAATAACGCGAATGCGTCCCTTCTTGCTCAGAGACGCGAGCGCCTTCGTCGCCTGATTGTCGGGCAGTCTTGTGGCCCTAATAATCTGCTCCCTGGATGAACCGCTAGGCGCTATTGCGTTGTAGATCCTGTCCTCCGCTTCCTCGTCGCTCTCAGCCGGCAGCTTCCGCAGCTTCTTCATAGGTGGAGGAGCCGGAGGAGGGACGAGGCAGTAATTCTCAATGCCGTCCTCCTCGGTCCGAGTCGCGCTGCCTGCAGATATCAACCGCCCCAGAGACAGGGTAACCTGCTCCTCGGAATAGCTGGTTGCGACTGCTATCTCCTCTATGGTCTTTCCAGTCTCTGCCAAGAGGGCGAGGACTTCGCCGTCGAGCTGCGTCTCAGGCGGATGCTTGTCACGAACTACAGAGATGTTGTTCAGATGTGCTCTGAGGAACTCCTTGCTCGCCTCCCTGAAGTTATCGGGGTCGCTCTCGAGAAGCGCCTCCAGCTCTGCGACATCCAACCCCATCTCCCTCCAGCGATCGATCTTCGCTTTGTACAGATCCTTCTTCATCTCCGGCGGTTTGAGATCTGGTAGTGGCGCTATCGGACGGGCAGCGCTGTCGCCTTCGAGCGGTCTGCTGGCAGCCGCAAGAGTTGTGACCGTGTAACGTGCCCTTGAGCCTTTGAGCGCGCGATGTATTGCCTCCAACCGGTCGAACAATCTTTCGTCCGAGTTGAGCTTCACCTCGAAGTCGAAATCGCCGACGAGAGGGAGTGCGTTGACACGTTTCATACGTTCTACGATGCGTTTGGGAGATTCCCCCTCGCTGCTGAGCTCGATCTTGACATATATCTTGTTCATCGTTACCCTATTGGGGCGCTTGATGGCGCTGAATCCTTTTTAGCCTTTCTGATGCGAAGTCGAGTAGTAGTTGAAAGGCAAATGGCGGTTTAATATACGAGTCCGTCGGATAAGCTTCTGCGATGGCCTCAGATGCGTCGAGGATATTCGTGACGAAGCAGTTCGCATTACACTACAGAGACGCCCCACTCACAATGCCCGACCGGTTCGGGAAGCGAGAGTTTGGCTTTATGTTCTTCGACCGCAGGTTCATGATGAGGCACATGGCGTTCCCGAGCAGAGCCGCTCTAAAGAAGTACCTCGTCGAGAACGTGCCTGCACACGTCTATTACTCAACTGCGTACTACGAGAAACCTGATGCGGCAAAGATGAAGGACAAGAACTGGCTTGCCGCGGATCTTCTTTTTGACCTCGATGCGGATCATGTCAGGGGTGCGGAAGACCTTCCATATGAGCAGATGCTCGAAAGAGTCAAGGGAGAGGTCAAGCGCCTGCTGGACGAGTTTCTGCTCGGAGATCTCGGCTTCGAACAGACGGATCTGAACATCGTCTTCTCTGGGGGCAGAGGCTACCATGTTCACGTGCGCAGCCCAAAGGCTCTGAGACTGTCGTCGCATGAACGCAGAGAGATCGTCGACTATGTGACCGGAACCGACCTTGACCTGGACTGGGTTTTTCCGGTCACTCCCTTCGAGCAGAGAAGGTTCCGCGACAGAGCTGGGCTCGAATACAAACGTACTATGCCAAAGAGTGAAGACGGCGGATGGAGAGGGCGTATCAGAAGCGGGATCGAGGATTTGTTGGTCGAGCTTGAATCCCTTTCAGAAGAGGATGCGAAAGCACGGATTGCGGACGTTCTCAAAGAATCAAAGCGGGATATCGGGGAGAAGACGATTGATGGACTCTATGCGGATCTGTTCGCCAAGAGGCGCGGGAGGAGCGGAGCGGACAGAATGCGCGAAGATGACACGTATGAGGTGTTCTCGGAGAAACGCCATAGTGAGGCGTTTCTGAGCCTCGTAAATCTGAGAGTATGCGGGGATGTGAAGGGCGAAACGGATGAGCCGGTTACATCCGATGTGCGCAGACTCATCCGTCTTCCATCGTCCCTGCACGGAAAGACCGGCTTCGAGGTTGTGCCTCTGACACGGGACGAACTGGACTCGTTCGATCCTTTCGTTGACGCCATCCCGCGTGCCTTCGAGGAGACGTCGGTGGATGTCAGATGCAACAGCAGCATCAGCTTGGGGCTACGGGATCAGCGTTTCGAGCTTGAGGAGGGTGTCAACCAAGTGCCAGCATACGCTGCCGTGCACTTGATATGCAGGAACCTGGCCTCCATCGATAATAGCCACACAAAGTATTTATCAGCCTGAGAAGTATAAAAGGGCTCGATGCCGCTCACCAGCAGGGTCTTGGAGGACTCCATAAGGCTCGCCAAGATAAGGCGCATCAAATGGACCCTCTACATCGTACAGCTGATCATGCTGGTCGCACTCGCAATACTGTTGATTTTCGTGATGGGAGATGCGCAGATCAAGCCCGTGCTGTACCTGCCTCTGGATTCCTTTGTTGCCGTGATGGTGCTACTGTTGCTGGTCGTATGTGTAGAGAGCTTCTTCTTCAGAGTGATGGAGATGAGGTTCGCAAGGAGTTCGAGTGCAAAGCACCTGATGGCCAAGAACTCCATCCGCTCCGCCATCATGATAGTGGTCGTGGCTGGGATAGTGGCTGTGCTTCTCGTGGCGCCGCCGGTCCTATCCGTCATCCAGGACGCTTCCAGTAGGACTTCGGTGCTTTCCGCGGAGGAGCCGATTACCTTCTGGTCGAGGGATCCACTGGCGCTCCAGGTGATGGTGGAGGTCGAGATCACGGCGGTCAATACCGTCGAGGTCTACATGGTGAACGGCGACCTGTTCGACGAGGAGAATTGGAGCATCAGCCAGATGTTCATATTCAGGACGAACAAGAACCCGGCTGAATACGTCGTTGATGATGAGCTGGTTATAGAAGTGCCGGAGGCGGATCACACCCAGTACGTCCTGGTGCTGAACGATCTGGAGAACCCCGGTTCGGTTGCGACTGTATCGATCATGAGGGACGTGTCCGGGATCCTGACCGGTGTCGTGCCGTTGTTGGCCATAGCCATCGTCGTGGCGAACATCGCGTGGGTGGCGTACCTTATGCCGATCGAGCGCAAATACTCTAAGGGCTCGATCTATAAATGAGAGTCATTCGATCGCGCAGCACCTCCGTTTCTCAACGATGTTCCACCCCTCTTGCGCGAGCCTGCGTACCGTTCCTTTAGAGGGCATCGCGATGCCATTGACGCCGGCCCTCACGGCGGCCGACTCCCATTCGCGGTCCGCCCTGGGGCGCATACAACCGAGCAGCAGTCGCGATTTCGGCATTGCCTCTCTGGCCGCCCGAATCACATCAAGAATGTTCTCGCTTGATGGGGGACGGACGTGCTCGTACGGAGTCCCCCTCGTGGGCACGAGAGCTATGATTACTATTGCCTCAGGAGCGAAAGGAGCGAGCATTTCGATCGCCTTGGCCTCCCCTCCGAGCTCGCCTCCCTCGATCCCCACACATATGTGAGGGGCGATTGTCTTTGCTCCGAGATCGCGCAGGCTCCCAACGACCGCAAGGAAGTCCTCGGTACGAGCGTCCAGGCCCATGGTGCTGCGAATCGCCGCATCGGAACCTATTATGTCGACGGAGAACGCGTCCACGCCCGAAGACACAAGCTCTTGGAGCTCAGGCCGCGGCATCAGACCCACATGAGCATTGATCGTCAACGACGTGGTCTCCTTTATCGTGCTTATTGCGTCCTTGAACTCTGACAGAGGAACCTTGCCAGACGCATCGAAACCCCCGGTCAGAAGGAACCCCTCCGCACCAGCTGCGGAGAGACGCTCTGCAATTCTGAGCAAAGCCTCTGGTTCGGTCGCTTCCATCATCCTCTCAAGATACACACCAGAACAGTGCTTACATCTCAAAGCGCAGTTGCGCCCCGTCACCGACACTGCGGGGAAGCTCCGACCCGGAACATAGCAGTCGATTTCCGAAATCACGGATATCTAATCGGAAGATAGGATATGAATAGCTATCTCGGTCGTGCACGCAGGCTCACCTTCCCGGAGAGAGTGTGTCGCCGTTGCATAAGCTTTATTTGAAGCCCCCTCTCTAGGGGCCCTACTGGTCATGATGATCGCTTTCGAGGTCAAGGGGCAATTCAAGGCCTCAGCTAGAAGCTGGCAGGATTTCACCATCGAGGTGGCATCGGTTGACGAAGCTGCGGCCGTGGAGAAGACCTTCTCCTTGATGGGCAGCAGGCACAGAGTGAAGCGGCAGTTCGTTAGAATCGAAGCTGTCAGGGTTCTCGGCCCTGAGGAGATCACGGATCAACGAATAAAATACCTCTTGGAGGCGGGCAGCTGATGGACGAGAACGAAGTAAGAGAAGCGGCAGCGATGATTGAGACTGCTAAGGCGCAGCTGGAGGCGCTCGCTAGACAGCAGGAGATTATCAGGCTCACGACGGATGAGCATAAAAGAGCCAAAGACACCATCGACAGGGTTGCAACCGGCGAGCCGGGAGAAGAAGTGCTCGTGCCTATTGGTGCAGATTCGTTCATCCACGCGAGGATATCAGACAACAAAAATGCCATTGTAAGCGTCGGAGCGAGCCTATCGTTCCAGCGAACTCCCGAGGAGGCGGCAGGAATACTCGACGCACGAATTGACGAGCTCAACCGGGCCCTGCGGAAGGTCGGAGACCGGATGGAACAGACGGAAGCTTCCGTGCAGCAACTCTCCGAGCGAATCCAGCAGTTCTATGCGCAGTCCGGGACTACAGATGATAGCTGAGGATTGTCGATGTTTCGGGCACTCAGGGAGAAGTTGAGCGCCGCGTCAGCGGCGGCGAAGCAGAAGCCGATTGATGATATCTCAGAAGTGGTGGGAGTATCCGGCAGGAGGTTGCGGGAGGGCGCGCTTGACGACGTCCTCGGCGATCTCGAACTTGAGTTGCTACAGGCGGATGTGGCATTGCCTGTGGCGGAGGATCTCACCAAGAGCCTGCGCTCTTATCTGACCGGCAAGAAGATCGATAGAGATTTCAGATTGGAAGAGGGCATCAACCTCGCGTTCAAAGCCGCAGTCAAGAAGGTCCTCGAGAAGCAGCGATTCTCCCTTGACGAGATTGTCAAGGACAAAGGCACGCCGGTTGTCATGATGTTCGTAGGCATAAATGGCACAGGTAAGACCACTGCAATAGCGAAGCTCGCCCACAGACTTCAGAAGGAAGGTCGCAGTTGCGTGCTTGCAGCAGGTGACACTTTCAGGGCGGGCGCGATAGAGCAGCTCACCATCCATTCGGAGAAGCTGGGGTGTAAGATCATAAAGCACCAAGCGGGCAGCGACCCTGCAGCAGTTGCATACGACGCTGTCGAGCATGCGAGAGCGAGGAAGAAGGATTTCGTGCTAGTAGATACGGCGGGTAGAATGCAGACAAACCGCAATCTGATGGATGAGATGAAGAAGATCAAGCGCGTCGCGAAGCCAGATGTGATCTTTTTTGTCGGAGATTCGCTCGCAGGATCCGATGCGGTAGAACAGGCGATCAGGTTCGATGAGGCGATAGGGGTGGATGCGGTAATCCTTACCAAGATAGATGCCGACGCCAAGGGTGGTGCCGCACTGTCAATCACGGAAACGATTGGCAAGCCTGTTGCATACGTGAGTTACGGCCAGGAATACGAAGCCTTCGGTCGATTCGATGCGGACTGGATGATCAGTAAGATCTTCGGAAACGAGTAGGCGAGGGGCGTTCGTCGGCGATCATCTGTCATCTATGTTCTTACCAGCAAACATGAGTGCGAATACCTTAGTGTCGAACATCAGGCCGGATATCTCGGCATATTCATCGGCGTTGTGGCCTGTGCCTGGAATCGTAGACCACACGACGGCATTCAGGCCTGCTCTCCGGAAGGGGTTGGCAAAGGTCGCACCACCGATGCCGACGGGTTTCGGCTCGAAGCCGCCTGATAGCATGATTGCGCGTTTCAGCCTAACAACGACCTCTGCATCGGGAGGAGTTCCTCCCGCAGAGACCGACTTGTCGATGAAGCTCAGTTCTATCTTCGCCCCAGACGCCTCTTCATGTTCGTCTGCAACTGCTCGCATTTCGGACATGATTTCATCCAAATCGTATTCTGGCAATACACGGAAGTCGCATGCGAACTCTTGCCGTCCGGGTACGGTGTTGATGTTGAAGCCATTGGATTCGCACTTCGATGGGACAAACGTGCTCTGAGGGGGATCGAACAGGTCGTCGCTCTTCGAGAACTTCGCTCTGAGACGATCCATGCATTCTGCTAGGTATCTCGCGGACACCTCAAAGGCGTTGATGCCGCAGTCTGGAGTGCTGCCGTGCGTCTGCCTGCCTATCACTACGACTCTAATCCACGCAACGCTCTTCTCGACGACCGCCATCGATGCGCCATCGGGGTAGCCGTGGTCAGGGACGACGATCAGGTCTTCGTTCTTGAAGAGGCCTTTCTTCAGAAGAACGTCTATGCCGTGAGTGTTGCCATATTCCTCATCCGATACGAATGCCAGACATGCGTTGCACTCAGGGGTTATTCCCGCTTTCACCAATGCAGCCAGGCCGAACATAGACGCTATGAGACCCTGGCCGTTGTCCTCCGCCCCTCTGGCGTATACCCTGCCGTTCGCCACTTTTGGCTCGAATGGCGGGTTTGTCCACGCATCGAGGTCGCCCTCGGGAACAACGTCCATGTGTGTGACCACCCACAAATCGACATCTGTAGTTCCCTTGATTCTTATGACGATGTTTGGCCTTCGACCGCTGGGCACCCGAGAATCCTCCGATTCGTGCAATTCGATGTCGTCGAATCCCAGGCGCGTCGCCAGGGAGCGAAGAAACTCGCCACGCTCTGCCTCGCCAGGGCCGCCGTTTTCCGGACCCACGGCTTTGATTCTGAGCATGTCACAGAAGGCGTTCACAATCTCGTTCTCGTCATCAGCGATGTTCTGCAGCAACTGTCGTGAGTTCAACTGTTGCACTTCCTAGGATGAGCCCGGGAGGGGTATCAGCGTTCGGCTTATCTGGTTTTCGGAGGAGTTCAGTCCTCAGCGCTCAACAAGCATGGCAACGGCGTTCCCCCCGCCTAGGCATAGTGTCGCAACTCCTCTTGTGGAGTCGCGCGCTTTCATTGCATAGAGTAGCGTTGTGAGCACCCGTGCGCCGCTGCATCCTATCGGGTGACCTATGGCTATTGCACCCCCATTGACGTTGAATTTCTCCTCGGGAACAGCCAGTGCCTTCATGACGGCGATGGACGCGCTTGAGAACGCTTCATTGTGCTCAAAGAGGTCGATGTCGTCCATCTTCAGTCCGTTCCTGTCTAGCAGTTTCTGTACCGCAGGAATTGGAGCCTCCATTATGAGTTCCGGCTTGAGTCCGGAGCTGGTGTAATCGATAATCCGTGCAAGCGGTTTAGTTGACGCGCTCTCTGCGGTCTCGGCGTCACTGACTACTGTTGCTGCGGCGCCATCGTTAATGCTGGACGAATTTCCTGCTGTTAGAATGCCATCTTCGCGAAACACGGGCTTCAGCTTGCCCAATGCTTCCAAGCTGGTATCCTCGCGAGGGCCCTCATCGTCAGCCACGATCGTGGGCGTCTTCTTCGACGGGGCTTCGACAGGCACAATCTCTTCGCGAAATGCGCCGTCCTTGATCGCTCTGACCGCCTTTTGGTGACTCCAGAGCGAGAACTTGTCCGCATCCTCCCGGCTGATCCCGTGTCTTTCGGCTACGATCTCTCCGGTGTTTCCCATATGAAAATCGTTGAATACGTCCCAAAGGCCGTCCCGCACCATTGCATCCACGAGTTTTGCATCGAACAGCTTGTATCCGAACCTAGCCTTCTCAAGGAGGAATGGCGCGTTCGTCATGTTCTCCATCCCACCCGCGATGAGAACCCGCCCCTTCCCGGCGAGTATGGAGTCGGCCGCCATCATGACTGCCTTCAATCCCGAGCCGCAGACCTTGTTCACCGTGAGTGCCGGCACTTCGGGCGGGAGGCCTCCGTACAGAGCGGCCTGTCTTGCGGGGTTCTGCCCCAGACCCGCGGATATTACGTTGCCCATTATACATTCCTCTACGGCAGAAGGGTCGATGCCTGCCCTCTTGACGGCCTCGCTGACTACCGTCGCCCCGAGCTTCGGAGCTCCTATGCCTTTGAATCCGCCTCCGAATCTGCCTACTGGTGTTCTCGCCGCGCTGAGAATGACTGGTTGCTTCATCTGCGTCGCCTCGTAATGTCCACGAAACATGATTGCGTGCTCTATAATAAACTGTTGACATCGCCTCTCGGCATGCGCCGTATTGGCTTGTAGAGATGCCTCCGGGACGCAACAGTCGGCTCGTACCAGCCACGTGCTACTTCTCTTGGGACGATGACTCTTTCAGCAGACGATTCGGGTGCTAGTTTGCCGCAGATCTTGCAGCGATATCCTTGCCCCGCACCCAAAGAGCCCATCCTCTTATCGCAATCGGGGCATGTGGGGTTCGCCGACTTCATCCATCGGTCAGTCAGGTGCAATATCTGCATCTTCTCTACGTTGATGCTTCGAGGCTCGTCTCGAATTGACCCGTGGACGACAATATGATCCCCGGGGATCAGCCTTCGAGCAGCGGCCCTCAGCGAGCCTGAAGGCTCGTAGAACGCGGCGTCGATTTCGCTGCCGTCGGTTATTCCCAAGATGACGTGTCCGCCGGCTATCGTCCGAGGAGGGCGTATTACTCGCGCTTGCACACAAGCGGATTGGCCCGAAGACAATTCGCCGATTCGTCTCCGTACAATGTGATCATCGGTTCCTTGGTTCGTGAGGAACAGCAGCCAAGAGGCGGGCGCTTCCCCGCGAATCATTGTTCTCGCTTTCAGCAGTTCCTCGGGGGAATCTCCTCTTATACCGTACAGAACGGGACAGGGGGATGCTGGAGCGATGGCGATGTGATGCGTCTCGTAATCGTAGTTGTTGAAGGTGTAGCTCGTCCCCTGGTCCATGGCGATAACGCTTTCTGTATCAATGTCGCGGGGTGTGCCTACCAACGCCGCGTCTCTGTATGCGATTACCTCCCATGTTCTGTCTCGAGGGCGCCAGGATGCTGCTGAGGCCGCCCCTATCACGCCGCGGCCATTCTTGTACTTCTTCCAATCCGCGCCGCAGTCGGTCAGCTGCGATTCTACTGCGCCTAGGGTTACGATGCCCCTCACGGCTTGCCAGTAGAGCGTCTGAGGGGGGCGGCACCTTGTGCAGACAATCCCCGGGTTGGTGTTATCACATCCGAACTCGGCCTCGCGCTCGAGGACCTCCTCGGCGACTTTGAGAACGGCCTTGGGATCGGCAGGAGTTCCTCTATCGAAGTACGCTATCGGAGTCCCTTCGACCGCGCCACATTGTCTGTGGACCCCAACGCCCCTTCCGAGAGGCAAGCAGATCGCGGCGTTTCCACGCGTCTTCCAAGGGACGTTTGGATTGAGCCGCACAAGACGAGGAAGGCCTAGCAGATCGTACCTCGAAAGCGCCCTTAGCATCAGAACGGCGAGGTATGTTGTACACATCCCATCGGGGGAGTCGGTGTCGTCAAACGCGAGTAGCGTCGCTGCCACGAGAGCGCATCGAACGGTGTGCAAAAAAGGGTTACTACGTCGGGACAAGTGTCATGTCCCACACATTCAGGTGGAAACTCATCGTCCGCATATCCATGAGAAGCGTGCAATCGACGATGACTCGCGAGCCAGCGGCCACGATCTCCGGGAGAGGCTGAGATGACAGCCTTATGCGGTGGCCGCTCAGCGGGTCCGTGAGCCACGCGCTCTCCGGGTCCTGCTCGATGGCCACGATTCCTGAGACATTGAACCGGTCGTATTCGAAGAGTCGCCAGTGGGTACAGATAAGCTCGACGCTGAGGGAGTATCGGGCTTTCGATAGAATGCTGACGCCGCCCTCTTCTGCGAACACGACCGGCCGGGCGGCTTCCACGGAGATCACGCCTCGAACAAGGATTTCGTCACCGATCGATACATCGGATGCCGATGTACTGGCCAAAGGAGTTAGGAGAAGAACCCTGACTGTGTCTCCGCTAGAGTGATCTGCGAGCAAGATTGAGGTGCTCCCCGTTTCATATTCGCGCAGCTCCGCAACTATGCCACTAGTCCGGATAATGGTGCCGTCCTCGACGCCCCTCAGATCCGAGACGCACAGCATGGGCGCGCCTGCTTGGGCCGAGAGCCATAGAAGCGCCGCGAGAAAGACCGCGAACATCGCACCCAGCGCCCGGGATCCTGGAATCATAGCATCGCTCTTCGAGCAGGAGCCGTAGCGGCAATAACGCTCTCATTACAGGTAGCCCAGAGGGTGGCTGAGAAATGATTAAAAGGTGCAGAGATTTACAGGTAGCATTCGGTGACCTTATGGCCAAGAGCCCGCTGACTGAATATCGCCTGGAACTCTGTAGCCTGCTTTGCATGCTGGCCATATTCCTAACGGTCGTCGGTGTCGCGGGCACCTTCTACTCCGAGAGTCTCCCTGACTACCTATCTCCATTGGAATGGCTCTCGTCCCCCTTTGGGGAGTGGTCATACTGGCTTGTGGTGATCGGTCCACTGCTGTTGGTTGGCGCGGTGTGGTGGCTCTATGATTATGTCAAGAAGACGAGGACGCTCGCAAGATTGCTGTCCAGCCCAAGCAAAGCGAAATTCGTGAGGAATCTCGACGAGATAGAGTATCTGGCATGGTCGCTCCCTCGGCGGTTCGAGGCCGAAGTCTTGGAGATGAAGCGAAGGTTCAACATCAAGTGAGGCGGCCCAGGGCGCAACGGGGACCCCTTCGTTTCCTGTGGAAGTGCCTTATGGCGCATCATCCTCGCACTGACGCCGGTTGGCGGCCTCGATTATACCGCCGACTGCCTTGATTCTTGCGTGTATTCTTGCGTAATCTCCTTCTTTACAAGTCACCACTATCTGGATGTTGTTCGTCAAGGAGTTTTGTTGAACGTCAGCGATGTCGTACAGAGAGGATATCAACGAATATGCTTCGTCCGTCTGCGGAAGTGTCGCTCTGATCAAGTTGGTGTTGCCGTAGGTGTGATCAATAGCTTGAACGAGCTGGTCAAGACCTGAAAGCGTCTTCGCAGAGGTAAGAACCACCCGTCTTGGCCCTGCGCGGCTCTCCAATTCAATGCGGACCTCCTCGACTTTCGATTCCGACAGACGATCGGCTTTGCTGCCCACTACAACAACAGTCTGGCCTTGAAGTCGTGGTGTGAGTATCGCATCTGATGCCTTGAGCTTCCTTTCAATTATGGACATCGGCTCACTGACATCTACAACTAGAAGAATCATGTCGGCAAGAAACACCTCTTCTAATGTTGCATTGAATGCGTTGACGAGTTCCAAGGGCAGATCCTTTATGAAGCCAACAGTGTCAGTGATCAACACCCTCTTCGCAGACCATTCTAGCTTCCGAGTGGTGGTTGAAAGCGTCGAGAAGAGCCGTCCATCAACTTCGACGGATGTGTCGCACAGAGCGTTCAGAATCGCGGATTTGCCGGCATTCGTGTATCCTGCTAACGACGCGAGAAAGAATCCGGCGTTTCGCCTCCTCCTCCTTCTCAGCTCTCTTTGCTCCGTCCTTCTCTTCAACTCCTCCTCGATCCTATGTATGTGACTTCGTGCATGTTCATAGTACACTTCAGTCGCATATGCCCCACCACTGAGGAAGCCGGGGCGCTCGCCGCTCTTTGCTTTGTGAATCCATTCTCTGAGGAATGGCAGTTCGTATTTCAATGTCGCCAGAGTGACCTGTCTCTTTGCCTCATCAGTATGAGCATGTTCTGCGAAGATCTTCAGAATGATGCCGACGCGGTCTGCGCATTCCCTGCCAAATTGTGTTTCTAAGGCGTGATGCTGCGATGGCTTCAAAATGCCATTAACTACCACTAAGTCGATTCTAGTATCTGCAATGTCCTCGATGATTTCTTCAATCCTCCCTGGTCCCAGATACATTGCTCTGTGAGGAAACGTTCTCTTCTGGACGACTTCTCGTACTATGTCTATATCTAGCGTTCTGAGGAGGGCGGATATCTCATCGATATCAACAGTAATTGACAACAGAACCGCATTTTTTGCCATTGCAGCGGTCGCATAGATGCTCAGTTCCTAATAGTCTTTCAGCACATTCCATTAGAAACGCCGCGCCTAGAACCATCGCTTCCAATGGGAAGGCACACTGTGTAAACCGCCGCCCGAACGCATCAACGCGTTCCACTGGAAATGGAGGGGCCCCTGTCGTGATCCCGTATAACGTCGACAACACTTTTTATTCGTAACAGGACATTTGCGCGCAATGCTGGCTCCCACGAATCCCCGAAATTTCAACGCTGCGGAAAAAATGGATTTTCGGGATAATATTAACCCTTAAGTAGCCTCCTCGGTATTCCCCAATTCCCTTAGTTTCACGTGGACTGTGCGAACACAACTCCACATGAAGTCGAGGGGGAGGGGAAGCACTTTTCTTCGCACACGGGGGAAATCAATGCAGGACACCATATTCCAGCAATTCATGCGGCCCAAGTCGCTTTTCAGAGGCGACAAAGACGTCCTCAGGTCCTCCTACATACCTGACGTTCTCCCGCACAGAGAAGAGCAGATCGATCACCTGGCTTCCATTCTTGTTACCGCCCTTGAGGGGCAGCGCCCGTCGAACATACTTCTCTTCGGCAAGACCGGGACCGGCAAGACCGCGACGATGAAGTACGTGGGCAAGGAGCTGGAACGCGCGAACGCCGAGGAGGGGAACGTGCATTTCATCTACATGAACTGCGAGATAGTCGACACGCAGTACGGAGTCCTGCAGAATTTGGGGAATCTCTTCATCCATGACTTCGAGAGCCGGATACCTTTCACAGGATGGAGCACGGAGCGCGTGTATCATATCCTCCGGGAGAAGATCGATGAGAACCGGTGTGTGATAGTCATCGTGCTCGACGAGATCGACAAGCTGGTATCCAAGAGCGGGGACGACGTGCTGTATCACCTGTGCAGGATAAACGACGACCTCCGAAATGCGAAAGTCAGCGTCATCGGCATATCAAACGATTTGAAGTTCACGGAATTCCTGGATCCTAGAGTTCGCAGTTCTCTGAGCGAGGAGAAGATGGTCTTTCCTCCGTACAATGCGGAGCAGCTCCGAGATATCCTGACCCAACGGGCAAGGCTGGCATTCGATGAAAACGTGTTGGAGGCATCAGTCATACCGCTGTGTGCCGCCCTTGCGGCTCAGGAGCACGGCGACGCCCGTAGAGCCCTAGATCTCTTGCGTGTCGCTGCGGAGATCGCCGAGCGTCACAGCTTGCCGACGGTAGCGGAGGGCGATGTCACTCGGGCGAAGAACAAGATCGAGTTGGACTGCGTGACCGAGGCCGTCCGTACGTTGCCGCTGCAGTCGAAATTGGTCCTCATGGGGGTCGTTCTCAGCGAGGAGAGGGGCGGCGTGAAGCTCACGACCGGTGACCTGTATGAAACTTACAAGGAACTCTGTCAATGCACCTCGGTTGCCATATTGACCCAGCGAAGAGTTACGGATCTCATATCCGAGCTGGACATGCTCGGACTCATTCACGCACGCGTCAAGTCATTCGGTCGCGGCGGGCGTACCAAGGAGATAGAACTGAGCGTCCCGAACGACCAGGCCAAGGCAATTCTACAGGACGACGAAACCCTGGGTCAGTTGAAGAACTACAGACTGCGATATCAGACGACCCTCATGTGAAGTCTTCAGGCGTGTCCGGCGGCTCGTTGGGGCCGTCCACCTCGTTCTCCCGAGGCGGCTCCGCCTCGTCCGGCGGCGGCTCCTGCCTCTCCTCGTCCGGTTCGAGACGCTCTCTCTCGTACTCCATTCTCGCCGCCTCCCTCTTCTTCGCAATGCGTTTCCTCACGCGGTACGTGAGGACGACGTCGAGGGCGATCGGGGTAACGACTATCAGTATCATCGATATCCAAAGATTCCTCACGCTGTTGTCTGGAGCTTCGCTCTTCAGAGTGTCCGAAAACCAGAGCTTGAGGAGGCCGAACCACGGTATCTCGCCGCGGGCTTTGCCGACGACCCAGGACGCATCGACCGGTGAGGAGTCGTGATTCCTCTGGTCTATCCATGTGTTGTGGTCTCCTCGGGTGATGTAGCCGCTATGGGGCGCACGAGTCCTGAAATCATCCAGAATGGCGCCCACATTGACTGTCACTGTCGACGCTCTGAAGCCGTAGTCGTATATGTAGACGGCGCCCGTTAGATGCTCCCAGGAGTCGGACTGAAGCTCGAGTCTCCATTTGTCTTCCGGCAGATCTCTGAGCGCCTCACAACTGTAACTCTCGCCGTCCGGGTTCGCCTCGAGATAGAGTACCGCGCGGTGAATGATGGGAGTGTCCTCCGTGTTCCCCATCTTGTTATAGATGATCACGTCCCCGTAATCGCCATAGGTGCGGTGGCCTGTTGTGAATCCTTCGACGTATGTCACGACTTCATCGGCCGAGTCCACATCCTTCACCAGGACCATGTCTCCCGTGTCGATGACTCCTACGTAGCTCGTATTGTCGTCGCTATGCATCATACTCTCTGATTCGACCACAACGAGCGGCGGCCAGAGTCCCGTATAAGCATACATCGCTACCAGGACTGAGGCCACAAACGCCAGCGCGATGCCCGCATCTCTCAAGAATAGCATCTTTGGGCTGGGTCGTTTGCGCCGTGGTTTCTGGTCCTCCTCGCCGCTTGTCACGACGCGTACAGTGACCGTCCAGTATAAAACTGATACGGTGTTCAAAACACGCCCCGTTCAAGGCGATTCCCATCGATTTCCGCTCACATCATATCGGATAGAATATGGTAGAAAGGGTTTGATCGCCATTGTCGCCTTCTTGCCTATGCTGTGGTGTTGCACGGGCAAGTCTCGTAGACACCTTCGTAGTCGTACGAGTAATTGTAGTCGTAGTCATAAGGCATGCCGGTGCCCTCTCCAGACCACTTCCACGCATGCTTGTGCGCCCACTGGTGCAGACTCTCAAGCCCGAGCGCGTCCGCGACGGGCTCTGACGCCATAGCGGCGCTCGCGACCCCTGCGACAGCAACGATCCCGACTACTGCCAACAGCGCATATGTCTTCATGTTCTGTGTGCCTCCCTTGCAGCCCCGTCGCCACTCGGCTTCAGCGCCCAGGGCTTCTGATGTATACATTTGGATGAAAGGGTATTTGGAGATACGCTGAAAAGTGCCTGCCGACTTTTCACTCTCGCGAAAAGTGAACTGAAAAGTGCCCCTTCAGCCTTCATCGACCGAGATTCTGACCATGTTGGTGGATCCGTGGCGGGCCTTTGTAATGACCCCCTTCTCCTGAAGCCTGTCCAACACGCGAGACACCTTTGCGTTGGACATCTTGGTGTTCTTGATGAGGTCCTTTTGGAGCGCCGCGCCGCCGGCGTCCATGACCGCTTTAAACATCCTTCTCTCGTCGCCCGATAGGAGACGCAGGATGAGGTAGGTCTCCCGCTTCCCCTCATCGAGGGGCTTCCCAGTCTCTGGTTGCGGAGCAGCCCTCTCGGAATCCTCGGGGGCGGCTTGCCTCGATTCCTCAGCGGCCGCTTCCCCCTCCTCCGGCTGTGGCGGTTTAAGGGACGGCGGAAGGGGTTCATACTCCTCCCTCAGCAGGATAAACATCACCGCAATGGCTATGAGGAACGACGAGACCACTATGATGACAAGATTTGCAGAGCTGTACACGTACCGGTCGCCCATACCCGGCGTCGCCGAATCCTCTGGCGCCTCTGCGAGGATCGAATAGCTCAACAGAATGATTGCTATGGCAGCCAACGCAGCCGCCGCGACCTTCGTCCATTTCAATGTGGTGACGCTCCAAGCGCAGATGGCCCGTGTCCGATTTAAGCACTGCGCTGGTATATCTATGCTTGCCAGGATATAGCCGCTCCGCGGATGATCGATGCGCACCTTAAAAAGGGGCGGCACCATTTCCAGCTGGAGGAGGCGATTAACGGTGACCGGCGATGGCAACACGCGAATATCAAAAGACCATTACTTCATGAACATCGCCGTTGAGGTATCCCGCAGAAGCACGTGCACCCGGAGGCAGATCGGGGCAATAATCGTGAGCGACGTTGGGGAAATCAAGAGCACTGGATACAACGGCAATCCGCGAGGGCTGCCGCATTGTGAGGAAATGGGCTGTATAAGGGACGAGATGAAGATCCCCTCAGGCACGCGATTGGAGACCTGCACCGCCGTGCACGCTGAGCAGAACGCACTCATGCAGGCGGGCACGAACTCTCGCGGTTCCACTCTCTACTCGACCATCGTGCCATGCCCAATCTGTGCGCGCATGATACTGAACGCGCAGGTAGCGCGTGTGGTGTACATCGGCGACTACTCCGACCTCTCGGGATTGGAGTTGCTCGAACAGGCGGGGGTTGCAGTCACCCGCATGGACCCTGGAGCCTTCGAGAAGCAGCTCTCGCGATAGCTGAAGCACCTGCGCCCATCGCCACCGCAGGCCGGAATAGCCTTGTTTTCCACTCATCTCGTCTTTGATACGGATGACGGGCAGCCAAACATCTTGACCGTGTATGAGTACTCCATCAGCACCTGGTCCCATCCAGATTCCGTGACGAAGTCGAGGCCTACGTTATCATACGCCCTTTCGAATTCGTCCCAGTACGCTTCGAAAGCACCTATTGACGGGCAGACATAGACGCCCAAACCAGTGACAATCCCTCTGAATATCTCGCTGGCCCAGTTGTAGAGAATCGCCTCCTCGGCCGCGGACACTATCCCATCACAGCAATCCGCCACATCAGGATGCGAGTCTCTGAGATCGTCCCCTAATGTCGTGAACATCGTAATTATGTCTGGATAGTACCACGCACCCATCGTATTCATCCACAACGACGAATCCGCGTAGATGTACGCGTCTCTCAGCGGCTTGCCTATCTCATCATCCTTCGGCAATACGGCATCCCTGAACTCACTGAAAGCCTCTACTAGAGGATCTAGCCCACTAAGGTTCACCACCGATAGGGAGCCGAAATCCTGCATGTACGGGTAAAGTGTCGGGTACGTGTGGAGCGGCGCCGAGTACCATTCTTCATAATCATCCACAAGCTTGCATGCAAGATCGAACGGCGATATGTCTGGATTCTCGGAGAGATCCGTAAGAAGGGCTATGTAATTCTGCCCGTCGAAGGGCACTCCCATCTGAGATGAGACCAAGTAGCTAGCGGTCCCTCTGAGTTCGTAAGCTATTTCGATCGTGCCTAGCGTGCAGGCATCCAGCGATATCACATCGATGGTCCCACCGGAGGTCGCCAATCCCTCCCTGATTCCTCTACCGAGATCATCGACAGACATCCAGACCTTCGGCAGGTCGGAGTCTGGGAGCCCCTCGTCAGAGCAGAGTCCCAAGTAGCCGTTGCCGTGGTTCTGAACCATCAGCATGAAATTGTCCGCCGACAGGGACGGCTCCGTCAACGAGTAGTTGACGAAGAAACTGAGCATATTTGGAGAGGACGAGTTGACCTCTCCGAGATTCATCTTCTCCACCCATCCATTTTCAGTCAGCGTGCTGATGTTGGCCGGCCGGTCCAGCCGGTCTATGAACACGCACAGAGCAACATCGTCTCGGTTGCTGAGGTAATCGATCCATAGCCCAATGAAGTATTCAGTG
>CP070748.1:743499-789023 GCA_020348345.1 Methanobacteriota archaeon | reverse complement strand
ATTGAGCGACGCTGACTCTTTCCTCATATCAGTTTCAACTTCATTCGGCCGCACTGTGCATTCTCACCATTGATTCGTTCCGAGGTCATTGGTTCGCATCAGGCGTTCAGGAGCATGGTTGGCATGTCTAACTAGGGGTAGATTTCAGGTCAATGCCGCAGAGAAAAGGCCATAGGGGCGGAATGGCTAACTTCGCGGGTGTGTCTAGCCCAGGAGCATTAGGAGTACAATGAATGATACAGTCCCACAGATGAAGACGAGAATTGTCATGCGGGACATTCTATAACGATCAGAGTGAATGTTCCTGATGAAGTTCTTGTCTTTCCTCGCCAGCCTTGAGAACACTATCGGGTGAATGCGCTGAGGCACTGGCGGTACACGAGATACACGAACCATAGCATTTTGAATACAGCTCGATACAGTTTAATCCTTCCCTAGGAATCCCGGGTAATCAGTCCATGGTTCGTTCTGTCTATCTCACCTGGAGTTCATCATACAGAGAAAAGGCCATAGGGGCGGAATGGCATTCGTGGCCTGGAGGAATGGTATTGGCCACATCAATGGAAGTGCTTGAGGCGGCTGCCTATATGAGCTTCGTACTGCTGGCAGTGTTCGCAATCTTCGAATTGCGAATTATGGCCAGAGACAGAAAGACTGAACTCATGATGCGAATGAACGAGTTTGTTTGCACGAAGGAATTCAAAGAATTCGAAACCGATCTGTGGACGACTGACGCTCAGGATGTAGAGGGATTGAGGAAGGATGTTTCCAATGTCGGCCTCGCAACGATTGCTGAGTACTTCGAAGGGTTGGTGTGGCTCAGCGACATGAAGCTCATGGAAGAGAAGTTTATCGCCTCAATCTACGACTATCCTGGCCTCTGGGAAAGGATGAAGCCATTTGCTCTATCGGAGAGGAGCAGGTTGAATTCAAACATCTACTATGGCATTGAGAAGCTAGCTGGGAAGAGCAAACTGTGGCATTCATAGGGATCAGTCTTGGCCAATTTCCACTGGTCGAAATCTGTGGAAAGGGTTGACTGCACCCAATTCCCCTTATTGAGTTTGCAGAGAAAAGGCCATAGGGGTGGAATGTAAGAATCGGAAAAGTACCGATGCGTTAAGTATGATTCAGCGGCCATCACGCAAATCGTGGTCCAGCGGCACTTACGGCCATCTCTCGGTTCATCATATCTCCGACAACAATGTCCACTCATCAATAAAGCTAAGTGGATTGGATGTATAGGCTTAGTGGGGTGAGGAAACGGCAAAGGTAAGAAAGCACTCCGGAAAGGTCGAGGAATTCGACAGGCGCAAGCTTGAGGAGTCGATCAGGCGTGCAGGGGCGTCCCCCGAGGTCGTCAGTAGGATCTCTAAGCGCATAGAGCCGAAGGACGAGATGTCGTCCGAAGAACTGAGGAAGAAGGTCGCTGAGGAGCTCAGGCAGGAGAGCACTACACTGTCGAGCGCGTATCAGTCGACGAAGCTGCTCAGGATAAGGGCATCGTCGGAAGCCAAGACCGGCGTGGCCCGCATAAACGAGCGGCTCCTCAAGGAGCACGGCGCGAGGTCCGGCGGGCACGTGATGGTTCGACACAAGGACCGCGAAACCGAAATGCAGGTCGAAGCCCGTTCGGAGCTGGATCCGCACGAGATCCAGGTGAACAGATCAGACCTCGACAAGCTGGGAGCGCAGGAAGGCGTTCGCTTGGACGTGAGATTCCCCAAGTGAACGGGTGCGGGTCCTGGATATGAGCCGACCCATGGGGCCAGCCTCTTCGGGAGCTGGCCTCTCAAACCCATTGTTGCGAATGCAACTGTTCGACTAGAGGCGTTTCTACAACACTGTTCGGAAGTGCCATCTCCAATTCCTCCAAGCCCACCCGGGCTCATCTTGGTATCCATGCAGCGCTTGAAGTGACTATCGTTCTCCCACTAGCTTCATTCGCCGTCAGACAATCAACTCTCGCCAACCCCCTGAATCATACTTCAGTTTACAATGCCCCTCAGCTGCCATCAAGTTCTGTTCGCCTCGAACCACTGAACGTAATCCTACTTCTGTCTGTGAGAAAAGGCCATAGGGGCGGAGAAGAAGGGGTTTCATGAGGGGCAACTTGACCCCTTCAAGGAGTGCAACGGGCTTCGGTCGCCACCGTTCACGGAGCGTTGGCCTGAGGCCCTTCCCTGTAGACCTGAGAAGTGTGTGGCCCTGGCTCTCCATAATCGAACTCAGGGTCTTCGCACTCGCCGAGGGCTGTCTCGATCATCTCGGCGCCATCGTCACAGATCTCGTCGCAACCGTCGCCGCACGAGCCGTCCCGGAGCTGAAGCTGGTCCTTGTCCTGGTCACCATCTTGGTCGCCGGTCTGGTTCCCGTTTGGATCGGCCAACCCGCCTGTTACGGCAAACGCCCCGCTGATCAACAGGGCAGCGCAAAGCCCCAAGGAAACACAAGCCCTGCATGTCCTTTTCGACTCGAGCCCCTTCTTCGCCAATTCACCTTCGAATTCCTTCCTCATATTCCAACTTCCTTGATGTTTCGCTGTCGAGGGCATCCATTTCTCAGACAGTCTCGCCAAGAGTCTTTGTGCCCCTCTGCCCATTAGCTAGGGTGCGAAAGGTACTGTCCCTTGCGGTACGGCTATCAAGCATTCGAAAAAATCGCCGAAGTGCCCTTTCGAGATCCTCTCCCGTATTACCCTCGCTTTCAGGCTGAGCGACATAGCGGTGTTTGCGAACGATGTTGCACGGGTCAAAAGGCGTGAGGTTTCGCTCAGATCCCGCGGATTGAATCCGCAGAGAAAAGCCCATGGGGATGGAAGAGAGTCGCAAACGTTCGGGATTACTAATACGCCTCATGACATCGATTACCTTCGTCCCGAGGCAACGAATGCCCGGGAGTGAGGTGGTTGGTTGAAAGACCTAGTGGACGTAGCATCTGAGGCCGGCTCCTTCAAGACGCTGCTCAAAGCAGCCGAAGCGGCAGGCCTCGTGAGTACCCTCAAGGGCGAGGGGCCGCTTACCGTGTTCGCGCCAACTGACGAAGCGTTCGCGAGGCTGCCCCCAGGGACTATAGAGGGGCTTCTCAGGGACCGAGAGAAGCTCAGCGCTATTCTGAAGTACCACGTCGTGCCAGGAAGGATCACGGCGCAGAAAGTCGCTGAGCAGAAATCTCTGAAGACGGCCCAGGGAAAGGAATTGGCGGTGGATTCTACAGGAGGCGTCAAGGTAGGAAAGGCTCGTGTTGTGAAGACCGACATAGAAGCCAGCAACGGCGTCATCCACGTCATAGACTCCGTTCTCTTGCCATAAGTCAAGAGCACCAGTGCAAGCCCAAGACTCTGAATACTTTCCCTCAAACCCTTTCTGAGATCTTTCTAAAGAACCCTTGAGAGCGCAACTAGCCTCCGATTGGCTCGACTCGGGCTTCTACGGCGTGACGAAAGGCCATAGAGGCGGAAGGGCATTTAGAAGCTCATAGCTCCTTTCGCATCCTGATTTCCCTGGCACCTGGACCTATCGAGAGTGTCCAAGCGTTCTCCTCCTCGTGAGTGATTGCGTAGCCTAGAGCTTGCCAGAAAGGCAGTGACTTCCACGGTACCCCTTCTGCATTGCGACTCGTTCCCAAGGTCACTGCGCGCTTTCCAAGAACACGCGCCCGCCCCTCGATGAATTGCACCAATGATTTGCCAATGCCTTTTCTTTGATGGGCACGCGCTACATCGATATCCACGATCTCCAGTTCGAGGTCTCTCTCCTCCATCGCCACAACGCCGACAACGCGTCCACTCGCTTGCGCAACGAATAGCTCTTCGGGACCGACGCGATTCGGATCAAGCCACGCGACAGAGAGCGCCATCGCATCTCTGAATGGCGACTCAGAATTCATCCCTCCGAACCCAACGACCTCCTCCTCTGTGACCGAACTCTTCATCACAGTAACGATTCCTGGGATGTCCTCACGCGTGGCAGCCCGTACGATTGTTGTGGAGTCATTGTCGTGCATCTTGTTCATCAAGTGCCGCAGCCCACATAACCATTTCGCAAAGGGGATCGGTTCCAGCCTATTGTCATGGTAAAAGGCTATGGGGCGGAGAGAAGACCTTAAACCAATGAAGGCGGTTAGGAACGCGGTCGATGGCATTGGCAAAAAAGCTGCTTGTATGCAAGGAATGTGGAGCCAAGAACCCGGATCACGCCTTCGAGTGCAGCTCTTGCTCCTCAACGCTTCGCGGTTCTCCCGCCAATTACGCTGGCGCGCCTCGAGACAAGCCGGTGTCAGCTCAATTGCTCGATTCAGCTGAAGGACACGGAGCAGGCGAACGAAGATCGATTTGGCGGACAGAGTATAGAGGCCGTGTTGCGTTGAACTTGTTCTTGATTGCTCTATTTGCATTTATTCTCGCCATGAATTTGTCGACTGGTGCCAGCGCTCTGAATATAGCTGTTGTGCTGATATTCCTGGCCCTTTCCACGACGAGGTTCTTCTATACTTGGCGCAAGATCCGACGAGGGCAACCTGTTTTCTAATCGATAGACGCAGAATGGATCCATCTCCGATTTCGCCCTGTGCATGCTTGGATATGCGGGTTTCAGAGCGAGCAGCGTGTTCAAAAGGCCGTAGGGGCGGAATGCCAAGGAAAACTAGATTAGCCTATCTCTCCTAGGTCCATTGAGGATTGGCGATGGACTGCCCCAAGTGTGGAACAAGGAATCCAGCTTATGCGGTTTATTGTTGCAGATGCTCTGCCTTGATCAAGAAACCTCGCTTCAGAGGTGAATGGAAACATAAAGGAAGCGCCATCGTCATAGAAGGTGACTGGGCCCGGCTCAAGCGATTGATGAAGACCGCAGCGATCCTCATCCTTATCGCTGCTGGCATTGTGATAGCGCTCTGGTTGTGCGCCGGCTATTTGATGCACAATAGCAGTAGGTACTCTTGACGATATGGACAGCGCAGACGCATACAGAACATGCCGTCGGAGCCAACTGCGCACAACATGCCTGCAACGACATGACTTCAAAGGAGCTGGGGGAAGTAGTTGCAGGGGCGAGGCTCAACCAGCGGTTGATATCGTGGCCGCCTATAGGATTCTCTTCAGCAGTGGAATCTTACGAAACACAAATCCTGCCAGAAGGTAGGAGATTGGAAGGCTTGTCAAGGCAAGCACAAGGAACTTCAACAGAACTGGGGCGTCCACTGGATGTAATGCCATGCCTATGCCGACCACCACTGGCGCGTGAAATACATAGACCGCGAACGAGTTATCGGAGAGATACTTCGAGATTCTGCCTTGGTGATTGAACCTCTCTCGGTGAAGGAACAATAGAGATACGATCATCGCGATGCAGTAGGATTCAACCCAGAATGCAAATGCGAAGGATTGCCAATGCAATCCGCCGAAGTAGGCGTCCGTGCCCGTCTCTTCCTCCAGTGCGCCTCCGACGACAGTGAGTATCGGGAAGACTGCTACGACGAGCACGACTAGAATAATATTCCAGAGCCGGGCCATTCCTTTGTCGATTCCTAGCAGCCAGTTGTTGCTATGCGCCAGAGTTCCAAACAGGAAGAGCACGATGTACTGGGGAAAGAAGCATAACTGCATGTTCCATACGTCAGTTCCTATCGGGTGCCAGATTCTGACGACGAATGAACCAAGCCCCATCAGAAGCACGGCAAGCAGCAGATGCCAATTCCTCAGCCTCGCTCCGCCTTGTGAACTCCAGCTGTTTCTGAGAGTGGCAAATCCGACCCACGCAAGGGTGAATGCTAGGAGCGCGATAGTGAACCAAAGAGGCCCCGTATCCCACTTTGAGGGATCTGGCAAGTAGTCGCCGAGCCATTCAACGAAGGTCTCTGTCCCCTCTTCCTGCCAATAATCCTCGTTAGGATAGTAGACTATCGGAGGCGCTATAAGGAATATGAATATCAAGGCGGGAACGCCGAGCCTGATCGCTCGGTCCCTGACGAATCTGGTCAGCCCCTTTCGCCGGAAAGACCCAGGGGTGAAGTACCCCGCCAGAAGAAAGAGCATGCCCATGAAGAACCCCTGGACGAATACGCCGAAGATGGCGAGAACCACATCTGAAGTCTCTGTGGCGCTCGCGGAGTCTCTGTAGAACCATGAACCAAGCGGTCCGTATGTGACGCTTGCATGCACGAATATTACGAGCACGATCATTGACCAACGCAGATTGTCTGCGAAGTGCAACCTTCTGCGTTTGTCGGGCTCAAGTTCCCCCACGGACAGGGAAGGGTCATTGCCGATATTTACCTTTGGGGCTGCGCAGGTGAGGAAACAGACCGTTGTCGCCAAGGCGGTATGCTGCATTGCCTATTGGATGATGAGAAAAGGCCATAGCTGCAGGCATTGATACGGAGGCCATGATAATCGAGTACTTCCATGCCTCGAAGTTTGGCAACGGAGCTAGGGTTGCAGAAGAATTCAAGAGACTGATGGAGGCAAAGGGGGCTGATGTGAACGTCCATCACATACGAGAAGCAAGTCCGCGGAGTATCGGACCGGCAGATCTCTATGTCTTCAGCTCACCCGGCCGGATTGGAAAACCCATTGGTAGCATGCGTCGATTCCTGAAGAAGATCAATCTCGCGCCTGGCACCAAGTACGCCATCCTGACCACAGAATCGGCTCCACAGCCTGACAAGAAGACCGGCAGGATGCCGACGGAGGAGGAACGCACAAGATGGCAACGCGTCAGGCCTATGATGAACGAGCTACTCCAGGTGAAAGGTCTGGAGAAGGTGGCTGAGGATCACGTGCTTGTAACAGGAATGAAAGGACCTTTAGAGGAGGGTTGGCAGAAGAAAGTGGAAGACTTCGTCGCCTGGCTTTCGCAAGAGGCCTGAAGTCGAACATCCTTGAGAAACCGCTATGAAGGCAGAATGCTGGAATTCAGGCCTTATGAATGACGCTAAGTAGATACGACGCATTCTAGTTTGATGGAAGGAAGCCATGAACACATTGCAGGTTCTGGCAATCTGTGGAATGCTCAGCCCTGTTGTCTATACTGCTATGTGGATCCTTGGGGGCAGACTACAGTCGGATTACAGCCATGTTCGAGATGACATAAGTTCCCTGTTTGCAGTTGGAGCTCCGAACAAGCGATTGATGCAATCATTCATTGTCGTATCCAGCGTATTGCTGCTTCTGTTCTATATTGGATTGCATGATGGATTGGGTGATGATGGAGGGTCCATTATTGGACCCTCAGTCCTGATTATTGCCTCAGTTATTGGGATTCTTGTCGCCGGCTTCTTTCCACTCGATGAAGGGGGAGAATTCGTTACCCTGAGGGGAAAGATGCATATCATCCTCGTCGTGGCAATGGGAACATTGACTATCGCAGGAATGGTGGCACTGTGGTTTCGATTGGATTCGGTCGAAGGATGGAGCGCTTTTGCAGACTATTCGCTCGTTTCAGCCATAGCCGCATTGATACTCATGGTTATTTCAGGCATCTTTGCTGCAGGAAGATACAGAGGCCTGCTTGAAAGACTGGGCGTCACCCCATTTCAATTGTATTACTACGTGCTCCCTTTGATGGTGTATCTCAACAACTGATCTACACTGATACACTGCCCGAGAGTGTGCATGCAAAGCACTGATTCACACGACCATAGAATGCCAGGAATTGCGGAGTTACGAGAAGGGCCGATTATGAGGCTGCCACGGGGCCGGATGCCAAGAGAATAGCATTCAGCCTATCTCTAATGACCGGCACCGATGCCTGTACCGTCTCTTCTACGGGACGGTCTCAAAGATAACGATCATCCAAGCATAGCCAGAGAGACATCTTCGCATCAGTTCATTCGGAGTTCACCCTTATGGACAACTCATGTCCTGACACGCGAACATATGTGTTGTTAATACTAACCAATCAACGATGTGCGCATGCGCCTACAATAGCCGCTCAAACAGAACAAGTGCGCCAAAAGCCAGGACTGCAATCACAGACATTCGAACGGCACGAAGCCATGGACGTCCGCGCCCCAGAGTTCCCAAGTAGTATCCGGCGCCGAAGATGATGCCAATGCCAAGAATGCTAGACAGTGTTGCTGCAATGCCAAAATCACTGATGAGCTCCGCCTCATACAGCAGAAGGGGTGTTCCCATGACTATGGCAACAAAGACCGGTGCGAAGAAGTTGGTTATGGCTACAGCATAGGCGGAGATTCGGGCCTTTCTTTCGACTTCAGTTCCCTCCACCGACGAGAGGGTGGCTTTCTCGATTTCCTGCATTTTGATTTCGATTTCCACATGCTCAGCTTCATACACGCTGACAGCAGAGGAAATTCCAATCGCAAGACAGGCTGCGAACAGGGCGCCAAGGGCAATATCTGGGTCTGCATCAGTAATGAACGCGGAGGCTGCAAGTACCCCCAGTACAACGAACGTTGAATCGAATAGTGTGTTTATGAAGTAGCGTCGAAGTAGCTCCTGAGGCTCGACTGGCATTACTTTTCGTACGAGTGCTGAAAGCCCCATTACAGTTGCATGCTGGCAATCGTCCTTGAATAAGATAAAGATTATGGGGCAATGGGGGCACATATCCCTGATTGGAGATCCCCGTCGTAATGCACGGAATGAACCAGGTGAGGAGGCACGATAGGAACTGGAATCCGCTCGCTCCTTTTGACCATCCTTGGATGCCTTCCCATGCAAGCGGGTGCGAAATAGCGTCCTTCTGAAATCTATCCTTATGCTCCGATAAACGCAGGATTTCAAAGGAATCGGAGATAAGCCCACAGGAACGCAACTGCGCACGAGACTGCAAGAGATAGAGCATGAGTGTGTTCTTCTGACTGATCTCAGGAAGGAGAGAATGACGAAGAATGTTATGAATGCCAGTAGCCAGAAGAGGCAGCTCTCCGAGTGGGATTAGCGACGATGTGATAATGGTCGGGTTGGATTCGATCACGATGAGCGCTGGAATCGTCATGATCATCGTGGGTGTCGCCATTCACCAGTATAGAGTGAAGAGTGGTGTTCGGAAGAGGGCATAGGGGCGCGGCAATGAACACCCTTCACACACGCAAAGCGTCGACTTTTGTCTTAGCCCGGCTGCGACGGACGCCGAGAGAGAATGCGGCTCTGAGAATGCAGCGTCATTTACGTTTGTAATACTCTAAATAGCCACAGCGCATTTCCTTATCTGAGGAGGCCCACCGAGAAGGTGTGTTTCCTCTGGGGATTGATGTGATATGAGCGAAAAGAGAAATCGGACAGCGTGCATGCTGTTAGCCATCGTCTTGATGGTGCCTGGTGCGATATTGATGACACCGGCAGCCCGTGCAGAGACTGCATCGTGGACCTTCGCCCTCTACGTTGCGGCGGACAACAGCCTAGAGCCGTATTGGGAAACGACCACTCTACCGTTTCTGCAGGCGGTCCCAGCAAGCGACGATGTGAATCTCGTTGCCATGCTAGACATGAAATCCACGTCCGGAATCGAGGTAGTGAAGGTTTCTGGCTCTACCGTTACGACAGTTGAAACCCACGGAGAAATGGACACTGGTGATCCCGATACTCTATCGTGGTGGGTGGAGCGTGCAAAGACTCTTTGGCCATCGACCTACTTCGGGCTCAGCCTCTGGGATCACGGCTTCGGATGGCAGTTCATCTGCTCCGACGATACTTCAGAGAGTTCAATAAACATGACCGACCTCGAGAGTGCGTTCACCGATGCGGGTGAGCAAGTAGATCTGTTGGCATTCGATGCATGCAATATGGCTATGGTTGAGGTCGCCTACGCACTCTCTCTCACTGACATGGTGGACTACATGGTAGCATCCGAAGAATACGGGCCCGGAGATGGCCTTCCACTCGACGACATCCTAACTGCTCTGGTCAACGACCCAACAATGACAGCAGGAGAGCTGGGCGCGGTCATGGTCGATGAGTGGGGAGCTCATTACGGCAAGACCAACGGCGGCAGAATGACGCTGGCATCTATCGAAATCGCGGAGTTCGTAGCGCGCATGGGCACCCTGAACGACTGGTCTGCAAGAATGCTGGACATGCTTCCATCATACCAGGACTACTACGAGAACGCGGCACAGAAGGCTCATGCAATGACTGCAATACCATACTTTGTGGACCTGTATGACCTGGCGTATCATATATTGGACGAGGACGACATTACGGACACAACCCTAAGATCATTGACGACGCAGGTCAGGTCGGACGTACTTGCCTATGTCGCAGACTTCTGGGGAGGCCCCAAGATGGACGACTGTGGAGGGATCACTCTCTACTGGGCTGAGGACAACGATTGGGGCTGGTACGGAGCTGATTATCTCGATACGCAGTTCGCGACGGACTCTGGATGGGGCGACTTCCTCGAAGAGCTTCACGCCTAGCGAAACCACAGCAATAATGGAGAGGGACTCAGACGACTTCCCTTTCCCATTTCCTCCTTTCTTTCCAATGCTCCCTGATGTTGCCGTTTCTCATTGATCGTGGTGTATCCGTCGAAATGGTGTCCGTCATACTCGGGCACGACAGTACTAGAACCACTGAGGCATGCTATTGCCGAAAGCAAGATTCGGACGCCCGGCGTGAGATCAATCATACATTCGTTGAGTTGTTCGAGCCAGTGTCAGGCATCCATGAGAACCAGGAGCCGGAAAGGCCGAAATTGAATTCTGAACCAGCGCCAGCGCCGCATTATCAATCGTGATATAAATACTGCAAATCTGCAAATCGCCCATAAATACAATGAGACCTCTCAGCCGGAGCAAGAGGGCTTGATTGGAGGGCGCCAAACTATGGCGCCTTGGCAATTGTGCTATACTCTGATAATCGCGTCGTAAAGGACATTCATCTGGAACTTGTGTCTACAGGCGAGAAACGAGAAAGCATTGAGCAAGACTGTCGGAAACAGAGATGATCCCAACTACGGGACGCCAAGGATGTGAGGATATGAGGAAGGAATTCGAGAGCGAGATAGCAAGGAATGTATCAGGGAAGAAGAAGCCCAGCAAGGCCTGGGCAATGGTTGCGCTCTGTGCGGCCGTTATTGTGAGCGCGTCGGCTGCCGTGACGGTCGTCGCCGCAGGCAATGGAGACATGGTCCAGGACCAGCTCAAGGACGGCACTGGTGACAACTCTAACGGAGACTGCGACTGCGATCGCGACGGCATCTGCGACAACGACGCCGATGGAGACGGGATTTGCGACAACAAAGAGGATGGCACCTGTCAAGACTGACCTCTGCTAACCTGATTCATAGGCATTAGGCAATAAACCACCCTCGCGGCCCGTCGGACGGAGTCGAGAACCGACGGGCGCTCGCTTTTATCATCTATTTATAGCGTTGATTTGAAAAGCGTCTGATAGGTTCATGATTAGTTCGCGAACCGCATTCAGAGATAACAGTCAATGAACGGTTCAGAGAAAGACTATATGGCTGAAACGCTGGAGATCGCTCGATCCGGCATTCCTCAAGCAACTCCCTTGCTGTTGAAGGCCGCAATGGAGGCGGAAGGATGTCAGGGAAGCGCGCTTTCAATCATGTACCTTGATGAGGTGATGTTCTGGAGAGGAAAGGCAATAAGCTCGCTGCGTTATCAGGTGCATGGAGTCTATCATGGTTTCAGCTAAAACGGTTCATTGGGACATGCCTTGAGAGGGCATATTCTGATGTAGCAAGGGTTGGGCCCAACAAGGTGAGCCATTTCGATAGCCATCTCAAGGTGTGAGGGTGTGCTGAAGAGAGAAATCGAAGCTGTGATTGAGCATTCATGCATTAGACTGAAGAAGGTAGCGGCTCCACCCGTTAGGTACTGGCTATTGGTCTACGTCAACGGAATGGACGAGGGCGATCACGAAGTTCAACGCGCATTGGAGGCGGCAGAGAGCTATCCACCGAGAGTGAGATTACTGAGATTGCTCAAGGAAGATGGGACTTGGCCCATATCAAAGCAGAGGAAGAAGGCCGAGGATTCGGGCCTGGGCCCTCCTTATGGATGGACATACATTACAATGATTCGAAACCTCTATTGGCTTCACGAATATCTGGCGACGCCGGAAGACGGACACGTCGGCAACGCTCTCGAGAAGATACTCAGCTGGCAGAACGACGAGGGATACATCGAGGGACCGATACCCGATAGGATTCCTCGGACGTACTACAACGGTCTGGCAATGTCCATATTTCGGATGTTCGGAATGCCATTGAGCGATCGAAGAGTCCATAGACTCTTCAACTGGATGATGGAGATGCAACGGCATGACGGTGGATGGAATATCCCCTATATTCAGGATGTCAAATATCTGCCGCAGTATCGATACATGAGGATGAACACTTTTCTAGATCTTGTTCGGCGCGGCGATGTCCCATATGACCCAAAGGCGTTCGACAGCATTCCGAGCTGCTATTGGTGTACTGTCGGAGTGATTACCGGAATGGCGTGGAGCCCGGATAACCCCAGGGTCGGTGAGATCAGACGCGGAGGCGAATTCGTTCTGGATGGATTCTTCAAGAAGAACCACCATTCATTTCATCGGTCCGAGCGGCATTGGGAGGAACTCAGATATCCCGCGTATTTCGGAAGCGGATACTGGGCCCTTGATTCGCTCCTGTATCTTGGATTTCGCGCTGGAGATCCAAGGATTGACCGGCTGATCGAATGGCTCGTGCATCAACGCATGAAAGACGGCTTCTGGTACCACAAGGAGAGGCCACACGAGCTTCATGACCAATGGATCACTGTCACAGTCTTGATGATTCTGCGGTACTACTCCAATATGCTTTGATTGTGACAAGAGGTGTTCCCGCCTTGGAATCGGCGAACAGCACGCTCTCGCTCGGTAGACATCTCGAGTCATTCAAGCATGCGAGAGAGGCACCTGCGAATGCGGTTCAGGGAGAAATCATTTAGCGACATGGACGGAAGGGGTTTTCTTGAGTTTAGCTCGGAGCTAAAACTGCGAAATTGAAAAATAGCCAGTCATCGAAATTCGAATCCGGCTCACTTTCGTATCGTCCGAACTTGCGATCTATTTTCAGCAGGAGCCGCCCGGTAATCCTCTCCTTCATTATGGGGGTAGCGTTGGCAATTCGGGGGGTAACCTAATTGACCGAAACTGGACGCCAGGGAGCTCGGCCAGAGAGGGAAAGCCTTATGGCATTACGCTTCGTTCTGACAGCGAGGGAATCGGAGTTGACACTGGTACAAGCTTGCATCGCGCAGGAAGGGGATCGAGTCATCCTTATCGGGGATAGGCTGGTGACGAGGAACATAGGAACGGATGTTCCTTCCTATGAGTACGAATCGCACAATCGAAAGGTCATTCTGAAGGGAACGGTCGGGATTGGCTTCGAAGGGGATGTGGTTCTTATAGACAAGTTCGTGTCAGAATTGTCTGGCAAGAGGGATTACGACAGCATCATCGAGAGCATCGCGGAGGGCATCAAGGAAGAGGATAAGAGAGCCACTGATAGGTATGTGAAGTCACGCACCGGCCTATCTGCTAAGCAGTTCTTTGAGAGAACCGATGCCAAGGTGCCCGATTATCTGGTCGATGAGGTCTACGAGGGCATTGAGGAATGCATCGACATAGGCGCCCTCATTGCTGGATATGATCGAAGTGGAAATCCAAGACTCACTGTTGCTGACGCCGAAGGCGACGTCCTCAACTTCACCAACCTGGGCAATGTATCCATCGGAAGCGGCAGCACCCTGTCAGGTATATACTTCGACCAGAACCGATACGATCCGAGCATGAACGAGGATGAGGCCCTGTTGTTTGCGTTCGAGGCGAAGAAATGGGCTGAGGCCCACACTGGCGTGGGCCATTCGACTGATATAATCATCATCAAGAGGAGGGGCAAGCCGAGAGAGATTCTTGAGGAATCTCCACTCATGGAGAAGATGAACCGAATATACGAGGAGGAAGGGCGGAAGCAGAAGGAAGTCAGGAAGAAGCTGCTGAGGAAGATGTTTCGGGAGTAGGCTTGCGCCGTCATGACCAGTCATGATGGCAACGAACCATGGTCGGAAGATAGTGATCCTTGACCGGCCTCCCGCATCGCACTATCTCTTTTGCGTCGCGAGGCCTTTGGGAGACAATGAATTCGTTACTATCTGTCGCAGGATTGTTATCATCGCAGCGTGCGTGCTAGCTGATAGCCCGTCGGCTCCGGGTGTCACATAGCCTGTATTGCCGTCAATGAGCCCCGCATCCGCAGCCTCTCTGAGTGTGCGAAGCTCTGTTGTCGGAGTGTGCAGGACATCCGGGTCGCACGTCAACACGCTCAGGCATGCTGCCGTTCCGTATGCTCCCCAATTGGAGACAGTGGACGTGACAAGCAGATCCGTCCCGATATGTGGGGCTATCCCTGCACCACAGGGGCAGGCACATACATCTCCGTACTTGATATGTCTCCTGATCACGTCCGAAATGAGGCCCATGCCGACCTCATTCCCGCCATCTCCGATGCCCAGCGTCGGGATGTCTGCTGCAGTTGCGCTGTTGACGAGCTCATCCACTTTCGCCATGGTCGATGTGGTGTCCATTCCTCGGGCATTGTGAATCACGCCCTTTTCGTTGGCGCTGCCCTTCTCCACAGCAACGACGGCCTTTGGATCTAGATCCGATAGAAGTCTCTCAGATCGAGTCACGGCCTCCGAAGCGGTCGTCGGAAATCCTATTACGCTCGCAGCATGAAGCGGAGCTGGTGAGCTTGCTGCTGCTATGGCCTCATCCGTATTGAGCACCGCGAATCCCGCTGCGCGGGCTGTGGCTCTCATAGCTGGGACGAGCTGTTCCTCCACGAGAAATACCGGCACGGCGCCCAACGCGTCGTGCATGCTTCGCGCCAACAAAGCAGCGCCTGGAGGGCCGTCAAGCTCCCCGATCGACGGTGTTATCCAGGGACGGTCCGGCCATCCAGTTGCCACGAGAACCACCGAGCCAGGAGTCACGGCTTTGGCAATCATGTCCGCTGCCGCGAATACCAGAGGCTTGCCCGTTTTCTCCCTCGCGGCATCATATAGTATGCGAATCACGCCGCGTCGGTTCATGTCCAGCGTGATTAGTCTGTCTATGTCGTCGGCGACCTCAGCCACTTCTGAACTCAAACCTCCAATCACCTCAGAGCTTCTTTGCCATTTCGTCTCTCTCAGATAACTCTTTCCCAAGTTCGAAGCGTCAGAGGGATTCATTCGATGATGGCGATAGATAAGCGATTTATCGTGACAACAATCCGCGCGCACAGCGGTCTCAGAAGCGCTGGCGCCTGCATGGCTGAGATGGGGGCATGCTCGCCGACGCTGTGAGCGATTCGGGTCGACGACGAGAAGAGGCTATAGAGGTCTACGCCTTTCCTTATTGTGGCGGAACTGCGGAATGAGGAGTCGAATCCTTAGGGAGAGCGCACAAGCCCAGAAGAGGCGAATAGCCCTGACAATGATGATGCATACGGGCAGCGCGCTGATTGCTGCGGGCGTCGTTATGCTGATCCTTGATAACCCCAACAGGCTTTGGGGATGCCTCAGCGTTGCTGCGGGCCTTCTGGTGTGGCTCCAGATGCTCAGACGTCTCCGTCTCTTGTCCAAGGACCTTGCTGAGAACGGCGAATAAGGCCGGAATCAGGACAGCAAAGCTCAGATTTGGCGGGCAATGAAGGTTCCAGGCTCGGAATACGGATTCAACTTGTTTGCCCGGCTCCGGACGGGCCTTCGTTTGCCTGTTGTGGATGCATTTGTATGAGGAAGATTAAAAAAGTGATGTCGTCTATTCCAGGACGGGCGCACAGGCCTGCAACAGCCCATTTCTGCGTCTCGAGACGCATGGTTGTTGGTCTGCAATCTAAGGGGAGGGGAGCAAATGCAGAATGAAGCGAATGCGTATGACGGTGTGAATGATGATGCTGTGATCAGCGATGGTAGGCGCGGAGGGTTTTCATGTTCCTGAGGCACCACAGCGGCTCACCATATGACCACGTCATCAGATATGTCCGAGGAAAGCCAGTCCAGGAAGGGCTCGGCTTGAGCTTTGTCTATATGCCGTTCACCACGACTGTTGTGAGCGTGCCGACACAGTCGGTTGACGCAAGATTCAGATTCAACGGATGGACATCGGATCTTCAACGGGTAAGAGCCGAGGTGGAAGTAGTTTACAGGATCACCTCGCCAAGAAGAGCTGCAGCTCATCTGGGTTTCAGAGTCAAGGGTCGCGGATCCGAGCGTGAACGCGATCACCTGACCGTTCTCAGAAGGCGTGTTCTGGGGATTGCCAGGAGTATCTTCGCGGACGAGATGAGCAGAATGCCCCTCAGAAGGGCCGTGGGGGCGTCGTCCGAGCTGGGGAGATCAGTGAAGATAAGAATGGGGCATTCAAGGCTGCTGAAGGACATGGGAATCAGCGTTCTTGTTGTGAGTGTCAGGGGCGTCGAATGCTCCAGCGAGGCCGCTGAAGCGATAGAGGCGGAGAACCTCCGACCTTCCCTGCTGGCAAGCCAATCTGCAGACGACGGATATTCCCTGACTGGCCATTCTGCACTTCCTCTATCGGACAGAAGCGTCGGAGTGTCGGCGAAAACACCTTCCATCGAATGCGCAGACAGTTGTCCCTTCAGACACCTGTGCGAGGATTACATGAAGGTCATAAGGGGAGGAAGAGCGTGGTGTACACTCTTCCATGAATTCTCTACCTGACTCCTGTCACTGTCATATCCTTCGATCGTTAGAGAACGCGGTCTTCACAGTGATGCTTCCGTCCTCGGTCGAGTAGTAGGCGGACCTCCCCTTGGTGCCTTCGATCTCTTGAGCCACGATCCTGATCCCGAGCTCTGCCAATGTCTTCCTTGATTGGACGACGTTCTCCCTGCCAATGTCTGACATGCGCAGGCTGAGGTCAGAAAACATCTTCGCGCCTCCGACAAGCTTGGCCTGAAGCCTGTTCCTGTCCGCTCCACAGCTGACGAGCTTCTCAAGTAGAAGCCTGATGCCTGTGTCGGCGTATTTAGCGTCGGGCGGATGGCCCTTGGGTGACTTGGGGAGGAGGACATGGACGACGCCTCCTTTCTTAGCGACGGGGTCGTGGAGAAAGACTGCTACGCACGATCCGAGACCCAAGCAGCACAGCGTCTCGGGGGCCTCAGCCACGCCATACTGGGCGATTCCTATCAGCCTAGCATTCATCATCCTGGCGGCTCTCCCATCCTATCCATTATCGTTTGCAGCATATCCTTCTCTGGCAACAGAAGGAAATAGCCCTCGAATGTTCGTTCAACCCCGCGGAAGATCGTGTGGACGGCTATCACCTGGTCGACCGATGCCGCCAGCGCCGCCAGTGGAATGTCCAACACTGCTCCTAGCAGGTCTACCGCGGCACCCGGCGGAGCGGGGATGAGGTCCGTTTCTATCATCCTGGAAACTGCGACGAGATACCAGCACAGACAGATGTTCCCTGCTTCGCACAAGGCGGATTTCTGTAATGCCGAGAGCTGAGATAGGTCTGTCTTCTCCTTGGAAAGGTGTGTGACCAGCGCTTCTGCTGATTCCTGAGGGAACACAACGAGCACACCACTTCGGAGGTCGCCGCAAAGCTGAGTGTAGGTTCCCGCGACCACTTGTTCCTCTCCTCCGAGCCACGCTGATACTTCTGCAAGCGTCAGCAGCTTGCAGGAGGTCACCTCGTTGACAAGTTCCATGTCCAGCAGTGACGCCAGCGCGGTGGCCGCATTTCCCGCACCGATGTTGGCGAATTCCTGTATGATCTCAAGTGCGCTATCCGAACCATCTCTTTGCATATCTCATGCCTCCAGGATAGAATCCACGTCAAGGATTAGAGCGATTCTTCCACTCCCGAGTATCGTACCTCCAGACACCCCTCGCACTCTTCGAAGGTGGTCGTCGAGGGATTTCACGACTATCTGCTGATGTGCCATGAGGTCATCTACCGCCAGAGCCGCTCTGCGCTCCCTACTCTGGACCACGAGAGCGCTCAAGGTGGAGCGATCGTTCGCCTCGGGTATTCCGAAAAAGCTCCTCATCCTTATCAGGGGTATGACCTCTCCCCTGAGCTGAACGACCTCTCGAGTGCGAATGGTCTTCACCTCCGACGTCTGGAATCTGTGCGATTCAGCTATCATGCCCATGGGCACAGCATAGGTCTGATCCGCTATCGATACGAGCATCGCATCTATTATCGCCAATGTGAAGGGCAGCCAGAGCGAGAAGGTCGTTCCTGCACCCTTCGAGGAGCTTATCATGACCGAGCCTCCCAGGTCCTCAACCGCCCTACGTACAACATCGAGACCGACTCCCCTGCCCGAGACCTGTGAGACCTCCTTCTTTGTTGAGAATCCGGGATGAAACAACAGCTCCATGAGGTCTCTGGCCAAAGCATCGTCTGCCTGCTCGCGGGTCAACAGCCCGGCATCTACTGCTTTTTCTCGGATTGTGTCGTAGTCGATTCCTCGCCCATCATCTGATATCTCTATGAGCACATGATCCTGCTGCTTTGAGGCAACCACTCGTATGTGCCCCCTGATTCTCTTCTTCGTCTTCTTACGCTCCTTCTTGGATTCTATGCCATGATCGACGCAGTTGCGCAGCACATGCATTATCGGGTCGCTGATCTTGTCGATCACAGTCCTGTCCAGCTCGATGCTGCCTCCGTCGACGGTGAACTCGATCTCCTTGCCTTGGTTTTTAGCGATGTCTCTTATCATTCGAGGGAAGCGTGCCATTACGCTTTCGATCTGGATCATTCTTATGCCCAGAACCTTCGCCTGAATCTCCGATGTGAGCTTGTCAATGTGACTCGTGATATCCGTGAGTTCTCGGTCGTCATGCGAGGTGGTCTTCTCGACCAGCCTGCTTCTTGCTATTACGAGTTCGCTTACATCATCAAGGAGTTCGTCGAGCTTGTTCATACCGACCTTTATCGTCTGAGCTGCGGGAAGGTCCACGGCCTGAGGGGCTGAGGGTTTCGCAGCGACGATTCTCTTCCACCTGTCGACCGGCACGCCTTCCTCTCCCACCTTGATCTCGTCGATATCGAGCATTGAGGCGATCCTTCGAACAGTCTCATCGAAGCCCTTCTCCGGCTCGAGCGTGATGGACAGCTCTTCGAACACATGCTCCTTGTCAATCTCTTCCTCAGAAGGAACGGTGCCATGTATCGTCGCGGCTCTGGCAACCTCCTTCAGTATCACGAAAGAGCGGGCTGCCGGGAACGAGCATCGCCTGCTGAATCTGATGAACAACACCGTTCTCTTCGCCGGAGGAGATGTCTTAAGCGTCTTCTCTCGCACCGCCTTCACTGCAGCGCCTTTCTTCTTCTTGCGCCTTCGACCGCCTCTTGCTGCGTCCCTGAGGTCATCGTTGAGCCCAGGCACCTCTGACAGCTCCTCAGCCCTTTCGACGGAGGTGATCATTTCCTCAAGGGTGTCGAGGCATCTGTATATCAACTCGGCGACCTCTCCCTCGGGCTTGATCTTGCGCTCTCTCACAGAATTAAGCAGGTCTTCCAGGGCGTGAGCGGTCTCGCTGATAGGCGTGAGATTCATCATGCCGGCCATGCCCTTGTCCGTGTGACATGCCCGGAACATTACTTCGACCATGTCTGTGTCGTCAGGCCTGCTCTCGAACTCCACCATCGCCTTGTTCAGGGTTCTGAGATATTCCCTGGCCTCGGCTACAAACAGCTTGGTGTATTTGGCCAGATCTATCTCATCAGACATAACTACTCCTCAAGGAACTTGATGATCTGGGCTGGAATGTCCTTCAGTGGCGCGACCATATCCGCCACGCCGGAATCCAGAACAGCTTTGGGCATGCCGAATATGACTGATGTGGTCTCATCTTGGATGATCACCTTGCCTCCGGCAGATTTCACTGCTCTCGCTCCATTGGCTCCGTCCATTCCCATACCGGTCAACACCACTGCCAATAGGCGCTTTCCAAAGCATTTCGCAGCGCTCTCGAACAGCACATCAGCGGATGGTCGAACGAATTGCACCGGTCGGGAATCGTCGAGTTTCATGAATGCAGAGCCTTCAGTGCATTCCGTCAGTACCAGATGATGTCCTCCAGGAGCGACATATGCGAACCCACGCATTGCCTTCTGGTCATCTGTCGCGACGACTGCCCTCGGGCCTTTGACGGAGTTCAGTCGCTTGGAAAAGCTGCCTGAGAACATTGGGGGGAGATGCTGTATGACGAAGATGGCCGCAGGGATGTCGCGTGGAAGGCGCGAGAAGACGTACTCAAGCGCCCTCGGTCCTCCGGTTGACGCGGCGATGACTATGGCCTTGAACCCTGCTTCAGTGGTCTTCCTGGGCTTGATTCTTTGCGCATCCGTTCTGATGGGGGCCCTGGCAAGTTGAAGCGCTTCTATCTTTGCCCTGGACACGTCGCGCAATGTGCGGGCTATCGAGCTCTGGTACTTCACGATGTCCACGGAGATGGGTCCGCCCGGCTTCGAGATGAACTCGACGGCTCCCATTTCGAGGGCTCGGAGGGGCAGGTCGAAGTCGACCTTGTCCATAGCGCTCAGCATTATCACACGTGTCGGACGCTCCTTCATTATCCTCTGCAGCGTAGCGAGCCCATCCATCTTTGGCATCTGAATGTCCAGAAGAACGACGTCAGGAGAATGCTCCTCTATCTTCGCGAGCGCCTCGACGCCGTCTCGAGCGGTCGCGATGACCTCGAGGTCATCCTCTATCGCAATCATATCCTTGAGGATGACACGCATGTACGCGCTATCGTCAACTATGAGTACCTTCACCTTGTCGGGCATCGGTAACTCCTCAGATGCTCATCTGTAGGACAGCGTTCACGGATTCCAGCACATCGTCCGAAGTGAATGGTTTCATTATGAAATCGAGAGCACCAGCCTCCAACGCTCTCATTACAGTTCTCTGATGGCCAAGTGCTGATATCATTATGATCTTGACTGATGAATCCGCGTCTATCAACCGTCGGACAGTCTCAATACCGTCGGTCTCAGGCATCACGATGTCCATCGTGATGATGTCCGCTCCCTGCTCTCTGAAGATGCGGATGGCGTCCTCTGAATTCCTCGCTTCGATAACCTTGTGCCCTCCGTCCTCAAGAATGTTTCTTATCACTCTTCTCATGAATTCCGAATCATCAACGACCAGGACTGTCGCCAACAGATCCACCTCCGTTCGTCCTCGCGTCGTCCGAGGAGAGTTCCAGGATCTTCATCGGGTCCACCAGTGTAATCAGCCTTTCTTCAATCTTGGCTATGCCCAAGACATACTCTGACTCAATCCCTTCGGCAACATACGCGGGCACAGGCTCGATCGAATCGGCTCCGATCTTGGCAACCTCAGTGACCTCGTCCACAAGGAAGCCGACGGGCGCGTCGCGCGAGTCTATGACGATTATCCTGGAGTTCTCGTCTGCGGCTGCAGCTTCAAGCCTGAAGCGTTTCCGCAAATCTATGACCGTAACCAACCTCCCTCTTAGATTCATGACTCCTTCTATGTACTCGGGGCTCCTGTGAACCTTCGTTATGTTCTGGGTGGGAAAAATCTCTTTGACGGATGCGATATCGAAGGCGAATTCCTCCTCGCCGAGTTTGAATGCTATATACTGTCTGGTCTCAAATCCGTTTGTCACTTCTCGTCGCTCCCATCCTCAGAATCATCATTGACATCCTCAGTCGTGTCCTCCTCATCTTCCGGCGGACGGGCAACTCCTGTATCTATGCCTCTGGCGCTTTCGTTGAGCTTCACCGCCAGGTTCGCTATGTCCTCGGCTGAGGCCGACAGTTCCTCCATGCCTGCGGCGAGTTCTTCGGATGATGCGGACACCTGTTCAGCAGATGCGGATGTCTCATTGGCAATGCTCGCGACCTCATCGAGGTTCCTTGCGAGGCTTTCAGTGAGAGCCTTCTGCTCCTCCGTCGACGCGCTTATCTCTTGGACCATGGCGGCAGTCTCCTCGACAGTCGCAGCGATGTCCTCAAGCGACCTCAGCGACTCGGAGATTGTGCTCGCGCTCTCCGTCACGTCGCTGGAGGTGAGCTTCATCTTCTCGGAGGTATCTCCTATGTCGTTCTCGATTGATTGCAGCAAATCCTGTATCTGATCAGCAGCTTTTCTGGAGCCCTCGGCGAGCTTCCGCACCTCATCTGCCACGACCGCGAAGCCACGACCATGCTCTCCCGCCCTTGCCGCCTCGATAGCGGCATTGAGCGACAGAAGGTTCGTCTGCTGCGCAATGTTGGTGATTATCATCACTATCTGTGATATCTCCTGCGACTTCTTCGACAGGTTCTGCATCGATATCGAAGTCTCGTGGACGCTCTTGAGCAGAGCATTCATCCTCTCCAAGGAGTCGTGAATGGCCCTGCTGCCCTTCTGCGCGACATCGCTTGCGTCTCCGGATGCTCTGGCGGCGTTCTGCGCGCTCTGGACGACGTCGTAGATGGCTTTCGTCTGCTCGCCTAGCATCTTGACCATCTCCTCGACGCGCACAGCCTGTGTCTCGGCACCCTTGGAGGTCTGTCCCATTGAATTGGATACCTGTTGCGTGCCGTCGGTCATGTGCTTCGTGGTCTCCGCCAATAAGGTGGACGCATTTCTCAGCGATTCGGACGCCGTCTTTATCTCAGAGGTTATCTTTACGAGGTGACTTCTCATCTGTCTGAAGCTGTTCACTAACGTCGATAGGTCCCCCTTAGCTTCGACGTCTATGTCAACAGACAGGTCTCCACTCGCGATCGCCTCCGCGCTTTCGTTCAGCTTCCTCAGAGGCTCGGAGGTGTTCTCGATGAGCAGGTTCATTGAATTCACGAGATCACCCACCTCGTCGTCAGGGGGCGTGAGCTCGAGCTTCGCAGTGAAAGTGCCATCTGCAATCACCCTGGCGCGTTTGGACACCTCAACTATTGGGGACGTTATTCGTGTGGAGACATAGAATGCGATGACCACTATGAAGCCGCCGACCACAGATCCGCTCATGATCAAGTACGTGATGCCTTCCATTATGGTGGTCTCCGCGCGCTCCTCCATGAGCGCGGCGGCCTCGATGGTCACGTCTGTGAGGCCTTCGAGGTCATCCATCATGTCTTCCAGGCTCGTTGTCGCGTCCTTCCTGGCATCGATCGATTCGATGATCATGTCGTTTCTCGTGTAGTTTATGGCAAGACTAACGTTCATCTTGTAATCAGTCCAATGTATCTCAAGACTGTCGAGGGTTGTTTGCTGAGTGATTATGAGTTCGCCCCTCTCCTCCTCTTCGATGACCTCGGCCATGTTCTCCATGACATCGAAGGTATACTTGCTATTGAAATCTGTCAGGAACTGAGAAAACTCGAGTTGGTAGCTCAATACATCGTTGTAATAGCCACTATCACTAGGGCTTCCGTATTCGAGAATATACTGTCTGAACGAGACGTCCGCGGTGAGGAGCGATGTCTCGGACTCCGCGATCTCAGAAACCACGACGAGGTTCTCGTCGTACAGCGTTCTCATATCATTCTTCATCTTGTGCATGTCATTCAGCGATATCGCGCTGACGATAGCGATGGGCACGAGAGATAGCACAAGTATGATGACGGTCAGTTTACGTGTCAGAGGTATCCTCAAGGCACCACCCTTTAGTGTTCGGACTGAAAGGCATCAGATTCCACACGTTCAGCTCGAATCTCATCCCTCGTGTGGATATCAAAATTGATATGGTCGATATAAAAATATGTCGTTCCGAGTTCATTCTGCGATAACTGGGTCAGGGGATGCCTAGCCTGTTTGCTCTGGCCTGAGAAGTAATATCTATCCGACAAGTCATCAGACTGACAATGGAAGTCGAGGGCGACGAGACGTATAATCTCATCAGGCGACATCTTCTGAACGCCAGGGGGTTCGACATATCCGGATATTCCCGGTCGTTCTTGAATAGGAGTGTGCGAAAGAGGGCTGGCAGGCTCGGCTGTGAGAGCGGGATGGAGTACATCGGCCGTCTCCGCAAGGATGAGGAGGAGGTTAACGAACTCATTGCCGCACTGTCTGTCAATGTCACTGACTTCTTCAGAGACGCTGATGCCTTCGCCGCCCTCTCGAAACTCGTACTCCAGCCCCTGGTGGAGACCAAGATCCGGCTGGGGTGGAGCGCCCTCCGAATCTGGAGCGCGGGATGCGCGACCGGCCAGGAGACCTATTCGATTGCCATCTGCGTGGCGGAGGAGTTGAAGAAGGCGGATCCCGATCGCAATCTCGTCGTGAGAATCGTAGGCACTGACCTGTCCTCGTCAGCGCTGGAAATCGCCCGAACGGGCATCTATGCAAAGGAGCGCATGAGGGGAGTCAGCAGAAGACTGCTCAAGGAGTACTTCTCAGCAAGTGAGTCCGGGTACGAGGTTACTCCAGAGCTAAGAAGAATGACTAAGTTCTCAAAGGGAAACCTGCTTGACCGCCCGACAGGCAAATTCCTCGACGTTATCGTATGCAGGAATGTCATCATCTACTTCTCAAGAGTGGTTCATGATCAGGTGATAGACAACTTCGTAAGGGTGCTCAAACCTGGCGGCTATCTTATGTTGGGAAGAACGGAGACCCTCATGGGTCCCAGGAGACAGCTGTTCGAGGCAGTCGATCACGAGAATAGAATATTCAGAAAGCCGTTGACCCCAATGAGTCTTTCAGGCCTCTGACGACGCCTTGAGTGTGGTGTCTGACAGAGCGCAGATGACCTCTCTCTGCAGGCTATCCAATCGGCTCTCGTCCATCGAGCTGAAATCATAGGTGCCAGGGACTTCTATATCTCTCATGAAATCCGCAATGGCGGCGTAGTTGTCGCTCATCTCGGCCTTCAGGTATACCTCGATATTGTCGATCTCGTCAGCGGAGAGCTCCCTCGCCAGAATGTGCGCGAGGGGAACACCTTCTTCCTCAGCCTGGCCCACGAGCTTCTGCAGTACTGTATGCATGGCGCTCATCCCATCCCATCGTATGACAATCGTCAGACACAAGAGGTCGTGCGGCGTATTTAAATCTTCGCAGATATTCTATCTAACAGGGTCCAGCCAATCTGCCCACTCTGAGTTCTCTCCGGCAACTATGTCCCTGAACCTCGCCTGAAGGATCTTCGTCACAGGTCCTGGCTTGCCGGTGCCGACCGTGCGCCTGTCAAGCTCCCTGATCGGCGTGATCTCCGCGGCTGAACCTGTGAAGAACAGTTCGTCCGCCAGATAGAGCTCCCCTCGTGAAATGTCGCGCTCAGTGACTCTGTGTTCCAGACTACTCGCGATCTTCATCACGGAGTTCCGGGTGATGCCCGACAATATGCCCGTGCTGAGAGGCGGGGTGAGTATCTCGTCGTCTATGACGACGAACAGATTCTCGCCTGAGCCTTCGGCCACCATGCCATGTTCGTTGAGGAGCAGAGCCTCATCGAAACCGTTCTGCTTCGCCTCCATCACCGCCAGAGCGCTGTTCACGTAGCTGCCGCATATCTTCGCGGTGGCAGGGACCGACGACCCGGACGTGCGCCGCCACGAGGATGTGTGTACGCGTATGCCGTTCTTGATGCCGTCCTCTCCGAGGTACGCTCCAAGAGGGAACGCCATGATGAACGTGTCTACAGGATAGCCGATGGGATTGACTCCTATGCCTGAAGCTCCGAATAGGGAGATGGGTCTGATGTAGCACGATGCCAGGCCGTTCGCTGATATAACCTCCTTGGTCGCTGAGCAGAGCTCGTCGACACTATGAGGTATGGCCATGTTGATCGCCTTCGCCGACAAATGGAGCCTTGTCATATGGTCCTTGAGTCGGAACACAGCTAATCCGTTCCTTGTCTCATAACATCTGATTCCTTCGAATACCGCAGTGCCATAGTGCAGTCCATGGCTCAACGCGTGGACGTTTGCGTCCTTCCACGCAATTAGCCCGCCGTTCTTCCAAACCTTATCGGGTGGTTCGATCTGCATCCTCTCACCTTCCTCCTCGGTGCTCCTCGTCGGATGTCACAGGATTCCTCAGCGTGCCTATGCCATCAACCTCGACTTCGACGATATCGCCTGCTCTGATAGGCGATATGCCTGATGGCGTTCCCGTGGCTATCACGTCACCGGGTTCGAGAGTCATTATGCCTGAAACGTACTCCACAAGGGCGGCATCATCGAAAACTCTGTCGCTCATATCCGCTTTTTGCACTACGTTCCCGTTCAATCTTGTGGTGACGCGGGACGGCGCTTCACGCGACAAATAGGGCCCGATCGGGGCAAACGTGTCGAATCCCTTGGACCTCGTCCAGTCTGGGTCGTGTTTCTGCAGGTCTCTCGCGGTGACGTCGTTGAAGCAGGTGTAGCCGAAAATCGCTTTCACGCCGTCCACGGCGTTCCTGGTCTTCTTACCGATGATTACAGCGGACTCCCCCTCGTAATCCACACGCGATGACACCGATGGCAGGACTATGCCGTCCCCTTGACCCACAATGGCCGACGATGGCTTCATGAAGATAATGGGCGTCGTCGGCGTCTCCCACTTCATCTCACGGATATGGCTTCTGTAGTTGAGACCCACGCAGATGATCTTGGAGGGCATGTCAACTGGGGGCAGCGTCCTGAGGTCGCCGGCTGCGTGAGTCCTTCCGACCTCGCTCGCTCCGCCCTCTATGACATCTATGATCTTCTTCGACGACAGCTCTATAACTTCATCTCCAACGACCCTTCCAACGAACTCCGCGTTGCCTGCGCGGAACTTGCCAAACAGAGCTTCCGGTTTTGACATCAGCGTCACTTGAACATCTTGCGTATGGCCTTTCCGACGGTCTCTATCTCCGATTTCGCGGCCTCTTCTCTGAGCCTCGACAGCTCGGTCATCCCGGCTTCGTACTCGGCGACCCACTCTTTGGCGAAGGTTCCGGATCTTATGTCGTCCAGTATCTTCGCCATGGCCTCCTCTGTCGCAGGGTCGATGATCTTGGCGCCTCTTGTGCGCCCGCCGTACTCCGCGGTGTTCGAAACGTTGCTCCACATGCCCTCGATTCCGCCTTTCTGAACGAGGTCGATGATGAGCTTCAGCTCATGCAGTACCTCGAAATATGCGATCTCCGGTTGGTATCCGCTCTTGACCAGAAAATCGAACGACGCCTTTATCAGCTCGCTGGAGCCCCCACATAATGTCACCTGCTCGCCGAACAGATCTGTCTCCGTCTCCTCCGCGAAGGTGGTCTCTATGACTCCCCTTGTGGTCGCTCCCAAGCCCTTCGCGATGGCGAGGGCGGTCTCCTTTGCCTTCTTGGTGTGGTCCTGATGGACGGCTATCAGCGCCGGCACGCCGTTGCCCGCCTCGTAGGTCTCGCGTACGAGAGCTCCAGGCCCCTTCGGCGCGACCATTATGACGTCCACAAACTCGGGCGGCACGATGCGCTTGAAATGGATGTTGAATCCGTGAGCGAAATCGAGCACCATACCCTCCTTGAGATGCGGAGCAACCTCTCCGTCGTAGACATCCTTCTGCACCTCGTCCGGTATGAGCATCATGACTATGTCCGCGCTCTTGACGGCATCCGGTATATCCATGATCGTCATGCCGTCCGCCTTCGCACGCTCGAAGTAGTCGTCCTTGAACTTCTGAGCGACCACCACGTCCACGCCACTGTCCCGCAGGTTCAGGGACTGAGCCCTTCCCTGTATTCCGTATCCTATGACTGCCACCCTTCTGTCCTTCAAGACGTCGAGGTCAGCGTCCTTGCTGTAGTATATTCTCGCCATGTCCATCACTCTCCGATTGTACTAGATTGCATTCACGACTTCGATGTACTTGTCCGGCTGGCTCTTCTTGATGACCGCCTCGACCTCTTCGACCGTCCCTGTCACGCGGCAGACTCCACCCTTGCTGAGCGTGATGGCATATGCCTCATGCCTCCTATGGTCGACGATGTCAGCCTCGATGACCTCTTGAAGTGCCCTCAGATGCTCGATCACACCCAATGCCGAATCGCGATCTCTGAGGGAGATCACTATGCGCGAGCGTTCCGACATCTCGCAAGGGCCAACGACTATCGTGTCGACATTGATCTTCTTCCGCGTGAACTCGGCCATCACTCTCTGCATGACACCTGGCTGATCGTACGTCAGCATCATGATTACTTCCGTTTCAATCGCCTCCTCCCTTCCATTGGCATCTGCCCTTGATCCACTCCGAGGCGCTCTTGCCAGGGGGCGTCATGGGCAGCACGTCCTCTTCCGGATCAACGGCGAAATCAAGCAGAATCGGCAGGTCCGATTTGATGCCAGACTTGAGCGCATCACTTATCTCCGAGTGCTTCTCCACCCTTATGGCGTTCGCTCCGTACGCCTCCGCAAGCTTGACGAAATCGGGGGATTTTCCCAGGTTCGTGGCGTGGTATCGTGAATCGTAGAACAGTTTCTGCCACTGCTTGACCATTCCGAGCCAGCCATTGTTGAGAAGACAGACGATCACGGGGATGTCGTTCTCCATCGCTGTCGCGAACTCCTGTGATACCATCTGCAGGCTTCCATCGCCGGCGATGTCCGCGACGACGCTCTCGGGCCTGGCGACCTTCGCGCCCAGGGCAGCCGGGAATCCGAAGCCCATCGTCCCGAGCCCGCCAGACGTGATGAACATGCGCTTGCCGTAGCATCTGAAGAAGTGCGAGGCCCACATCTGGTTCTGTCCCACCTCGGTCGTGACGATAGCGTCTTCAGGCAGCAGCCTCGACATCTCATGGATGACCTTCTGAGGCTTGATAGGATTGGATCTTAGATTGTAATCGCAGGAGCATTCCTTCCTCAGTTCGATTATGCGGTTCTTCCAGGTGGCGCGCTTCTTGCGCTGCTGCAGTCCGGCGATCAGCGCGTTCACCACGGTCCAAGCATCGCCCACGAGGCCCACTCTTCCCTTGACGTTCTTTCCTATCTCAGAGGAATCGATGTCGACATGAACGACCTTCGTCTTGGCGCCGAACTCGCTCAGCTTCCCCGTGACCCTGTCGCTGAATCTTGTGCCTATCGCGAGGAGCACATCGCAGTTGTTGAGGGCGTAGTTTGCCACCTGCCTTCCGTGCATTCCGCATACACCGAGCACTAGAGGATGGTCTTCCGGTACCGAACCCTTCGCCATGAGCGTGGTGACAATGGGAGCCATAAGAAGCTCCGCGAGCCGTGTTATCTCCGGCCCCGCCCTGGACCACGAAACACCTCCGCCGACGAGAATGGTTGGCCTCTCAGCACCTTCCAGTAGTTTGATCGCATCAAGGAGTCCCGCGAGGTTCCTCCTAGGCTTGGGCACCCTCACCTGCTTCTTCATGTCCTCGTCTGAGATCTCCGTCTGCAGGATGTCTACCGGGAGGTCGATGTGAACCGGGCCGTATCTGCCTGCCATGGCGATAAGGAAGGCTCGCTTCATTACCTCTGGCAGTGTCTTGGGGTCGGTCACTCTGAAATTGTGCTTCGTTATGGGCATCATGAGGCTGAAGGAGTCCGCCTCCTGGAATGCATCATTGCCGAGAACTCCTGTGGCAACTTGACCAGTTATCGCAACCAATGGCGAGGAATCCATGAAGGCGGTCGCCACGCCTGTAACCAGGTTGGTCGCACCTGGGCCGGAAGTCGCTATGCAGACTCCCGGCCTCTTCGAGGCTCTGGCGTAGCCGTCCGCCATGTGACCGGCGCATTGTTCATGCCGGGGAAGGATGTGGCGCATGTCGGAGTCCACGAGCTTGTCATAGAGGGGGAGCAGCACGCCTCCTGGTATGCCGAAGATCACCTCGACGTCCTGCTTCTCGAGCAGCTCGACGACGGCCCTCGCACCTTTCATCTCCTTTACACACTCCTAATCCAAGCCCGCAAGAACGCCCCCAAAACCAAGGAGCCTTTCACGGGCGAAGTATCCGCAGGTCGAGAAGGACGCCTAGGACAATGATAATAACGGCGTGTACATGGCGACCAGCGGTCTCGCACATCGGCGTTGGCAATGACGGAAGAGATATTAATATCTTGGCTGCAAAACCGGGAATTCTGCATGATTCCCGCCTCGGATCATACTCCTATGGCCCTTTGCCTCTGCCGCCTCGCTGAACCTACATCCCCGCGGGCGGTCGCAATCGGGACGAATGTGTGAGACTTGGTCTCCAATCGCATTATTCCAGCCAACGTGCTCGCTGACGCAGGGAGGATCTCGAGGTTCTCCTCCTCGAGGAACATCTGGGAGGCACTCACCATCTCCTCATCGGAAATCTCCATCCCGGCGCCGTTCGAATCCAGCATGGCCCTTATGGCATCTTCAGCGTCTGGCAGGAAATTGCCGGCGAGCGGGTCGTTCACATGAGTCAGCGAGATGTCCGGGACAACCTTAGGCATGTATTCCTTGCTCACCATGCCTCTGATAGCGGCGTTGTTGTTCGAGGTGCCCAACATGTGAGGCTTCATCCCGATTGCCAGGAATCCCTGCCAAACACCTGCTAGAATCGTTCCATTGCCGACAGGGACTGACACCCAGTCGGGTCGTCGTCCGAGCGATTGGGCTATCTCCTTTGCGATGAAAGTGTAAGAGTATATGCTCGCCTCCTTATTCTCGCCTCCGGGGTTTGCGTCGTGCCAGCTGTTCCTGGCGCAATCCTCCGAGCATATTCGTATCGCGGCCTCATAACTGCCTTCGATACGTACGAGCTGACCCCCCGCATCCGCGATCTCCGCATTCCTGATTCCCTCGTACTCGGTAGGGATGTAGATGATGCAATTCATGCCCAGTCTATCGCAGACCTTGAGAAGCGCGACACCGTAGTTTCCGCATGTTGCGGCGGCAACCGTGTCGAGCCCCTTCCTCCTGGCGTCGAGGGCTATCATCAAGGCCATGCGATCCTTGTGCGTACCCGTTGGATTGGCGCCCTCGAGCTTGACGTGGAGTCGCCTGATGCCGAGCCTCTTCTCTATCTTGCCGCATCTCTTGAGCGGCGTATCGCCTATCCTCAAGGCCTTCATCTGCCGCTCGTACTCACGCACGAGCTCTGACGACATCAATTCAGCCCTTTCCTCCTTGTGATGGATTCGTGGGGACGGGTATGAGCCATATTCAAGTAATGGTTTCTGTTGCGCATCAATCCAAGCCGTTCTCCTTGATGTCCTTGTCAGCCTCGGCAACTATGTCGTCGAAGGCTGAAGCGAGACCTTCGGGCAGGGGTTGCACCTCATGCTCCTTCATGATCTTCTGTGCCTTCGCTCTCGCGCGTTCCACGGCATCCTTGCTGCCGTCTGCCTCCCACGCCTCGCCTGTGCGTCTGTCCGTAATCTCCGGAACGAAATGCTCGCTGTGCAGCCACTGCATTGTATGCCTGCATCCAAGGAAGCTCCCTCCGGGGCCGATCTTCTTTATGAGGTCGATCGCCATGTGATCGTCATCAACAGTCACGCCGGCCGCCAGCCGTCCCATGATTCTCGCCATCTCGTCGTCGATCACCATCTGCTCGTACGAGAGCATCGTAACGTCATCCAGCAGGCCGAGTCCTGCTATCATGTCACAGCCTGCGAGGAATTGCGGCAGGCCGCTGGACATCTTTTCGTAGCACGACTGAGCTCCCGGGACCTTTGCTGAAGTGACAATGCCACCGCAGAGAATCGGAAATCCGTAATAGTGTGCCAGCTCGGCCGCTCCGCAGGATATCAGCGCCCTCTCGGGGCTTCCTCCCGCCCAGGTCATGGTCTTCATGTCGAACGCCGCGCCTCCGGTTCCGTACATGAATGGCGAGCCTGGAGCGGCGAGTTGCGCCATCGTCAGGCCTGCCAAGACCTCTGCGTTGTTCACAATCATCGACCCGGCAAGTGTTACGGGACCGGTAATGCCCGCCTGTGGCATTCCGTAGAATGATATAGGAACGCCGGCCCGTGCCAGGACGAGCGCACCTTCGGTGGATCCTCCATCAAGTTGGAGCGGCGATAGCGGGCAATGCATCGACGAGAATATGGGTCTGTTCCTCAGCTCACGAGCGCCGCCTGCGAGCGCAGCTCCGAGCTCTACAAGCCATCTAGCTTCGCGTCGATGACTCGTTGTCTCTACCTGGACATGCTTCTCGATTGCACCGAGTGCTACCTTGAGGTCGACTACATGTCTGAGATAGTCCGGAATGTCCTGGGAGCTGACGCAAGGCCAGAAGATGTGAGCTGATTCGAGAGCGTTCGCGACCTTTCCAGCCATTACCAGGTCTTCGCTCGTCGATGCTCTTCTCTCGCCTTTGTCGAAATCCATCACGCTCGTCCCGTTGCCGTCCGTGCAGCAGAATACCCTCCTTCCATCCAGAACAACATCGTACTCGGGGTTTCTCGCGCACAGTGTGATGTTCTTTTTCGCCTTGCGAATTGCTTCCTCGACAATGTGTCCCGGTATCTTTGCACTGCTTGTCTTATGATCGACAGTGCACCCTGCTTCATCTAGCAACTTCAGGCATTCTTCGCTGAAGACTTTCACTCCTGCGTTTTCCAACACGTCCAACGTTCCCCAATGAATTGAATCCGCATCGCTGCGATCCATCAATCGGAACACGGCCTTTCCTCTGGGAAAACCTATCATGTCACTCAGTCTCCTTGGGTTATCAATCACGGGCGTCCAACATAACCCGCGAGGCGTTACCATCCTGAATCGCGAACGCGTATATAGATTTGGGTGATGGGCGCTCAAGCAGATATCAGCTCGGAACGAGCGGAGGCAAGCGGGGTGAGACACCGGAGCTACGACTACGAAAGGCTTTAATCAGAATACGCGTATGGGCGAGTTCCGACGCATTGAGCGGGGGTAGCCAAGCTCGGTCAACGGCGCCAGATTGAGGGTCTGGTCTCGCAGGAGTCCCTGAGTTCGAATCTCAGCCCCCGCACCTTCCTTATGCGGAATCGGCTAGCAAGGCTCGGCCGTCCTTGCATAGGGCTGCTTGACAGTCATTCCTTGAGGCTTCATGGAGCTCTATCCGCCCTCAATGGCGCGCCTGACGACTTCCTCTGTGAACGCTCTCGAGCCAAGGCTTCCGCCGATGTCGATTGTTCTGCCACCGTAGCGATAGGCATCAGAAACTGCAGATGCTATCTGCGCGGCCTGATCAGGCATGCCGAGATAGTTCAGCATCATTCCAGCGGACAGTATCGCGGCTGTAGGATTGGCAACGCCCCTTCCCGCTATATCGGGTGCGGATCCGTGAGCGGGTTCGAAAACGGAATGTTCAGGTCCAATGTTCCCAGATGGGGCAAATCCCAGACCGCCCACCACCGCAGCTGCGACATCTGAAAGGATGTCTCCGTAAAGGTTGAGAGTGACAATGACATCGAACTCCTCGGGTGAAGTCACGAGCTTCGCGGCAGCCGAATCGACAAGCTGGTCTGATGCCGTAAGCTGCCCCTCCTTCATCGCCACGGCCCGCCTGAATTCCCGAAGGAACAACCCGTCGGATTCGCGAAGGACATTCGCCTTGTGGACGCAGCATATGCTTCCGCGCCCGCTGGCTTCCGCAAGGTTGATAGCGTATGTGACGATGCGTTCGACTGCTCTTTGACTGACCCGCCTCATCGTCGTCACGCCTTCATCGACTTCGACTTCGTGCCCGGTGTAGAGCCCCTCGGTGTTCTCTCTCACTATCAAGATGTCGACGGCGGAATCGCGACGGTGCGCGATGTCTCTTACCGGCCGTACGTTTGCGTACAAATCCAGTTCGCTTCTGAATCTCAGAACCGGGGAATCGTAAAGGGGGCCACTCGCCGATGTCACAGCGCCGAAAAGGCACGAGTCCGTCTCAGTCATGGTTTGCAGGGTATCTTCCGGAAGGCGGCTCCCCTTGTTTCTGAACGCCTCATTACCTATGCTCGCGTAGACGAATTCGAGGTCGTCAGTCACCGCGTCCATAACCTCTATGGCGCAATCGATAACCTCGGGCCCAATCCCGTCTCCGCGCAGTACGCAGATGGATTTCATGTGTACGCTACTCTTGAACAACCTTTGCGAAGTCGACGAAGTGCTTCTCCATGCGGGCTATCCGTTTCCTGCCGTCATGAACGTCCTTCTTCATCTGGGTTGTCATCTCGTCCATATCTGAAAGCAGGCGCTCCGCCTCCTTCTCCAATGCTTCGATCTTGGTCTCGGCAGACAGCACCTTGTTGCCGTGTTCCTCAAGTCGCCGTTCCATCTCAGCCTGTCGCTCCTTCTCGGCTGACTTGGAGAAGTATCCCTCAACCTTCGAATTGAGCATAGTGAGTATGTTTGAAACCTTCTCAAGCTGCTTCTCGAGCCTTTCGACCCTCTCTGAATGCTCTCCAAGCCGCTCCATGAGTTCGGGCGTGTGCGACGCCTTCTCAATCTCGAATATGCGATTCTCTGCAGCATCTATCTTTGACTGAAGGCCAGACACGTCTCTGAGGGAGCCCGCGATCTCCTCGAGAAGCGTCTTGTCGGGGAATTCGACCGTGATGCTCTCCGCGCCGGGCGTATACGTCTTCAGAGACTGGAGCGACGCAATGGCGTCCACCGTGGGAAAACCCCCCTTCACACGGCTGTCCATGTCCCTCATCGACGCTATGATCTCGTTGCCCATCTTACCAAGCCAGGGGTTGGCTTTGATCATCTTTGTGATGCTCTCTATGATGGCCTCGAGCTCTACGCTCGCCCTCGACAACTCCGACTTCTCCAGCAGGCGCAGGTCCCGAAGGGCATCCCTCTTCCCCCGCTTGTTCCATTCGCCGAGCGACCTGCCCTCGAACGGGTAGAATCCTGCGAAGTGGTCGACGCCCTTCACAATCTCGTCTTGGACGTCCTCCCAGTCTCTGGATCCGCTCTCGACCTTGACCTCGTCGCTTGAGTTGAATATCATGCAAATCGCACCATTGGGCATCATGTAGATTTTGATTGCGTACGGTGCGTCCTGGGCGAATCTGGAGAGCGTGTCCGGCTTCTTCTCCTCCACAGCCTCCATGTACGCCTTGAAGTACTCCTTGGCAAACGCCGACAGATCTTGCGGAGATGGAATGCCCGGTCCCGCCTCCTTGGAAGTCATTAGCGCACCTCCTCTTCCATGGTGTAAGCCTCATTTACCGTATTAATCTCTCCCCCGCCTGTCGATGTGAAGTACCGCGCATGCCAGCATCGGCAGGGTGATGGTTGCATCTCCTTCAACGGTTATGAACTTCGCCTTCTCCTTCACCTTCCCCCAGCTGACTGCCTCCCTGATTCTCGCGCCGGACAATGAACCATCATATTCTTCTGCGGTGGTCAGGTAGACAGCGTAGTCCAGCCCTTCTCTGAACTGATTCCACCATATCACATGATGCTTCGAGATGCCTCCTCCTATCATCAGCGCACCAGCCCTCTTAGCCGAGAACACTATGTCGGATAGCTCCTGCTCATCTTTGAGGACGTCCACCTTAAAATCACGGTGTTTCTGGCTGAATAGCCAGAGTTGAGATCCGAACGCTCCATCAGTGATTCCGGGCACGAATACTGGGACGTCGTTCTTCGCGGCCCAAAACAGAATCGACTTCCTGTCGTCCAGCCGAGAGCCGAATTCCTTTGCGAGCTCCCGGCTTGAGAAGCTCTTTTTTCCGCTTTCATAGAGGTCTTCGAGCACAGGATGCATTCTCCTCTCCAGAACGATGCCGTAGCTGTCATTCGGTATCAGAATGTTGCCCAGCCGGTTGATATCCTGCCTGTGCAGCTCAGCATCGTCCATCCGGAAGTCGCCATGATAGTAGTCCTTCCACACGCGTGCGAGATCGTGATCGAGGGTTCCACACGTCGTGACCAAAGCGTCAACGAGATTCTTCTCCACAAGCTTCCTTATAACGCCTCGAGTTCCCGTCGATATGATGCACGCAGGAAATGACAGAAAGACGGTGCAGTCGACGTCCTCGAGCATGTCGACCAATATCTCCGACGCCTGAGCAAGCTTCTTGGCTGTGAATCCACCAGACGACAGCATCTCCGCCAGAAGCTGCGTGACCTTCATGTCGCTTCGGACTTCGATATCAGCAATGGGTTTGAGCTCAGGTCGTGTCATGTCGTTTCCTCTGTTGCGAGCGTCACATACAACTTCACAAAAGATTTATACGTTTGCTGTTCATGACAAGCCCGATACGATGCCCCCGGTCAAAGAAGTCATGACAACCCCTGTCGTCACACTAACTCCTGAAATGCTGGTCCGCGATGCGACGACTCTCCTGGCGGAGAAGAACGTGTCTGGCGCGCCCGTGCTTGATGGGGATAAGATCGTGGGGATATTCAGCGAGGCGGATGTGCTCAAATCGCTCAAGACCACAAAGAAGAATCTGAGGCTCGTATTTCCGTCTATCTCTTCGATTGGCATTGCGTTCCAGGAGGAGCTGGTGCAGCGCGAGCTTCTCGAAGCCTACGAGGAGATCGGACAGAAGCCTGTGAGCGAGGTTATGTCTCATGAGATTCACACGATCGACTCTGAATCCCCGGTAAAGGCGGCCGTTCTGAAGATGGTCCTGAACGACGTGAACAGGCTTCCTGTTACGAGCGGAGGACGCCTCGTGGGCATAGTCACCAGAGGCGATGTCATAAAGGGGCTGGCTGAGGAGAAGAACGGCCCAGACAACAACAGCGTTATGTCCTGAGTTCTCGCGAGCAGCCGCGCTATCTTCGTTCTACCGTCCCAAGAAGCCCTTGAGCCTGCGCTTCTTGCCGTCGGAATCATCCTCCATCGTCCCTGCCCCGCCTGCGGTGGAGAATGTGTGACCGCACTCGTCGCATCTCGTTGTGCCGTCGGGGTACGTGTAGAGGGCTTCCCTGCCGCACTCCCCGCAGCTGCCTCCTTCCAGCCGATTGACGATGCCTCGCTCGGCTCTCATTCGCTTGAGATCCTCCTCCATTGATTTCGTCAGTTTGTGAGCTCTTCGGGAGTACTTCGCCGCCACGACGACGTCGCTGCGTTCCAGGGCGGTCTTCGCCTGTCTCACAAACAATAGCCCCTCCTGAACATCCATTCCGTACATGGCCGCTTCCTGCAAGTCAGGTTCGTCCATCCTGACCGAAGATGAAATCTGTTCTATCTCCTTCGCCTTCACCCCATCATCTTCCCTCACCTTCTGCAGGTGGGCGCTGTCGGCAGCTCTCTCAACTGCGGACAGAAGCTCCATTGCCGCCTTGAAATCGCTCTTCTTGAAAGCCTTCTTTGCATCTCTGAACTGCGCCTCATCCTTCTTGGTATCAACGCCTGCCTCCTTTGCGGCGTCGATTGCGCTTCGGACCTGTTCGAAGGCGCTCTCGAACTCCCTCATCCTGGCCCCCTTCTCCTTCGCAGCCAGCATCCTCGCCTCGTTGAGGAGAACGGAGTACTGTCCGAAATCCTTGGAACTCTTAGCGTTGGCTGCGATATCCAGCATCTCGCTCGCGCCGTCCACGCGCACACCGAATGATGCGTAATCTTGAAGCATCTGTCTGAGCTCGCGCTCAGCATCCGATGACTTCTCCCTGAAGGCCTGCACCGCCTTCGAGGTGAGTTTCTCCACTTCTTCGAGGGTCTCCTCCCTCCGTTTGGGAGGGCCGTTCATGAAGGCCATCTTTGCCTCGGCAAGAGCGACCTTCAGCTCGGAGGCCGATTCGCCTATCAGATCCTTCATCTCCCACATGAGGGTCTCGGCTGCTCGCAGCGATAGAGCTGTGGAATACAGATGGTAGGTCGCGAGTCGCTCTATGACTTGGCCTCTCGATTCCGTATTGAGTCTCAGAGCTTCCGAGAAATCTCCCAGTATCATCTTGTTCCATGCGTGCTCCGTCGCTGAGTCAATCTCGTAGAATAGGGGACGAAGCAGCAGCGCCTGGTCAATGCTCCGTTCGATGTTCATCTCATTTGCATCGTCAACGTCCTTGGGCTTCCCCGTCCCTGCTGATATCCGTTCAAGATCATCCTGTACATTCTTCATATCAGTGGCGTCTGAGTCCCGTATGTTTCCCTTCGACAGAAATTCCCTGACATCGTTCTCCGTCAGCGCCGACGACGCCAAGACGTCGACAAACGCCTTCTTGGCAGTGCAGATAGATACGTCGATTCCGTGCGCCTCTGCGATCGATTTCATCTGTGATACAGTTAGTTTCTTCAGTGATCGGCGAAGGTCATCTGGCATCAGAGCACCTCTTCAATGAGCTGAGCGGAATATTCAACTATCCAGTGATAACTCTTTCGCATTTCACAACAGAATGCATCAACTCGCAAAACCCTAAGTACCACTGACCTCTTCGAACATCGTTATGGGCACAGCCGATGAGAAGAAAGCTGCAGCAGCACTGTCTGTCTGGTCCAATAGCCTCCTTGTCGCGATGAAGGTGATTGTCGGTGTGCTGATGGGGTCCGTTAGTGTACTTTCTGAGGCCCTGCACTCAGGCATCGACCTCGTCGCAGCCGCGATTGCCAGATACTCCGTTGGTAGGTCTGCAGAGCCAGCGGACGGTGAGCATCAGTACGGACATGGCAAATTCGAGAATCTATCGGGTCTGTTCGAGGGAGCGTTGATATTCGTCGCGGCAGCCGTGATAGTGGTGGAGGCGTCACGACGGCTGCTGTCATCTGCCGAGATAGAGTTTGTGCCGATAGGAATGGCGGTGATGGCCGCCTCCGCCATCGTCAACACGCTCGTATCGAGACGGCTATTTGCCGTCGCCAGAAGAACTGAGTCGCTCGCCCTAGAGGCCGATGCGTATCACCTCAGAACGGACGTGTGGACTTCGGTTGGCGTGTTCGCAGCATTGGGGATAATAATGCTGACCGGATGGCATTACGTCGACCCAGTCATCGCAATCGTCGTCGCTGCCATCATAGCTCGAGCCGCATATGGAGTCACGAGGCGATCGGCAGACGGACTTCTCGACAGAACGCTTCCGGAACAGGAAATGAGAATTCTGATGACGGTGATTGCTAGGCATGAGACGCATTTCGTGGATTGGCATAGACTTCGCGCTAGAAAGGCGGGGTCTGAACGGCAGATCGACCTGCATGTCACCGTTCCAAGAACGATGAGCGTGAATGAGAGTCACGAGCTTGTCGAGATACTTGAGAGTGAGATCCGGCACGAGATCCATCAATGCACAATCGTCGTGCATGTTGAGCCATGCGGCGAGAACTGCGAGTCTTGCAGGCTGGCGAGGTCGGACACCGATTCCGGGAAATGTCAATGAGATCAACTGCAGACTATGTATCGAGGGTGCGCCCCAATAGGCCCCTGCTCTGGAGTATGTCCTGAACCGCCTCGAAAGGCCTCTCTCCTTCTTCACTGTTTTCGACCACGATCCACTCGCCCGCTGCAATCGAGTGCGCGACGTGCCTTATGCGACGAAGTCTCTCTTCCGTCTCGAACATCTCACGTGCCTGGTTCCTTGCCTCGATCCTCCTGATCGCAACTGAGGGCTCGATGTCAATGAACAGGGGCGTGTCAGGGAACGGTAGGATTCTGCGAAAGAAGCTGTATGCGAGGCGCGCTAGCCTCGGAGGGAGGTATGCGGTTCCCAGCAGGTATCGCACGAATATGATCACGCCATCGTTGGCGCGGTTGTACTGCCTGACGGATGCGAGCACGTCCAAGGTATAGAATACCGTCGTGACAGCTATTGCGACCGCCCCCGAACGCTGCAAAGCGCCCTTTGACATCCTTCCGAAGATGCGGTTCGAGGGGTGTCGGAACAGTAGTACCTTGTGCCCATGTTGCGCCAACGTCCTGCGGATACGAAGGGTATGCGAATCCTTCCCGCAGCCATCGAGCCCGTCCACTGCGATGAGATGTTTGATGGATCATACCCCCAATATCACCAGATAGCCTCCAGTTATGAGCGGGACGGTCAGGTTATCCACGCTGCCCGGAGAGATCGCTTCGAGGCAGGATACGAATGCAGCGACTGCAAGAGCGAACAGGAGAGTGTCGTCGGGCGGAGCGCATCCGGTGCTCAGGAGATTGCAGTAGAACCACACTAAGACGATGACGCTGAGTGAGACCGACGCGAAGACCGTGATGGTCCCTTCCAGAGTCCTGTGTCGCAGATACTCTATCCTGCCGTACCTGCGTCCCACCAGCTCTCCCATGCCATCTCCGAAAGACATTGCTGCGATTGCGATGGACGCGGCAAGAAGATGGTCGAATAGGAAGTAGGCGATGAGGGTCCACGACGCGGCGTACATCACCAATCCGTATGAGTGTCCTTCATCGGTCCTGCGGCCGAGCATCGTACGTTTGAGAGGTTCGATAGGGGATATTGGACTGGCCAGCAGCAGTATGGCGAGGAACGGGAATGCTGCCGCACCTGCCATCACCTCCCTTGAGTCGAAGGACCACCAGAAGAAGACTATGCCGCCTGTCAGAATGTGAAGGACCTTTCTGGGATTGCGAAGCCGGGGGCCGAGAAGGCCTATCGAAGTCAGTACGACAGCGATGTAGCCGTACACTCCGAGCAGCCCGGCCAAATCTCCGTTCGTGATCTCGAGCACCAATATTCATTATCAGGCATTTCGGCATATACTTTTGGTGGTCCTGGGCTACATCACCCGTCTGGCAGGGATCTATTCGCCTCGCTTGGCCACGAGCTCGTTTACCACTTCAAGCGCCCGGTCCATGCGGATCTTCCTCTCCGCCACGATGATTTCGACGACCTCATCAACAAGCTCGGGGGGACAGCCGACGCTCGCGACGATATTCCTCGCGTGCAGAGACATGTGCCCCTTCTGGATTCCCACCGTCGCGAGGGCTCTCAGGGCTGCGAAGTTCTGCGCTAGACCCACAGCGGCTGCAATACCTCCCAGCTCACCAGCGCTCTTGACTCCAAGCAGTTTGACGCAAGCTCTCGCCGTTGGGTGGACCTTCGTCGCACCGCCTATCAATCCCACCGCCATCGGCAGTTCTATCGTTCCGGCAATGTCACCCTCAGCTGTTATCTCATACTTGGTAAGGGGCTTGTAAGCTCCGGTGATGCAAGCGTATGCATGCGCTCCGGCCTCGATTGCCCGAGTGTCGTTGCCCGTAGCAAGCATCACTGCGTCTATACCGTTCATGACGCCCTTGTTGTGAGTTGCGCATCTGAACGGGTCAGCCGCAGCAAAGGAATATGCCTCGATTATTCCGTGAACGGCCTCTTCCCCTCCTATCGCATCGCGTTTCCAAACAGCGGTCGATTTAGCGAGTCGGTATTTTGCCAGGTTCGAGAGGATTCTCAGGTATACTCGGCCTCCCGTCATCTCCTCAACCAAGGGCGTTACTGCCTCCGCCATTGTATTGACTGCGTTCGCGCCCATTGCGTCCCTGACGTCGACCAGAAGGTGGATGATCAGTTGCCTTCCGGACTGCGTGTCGATGACCCTAGCCTCGAGGTCCTTCGCTCCTCCTCCGAGCTTGACCAGCATCGGATCCTGTTCATTCGCGAGGTTGATGATCTCGTCCTTCCTGCTAAGCACGCTCCTCATGGCCTCGTCCGGGTCCGAGACGGCCGTGACCTGCACTTGACCGATCATGATTGGCTCAGTGCAGCTTGACGTGAAGCCTCCTCCCCCGATGGCCAGCTTCGCCGAGTTCGATGCGGCGGCGACAACTGAAGGCTCCTCGATGGCCATCGGTATCAGGTAATCCTTGCCATTGATCGTGAAGTTTGCAGCGACGCCAAGGGGAACTGGGAACGAACCTATGGCGTTCTCTATCATCTTGTCGGGAATCGCCGGGTCCACGCCGCCGAATCCAGACAACGCCAATGCCTCCTCGTCCGTCAATGCGCCGAACTCCTTGACAATCTTAAGCCTCTCAGCCATGGGCTTCTTGTACAACCCCTCGATTCTAGAACTGCGCTCCATGTGAATGACCCGCTCCTGTGTCGACAAACGAATGGCTGCTATTTTATTGTTACAGACGCTGTTTTCCTGCGTATTAGACGATTGTCTGTCTGACTCGTGTTCTTCCAGCCTAGTGAAAAAGCCTATATCTGCAGTCGTTCGTGGAGGTTTTGATGCACACCTGTTCTGCCCCCGGCAAGATCATCTTGTTCGGCGAGCACGCCGTGGTGTTCGGGAAGCCCGCGCTCGCCATGGCGGTCGACCTGAGGATACAATCAAGCGCACGCGTGTCCGACCAATACTCCGTCAACGGCCGTCCGATGAGAGCGAAGCATCATGCTTACATATCAGCTGCAATGGATGAGGCATGGAATGGCCCTCCTTTGAGCATAACCACCAGGTCAGGTCTGCCATCCAGCTCCGGCCTCGGCTCGTCCGCCGCGGTGACGGTGGCTACTGTCGGCGCGATACTGGCTGAGAAGGGTGAGTTCGAATACGAATCCGTCGCGAGGAAATCGTTTGAGGTGGAGTACGCCGTTCAGAGGAGGGCGAGTCCGACAGACACGTCCACCTCAACGCACGGCCACGGGGTGCTGGTCAGCCCGGACAAGGAAGATGGTTTCCTCTGGCGCATAGAGAAGGGTTCGAAATCATGGAATGTGCATCACTGCGACGTCAAGAGGCTGACGTTCGTGGCGGGATACACAGGCGTCCATGCCTCGACGGCTTCGCTGGTGGAGAAGGTACGGAATTACGTGACATCTGACAGCGATGGCAGGAAGACAATAGACCGCATAGGGGAGATAGTCATGGAGGGTAGGGATGCCCTCGTGGCGGCAGACAGGCCCAAGCTGGGAATGCTCATGCGAGAGAACCAGGAGCTACTGCGAGAACTCGGAGTAGGTCATCCGTCGATCGACAACCTCATTGAGGCATGCAAGGACAAGTGCTATGGGGAGAAGTTGACGGGAGCGGGCGGGGGAGGTAGCATCGTGGCGCTGACGGACGACCCCGAAGCGGTCTGTGGGGCGATATCGGCCGCTGGTGGGAGGCCCATGGTCATCACCGTAGGCGGCAGAGGCGTCGTTCTGGAGCAGTAGAATCGATTTCCTTGAGGACAGACCGACAAACACTTTAATCAGCAGTTGTCCATGAAGGTTCACGGTGAGAACTTGGTGGAGCGGATAGGGCAGCACAGGCACTGCAGAAACTGCGAGCGCGCAATCCCCTTCAAACAGGAATACTGCGGAGAAGATTGTGAGACCGAGTGGAAGGGCAAGATGAACACGAAGAAGCGGCAGCTCACATTCTTCTACATCCTTATGGTGATTATAATGATCTTCGCGATATCGTTGACCTTCATGGGGTAGTACCATGAAGGTATGCATTGGTGGGACATTCAACGTAATACACATAGGCCACGAGCTGCTGTTCGAGACCGCGTTCGCCATCGGCGATGCTGTAATGGTGGGCCTGACCTCTGACGAGTTCGCCAACTCCACAAGAGAGGTTTCCGTCAGGGGTTACGATGAGAGAAGATGCGACCTCGAGCGGTTCCTTCGAAGGTACGGCAAGCCATTCGAGATATTGAAGATCGAGGATTCGACCGGCGTGGCTGGAACCTCCGATTCTCTGGATGGCATCGTCGTCTCACCTGAGACGAGGGGCGCTGCGGAGGAGATCAACAGCATCAGGGTGGAGAGCGGCCTCCGGCCTTTGAAGGTCTTCTGCATCCATGAGGTGAAAGCGGACGATAGGGACGCGGTCAGCGCCTCCAGAATCATCAGTGGTGAGATCGACAGGGATGGCAGACTCCTCAAGCCCGTCAGAGTTGCTGTTGCCACCAGCAATGCCGTCAAGGTCACCGCTGTGAGGAACGTCTTCACCCAGGTCTTTGGGCTCGCGGAAGTGATCGAAGTACCGTCCGAAGAGGTCACCAGACAGCCGATCGGAGAGGAAACGATTAAGGGATCGATATCCAGGGCAAGGTCCGCCCTTCAGCAGACGAAATCCGACTATGGCGTTGGGATTGAGGCGGGGTTGTTCAGGATCGCTGCCCTCGATACCTATCTGGATGTGCAGTACTGCACGATCGTCGACTCATCCGGCAGGATAACGTACGGCCACGGACCGGGTTTCGAGTATCCTCCGGAGGTGATACGCGCAGTCTTGCGAGGCTCGACCGTAGGGGCGATCATGAGTCAGCTGACTGGCATAGAGAACATCGGCCACCGGGGAGGTTCTGTTGGCTACCTATCGGGCGGCCTGATAGACAGGACATCCCTCACGGAGATCGCCGTTCTAATGGCACTGACGCCGAGGATTAAGACTGAGTTGTACAAGGATTCAGGAAGCGATATTCAGGCCGATTCCGCCTCCGATGTGGCCTGCAGATAATCCGAGATGGAGCCGCAGGAGTCCTTTCCGACGCATCCGAAGCGAGCGAATTTCCAGCAGTAATCGCCCGAGGGGTCGTTGTGCTCGCACTCGTGCGATTCTCTCCAGTAAGGACATTCTGATCTGATGCATGCGTAACCGTCATACCTGTCGGTGCACAGTCCATTCGACGACATGTACTTGCAGAGCATCCTACCAGATCCCCCTCCAATCATCAACGAGTGTCCGCTGATGGATGTGAGTGCGGTGCCTCTGAATGCCCCTTGGCTGCGGACAATCCCTCGTCTTGGAGCATAGGTAGCGGCCATGAGTCGCGCAGTACAGCTGATGCCAGTCTCCACCCAATGAGTCACTATTCACTTTAGCGGCCTGCTCCATTATGTTCGTCTGCGAGAATTCACAGTCTTCTTCCCCGATGCAGTGAACGCTCTCTACGCGTCGGTTGGCGCACGCTCCGCTGACGTAGCTGTACTTGCACATTTGTCTCCCATCCCTCTGTCCGCTGAGGATTTATGATATCTGCTTCAGAGGACATAAAAGTTTACGAAACGTCGTGATTCACCGTGGATGCGCTCGTGACGGTGCTGAGCGTATTGAGCGCTGAGGGGGAGATTCGAACTCCCGAGGTACAGAGTACCACCAACTCTCAAGGCTGGCGCCGTGATCCGGGCTTAGCTACCTCAGCATGTCGTTGGGCTCTGCCACATGCCATGAAGCTCTTCTCAGCCTTTAACTTTGAGACTGTCCGGAGCGATGGTTACAACCGACCGTCAGCTCCCGACGGACGATTCATGGAGACATCTTGTGGTGCAGTCCTTCCAAGTCCAGTTCAAAGGCGATTACTGGATACTTCAGTTCGAACGCTTCGATGGTTCGTGGATGCACTTCGCCGAAGATGCCTATCTCATCCAGCTCCATCGATATGACGGCACATCGCCCAGGTAGGTACGCTGGATGGTCTGCGGGGGATATGGTCCACGAGAATCCCAATGCGATCGACAGCGACTGCACGAGCGACTTGACCTCGGTGAAGCCCGCCTTCGCATGAATCGCCACGCCCCCGAGCTTCATACGATTGGTCGTTCCGAGCACGACATCTCCTGTCTCGAAGATCCTCTGTGGCAACTCCCTGTGTTTGTTCTTGCGCAGTATCCCAAGAAGGCTCGGCAGGAGCGAGGTTCGCACAAGCGTGTGCATCTCCGATACTGGATTCAGTATTCGCAGGGTCTCCGTCTTCTCGTTCATGCCAAGCGCTCCGAACTGCTCCCGCTCGTTCGACAAGGATAATGTCGCCACCTCGAAGTATCCCAGGCCAATCATGATCGGGCGCACTCGCGTTGCGAAGGCGGTTAACGGGTCTT
>CP070748.1:570666-743399 GCA_020348345.1 Methanobacteriota archaeon | reverse complement strand
GCGAGCGGAGCGAGGCTGCTGTCGATAGTCTCAGGCACCGAGGTGCCCGAACAGATGTTCGGCAACTTCAAGGATGTTGTCATAATCGTCTATAAGTTCGACGACAGGCACGCGGACGGACAATACTGTCCCGATCACGGTGACGTGATGCTCGAGGGCTGGGTGTTTGAGCTGTACCTCTGGGTGGACGACGAATGGGTCTATCTGGGCAATGGAACGACGGACTCGGAAGGAAAGTTGGAGTTCGTTCTCACCCAGGCAGGGAAGTACAAGATAGTCGAGATCCTGCAGGAAGGCTGGTTCATCGTTATGCCCGTAAGCGGCGAGTACGTTGTCGAAGTGGTGAGCGGAGACGGCCCGATCCATTGCTGGTTCGCGAACTTCAAGCTCGGCAAGATCTACGGCTGGAAGTGGGAGGACCTGAATGGCGATGGCGATTGGGACGAGGGCGAGGAAGGCCTGTCTGGCTGGACCATACGCTTCGAGGGCTACTTCTGGGTAGGCGAGGTCATGTATTACCTATACGGAGACACCTTGACCAACGAGTCCGGCTACTACGAGTTCACCGGACTCCCGCCCGGCCTGTATCTCGTCTCGGAAGACGTTATTGGCGGCTGGGTGGCAACCAATGAGACCGAAGTGGAAGTGGAGATCATCGGGCATACCGAAGCCCGGGTCGACTTCTTCAACTTCGAGAAGGGTTGCATCTGGGGCTACAAGTACGAGGACTACAACGGCGACGGGATCCTGGACGGTGGCGACACGCCGCTGGAGGACTGGATAATTTACCTTTACCTCGGAGAATCGCTCGAAGCGACCACTACCACGGATGGTGACGGCCACTACATGTTCTGTAACCTCGGCCCTGGTGTGTACACCGTTGTGGAGGAATCCAGGCTTGGCTGGAAGAACATGACTGTAACGTGGCACACCGTCACCATGATCTCGGGCGAATCCATCCGTGTGGATGACTTCCTCAACTTCGAACTAGGCTCGATCTGGGGCTGGAAGTTCGAGGATCTCGACTCCGATGGCAAGTGGGACCCGGGCGAGGACCCAATCGAGGGCTGGAACATCACGCTGGTGAAGGAGGGCGACCCGACCGAAATCGTTGTCAAGACGAACACGGCTGGCTACTTCGAGTTCGTCGACCTGGAGGCTGGCTCATACACGGTGTCAGAGGAGAGCGTTGTGGGATGGACGCATACCACGAACTGGACCTACACGAGGGAGATATTCTCCGGCAGTCACTTCGAGCTCTGCCCATTCGGTAACTTCAAGAATGTCAGCATCGAGCTGTTCAAGTACGAGGACGTTGACGGCAACGGTGTGTACAACGAAGGTGATGAGCCGATCAAAGGCTGGAATTTCACCGTGACCGGCCCGTGCTTCCCGACCCCGTTGGTGGTCAGCACGGACGAGAACGGCGAGATTGTGGTCTGGATAACCGAGGCAGGCATCTACGTCGTGACGGAGGAGGACAAGGACGGCTGGGTTCATGTGAACCCGGAGAGCGGAACCGTTTCCTTTGAAGTCGAGTCAGGCGACGTGTTCGAGCCATTCATGTTCGGCAACTTCATGCTCGGTGAGATCACTGGCCAGAAATTCTACGACTGGAACCTCGACGGCATCAAGGACGAGGGCGAAACCGGCCTGGCGAATTGGGTCATTTGGATCAACGGAACGCTCGTGGGCGGCGGATACCTGAACTTCACCCGAATAACGGACTCGGGTGGATTCTATCAGGTGTCTGGCTTGCCAGCGGGCATCTACGTCGTGTCCGAACGGCTTGAGTATGCGCCTGCGGGCTGGGTCCCGACGCTTCCGACATCAGTGACCGTGGATATCACCAGCGGCAAGGCGACGGCCGTCAACTTCGCGAACGTCATCTTCGGCATCGTGGAAGGTTACAAGTTCTACGACAAGGACTTGGATGGCGAGTGGGACGAAGGAGAGCCTGGACTGGGTGGATGGACGATAGTCCTCGAAGGCATGACGGACGAGGGGGTCCCGGTGTATAGGACAGTGACTACAGACAGCACTGGATACTACCTGTTCGATGAAGTGCAGCCCGGCATATATAATGTGACGGAGGAGCTCTTGATGAACTGGGCCTCGACGACAACGCTGCCGGTGCTACTGGACTTCAGCGGTGCCATGGAGTACTTCGAAGCCACGGTGTACATCGGAAACGTACGCTACGCTAAGGTGTTCGGGTACAAGTTCCACGACATGATTCCGGACTACTATCCGTACTGGCCCAACGGCATATTCGACGAGGGCGAATACGGACTAGAAGACTGGAAGATAACCCTCGAGGGGTGGACCAACACGGGTGTGTATGTATCGATGGTGTATTACACGGACGCATGCGGATACTACGAGTTCACCGAGCTGCTGCCTGGGACGTACTGGGTCAATGAGACTCTGCTCTGGGGTTGGTACGCGTCGACTCCGATTGCCAATATGATCGAGATCCACCCGTACCCACAAGGCACGGTGATCTTCCGCATAGACTTCGGGAACGTCCTTCCCGAGCCGGATCCCGAGATACCGTTCTACCTCACAGAGGGTTGGAACCTCTGGTCCACGCCGATCGTGGTGGATGGCCTCACGGCCTCAAGCCTGCTGGACGCGATAGGTCCGAACGGCCTCGTGGTGACGATGCTGGATATCGAGCAGGGCAAGTACAAGTCGTACGTCGCGGGCATGTCCCTCGAGCGGGACTTCCCGGTGGTCACCGGAATTGGCTACTTCGTCTACGTGACCGCGGACACCGCCTTCACGCTAAAGGGCACGTTCGAATCGCAGCCGAAAACCAGCCTCTTGTCCGGATGGAACTTCATCGGATACAGCTCTCTGAGGCCGATCATGGCGAGCGAACTGCTCGACAAAGTAGAGGGATCGTACGGTCTTGTGCTTACGTACTACAACGAGGATGAGGGCAAGTACGAATCGTACATAGCCGGCTCCTCGCCTGAGCGCGACTTCCTTGTCAGCTCAGGAAATGCATACTACATCTGGGTGAGCGGACCTTGCGAGATCGTGTTCGGATAGAAGAAACTGGTCTTACTTGTGGGCGGCGCTTTATTGCCGCCCAGAAAACCCATTATACTCCTCAAGCCATAGCCCCAGCAAGCGGTGGAACGAAGAAGAGGGGGAAGAGGTTGAAGTCAAGATTGGCGATCGCAGCTGCATCTCTTTTTGTTGCAGGGCTATTAGCTGCAGCGATTACCGCCGCGCCGAGTGCGAATGTGTCAGTGAGGTTGGAGACGGATCCGTCGGGTGATCCGACAATCGTCACGGGGACCGTCTATGATTTCGGCGGTGTACCCGTCATAGGCGCTGAGGTGAACGTCTCGATGTACGATGGCGAGACGCTCAGATCATACGATAAAGACACTACTGACTCCGACGGCGAGTACATGGTCACCTTCGGCCCCTTCGTGGGTGTGCCGTGGGGCGTCGGCGATGAAATACGCATCGTCGCGGAAAGCGGAGACTATTCTGGAACTAATTCCACCACCGCCCAAGACTGCCCGTTGCAGTACGTCAATGTAACCCTGTCAACAGTAATACCCGAGTTCGGAGGGCTAGGTTCATTGGTTCCAATAGCAGGGATCTTGGGCATATTCATGGCGTTCTTTTTTGCGCGAAGAGGCAGGAACTCTTGAGCGATGGAGGTCTTTTCATACATCACCGAGCAAACGCAACCAGATAGGCACGGTCCGGCTAGTCAAAGGTCTCACGACAAATGGCGCAGGAATGGAAAAAGCATTTATGCGGATAGCATAATGGTGTTAACATCGGCCGACGACACAGCCACGCGACACACCGTCGCTCGTTCAGGAGGGATTGGCAGTGAAACCCGGAATCAAATCATCAACTGCCATTGTACCATCGATGGTTGCTCTAGCGCTCGTGGCAGTCACTGCTATGACTTCATTCTCGAGCAGCGCAGGCGATTTCCCCAAGCTCGTTACAGGATACGTCTGGGACAGCGCTGGAACACCGTTGGAAGGCGCGGATGTGACCATCAATATCAAGAAGCCGGACGAATCGATCCGTGCGACCGAGACGAATCAGACGGACTCGAATGGCCAATATGTGGTAACGTTTTCACCGGAAGACTGGGAGGTCGACGACACAGTCGAGACGATTTCCACCTACCTCGGACACCAGGAATCCAACTCAACGGGTCCGTTGACGGATGACCCGATTCAATGGATCAATGTATCATACACCTTTGAGATACCCGAGTTCGGCAATACAACGGGTCTCATGATCACGGGAGCGCTGCTCGGAGCGATCGCAGTCATCGCCCTCGTCTATTTCAGGAAGCGTTGAGGCGGAGCCAGGCGTTCTGAAGCAGCCTTTCCATACTACATGAGCTCTTACCTTCGCCCGCATCCGTAAAGAAATTATAGAAATGCAGGCCATCTCCATTTGGGATGCACTCGCAATGGGAACTCGGTAGCGGACGCTTCATTACACGACTTGATAACGAGGTCCGACTCTTGAAATACGCGCGCGCGTGGTTGATTACGTAGGAGATGTTCCTCATCCACACCGAGAACCGCCGATACGAGGACATCGAGTCCGTCACACGCCGCCGCAGGTGGGCCACGAGAACCTTCCTACCAGCGGTTTCGCTTGCCCTGATGGTCTGCCTTCTCATGATCACCTCGACGACGTTCACCGCCGTCTCAGGCGTAGTGGCGTCAGCGGCCGGAGACTACAATGCAGATGAAACACCAGATGACGCGCTTAGCGATTCATCAACGACAGGCCAGCGAACCCGGGCGCTGGACTGGGAAGCCTTGGCTTCTGAGGATGGCGTTGTAGACGTGATTGTCGTTCTTCCAGAGAGCGAGTCGGCAGAAAGCGTAATGATTAGGTCGGCAGCGAGTCAAGCGGATCCGGGATGCCTTGAGCTCCGTGACATTCAACCCGCATCCACATTCTCAGCATCCATCAACGGCTTCACCGCATCGCTGAGCCCGCAGGCAATAAACTCCTTGGCTTCTCTCGTGCCTGGTGCAATCATTTATCCGGACTTGCCTGTCAAGGCGACGCTGTCGAAGAGCGTGAATAAGGTCGGCGCAGACCAGGTTTGGAGTCGATATGACACGCTCGGCAACCCCGTCACCGGTGAGGGCATTGTGGTCGCGGTGATCGACACGGGCATAGACTACACGCATCCAGACCTCGGCGGGGGATTTGGCCCCGCTTACAAGGTAATTGGGGGCTATGATTTCATTAACAAGGACTCCGACCCCATGGATGATAACGGCCACGGAACCCACGTCGCAGGCATAATCTCCGCAGACGGCGCAACTCCCGGAGTCGCTCCGTCAACGAAGCTCTTGGCATACAAAGTCCTGGGCTCTGATGGCGCAGGCCCCATGAGCTTGGTGGTGTCTGCAATAGATGCAGCGCTCGATCCCAACGGTGATGGAGTCTATGATGACCGCGCGGATGTAATCAGCATGAGCCTCGGCGGCTCCGGCGACCCTGATGATCCCGTCTGCATGGCCGTCGAAGAGGTCATATCCATGGGTGTCGTCGTTGTGATCGCAGCTGGGAACGATGGGCCTTCGCTTGGGACGGTCGCGTCTCCCGGCCTTGCTGCGTGCGCTATTACCGTTGGAGCAGTCGACGATGATGGCGCTGTAGCTGCATTCAGCTCGAGAGGCCCGGCAGCCAATCTCATGATGAAGCCAGAAATCACAGCCCCAGGCGTCCAAATTGTTTCCACGGTGCCGTACTCGGGCGTTAGATACAGCTCTCCCACAGGCTACATGGCGATGAGCGGCACCTCCATGGCGACGCCGCACGTTAGCGGCGCTGCAGCGCTCATGTTGCAGATGCACCCAGACTGGACCCCAGACATGATCAAGTCAGCCTTGGTGTCCAATTCAAATGATATGGGCGATTCGTACTGGGTAGGTGGGGCAGGAGAGATATGGATTCCCGGAAGCATGGATTCCACCATCTTCTCCAGCATTCCGTTTGTGTCGTATGGAATGGCGGGAGACCCCTCTGTTACCTTCCAGGTGTTCAATGCGGGAGCGAGCATCGGCCTGTCGTCCGCCTCAAGCGATTGGCTGTCCATGACAGCCGATGGTGACCAGATCGACCCAGTGATGTCGAGCTTGTCGTCCGTCTCGCCATCGTACCGAATGATAAGTTCGGGAGGCCAAGGAGATTTCACGATTGAAGTCAGCGGAGCCATCTCGTCAAACCCTGAGGGATACTACGATGGAGAACTGTTGCTCACCTCTGGCCAAACCGTGCACAGGATAGTGTTCGGGTTTGTGGTCCTCAGCAAGATCAACGTACATGTCTATAATGAAGGGGGGTACGAAGTGTTCGATCCCTACGGAGGCGTCTTCGCATACAGCCTTCCGGACGCCGATATCGCGGTGGCCAAGAGAGGCAACATCCACCCCTCACCGCCTGCGAGCTTCCTGCTGCCATCCGGAGACTACGCAATCCACGCGATAGGCCATCAGCTGGTCTACGTCTACTCGAATCCATATCTGCTATCCACGACGGTGAGCCTTGCACCGATGCAAACGCTTGAAGTCAATCTGTACATGTCGGCTGCGCGCGCAATCACCATTGATCTTCAGACAGAAGGCGGACAGCCAATCTTCGTCAAGGATTTCAGGATGTATATCAGGTATGAGGGGACGAGAAATGTATCGTTCGATCTCACAGGATCCGACTACTCCATCGTCGGTCCCGAGCTGTTCTCCATTCCCGACTCTTTGACCGTCTTTTTGAGCGATACGGATGCGGAGATAGGCATCGCGGTCTCTGGGTTTTCCTATACTCAGGATATGTGGGACTTCATGGAGCTCAACTGGGATCACTGGTTCGAATACATCACCGGCACGTCCACGTCATTCATGTTCGAAGCCAGCGCGGACCTGCAATACCTGCTTGCGTGGGAGTTCGACGGTGTAGATGCAGGAGTTCCCTCTTCGTTGACCTGGAGCGATGGGACCACGAGATCATACGTGACGAAGTACGATATTCCCGGCCCGATATCCAGTCCGTGGTGCAACTGGGGTGACCATCGGTCAGCGGGAGGGGACGCAACATTCTTCGTCCGCAGAGACACGGATACGTCACTGAATCTGTTCTTCTCAGGAATGACTCGCACGACGATTGTGCGAGGAACGTTCACTGAACTGTACTATCCTATGGGATTGTTCGAAGGCTTCTTTGAGAGGCAGTACTACACTCCAGACTACGACCATCTGCTGCGTGCTGGAACGGCGTCCGAGATACTCCTCCCCGATAGAAACTTCCTGGAACCCCTTGAGCAAGGCACTGTGATCGAGACCCTGGGCGTGGGCCCGTTCTACCCGTCGGTTCGAACTGAGAACACTGACGACACTCTTGCCCTATTCCATCCGCTCTTGAGGGAGCAATCGGGAGCACGGGTGGGAGGCAAGACTGGCCCTTCGCTGACGCTGTACAGGAACGGGGGGCTCGTCGGATTGTACCAGCTTTCGGAGTATCTCGCTCGCCCTGACGCTGTCCGTCACATAGATCTGTTCGGAGACGGTAGCTACAGTGCCAAGATCCATTATCATCCATCATCCCATGTCTATGATGATGTGACGATAGAACTGGGCTTCGCGATCCCGTCCACCGACAGGGACCCTCCGGTGATTGCTGGGATGGAGCTCCCACAGCGATTCGCGCCCGGAGAAGACCTGCTCATGGCTTTCGAGGCGTATGACTCTCAATCGTCCGTCATGGCATCTGCGAGCTATCGCCCGTCGGGCACTTCCACCTGGAACAGCCTCACCCTGCAGCAGAGCTCTGGATCCTTCACCTCCGCGATTCCGACAAGGGTTGATGACGCCGGGATAGACATAATGATCGAAGCCGTTGACACTTTCGGAAACTCCCTCAGATACACGGCGGAACATGCGTCTCTTGCTGAGGTGCCTGTCGTGTTCGAACTATCTCCCGTTGACGCTACTGTGCGATATGGAACCTCCCCAGAGCAGGTGGTACTCCAGGGCCAGCTGACCGACATGCTGGGCAATCCCCTGAATGCCATTGCCGGCGTTCCACTGGAGCTTGATGTCGGAGACGTCAAGGTCGGAATGATTCTCGACGAATACATGACCGCGACGTCCCATACTCACAATGGACAAATCAGATTCGACTGGGAGCTATACCCGACCTCGATATTCAGCGGCCCCAACGAGACCGTCACCGTTACAGTCGCGTTCGACATGGGAGTCTACTCGCCCATCGAAGTCGCCTTCCAGCTGCGATCGGTCGATGGCGAACCCAGGGCGCCTCTGCTGACTCTTGTCTCGCCAGAGAACGGAGCGCTCATCGCATCAGGCGATCCCATCATCCTATCGGTGGACGACGATGGCCAGGTCACTATGACTTACTCATTGGACGGAGGATCTGATCAACCTCTCGAACCCCCGTATGAGATCAGCACAGATTCTTGGGCGGATGGAATTCACGACTTGAGCGTGACGGTCACGGATGACGACTCCAATGTCGTCAGCGATTCATACTCGTTCGATGTGGATGCCTTGTCCCCAGCGGTGTCGATAATCACTCCTGCGGACGGCTCCGTAGTCCCGAAAGGTTACTATTTGGAGGCTCAGGTGTCCGATTCGCATCTTGCCACTGTAACCATGTCCGTGGACGGAGGCAGTCCGGAGCCCTTCTTGACGCCTTACATAGCCGATATGACGGGATGGTCGATAGGGAATCATACAGTCACGGTGAGAGCTATCGACGCCGTCGGGCACGTTTCGAGCTCCTCGACCATCTTCGAGATTGCGAACAGCACTATCGTCCTTTCCCTGGCCAGCCCAGCTGACGGGGCTTTCATCAGATCGGGAACGCCGATAGAGATGTACCTGCTGAGCTCAGGAACGGTGTCGTGCCAATGGGCTTCTGGCGGCGGCTGGAGCGAATTGACGTCTCCATACGCGATAGCCACCGATGGATGGGAAGAGGGCTCGCACGAAGTAACCGTGAGCGCGACGGACGACCTTGGGTCCTCAGCGGAGATTGAATTCGCAATCGTCATTGATGACACCTATCCGGTGATCTCGCTGGTCTCCCCTCGGGCTGGCGCGTTTGTCACATCCGACGATAGCATCACCATAAGGGTGGATGATGCCAACTTCTTCAAGGTGGTCTGGTCGTTGAGCGGGTTCGTCGGCGAGAGCAGCCAACCAGATGTGAGCATATCACTTGCGTATTTCATGATCGAGGGATATTTCACTCTTGAGATCATCGCTATGGATTTGGCGGGCAACGTTGCGGAAGAGTCTCTGGTGTTCTCGATGGATTCGGCCGCTCCAGTGATAGAAGTGACAGGCGTCGTTCACGGCTCTGCAATCGCTCCCCAGGACAGCATATCAGTCAGCGTCGTAGACCCGTTCCTGGAATCGGTCGGCTACTCTATCGATGACCAGATGGCTGGAAGCGGCTCCTCCGCCTTCTCCATAGGCCTTGACTCACTGGCTTTGGGATGGCATAATCTGGAGATAACAGCTTCCGATAGGAACGGCCTTGCATCGTCCCTGTCTCTGGACTTCTACTTGGATGGGATGGCACCTGTTATCGACCTCATATCAGACAGTTCGTTCGAGGCGGATGAGGACTACGAGATTTCCGTCGCTGTGTCGGATGACTTCCAGGTCTCGAGCGTCAAATGCCGCTACGAGACGGATGCGGGGAGCTTCTCAGAGAGAACTTTGACTCATCAGTCGAACGGGCTGTACACGGCAAGCCTGGAAGCGGCGCTGCTCCGGGACGGAATGACGCTGTATGTGATTGCAGAAGACACCGCAGGAAACCACGCGGAGACGGACGCCTTCATCCTATCTGCAGGTTCCGGTGACGAGACCGATGACCGGGCGAAGGCTCCGTTCGGGTCGACTGCACTCTCAGCTTCGATAGGCATTGCTGCGGGAATTGCCCTTGTCGCTCTCGGCCTCTTTTCGAGGAGAAGGCGCAACAACGATCCCAAGGGAGATACAGCCCTGGAATCCGTGGATGCTCATGAGCCCAGAGCTGGAGGATTGAATCCACCGGCTGAATCGGCACAGGACGATGCCGCTTCTGGAAGAAACTGGGCGAACGCCCAGAGCATCGGCGGCTCTGCGGAAGGAGATGCGGACCGCGACCACGCGTCGATGGTGAGGACGACTGCCGTTGAACCGATGATACCGACCTCGGAATCGACCGAGGCAGATGACGAGGTCATCGAATGCTTCGAGGATCTAGAGCGGGAGTTGAACCTTGCCCTCATAAACCGCTCCTCTATCTTCAGAGAAAGGAATGACGGCCCTCCCCCGATAGACGTCGTCTCGGAGGATAGCAGGACACCGGATTCTGTCCCGATCACGATCACGGGTCTAAAGCTGAAGAGACTGATGGACAAGGACAGATAGTCAGTCCATGCTCACGTCTTTTGGCCGATCCTCTTTCTCATTGCAGGCGCGGGGAGGAGCTGGACGCGGAATTGACGGCGTCTTCTTTTTGTCAAGCCATCGAATGATAATAAGCCAGAAGACGGTGATGAGCGTCACGAACACAATGATGCCGATGTACGAGTGAACCGTCGCGAGGGCTGGATGCCCCCACATGATCCCAGCCCACACTGTAATTGCCATTCTGATTATGTTCGAGAGCCATGTCATCGTAAAGCCAACCAGTAGGCCAACCAATGTGTAGCTGTCGAGGCGACGATATCGTGCAATCACAAATGCAAGGAAAGCAGAGAAGAAGAGGCCTGCAGAGTACAAACCACTGCATCCCACGCCAATGCCCACCCTTAGCATCGATCCGTTGTGCTCATACTCGATGATGTTCGAGAGTCCAATGCCATCCAGATCGAGAACAGCATTCACGTGGAACCCGAAGGCCTGCAGGAGCCAAACCACCGGCGCAGTTATCAGGTAATACTCTGAGTAAGCAGTGATCCTGTAATGAGATTCTCCGGTTGCGAGGGAATAGGTCCTCCAGATGACCACGAACACCAAGGTCAACAGCATGAGATACAGAACGACAAAATCCTTCACCTCTCCCAGCGCGGTCCGGCCAGATGAATACAGTATCAGGGATAGTCCAAGGAGCGTGACTATGAAGTCCTCCATCCTGAGATTCGTCTCTCCATGGAAGGCCATCTTCCATACAGACCATAGAAGAATAATCGCAAACCCGATGAAAGGGATCACGAACTCGCAATGGTCTCTTCTCAGGTACTTCGACAGGAAATCGTACAGAATGCCCTCGGAACGCCTGGCCTCCGACTTAAGCAAGGAGAGGCACGCCAATATTGCCACTGCTGATCCGATGCCCACCATTAAGATCTCGATGAGCAGAGCCGAATGCCCCATGTAGTGATTGTACAGAGCGCCCGTGACAAGCAGCGAGCCGAATAGAAGGAGCCATTCACTTCGCAGCATCTGCATCGGAACACACAGTGCTGAAGATATATAACGTTCGGGAGGTTGGCGTCGCGTTCAGGGCGATTCGCCAACACCGTCCGAAGATTTCGCATCGTCTGGCAAGGTCAAAACGAGAGCAACCACCGAGATCACTACGAAGAGCAACGATATCTCGGCCATCGTGGACAACGAGTCGGCAGAGGAGGGAGATACGAGGGCTATGACCACGACCGCCAAGGGCACGGCAACTGCGATGGCAGCACCAATGAAGAGAGCTAGTGCGAGAGGCCTGGACCAGAGGCGTATATCATAGCTTTCGGACTGCTCGGATAGCAGGGCGGCCCAGGCCAGCAAGGAGGTTGGCACGAGCAGGCCAAGGATAGATGTCTGCCAGATGTCTATGTCGGCCAGCGTGGTGATCTCGGCCGAAAGCGCCGCAACAGATAGTGTGATGAAGAGCCCTAGAACTGCCGCCGGCCGGTAGCTGATCACTATTCCGAAAAGGATGAGTGCGAGTCCTATGACTTCAGGCACCAGCAGCGACAGAGACAACCTACTGAACGCAAGCAACAGCGCCGCGGAGACAATGACCACAATGATCTTCAGGTTCATTGTTGCGCGAATCATGCAACACCCCTCCTTATGCTCCTGACTATTCTCGCTGTTGAATCTGCAGGTCCCACCCTCAAGAATGATGCGCCCAAGCGCCTGAGTGCGGCTTCTGCACTCAGAGACGCGCTCATACTACTGTACAGTCGCTCCGCCTCTTGGACATCCAACGCAGACGATGGTTTCGAGTACCAATCATCAAATGTCTGGATAACTAGCAAACGGTTGTCCGCTCTTCTGCACAATCTCGCCGCAGACAACACGGATTCCTTCGACGAGATGAGATCGGATATCACTACGAACAACCTCTCACCCCTGTGTCTTCTGGCAATCATATCTCCGACAACACCTGCAAGGCCGATTTCACGCACCCCGGAATGCTGTCGGTTGGTGATCGTTCTGAGAGCGTCAAGGAACGCTTCGCCCTCGCTGCTGGGCTTCGTGAAAGATGGGTCTGATAGAAGGCTTCCCTTCAAATGTCCTGAGCTCGCGGGGGAATCGGAGCTCCTCACCGCTCCGGGGATATCGCTCAGAGCCATCAGAACCCTCTCGAACTGATGCTTTGAAAGGGACGATTCGATGCTCGAGATTACAGAGGTTTCGTCAAATGCGACCACGCCTGTGCGATGATAGTTACTGAGCAAGACTCGAGATAGCTGTATTGCCAGGTCGGTCGCGTGGTCGATCTTCGCCACCTGGTAAGTTGCGAGACGCATGCTCCTACTGCAGTCCACCATCACAATCGTTTCGAGCGTTCCCTCCTTCACGTAGGTTTTTGTCATCAACTTGCCGAGTTTCGAGAAAGCTTTCCAGTGGATGTCTCGCGCCTTATCTCCAGGCACGTAATCCCGAACCCAGGCGTGTTCAAATTCCCTCAGGACGGCCGTGGGCATCCTGGTCATGCCAGCGTACTCAAAATGCTCCTTCCTGGCTACATCCCTCGCAGTGCTGAGGCTCTCCCGTCTGGTGTGCGCAACGACCGTTGTTTTCAGCGGCATCTCACGCCTGTGAACGTGCAAACCAAATACGTCTGATTGCGCCATCCTCACGCCGCCGATTGTGTGGCGTCCCCTGCGCTCCGGGGCGATAGAATAAGTGAACGACCATGCTGAACGGGCGGGGATCCGCGCAGTCACTCTATTGCTCCCCTGAACTACCGCGCAGTCATCCGGAATGATGTCCTCGAAATGCGCATCCACTGCGGTGGGGCTCAGATTCGTAATCTTCATTCTAACGGCCACAGGCTCTCTTGCGAACGTCAGCTCGTCCAGAATCTTGCGGTCGATTCTGATCTGCGAGCCGCTCACCTCGGATAGGAACCTGCGTCTGGAATACACGAAGAACACCACGAGTCCTGAACAGACCACGATCCATGAGAGATTCATGAAGAGGTAGGCAGCCAGCACTAAGATCGCGCAGAAGATCAGCATTGCCCTGCCGAGGGAGGAAGACTCCAAATTCATTCACTCTTCCGCTCGAAACGCGAAGGGCTCTCCTCTCCGAAGTCGCCCTTTGGTATCGGCACCTCGGACAAGACCGCCTCGGTGACGCTGCCTGGAGTATGTCCCTCCAGATCCGCTTCGGGCGTCAGGATGATGCGGTGGTCGACCACCTTGTGTGCCATGCTTTTGACGTCGTCAGGGATGACATAGCTCCTGCCGGACAGGTAGGCATGAGCCCTCGCGGCCAGCATGAGGTGTATGCCCCCTCTCGGGCTCAGTCCCAGCTCCAGAGGCTCTGCGTCTCGAATCGCTCTCATCAGATCACGGACGTACTCGACGATGCTATCGTCCATATGCATCTCCAGCACGCCGGCCCTCATCCTGTGAATATCTCCTTGTTTGAGCACAACCTTCGGTCTGCCCTGAACTCTCCCCTTCAGCCTCAGCATCTCCAATTCCGATTCCAGATCGAGGTAGTCCATGGTGCTTCTGATGAGAAACCGGTCCATCTGAGCCTCTGGGAGCGGATAGACGCCTTCAGTCTCAATCGGATTGATGGTCGCCACTACGATGAATGGATCTGGTAGCTCGAATGTCGTCCCTTCGACGGTGACACGTCTCTCCTGCATTGCCTCGAGCAGTGCTGACTGCGTCTTGGGGGGGGCGCGGTTGACCTCGTCTTCGAGGACCACGCTGGCAAAGACGGGGCCTTTCCTCATTTCGAAGTCCCCCAATTTCTGATTGTAGAAGTAATGTCCCGTTATGTCGGAAGGCAGAAGATCCTGGGCGAACTGAATTCGGTTGAAGCTCAAGCCCGACGCATCGGTGAGAGCTTTCGATAGAGTCGTTTTCGCCACGCCAGGGACGCCCTGTACGAGCAAGTGGCCATCGATGAGAAGGCATGTTATGAAGTCGTCCACCTGCTCCTCGTAGCCAACGATGATTTCGCCAATCTCCCCTTTCAATCTCCCTAGTATCTCCTCTGCGAAGTCGGGCGACACGGCCTCTTCTTCCATCATCATCACGAATCCATAGGCCACGAATCGGGGGGCCCGGTTGTGTCGGCCTGTAAAATCCCTTACTCGTTCATGAATGTATCCCAAACGCAGGGTCGCCTGAGCCTAATTCCATCGCGCTCAAGCTCATGCAGCGAAGCCTCGAAACCTCAATGGTGTGCTCAACGGTCCTGAGGGGTCTCGACTTCCTCGACCAGCTGCTTTCCCGCGGAGACACTGTCCACCGAGTGTATCACGGCGCCGCAGTCGGAGATCGTCTCCTCGATGCTCTCGAAGTCTATCGAATTGCCTTCGATCGTTATCTTGACGCTCTCCGTCTCACGGTCGACCTCTTCGAGCGTGCAGTTGACTCCCACAACGCCCTTAAGAACACTTATTCGCCTGGACATCTCGATTATGGTCGGATGATGGGGTTTAAGCACATCGAGCACGAGTCTCTTGATCTCTGTCAATTGCACATTCCCTACCGAGCTTTGAGGACTACGTAGTCTTCGTATTTAGTTCTTTTCTGAGCAGGCTCTCTCTGAAGCCATTTGCCAGTGCGCAATACACCTCCTGGTTCGGCAGGTTTAATACACTAACAGGCCATGCGAATCAGCGTGGTAAGGAGTGCCATTCCGCCGGAGGAAGTGAAGGTCCTCGACCTGAACGCGCGCCACCTTGGCGTACGCACAATCGAGCTCATGGAGAACGCGGGCGCTGTCGTTGCTAGGCACGTCCTTGACGGATATCCGGCCGCGGACAGCGTGGGGGTGCTCTGTGGACGAGGTAATAACGGAGGGGACGGCTTCGTCGCTGCCCGGTATCTTTCCAACGACAAGCGCGTCACCGTGTTCACGCTCGAGGAACCATCCGAATCGATGTCCGATCTGACGATGGAGAATCTCAGCAAGGTCAGGGGATTATCCAAGAACATCGTCGCCTTCAGTGCCAAGGAGCATGACGTCGTTGTCGATGCGATGCTCGGCATAGGGCTCAGGGGGAGGCCCAGGGAGCCGTACGCGAAAACAATAAGGAACCTCAATAGGAGCAGAAAACGCGTTGTCAGCGTCGATGTACCTTCAGGATGGCCTTCTGACCTGAGCGTGAGAGCAGACGCCACCGTGACGTTTCACGCGCCGAAGAAGGGCATGAACAGGAAGAACTCCGGCAGGATCGTGGTTGCGGACATAGGCATTCCCGATGAGGCCGAGAAGTATTGCGGACCAGGGGATTTCTCGCTGCTGCCTGCGAGGAAGCCTGACGCCCGCAAGGGCGATGCTGGCAGGGTCCTCGTCATTGGGGGAGGGCCGTACACTGGAGCGCCTGCGTTCGCTGGAATGGCCGCCATGAGAGCAGGCGCCGACCTCGCATTCGTCGCCACGCCAGAGCCCGCCGCTCTCCCGGTGGCGGTCTACTCGCCGAGCCTGATTGTGCGCTCGCTCGAAGGCGAGAGGCTCTCGGAGGACCACGTCACTGAGCTGCTCACGCTCTCGAGAAGCGTCGATGTCGTCGCGATAGGTCCGGGACTCGGCTCCGCATCGGAGACGATCCGAGGAGTCCAGCGCTTCGTCCAACGGTGCGCGAAACCGATGGTCATCGATGCGGACGCCATACACGCCTGCGGTGCGCAGCCTCAGATACTGAGAAAGAAATCGGCCGTAATCACCCCTCACGCGGGGGAGTTCAGAAGATTGACCGGAAAGGCCCTCGGCACAGATGATCCTTTGAAGAGAGGGGAGCGCGTCAAAGAGGGAGCGACCAAGCTGCGCGCGACCATACTGCTCAAAGGACAGGTCGATGTGATAAGCGATGGGACCTACATCAAGCTCAACAGGACTGGAAACAATGCCCTTGCAGTCGGAGGCACTGGTGATGTGCTCACGGGGCTCGTGGCCAGCCTCATAGCCCAGGGGGCGCAGCCGTTCCACGCTGCTAGGATTGGAGCGTTCGCAATGGGACTCGCCGGGGACCTGGCCTTTGAGGAAAAGAGCTATGGCCTCGTGGCCACCGATGTGATCGAGAAGATTCCGATCGTGCTGAGGAGATATGAACTGGACAGTCGGGAATGAAGAGGCCTCCGGCAGGATGGGGATGATTGCCGACATTCATTCCAACTTGTACGCGCTGAAAGCCGTCTTCGAATCGCTCGACGAACGCGGCGTCGACCGCGTCGTGTGCGCGGGGGACGTCGTCGGCTATGGAGCCCATCCGAACGAGTGCTGCCGAGAGATGCGTAGACGGAATGTGCGGTCAATCGCTGGCAACCACGACCGCGCATCTCTTGTAAAGGAGACTTCTCGAATGAATCCTTATGCCGCGGCGGCTGTTATATGGACCTGTGACAACCTCGATGAGCCATCGATGAGATTCCTCGAATCGTTGCCTTGCAGGCTCGACATAGCCATCGGCGGTGAGTGGCCGGCAGCCGTGTTCCACGGCTCCGACTTGGACCCGGATGAATACGTGTACGAGGACGAGGTGGACCTGCATATCCTCAAGAGGTGTTCGACCGACCTCGTGGTTCTCGGCCATACACATGTGCCGTTCATCGCCTACCTACCAGGTGGCAGGGTCATCAATCCCGGATCGGTCGGACAGCCGCGAGACGGTGACTCCAGAGCCAGTTTTGCCGTGCTGGACACGAAATCCAGAAGGTGCGATATATGCAGGGTCGAGTATGACATTGCCGCGGAGGCAGAGGCGATACTGAACGCCGGGCTTCCTGCAGTTCTCGCAGAGCGGCTTCAAATTGGCAGATGAGGGGGACATCTTTTTATCGTCGGGCTGTCCGTATTCATCGTGTGAACCTGATACCTGTGACGGACTCGCCCGCACTAGTCATGGGCGGAAGCAGGAAGTGGGTATGCATCGCTGACCTGCACATCGGAATAGAATCCGTGCTCAGGGCATCCGGATTCAACATTCCGAGCCAGCTCCCGAAGATGTCGTCGGCCATCGAATCCCTCGCAAGCCACGGTGACAGGCTCCTCATCCTGGGAGATGTGAAGCATCGAATCACGCATGCCACGCATCGAGAGGACCGAGAAGTGCGGTCCGTCATGAATAAAGCAATGGAGGCCTTCCAGGCGGTGGTGGTCACCCCCGGCAATCATGATGGCGGCCTGAAGGAGATGATGCCGGACGGATGCCTTGTAACGGCGAACAGCGGCTCTGTGGTTGGCGGCGTGGGCGTGTTCCATGGTCATGTATGGCCTTCGGACGCGGTGATGGCCTCCGATGAAATCGTCATGGGGCACATCCATCCGTCCATGGCACTAGAAGGTTCCATGGGAGGGAGAACTAATGAGAAGTGCTGGATACGAGCAAGGCTATCCAGGAAGAATGTGCGGGAGAGATACTCGACGTGTCCGAAGGAACTCATTGTTGCTCCTGCATTCAACCCGCTGATCTCAGGAACGCCCATGAATAGGCCTGGAGGCGGCAGGCTGGGACCCATGCTCAGAAACAGACTTGTGAACGAACTCACTATGAAGGCATACTTGTTAGATGGCACGGATCTTGGAAGGCCCTCTCCGCGTTGATCCGAGTGGCTAAGCGCCTTGTATGCAGATCGCTGGCTACTTCTTGCCTCTGTCGAAGAAGATGTTCTTGCCCTTTGCAGACAGAGGTATACCGTGGATGAGCTGGGATTCCATCATGCCCAGCCGCTTTGCCGACACGCCTATCCTGTACATGATTCTGTTGTCGACGTTGTGCTCCGCCGCCGTCTTCGCGGCCGAGCCCAGCGCTATGCCGAGGTCCAGAAGTCGAATGGCGCAGCTGGGGCCGTCGAAATCGCCCTTGTGGGACTGAGCGTTGAACTCCTCACAGCCAGAGTAGCCGCACGCCCCACAGTTGAGGCCGATTCCTTCGTGAGGCATTAGTCCCACCAACAAGACGGCGTCTGAATCCAGAACGTTCTGCCCGTCACGTTCGAAGCCGGAGATATCTCTCTCCTTCCCGACACTCACCATGTCAGTTCCTAGAGCGGTCCGCTCAGATTCGTCCGCGAGCCTGATCTCGATGTAGTCCTGCCCAGCCGCCTTCGGAGCCGTCCTCGCTGAGACGGCCATGAGCTCGCCTACCAACCTGACCGTGTCCTGTATGGTCATGTCAGGCGTATCACATCGCTGGAATTTATATGAGACGTCTACCATCTACCATTCCCGATGGAGGATCTGGTGAGCAATGCCTCGCTTGAGAGTGCCCTATCATCTTCCGAGACGAGAATCGATTGGACGGCGCCCGCGGCTCGTAACGATACCGAAGGGGCTCCTCATCAGGGCGGCCGCCAGAAGGATGCGAATCAGAACCAGGCCTCAGGTTAAGGCCATGAGAATTAAAGGAGAGATCAAGTGTGGCTTGTGTCTGGGCATGATAAAGGATGACCTGCCAAACGTGGTTTGCAGATGCGGAGTTCAGTATCACAACTCGTGCGCCACGAGGACCGGCACCTGTCCGGCTTGCGATGCGAAACTCAAGACTGCAAGGCAAAGGCCGCACATCGTCGATTCCGACGCTCCGCGAGTGAAGGCTGCTCGGTTGTCCAAGAGCGACAGGCTGTTCCTCCTCGAAGAGCGGTTCCTTCTCGGAGAGATTACGGAAGGAACATATCTGACCTTGCGAGGAGAGGTCAGCAAAGCTGCGGAGACCGCTCTGTTCTGCGATGCCTGCGGCAGGGAGCTTGTGGGCGGTGAGGAATGCGGCTGCACCCTGAACGAGCGCGGCCTGCAATGTCCGGAATGCGGCTCGAGATTGTCGGAGGAGGAGATGTTCTGCAGGAATTGTGGCGTGATATTCACCGCGGAATTCTCCGAGGATCTGTACCAATGCCCTGAATGCGGGCGCATCGTCTCTCGCGACGAAAGCGCGTGCGAGTGCGGAGCGCTCCTCGTTGGTGAAGGCAACATGATCTGCCCTGAATGCGGAGCAGAGATACCCGAGACGGCGCTCGACTGCCCTGTGTGTGGTAGGCCTTTCGTGGAGGAGATAAGCGAGTGCCCAGCTTGTGGAAGAAGGGTCGACAGAGATGCGTTCTCCTGCATGTGCGGGGTTGTCTTCTCCGACATGGTTGGAGGTGTCGAATGCTCGGAATGCGGCGAGAGCGTCGATCTTGAAGACCAGTTCTGTCCTGGATGCGGCGCGAGGTTCGCAGACCAGCCAGCGCTGGAAGGAAGACTGGAGAGAAGGGTAAGGAGTTGAATGGCGGACACGTTAAAATGTGTCCGCCGAAAAGATGTTTCTACACCTATCTGACGAAGTCTATTCCGTCGTCGTCAGGTGCGTAGGAACGGGCGTTTCCCCCGACTGCCTGGCCTGCGTTGTGCGCGCTGCCCTTGCCCATCAGAAGGCTTGACTTAGCTCCTGTGACAATCAGCAGTATGCGAACCTGCCCCTCGAGTTCAGGATCGACGCTGCAGCCCCATATTATCCTCGCATGTTTGTTGATCCGCTCGCCGACGACCTCGGCGGCCTTCTGAGCCTCCGACACGGTCATGTCGGGCCCTCCAACGACGCGGATCAGAGCGCCCTTGGCCTCCTCAAGGTTGATCTCGCCCAGCAGTGGCGAACTCAAAGCTTCATCGATTGCCTCGGCGACGCGCTCCTCGGAATCGGACTCGTCCGATTCGCCCATACCAACGAAGGCAACTCCTCCTTCGTTCATCACAGTCATGATGTCGCTGTAATCGAGGTTGACGAGGCCCGGTTTGGTAATGATCTCAGTGAGTCCGCGTATCGTCTGCATCAGCACCTCGTCGGCCACCTTGAAGGCTGCATCTACCGGCAGCTTCGGCACCAGCTCCAGGAGCCGGTCGTTCGGGATCACGATGGTTGTGTCGCACAACCTCCTGAGCTTCTCAAGGCCATCCAATGCGTTCTCCATGCGGACCTCGCCCTCAGCCTTGAACGGAAGCGTGACGACGCCGATCGTTAGCGCTTTTAGCTCCTTCGACAGGCGTGCTGCGAAGTGCGCGGATCCCGTCCCGGTCCCGCCGCCCATTCCAGCGGTGACGAAGACGATGTTGGCACCGTCGAGGAAATCGCGTATGTCGCGCTCGTTCTCCTTGGCAGCGGATTCCCCCACCGTCGGGATGGCGCCCGCACCGAGTCCGCGCGTGACGTTCTTCCCGATCAGGATCTTCTTCGGAGCATGAATGGCCAGTAGATGCTTTGCATCGGTGTTGAGAGCGCAAAGCTGCGCTCCGGAGACGCCCGCTTCGACACATCTGTTGATAGTGTTGGAGCCGCCGCCACCGCAACCGACAATCTTGATACTGACGTCAAGCTGAGCCGCTATCTTGGCTATCTCTTCGTCATCCGCCGTCATCTCGGAGGGCTTTTCTTCCTCCTTCTCCTCCTTACTCTCGGCGGGTTCTGAAGGTTTCTTCAACAATTCATCCACATCTTTGCCTAATGCGTCTTTGACCAGTGACTTCGGCATGAGTGCACCCCATAAAGCTACGTAGTAATCGGAAAACTTGAATATAAATATTCCTCAAGGTCGGCGAGAGCCAGTAATCCCGAACTTCCGGCGTCGTCGCCGACATCGATGGTCGCACGCACGCGTATGCGCGCAAAGACGTGTGCGGCGCCCTTGCATGAGCTGCCCCTGTTCGTGCCTGTTTTCCACCATTATTCTTCCTTCGTTGTCCCAGTTTCATGTAACGTATTAACACCAATTATTGCGCGCGATGCGCGAGCGGCGCGATGCGCGAGCACGATGATGACCTCACCTTAGGCGCGCTCATTACAGTCGCGATCGACATTCTGCTGATGTCGTCTAGTACATCCGCCAAACCGTGTGTCTGGCATGAAACGCAACTTAATATACGCATTTGACGATAACGTAGTGAACAGCCTGACGGCGGATGGGATGATCAGATGAAGTCTATCATAGATGATGCTCTCGAATTGCACGAGCTGACCAAAGACTCGAAGGCGCCTTTGGATGCGCCGGACGATCTAGAGCTAGCCAAGATTGTTGAGGCCCTGAAGGTAAACATAGCGATTGTTGGCTGCGGAGGTGGCGGTACGAACACCATCAATCGCCTGAGCCAGGAAGGGGTCTTCGGGGCAGAGCTGGTAGCCGCGAACACTGATGCCAAGCATCTGCTCCATGTGCACTCGCCTCACAAGGTCCTCCTGGGGAGAAACTCCACAAAGGGTCTTGGGGCAGGAGCGATACCGGAAACGGGTGAGCGAGCTGCTCATGAGACGGAGGATGAGCTCAAGGGTTACATCACTAACAACAACATAGTTTTCGTCACGGCGGGCATGGGAGGCGGCACTGGAACGGGCTCGGCACCGGTGGTGGCGAGAATCGCCAAAGAGGCTGGGGCGCTCGTCATCGGCATTGTGACGATGCCGTTCAAAGCAGAAGGCAACCTGCGGATGGAAAACGCTCTGAGAGGCCTTAACCGCCTCAAGCTCAACTGTGACACCACCGCCGTGATAATGAACGATAGGCTTCTAGAAATGGTGCCCAAGCTACCGTTGGACGCTGCCTTCAGAGTGGCGGACGAAGTGCTGATGGAGTCGATCAAGGGGCTAACGGAGATCATGACGAAGCCCGGACTTGTGAACCTCGACTTCAATGACGTCACGACCATCATGAAGAACGGCGGAGTCGCGATGATAGGGATGGGCGAAGCCGACAACAAGACCTCGCGGAAGGAACGCGTGGACGCAGCTGTGGACCAGGCGCTCGAATCGCCGTTGCTTGGTGACATCGACCTGTCCTCTGCGAGGGGAGCGCTCATACGCGTGGTCGGCGGGCCGGACATGACAGTGTCTGAGGCCGAGAAGGCAGCGGAACTGGTCAACGCACGCATCAATCCCAGCGCGAGGATAATCTGGGGATGTAGCGTCGACCAACTGAACGAAGGTCTGATAAGAGTAATGGTCGTGTTGACCGGTGTCAAGGTGGCGGAGTTCGAGAAGACGAATGCGAATAGCCAACCGAAGAAGAACGCAAAGGATTTCGTTCAATAGGGCCGGCGATGTCGGGCAAGGCCGAGCGGGGCAAGTGGAGATACATAGCATTCCGGATAGAGAGTCGAACGACCATCAGCAGAAGGGACTTCGTCGGCGCGCTCCTCAGCGGTGGTCGAGGCACCTCTATGGAGGACAGGTTCAAACTCACCGTTTTCGAGCGGGGGCTCGGCATCGTCAAAGTACCTCATCGGCTGAAGGACGACGCCATAGCGCTCCTCGAATCCATTGACTCTGTTAGAGGTCAACGGTGTGAGATCAGAACGCTCAAGACTTCTGGCACAATCCGCAAGCTGAAGGAGCGGTACCTGGGCGATGATAAGGACTTCGTTCGAGCTGGCTGACGAAGCCAGCGATATTCGCCACAAACCTTTATATCGACTTACCGCCTTAGGACGAATCCGTCCAAAATGGATAGCGCTGGACTTATGAATGTGTATTGAAAGGAGAGGTGTCATTCAAAATGCAGCCAGGACAGATGGCCTATGATCGGGCAATCACCGTATTCTCGCCCGATGGCAGGCTTTTCCAGGTCGAATACGCTCGCGAGGCGGTCAAGAGAGGTACGACTACAGTCGGATTGAAGTTCAAGGATGGCGTGGCGCTCATCGTCGACAAGAGAATCGCAAGCAAACTCATCGAATCCAGATCAATCGAGAAGATATTCCAGATCGACGAACACATTGGATGTGCGACGTCCGGTCTGGTGGCGGACGCGAGAGTCCTCGTCGACCACGCTCGCGTGGTGGCACAGATAAACAAGGTCACCTACGCTGAGAAGGTCGACATCGAAACGCTCGTGAAGAGACTGTGCGATTTCAAACAGAATTACACGCAGTATGGCGGCGTGCGTCCCTTTGGAACGGCCCTGCTTGTGGCAGGTGTAGACGAAAGCGGCGCGCACCTGTTCGAGACCGACCCCAGCGGCGCGCTCGTGGCATACAAGGCGGGCTCCATTGGCGCTGGCAAGAACGCAATCATGGACGTCTTCGAGGATGAGTACGAAGACGACATGTCTATGGACGAAGCAATCACACTCGGATTGAAGGCGCTTACCAAGGCGACTGAGGACAAGCTGAGCACGAAGGCGGTCGAGATCGGCATCGTTAGAATGGATGAGAGCTTCAGAAAGCTGACGGACGCCGAAGTGGACGCGTATGTGAGCAAGCTCGGAGGCTGAGCATTAGTCTATGGTAGACCTCGATGACGCGATTGTCGCAAGATACGAGTCTCACGGCGAGAGTTTCGAGATACTGATCGACCCGAAGGTAGTCCAGCAGATGAGGGACGGCAAGGAGGTCGACCTCATTGACCACATGGTCATAGACACCATCTTCAAGAACGCCAAGAAGGGCACGAGAGCGTCGGAGGACAAGATCGAGGAGATCTTCGGCACGTCCGATGCGGTCGAGGTCGCAAAAGACATCATTCTCAAGGGCGAGGTACAGCTGACGACCGATCAGAGACGAGTGATGCAGGAGAACAAGCGTAAGAGGATCATAGAGTACATCGCCAGGCACGCCATGAACCCGCAGACGGGAGGTCCGCATCCAGCAACGAGGATAGAGACGGCGATGGAAGACGCGAAGGTCCACATAGACCCGTTCAAGCCCGTGGAGGCTCAGGTCCCGGCGATCATGGATGCCCTCAGACCGCTCATACCCATCAGGTTCGACAGGATACAGATGGCCGTCAAGATGTCAGGAGACAATTATGGCCGATGCTTCGAGGATTTCAAGGGTTTCGGCCAGATCGTCAGGGAGGAGTGGCAGAGCAACGGCTCGTGGATCGGTGTTGTGGAGATGCCAGCAGGCCTTCAGACCGAGTTCATGGACCGCATAAACAACAAGACGCACGGCGAAGCGGAGATGAAGGTTCTGAAGGGCAAGCGGTAGGGCGTTGACTGGCACTGACCGTGGCATCGGACGCCTGCGGAGGCGCTTAAAAGGGCCCGTACGACCAAAAACTTAAAGCAGGGAACGCGTTTTTGGCCCTTTGGTAAGAGACGAGGGTAAATGCGCTGCGCGAGAGACCCCAGAAGAATACTGCGTCTTCGGGCCACGCGAGCAGAGTGTTTATCGGAATCGCCAATTTAAAGCGAGTGAATGGAATATGCAGCGAAACGATTCTAGAGAGAGTGCGAGAGAGATAGTCGTACCTGGGGACCTTTTGGCCGACCGAAGCATGAAGGCGGGCCCTGGGACGTATGTGGAGAACGGGAACATCTATGCTTCCCTGCTCGGCATCAAGAGCATACGGTCGAATACGATCGGTGTCGTGCCGCTTTCAGGACAGTACGTGCCGATCCGCGGGGACATGGTCATAGGCAAGATCGTCGACATGGGCGCCTCCAACTGGCTGGTAGACATTAAGGCGCCTCATCCGTCGCCACTGCACGTGAACGAGGTGCCGTGGCGGGTTGAGTTCGGAGAGACCGGACGCTTCATGACCGTGGGCGACCTCGTGTTGCTGAAGGTTGTGGGCGTCGACGAGCTCGGGCGTGTACAGATATCGATGAAGGAGCACGGACTCAGGAAGTTGGCGGGAGGCGTGGTGTTCGATGTGGCCCCCGCCAAGGTGCCGCGGGTCATAGGCAGAAGCGGATCGATGATACAGATAATGAAGAATCTCACGGGATGCAGAATCCATGTGGGACAGAACGGCAGAATCTGGATCGACGGAGACCTGGACAATATCCTGAGGGCTGTCGAGGCGATCAAGCTCATAGAGAAGGAGGCACACAGCAGGGGACTGACAGAGAAGATCAAGTCGTTGTTGGATCACAGCCCCAGCAAGGGAGAGTGAGACACATGGGAGGAACACCCTTACCTGAAGGAATCAAGCTCATAGATGAGAATGGCAAGAGAGTGGACGGCCGGATGCCGGACGAGCTTAGGCCGCTTCGGATAGAGGCGGGCGTTCTGAAACGTGCGGATGGTTCAGCGTATCTCGAGTGGGGACAGAACAAGGTCATGGCTGCTGTCTACGGCCCGAGGGAATGCCATCCGAGGCACATGCAGGACCCCACGAGGGCGTTGGTGCAGTGCCACTACAACATGGCATCGTTCTCTGTCGATGACAGGAAGAGGCCTGGACCGGACAGAAGGTCGCAGGAGATATCCAAGATAACCTCGGAGGCGTTGACCAACGTTGTGTTCACCGAGTACTTCCCGCGGACATCGATCGATGTCTATGTCGAGGTGTTGCAGGCGAACGCTGGCACGAGATGTGCTGGCCTCACGGCCGCATCGGTCGCGCTTGCGGATGCCGGCATACCCATGAAGGATCTCGTCGCGTCATGTGCGGCTGGCAAGGTGGCAGACACGATGGTGCTTGACCTCGGCAAGGAGGAGGACAACTTCGGCCAGGCGGATATACCGGTTGGATACATACCACGGACGGGCGAGATTGTCCTACTGCAGATGGACGGAGACCTCACGACAGACCAGTTCAGGACAGGGCTGGGCATGGCTGTGGACGCGTGCAAGAGAATATATGAGGTTCAGAGGGACGCCCTGAGGCGTAGGTACACCATCCCGGCCGGCGGGAATGAAGATGCTGACAATCCGGAGGTGAGATGACCATGTCGAAGGACGTCATGGCGGACCTTAAACGCGATCACATCGTCAAGCTTCTGTCCAAAGGTATCAGAGTTGACGGGAGGAAGTTCGACGAGATGCGCCCGATCAATATCGAAAAGAACTACATCAAATCTGCGGAGGGATCTGCAAGGGTCCATCTCGGAAACACGGACGTGATCGTCGGCGTCAAGATGATCGTTGGCCAGCCATTCCCGGACACTCCCAACAAGGGAGTGCTGACGACGAACGCCGAACTCATCCCGCTTGCAAGCGAGACCTTCGAGAGCGGCCCGCCCGGAAGGCCAGCCATAGAACTGGCGCGCGTGGTCGACAGGGGCATCAGAGAGGGACAGGCTGTGGACATGGAGAAGCTGTGCATCGAGGCCGAGAAGGAGGTGTGGATCATGTTCGTGGACATACACATAATCGACTACGACGGAAACCTGTTCGATGCCGCTAATATGGCTGCGATTGCTGCGTTGAAGAATGCGGTCGTGCCTGCGAAACGGGCGGACAAGGGAGAGGACTTCCCGCTGCCTGTGGCGCACGAGCCTATCTCGGTCACAGCAGTTAAGATAGGCGAACACATATTGGTAGACCCCACCTACGACGAGGAGATCGTCGCAGATGCGAGGCTGACGGTCGCCGCGAACGAGAACGGCAACCTCTGCGCAATGCAGAAGGGCGGCGAGGGGAGCTTCAGCGTCGACGAGGTGCTTCAGGTGGTGGATCTCTCGAGGCGATTGGGCGCGGAGGTGCGCTCCAAAACCTGAGCCGAAAGGACGGCTGATGACGATGGCCAGAAGGACGAAGAAGGCAGGACCTGCGGGCAGGCTCGGAGCCAGATACGGCGTAAGGGTCAGGAGACGCATCGCTGAGATCGAAGCGCAGGGCCGAGGACGACACGAATGTCCCAAATGCAGGTCCAAGACGATGTCGCGGACCAGCACAGGCATATGGACGTGCAGGCACTGCGGATCCAAGATCGCAAGTAGCGCATACAACCTCACAAAACCGGTGGCAGTGAAGAGGGAAGTGAGGCACGCGCCGACGGAGGAGGGTGCTCCGGAGGAGATATCCGTGGAGGAGGAGCCTGAGAAGGCGTAGGCGGAAGGTGCACAAATGTACAAGTGCTCTCGATGCAAGGAGCCCGTTCGTTCGGGCATGAACACCGTGGGACTGCAGTGCGAGAAGTGCGGCTCGAAGGTGTTCTACAAGGAGAGGCCAAACGTCCGCAAATCGGTTGAGAGCCGATGATGTCGACTGATAGGGCGACGCTGATAGTGCGGACCGAGCATGCCGAAGTTGTCCGACGAGCACTGTCGCCCGAGCTAACGGAGAACATACCTCGAACAAGGGTCAAGGTGGCTGGAGGGGCCGGGGAGGTCGTCATAGAGATATGGGCGGATGATCTCGCCGCTCTGAGAGCGGCCCTGAACTCATATATCAGATGGGGCAATGTAGCAGAGGAGACGGCAAAGGAGGTTGAAGGAGCATGATGGACAACTTACCACCGAAGGTTCAGAATCAGATAGCACAGTTTCAGCAGCTGGCGCAGCAGATACAGATGATCACGACGCAGAAGCTGCAGTTGGAGGCGCAGGTGCGGGAGCTCGACAAGGCGGTTCAGGAGTTGGAGAAGGCGGGCGAGGATGCTCTCGTGTATAGGAGCGTCGGCTCGTTGATGATCCAGGCCAAGGACAAGGCGGCCCTCACGAACGAGTTGAAGGAGCAGAAGGAGACGATGGACGTCCGCGTCAAGACTCTGGACCGACAGGACAAGCACCTGCGCGAGAGACATCAGAGCCTTCAGGAGCAGATCTCCAAGGCGTTGCAGATTCCGTCGAAGGACGAGAAGGACGAGGAGCCCAAAGCGGGATGATACGCCTAGACACGTATTTTACCACGATTAGCCATTGTCACGTCCGTGCTGTCCGAGATTGCGGCTGAACTCGAATCAGGAGGAGGAACGACTGTCCTGCTCCACGGCAACGCCGACCCTGACGCGCTGGCTTGCGCTTTTGCGATCTCAAGGGCCTTCAACGATGTTGCGATAGTTGCCCCTGGTGGGCTCGACAGGCTGGCCAAGGTGCTCGCCCAACAGCTTGGTGTCGATGTCGCACAGGGATCCGACGCCCCAATAAAGGGTCGGATACTCGTATTGGACACTTCTGGACCAGACCAGATACCATTGGACCTGGACCACTCGGCAGCTATGGTTATTGACCATCATGCGCGCAACCATGCGTGGGACGATGCTCGCATCTATTACTGCGACGATTCGAAGTCATCGTGCGCGGAGATAATCTACGAGCTTCTTCGCGAGACGGGCAAGAACCCCGACAGGGACGTCGCGCTCGCGCTGATGACCGGGATACTCACCGACACCGGCAATTTCAGGTATGCCCGCCCTGCGTCTATCATAGCGTTCGCGGAGCTCATGGAGCTGCACGGCACCGGCACTGACGAAGCCATAGGCTTGGTGTCATTGGACATGGATCTGTCCGAGAGGATATCGCAGCTGCGAGGTGCGCAGCGGTTGAAGTACTGGAAGGTCGGTGACAAGGTGGTGGCGATCTCCCAGGGCAGCGCGTACGAGGCTTCCGTCTGCAAGGCACTGCTGCATCTGGGCGCAGACATCGCCTTCGTCGGATCCCAGAGGGGAGATGGATTCCGCATAAGCGCGCGGGCGACTTCCGACATGGTTCGAGCGGGTGTGCATCTCGGCAAGCTCCTGAACGGAGTGGGTTCGGAGACATCCAACGGAGGAGGGGGACATCCAGGCGCGGCAGGCATATCAGGCGTCGGCGATGTCGAGGCCATGCTCAACATCTCAGCGGAGAACGCCATCAGGCTGCTGAAGGAGCTCGAATCATCTGGTGACGGTTAGCGCCCTCACCTTGTCGAGACTGTCGGGCTTTGTCGAGAAGTACTCCCGAACAGGGTCGAGCAATCGGTTCACGCACTCGGAGGCGCCCTTCTTGAGATCCATCGGATGCAGCGACTTCGATTCGTACGCCTCCTTCAGCTCTTCGAAGCTGGCATATTCGACAGGTCCGCCAAACTTGGCAGGGCGGTCAAACTCCACCTTCTGCATCTGAGGAAACACCAGAAGACGCATCGTGTCGAGCACCGGATTGCCATCGACCTCAGGGGGACAGAACGCATTCTCTAACTTCCTCTGGACCTCCTCGGGGGCGTCGTGCATGAATATGGCGGTGTCGGGGCTGCTCTTCGACATCTTCGCCTCGACAGGATCCATGCGGGCTCCTCCTTTGAGACTCATCAGCAACGATGTGTGCAAAGCAATGGGCTTCTTCCAGCCTATCTTCTCGGCGACGTCCCGGGCCAACATGTGCGCTCTGCGCTGGTCCATGCCTGAATAGGCTATGTCCACGTCCAAGTGGAAGATGTCCGCCACCTGCATCGGAGGGTACATGATCTTGGAGGCGTCCAGTTCCATCTCGTCCTCGGAACGCCCCATGATAGTCATCGCTCTCTTCAACCGCGTCAGAGTGCTAGCCTTGCATATCCTGATGAACCGCTCCCAGTAATCGGCTCCGTTGATGAGGTCGGTCGCGTATACGAACTTGGCTGAGCTATCGACTCCGAGCGCGAGGAAGCAATCGCGCATGTAATCGCCGCAGACGCGGATGCTGTTGATATCGCCTCCGAACTTGTCGTTGATCATGGCGTGCCAGTCAGCCATGAACACCGTCACCTCGACGCCTGCGCGCTGAAGATCCACGAGCTTCGCAGCCGTTATCATCTGCCCCACGTGAACGAAGCCACTCGGCTCGTAGCCGATATACGCTGTGGGCGAGGACACGGTCTCGAGAAGCGTCTTCAGCTCTTCAACGGTGATTATCTCGAGCGCGTTTCTGGTGATCAATTCCAGTCGCTCTTCGACATTCATCGTATTCGTGCCCCAACCGATAAAGGGGAAGGCGAGAAAAAGCTTTGCGGAGCCCCCTCGACGCGGAAAGGTTAAGAGTCGAGCACGCATTAGCTTCCTTCCCTGTGGCGCACGCGGTGGGAGAGATGGTATGTCGATTTCGAACCTGAGGAACGGTAAGATGGTCATCAAGATATCAGAGGTTAAGGACGTCGCAGGTGACGGGTTCAGAATCTCCGAGGAGTTTTATCGCGAGCTTGACCGAGAGGTGCACCTAATGATAGAGCTCGCAGCCAAGCGTGCGAAGAAGAATGGAAGAAAGACCCTCAAGCCGTACGATCTCTGAACTACCCTGATGGCGTTCGGCGGGTGTCTTCATGGGCGGACGCGATAGCGGCGAACCTGCGCTTGGGCGTAGGGGCCGAGACAAGAGCAAGTCGACGAGGACGGCTGTGTCGGCTTGGAGGGAGAGGGAGAACGTCGATGGAGCCGCCATCGACGTGGGAGTCATAGTGCTCAGATCCTCAGGATGTGCCCACTCTCGCGACGGCGGCTGCTCGATGTGTGGCTACAATGTCGAGTCGCGCGAAGGCGTCGCAGGGCATGATCTCGAAGAGCAGTTCCTGAAAGCCGCTCCCCCTCTGGAAGATGTGCGGTTCCTGAAAATCTACACTTCAGGGTCGTTTCTGGACGAGCGCGAGATACCTTCGTGCTTCAGGGAGAAGGTGCTGAAGTGGTGTGCCGAAAGGCATGCGAGGCTGCTGGTGGAGACGAGAGCGGAGTTCGTGAGCGAGGAGGCCATGACCGCGATCGCCGGAATCCACGATGACCTGGAAGTCGCGATCGGGCTGGAGAGCGCCAATGACAAGGTTCTGAAGTATGCGATCAACAAGAACATGACGGTGAAGGACTTCGACAGAGCGGCTGCCACCGTCAAGAAGGCGGGGGCCGCCCTCAGGTCTTACGTCCTGCTGAAGCCTCCGTTCCTGACGGAAGCCGAAGCGCTGGAGGATGCTATAGCCACGACCAAGCATGCTGCGCTTCAGAGCGACACTATATCGATCAACCCCGTCAATGTGCAGAGAGGCACGACGGTCGAGAGCCTCTGGAGGAATTGGGCGTATCGGCCTCCATGGCTCTGGAGTGTCGTCGAGGTGCTTAACTCGTGCACATCCCTGGAGAGGAAGATCGTGTGTGAACCCACCGGTGGAGGCAAGGCAAGGGGCGCACACAACTGTGGCCAGTGCGATGGAGACATCCTGCAGTCAATCCGCGAGCACACTATCTCCCAGAACCGAACCAGCATCAAGATCCCGGAATGCGGATGTCGAGAGATATGGGAGAGCGTGATGGAATTGGAGGGGCTGGTAGCTGATGGAACGGTCGATCTGCAGAGGATGTTCAGGAATCGTGGAGATTGACCGCTCACGCTGTCTGTGAGTCGCTGGCTTAGGCCGATCACGGTTCAGCGCTTCCTCGCATGCCTATCGATCGCAGACATCAGCATATCCTTGCCGAATGGCTTGAGCAAGAAATCGAGGGCGCCGTCCTTGAGTGCCTCCGATCGTATCGATTCGTCCGCGCTGATGAACACTATTGGAAGACCGGGGTTCTTCGCGTGCAGCTCCTTCATGGTATCGATGCCGTTCTTGTTCGGAAGTCTATGGTCGATCAGCACCAGATCAGGATCAAGGCCTTCGGAAAGCTTCCTCACCGCCTCCTCGCCGTCGGCTGCATAGCCGATGAGTTCCAGACCATAGATGGGAAATAGCCTGCTGTATAGCGTTTTGAATGCCATTTCATCATCGACGACGAATATCCTCTTTCTCATCTCCCCACCTGCCCGGAGCGTCCCGCTACCTCGTCTCTGCGATCCTATCGTCCCAGGGGGAAGGCGACGAGTGGCCACGTCTGCAAGGCAGAGGGGGTGTGGACAGCTCTCCAGGGCTTTCAAGCCTAGATATGAATTATCGTGCCAGCGAGTATATTGCCGTTTCGGCCACGATCAGGTCTCCCAGAGCGAGAACGAGCGAGAAACGCCCTCAATGAGCAGTTATGGATTACGAACCCCTCCAAAGGCTCGAAACCTCCGAGCCGCTGGCGGTTCTCAATGTCGGTAGTCGTATCGCCATGCTTAAGTACTGTCTACGATGATGATTTATGTGCCCTGGAGACGAGCAATGACGGGCGAACGAATTGCATGATGGCTCCGAGATGAAGTGACGGCTGCGGCTTCGGATTAAAACCCTCGAATCTACGGGCTTCGGCTTTCCACGATGGTATGACATTGTTGGCTGCACTGAAGGATCGCATGCGTCGTGGCGGAGTATGGCCTCGTTCCTGCTGAGGGCGCGGCTCACAAAGAGGATGCTGGATGCGATGCTGCGAGGATGGAATGCGCGGCATGTCGCCGTGCTCAGATCGCTTCATTCGCAAACCACAAAGGCAATGACATCGGAGATGGAATCCAATCAGCGCACGAGATGAGCTTATGTTCAGACGTGACGACGGAAAGGGGAAGGTTGACGCTGCGGAGCTGATGAAGAAAGCCTTCCAATTGGGCATGGACGTGGGCGAGCATGGACATATCGAGAGCGTTGGCTGGGTCAATCTGGAACTAAGGTCGATCATGTCCAAGGCTGAGCGAATCGGCATCGCGGACGAGGCAAGGCAGAAGTACAAGGAAGGAAAGAGAAGGGGCGCTGCACGACGCTCGAGCCATGTAGGAGGTCATGGTGCCTCGAAGGCGGACTTGTCCACTGGACCCGCAACGCGGGTCCGTGAGAAGGAGCCCGTCAGGAAGGCTCCGGGCTCTGGAACCAGCTTCGTGGAGAGAATCTCCCCAGAAGAGGGGCTTAAATCGACCATAAACGTCATCAAGTTCACCGCCACCAACCCTGAGGTCAAGAAGGACCTCAACGGGCTGTTCGCAGGCATCTTCGACCTTCAGGAGAAGCTGCTGGACATTGTGGAGGAACCTGAGCAAAGGAGGACTTTCATGAAGTGCCTGGAATTCCTCATGGAGGTCGGGTGGATCGAGAACTGCGATCTGACGTATTTCGACAGGCAAAGGGCGATTGTCACGCTCCAATCGACAACTGCGATCGCTCGCGCCTTCGGCCACAGCGACGACCCGATCTGCCAGCCCATCTGCAACCTACTCGAGACGGTTGGGCGCAAGACATTCGGCAAATCGGTCATTGTGACTGAGCTTGAATGTGTCGCACAGGGAAAGGCTGCGTGCAGATTCGAGATAGCTCCGAGATGACATCCCACGCTTCGCGCAGAGCCCGCCTTCATGGTATACGCCGCTCGATGAAAGGATCACCGCAAAGTTTTTTCAGCCAGCACGCAGCTTCCAGTTCTATAGGGGGGTACGCATGAGTGAATACGAAGTCAGAAGAGGACATCAGGATAACATATCACCGGAGAAGCTCAAAGCTCACATGCAGGACGTTTTCGGCAGCGTCGAAACGAAAGGCGACCGATTCGTGTCGTCGTACGGCGCGCTGAAGGAGCTGCGGGCGTGGCAGGGCGCCAAGAACCTGCTCTGCGTGGAGACTGAAATGGACCCTTCGGTGGATGACGAGGTCGCACAGAGGACGATCAAGGCGTACAACACGTTCCTCGAGAGAGCGACTGGCTACACTGCGAAGGAGAGGGGCAAGAGGGCGCAGAAGAAGGCGAAGCAGGGCAAGTAAGAACTCACGCTCCGCCGTGTCCGGTCACTTTTATATACAAGTACCCCATTCAGCAGGTCTGCGATACCGAGGCGGCATCGACCAGACGCCGTATGGGCAATGCCTAACGAGCACCCCAACACTCGCGCTGAAATGTGTTTTCGGGCGCGCACGAGGCGTCACGGTCGAGAACGAGTGCCTCGACTCAAGCGCTTGAGAGGATCGAGCGCTATCGAGCTAGTATCATAGCTTCGAGACGAGGGATTGCACATGCCACAAAGGAGACGTCCGAGGAAGGGCTCAATGGGCTACTCGCCCAGGAAGAGAGCCAGAAGCATAACCGCCAGGACATCCTCTTGGCCTGAAGGCGATGGAGACGAAGCGAGGCTCCAGGGATTCGCCGGATACAAGGTCGGGATGACACACGCCTTCATAGTCGACTATAGGCCGAAGAGCACGACTGCAGGACAGGAGGTACAGGTTCCAGTGACGGTGCTGGAGGTTCCTCCGATGAAGGTGTGCGGTGTCAGGCTCTACTCCAGTTCGCCGTACGGCAAGAAGGTCGTCGGAGAGGTCTGGAGCGGCAAGCAGGACAAGCATCTGTCGAGGAGGCTACCGGTGGCGAAGGAATATGATGAGAAGGCAGCGTGGGGCAAGGCCGACAAGCTGGAATGCGACGACCTGCGCCTGCTGATGCACACGCAGCCCGTGATGGTGAGCGGCCTGCCGAAGAAGAAGCCCGAGCTCATGGAGATCAGGGTAGGTGGGGGAACGCTGGACGCGCGGAAGGAGTACGCCAAGAGCGTGCTTGGCAAGACGGTCACGATCAGAGATTTCACAAGCGAGGGAGCGATGGTCGACGTCAGCTCGATCACAAAAGGCAAGGGCTGGCAGGGAGTCACCAAGAGATGGGGCACCAAGCTCCTGATACACAAGAACAGCAAGCACAGAAGGCTCATAGGAAACCTTGGACCGAAGAGACCTGGACTGGTCAGGCATACGGTCCCCCAGGGCGGCCAGATAGGGTTCCACCAGCGGACTGAGCTGAACAAGAGGATACTCAAGATAGGCGATAAGGGCGAGGAGGTCACGCCCAAGGGCGGGTTCATCAGCTACGGCGAGGTCAGAGGCAACTATCTGATGGTCCACGGCTCGGTGCCGGGGCCCTCCAAGAGACTCGTGCGCCTCCGAGAGCCCATCAGAGACACGGGCATAAAGCTCTCCGAGGCGCCTCAGGTGACGTTCGTATCGCTTGAATCAAAACAGGGAGTGTGATTGCATGGCCGATAAGGTTGTAAAGAAGAAAAAGACGGCTACGAAGCAGCGCGCTCCTGGCAAGATCAATGTCTACGGATTGGACGGCAGCATTGCGGGTGAGGCGGAACTGCCCGAAGCATTCAGGGCGGATTACAGACCGGATCTGATACGAAGGGCCGTCACCGCGATGGAGGCGAACGCCAGGCAGCCGTATGCGCCTAAAACCAACGCGGGCGCGCTCCATTCGGTCGAGACGTGGGGCAAAGGGCGCGGCGTGTCGAGGGTGCAGCGATTGATGAACAGCTCCCGTGGGGCGCAGTCGCCGAACAACGTTGGCGGGAGACGAGCGCATCCACCGAAGCTGGCGAAGGATCTGACGAAGAAGGTGAATCGAAAGGAGCTTGCCAAGGCGAAGCTGGCAGCGCTCCACGCAACGAGCGTCCCGGACCTTGTGCGCAGCAGAGGGCATAGGTTCGACGAAGAGCTGACGGTTCCGATCGTTGTGAAGGACGATTTCGAGAGCATCAAGACGACGAGGGAGGCCATTGAGGCGCTCTCGTCCATCGGCGTATACGACGACATCGAGAGGGCCAAGGAGGGGCGATCCATACGCGCAGGCAGAGGCAAGATGCGCGGACGCAGATACAGGAACCCCAGGGGGCCGCTGATAGTTCTGTCCGACGACTGCGAAGGCGGCAGGAGTGTGAGGAACCTCTCGGGAACTGAGGTCGTCACGCCCAAGGCTCTCAATGTATCGGTCCTTGCACCTGGCGGAGACCCTGGAAGACTCCTGGTCGTATCCGAATCGGCTCTGTTGGAGCTTGGGAGGTGGAGACGATGAGCAATAGGACCGTACTCCTACACCCGTACGTCACAGAGAAGACGATGAACGCCATGTCGGGCACCCCAGCCCAGGACCTCAAAGACGGCAACCGCCTCGAGTTCGTGGTGCGAAGGGACGCGACGAAGGCGGAGATAAAGAAGGCGTTCGAGGAACGTTTCGAGGCGAAGGTCGACAAGGTCAACATCAAGGTAATGAAGAGCGGCAAGCACGCAGTCATCAAGCTGAAGGAGGGATACTCAGCCGAGGAGATCGGCATGAGGATCGGCATATTCTAGAGGTGATCATGATGGGAAAGAACCTTATCACTCAACGGCGCGGGCGTGGATACGGTCGTTACAAGTCCCCGACACACCTGAAGTTCACGGATGCGAAGCATCCGAAGATACGCCAGGGCACGGGAACTATCATCGATCTCCGACACGAGGCTGGAAGAATCGCCCCGCTGGCTAGAGTTGACATCGCGGGGACACAGTTCTGGATGATTGCCCCAGACGGTGCGAGCGTCGGCCAGGAGGTGTCGATTGGCTCTTCTGGAACGATCGCTGCGGGCAACACAAAGGCCGTTGGCGAGCTCCCCGAGGGGACTATCGTCTACAACATCGAGCTGCAGCCCGGCGATGGAGGCAAGCTAGTCAGGACGGCTGGCAATGCGGCAACAATCGTAAGCCATGGCGCCAAGACCATGCTTCTGCTGCCGTCCGGCCGGTTCAAAGAGGTGGACAACAAGTGCCTTGCGACGGTTGGGCTCGTGGCCGGTGGCGGGCACAAGGAGAAACCTTTCGCCAAGTCTGGCAAGAAATTCCACGCCTACGGCTCCAAGTCAAAGGCATACTTCACAGTCAAGGGCATCGCGAAGAACCCTGTCGACCACCCACACGGCGGGGGAGGGCATCCGCACGTTGGCACGCAATCCAGCGTCGGAAGGAACACGCCCCCTGGAAGGAAGGTGGGAAGGCTGGCTCCCAAGAGGAGGCCACGCAAGAAGCCAAGGAAGGTGTGATGAATGGCTGAGAGTGTCAAAGCTGATTCTCCGACGCCTGCAGCCGCTCCTGCCAAGAAGGCGGCGGCGAAGACGGACAAGCCCAAGAAGCCAAAGCCCTCCGCGAGGCACGCGGGAGGATCCGCGAAGGCTTCCCGTCGAAGGATGAGGAAGAAGAAGAGCCAGATTCAGGCAAGGAGAAAGAAGGAGTTCACTTACCGCGGCCACACGATGGAGGAGCTCAAGAAGATGCCGCTCGCCGACATCATAGAGCTGCTGCCGGCTCGGGCTCGGAGGTCCTACATACGCGGCATGAACCCCGAGCAGGAAGCTTTTCTGAGCAAGATCAAGAAGGCCGATGGGCCTGTGAGGACTCACAGACGAGAGATATACATCCTGCCGAACTTCGTGGGCAAGACCGTACACGTGCACAACGGAAAGGAATACCAGCCAATCGAGATCAAGCCCGAGATGATAGGACACTCGCTCGGGGAGTTCGCGCTTACACGGAAGGGCGTCAAGCATTCCGGCCTGGGGGTCGGTGCGACGAGGTCCTCCAAGTTCATGCCGTTGAAGTGAGAATGGAGGGCGTTACATCATGGGATACACACAGGAGACGGATCCGGAAACGACATCCAAGGCGATCGGCAAGGAGGTACACGTCTCCCCTAAGCATTGCAGGGAGGTTTGCAAGATGCTGAAGGGCATGAAGGTTGAGGAGGCAAGGAGTTACCTGAGCAGCGTCGCCGATCTGAAGACGCCCGTGCCCTACTCAAGATACAAGAAGTACCTGAGCCCAAAGGCGAAGGTGGGCCCGGCCAGATATCCGAAGAAGGCGGCAAAGGCGATACTCGATGTCATAGAGAGCGCGCGCTCAAACGCGGAATACAAGGGCCTTGACTCGGACAACATGAGGATCAGGAGTGCGAGTGCTCACAGGGGGAGGATACAGGCCGCGTACATGCCAAGGGCCTACGGAAGGAGCACCCCCTGGAACGAGCAGACAACCAACATAGAGATCATATTGGAGGAAGTTGGACGGTCGCCCTGAAGGCGGCTTCAAGCGGAGGTCTTAGATGGCAAGCGAGAGGAAGTTCGTCACGGAGAAGATCAGAAGGGTGCTCCTCAAGGAGTACGTCATGTCCAGGGTGTCAAGGGCAGGGTTCGGAGGACTCGATGTCCAGAGGACGCCTATGGGCACGCGCGTAACCCTCACGACAGAGAGGCCGGGACTCGTCATAGGAAGGAGGGGCGAGGCGATCAAGACCCTCACAAGGGCGATAGAGGATGATTTCAACTTCAACAACCCCCAGATAGAGGTTCAGGAGGTGGAGAACCCCAACCTCAACGCCCAGGTCATGGCGGAGAAGCTCGCCAGCGCGCTCGAGCGGGGCTGGCACTTCAGAAGGGCAGGTCATTCCACCGTGAGGAGGATCATGGAATCTGGCGCGAGGGGCTGTCAGGTGACCGTCGCGGGCAAGCTCACGGGACAGCGTCACAGACGCGAGAAGTTCAAGAGCGGGCACATCAAGTTCTGCGGACAGGCGAAGCTGGACTTCATGGAGAGGGGTTTCGCAAACGCGAGGATGAAGCCCGGTGTCATAGGCGTCACCGTTCAGATCATGCATCCCGACGCAAGGCTTCCAGACGAGATAGATGTTCTACCGCTGCCGGAGCCCGAGACGGTGCCGGCTGAGCCAACGCCGAAAGAGGAGGACCTCGCAGAGAAGGCACAGGAGGAACGCGCTGCGGAGGCGGTGGAGGAACTCAAGAAGGCGTCGGCGGAGGACGAAGGCAAGGAGAAGGACAAGAAGCCCGCCAAGAAGACCGCAGCGGACAAGGCCAAGAAGAAGGAGGACGAGGCCGAGGACAAGCCGAAGGAGAAGAAGCCTCGGAAGCGTGCTACCACCAAGAGGAAGAAGGCCGACAAGAAGGAAGGCGTCGAATTGCCGCCCAAGGATACGAAAGCCGAGCCCGGGGAAGAGGCCGGGAAGGAGACCGGGAGCAAAGCCGCCGAGGCGCCCGCAGAGAACGTCCCTGAATCCGCCAAGGCATCAGAGAGGCAGAAGAAGGCTGTTGCTGAGTCCAAACCGGCGTCGCCAGAGAAGGATGCCGCGGCCGAAGCAGCGAAAGAAGACGCGAAAGGCGAAGAGACGAAGGAGGGGGAGTAACCGATGGCGTTGCTCAGGTCGAAGGATCTCAGGAATATGCGTCCGGACGATCGGCAGATGAAGCTCAAGGAGCTCAACGACGAGCTCATGCACGAGAGGGGTGTGGCGGCCATGGGAGGCGCGCCCGCAAGCCCTGGAAGGATCAGAGCGCTAAGGAAGAACATCGCGCGCATCATAACTATCGAGAGGGAGCTGGAGCTGGGCGTTGAGAGGCCAGTCAAAGCTCCCAGTCGCGAGAGGGAGAGAGAAGAAGAGCCGGAGATCAGGGAAGGCCGTACTCCAGTGGAGGAGGCCGACGATGAGGAAACCGAAGCCGACAGCGAAGTCGGACACGACAAGGAGGAGAAGAAGTAATGGCTGGTATTTGCTCGGTATGCGGACTGCCAGAGGAGCTGTGTATCTGCGAACAGATCGCCAAGGAGCAGCAACAGATAAGAATAACGACGGACACCCGACGTTACGGCAAGGTCGTCACGGTCGTCGAGGGAATCGACTCCGGTGACATCGATGTCGAGGAGCTCGCGCGAAAGCTGAAGACTCGCTGCGCCGCGGGCGGTACATACAAGGCGAACAGGATCGAGCTCCAAGGAGACCACAAGAAGAAGGTTAAGGAGGTACTGGAGGAGCTCGGGTTCTCTGTGGACTCGAGGTAGGCCGAGCATGAAATCAAAGGACCCCCGGAGAAGGCTGTTCATAGGTCTGGAGGTTGAGGTCCTGGCGTCCACATGCCCGTCCCATGCGGGAGCGCACGGAACGGTCGTGGACGAAACCAAGAACACCATCACCATAGACCAGGACGGCGCCGAGAAGGTGATCGCCAAGGCCGGCTGCGAGTTCAGGCTCGTTGACGGTTCGAAGGCGTTTGTGATCTCGGGGGACGATATTAGGTTCAGACCTGAGGACAGGATCAAGAGAGTGCGATGAGCAGCAAGGTGATGTTACAATGGCTAGGAAGAAGGAGGCGGCGGCCAACGTGGGGCTCGATATCGAGCCGCCGAAGGAACGATGCGAGGATGTCAATTGCCCGTTCCACGGCGAGCTGCCTGTGAGAGGGGCCGTCCTCAAAGGGACGGTCGTATCGACCAAGATGATGGGTACTGTGGCGGTCGAGAGAGAGCACATGAAGTATGTGCCGAAGTACGAGAGATACGAGAAGAGGACGAGCAGATATCTCGCGCATCTCCCGCCATGCATGCCGATGAATCAGGGAGACAGAGTCAGCATAATGGAGTGCAGACCCCTGAGCAAACGCGTATCATACGTAGTCATAGAGAAGCGGTAGGAGAGGTAGGCGATCACGATGAGGGGATTACCAGGGAGACAGATGAGGGGCATACCGACCGGCGCCCGACTGGACTGCATCGACAACACGGGCGCGAAGATCGTCCAGGTCGTGTCAGTGCCCAAGTATCACGGGGCCAGCAGGAGGTACCCGTCCGCATCGGTTGGGGACATGCTTGTCGTCTCTGTAAAGAAGGGCACGCCCGAGACCAGGAAGCAGCTCATGCGAGCCGTGATCGTACGGCAGAAGAGGCCTTTCAGGCGCCCTGAGGGCACGATGGTTCAGTTCGAGGACAACGCGGTCGTGATAGTGACCGAGACGGGCGAGACCAAGGGAACCGACATTAAGGGCCCCGTGGCGCGCGAGGCGGCTGAGCGCTGGCCCAGGATTGCAGCGACCGCTTCGGTCATAGTCTGAGGGTGGTAGGATGAGCACTACGAGTCATAAGGCACGGAAGCAGAGAAGGGCGAAGGGGCAGGCACCGCTCCACCAGAGGAGACGCATGGTATCGGCCCATCTGGACTCAGCCCTCATCAGGGAGTACAACGTCCGCTCTCTGCCGGTGCGCAAGGGAGATACCGTCAAGGTCATACGAGGCGCGAAAGGGCTGAAGGGTTCCGAGAACAAGGTCGCGTCCATAGACCTCAAGAACTACAAGATTGTGGTCGAGAACATCACGGTACCGAAGGCGGACGGCACGGAAACCCAGAGACCCGTAGACCCTTCGGACGTGATCATAACGAAACTAGACCTCTCGGACAGCTGGAGAAAGCGGAAGCTCGAGAGTTTCAAGGGAGGGGCGTGAGAGTCTTGAAAAAACACTTGAAGAGGATGACCGCCCCACGCAGATGGAGCGTGCCCAGGAAGGTCAGCAAATGGGTCATGAAACCCAGGTCGGGACCGCACGGCAAGGAAGAGGCCATGCCTCTGGCGATGATCCTGAGAGATGTGCTGAAGGTCTGCGACAACGCGAGGGAGAGCATGTTCGTCATCGGCGGACGTGGCGTCGCGGTCGACGGAAGGATAGTGACCGATCCGAAGTTCCCGGTAGGGCTGATGGACGTCGTAACGCTCCTGAAGACCGGCGAGAGCTACCGCATGCTTCTGGACTACAAGGGAAGGCTGCAGCTGGTCAAGATCGATGACAAGGACAAGGGTTGGAAGCTTGCGAGAATAGACGGCAAGAACGTCGTCCGTGAGGGCAAGGTGCAGCTCAATCTGCACGATGGAAGATGTCTTCTGTTGCCCAAGGATCAGTACAGAACGGGCGACGTGCTCAAGATAGAGGTGCCGTCGCAGCGGATAGTGAAGGCGCTGAAGCTCGACAAGGGAAGCCTCGCGCTCCTGACGGGCGGATCGCACCCCGGCACGATCCAGACCATCGAGGAGTACAGGCTCAGGAGAGGTTCCGGCTCGAACATAGTCACCTTCAAGGAGGGCTTCAGCACGGTGAAGGAGAACGTCTTCGTCGTCGGCGAGAAGACCCCCGAGATCAAACTTCCGGAGGCGAAGGCCATATGACCAACCCGATGAAGGACATACGACTGGAGAAGGCGGTCGTCAACATCGGGGTGGGCGACGCGGGTGAGCGGCTGCTGAAGGCTGAGAAGGTTCTGCAGATGGTTACCAAGCGCAGGCCTATCCGCACGATTGCGAAGACGACCAACAGGGATTTCGGCATACGACGTGGGATGGACATAGGCGTCAAGGTGACCCTGCGCGGCACGGAGGCCGAAGAGTTCGTGAAGACCGCGCTGTGGATCAGGGAGAACAGAATCGCAGACTACTCCTTCGACCCCGAGGGCAACTTCTCATTCGGCATTCAGGATTACACGGACTTCCCGGGGATGAAGTACGATCCGGAGATAGGCATATTCGGACTGGACATAAGCGTGGTGCTCACACGTCCGGGCAAGAGGGTCGCGAAGCGGAGGGTCCTGAGAGGATCCGTACCGACCCATCACAGGATCACCCGCCACGAAGGCATCGAGTTCATCAAGTCCAGGTTCAGCGTGGAGGTGGTCGAATGAAGCCGAAGAAGCTGTTCGGCAGGAAGGTTGGATGCACCAGATGCGGCAGGAAGCGCGGCATCGTCAGGCGCTACGGCATGCGCCTGTGCAGACAATCTTTCAGGGAAATGGCCCCCGAGCTGGGGTTCAGGAAGTACTCTTGAGGTGATGTGATATGCAGCAGGATCCACTCAACGATGCGATGTCCGTCATCAGGAATGCTGAGCGCGTTGGCCGAGGAGAGTGCGTCGTGAAGCCCTCATCCAAACTGATAGGTCGCGTGCTCAAGGTCATGCAGGAGGCGGGTTACATCAGACAGTTCGAGTTCGTAGACGATGGCAGGAGCGGCATGTTCAGAGTGAACCTCGCCGGACAGATAAACGACTGCGGCGTCATCAGGCCACGATACTCAGTGAGAACGGGGGAGCTCGAAAAGTACGAGGCGCGGTATCTGCCCGCGCAGGATTTCGGAGTGTTGATATTGACGACGACCAAAGGAGTGCTGACGCACACGCAGGCAAAACAGGGCGGCGTGGGTGGCAAGCTCCTGGCGTTCGTGTACTGAGGTGATCTGGATGAGCGAAGTCAGAGGTCTGCACACAGACGAGATAGAGGTTCCCGATAAGGTCCAGGTCATCGTCGGCGACGGCGTCGTGAACGTCAAGGGACCGCTGGGAGAGCAGAGCAGGAAGCTCTCAAGCCCGTATCTCAGAATCGCGGTCGAGGGTGGCTCAGTGCTCGTCATGAGCGATACGGGCAGGGCTAGGCACAGGGCTCTGCTCGGCACCTATGCGGCACACATAAGGAACATGATCCACGGCGTTACCGAGGGCTTCGAGACCAGGATGAAGATCGTGTACGCCCACTTCCCTATCAAGGCGTCGGTAAAGGGTGAAGTGTTCGTTATAGAGAACTTCCTGGGGGAGAAGCATCTCAGGAAGGCGAAGATAGTGGGGAAGACGAAGGTCGTGGTCAAGGGGGACCAGGTGACGGTGTCAGGTTCGAACCTCGAAGATGTCGGCCAGACAGCGGCGAACATCGAACGCGCCACGAGAATAAAGGGCTTTGACCCGAGGATATTCCAGGACGGGATCTATGTCACTGAGAAGGCCGGGAGGTGATGACGTTGGCTGACGATAAATCTAATGATAAGGACGAGTTTGCCGGGCTGCGCAACTTCAAAGAGGAGTATGCTTCCAAGCTCAAGGCGCTCGGAATCGAGACCGCCGATGACCTTGCGGAAGCTCTGGCAGACGAGGATCGCACCGAGGAGATACATGAGCACCTCAAAGGCGTCGGCCCGAAGACCCTCGAGCATTGGAGAGAGGATCTCGAGGAGATCGACGAGGATGAGGACGAGACCGGCGAAGAGTATGTCGAGATCGACGAGGAAGGCGTCGTCGTCGATGAGGACGAGGGAGAGGACGAAGAGGAAGGCGAAGAGGAAGAAGAGGTCGAGATCGAGGAAGAGGAGGAAGGCTACCGCGTCAAGCTCAAGCCCGAGCTCTCCAAGGAAGTACTCGACGCCCTGAAGAAGCGCCAGACCATCGACTCCCGACGTCCGAACTTCGTCAGGCAGGAGTACCACAGACGCAAGCGGCTCCAGTCCACAGGATGGAGAAGGCCGCGCGGATTGCATTCGAAGATGAGGACAAACAGAGGTTACAGGACGAAGGCTGTATCGATAGGATACGGTGGGCCCAGGCAGGCGAAGCATCTGCACCCGTCGGGATTCCAGGAGGTCATCGTCCACAACGTCAAGGAGCTCGAGGACATCGACCCCAAAGTGCAGGCGGCGAGAGTTGCACACACAGTGGGAATGAGGAAGAGGACACAGATTGAGGATCGAGCAGATGAGCTCCAGATCAGAGTACTCAACAGGAGCGGATGATGATGGATCTCAAGAACCAGCGGAGGATGGCGGCGCAGCTGCTCAAATGCGGCGAGTCCAGGGTATGGATAGACACCAACAGGATGGAGGATGTCGCTGACGCCATCACACGCTCTGATGTCAGAACTCTCATCGACTCTGGGACCATAGCCGCGAAGCAGAAGCGCGGCGTCTCCAGAGGGCGGGCGAACTACCTCAGGACGCAGAAGCGCAAGGGCAGGAGGACTGGCCAAGGTTCCCGTCGCGGCGGCAAGCATGCGCGGAAGCCATCGAAGGAGAGGTGGCAACAGACGATTCGACCGATCAGGAGCAGGTTGAAGGAACTGAGAGACAGCAATGTGATCGACGCGCGAACGTATCGCAAGTACTACCTGAGGGCGAAAGGCGGCATGTTCAAGAGCAAGCCGCATCTGGAATCGCACCTCAGGACAGAGGGGATCCTCAAGGAGTGATGGTCATGGCAACCGGGCCAAGATACAAGGTGCCGTTCAGAAGGAGGAGGCAGGGGCGCACGGACTATCGTGGAAGGCTCAGCCTTATCAAGAGCGGCAAGCACCGCGCGGTCGTGCGCAGATCCAACAAACACGTGAGGATACAGCTAGTGTCTTACGACGACAAAGGCGATGTCGTCGTGGCGACGGCGGTGTCGACCGAGCTCGCGAAGCTCGGCTGGGAGCATTCGGGCAACAGCACACCAGGAGCGTACCTAACGGGATACCTCGCAGGCCGCAGGGCTCGCGAGAAGGGCGTCGGAGAGGCGGTCCTCGACCTGGGCCTGAGAGAGCCAATCAAGGGCTGTGTCCTGTTCGCCGCAACGAAGGGACTGGTCGATGCGGGCGTGACGATACCTCATAAGGATGAGATGATGCCGTCGGAGGACAGGATCAAGGGAAGGCATCTGCAGGACGGCGCTGAGGCGCAGTTCGACGAAGTCAAGAGCAAGATAGGAGGTGCTGAGTAATGCCGGACTGGATTCCCAAGACGAGACTGGGCAGGCTCGTTGCGGACGGCAAGATCACGACGATGAGCGAGGCTCTCAAGAGCGGTTTGCCGCTGAGGGAGCCCGAGATAGTCGATATACTGCTTCCCGACCTCGCGGACGAGGTGCTCGACGTGAACATGGTGCAGAGGATGACGGACTCGGGCAGAAGAGTCAAGTTCGCAATCACTGTGGTCGTGGGCAACCAGGACGGGTTCGTGGGTCTAGGAAGGCTCAAGGGGAAGGAAGTGGGCCCCGCGATACGGGCGGCGATCGACGTTGCCAAGCTCAACATCATAGAGATCAAGAGGGGTTGCGGCTCTTGGGAGTGCGGTTGTCTCACACCCCATTCACTGCCTTTCGAGATCACAGGGCGTGCAGGTTCTGTGGTCGTGCAGCTCAAGCCAGCGCCGAGAGGCACTGGACTCGCGATTGGCGACATCGCCAAGAGCGTCCTGAGGATGGCTGGTGTGAACGACGCCTGGGGGTTCACCAAGGGTCACACCAAGACGACCATCAACACCTCCATAGCGGCGTTCGAGGCGCTCAGGATGACGTCGCAGATGAGGATCACCGACGAGCAGAAGGACAGGCTGAAGATCGTCAGCGGCCCGGTCAAGCCGCAGATCACACCGTCCATCGTAATCGAGGAATCTGCCGACGATGATAAGGAAAAGGAGGCGAAGACTGCTGATGAGAAGCCGCCTGAAGAGGACGTGAAGACGCCCGCAGAGCCCTCGACCGAAGGGCCCGAACCGAAGGAGGCGGGTTGACGTGTCTGCTATAGCGGTGGTTCGCGTACGCGGCCACGCGAAGATCACAGAAAAGGCGGTCAGGACGATGGAAATGCTTCGGCTCACAAGGCCGAACCATTGCGTTCTGCTGCCGCTGAACACCACCACAAAGGGCATGCTCCAGGTCGTTAAGGACTATGTGACTTGGGGCGAGGTCAACCAGGACACCATCGTTGAGCTGCTCAAGTCCCGCGGCGAAGTAGCGGGAGGAGAGAGGTTGACGGACAAGTATGTGAAAGGCAATTCGCAGTTCGCGACCATCTCCGCCCTTGCCAAGGCAATCGAGAAGACGGAAGCCAAGATGATCGACGTTAAAGGGCTGAAGCCCGTCATGAGGCTGCATCCGCCGATGAAGGGATATGAGCAGGTGAAGCGGCCCTATTCCGTCGGAGGCGCAGTTGGCTACAGAGGAGCCGAGATCGAGCGACTCCTGCTCAGGATGTTGCACGACAAGGAGGTCAAGTAGATGGTCAGTAGAACCAGCAAACACAGGGGAGGCAGAACCCACGGCCGCGGCAAGAAGGCTGGAAGAGGCGCAGGCCTCAGAGGTGGCAGGGGCAACGCTGGCCTGCACAAGCACAAATGGATGGCTACGGTTAAGTACTCCCCCGGACATTTTGGCCGCCACGGCTTCAAGAGGCCACAGTCCGTCGTGGCAGACAAGATCACGATGAATCTCTCCGACCTCGAGCAGTCCCTTCCAGGGCTGGCGGAGGAGGGGATGGCGACGGAGAAGGATGGACAGTGGACGGTCGACCTCACCAAGCTGGGAATCGACAAGCTGCTTGGCTCCGGCAGGATTGGCACCCCTGTGTCTGTCCGTGTGCCGGAGGCGTCAGCCAGGGCGAAGGAGAAGCTGGAAGACGCTGGTGGCAAGCTGCTCGAGGCGTGATGGGACGTCCGCATGGAACTGCTGGGATGTGTGAGGAGAGGCGAACGAGGACCGGACGATAGGAAGGGTATCTGATGGCCGAGGGGGAAGACAAGAAGAGCTTTCTTTACAAGCTCAAGCCCGTGACGGACCGCCTACCAGCGGTCACGAAGCCCGAAGGGCACGTGCACTTCAGGACCAAGATGTCATGGGTCATCCTGATTCTTCTGCTGTATTTCGCGATGACAAACGTCGTGATATACGGCCTCGACTCAGAGCAGGGCGTCGACCTCTTCGCGCAGTACAGAGCCATCCTTGCAGGCGCCCAGTTCTCGCTGATGCACTTGGGCATTGGCCCGATCGTCACAGGCTCCATCATCATGCAGCTGTTCACGGGCGCGAAGATAATCAAGCTCGACCTCAAGAACCCGGAGGATAAGGCGATCTACCAGGGCACGCAGAAGCTGCTCGTGCTCGTTATGATAGTCGTGGAGTCCGCGCCGCAGGTCTACGGCTTCATGGAGCCATCGGCGAAGTTCATAGACATATCCGAATCGCTCTGGGCCGGCGCAGGCCTAAGCCTCGCACGGACGTTCATAGTCGTGCAGCTGTTCGCCGGATCGTATCTCGTTTTCCTCATGGACGAAGTCGTCTCGAAATGGGGCATCGGCAGCGGCATATCGCTGTTCATAGCGGCGGGCGTGTCGCAGCAGATATTCACGGGGTCGCTCAATTGGCATCCTGCGAATCCGACCGCTGCGATGAGCATATCCAATCCGCCGGCGGGCACGATACCGAAGACCATCTACATCTTCCACCACATGTCCGCGCCGGAGCTGTCCAACGGAGGATACGAACAGATATTCTTAGCGCAACCTAATCCTATGGTGGCGCTGATAGGGACGATAGTCATCTTCCTATTCGTCGCGTACACGGAATCCAGCAGGATTGAGCTGCCGCTCGCGCATGGCGGAGCGAGAGGGGCGAGAGGCAGATATCCGATTAAGCTGATCTACGCATCCAACATCCCGGTCATACTGATGGCTGCGTTGCTGGCCAACGTCAGCATGTTCTCGATGCTCTTCGCGAGCCACCCATCGTTCATGAACATGCCCATCCTGGGCGAGAACTGGATGTTAGGATATTATGCGGAAGGAAACACCGTCGCAGCCGGAGGGCTGGCCTATTATCTTTCAACCGTCAACGGCGTTGGCGATTGGCTGCTGCCCATGTTAAGCAACGATTACTTAGGTTCGTACATTTCAGGGATAGGCGACGTCAAAACGCGGCTTCAGATTGGCATCCACGTCATCGTCTACGTGACCGTCATGATCATCGGATCCATCCTATTCGCCAAGTTCTGGATCGAAACGACAAATATGGGGCCTGAAGCGGTCGCGTCGCAGATCGAGTCTAGCGGCATGCAGATACCGGGCTTCAGACGTGATCCGAGGGTGCTTAAACGAGTGCTCGAAAGGTACATCCCAGTGGTAACGATAATATCGGGAGCGGTGGTCGGAGCGCTAGCTGCGGGCGCGGATCTGATAGGAACTGTAGGCAATGCCTCAGGTACAGGGGTGCTGCTAGCCGTAGGCATCTTGATTCAGTTGTACGATGCTATCGGCAGGGAGCAGATGATGGAGATGCATCCCGTTCTGAGAGGCTTCTTCGGAGGAGAATGATCGGATGAGCGGCGCTGGCGCTGCAGGAGGTGCTGGTGGAAAGCCCGCCAAGCCAGATATGGGCAACCAGCTCATCATGCTGATGGCCTTCATGGTGGCGCTGTTCGTCCTTCTGAACAACGATATCCGGCAGGGCCTGGGGAAGATCGTCGGCGTCGCGCTCATGCCCCTCGTCGGCTTCGGTGGGGAGTATCCAGTATTCACCCTCGCTTGCACCGGACTGATCATGACATTCTTCAGCGTAACCCTTCGCCACTTGTTCATCGACTGGATATCCATGGCCAGAAACCAGCGCATCTTCTCCGCCTTCCAGAAGGAAATGAGGGAGGCGAGGTCCAGCAACAACACCTTCAAGCTGAAGAAACTGACCGAACTTCAGCCGCAGATGACGGCGCAGCAGTTGAAGTCGACGCAGGCGCAGTTCAAGGTGATGCCCATCACCATGATAGTCATCATACCGATATTCGCATGGCTCGCGAATTTCGTCTACATCGAATTGTCGTCCACCGCCTTTTCAGTCCCGTGGGAGTTCAACGCCAACATGAGGAATTCGAACATCCTGCCCAATTGGATCCTGCTGTACTCGCTGGTGACCCTGCCGTTCGGCCAGATACTGCAAAGGGTGCTGAAGTATTTCAGCTTCAGAAGGAAGCTGCGCGAGCTCGAATACAGACAGCCGGACGGGCTCCTCAAAGAATAGTGGGGCAACTCCCATGAGAATAGCTATCTCAGGACCACCTGGAAGCGGAAAGACGACGGTTGGAGAGATAGTAGCGAGTCGGATGGGTTTCGAACTCGTCCTTGTAGGCCAGTTGTTCAGACAGATGGCAGTCGAGAGGAAGATGGACCTCGCTGCGTTCAGCAGCTTCGCCGAGGAGGACGAGACGATAGACCGTGAACTGGACGACAGAATGGTCGCCGTCGCGAAGTCGAAAGACGACATTGTAATCGAGGGCAGGCTGACCGGCGCGCTCCTCAAGAGGAACGGGATAGAAGCGCTTGCAGTGCATGTGGACGCCTCCGAGGAGGTACGCAGCCTGAGGATTGCGAAACGAGAGAAGAAGCCCGTCGATGTGGTGCTCAGAAACATGAGAAGGCGCGAGCGGTCCGAGAGAAAACGCTATTTTGCGTATTACGGCATCGACCCATCGAACAGGACCATCTACGACCTTTGGATCGATTCCTCCAGCAAATCGCCGGAGGACGTCGCGAACGCGATCATCGCCGAGGCCGAGCGGAGGTATGCAGATTAGGCTCAGAAAGGCCGACGATCGGCACGTCCCCAGGCCAGGCAGTGCGAGAGGACCTAGCGCCCGAGGCGTAGAGGAGCTTCTCAGAAACGGTGTCGTTGTCATCGACAAGCCGATGGGGCCGACATCGCATCAGGTAACAAGCTGGGTGAGAGAGATGCTCGGCGCGTCAAAGGCGGCTCACGGGGGAACGCTCGACCCTCGAGCGACCGGTGTGTTGCCCGTGGGCGTCGGTGTAGCTGTCCGTGCGATGGACTCGATGCATCATGGCACCAAGGAATACGTAGGCGTGATGAAAATCCACGGCAACTTCGATGAGAAGCGCGTGAAGGAGCTGTTCGAGGAGTTTGTCGGAGAGATAATCCAGACGCCTCCGGTCAGATCTGCGGTCAAACGCGCTCCGAGGACGAGGAGAATTCACTCGCTCGCTATGATTGAAACCTCCGGCAGGAACGTGCTCTTCAGAGTGGATTGCGAGGCTGGAACCTACATCCGCAGCCTCTGCGTCGATGTGGGTGATGCTCTTGGCGTTGGAGCGCACCTGCAGGATCTCAGACGAGTCAGAGCCGGCGTCATAGGCGAGGAGCGGGCAGTAACGCTCCACGACCTCAAGGACGCGCTGGAGGAGCACGCTCAGGGCGATAGCACCGGACTGAAGGACATGCTCAACCCGATGGAGGTTCTGTTCGAGCACATGCACAACGTGGAGATCAAAGACTCCGCAGTAGACGCCATCTGTCATGGTGCGGACCTCGCAACGCCCGGAATAGTTTCGCTGGATGATTCGATTGCGAGGGACGACACGATCGTCATGATGACGATGAGCGGCGAGGGCGTGGGCCTGGGAAAGGCTCTCATGAGTTCCAGTGAGATGATGTCGAGATCCGAAGGTCTGGCCGCGAAGACGACCAGAGTCTTCATGCCTGCTGGAACTTACGAGAAGGGCTGGACCAGCGGCAGAGGATAGAGCGGTTACAGATACCTGTCGAGGGACTCCTGCCCGCGGATGAGCGGTTCGGCGTCGATGCCCAGCTCGCGCCTGACGGATTCTGCGAAGTCTGCGGCGAATCCGTGAGTCGTCAGAACCTTGGTTGGATTGCATCGCCTCGCAAATTCCATAAGCTCGTTGAAGTCACAATGGTCCGAAAGGGGGAACATCTCAGTTCTGGAGCCCGCGGCACGTCCTCCGAACCTTCTGACGGACCACCCGGAGAACGAAGCGGCCTTGGCGCCGTCGCTCAGCATTCGCTCTACCTTATCGCGCTCCGCTCCGAGTCCAGATGTCACGTACACGAATGGCTCCTTATCTCCGTCCATGCCCTCGCAGCAACCCACTGGTAGCCTGTAGCCGTGGGCCGCGAGCACTCGATTCCTGTCGGCGATCGCCTTCTGCATGCGCAGTGGAAAATCGCTGAGCTCGAAACAGAGTTCCTGCGCCTTCCCCAGCGGATATGCGAGGAGAACTGCAATAGCTCCGCTCCAGATGGCCGCATCCACCCAATCCCTTATGGCGCCGATGGTGTCGCCGTGGTCTGGAAACTCGTACTCGGGTTTTCCGTAGGTGCTCTCCATCACGAGGATGTCGCACTCGTGCGGCAGGGCAGGGCGGATATGCCGCTTCCTTCTCGTGCAGAAGTCGCCAGTGTACATCACCTTCGGATGGCCTTCGACGATGAACATGGATGAACCAGGTGTGTGGCCTGCATCCTTGATGGTGATGGAGCCTTCATCGGTCCTATGAATCCTCTTGCGATGGAGACGCATAAGGTCATGAGTCGCACTCGAGCACACGATCGAAGCGCTCCCAACGGCAGAGGGAAGATGATCCGAATGGGCGTGAGACACCATGTTGAAGTCACCAGCCACAGCTCGCCTGGGATCGAACCTGTAGGCTCGGCCGTTCGCGCGCAGAATGATGCCGTTCCCAAGATCGCTGATGACATAGGCCACCGAGTAAGCACCGCCGTCCGGTCCATCGAGACGGCGGGCTATCGCGTCGCCTATTATTGATTATCGTATCCGCTCAAGCGAAAATGCTCCTATCATGATGGCTTTGTTAGAGTGTTTGTACTGCACCCAGTCGCGTGTCTGCGCGTCGCATATGCCTTGGACGCTCAAAAGCGTCTTCTGCTTCTCGGTCTTGAACTGCACCGCACCGGTCATCTGATGCTGCAATGACTCGAGCTGCTGCTCCGTGTGCATGCCCTTCTCCAGCGCATACACGCCGATCGCGCTTCCCTGTCTCACCTTGCCGGCGAACGTCCGGACGAACTTGTATGCCCGCTTGTCCTCCGCCTCAGGGACGCTCATCGACAACGAGAAGTACGCTATCCTGGAGTACGGATTGCCGTCGCTTCGAAGGGATTCCATCGTGTCGTCCAGAGCCTCCAATATTCCGTCGTAATCGTCCGGCCCGTCGACACGACTCGCGTTCGATACGGCACCGTCCCCGTCGGTCTCATGTTCAGCGCCCGTAGCATCTATCCAGCGCACGAGGCCGAGCTGGTCGAACTCCTTGAACGTGGGCATCATTGGGGCAATCTGCTTCTCGATCTCCTGTGGTGGATGCGATGTTGTGATTATAATAGCTGGAACTCCCTTCTTGAGACCCTCCGCGATGAACAGGAACATCGCTGTTTCTTTGCCTATGAACGGAGGACCAACGTACAGGACGTTCGACGCGAACGGCATGCCACCTAACAGGAGATCGTCGAGGCGTTCGATGCCTGTCTTGACCTTTTCCTCAGCGTACTCGGTCTCGACGGCCTCCTCCATCTCCTCGATATCCTTCCTGAGGTGAGACTGCAGCGCCTGCTCGCGCTGCTCAAGCTCCTTCTCGCGCTGATACAGGCGCGACTTCATCTCCCTTTCCTTTTCAACAAGACGCTTCTCTCTTACCTCGAGCGCCTTGGTGCTCTCAGTATCCGCAGGTGCCCCGGACCGCGCGCTCTCGAAGTCGTCGACGCTCCTCAGCAGCTGCCTCTCTCTCGATTTGAGCTCCGCATGCTTGAGGCCCAAGTCGGTCTCCTTCGCCTTGAGCGACTTGTCCTTCGCAATCAGCTCCCTCACCTTTGCGTTCGAACGTTCGTGCTCAGCCTTCAATCGAGTCTCGATATCCTTCACTATCTGCTCCCTTCGCTCAATGGAAGAGACCTTCTTGGCAAGATCCTCCTTCAGAGCATTCGCCTCATCGAGTTTCTTCCTGAGCGATGCAGACATATCCGCATACTGTCTCTCTATAGAGGCCGACTCCTCTTTCGAGAGCCTTACCTCTTCCTGCTGCGCTTCCAGGCTGTACGTCGCAGATCTGAAGTCCGCCTCCTGCTGGGCGAGCTGTTTCTTGCGCTCTAGTATCTCCGCCTCCTTCTCCACTAGCTCATTCATCTGCTTGTCCGCCCGGGCGATGAGCCTCTCAGCCTTCTGAGTTCTCTTGCGCAGGCTTTCCTCCTGCGACCGCAGGGCGATCTCCCTCTCAGCGACGGCCTCCTGCTTCTTCAGGAGCTGATTCTGCAGCCGCCCGATTGTCTGTTTCTCCTCCGTGGCCTTGCCGATCTCTTCCTTGGCCGCGACAGTCTCGAGCGCTCGCAGGTCGGCAGTCGTCTCGCGCATGGACACCTGCTTCTCCTTCTCGGCAAGAGCCTCCTGGAGAGCGTCGAGCTCTTTGCGTTGGAGCTCCAGGGTCGACCTTTCATCGGCGACGTCTGCGAGGCCGTTCTTCACCTCACGATCCTTTGACTGCAGCTCTATCTGCCTCTTGTCCAGCTCTGCCTCCCTGGCGGATATCTTCTCCTCCCTTGACACGAGGCTCTTTGTGCGCTTGCCGACGTCCTTGGCCTGGGAATCGATATCACCCTGTTTGAGACGGATGATGTCGAGTTTGGACTCGATCTCAGCCTCCTTCTTGGAGACTTCCTGCCGTGCGGTCCTCGCCTCCTGCGCTCGCTGCTCGAGATCTACCTCCGCCTGCAACGCCTGCTTCTTGCGCTCATCGATGGACTCGATCTCATCTGACAGACGCTTCTCATAGGCTTCGAGGTCGGACTCCTTCGCCCAGAACGCCTCCTCCCTATAATCCAGCGCAACTCGCCGCCGCTCAAGGTCCTTTATCTGCTCCCGGAGCTTTCCGTCGCTCGCCTTCAACACCTCCCGCTCCTGGACGGATGTGGCGCTTGAGATTATGTGGAGCATCGAACCGCTAAGCTGTATCGCGACCGCGCTACCGAGGTACGCCATCGGGAGTATGCTCGCGAGATCGATCGGGTCGAAGTGAAATATCATCGGAAATGTGAGTAGCACCGGGGGAAACGCTGCAGAGACAATGCTGATGCACTTCCTCCTTCCCCTCCCCTCCCACGTCAACGCCAACGATATGAGCGTCAAGCTGATTCCCAGCAAGGACGCGGGGTAGAGCCAGTCGGGTCTTCCAAGGGCCATCTTGCCCGCTTCGTCGAGAGCGATGAGGATCACGAAGAAGACGGGCACGATCAGGGCAATTATGCCCATCAGGAAGTGCGGATCCGTCCTGTCGGCGAAGTACGGTTCCCATTTCATCGCCAACGCGACCGCCGCTATGAGTGTGCCCGCCGCAAGAGGCAGTACCCACTTCAGCACGGTCACATACTCAGGCGCATCAATAAGATAGGACCAGTTCTCGAGAAGGTACGCGATGACGGCCGTCACGGCCAATGCAAGGCCCGAGACGATTCCCAACACGTGCGCCGTACGTCCCATGCGGAGCTGCAGTATCGCCGCCTTGCGCGAGCGAGCGGTTTCGGCTCGCTCCAAGACGACATCATATCCTTCCTCGTCGCTAGTGTCGCGCTTCCGCTTGGGCGCAGAAGGCTCCTTCTTCCCCTTCCTCGGCGCCATGTTCCACATCCCTTCCAGTCTGAGCGTCAGAAGTCTCTCAGTGCTTCGGAGGCGAAAAGCGGTCTATGGATACTTAAACATTGACTCGCGATTACCAAGTCCAGGCAGGTTCAGCTGTCGAATTCCTCTGCTCTGAAGACCGCCTCTCCCCCAAGAACCGTGAGCAGCACCTTCGCACCTCCTATCTCCTCAGGGGGCAACGCGAAGAGGTTCTCCGAAAGGATGACGAAGTCCGCGAGCTTGCCTTCCTCGATCGAACCCTTGATGTTCTCCTCGAAAGAGGCGTACGCTCCGTTCAGGGTATATGCCTCGATCGCCTTCTCCAATGTGACAGTTCTGGGGTGCTCCTCGCTCCAGTCTCTGGTAACAGCGGCCTGGATCTCTGTCAGCGGGTTCATGTCCGCAACCGGCCAATCGCTGGAAAACGCGAGGATGGCGCCCGCGCCGTTCAGCATCCTCCATGGGAACGAGGTCTTCATTCTCTCTAGGCCGGCAGCGCTCACATAGACGCGCTCCGTAAGAGGCGCTGCGTGCAAAGGTTGCATGGATGCTATCACGCCCAACTCCTTGAACCTTGGAACGTCCTGCTGCGACAGCATCTCTATGTGTTCTATTCTATGCCGGCTGTCCCTTCGACCGTTCTTCTTGACGGAGTGCTCGTACGCGTCGAGTGCGAGCCGCACGCCTGAATCGCCACAGGCATGGATCATGCACTGGAGTCCCATCTTGTCCAGCTTCTCAACGATGGCCTTCAGTACCTCAGCAGAGTACTTCGCCTCGCCGCTGACAGATGGCATGTCGGCGTACGGTTCCAGCATTGCTGCTGTATGCGATTCGAGAACACCATCCATGAACAGTTTGATCACACCGGCACGAATCCATTCGTCGGAATGCCTCTCCTTGATGGCGGCAATCCGCTTCAGGTCGTCGTCAGTCGTCGTTTTCATGTAGCCGAGGGCTATGTATGCTCGCGCGAGAAGGCCGCCCTCGCGTCTAAGCTGCTCGTATGCCTCCAAGCTCTTGAGATCGGATTCGGCATCATGGATGCTGGTGATGCCGTGTCTGGGAAGCTGGCCAAAGACCCATCTGAGACCGTCGAGCGCGTTCTGTCGGATGAGATCGGAGAGGGTGCCAGCCGAGAACACGAAATCTCCTGGATTGTGAAACACTCCTGTCGGTTCGCCCGTTCTTGAGTCCGTCTCCATTCCTCCGAGATCGGGCGATCTTCCCCTGAACGCTTCCACAGCCATCTCGGTGAACACGCTGTTGCCCAGGCCGACCCATCCGTCATATGAGACCATCAACAGCGGGCGATCGGAGATTATCTCGTCGAGCTCCTCCTTTCGAGGATATCGCTTGTCAATCAACGCCGCTTCGTGCTTCCATCCCGTGCCACTTACGAGACGATACTCAGGATGCGCGTCGCCGTGTTTTCTCAGGAGCGTAGCGATCTCCTCCAGCGACTTCGCCTCCCCCAGCTGCGCCGAGAAAGTCTCATACGCCATGGTAGTGTGAATGTGGCTGTCGTTGAAGCCTGGCAGAACAAGGCGATTTCCCGCATCGATGATCATGGTCTCAGACCCGCACATCTTCTCGATCTCCTCGTCATTGCCGACGCGTACTATCTTGTCGTGCGCGACAGCAATAGCCTGCGCCCAGGGACGATCTTTGTCGACGGTGTAGACCCGCCCGTTCATAACCGCAAGGGTGACTTTCTCAGCCATGGTTCTGCCTCGGCTATCATGGTCCCGATGAAGCTCTGTGGAGTTAACCGTTTTCCCCGCTTTGCATCGTCCCTTCTCTGCCACGACTTCGCTCACCGGAGCAGGCCATGCTGAAAGACGGCGATGGAGTGATACAGTGGTTGATCCCTTCGATGGTTGGCAGATGATCCATGGAAAGCCGTCTGTTTGTGCGCCGATGACGGCGCGCTCTGATTTTATAAAACGCCACTATATTCACCAGACCCCCCTGGGCAGCGATATAACTCTCGCTCCGGACGTAACGTGACTGAGATGGCAGCGCCTCTATACGCTCAAGACGCGGAGCACTTCGAACGCTCATTCGCCGCCCTCGGCAATAGCGACCTCCTTGCTACGGAGAGGGTCCTGAAGACAGCCATAGCGCCGCTGGATGACTTTGTAGGGGGGTTCAGGCCATCCAGAGTCACTCTGATAGATTCCGACGCACGATACGCCTCCGAGCTGCTACATGTCCTGTGCGTTTGCGCGCTATCGGAGTTCGAAGAGGAGGTGATATGGATAGACGGCGGCAATGTGATAGATCCCTACATGTTATCCGCCCTATGCAAGCGGCGTGGAATAGACAGGCACGAGAAGCTGTCCATGGTCAATGTGGCACGGGCGTTCACTGCGTACCAGCTCACTTCGCTGATCGATGGCTTCCTGGATGAAGAGGCGAGGAGGAGCGCGCCGTCCACCATCATTATATCGTCAATCTCGGACATGTTCATGGACAAGGATCTGCGGCGGTCCGAGGCGCATCAGCTCCTCGGCAGATGCGCTAGGGAGATAGAGAGAATCACAAAGGAGCGCGGGACCATAACCGTGGTCACATCACACACGCCCAGATATGTGAAGCCGGATCCTAAGATAACGTCTCTTCTGTCCGGCACCTTCGATGTTCACATGCAGATACGATGCGGCAGGAACGGCATCGGCGTTAGCATACCCAAGGAGGGGCGGTCGACGACCTTCACGCCCGTGCCTTGGAGCCAGATGGTTCTGAACGATTTCACGGGGGGTTTCTATGGGAAGGACCGTGCCTACATATCGTCTCGCGCTTGAACGAATGGTGCAGCAATGGAACGATTTCAGAAGGGCGCTCAGGAAGGGCGACCGCGAAGCGTTCGAAGCTCTGATGAAGAGCGCACGCATGCACGCGTCCGCATCCACCTACGCCGTCAGCGTCGATCCTTCAGAGTCGGCGTTCCTATCGATGCTGCTCGAGCACGAGAAGGAGCTCATGCGGCTCAGAAGAATTCTGCGTGAAGACGGCTATGAAGAGGACGGGATGGGAGGCGGTGAGGCGGCCGAATGAGGGGCTGGATTACCGACGTATATCCAGACTACTCATCCAATGCGATGGTTTACTGGATTAAAACCGCAAGCGGCGCCCACAGAGTGGTCGACCGGCGATTCCTGCCGAAGATATTCGTGCGAGCCTCGACCGATAAACTTGATGAGCTGGAGAAGGCGCTGCAGATACTCGACGCGGTCGAGAGCGTTGAGAGGGAACCCAAGAGTCTGTGGCTAGCGAGTGAGCCTGAAGAAGTGCTGGGCGTCACGATAAAGGATTATTCGAGGGTCGAAGAGACCGCGCGGACGATAGACAACCGTGGCAGATACAGAGATTACGATCTGTTCAACGTCGACCTCAGATTCAGCCAGAGATATCTCGTGGAAAAAGCCCTGTTCCCCATGGGCCGTGTCGAGCTGTCCCCGAAACCGAGGATGTTAGACGACCCTTTCGAAATGGATTACGAGCTTCCGCCACTGTCGACGGCCGAGCTGCGAGCGACCACCAGCGGCAGAAAAGGTTTGGAGGCTTTTGGCGACCGCCTCGTGCGTGCGGAGATGGGTCCCGAAATCATCGAAGGTGACGAGGAATGCATAATCCGAGAGCTAGAAAGAACGGTGCTGAGGCTGGATCCCGACATAATCTACACCAACGGCGGAGACGCGTTTCTGCTGCCGTATCTGAACCACAGGGCGATGGCGCTGGGGATGGAGCCACCTCAGCTCGGCAGAGAGCGACAGAGGCGCCCAGGCACGAAGGGTAAATCATACTTCACGTACGGCAGGATCATGTACAAACCCCCCTCGCAGAAGCTCGCGGGAAGGATACACCTCGACCGCGACAGTTCGTTCATGCTGGTGGAGGGAGGGCTCGGCGGTCTGATAGACCTTGCACGCATATCGCGCACGCCCATCCAGGAACTCGGAAGGCTGTCCCCGGGAAGCGCCATAAGCGCCATGGAGGTGAACCAGGCTCTTATTGATGGATGCGCGATCATGTGGAAGAAGAACCTCCCGGAGAAGTTCAAGACGGCAACGGAGTTGATCGTCGCGGATCGTGGAGGGTTCATCTACGAGCCAAGAGTGGGAGTGTTCGATCAAGTGCTAGAGGTCGACTTCACCTCGCTGTACCCGAACATAATGACGCGCTTCAACATCTCGCCTGAGACGATTATGTGCAGCTGCTGTCGTGAGACCGCACGGACAGTACCTGTGCTAGGATACACGATATGCGATAGGCACGTCGGCCTCATACCGCGCGTCCTTAAGCCGGTGGTAGAGCGCAGGACCTTGCTCAAGAGGCTGGTGAGGCACGGCGTCGGCGACACCGCGCTGTACAAAGGACGTTCGGACGTGCTCAAGTGGCTACTCGTGACCTGTCTTGACGAGGATACGACGTTGCCATACAGGCTGAATGGCAGGTTCGATATCGCGTCGATAGGCAGCGTCGTGGAAAGGTATTCAGGACGGTGCTTTGGCGAACACGTAGTGCACGGCGATCTGCGCGTGTTTGGCGTAGATGAGCTCATGATTCCGGCGATGAAGCGCGTAGCCAGCGTCATGATGTTTCCCGCGCCAGACGAGATGATCTCGGTGAACGTCGGCTCGGACGAGATGGTGCTTACGCCTGATCATCTGTGCTTCACGCTTCTCAATGGAAACCTGCGCATGAGAAGGGCTGACGAGCTGAGGAAGGGCGACCGCCTATCGTCGCTCCCGCCGCTCTACCAGGGCGGTTGGGACGGCGAGGCGTGTAGCGGGAGCACGAAGGTCGTATCAACACGGAGGATAGCGCCTGTCAACGGCCGCGTCTGCTGTCTCTCAGTCGCCGATCCCCTCCATGGCTTCGCGCTAGCGAACGGTGTTCTTGTGCACAACTGCTTCGGATACACAGGCTACAGGAACGCCAGGTTCGGGAGGATAGAATGCCATGAGGCCATCAACGCATACGGCAGGGAGATAATGCTGCAGACGTCGGAGATAGCCGAGGCGCACGGTTACGAGATACTTCACGGCATAATCGACTCGCTCTGGCTCAAGGGTCGAGGGGATGTGGAGAGGTTCTGCGAGCACGTGTCCGGCCACATAGGAATACCGCTCGACGCTGAGGGCACGTACAGGTGGATAGTGTTCCTGCCGTCGAGGGCGGCTGGCGTGGGCGCGCTGAACAGATACTACGGAGCTTTCGAGAACGGCGAGCTGAAGGTGCGCGGCATAGAATCAAGGAGAAGCGACTCGCCCGAGATTGTCAAGGAGATGCAATCTGAGATGCTCACCCTGCTCGCAGGGGCGGCCGACGCCCGAGAGTTCCGCGACACCATACCTGCGGCGTTGGAGATATTGTCGGACTACGTCGAGGCGGTGAGGTCAGGGACGGTCCCGTTGCGCAGGCTATTGCTCAGGAGGAGGATATCCAAGAGCATCGAGGATTACGAGCAGTTCAACGATGGCTTGGCGGCGCTCGTGCAGCTGCGGCGAGAGGGGGCGACGCTGTTTCCCGGGGAGACGGTGCGGTACATCGTCACGGAGAGCGGAAGCAGAGACGACCGCACCCGTGTGAGGGTCGAGCCGCTCATCTCCGGCGATGAGGAGTACGATGATGAGGCCTACGTAGATCTCCTCGTACGTGCGGCGGAGACGCTGTTTCTGCCGTTCGGATACACGCGCGAAAACCTGCGCGAGAGGCTCGTCCGATGACCGCATCTATTGTATCATTTTCAATAATGTTCCGGAAGAGGAGTCAGTAACGAAAAAAACTATATAGCAAGTCGAACAAACGGGTTATGCGTCGGGGGAAGGATTTCGGCCTTTGTTCGGCCGCGATTTCGGAGACCTATGATCGCCGTTATCGCGCCGGAGGACGCCGGTCGTTTTCGCGACATCGATGCACGACGTGACTACCTTCGTCGGCACGAAATCACGATAAAGGTAGAGGGGTGTCCGCCTTGTGCAGGCGGTCCGTATGAGTTGGGTGCGGAGCCGCTTCCGCCCATCAAGGGCGGTTGTCGGTTTCCTCACGGCCTCTAAGGGTCCCTGCTATTTTAACGGGGGGAGAAAGGCGGAACCCCTCTCTACCTAAACCGCTCCTTCTGCCCATATCTGACCGTGAGCGCAAGCCTGAGGCTCACCCGGAGAGGAATGTAACACATATTGGCAGCAGGAGGCATCCCATGAGGTTTATCCTGCGCGATCCGCAGAGAGGTGGGAGCAGCCCTAGCGTCGTCGCTGAAAGCAACAGCAGAATGCCCCTCGTCCCTGTGAGAACGAGGACCAGCGACGCCACGAACACGAGTGACGCGACGGCCGTCCTGCGGGAGCATAGCACTCCCTGAAGTCGCATCAGCAGCGACTTCGACACTCCATGGATGGCCATGTGCGAAAGAACCGCGGACGCGAGCATGGACAGCAGCAAGGCGCATACCGGATCTGCGGTTTCAAGACCGTGCACCTCGAAAGCTGAATCCTCCATGAAGAACACGACCGCCTGCATGATACCGCTCCTAGCCCTCCCTATCATGGACAGGGCGCCGACGGACAGCACTGCCCCGCACGAGGATATTGCAGAATACAGCCATATGAATCGAGCCGCCTCCTCGGGTTCGCCTCCCTCGGGCGTGGAGCCTCTCACCACGCTGGCGCACAGAGTGGCCGAGGATCCCGATGTCACGCCTGGAATCCAGCCAACCAGCACTCCACCGACAGACGATGTCAGAACTTCCATCGATGTGACTCTTGGCCGGACGCTCCTTGGCTCGCCCTCAACCGTCGAGGCTGTCGATTGCGCGACTCGACCAAGCTCTGGGCCGATGCTCAACAGAAGGGTGGGTATGCCGAACAAACCCGCGAAGAGCGGAAGGAGCAGAGAGGACCTGGGCACAAAATCGGCACTCATCCATGGAACGTCTGGGACAGTTGCAGCGAAGTAGTTTGAGTCGAGAACTATGAATCCTAGAATCCCCGAAAGGAAGAAGAAAGCCGCTCCTTTTAGTGATCGACCAACGGCTCTTCGCCGCCCGAACCCTTCGGAGATTACCAGCAGGGTCGATAGAAGCGCCACGACAATACCCATCACGCTCCGAAGCGAAGAATAGGCGTCAATCGGCGAGCCGAGGAAGGCGCATACTGGCACCAGGATGAGCAGCCCTATGAGGACACCGCAAAGCGAGCCATCAGCGGAGATGCGGACTGCGCAATGACCCAGACCTTCCTTCGCTAGCCGATGAGCAGGCAGCAACGACACGTTGTCGGTTGAGGGCACGCCGAGGTAGGTCGCCACAACCGATTCAGAGAACATGTGCGCAATCATCGCTGCCACTAGGAAGCAAGCCACTAGAAGGGCGGTATCGTCACATCCCAGCACCGTTCCAATCGAGCAGAAGGCACCTATGACGGACACGGAACTCGCGACTGCTACCGCTGCGAGATTATTGACGTGCAGGCCCGGGATGAGCCCAGTGCAGAATCCTGCTCCGGTTCCGGCTGCCGAGGCGAGCGTGACTGATACGATAGTCTGCGCAGCTATCACGCATGCACGGAAGAATGACACAGGTTCTGTCGATTTGCGCTACAATAAGCCTCTTACCAGACGAATGAGCTGCCGTCCTTTTTGCGTCAAACAATGTATTTCAAAGCGCGAATATGAACTCAAACAGGCTACTGTCGGTTCAGACGACGATAACTCTTCCGTCGGCAACTTCGACCTTCACGAGTGTCTTGATCGCGTGGCCTATCTTCCTCTCGATCTCAGCCTTCTTGTCCGTCTTCTCGATCACCACAAGGACATCGGATATATGCACCTGCATCTTCTTTAGCGCGTCCACAAGAGCCCACAGGGTACCTCCTGTGCTGACGACGTCGTCGACAATGACGACCTTGTCCCCCGCCTTGAGACCGTTGATGAAGAGGGTGGCTTTCGAATATCCTGTGATTTGTGAGAGGTTCACCTCGCCCGGGAGACCGTACATCTTCTTCCTGACTATGCTGAACGGTTTGCCGATCTTCAGGGAGAGGGCAGTTGCGAGCGGTATGCCCAACGCCTCTACGGTCAGAATCGCATCACAATCGAAGTTGCCGACCTCTACCATCGCATCCACGACTTCACCAAGGACCTCCGGTTCCACGCGCGGAATGCCGTCGGTTATCGGGTGAACGATGTACTCGTAATCTCCACGTTCGATGACCGACGCCTCAGCAAGCGACGCCTTGAGAGCTTCGAATACCATGCAATCCTGATGCAGATGCCAGGTAATTGAATCTTCGGCTTGGCGGAGCACGGGCCAGCTCGCTGTGATTGCCTCCTAAGTCTCCTCGGTCGAATTGATGGTCACGAGCGAGTGAATTTCGTAGCTGTCGCCAAGATACTTCCTCGGGTTGAGGTACTCCAATTCCACGAGGAAACCCATCCCGACCACCTCGCCGCCGAGCTTCTGGACGAGGTCTGCATTTGCCTTTATCGTGCCTCCTGTCGCAAGAAGATCGTCCACAAGAAGCACCTTGTCACCCTGCTGGACGCCGTCGTCCCTGATCTCGATAACGTCCGATTCGTATTCCTTGTTATAGCTGAAGCTGTGCACCTCGGGAGGCAGCTTCCCCTTCTTTCTGATCGGCACGAAACCAACGCCCAGCTCGTGTGCGACAGGTGCGCCGACTATGAAACCTCTCGCTTCGTTCGAGACAACCACGTTCACGTCCCTGTCTCTGAAATGGTCCGCTATATCCATTATGCACTGTCCAAAAGCCTGCTTATCTTTGAGCAGCGGTGTGATATCCCAGAAGACGACGCCTTTGAACTCGGGCACACGTTTGATCTTCGATCTCAGGTCCATGGTGAAATCACCTCGAGAATGTGCATTCCAGGCGCGCTGGGGGACTGCCAGATGCCTGGCATCAGTCCCGTACGCCAGGATGTCCAAAGCATTCCTTCGATTTCAATGTTATGCTGTCATGTTCCCCGCTCCGATGCTCCCTTCCGGAGCACAGCGCGATTATCTGGTCGGGAACAAGCATATGAACCCTCAGGATATACCTCGGCCTGGTGATGAAATGGCGAAAACTCAAATGGGCACAGTGGAATTAGCTCCGGGCATACACTGGGTGGGGGTTAAGGATCCGAGCAGAAGGCTGTTTGACGGATTGATACCGCTGCCGCATGGCACGAGCTACAATGCATATCTCGTGAAGGGGGCGGACAAGACCGCCCTTATCGATACGACCAACCCTGGATTTGAGGAGGAGCTCGTTGACAAGATATCGCAACACACCGAGCCCACGAGCATAGATTACGTCATTATGAATCACGCGGAACCAGACCATGCAAGCGCATGCGGCCGCATTCTGTCACTCGCTGAAGAGGCGATACTGGTCACGAGTGCGAAGGGCAAGGAGGCGGCGATGATGTACTTCGGCGTGCCGGAGGAGAGGATTATGGTTGTGGACGAAGGCTCGTCGATCGACCTCGGAGGCAAGACTCTCAAGTTCGTGGATGCTCCTTGGCTTCATTGGCCGGAAACGATGTTCACCTTCGTTCCTGAGGATCGCGTCCTGTTTCCCTGCGATTTCTTCGGCTCTCATATCGCGTATGGTGAATTCTACGCCGATGAGTTCGGTGACGGACACACACTCGAGCTGGCCAAGCTGTACTTCGCAGAGATCATGATGCCCTTCAGAAAGCCAGCCATGAAAGCCATCGAGAAGGTGAAGGCCCTGGATCCGAAACTCATCGCCCCGTCGCACGGCGTAATGTATCGCGAGCCTAAGCTGATAGTTGATGCGTACACCGACTGGGCTGGAGAGAAGATGAAGAGGAAGGTGCTCATGGTATACGTGTCCATGTGGGGCAGAACTGAGCATATGGTGAAGGTCCTGAGAGAGGCGCTGATAAGCAAGGGAATAGAAGTTCAGGTATTCGATCTCACGGTTACCGGCATAGGCGAGGTTGCCAAACAGCTCGTGGATTCGCCCATCCTCGTTATCGGCGCCCCGACTGTGCTCGGGGGCGTGCACCCTGTTGCTGCCTACGCCACCCTTCTCACGAAGACCCTCAGAGCGCCCACGAAATATGCCGCGATACTGTCATCGCACGGTTGGTCTGGAGGAGCGGTCAAGCAGTTGAGCGGCCTTCTCGAAGGCACGAAAATCGAGGTCCTCGATATCATAGATTCGAAGGGGCCTGCAGGCGACGAGGAAATCCAGAGAATTCTCAATCTAGCGGACGGCATCCAGACAAAGCTTGATGAGCTTCCCTAAACGCACGTATCTGCCTGCCCGAAATCGCCCAAGAGATGAAAAGGCTGCGAAGTGGTTTATCGGCCGAGGCTGCTATACCTCTAGTCGATGGTGTATCCGAGAGAGGTGCTGAACCACCTTAAGTGGACCAGTGATGCGAGTCTCGACGACGCCACGGTCTGGTATGTGCACCGAGGCGCTCCCGACGACGTCACCAGCGTTCGAGGGTCGAGCATCAGGGCACTCGGCAAAGGATTCTTCGAGACGGATGAAGCGTCGATACCATATCACCGAGTGATTCGCATAGAGCATCGTGGTGAAGTCGTATTCGATAGGGAGAGGGAAAGAAGAGGCTGATCTTTGCCTCCGTAGTTGGGCAAGGATGCGCCACGACGTGCCACGCCTTGAAGACAAACGTATATCTACCTGATACTTATCACAGCGGTTCTGATGGAACTCCTGTGGCTCCCCTTCTCCATTGCAACAATCTTCTTCTATGGCGTAGGCCAAGTGCTTGCAAAGGAAAGCCGTGCGCGAATCTCATCGGCGAACTATCTGCTTCTCTTCGGCGCCAGCGTCTTCGCAATCTACGGCCTATTCTGGCTGGTGTTCCGTGAGCCAGCCGAGCATGACGGCTACTCCTGGCTCAAGGCGTGCATCGCAGCAGCCCTTGCCGGAGGAGCGTACATGTCCTACTTCGAGGCCATCAAACATGGGAAGATAAGCATCGTCGGCACCATTGTCGGCGCATATGCTCCCTGGACAGTCATCCTCGCGTTGGTGTTTCTCGGTGAGGCGATGTCCATTGGCGAGGGCGTCGGCGTGGCTCTCGTGGTGATGGGCATGCTTGTCTTCACCTACCGCTCGAACAATGGCGGAAATGGCAGACCGGAGAAGCTGGGCATCCTGTTCGCGCTCGGAGCGTTCTTCCTCTGGGGGACCTCGGCTGCCATGTCGAAGGATGTGATGACCGACATAGGCCAAACGGATTTCATAGGAGTGTTCGCCGTGGTATGTCCTACGATGTGGGTTATCTATTGGTGCGCAACGGCCAGAGGCAAGTTGAACGTGCCAAGCGAAGGCCTGAAGGTTCTCGCGCTATCGATAATCATGCTCACCCTCGGAGGCATCACCATGTACCTCGCATTCGCGAATGGCCCCGTATCGATAGCCTCCCCAATCACGAACCTCTACCCAATGCTCACAATAGCTGTCGCCAAAGTCAGATTGAGGGAGCAGCTCACAATCCGACAGTATGGCGCGCTAGCTATGCTGTTTGCCGCAGTCCCGATGTTCTCACTCTAGGAACTCTTGTACTTGCCGTCCGAGAAGACTATCCTGTCAAGTACGCGCTGCTCGGGTATTTCCTTTGGTGGAGTGAGGTCCGCCACGATTTCGACGTAGTCCCTGAGCGGGCTCATTGCCACCTTCTTGCCCAGTGTCTCCTGGACCTGATAGATGCCAGCAGAGTTGGACATCGTGACATGTATCTCGATGGGTTTGGTGGACCCCTTCTGTATTTCGACTGATTCAATGGAGAGTGCGGATATCGAATGGATGTCGTGCTTTCCCAGATCGAACGACAGCCTCCCTCTGCCCTTGGTGATGTCCGCGCCATCGGCGACCACAACGATGGCCGCCTCGACCGTGAGGGCGTTCTCGCCATGATCATGCGCATAGAGTGCGTGGAGTATCTGGGAAAGCACCTCTGTCCTGCGGGGCATCTCTGGATAGACGTCTGCGAGGAGTCGATCCAGGAGCGATTTCGCACATACCACGCTGAATATCTCGTGCTCCTCGCGGTGTATGGCGTTTCCCACATCGTGCAGCATGCACGCTGCAACGACAATGAGGTATGCGTCCTCCTCGCTCATGCCCAGGTCCCTGATGGAATCCAATTCCACCTCGCCGCTCTCCATAATGATATTAAGAATGCGTATGCCGTTCGCCGCGCATATTCTGGCATGGATCGGCCCGTGATCATTATAACCGAGCTTCCGAACTGCTATGAAGTTGGCCAGATTGAGGAGCGTATTCGTTTCCGCATCCAACTGCAGCTTCCTGAACAATCTCATAGCCTTGGGGAAGCGTTTGAGTCCCGCTTCAATCGTCCTAACGGATTCCTCCTCCAAGGACTTGTAAGACACAGGCATCCTGAGACCGTACAGGAGGCCTTCTTCCAAAACCTGCTCCGCCATTGTTCCACCTCTGCGTACCTTATCGGACACGTCATGATTTACTTGGCTATTGACTTTCCCTCTCAACGTCGTGCTCTACAGATCTCGATTGGGCGACTGCCTGACGAGGGCTGCCGAACAGAACGCATCGTATTGGGCCTTCGCACTTGCCAAGCCTGGCCATGAGCCCGGCTGCTTCCACCAGCACAGAAGCTGGTGCCTGTACACGATGTGGTTCAATCAAGCTGTATAGGGCCGAAATCGCCCATCAATCAACCTGGTTAGCCTGCTGACTCTCCCCTGTCCCCCAAACCCCTTTTCTTTCTTTTCGCCCTTATGGCCTCTTCTCCCAGACGACCATCGACCACCGGAAGCGCTAATTCCCTACAGATAATCCTGCCTTGTCCATCTGAACCATCTATAGAGATTGATGAAGCCGAACGCAGAGGGGCCAAGAAAGAGAAGAATAGGGATAATATTCAAGGGTTCGTCATCGAGCGATCTGATGTCCCTCCATGCGAAGAAGGCTACCAATGGCGCCAAAGCTAGCACGATTGCGATGTATAGCCTGGAATGCTGCTCCATCTTCTTTCCGCAATTCGGGCAATACTTGCCTCCTCTTGGAAAATCATTCCTGCAATTAGGGCATCTCATGCTCAGCCATTTCATAGCCATTTCCTTCGCCATTACACTGATGCCCGTCCGCCCCTATGGCCTCTTCTCACGGGAATTGACCGGAACAGGTTTCTACGAATACCGTAGTCTGGACTTCTCAGCCAATTCCTCTATCTCCTTGTAAATCTGCGGGTGTCTGATTCTCAAACGGAGAACCCAAGGCTTGAGTTTCTTCCAGATTTCGATATAGTTGTACTGCATTGCCACAATGCGTTCATCCATCAGTCTGTCTTCGGCAAGCAGCGCCAGACCTGCAAAGTAGTCTGCAAGCATCGATAATCCTGTGTATGAGACTTCCTTCTCCAATTCATCGGCGTCCTGAGCCTCTGTCTCCCATAGCTTACACAATGGCTCCTGGAATTCCTTGGTGCAAATGAACTCGTTCTGTCGCATCGCGAATTCGAGCTTTCTGTCTCTAGCCATTATGCGCAGTTCAAAGACCGCGAACACCGCTAGCAGTACGAAGGCCATGTAGGCAGCCGCCTCAATCACTTCCATCAATTCGGCCAATACCATTCCTCCGGCCGAGGAATGTCTTTCCGCCCCTATGGCCTTTTCTCATGACCGGCAGAGAGTATTCACAAGACAAGGCACTAATACTGCATAACGGCGTTATCTGACTGCCTCGAAAGGTGGTCCGAGGAGCGGGGGAAGAAGGAATGCTAGGGTTAGTTATGCAGAGTTCACATAACCCAACTGGAGGGGAGCTAGCGAGATGACTGTAACGAAGAATGGAGCATATGTGCTGCTAATCCTCGCAGTCTGTTTATGGGCTACATCGGCAACCATTTCCACGCTGGCAATGGATGAAGGAGTATCTGTGGTTGAACTTACAACTATCGCGTTCATTCTCGCAACTATCGTCTTCTTCCCGCTTGTCGCGATATTCGACCGCAAGTCTCTTAGCATTGATCGAAGAGACATACCGACCTTCATTGTGTTCAGTTTCATCGCAGGCGCAATGCTGAACCTAGCGTTTTTCGGAGCGATCAGCGAAACCACGGTGGCAATCGCAATCATTCTCAATTTCACATACCCCAGTATCGTTACCATTGTCTCCTTGTTCATCTTCAAAGAAAAGCTCTCAACGCAGAAGCTCTTGGCCTTACCGCTTACGTTCTTTGGGTGTGTATTGGTCGCCGGTTCTCCTCTTCTCGAGGGGGACATTTCGGTAGGTTGGTTAGCCGTTGGCCTGGGTCTCCTATCCGCCATTGGCAGCGCAACCTACTACATAGGGGGGAAGAAGCTCGAAGAGAAGTACTCAGCAAACACTGTGGTTCTCTATTTGTTCATGCTCACTACTATCATGCTCGTGATTGCCGCGAACCCTGTTTCTCTTGTCCATGTCTCTTTCACAACGAATGCCTGGTTTCTCATATTCATGCTCGCAGTGCTTCCTGGAATCTTAGGATTTCTTGCGTCTCTTGTCGCCCTAAGGCACATTGAAGCGAGCAAAGCCAGCATCATCTCGAGCATAGAGCCAATGATGGCTATCGGAATTGCCTTTGTGGTACTCTCCGAAGGAGTTACGGCCATTCAGCTAGGTGGAGCAACCGTCACCGTCATTGGCATCATATTACTACGTTTAGGCAAGAGCTGACAGATGATTGACCTTGTGACCCAGTTCTTGGACGGCAGTATTGGAGAGCTCGATTTGGCCTTTCAGGCATCAAAGATCAAGGCAGCTCTGAAGGTCGAGGTTCCCAAGAATCCTGAACTCTAACCCTTGAGAGCGTTTGATGCACGATTTTTCGGCTCAATCAAGCTTTTGTACGGACAGCACCCTAGCTCTGTCTCGATGAAGTACATCTCCGAACTCCAAGCCGTGCTCGGCGACGAGAAGCTGCTCACTGATCCGGCGGAGCTCTATGTCTATGGAGCAGACTGGAGTCCCAGGACTTCGGATGAGATACATCCCCCTGATGTTGTGGTCCAGCCGAAAACGACCCTCGACGTGCAAAGAATCGTGGAAGTCGCTTATGCGAATGGAATTCCGGTCACCGCAGGAGGCGGATTGACAGGTATGCTGGGCGGGGCGGTGTCGCTCTATGGCGGAATATACATAGACACCACCACAATGAATTCGATAATCGAGATTGACCCAAAGAACCAAACTGTGAGGGTACAGGCAGGAGCGACGCTGCAGGAGGTGAATGACGCTGTCAACCCGTACGGCCTCTGGTTGCCGCATCAGCCAGAATCGAAATGGGTGAGCACCGTCGGTGCGGCTATCGCATGCGACAATGACTCGACCTTCGGCGTGAGGTACGGCAAGATACTGAATTGCCTGCTTAGCGTTGAGATCGTCACAGGCTCTGGAGAGATTCTTGAGCTTGGTCATCGAAAAGCCCACTTCACCTCGTCTGGATACAAACTGAAGGATCTTATGGCGGGCAGCGAGGGCACTTTGGGAGTCGTGACTGAGGCGACTTTGAAACTTGAACCGATTCCGGAAACCAGGATAGTTGAGATGCTGGTATTCCACCGGATGGGGAGCGCAGTAGACTACCTTAGTCGCTTGTTGAGGGCCGGAGTCGGCATCGAAGCAGCACACATCAACTGCAAGCGAAGGCTGAAGTTCTACACGCACGCATACACAGCCAAATTCGGTGGAGAAGCGGAGATACCTGCATGGGCCGAAGCCTTGCTAGCCATCGCATTCGCTGGAGACGAGAAGATGGCCAACGCGCAGAGAGACCACGCCATCGCAATCGCAGCCGAGTTCGATGCGGAGCTGGTGAAGGAAAGGGAGATCGTAGATAGCTGGTGGGCGTCGAAGTACACGCTTGAATTCGAACCCTTCAAGCAGAAGTGGCCAGATGTGCAGAAAGCAAAGAAATTCGGCGCTGCCGATCCGGGTGTGCCCGTAGGCAGGCTCGAGGAGTTCTATCATAAGTTCGTGGAGGTCGCCGAGAAGCACAAACTGGAAATCATAGGGATGAACGCGTACCTCGAACATCCCAACAGCATCGGGTTCTCACTGTCATGCGCGGTCTTCGTCGACTACAGAAGCGCCGATGAGATCAGGCGATTCAGATTGTTTCATGACGAACTCAGCAAGCTGGCAATAGAGTTTGACGGAACCATGAGCACTTTCATGAGCGATACGCACCAGAAAGCGCCTTACCTGGAGCTCGAGCACGGACGCTCGTTGGTATATATGAGAGAGATAAAGAGATTGTTCGATCCGAAGGGAATCATGAACCCCGGCAAGAAGTTTCCGCGCGAGGAGGGGTGACGACGGCAGACCTTGAAGAGTTCGAGGATGAACTCGAAACTTGCTTCGGAACTTCGTGCGGATTTTGTGAGCGAGGATGCCCTGTATACCAGGCGCTGAAGGTAAGAACGCTGTCTATGAAGGGCAGAAATCGTACAATGCTGGGGCTTCTGAAGAAGAGATTCGAGATAACGCCATCAGTCGTGCAAGCTGCATTTGAATGCACCCTCTGCGGCAACTGCGACAGATGGTGCGCGCTCAAGAACACGGATCATACGAGAGCCTTCAGGGAGTATCTCCTGAAGCATGGTGTCGAGCCCATGAAGGAACACTCGTCACTTCTGGCGAGCGTTAAGAACTACGGCAACCCATGGTTTCAGCCGCGGAGCGCTCGCAACAAGTGGCTCAAAGGACAGGACATACCGAAAGCTGCTCCTGGAAAGCAGGAGGTGCTGTTCTTCGCAGGGTGTACATCCGCAGTCATGAAGCCTCTCGTTCCATCGCTGGTGGCGAGCGCCAAGCTACTGAGGAGAGCCAATGTGAACTTCGCAGTTATGGGGCAGGATGAACCGTGCTGCGGCTCGACGCTTCTCAGAGTGGGACAGACGGAAGCGTTTGAGATGCTTGAAAAGGAGAACTTCGACAAGTTCGAAGCGCTTGGCGTCAAGAAGATCGTAACAGCGTGCCCTGGTTGCTACACCACATTGAGGAAGTCTGCGGAGAGCCTTGGCAGTGAGATCGAGATTGTCCACATAACCCAGGAGTTGGCCGAGCTTGTGAAAGGTGGAGATCTGAAGGTCAAGAGATCGAGCGAGAAGATGACCTACCACGACCCGTGTCATCTGGGGCGGCTCGGAGGCATACTCGACGAACCGCGCGAGATCGTTGGGGCGGCTTCGGACTTCATCGAGATGCCGAACCATGGCTACGAGTCCAGGTGCTGTGGCGCAGGCGCTGGCCTGCAATCGGCGTTTCCGAAGCTATCGCGCGAGCTGGCTTCGAAGAAGATAGAGGAGGCTAAGAGCACTGGGGCCACGACGCTCGTGACGTGTTGCCCGTTCTGCGAAACCCAGCTCAGAACCGTGCCCGGGATGAGAGTGGTCGATCTTATGGAGCTTCTGCTAAAAGCCACAGAGGATAGTAACAAACCCTGAGAATAGAGCAATCAACGCTTCTTTCGCTTGGCCTCGCGTTCATATGTCCTCAGCGCATCTCTAGCCATCGTCCACGCTATAAGGAAGATAATCGCAACACCAAGTGATAGCACCGCCGACCAGAGAACCTTCGTGGGGGTCGAGGCGTCCGTCACAGCGATGTAGAGATAAAGCATTCCGACTCCGACAACGGCAAACGCTGCGCTGATCCTTATGGAGACTTTGGATATCTCAGAGACAGTTCCTGCTTCGACCATCGTTTCCCTGGCCAGAATATCGGGAATGGATGTACTTAAGGATTGGGCAGGATTCCCAAAGCTAAGCTACTACAATTCTCAGCCCAGCTCGTAGGTGATTCGCTCCTTGTCCTTTCCTTTTCGATCCCGCTTAGTGATGCTGACCTTTCCGACCTCGCTCAGAGAACGGACATGCGTTCCCGCACACGGACACACATCGAAATCGCCGATGGTGACGACTCTCAGTTCGCGCACGGATTTAGGTAAAAGGTCGAGATTGGCGCGCTGCGAATCTACTTCCCTCTCCAGCACATCCCTCGCAATCGTGGATATCTCTACCTTCGCTCCCTTGGAGAGGATGTCGTTGCATTTGGTCTGGACATCAGCGAGCATGTCATCGGTGAAGGTTACCGGGGCGAAATCTATCCGAGAGCGATCGCTGTATATCTGGTTCCCGACGGTTCTTCCGCCGTAGAAGTCGTACACTACGCCAGATACGATATGCTGTGCAGTATGCATCTTCATATGAGCGTAGCGGCGGTCCCAGTTCAGCTCGCCCCTGACTTCGTCGGGAACGATGTCCGGGTTCTGTGCCAGATGATGTTTGGTGTCGCCCTTCTTCCTTACCTCCCTGACCTCAACGCTGCCTTCCGCCCATGCGAGCGAGCCCGTATCCGAGGGCTGCCCCCCACCTGCAGCATAGAACGCGGTCCTGTCAAGCACGACGAAGTCGAAACCCCGATCAATCACGCGGGCATCGAACTCGCGGACGTAGTTCGATTCCGTGTCCTTCATATAGATTATCTCGGTCATGGCTGGCACTCATCCCCATAACTGAAAAGCCGGATGAAGGTAAGGGGTTTTATTCCTTCGGTGCGCCGCAGTTGGGGCAGGTATGCATGAACGTAGGGAACTGGACGTTGCAGTTCTTGCATCTAAGCATCGGCGTCGTGTGCGGGTGGTACTGCGGGTGCGGCTGTACCGGCGGACCCTGGACAGGAGCTGGCGCAGGGGGTGCCTGATGAGGATGTTGAGCCCTCGGAGTTTGAGCAGCCACTGTTCCTGGGGCGTACGGCATGTACCCGACCGGCGTATGGGCACTGATAGCGTCTCCGAGCTTGATGTAGGTGAGTATGAGCAGGATGCTCGGCACGGCCACCGCGGCGAAGCCGAACATTATCCACACCAGTGTGTCGTTCTTCGCGTCGTGGAATCTTCCCTGGTCGATGGCGTCAATGACCGTCCTCTTTAGAAACATGGCGGACATGAAGCAGATGACCATCGCGACGAGTCCGATAAGCCCTATTAGCAGCCTAGACGTGCCTCCGTCCAACGCATACACTGTGAGCTCCACAATGGCTATGATGAACCAGATAAGGACCCACAACAAGAACATTATACCTGCCCACCAGGCGTATCTGCGTCCCTCTGCAACATCCCTCGGTAGCCATGGAGGGGAGGAAATCGGCGCGACAATGGTATCCAAAGCACTACTCATACTGAATGCCTCCTCTAATCATCCCTTCTGCCGCTCATCGGCAACAGAGTTAGAATCGTGATGGGCGTATATAGGGTTTTCCAACCAGGCAATCTGAGCCAGCAGCTGCAATACCGCATTCCTAGCGCAAACTCGTGGCGCGCGTCCGAACCAGTGATTCCGAAAGGCTGTCAACCCCCCGAATCGACTCCAGCACCATCTCGGGCGTCACCTCAAACGGCATGTTAGACATCGTGTCTTCTGGATCGCACGCCTTCTTCGCCGCCAATGGCAGACGAGAGCGGTCAATATCTCCCAGCTCATCGAGGCTTGTGGGTAGGCCGATCTCCATGCACCACTGCATGATCTGTTCGATCTCTGAAGCAGGTCGTTCCTCCAGCATCATCTGCACCATAGTCCCGAAAGCAACGATCTCTCCGTGCTTCCTTGACACCCCTGGGACCGATGTGAGGCCATTGTGTATCGCATGCGCTGCGGCACACCCGCCTCCGCCGAAACCGAAACCACTCATGAGCTTAACGGCCTCGATCACCAACTCAAGCGATTCGGACATGACGGTCGTCTGAGAGGCCTGCTTTGCCGATGCGCCATGCTCCAATAAAACCGAGAGACATCTCAGATTGACCTCAACAGCTGCCGACGACGCAAGGTTGTCAGGTCCCTTCGCGGCCAGGGCCCTGGCATATGCTGGCTTCTCGAATCCAGAGGCGAGTGCGTCACCCATGCCCTGGACAAGGAACTCGACTGGAGCGAAGCCCACTACCTCAGTGTCGACCAGCACAAGCGCGGGCGCTCTCGAAAGATAGTGGTCCTCGACGAACTCATGGTCCTCGTTGAACACGACAGCGTCCGCCATCTGGTCGGCATTAGTGGCGCATTGTGTCGGAACGGTAATGACTGGAAGACCCAGCTCGTCCGCGGCGGCCTTCGCTGTGTCCACGGCCTTTCCTCCTCCACAGCCGAGTATCACATCGGCTCCGGCATCAAGCGACTCTGCCTTGACGGATTCGATCATGCCAAATGTGCATTCTTTGATGCTATCGTTGACGCCGACGAGGTTCGATCCGGCTCGCGACAGGCTCGCTTCCAACCGCGGGCCGATAGTGCTGAACGCTGTCTTGCCAGCGACTGCGAACGGCTTATCTCCGAGAGCAGAGCTGTAAGTCCCAATATCATCGATCGCTCCGGCTCCCTGGACGTACATCGAGGGCATCACGACTCTTCTGAGTCCCTTGTTGAGCATTGGGCAATCACGACCTGGATGGCGTTATTGCAGCGGCCATGTCTTCAACCGATTTCAAGGTTCCGCTGAAGGCACTGGATGCTGCCTGGCTATGGGGAAGTATGCCGCAAAGTAATAAGTAGAGACTCGGAGATAATAGCCGCGAAATTGCACTGAACGGTAATGGAGACACGTTCAGCCTTCATCTGCTGGACAGGGAATCCTATGAAATACGAGCATTACAGGAACATATACTCGCGATTGAAGACTCCTCGGGACATCGATCGGCTCGCGGAGGAGCTCAAAATGGACCGAGAGTTGCTCCTGGTGATGTACACTCAAAGAACAGTCCGTGACGCCACGAGAAGGTACTATATTGTGAAGAAGGACGTCGCCAAGCTGGCCAAGGAGTGGAGGAGAGGAACGACCATATACAAGCTGGCCAGGCGCATCAACTTCCCCCCGGTCCTGCTGGGGCTCATGCTGGCCCCCGAGATCAAAGTGACGAGGAAGGAATACTGGAAGTACCTCCGCGACCCCAAGACCTGCCCTAACAAGCGACTGAGAAAGGAGCTGAAGCATGTGGCGGAGGCGGACATAATATACTCTCCAAAAGGGTCTCAGACCCAGGCAGACAGGGGAAAATGGGGTGAGGGGCTCCTCCAGGCTTGGCTCGATAAGCGGGAGATAGAATACAGGACTGAGGAGGACCTTAGATCTACGCACAAGAAGACGCCCGATATTCTGCTCGCAAAGCCGATGGTCATCGACGGCACGAGAGTGTTCTGGATAGAGTCTAAGGCCTCGTTCGGGGATGAAATCGAGTTGAAGAAGAACGTCCGAAGGCAGCTGAAGCCGTACACGGAGATATTCGGTGCGGGGGCGGTCGTCTATTGGTATGGATTCATAGAAGGCATCGAACCGCCGGAAGGTATCATGCTGCTCGACGGCTCCTACTTCGGCAGGAAGTAATTCCTTGGCGCATTGGCAAAGGTTATTGATTGAGTACATGGATAAGCGTGCCTGATGGCGAAAGACGTCGACGGGACTGTTTCCGCTGGCGATCTAGAGAAGTATAGCTATTGCCCACTCAGCTGGTGGCTGAGCCTCACCCACGAGCCACGCCGAAGAGAGCTCACCAAGGGCATCGCGGAACATGAAAAGCTCGGAAGATCCCTATGGCGTATTGATTCGGAAGAGAGGTCGGCAAGCCAATCGGAGAGACTTGTCTTCTGGTATGCTGTTACGGCGACGATAATCGCGATTCTTGGGCTGGAGCTGGTGTTCGAAGACGATTCCATGCACCTGGGAGAGATAATGGGTGTTGTTGCGCTCATATGGATACTCGCAGCATCGTTCTTCCTCTTCAAGGCCACCAGATCGACCATCAAGAGCAAGACTGTGGCATACGAGAAGATTGTGCTGGTATTCGCCATCATAGCCGTCGTAATAGCAGTCAATGCGGTAGGATTCATCGTGAAGGACAACAAGCTGGCACAGGCACTCGAACTTATAGCACTCGTGTGGCTGATGGCGGCGTCATATTTCCTCTACAGATCACTCAGGTCGACGGATATCGCACGGTTGCTTAGAAGTGAGTTCGACGTAGAGGGCGAAATCGAATACATAGACATCGACGACTCGAAGGTGTTCATTTCCAAAGAGTATGGCATTTCCGGAAAGCCGGACTATGTCATGAAGCTCGGCGACCATCTGATACCAGTGGAGGTGAAGAAAGGCAGGACGCCGCAGGGGCCGCTATTCTCACACATCGTCCAGATTGCGGCATACTGCCTCCTTATCGAAGAGACCACCGGCGAGCGACCGCCTTATGGCATCGTCAAGTACCCCGAGCAGGAGCACGAGATTGAGTACAACGACGACATGAAGAAGGTGCTTCTTGAGAAGGTTCAAGAGGTCAAGCGTGCGCGCCTGAGGGGAGAGGCGCACCGAAACCACAATCGACCTGGGAAGTGCAGGTCGTGTTCGCGCAAGAGCATCTGCCCGGAGATGATCGAGTAGAAGAACGCCTCTTCATCGATATACATTACTCGACGGTGACAGTCTTGGCGATATTCCTTGGCTTGTCTATCGGACAGCCCCTGGCCTTAGCCAGATAGTAAGCCCACAGCTGAAGAGCCACAATGACAGGTACGGGTGAGAAGAGCGACGGGATCCTGCGCAGGTAGATGATCTCGTCGGCGAACTTGCCGATTTCGGTGTCATCATCGTTGGCGACGGCTACGACCGGGCTGCTCCTCGCGGATACCTCGCTGATATTTCCGATCATCTTCTCATATGTGTGGTCGCGGGAAACGATTGCCACGACTGGGGTATCCTTCGATAGAAGGGCGAGAGGGCCGTGCTTCAGCTCTCCAGCTGGGTAGCCCTCGCCATGTATGTAGGATATCTCCTTCGTCTTGAGTGCGGCCTCCATTGCGATGGGATAGTGGATGTTTCTACCAATGAAGAACATATCGCGGGCGTCGCGATACTTGTCGGCGATGGCCTCAATCGTCTCTGCCTGGTTCAGGACGTCCTGGACTGCCCGTGGGAGGTTCCTCAGCTGGCCCACGACAGAGCGCCTGGCTTGCGCAGTCAGCGTTCTGCTCTTGGAGCCCAGCTCGATTGCCAGCAGATAGAGAGCGATGAGCTGGGTAACGAATGTCTTCGTCGCTGCAACGCCAATCTCGGGCCCTGCGCGCGTGTATATGACATGGTCGACTTCGCGCGTAATCGCTGAGCCCGTCACGTTGACTATTGCCACAGTGTGGTTGCCGCGCTTCCTAGCCTCCCTTGCAGCTGCGATGGTGTCCAGGGTCTCCCCGCTCTGCGTAACGAGCACAACGAGTGGATTCTCGCGCGCGGCCGCGGAGTATCTATATTCTGAAGATATCTGAACAGTAGCAGGTATGCCCGCCAGCTCCTCGATGATGTACTTCCCAACAAGCCCGGCGTTGTACGACGTGCCGCAGGCGACTATCTTGACGCTGGAGAACGAGCTGTCGTCGAGGAATGATTCGTCTCCTTCGACGGTGCCTATCCTTCCCAGGAGTGAGTCGTGTATCGCGGCTGGCTGCTCGAAGATCTCCTTCAGCATGAAGTGCGGATACCCTCCCTTCTCGGCATCCTCCAGCGACCATGCGATGCGTTCGGGCGCGCGCACAACCGGCGCACCCTCGGCATTGACGATGCTGACGGAATCCTTCGTCAGCCGCACTACCTCGCCGTCCATCACATGAACCATGCGATTGGTGTACTTCAACAGCGCAGTCACATCGCTTGCTAGGAAGTTCTCACCGTCGCCGAGGCCGATGACCAGGGGGCTTTCGTTACGCGCAGCGACCACCTCATCTCTTCCGCGCGCCACAACCGCGAACGCGTAGGTGCCGTCCACACGCTTCAGCGCCCTTCTCACCGCCTCCAACAAGTCGCCGTCCTCATATTCTGCCTCTACCAGATGGGCGAATACCTCCGTATCAGTCTCTGACGAGAACTCGTGCCCTTCCGAAGTAAGTGATTCCTTCAGCTCCATGAAGTTGCTGATGATTCCGTTGTGGACCACTGCAACTTTGCCTCCACACCCCTGCAGAGGATGAGCGTTCTCCGCGGTGGGTTTTCCCTGAGTTGCCCATCTCGTATGGGCTATTCCGACTGTGCCCTCCATCGAAGGCATGCCGGTCTCCAGAGCGGTGATCTCGCCCTCTGATTTGTACACCTGGACGCCGTCGTTGACGACCGCCAGGCCAGCAGAATCATAGCCCCTATATTCAAGGCGCTTGAGACAGTCGACAAGAATAGGTTGAGCTTTCTTGTCTCCTGCGTAGCCGACTATCCCGCACATATGAGATTCTCACCCTGGATGGCTGCTAAGTAACAAGAGACCTGTTCGGCAGGTTTCTGGTTATCTTGGCCCCGCTGGAGACCTTGCATCCCGCTCCGACTATAGTACCTGGTTCCACAATCACGCCCGTGCCGAACTCCGTGTCTTCCCCCACAATCGAACCCATATGAGGCACCTTGAAGAACTCGTCGCCCACGTTCACATAAGCCTCGGCTCCCGCACCCATAAGGTGAGACTTGCTCTTGACGCCGTATCCGAAAACGCAATGCGACAGGTACGAGTGCGCCGCTATGCTCGTGTTGCTCATTAGTATGCTGTTCTTGATCATTGTGTACGGTTCGACCGTCACGTTGTCGCCTATGCTGGTGGATGGGAATACAGTCACGTTCGGGCCGATGTCGCACCCCTCGCCGATCATGACCGGGCCGTATATCGTAGTGCCCGCACGTATAACCGTTTCCTCCCCTATGCTGACTTGGCCAGCGATGGTGACGTTCTTCTCGATCTTGCCTGCCGTCCTGACGCTCGCGTTCTCAAGGGCGGCCGCGTTGAGCTCGAGAAGATCCCACGGGTACACGGCATCGATCCACAGACCGTCGGAGAAGACGGGCACTATGGAATGGTCTCCGAGCGCGGAGCTGAGCGCATGGCTCAGGCCGTATTCTCCCGAGGCAATGTTGCGTCCGATTACATCGAATATTGAGTCCTTCAGGCGGTAAAAACCCGTGAGAATTATGTTGGACACTAGGGTTTGGGGCTTCTCCACGACTCCCCTGATAATCCCTTTCTCGATTGTGACCACGCCGTATTTGGACGGGTTCTCGCTCTCGACGACGAGTGCGCTCGGACTCGCCCCGGACCTGAGCATGTCCTCCACTGCCCTCGCATCGACGATGTTGTCTCCAGCCAGCACCAGGAACTCTCCCGAGACCCTGTCCTTTGCGCAGTTCAGCGCATGACCGTTTCCGAGCTGCTTATCCTGAACGACATACTCGATTCTCGCACCGAACTTCTTGCCGTCCTCGAAATGGGACATGATTCGCTCCTTGCGGTATCCAACAACCATGACGATCTCGACGATGTTGTTCCTTACGAGTGCGTCGACTACGTATTCGAGGACTGGTCGGTTGGCAACAGGGATCATCACCTTCGGCTCAGAGGCGGTCAATGGCCTGAGCCTCTTGCCCTCTCCGGCAGCCAATATGACAGCTTTCATCAGAATCCCACCGAACGGGAAGTGACCATGTTGGTGTGACTTAAGCATTTTGTAGGCTTGGCGCCCACATCAATGCTCTTCGTCCTCCTCATGGTACTCGTCGAGCTGGCCGTATATCTCACGATTCCTCGCCTCCACCTTTGATGCCGTTGCCTCCTCGAAGAACTCACACTCGCTTCTCGCAGCGGTCACGACATCCCTCTTGAGGCAGTAACCCATGCCCGGGCCGGCGCCGTCTTCGGGTCTGGGGTCCCAATGCAAGCACGAAGGGCACAGACGACGGGATGAACGCGGATGCGCGCTGGAATTGCGGGCCGTCACAGTCCGGGTTATCAGTTCTCCCCGGTATATCAGAATTTCTGCTAAAAAGGGGGTAAGCGACAGAGTAGCGGGGGTTGGATTTGAACCAACGATCTTCAGGTTATGAGCCTGATGGGATTTCCAAGCTACCCCACCCCGCTGATGCCGACTAATGTGTATTATGTAGTTAAAAGTATCCATATGGGCGTTGGGCGCTGGGTCAGAAGAATCTTCTCAGTCGCAAGAGGTCTTCCATCGAGCCTTTAACCTGGAGCTTCTTGGTCACTATGGCCTTCATAACCCGCAGCTCCTTGCTCCAAAGCCGCCTCAGAGTATCGGCGCTGGCGATCACGCGTATGTCGGGATCATCGACCGCGCCCATCTCGAGGGTGTCGACAACGCCGTTCTCGAGCTTGAAATGATACACGTCTCCGTCCTCGAGCTCCACCTGTATGAGCTTCGAGACACCACGAAGCTCGTCCGCGAGCTCTGCATTGTCTCTTGCCTTGGCGTTGAACCTGTCAATAGCCCCTCTTATGAGATCCTCCACCAAAAGTCATCCCTCGAACGAGTCGAGCCTCCTGATTCCGTTGAGGTTCATTAGCTTTTGGGCAGTCTTCCAAGAGCGCCTTACATGCGGTGGGAGAGAGCCCTTCTCGTCGAGCCATTGCTGAATGAAACCTATCGTGACATGGTCTGAGGTGTAACCTGAGCCCACCGCCATGCCGAGCTCCTCCTCTATGGCATCGATCCGGCGATCACGATGAACCTTCGCGACAATCGATGCAGCAGAGACCACCGGATACTCGACGTCTGCGCGGTGCTTGGACACGATTTTAGCACCGCATCCAATGTGCGATTCGGTCAATCTCCCGAATCGCGTCTCGTCGACATCGGCGGCATCGAGATAGGCGACACGAGGGGAGAGCTTGTCGACGACCTGCGCGAATAGCATAGCCTCGGCCTCGTTGAGCGTCATGCGGCGCCTGAGATCATCTATCTCTTCGGCCGACACCTCCAGGACTTCAACGCGTGAGACATCAAGAATCATCGGAGCCAATGCCTCCCGCCGCTGCCGCGTGAGGCTCTTGGAATCCCTCACCCCCATGCTCACGAGAGGGGTGTCCTCTTCAACGGAGATGCCACACACCACGAGCGGGCCAACCACAGGTCCCCTGCCCGCTTCATCGACCCCGCATATCATGATGGAACCATCATCGGCATGCTCCGTTAATAGCACTTGGCTTGCGAAGATTTAAAGTGAGCGGCAGCCGATACTCGCCGCACGAGGATTGACTGTCATGGCACAGGGTCCACCAGAGGGGTTCGAGGATGGCCTCGCTAGTGATCTTGGTATCATCGTCTACGTCCTGATTCTGATGATCGGCCTTGTGCTCGCGTTTGCAGGCTACATCGCCTGGAGACATCTGATGTCGTTTATCGGTGCGATGATCGGTGGGTTGTTCGGCTTTGTGCTGGGCACTGCGGTCGGCGGAATTCTCATAGGCCTCGTTGCGTCAATGCTCTGTGCGATTGTCGGCAGCTTCGTATTCATGTTCCTCGCAGAGATAGGCCTGGGCGTCGTAGCGGGCCTCTTCACCTACTTCGTCGTATACGGTCTGGTCGAAGACACTGTCGTCGCGCTCGTGTTGGCAGCCATAGCGCTCGCTATGACCATTGTGTTCATTGAACAGGCGATCGGAGTCGTCACGGCGGTGATAGGGGGCATGCTCGTTGGAATAGGGCTCATATGGCTCGACTACTTCGACATGACCGTGGTCGTGGCGGTGATGCTGGGCGTGATGGTATTCGGAGCAGCCGTCCAGCTTGCGGCGATAAGGGAAGCACCGTCACGAAGTGGGCGTGCTGCCGCTGGGATAGCTGCGCCGCCCGCAATGCCCGCATCTGCAGGAAGAGCGTGTCCCTCGTGCGGAGGACCGACGGAATACGTGGCGGAGTACAACCGATACTACTGTCACCGGTGCCAGCGCTACGAGTAGATGATAATACGCCACCCTGCTACCGTGCGGATGGTAAATCAGTCACGGATTACTATTGGGCGGAGATTACAAGCATGCGATATAAGGTGAGTTCACTGGATGTGCAGAATCGACGGGTGGAGAACGGCTTTCGGCTCACTAGAGTTGGAATAACTGGGGTGAAGAAACCCATTGTCGTGCACCGTCACAATAAGGACAACCATGTTACGGCCATCATCGACGTTTTTGTTGATCTGCCTTCAACCCAGAAAGGCTCGCACATGAGCAGGAATGTTGAGATCATCACGGAGATGGTCGACGAGAGTGTGAGGCAGAAGGCATCGAGCCTGGAGGAACTCGCGGGCAAGATATGCCGCGAGCTGCTCGACAGGCACGAGTACGCCAGCTACGGTGAGGTGAACATGGTGGCGGACTACTTCCTCGAGAAGACGACCGACTCCGGGAGGGATTCGCTGGAGCCTTTCAAACTCATTGCCAGAGCGACGGCAAAACGAGGGAATGGCCTGATGAAGCTGATAGGAGTCGAGGTCGAGGGCATGACGGCTTGTCCATGCGCCATGGAGACCGTCCGCACGCGCATAGCTTCCGATGTCTCGGAGAGTGCGAGCATCCTGAACGGACTGCCTATCATCACCCACAACCAGAGGAATCGCACTACACTGATGATCGAAGTTCCAGAGCATGTTGATATCGAGGCGGATGACCTCATTGACATAGTGGAGACATCTCTCAGCAGTCCCACTTTCGGCATACTGAAGCGAGATGACGAAGCGACCGTGGTCTTGAACGCACACAACAATCCCAAATTCGTGGAGGATGTGGTCAGGGACATCCTATGGAAGATGCTCGACAGATACAGCAGTCTCGACGACTCCGTCCATGTGACTGTCAGGAGCGTGAGCGAGGAGTCGATCCACAAGCACAATGCTTTTGCAGAGAGGATCACTACCCTTGGCGAGCTGAGGGCGATTGACGACGAATGACAGAAAGACTAGGCCGGCGCCTGGAGACGTGAAGGGCGTTGTCATCGACATCGACGGCACGCTATCGGATTCGACCAGGAGGATCGGGCTCGATGCAATTGATGCTCTCAGAGAAGTCAATGATTCGGGTGTTGTCGTCATGCTTGCAAGCGGCAACGTGCTACCGATCGTCTATTCACTTGCAGTCTATGCAGGCTTCGACGGCCCCATGATTGCAGAGAACGGCGGCATCGTTTGCCATCGACAGAAGGTCTGGGCTCTCGCGGATCCAGGGGAGCCGTTGAGGGCATACGAGCATCTGAGCCGACACATGAAGGTGGAACGGCTGTTCACAGACCGTTGGCGCGAGACCGAAGTGGGAGTGAAGCAGGAAGTGAGCCTCGAGCAAGTCCGCCGATTGCTAGAGGGATTTGAGGTCGACGTTCAATCGACAGGCTGGGCAATACACATCATGCAACGCGGAATGGACAAGTACGTCGGAGTTCGCAAAGGATGCGACATCGTCGGGTTGTCTGTCGGAGAGGTCGCAGCAATCGGCGATTCGGAGAACGACGAAAGGATGCTGACAAGCTGCGGCTGGGGAGTCGCGGTCGGCAACTCTCCCGTAGGTACGAGGGGCGCCGCTTCATACGCGACGAAACGAGAGAGTGGCGAAGGAGTTGTTGACGCACTGGAATGGCTTGGATTGCGATAAATAGCCGACGAGAGAAGCATTTATCAGCGTTGTGCGTGCTTAGATAACCGAAATGGCGATGGTAGGTGTATGCAGCTCATGTGGAGGGCCCGCGATGCGGACTTGCGGACTATGTGGCAAGCTCGTCTGTGAGAGATGTATTGACCGGAGCACAGGCGTATGCCTGCACTGCTCTAAGAAGAAGTAGTCTTCGCTTCCACGAATCCAAGAAGACTGCGGGTGCTACTGAGACAGCAGCCTCTTCGCATCCTCCTCTGTCATCTCCACGGCTCTCAGGAGATACTTGAGCCCCTTCGCTTTTATCATGTCCATGGTCTTGTCGTCAAGGAACTTCTCCATCACAATCGGGGCTTTCAGGGCATACTCCATGCCGAACTCAGAATAATAGTATCTCGCGTTGTCCGGGTCGAGTTCTGCTGCCTTGTTGTATGCTGCCTCGGCTTCGTTGAACCTGCCCATCTCTACGAGAAACGCTGCGTATGATGACTGGTAGATCGGGTTCTTTGGGTCGAGGTCGACTGCCTTCTTGTAGCTTGCCTGAATGTCCTCAACGGACATCTTTGGAACGCCCACCGCAGCCTCGGCTCTTCCGAAATGCGCCTCTGCACATTTAGGATCAGTCTTAATTGCCTTGTTGAACTTGCTGACGGCTTTTTCGAAATCGCCATTCGCCAACGCTTCCTGAGCGCCCACGAGATCCTTGTTCTCGGCCATGATTTGCACTGCTCCGTTCGAATCGGATGAATATCATCTATTGACCAGGAAGCTATAAAACGTTCGCCCACAGAATCAGGTCTTGCGCTTGCTCAGCCGAGCGGCCACGACGGACAAACCCTTTTATCAGGAGCGGCGATACTCTAAGCTGCAGATTGGCTGCAGGGTGCCAGCGATGTTTCCGGGCGGTAGAATGAATCCGAAACAGATGAAGGCGGCTATGAGAAGGATGGGCATCACACAGGAGGAGATGAGCGACGTCGAGGAAGTGGTCATCCGCACAAAGCAGAAGGAGCTCGTAATCAAGGACGCGATGGTCACAGCGGTCACAATGCAGGGCCAGGTAACCTACCAGATAATGGGCACCCCCGAAGAGCGGGAACGCCGCGAGGGAGACGCCGCAGCAGGAACTGAAGCGGCCGTCGAGGAGGATGTCAAGCTAGTGATGACACAGACGGACTGCTCCGAGGAGGAGGCTCGAAGGGCATTGAAGGAGTGCGACGGTGCGCCCGCGGAAGCAATTCTCAAGATAATGACGTCACGATGAGAGCGTGCTTGAGCATAGCGCTATTCAGCCAAAGGATTATAGACTATAACGGTCTGTCCGCATCCCTGCGAAGTGAGCGCATGAAGATGCATGAGATGAGAGCCGATTGCAGGATCTGTGGCAAGGAACTCAAAGCCGACACAAAGGATGACATGTTCGTTACCTTCTACTGCATGAAGTGCGGCATGTACACGACCAAGCCCTTGGAGGATTTCAAGGACGAGGAGAAGGAGCCCGAGACGGAGAAGTGCGAGTGCAAGTCAGAAGCCGATAAAGGCTGAGCGTGCCACGATCGCTGGATGAAGCGTGTCTACCCAGCCGCCAACGCTTATATACGCTGTGAGCTTTTGCCTCAAAGGCGGCGCGCTCTGACACGTCTGGTGCGCCGCTCTGGATACTTCAAGCCCCGGTAGTGTAGCGGCCTATCATCCGAGCCTGTCGAGCTCGGGACTCGGGTCCGAATCCCGACCGGGGCGCCATTCCAGTCACACCTGATTCCTTCGTCGGCCCAGGCCTAGCTTCTCACAGTGGCAGCCAAGTGCCGATGCCTTTCTTCTTGGCGCGCTCCAAGATCCGCACCGCAGTGGCCATATCCTCGATGGCTATGCCCAAGTTCATGGACATTGTGCGCTCTTCGGCCGATTCGCGCCCGGGCTTCTTCCCAGCAATGACATCGGAGAGGTCGGCGTACACGTCCGGTACGCTGGAGAAGTATCCCAATGTCTGGTAGTATCTCAACTGATCGACGTCATCCGTGCAGAATTTGTCGATTGCGCGCATCGCCCCAATCGTCCAATACGAATCAAAGTCAATCGGACAGGCAAAGCCGCCGCTCTTGAGCCACCCCGCCTCTATCGACGGTCTTGGATTCTTGAGGATGGGCCCCGCGGTGACGACGATGTCGGATCCTTCGACGGCCATCCTGGGACTATCGACCACCTGGATGTCCATGCCGAAGGCCAGCTTCATGTCGGCTGCATACTTTCCTGCCGTGGCACGGTCTATATCGAATGCGCGAACCGTCTCAAGGCTGTTCATGACCGCCTGCAACGCCTCCAGATTGGTCCGTCCTTGGACGCCGCAACCGAGTATCCCGAACACCTTCGATTCGGGCAAGGCCATGTGTGTTGCCGCCAGAGCGGTTGCGGCCGCAGTCCTTTTGGCAGTGATCCACACGGCATCCATGACGCAAATCGGCAATCCAGTGTCGGGATCGTTCAGCACAAGCAGCCCAGATATGTAGGGCAGCCCTCGCTTGCGATTCTCCGGGTAGCCGCTGACCCACTTCATGCCGGCAGCACCAAGACCGCCTATGTATGCGGGCATCGCGTGTATGAACGCATCGGGCACTGGATGTATGCCGGGTTTTGGGGGCATCTCGGTGCCGCCCTTTCCCTTCTCAACAAAGGCCGACTTCACTGCCTCGATCACCTCGGTAATCGGAAGATCGACCCTTGCCACATCCGCGGATGACAGATACAGCATTTCGTCTGGCATGGCTTACGACCAAGAACGCCATTGCCATATCCGACTATAAGAATGTCACGTCCAATCCGGTCTCAATTCTGGACAAATATCATATCCCGATGCGTCATTGGGGACATACGACAGCAACTGGAGGAGGGGGTTGCAGCTGACGACGAAAGTCAAGATCTTTGCGTTGAGCACATGTCCGTACTGCAGGCGTACGAAGCGATTTCTGAGCGAGAACGGAATCGAGTTCGATGCTGTGGACGTCGATTTGCTGGACGACGACGAACAGGACAGGGCGCTGGAGGAAGTTGAAGGGCTGACTGGGAAGCATTCCTTCCCGGTGGTGATCGTGGGCTCCGATATCATAGTCGGTCACAACGAGGAAAAGCTAAGGAAGGTGCTGGGGCTTTGACTAGAAGCTCCTTCCAAAGAGTGTTTTGCCCTGTGTGTTCAGCCCGATTCGCAGCCGAAGATGGTGCTGAAGAAGGAAGCCTTGTGAGATGCGTAGTCTGCGGTCAGCTGCTGACTCTCAGAGCAGATAGAGATTGCTGGCGAGGCGAGAGACATGCTCGACTCACGGATGGCGAGATAAGAGATAGAGTCGAGGGTTTCGCAGAGCTCAGAGGATACACCTTCAACGAGATGAAGGAGGAGATCATTGACGGCCTCCTGGCGAAGAGGAATGCGTTCGGAGATTTCTACTGTCCGTGTAGGCTTGACCACAGCGCCGATTTCCAGTGTCCGTGCAAACCCACGCGAAGCAACGATGTCGACAAGCACGGCAAATGCCATTGCGGCCTGTTTTGGAGGAAGACCTAGGCACGCGTTCGCGGGCTATCGGACATACGTTGTGCATTGTGCGTGCACAACCGCAGCTGAGGATTAGCTCCGGGGCCCGAACGTCGCGTCAGTATGGGAATCCAAGTAACGCTGTAATTCACAAATCAGAAATAGGACTCAGAACATGAACAATGTCGTGAAGGATAGCTCGCTCGAGAAGGCACTCTCAGTGACGACTGCGATGATGAGCACAAGAGACATCAATCAGCTGTTCGATTTGATAGTCGAGAGCGTCACTGGCAGCTTCGGCTTCGAAGGATGTGACGCATACATTCTCGATGCGGGTACCGACGAATTCATGCTCATAAACACCAGGGGTTACTCGGAGACCAATTCGAAGGAGTTGCTGGGAGGCAGGACGCCGAAGCACACAATAATGAATGACCTGGAGGTCGCGGAGCGGCTCGGGAGATTCACCTATCTGTACAAGGCGCAGCCGGGCGAGGACTTGAGCCGATACTACGGCCTCCTACATCCTGAGAGGGCATCGCTGCCGAGAGAGAACGAAGACGATTGGCATGAGCTGGATGTGTTGTACATCGTCTTCGAAGACCAAATGGGCAATGTCGTAGGCTTTCTTGAGCCGGATGGCCCTCTGAACCGAAAGCTCCCCTCGAAGAACCTTATACTGAACCTCGAGATCTTTGCCAGCCTCGCATCGATAGCAGTGGCAAATGCCGAGCTGGTCGATGAGCTGAACAGGACGATAGAGAACTACAGGATATTGAGCGATGCGACTGTGGCTCTCCAAGAACCCGTCGATCTTAAAGAGACCCTTCGAATGCTCGCAGACGGCTTCAACAAGATCGTCCCGTTTGATGAGATAAGCGTCTATCTCATCGATTGGGATCGCAATCTGATGATACCCGCGTTTGCGACGGGGCCTTTCGCCGAGCAGATCATGTCAGACATAGGACCTATCAGCGGGCTGGCAGGAGAAGTTGCACGATCTGGCAGGGTGGAGATCGTCGAGGATTCATGGGAGGACCCTCGGATTGAGTCGATTCCCGGCGTCGACATTAATGAGGACGAGGGGCAGGCCATGATGTGCATACCCCTCAAGAGCAAAGCTGGCGACATCGTCGGCGTGCTGGACCTATTCAGGAAGAAGGAGAGGCAGTTCACCCGTCACGAGTACGAGATATCCGTCCCCTTTGCCACCCATGCGGCAGCGGCGATAGAGAATGCCAGACTTCGAGAGGAGCTCAGGGACAATTTCGAGTCCGTCAGGATGGCATATGAGGACATCAAGCTGCTCGATCAGGCGAAAGACAGCCTCGTCAACACCATATCACACGAGCTCAGAACGCCATTGACGACGATAATGGGATATCTCGAAATGGCATCTGAAGGCATCTACGGCGAGGTGCCTCCAAAGCTGAAGGATAAGTTCTCCACGATGCTAGGATCGATAAACAGGATCAACACCTTGGTCAGCAAGATGCTTGAGATGTCCAGACTTCAGGAGGAGACGCTTTCTCTCGAGCTGGAACCTGTGAATTTGGCCACGATCGCCAGAGAAGTCGTAGGTGATTTGGCTGACGAGGCCATGGCCAGAAATCACGAGGTCAACGTACTCTTCGGAAACGATTTGCCCGTCGTCAACGCGGACAGGCTGCGGTTGCGTGATGTCTTGGCGGCGCTGTTGGACAACGCGATACGTTACTCGCAAGACGGCGGAACAATCACAATAGGCGCTGACATCCTGGCCGGCAAAGTCCACATCTGGATCCGAGACACAGGCATGGGTATTGCAGACGACGACAAGGCAAAGATATTCGACAAGTTCTTCCTGGCCGATGCCGGCCTGACGCGCGAGGACGGGCGAGTGGGCATCGGGCTGTTCGTGAGCCGGGAGATCGTCCGCAAACACGGTGGAGAGATGTGGTTCGAAAGCGAGAAAGACGTGGGAAGCACATTTCATTTCACGGTTCCGATTGGCAAGGCAACGTCGCCTTGATGTCATGCCCGCAATTGATTCAAGACAATCGTTCGCAGGCGGAAACCATCCCTCTATTGCAACACGCAAGGACGCCTGGAAATACATACGTCTTAGGAGGGCTTCAGAGACTCAGCATACTCAGCACGCGGCCTTCTCGAACGCCTCAGCGTCGGGCCATGACGGGTCTTCAGTGAGATACTTGTGCATTGCCTTGGCCGCACGCTTGCCATCGCCCATCGCCAAAATAACCGTCGCAGCCCCTGTTGAGATATCGCCACCAGCGAACACGCCCTTCTTGGAGGTCCTTCCCTCGGCGTCGACTGCTATCGTGCCCCACTTCGTGGTCTTGAGATCGGGCGTCGTCATTGGCACAAGAGGGTTAGGGCTCTGGCCAATGGCAATCAGAACGGTCTGGCAGTCGAGTATGAAGTTCGAGCCTTCAATCTTGATGGGCCTGCGCCTTCCCGATTCGTCGGGCTCGCCGAGCTTCATGCGAACGGCCTCTATCTGCTTCACATCTCCGTTCTCGTCTCCAATGTATCTCACAGGCGCCGCCAACAACTCGAATCTCACGCCCTCTTCCATGGCGTGATGCACCTCTTCCCGTCTTGCAGGCAGCTCTGCCTCGGACCTGCGATAAAGTATGACGGATTCCTCCGCGCCCAGCCTGAGAGCTGTTCTAGCGCAGTCCATCGCGACGTTACCGCCGCCCAATGTGACGACGCGTTTACCCACTCGAATCGGAGTGTCGTAGTCTGGGAAGTTGAACGCCTTCATGAGATTGACCCTTGTCAGGAACTCATTTGCCGATAATATCCCGTTGAGATTCTCACCCTCCAGGTTAGTCCAGTTCGGCAGTCCCGCACCAGTGCCTACGAACACTGCGTCATGCTCGGCTAGAAGGTCATCGACCGTCATGAGCTTCCCGATGACGTGATCGTTCTTGATCTCGACCCCGCTTCTGCGTATGAAATCGACCTCGGCCTGCACGATTGCCTTTGGCAATCTGAACTCAGGTATGCCATAGACGAGCACGCCTCCCGAGTATTGGAGGGCCTCGAACACCGTGACCTTGTGCCCTAGTCTGGTTAGATCGCCCGCGACGGTGAGGCCCGCGGGGCCAGCGCCCACGACGGCAACAGACTTGCCTGTTGACGACGGCTTCACTATCTTGCCATGCTTCTGCTCATTCCTCTCCCAATCCGCGAGGAATCGCTCTATCCTGCCGATACCAACGGGCTCGTTCTTCTTGCCAACGATGCAATTCCCTTCGCACTGGTTCTCGTACGGGCAGACCCTACCGCAGACTGCAGGCAGGTTCTGCTTCTCCCGGACAATCCTCATCGCCTCGGCGAAGTCGCCCTCCTGGACTTTCTTTATGAAGGCTGGAATGTCTATCTCGACAGGGCAGCCGTCTTTACACAGCTTCCTCTTGGGACTCTCCTTGCACTGGAGACATCTGCGCGCCTCCTTGATGATGGTCTCAGCATCTTGGCCAGTCGGGACCTCGTCGAAGTTCTTGATGCGCTCCTTCGGGTCCTGCTCCGGCATCGGATACTTCTTCGGCACGATCTTCGATTTCTTCTTTCCCTCCGGCATCTACTTCGCCCCCGTGAATTTTCGGAGCGAGACCGCCTCCTCCGTGAGGTATCGTCTGTTCCTCGCCGTCAGGTTCTCGAAGTCTACTTTGTGGCCGTCGAATTCAGGACCGTCGACGCAGCCGAATTTCGTCTGGCCGTCGACGATCACCCTGCAGGAGCCGCACATGCCAGTACCATCCACCATGATCGGATTGAGGCTCACGACCGTATGGATCTCGTGCGGTCTGGTCATATTCGCGATGACCTTCATCATGATGATCGGCCCGACCGCGTAGACAATATCAATCCCACGCTTGTCGTCGATGAGCTTCTTCAACACATCACTTACGAATCCGTGGTGTCCCTTGGAACCGTCGTCGGTGCAAACGTGAATTTCGTCGCTCACCTTCTCTATCTCGTCCTCATAGATCAGCAGCTCTTTCGTCTTGGCGCCGATGATCGATATCATCTGGTTTCCCGCTTGCTTGAGTGCTCGAACGACCGGGTACATCAGTGCTAAGCCAATGCCGCCGCCGATGCACACAACAGTGCCGTAATTCTTCAATTCCGTCGGAAGGCCGAGAGGGCCCACAAGGCTGAAGAGGCTGTCTCCAGGTTTCAGCGCGCCTAACATCTTCGTGGTCTTCCCTATCTCCAGCACCGCGATTGTGATCGTTCCCTTGTCGGGCGAGAAATCCGCCATCGTGAGCGGTATCCTCTCGCCATGCTCGTCCACAGTCAACATGACGAACTGTCCCGCCTTGGCCTTGCTCGCTATTTGAGGAGCCGCTATCTCCAATCTTGTCACGTCGACCGTGAGCTTTTCCGCCTTGACTATGTCGTACATATTCACACACATCCCGGCCCGAACCTGAAAAGCACAGGTGAAGGGCTTCCCGAGAGGTGATTTTTCAATCTCCGAGCGCTGCATCCTCCAGACTGTATTTAAGCTTGCTGACATTACGAACGATTGCGTTCTGTTTCCGATAACTGGGATGTCGGAAAGCGGCCTTTCCGAAGCGCATCCGAAAACGCTCCCAACAGTGTCGAATAATCGTCGGTTTCATCCGCGCCCAATGCCCGGCCGCGTCATTCGCCCAGGTCCTGCATCTGAGTCTTGCCCGAGAGAGTTATGAGTGGCACAGCCTCGATCTTCCTGTAGACCTCGCTGGGCGGCTTGCGCACGCCATCGACTTTGAGCAGGAAGCCCTCAAGAGAAATGCCGAACAGGCGTTCGTTCTCTTTGAGATACGGCAGTATGAGGTTCCAGTCGGCGTCCGTGAGGCGAGAGATCCTGCCGCCATTCAACTGATCCTCGCCTACCTGCTTCCTCGGATCCCGGATGTATATCGCCCCCCCGGAGGCGAGCGAGAACAGGTTGCCGCCCGGGTAGGCTTCGTCCAGCTCAGTTGGCTCCCCCGAGCCGTCAAAAGAAACCCCGTTGACAATCACGAACCCGCCGCCATACAACGGGTTCCCAGCCATGAAAGACTCGGCGAGGTAATCAAGGCACGTTCCGTTGATGACGACCTTGGGCCTGCCGACGGCGTTTATCAAAGGCCTGCCCGCTGCGTTTCCCATTATAAACGCCTCTCCTCCTTTGCCGCCGTACATGAACGTCTGTCCCACGTCGCCGAACACAACAAGCTTACCATCGCTCAGAATCTGTCCAAGCTGATCCTGTCCGTTGGCATGGACGCGAATCTCTGCTCCGTCCAGACCCGACGCGAGATAGTCTCCCGGGCTGCCGTAGACATCGATCCTGAAACCCTTTGTTTTCGGTCCGAGGCCGCAGCCTATGAACCTCTGTCCGCTGGCCGCAAAGATGATCACGCGGTTCCATCCGAGTTCATGCGCTTCTGCCAACAAGAAAGAGATTCCCCGTTCACCTTCCCTCGGGAAGCCTTCGCAGTCGACGACCAAGCGGTCATAAGGCGATTCCGGCGGACGGATTGACTTTCTGGTGGAGAATGATATCAGCTGGAACATGGAACGTTCGTTCCTTTCTATCGCAACAGACGAACGCAGAATCGATTCCAGTGCCTCGTTCACCTTGTGAAGTATGCGGCTCGGCCTGAATCTGCCCGCGGGATACCGTCTATCCAGCATAAGCGTGAGTAGCTTGACCATCTCGTCCTTGTGAGTATCGCTCTTCTTCGCGTGGACGAGAACCTGCGAGAATAGTTCATTTAACTCCCTGCCTGAGCAACTCTTCAGTGCGGAGACGAACTTCCTGTGCGATGATTCAGCGCTTTTGCCTTCGATGATCTCCATCAACGAAGGGGAGAGTGCCTGCAAATCGGTCGAGGACGATGCGAGCGCGACGGCATCCTCCTCTCGGCTCCAATCGCGATAGGGAGGCGAGACGGGTTTCCCGAACTTGTTGGTCGATATCAACCTCAATGGTTTCTCAGAGTTCTCCTCCTGATAGAGGCTGAACACAAACGCTCCTCCGTAGTTGTGGCTGCCTCCTCTCGCGTTCCAGTACTTATCAGCATATCTCGGAACCGAGGGGTGCTCCGCTGAGATGCTCTTCAGAGCGGCATCTATCGCCTGCTTCTCGGAGGCCACTAGCCCTATCTGGACTTCGCCATCGACGAGCGCGAAGACCTGTGGCCTTAGCATCGACGTGTCCGTTATTCCCATCAGCTGGAAGCGATTCTCGTAGAATGCGTTCTTGCCGATTATGAAGAACCACGGGCCGTCTGGCGAACCGTGCATGTGTGCTGCTTGGATAGCTCGATAGGTTCGCTTCTTGTCCTCGGATAGAAGCTCGAAGTCCCTCTCAGTCGTGGGTGCGAGCGATTCGATGATGTATTCGAGAGGATACTCGTAGGTTCTACTCAACAGATCGAACAATAGCACGGAAACCTCGGTGTCCGTTAGGAATAGCGGCGCGATGTTTCTCTGTCCGAGATATTCCGTAACGGTATGATAGTTCGCGAAGTCACCGTTGTGCACGAGAGCTTCGTCGACGCCGACGAACGGGTGCGCACCACCCGGGTGCCACACTCTACCCTTTGTAGGATAGCGCTGGTGGCCTATCCAGATGTGCGCTTTGATGTCCTCAAGCTTGTAGTATTTGATCACATCCTCCGCGTAGCCGACTATCTTCAGGACCATCATATTCCTGCCATGAGACATGACGAATGCGCGCATCTCGCCGCTCGCGTAGTAGTCGTAGTTCGTCTTGAAGCTGCACTGATACAGGAACTCGTCCTCCGCCTTTCTGCGGTCCATAGCTCCGAGGTGATTCTCTTCGATGAATCTGTCCAGGACCTCTTCCTTCACTCTGCAGAAGTAACGCCAGACCAACGGTGGGGCAACCTCCAGCCTTTCCAGCAACTCGGGGTCGGTGCTCGTCTCGATCCTATAGGCCGTATCGATGTCGAAGTAAGGCCTGAGTCGTTTGTCTTCCAGCTCATCCCTCACTTCTGGTCTGAGATATGCCACCTGTATCAGATAGCACTCGTCGAGCACTTGGCGAGAGACTCTCATCTGCTCGGGCACGAGCCCGATGGCGGCCATGCCGCCTCCTTTGCCATTCCCCCTATTGTGCATCTGCACCAGCGGAGAACGGATATGACTCCCAGCGATGGGCACGGATGATGCAAGGCCAACGACTCCGCACCCGCCTTCAGCCTCGACAGCTCGGGAGCGTTCTGACGGGAGCGCTGGGAGGGTTTCGGCTATCCAACGGCGCGACCTTATCACATCGTCGGCCGTTGCGTTCATGCTTCCCCCTCCTTCAATCGTCTCCCCCTGTATCGCATCAGATCAAGCCTGCCTCTCAGCTCGGAGATGTTCTCCATTTCCAGAGCCGCGAGGAGTGTGCGCCACTGCCCCCTCCAGGCGGTGAAGAGGTTGTCCAATCGCTGCGCACCCCATTCGAACGTGCTGAGCCGTTCCAGCTCGGGATCGGTCGTGGCAATGCCCCTCGGACATCCTCTCCCGCTCTCGCAGTTGCCACATCTTACGCATCCCAGAGCGATCAGCTCGGAGGTCCCAATAACCACGCCATCCGCCCCGAGGGCGATGGCTTTTGCGACGTCCATTGCGGTCCTTATTCCGCCGCTCGCGACCAGCGTAATCTCATCCCTGATGCCTTCAGCCGTCAGAAATCGGTGGACCTTGGGTACGGCGTATTCGATAGGCATCGCGATGTTCTTCTTCGCAATTTCCGGTGCGGCGCCGGTTCCACCGTATCCACCATCGAGATTGACTATGTGGGCTCCCGCGTAGTAGCTGCCTACAGACACCATTTCGACATCGTTGGGTGTCGAGACCTTAACCGCGAGAAGCGCATCAGGGTTGATGGTCAACGCCCAATCGAGGTGCTTCTTGTGGTCTTCGACCGAATAGACGCTATGAAAGGGGAAAGGAGAGAACAGGCTCGTGTAGGGTACGGCCTCCCTCATGCGAGCGACGTCCGGAGTGTTCTTGTCTCCCAGCAGATGCCCTCCGAGTCCTGGTTTGGCCCCTTGAGCATACTTGAACTCGATGATGCGCGAGCGTCGGACAGTCTCCTCTCTGACGCCGAACAAGCCTGTTGCGATCTGGGTAACAATGTGGTCCTTGTATGGGATCAGCTGTTCCGGATAACCTCCCTCGCCAGTCGACACAAATGTGTCCCACTTCTTTGCCGCGATGGCCCTCGCGAGCATCGTATGCACGCTGATGGATCCAAACGACATGCCACCGCCATAGAACGGCACGGGCACGGTTATCCTAGCACCTCTGCTTCGTCTATTGAGCTCCATTGATGTGGATATCTCCTCGGGTTCGAAGCGCGGGACGGTGTCGGGTAGGACAAATGCGAGTTCGTCGAAGCCACCGCCCGACGCGCCGGCATTTCCAGGGTGGTCAAGGGGCAGTGGTTCGCCTGTCTCGGCCTGCATCCATGTTGAAAGAATCATCTCCTGAGTCCAGCGAGGGTCTCCGAGGCTCAGATAGTTGGCACTCTCGCTCACGGATAACGATTGCGTTGGGCAATTCGCGACACAGTAGTAGCGGTTCGCCTCACAGGATGGACCTATGCACTTCCTGTCGTCAGGGGGCAGTATCTTCGAATGGCCCTCAATGCGGCGGTGCACATCATAAGGACATAGGCTCTCGCACATTCCGCAAGAGATGCACGAACCCGCCCTCCGTACGGAAAACCTGTTCATGAAATCAAGTCGTCTAGAAGGATCCAAGGCGATTCCAGGAAATGAGGCAGAGATGCTGCCCGCGCGAGATGTCATGCATCGTCACCTCCATGTTGCGGTGGGAGGAAATCGGCCTCAAGATCGTCGAGGAATATGGCCCTGCCTAACTCGCCCCTCAGCCTCCGAACCTCCCGGAGGCCCATCGCTCCAAGAACTTCCAGCAGCTGATCTCGCCACGCGCCGACGACGTTCATCACGCGATCCGCGACCCATGATGCAGGCGCGGAGGGCAAGTCGATCGGACAACTTGGCGATTCGCACTTCGTGCAATCCCTGCATTCCAGTGCTATCAGAAGCGCTTTGCTCAACGACACCAAGTCAGCGCCGCATATGATGCTCTTCGGCACATGCTCCGCCGCAGCCATTCCTCCGCCGGCCATCACCGTCAACTCATCTCTCCGGCCAGCCTCCACGAGCTTGTCGTGGATGGCGCGGAGGGAGTCCTTCGCATGCCTGTCATTTCGACCAGATTCCCTTCCCTGGTCGGTGAACTGAACGTTGGCGACGGCAACACCTCGCTCCAACATCTCGAAGACCTTGTCCTCCACTCCCGTTGCCGCCTCGATGCGAACGGACAGGACCCTGTCTGGGAATTTCTTCACCAAAGCATCGTAGTCCTTCTTCCAGGAAAGTCCCGCAGCCAGTTCAATCAACCTCGCCTCGTCAGGCAGATTCACATTGGAGAGGTCGGTATGGGAAGGAATCACGGGTACGACGCACCCGGCCATGTCACGAATTGTCTTATTCGATACCGAGCCCAACGGAACGAATGCGAGCGTCTTGAGACGAGATGCCGCGTCTAGGAATCCTTCTGCCATAGTCTTGGAACACGTCCTCATCCTCGTGAGGTCCAGGACCATTGGTATGGGGATTTCGATCAGGGGCGGGATCGATGTGCGCATAGCACCGGAAGGCTCGAACTCCAGAAACGGAGGCATCCTGCCGATGTCGACGCCCGTGGATATGAACTCACGACCGTGGATGCCGTCCCTGGTCGGTCGAACGATCTCGGACATATCGGTCCACATATCGTCGTAACCATCACCTGCGAACATTCCTTTGTATCCAGCGCCAAGAACAGGAATCTTGCCGGTCTCCGCCTCGCTCCATATGGTGGAGATCCTGAGCGGCGTCCAGATGCCACGCCCGAGGGACTGAAACTCCGCTCCTCTGGAAATTGTCAGCGCTCCCTGCGGGCACTCTGCAATGCATCTGAAGCAGTCCTTGCACAGATGGCTCACAGGATCCGCCATCTCTCGCGTGTCGGATCTGGAACGAGTGTGAACGCCGTATATGCATGCCCGCTCGCATCGCCCACAGTTGATGCAGTTGTCCGCTCGTTCTATTGTGAAGCCAGCCACCCTCGACGCGCGCGGCTCGACGGTTTTAAGCGGGATGTGGTAGCGCTCATACATCGTCTGAGGCACCTCCTGGGCGGTTTCTGGGAGCGCCGACAACCAGGCCTTTCATGACCAGGTCATCGTACACCTGAGAGTCCTCGGCGAATCGGACGAAGCGCTCTATCTCCTTCTCGTTCCTTCCGTGCAATCGTTCCAGCCTTCTCTCGAGCTCGTCATAGGCAGGTATAAGCTCGAGCCGCGATTGACACACCTGCTCGCATGCTTTGCATCTCATGCATAGGGACGTCCGTCCAGCATGTTCGGATGAGATGGAGAATCCGCCGGCCATCGCCTTTGCTGTGAGCATCTTGCCCCTAGCGGTCACGCGCTCATCACCGATCAATGCATAGGCTGGGCATACACCAACGCACGATCCGCACATGGCACAATCGTCGGCAACGGCGATCAACCTGTCCCTGCTCTTAGGGTCGAACCATTTCCTCAGAAGCGAAGACATCCTTCCGAGAAGTGTAGTGGACACAGGTGAGAATGCGATTATGAGACGAAGAGCCGGCCGCATCAGGCGCGGGTGAAACATCAGCGCACCAAGGCCTGCCCATCGGCCGGACAGATGGAAGTACTTCCCCGAGTTCATCATATCAAGCGGGTCGAGCTTCGCCTTCAGCTCGCGAAGGCGGGTGATGTCGCCCACGTCGGCCGAATCCGTGAAAGGATTGTTCCAGATGCCGATCGAGTAGGGTCTCCCTCCCGAATCCACCAACGCTCGCGCCAACACCATCGATTTCACCGCATCTAGTGTGTAGGAGAATGTGTTGCCTTGATCGACCAGGAAGAAGCACAGCACGAGCGCCTCGCCTTCTGGAAGATAGTGGATCTCGAATAGCGGTTCCAAACTCATACACGCCGATATCTTCTTCGCGACATCCACGATGTGTTGAAGACGGGACTGTGGCACGACGACCTCGGTGCCAAGCAGTCCCGGGCCCAAACCCCTGATTTTCATCGGAAAGAACCGTTCGTTCCACATGTAACGAGCGACGTACTCGGGCTCCTGCGTCTGCCGTCTTTCTGCCATGAAATTCTCGAATCGCTCCTCCGAGGCGGCGTCTTCCAGGCTGACGACGATGCCATCACCTCGGCGAAGGTGCTTGCCGTCTAGCAGCTGCGATATGATTCCTATCTTGGAGGCGCTTCCGTAGAAGATGTGTGCTGGTTCGACATCGCTCCGCATCAGTTCGTCTGCGAACTCAAACGCAGCAGAAGACGTGCTGAACAACATGAGATGCGGCCTCCCGCCTGAGGCAAGCGCGTCCGCGGCAATCGTCGCCTTCGTTATCACACCAACCTGTCCCTCGCTGCCAAAGATCGATTCGAAGTCGGGGTCCGTCTGCGAAAACCGACGCAGCGTTCCATCGGGCGACATGACCTCGAGCGATCTCACGTGCCTGCTCAGATGCCCCTTCGAGTAGCTGTTCAGGCCCATGCCCCCGGTCGCGATCCATCCGCCGACAGTTGAGAACTTGCTGGAAGGGCATGTTGGCACGCGGAGGCCGTGGGGCAGGAGGGCTTGGTCGATGTCGGCCCATCGAGCTCCTGCCTCGACTGTTATGGTTCTGCTCTCCATATCGATGTCGCCGATGCGATCCATGCGAGACATATCGACGACCATGCCGCCGATGACGGGGACGGAACCACCGAAGGGCGACGATCCGGTGCCTCGCGGCACAACTGTCAATCCTTCGGAGCGGGCATACCTCATGACCGCTGAGAGCGCATCAACAGTCAATGGTTGGACGACGATATCGGGGTGGCTTCTAAACGAGAAGGACTTGAGGAATCGAGGAATCTCGGACTGGTCCCTCGAATAGAGCATGCGTTCGCCCGGGCTGGTGACGACGCGCAAAGCCGGTATTCGCTTGGAAATAAGCTTCCGAGAGGATGCGTCCTTGGCAGCCTCATCCTTCGCGTCGAACGCGGCCTGAGTGGAGGGCGGGCCGTTGCCATAAATAGCCCGGCCTACACCTGACGATGCCATATGTCTCCACCTCAGGAAGAAGGACCTCCCGGACGGCCTTCTCCGAGCCGAGAGCAACCACGATGAGAACCGTGCTCCATCAAGGAGCGTTTGTCGGGACAGGCGCAGTTCTTGGGTCTCACTGGCGTGTGCTCCTAAGACGGAAACGCCGTACGCTGCGACCGTATATATCCCTTTCTGAGGACGGTAGCGCAGATTGCACGTATTCGGGCATGGAGCGGGCCGTTGTGCCGGTCTTCTGGCGGCACTCAGCGCCTCAGGCTGGTGCAATCAAGGCAACAGTTTATATACGATGTTGTCAACATTACCTCCGGCACTGGTTGTGTGCCGAGCCTACGAGAAAGCTGACTAACGAGAGCGAAGACCTGTTCTTTGAGCGGTAGTTTGAATTTCGCGTATGTGCAAGGTATCAATCACGCCATACAGCAAAGGAGAGTAAGCATGGACGAAAAGACTGAAGCGAGTGGCACGGAAGAGCAGAGCGTCGAGGCAAAGATCAAGGACCTCACCCCAAGCTCGAAGAGGGTGGATGTCTCGGCCAAGTGCCTCGAGGTAAGTGAGCCAAAAGAGATCCCCGGGAGATTCGGGGGTTCGAGAAAAGTGGCAGAAGCCACGATAGCTGATGAGACGGGCAGTATCATCCTGTCCCTATGGGACGACCAGATCGGTACGATCGACAAGGAGGATACGCTGGCGATCAAGAATGGCTATGTCTCCCTGGTCAGGGGGCACATGCGTTTGAATGTCGGCAAGTACGGAACGCTCGTCAAGGGTGAGAGTGACGTCCCCGAGGTCGTCACGGACCCCAACATGAGCGACAAGGAGTACGAGCAGCCCCCGAGGCGCGGCCGCGGAGGCGGCGGCAGGCACAGGGACTCGGACTCCGGCTACGGCGGCGGCATGAGAAGGCGCTTCTAGAGCGAAGCGATGCTGAGAGTCGATTGCCTGCAATCCTGCACAGACCATGCGATCGGATTGCGTCAAACCCATTCCCGCGTTTTCTCATTTCTCTGATTATGATATGCCCTCGATCGCATCCTTGACTCCGGGGGTAGGGTTATCGATTGAGGGACCGGCCATGTTCGCGAAGATGGCATAGCTGAAGATCGGTGCGATGCCGATCCCTGCGAAGATGAGCCAGATCAAAGACGTGTCCGTCATCGAACCGAGCAGAGTCATCCCGAACACGAAGCCCAACCCGCTTCCCATCTGCTGCACGAGACCTGAGAAGCCCATGTACAAACCTCTCTTTATCTCAGGCGACATATCCGCGATCACGGCTGACAGTATGGACATGTAGACTATCTCGCCCATTGTTATCACGGCTATGCATATCAACAGAGAATAGAGGTCCGTCGCGAAGAATATCAGACCAAAACCGAGCGCTGCAATCAGCTGTCCCGAGGCGAGCACCACTGAACGACGGAGCCTGACCAGCTTCCCAGTAATCCACAGCTGAAGAGATACTATCATCGCGGCGCTCATGGTGAACGATATTGCCCATTCGACTTCATCCACGCCGAGCTCCGCCAGCGCATAGACTGGGAGCACAGAAATCCACTGGGCGAAGAAGAACCAGAAGATGGCGCTCAGCGAGCATAGCAGCAGGAACGGGCGGTCTTGAGACACGGACATGACTGATTTGAACGTGATTATCGCGGATTCCAGCTTCTCCGGCCTCGACTCTCTGATGAATATCAGGTTCATGAAGAAGGCCACGGCCAATATCATCGAGCCGAACACGAAGAGGACTTTTATCGGGTATGCTGCGACGATGATAGCGCCCGCGACGGGCCCGAAGAGTATGCCGACATTCCATGAGACTCTCAACGCGCTGTAGGCTCTTGGGCGATCCCTGGTCTCAATCACGTCCGCGATCATTGCGTTTGCCGCGGGCATATACATCGAGCCCACAAACGAGTCGGCCAGCACCAATGCGAGCAGCGTCGCGAAGTTGTATGCGAAGAAGTACATGAGTATGGTGATGGACATCAGGCCCAGGCTTGCAAGCAGGACAGGACGTCTGCCAATCTTGTCCGCTAGCATTCCACCGATTATCATCGATGGCACACCCGCGATGGTATAGCCTGCGAGAACAACACCAGCCATCCATTCGTCCAGTCCAAGGTCCGCCACAACATAGATTGCCAGGAACGGAATGATCAGGCCGAACGCCATGTTCTCGATGAGAGCGCTCGCTATGAGCACTCTGAAGTTTCTCGGAAATCCCTTCAAATCGTCCAATACCATGTGCGGTCCTCACTTCTGCCCGAGCCACGGGTTGTGATATAATACGCGCAATTACATCGCGTCTCTCGAGAGTGCCCTGATAGGTTTACTTATATATCGTTTGCCTATTCTTCTCGGGCGGTACGGAAGTATGTCGGTTTGCCAGATAAGCATTCTGTCTGAAGATGATATCGAGCGGATACACGAAAACACCATACTTGTCCTGGAAGAAGTGGGCGTCAAGGTCGGGAGCAATAAAGCACTGGAAATGCTGGAGCACGGAGGAGCGACCGTCGATCCCGACATAAGGACAGCGTACATCGAAGAGCACATGGTGAACGATGCGGTCAAATCGATGCCAAAAGAGATCAGGCTGTGTGCGAGGAACCCTGCGCAGGATATGCAGACTCCCAGAAAGGAGTATCCGTACATGGCCACGAACGGCACCGCGGTATACGTGAAGGATTACGGCACGGGCGAGAAGCGTATGTCAATGGGAAAGGACCTCATGGATTTCTCAGTCCTCAGCGATGCGATAGACTCAATTGACTATGTCTGGCCGATCGTAACCGCGAACGATGGGCCGGAAGGGGGCCATGCGCTCAATGATTTCGTTATCTCGCTGAAGGGCACCACCAAGCACTTCCAAGGAGAGGCGCTTTCGGAGAAGGAGGCGAGGGACATGGCCCGCGTCGGATCCGCCGTCGTCGGAGGGGAGGATGAACTCGCGAAGAGACCCATCCTGTCTGCCATCCAGTGCCCCATCTGTCCGCTTGAGTTCGAACGCGGTTCCGTCGAGGCAACGATGGAGTTCGCAAGAGCTGGCATACCTGTAGTTTCGATGTCGATGGCGCTCTGCGGGCTCACTTCACCCGTAACGCTCGCATCCACCATCGCGATCATCAATGCGGAGAATCTCGCGAGCTTCGTCATATCACAGTTGGCTAAGCCGGGAGCGCCCGTGGTGTACAGCTCTGAATCCACAATCATGAATATGAAAACCGGAGAGATCAAGTACGGCACCATGGAGGAAGTCATCCTTGCGGCGGCGGCGGGACAGATGGCCAAGCATTACGGTGCGCCATCCATGGTCGGAGGCTTCGGCGTTGGCCTGTACGATGAGACTCACGGCGTCTCCTCGAGCATGGCAGAGATAGCCTTCAGCGCCATGACCAACCTCACGCTTACGGATTTCGGCAGCGGCATAGGAGGCCTTGACCAAGCCAAAGGCGCGTCGCTCGAACAGGTCGTAATCGACTCCGATATATGGGAGTCACTGCGCAGCATTCGAAGAGAAGTCGCCTTTGACGAGGATCACTTCGCGGTGAGCCTGATCGAGGAGATAGGCCCTGGAGGCACCTTCCTAAAGGCGCCGCACACTGTGCAGAACATGCGCAACGAGCTGTTCATTCCATCGCAAGACAAGGCCGAACTGTACGATCTCTATCGCGCCGCCTCCGACCAGAAGAAAGTAGTGGAGCAGGCTGGGCAGAGGGTGAAGAAGATACTGTCAGAACACAGGCCAGAACCCTTGGACGGCGATGTGGAGAAGGCAGTGGATTCCATCATGGCTGAGTACAAGAGGTAGGCATCTATCGGGCAGCGCAATGAGGATCACAGCCTTCTGAAAGGAGAGAAGTCAGAGGCTCCTCGGGAGCGCATCGTTCGGATGGGGCCATACGTTGCACTACTACGGCGCACGCGATCTCATCTTTGTGGCTCAATCATAACCTTGATCGACTCCTGAGCCTTCGCCACGAGTTCGAATCCTTTACCAGCATCCGCGAGTCCGAACCTGTGCGTAATCATGTCCCGGACTGCGACCTTGCCCGTTCGCAACAGCTCGATCGTGTCGGCGATGTCCTCTGGGCTGCCTGCGTACGTCGATGTCAGCGTAACCTCGTCCTTCCACAAATCGCCCACGGGAATGCATGTCTCCGTTCCAGGAGGCGGCGGAGCGAACATCAGAATCGTCGCTCCCCTGTCGACACACCGAAACGCCTGCTCGAGTGCGCCCGCTGCGCCCGTCGAGACGATGACATAGTCTGCCCCCCTTCCATCGTTCGCTTGGCGAACTCCAGCAGGAATGTCTTCCGAGGCCTCCAACGCCACATCAGCTCCAAACCGCTTCGCTGCCTCCAACCTGTACGCAGATATGTCGGTCGCGATGACCCTCTCAGCGCCCATCGCGCGCGCAAGCTTGATGTTCAGCAATCCCGCGATGCCGCTCCCCATTACGAGCACGGTCATTCCAGGCGAGAAGCGCATGAGTCTGAAGCCGCGTACTGCGCAGGCGAGCGGTTCTATGAACGCGCCATCGTCGTAGCTGAGCTCCTCTGGCAGGACAAACACGCCGTGCTTCAGATTGATGGCGGGCACTCGGACATACTCGGAGAATCCGCCCGGATCGAAGTTCGTGCTTCTGAGAAGGTCGCAGGCCGAATGGTGTCCGCTGAGGCAGTACCTGCACTCCATGCATGGCACATGGTGTGACACGAACACCCTATCGCCCAGCTTGAACTGATCGACTCCCTCGCCCAGCTCCGCGATGTCGCCTGCGATCTCGTGTCCCAGAACTAGAGGAGCCCGCTTGATACGATACCACTCCATTACGTCGCTGCCGCAAATCCCGCTGGCGATAATCTTCACGAGCATCTCGCCCTTTCCCGGCTTCGGCTTGGGCATTTCCTCGAGCCGCACATCGCGGTTGTTGTAATACATCGCCACGCGCATAAGAGGGCTCCTTGCGGTCTTGCCTGCGCTCACTTCTTCTTGGTGAGCTTTTTGAAGTGTTCGTACGCTTCCTTTGCGGTTGCTTCGTCGTGTACGATCTTCCGCACGGCCTTTATCATTGGCACTGGGTGGTCTGACTGCCAGATGTTCCTGCCCATGTCGACTCCGATGGCACCCTTCGATATCGCTTTGTGCGTCAGCTCAAGAGCTTCCTTCTCAGTCATCTTCGGTCCCCCAGCGACGACTATCGGGGCAGGACAGCCATCTACAACCTTCTCGAAGTCATCGCAATAGTAAGTCTTCACGATGTGCGCGCCTATTTCGGCAGCAATCCTACAGCTCAGTGCAAGAAAGCGGGCGTCCCTCTTGCCCAACTCCTTACCAACGGCTGTCACTGCAAGGACGGGCATACCGTATCTCTCCCCGTTGTCGACGAGCTCCGCGAGACTGAGCAGAGTCTGCCGCTCGTATTTGCTGCCAACGAATATGGACAGCGCGATCCCGGATGCGTTCAACCTCAAAGCGTCATCGATGCAGGTTATTATGCCCTCGTTGGCCAAATCCCCGCCTACTATGCTTGTGCCGCCTGATACGCGCAGCACAACTGAGTTGAAGAGCGACGGATCCACGGACCTGCGCAGCACTCCCCTCGTGAGCATGATCGAGTCGGCATACGACGCAAGCGGAGAGATGGTCTTCCTTGGGTCCTCCAACCTCGTCGTGGGCCCGAGGAAGTATCCATGGTCAACGGCGAGCATGACAGAACGACCAGTATCCGGCTTGATTATCCTCGATATTCTGTTCTCCAAACCCCAATCCATGAGACAGCACCTCCAGGATACGCATCCTGAGAGTCGGCGTGTTGAGAAAGGACGTAGCGTATTTATAGCTTGTCGGAAGGAGTCTGGCTGGAGGCGATGTCGAAACCTTATATGGAGGCCGGACGCTTACAGAAACACGATAGGTGAGGGGCCATGCACGACAGGATTCATACCCATCTCAGGCAGGTAGACGGCTACAGGTTCGAAGCCAGCTTCGACGAGTGGGACGGCTCGATCATTCTGGACGAGCCGTCGCCATTGGGAAGCTCGGAAGGTCCCAACGCGGCCATGCTGCTCTCGTCAGCAGTCGGGCACTGTCCCTGCGCGAGCTTCATGTTCTGCATGAGCAAGGCCGATGGGAAGTTCGGCGGCCTCTCCGCGGACGTGGAAACAAGACTTGCCAAGAACGACAAGGGTAGATGGAGAATTGAAGGAATAAAGGTCGATATGAAGGCGACTCTAAACGATGAGAATGGCAAAAAGGCAGAGCGATGCAGGGAGCTGTATGAGGATTTCTGCATTGTCACTGGGAGCGTTAGGCAAGGTGTCAAGGTGGACGTTGACCTCGGCATGGAATTCACAGAATAATGTTGACGGTGGACAGATGATGAAGATTGGAAATGACGGAAGGGAGGGGCTGCTGCAACTCGTGCTATCCACCTTGTCGTCACTCAAGGGCGTCAGGAAGGCATTCTATCTCAATGAGGAGCTTCGGCGAGAGGTCGGGAAGATCGAGAAGGACAGATCGGTGTCGCTGGGTCCGCTGACCGTCCACAACGACGGCGTGCTCCAATGCCTTTCACGAACGCATGTCGCCTGCATCGTCAAGGATTCGACGTTCAGACTCCCGCCAGCTCCAACAGTCGTTCTGGTGGATGAGAATGACAGAACCATCGGGCGGGAGCTGGTTGGAGGGGAGATTCCTGAGCCAGGCCCTGGACAGAAGCTCATCTACCTTGGGAAGGATTTCGTCATATTCTACGACGGCGGAAGGACCGGACACACGAGGTTCGTGCTGCCGCCGATACCGTTCGAGGAGGTGGAGCGCATCGAACAAACGACGCGCGTATGCTCTTCCAGCCCTTCGACCGACGGAGACTTCTTTCTGCGAAAGAGCGCAGACCTCCCGGACGATCCCAAGCTCGCAACGATTCTGATAGGCTTCGATCTGGATCTGTAGAGTAGGGATGACGTTTTTCGTAACCCCCTGTCGAGAGTGACGCCTCGGTCGACGTTCTTTCGAACATCCTTTCGGGGAGAGGCTTTGCATCAGCTGATGAGAATGCTGGCGTTTCGTACGATTTGGCAAAAAAAGACCCGTGGTTTCGGAAGATTCCATCAGGCGTCCTTTGTATTTGAGCAACGTTTAAATCGATTGCCAACATGCTCTCAGATGCTCCTGCCGGAGTGTCGCGCACGCTTGCCACGGCAGGAGAGGCCAGTGGTGTTAGGATGGCATGTGACAAGATAAATCCGTTTGAGAACATGAAGAAACAGGTCGACATCGTCGGCAAGAAGCTGGGACTTGATCCAGGAATAATCGAAGTGATGAAAAGCCCCAAGAGGGAGCTGTCGGTCAACTTTCCCGTGAGAATGGACGACGGGGCTGTGAAGGTGTTCACCGGCTACAGAGTCCAGCACAATGAATCTCGCGGACCGTTCAAGGGTGGAATACGATACCACCAGCAGGTGGATATAGACGAGGTTAGGGCTCTCGCGGCATGGATGACTTGGAAAACCGCGGTCGTCGATGTTCCGTACGGGGGAGCGAAGGGAGGCATCATCGCCAACCCCAAGCTGATGAGCGTCGGTGAGATAGAGAGGATGACGAGGAGATACGCCTCGGAGATCTCGCTTATCATCGGCCCCGAGAAGGACATTCCAGCGCCGGACGTTAACACGAGTGGACGTGAGATGGCATGGATAATGGATACCATCAGCATGGCAAAGGGCTTCGCCGTTCCCGGCGTCATAACCGGTAAACCCCTGGAGATCGGCGGATCGCTCGGCAGACCCGAAGCGACGTCCAGGGGTCTCATCTTCACGGTCAGAGAGGCTGCGAAGAAGATTGGGCTCGACCTGAAAGGTGCGACAGTGGCGATACAGGGATACGGCAACGTCGGAGCATTCGCCCACATGATCATCGAGAGAGACTTCGGTTCAAAGGTGATTGCGGTCACGGACTCCAAGGGCGGGATTCTCAACGAAGATGGGCTCAAGTACGATGAGGTCATCGCACACAAGAGGAAGACCAAGAGCGTCATCGGCTTCCCTGGAACCAAGCCCATCACGAACGAAGAGATTCTCGAACTCGAAGTCGATGTGCTGCTGCCGTGTGCCCTTGAGAACGTCCTCACCGAGGAGAACGCAGGGAGAGTGAAGGCGAAGATCTCCGGCGAGGGAGCCAACGGCCCGACCACGCTGGAGGCGGACGAGATACTGTACAAGAACAATGTGCTCGTGCTTCCCGATATATTGGCGAATGCCGGCGGCGTGACGGTAAGCTACTTCGAATGGGTCCAGAACCTGTACAACTACGCGTGGACGGAAGACGAAGTCAACGCGCGCCTCGACCAGAAGATCACCAAGGCGTTCCACGAGGTCTGGGACATGGCGGAGAAGCACAAGGTCAACATGCGAGAGGCAGCTTACCTGGTCGCAGTTGACAGGGTTGCAACGGCCACCAAGATCAGGGGCTTCTATCCGTAGGGATTCGGCCACAGACGGCTCACCCTATCGACGGAACCGAAACAATTGATAAACAGCCTTCCTTGGAGAACCAGGAACGAGCCAAGGCCATCAGGACTGCTCAGAGGACTGATTCTCCAAAGCTTTCTCCAATTCCTCAGCAACGAGGTCGGCCGGGACCAGCGTCTGCTCCCCGGACTTCATGTCTCTCAGCGTCACTGAGCGCTTGGCCATCTCATCCTTGCCGACTATGACGGCGAGTCTCGCACCCTTGGACGAGGCGTACTTCAGGCTCTTGCTCATGTTCCTGCGCATCAGGTCCACGTCCGCCCTCAGACCTCTTGCACGTATCTTCGAGACGATGGCGAACGCGTACTTGCGCATTGCATCCTCCGTCGGCACCACGAAGACATCCATAGGAGCATACTCAGGCGCCTCCTTCTCGGCCTCCAGCGCCAACATAACCCGGTCTATGCCGATTGCGAATCCCGTGCTGAACACCGGCTCACCCCCGAACAGCTCCGAGAGCGTGTACGAGCCGCCTCCAAGAACCTGTTTCTCAGCCCCGAGTTTGGGAGCGTCTATCTCAAACACCATGCCAGAGTAGTAATCGAGTCCGCGCACAATACCAAGATCGAGCTGACAATCGTCGATGCCGTAGAGCTTGAGTATCTCGAAAAGCTCCCTGAGGTGTTCGTGAGCCTCAGTCTCCTCGATGCTCTCCAAGACATCCACGCCTCCCTTCGTGCCGGCGATGGCTGTTATCGATTCGAGCAGGCTTCCGGAAATTCCATTTGCCTCCAACGTCTGGCCAACGGCGTCGAAGTCCTCCTTGTCAATCATGCGCAAGACGTTTCCAGCGATGGCGCCATCCTCAATCTCCTCCGTAATGAGCGATTTCAAGATGCCTATGTGTCCGATGCGCACGTCGAAGTTGTGAAGGCCCGTCGATCTCATACATTCGACCGCGAGAGAGATGACTTCGGCGTCCGTCTCAGGATTGTCGTTCCCTATGAGTTCGGCACCGAGCTGAAAGAACTCTCTGTATCTACCGCTCTGAGGATTCTCGTATCTAAAGCAATTGCCTACATAGTACAGCTTCAGCGGCTTTGGCATCGTCGACATCTCATTGACGAAGAATCTGATGACCGAGGCGGTGATCTCAGGCCTTAGGGCGATCTCCCGATTACCCTTGTCCCTGAAGACATACATCTCGTCCACAATCTCCTCGCCGGATCTCAGTGTAAACAGCTCTGCCTGCTCGAAGGTCGGCGTAACAACCTCGCCGAACCCGAATCTGTGGCAGGTGTTCCGCATCGCCTGCTCGACCGCCCTCCTTCCAGCCATTTCGGCAGGCCCAAAATCCCTGGTGCCCCTCGGGCGCTGAATCATCTTGCGCAATAAGCCAATACCGTTTCTTAATCCTTTTGGGAAGCCGATACCCTGGTTTGAACTCGCCTCGTCCTCTGGATGCGAAGCCGACGCTTCGATTGCGCAACTACGTGACGCGTGAGGCGGGTTTGTTGTTCAAGCTAGGAGCATAGTAAAGGGTCGCGTAAGACACTCGTCGGACAACAGGCCAGCATATAACGACCATATATGCCAGCGAAAGGGATTTATATGTCTGACGAGCATTAGAGTGCGGTCGGAGCAAGTCCGACTGACACAAGGAGGGATGCGCATGCCGATGTTTCCAATATCAGTGGAAAGGGCAAAGGAAATCGCTCGGGAGAAGAACCTCAAGCCCGGAAAGGTCCGCGGGACGACGGAGATCGAGTTCACGAGAGGGACAAGCCCGCGAGTCGATGTGATCGACTGGCCCGAGTTCGAGGCAATCCTCGCCCACAAGAACCTCGAGATACACGAGGGCGGCGGCTTCATGAAGCTAATGAGGAAGAAGGAGTAGGCGAACACCAGCGTGGACCAACCTACACCTCAAACCCCTTACGTTGCGTCTTCTCGGTGATTTGTCTATCGCGCACTTACTGGACAGCGTCATCTGCGAACGATTATCGTGACCACATCCTGGTCCTTCACGACATGCTCCAGTCCCACCATCTGACCTGGGAATCTGGCGCTCTTGCCCCAAACTTGCGCGTACCTGAAATTCCTCCTGAAATCGCGATGAATCGAATCGCAGACCGCGCCGATGTCGGAGCCTGCTTTGATCACCAATGGCTCAACCATGTCCGCTTCCTTGCCCTGCGGTTTCATGTATATCCGTATCAGTTCGAGCGAATCGAACAGGACTTCCTTCAGCTCCTCGAGCCCTGTCTCATCCTCCGCGGAGACAGGCACTACCTTCCATCCTCTCAGTCTCTTGCTCTTCAGCTGTCTGAGATACTCCTTCCCCACCAGATCGATCTTGTTCACCACGACGATTGCGGGCACGTATATCCTGTTTCCGGATATGTGATCTATGAGCTGGTCCTCGTTGATACGCTGGCGTATTACCACATCCGCGTTTATGTAGCCATACTCGTTCATCATATCGCGCACGAGATCTTCGTCAAGCGATGGCTTGAACGTAGTGTAGTTGACGCCTATCCCCCCGCGGTTCTTTCGCGACACGACGATGTCAGGAGGGTGCTGATTCAGCCTTATGTTCGCCGTCCACAGCTCATCCACAAGCACTCTGATGTTGGTTTCGAAAACGTCCAACATCAGCAATATGAGGTCTGCGGAACGGACGACGGACAGAACCTCCCTGCCCCGTCCTTTGCCTTTTGAAGCGTCCTTGATGAGCCCCGGAAGATCCAGAAGCTGTATCTTTGCCCCTCTGTGTACCATCTCGCCGGGCACGACCGTGAGGGTCGTGAACTGATATGCGCCCACCTCGCTATCGGCGTTCGTGATCTTGTTGAGTAGCGTGGACTTGCCCACGCTCGGAAAGCCGACTATCGCCACCGTAGCATGGCCGGATTTCTTCACAGAGTAGCCAGGGCCTTTGCCACCTTTGGAACGTCTCGCTTCAAGGTTGTCCTTCAGCCTCGCAAGCTTGGCCTTCAGTCGTCCGATGTGGTGCTGAGACTTCTTGTTGTATGGAGTGCGAGCTATCTCGTCCTCGATGTCCCTTATCTGTTCCTCGATGGTGGCCATAAGCTCATCGGCTATTATCGTTCCTGTAGATATGTGTTCCAGCGCCGCGCTCGAGGGCGTCCACCAGCTTCTCTGTCGCCGTGATGACGACCTCCTCGCCTCCCCCTTCGAGAAATCTCATCGCCGCAAGTATCTTCGGTCCCATGGTGCCTGGAGGAAACTGGCCCTGGTCGTAGAGCATCTTGATCTCTGACAGCGTAGCCCTCTTCAACGGCTTCTGCGTGGGTTTGCCGAAGTCCACGCAGACGTGCTCGACATCGGTTGCGATCACAAAGAGCCGCTCCCTGATGTTATTCGCCAACATCGCCGCTGCAAGATCCTTGTCAACAACGGCCTCGACGCCGATATACCGCCCATCCTTTGAGATGACAGGTATGCCACCTCCGCCGCACGCGATAACAACCTCGGCCTGGTCCTCGCCGCCGAACACCAGCCTCCGGACTGGCGTGCTCTCGACAATCGCGATAGGCTCAGGCGAGGGCACCACTCTCCTCCAGCCCCTCTTCCTCTTGTCGATGACCATCCTCCAGCCTTTCTTGCGTTCGAGCGCCCTCGCCTCCTCCTCTGAGTAGAACCGGCCTACAGGTTTAGACGGATTCGAGAACGCTGGGTCAGCCTCCGACACCACGACCTGAGTTATCATCGATACCGCGACCTTGCCCATGTTCCTCTCAGCGAACTCCGAGGACAGAGCCTGCTGGAGCATGTAGCCTATCTGTCCCTGACTCTCCGCGACGCACACATCAAGCGCGTTGGGAGGAACCTCTCCGCTAGCGATCTCCGTTCTGAGAAGTATGTTGCCCACTTGTGGGCCGTTGCCATGAGTTATGACGATGTCGTAGCCCTTCTGAATCAGATCGGCGAGGCCGCTACAAGTGGCAGACACATGCTTCATCTGATTCTCGGGCGTGAGAGAGTCGCCAGGACGAAGGATGGCGTTGCCTCCCACTGCAATGACCGCGGTCTTCAACGCTGGAGCCTCCTCCGAGGAAGGAATTCCATCGAGAGGGGGCTATTTAAGTCTTGTTGCCTTGGGAAAGGACGAGTTCACCGCCAAGCTTTTTATCATATCAGAATCTTGCACCAACACATGGCAAGCGATGAGGCACCAGGCGCTCCCATTGACAGACTCATGAAACTGCTGAACGAGCAGTTCGTGAAGTTCAAGAAAACGCCGTACACGATCCCGGTGGCCATCGGCCTCATAGCGGGCCTGCACTACCTCATGCTTCTGTACATGATGGGCTCCTGTTGGATTGGACTGTTGACGCCGCTTCTCCTGTTTGTGCTGTTCTGGTTTTTCGACATCAGGAGGGTTAAGAAACTTCTCCTCTACGGGTTCATCGGCTGCACGGTCCTGATGGTGGTCTCGACAGCGGTTCTTGTCAGCTGGATCCAATCGTTGGACATGAAGGAGGCTTTGAGCCCCGGCGATGATCCTATCCTCGTTAACGGTTTCGTCGACCCTGAAGAAGGAAGTGACACGACACCTTTCACCTACAACATAACTCTCAGACAGAAAAACGACTCGTTCGTCAATATCAGCGATATAGATGTGCGTGTCCTAATAGGTTCCTGGGGTAGGGAACCCCGCAACGAGTCGATGAACCCAGTAAACATCGTAGGAACCGTGGTTGACAATGGGAACTACACTGAGCACTACTATGAGCTCACGACCACGCTGTCCGATCCGATCAACCAGTTCGAGTTCAGAGCGCTGATAAACGGCACTTGGGTGTGGGCTACCGATTACTACGATGAAGAAGCCGTCTCGTCCGTGGGACCGATATTCTCCGATCCGTGGGCAGTCGCAGTGCCGATCCTCTTCAACATCACCCTCTACCAGTCCTACCTGCAGTTCTTTGCCATCTACGCGATCCTCTGTGGGATGGTGTGGTGGATGAGGCGCGCGCGACGCCAAAGGGCGAAAGCGATTGAGGAGTGGGAGAAGAAGCGCAAGGAGATGGAAGCCAAAACGACGGATGAGGATGCGCGCGTGCCTAGTCTGTCGAGGGCCATGGGACTCGAGAAGGAACCGGACACTTTCGTGTGCTCTGAGTGCGGCGTCGACGTTCGAGCCGATGCCAAGAGATGCCCCTCTTGCGGCGAGAAGTTCGATTGATTGCCGACGGTGCGAATCGCCACCTGCGAATCATTCAATTCGTCCATGCCGAGTTGGGCTGGGCCTGCGTCTCCAGAGAGCTAGGGTTGCTGCACATGCCTATCCAGGCTGCCATGACACTCTTGTGGAAGTTTTTTCTTGCAGGGCGTCATTATGGCGAACGAAGCAAGCTTCCAACAACAAGGAGGAGTGCGTTTGAATCAGCCTGAAGATGTTCTTGTGCTCAACAAGGAAGAGATCGAGTCGGTGATAACGATAGAGGACGCCATCGAGGCTGTCGAGGAAGGATTCAAGGCATTGAACTCGGGAAAGGCATTCATACCCTTCCCGGTCGCGCTTCAGGTGCCGGACCACAGAGGTGATGTGCACATCAAGCCAGGTTACATCGGGGGCCGCGATACCTACACGGTGAAGATCGCTTCTGGATTCTATGACAACCCGAAATCCGGTCTGCCAGCGAGCCATGGGATGCTATTGGTTTTCGACTCTGAGACAGGATATCCCCTTTGCTTCGAGGTGGACAGATGCTACCTCACGGATCTGCGGACAGCAGCAGCGGGAGCCGTCGCTGCCAGAGCTCTGGCCAAGAAGGGTGTTGAGAAGGTTGCGGTCATAGGAACCGGTACCCAGGCGAGGATGCAGATCGCGGCCCTTTCCAGAGTACGCGAGTTCAGCGAGCTGCGAGTCTGGGGAAGAGATCCGAAAAAGGCTGAGGAGTACGTACGTGACATGGAGAATGCCCTTACATCTAGGGTGATGGCGGCGGGCACTGCCGAGGAAGCCGTTGCTGGTAGCGACATCGTGGTGACGGCGACGATGGCGACATCGCCTGTGGTGAGAGCTTCATGGATAGGCAAGGGAACGCACATAACTGCGATGGGATCCGATTCGCCCGAAAAGCAGGAGCTCGAAGCCGCGCTACTCTCGAAGGCCGATAAGATCGTCACAGACAGCACGAAGCAATGCGCGAGCCTGGGGGAGATCCATCATGCCATCGCAGAGGGGGCGATCGCTGAGAAGGACGTCCACGCCGAACTCGGCGAGGTGCTGCTCGGGCAGAAGCCCGGAAGAGAGAGAGATGACGAAATCACTATCGCCGACCTAACGGGCACCGCCGTCCAGGACGTCGTCACTTCGCAAATCGTCTATGAGAGAGCGCTCAAGAAGAACATTGGCTCTTTCATCAAGGTCTGATATTCAAATCGACGAGATGAAAGAGAACTGCATCGGAGCGGAGGCTTCTCGCTCGTGATTGTGACAAAGCTTAATCCGCTGATTGTGCATGCACCCCGCCAAGGGGTGAGAGCCTGAAAATTGAACCTTTCGTCATGGAGCGAATGCAGTGTCTGTACGAGAGAGTCGTCGATTACGAGTTCTCAGAGAGCGGTGTACATCCGCTGCACCTGAATGAACTGCTCGAAGGAGACGATGAGATCAAGGAATTACTAGAATCGCCCCTTGGGTATCCACACGCGGACGGCACTCCGTTGCTCAGGGAGAGAATCGCGGCAACGTATAAGAATGCCGAAACGGAGAATGTCTTCGTTACGAACGGTTCCTCAGAAGCCAATTTCATTGCGGCGTGGAGGCTGTTCGACAAAGGCGACGAAGCTGTGATAATGGTCCCTAACTACATGCAGACCTGGGGACTTGCGAGGACTTGGGACGTCAAGATCAAGGAACTACGACTCAGGAACGATCTCGGCTGGCAGTTCGATCCTGAGGATCTCAAGTCGCTTGTGACCAGCAAGACAAAGGCTATCCAGGTCTGCAACCCGAACAATCCGACCGGTGCAATCATGGCAGATGAACAGCGCAAGGCAGTGATCGATGCTGCAAAAGACAGCGGTGCATGGCTCCTGTCCGATGAGGTGTATCTAGGGGCCGAAAGGGAGGCGCCAAGAACGGAATCGCTATGGGGGTATCACGACAAGACGCTCATCACGAATGGGCTGAGCAAAGCCTACGGACTTCCCGGGCTCAGAACGGGCTGGCTCATCGGCTCCAGAGAAGCTCTCGAAGGGGTCAAGTTTCATCATGACTATCTCACGCTGACCCCGGCGATGCTATCGGACAGGCTCGCGAGATTGGCTCTTGAACCCAAGAGACGGGAGAAGATACTGAACCGCACCAGGTCGATTCTGCAGAGTAACTATCCGATCATCAAGGACTGGCTGGACAGACACGGGACAATGTTCGAGCACGTTCCGCCGGCTGCTGGTGCAATCATCTACATAAGGTATAATCTGAAGATCAACTCGACGGCATTGGCTGAGCGCCTGAGGAAGGAGAAGTCCGTGCTCGTGATCCCCGGGGACCACTTCGGGACGGACGGGTATCTGCGCATCGGCACCGGTCCGCCGAAGGATTACCTCCTTGGAGGACTGGATAGAATCGACGAGCTCCTTCGGGAGATCGAGGCGGAAGGCTCCAGTTAGGTAGGGGCATCTGTCTGTGGCGCGCGAAAGCTAAAAGGCAGCCCGCGGTGACCACCGCATCACCACCGTGTAGGTGCACTTCCACGAATGCTTCAGTTGCCGGTCCAAACAGGGGCAGTCCACGCAGTCAATCCGGGCTCATCTCCGTTGAGCGGAGAAGCTGTGGTAACACGCACGAAGAAGTACCTTGGCACATCATCTCCGCTGAGTTCGACGTTCGGATTGACGTAGCTCGCGCCCGAAGGAGCGCAACTCCAGACCGTCTCATTGTTATCGGCAACTATCTCGATGAGCGTTATCTCGTCACCGATGCCGTCGGGGTCTATGACCTGCAGGGAAGCGGTATAGCTAGCCGCACCTGGGTCTGACAGGTTCGAGCCCATGACCGCGCCGTTCACGTTGAATCGTATCTCGAGATTCTCATCCAAGGTTGCGTAACCTCTACCCACCCTCATCGCCTCATACAGATTGTCCCGAGTCAAGCTGGGGGCAAGTAGCACTGTACGGATGCCAAGCGGAGATATCCAATCGCCGTAATGATCGTCTTCCGTAGCAGTCGGCATTACGTGCCATCCCTCGTCCAGCGCCTTGACGTAGCTGGAATCGCGGTAACCCCAGTTGTAGCATTCGACCATACTCATACCTGTGTCGCGGTCCTCCGTGTGGAACCCGAACTGGAAGAAGTCCCATATCAGCGGGCACCCGTAGGATGACGGGTGATTCCATTGACCGATCGCGCCTGATTCCTGGGCGATCCAGTCGTAGATCCAAGGGATATAGGAGCCGCCCGTCATGCGATCTCCCTGGTAGTACGCTTCGGGCGTGAGGCCGGATTGCGGCGCTAGGTTCTCGGAGCCGTATATGTTCAATTCGTTTATTCCTGGCAAGTAGTACTCGTACGCTGCCATGGCAACGAACTCACCATCCACGGTGTTTGCATTCGCTGATTCCAGCATAGCCTGCCACTCCACATCCGTCAGTGGGAAGTAGTGGTCGGTTATTGCCAGGAAATCCGCCCCCGAAGCCTTCGCCATTGCATAGGCGTCATCTGGCATACCTGTACCGTCCGAGTACGACGTGTGCGAGTGGAGGTCGCCGAAGTAGAGGTTGTACACGACCTCGGTTTGCTCCGTATTCGTCGCGAGTGCAGCTCCGCAGTAGAAGCACGGTCCAATCATGATCACAGTCATCGCTAGAGAGAACGCTCGATAGCCCTTGGTCAGCAACATGTTTGCAGTCTCCCCCTCTAATCGGCTGCGACGGAAATAGAGACGCTGCTATTTATGAGTACTGACTCTAGTGAATACCCTTTGAAATCGCGGCTGTTTCGGATGCCAAAGATGCACCCCGACACACCATTGACCAATTCTGCTCAGAAACTTCTCGATAATGCTGAGTTGACGAAGGATGACATAATGGGTCCGAATAGCGCGCTTTAGCGAAGCGAGGAGATCCACAGTTGAACATGCCATAGCATTGTTATGTATCAGCATTTCTATCCAGCCGTCTGCAAAGCCGTTTTCCACGTACTGACCCATATGTTTATCTACACCCTTTCGACCAGAAGATTCATCATTAAAATAGCATGAGTTACGTCAGGGTCAGTCAATAAGAATGGGGGACTTCACCTGTTGATACGAGGAGCTCTACTGCGAACATTGTGTCTACTGCTTGTGATTGTCATGGCATGTCCGCTTCTAACCGGACAGGCCCTTTCAGAGCCCAAGGCCGACAAAGGTAAACCAACGGGCGGCTACAACCTCTACTTCGGGGATCTGCATACGCACACCAACTACTCCGACGGCTCGGGAGTTCCTGAGGAGGCATATGCGATGGCCATAAAGGCTGGGGCGGACTTCATGGCTATCACGGATCACACACAGATCTGGAACGCGTACGAAGCGTGGGTTGCCGATGAGGAGGAGTGGGAATTGCTCAAGGCCGCGGCGGAGTCCTACACATCGAAGAAGTTTGTGGCGATGGCGGGTTACGAAGCTTGGCTGTTGGCGAACTGTGGAGAACTCAATGTATACAATGTGCCAGATCTTCCTCCGTTCCAGACACTGGGATACCGATACGACCGGCTCGCCAACTTCTATGATTGGCTTGCTGAGCAGCCCGGAGGCGTCGCACAGTTCAACCATCCGTTGTATGTCAGCGAGGATTTCATGGACTACGACTTCATCACCCCTGACAGGGATGCAGGCGTTACAGTCATCGAGGTGCACAACGAGGATTACTACGAGCCCAGCTACATCAAGGCGCTGGACGCAGGCTGGCACATCATGCCCGCGGCGAACTCTGACACGCACTATCCCGACTGGATCCAGAACCACTCGATGAGGACCGTTCTGCTGGCGGAGAGCCTTACGCCGGACGACCTCTACGACGCAATACGCGAGCGCAGAGGATATGGAACACTCGACAAGAATCTCGAGATTCGCTACACGTTGAACGACGCGGTCATGGGCTCGATCCTCACGGACACCGGCGTGACCGAATACACTGCATCGATACAGATCAACGACCCGGATGGCGCGGGGGACGAGATAACGAAAGTGGAGATCATATCGGACGGGGGCGCTGTTGTCGCGAGCGTCGACACGAGCGGTAGTTCCGTCGATTTGACGATCAACCTGGAATCGGAGGATGCAAGATACTTCTACGTCCGCGTGACGACAATGTCGCCGCTGGATGGAAAAGTGCCTGGAGTCACGGCATGGACCTCGCCCGTATGGACCGGGCGATAGAACATCTTGGCGAGGAGCCGAGCATGGGCGAACGGGCCCGCGTGCCTTCGATGGATGAGCGCGAGCTGATTTGGCAGCGTGAGCTGCGAATACCGTCGGAAGCTGGCACGGGTAACGGAACCCTCTAATAGCATGACAGACTCTCATCATATTGCATGCGCCTGACGCGACTGACGATGTCGATCAGGTCTCATCAAAGGGGGGAACGCAAATGAACAAGCGTATTGCAATATCCTTCGTTTGCGTCGCCGTCGTGGCTCTCATCTCGATGCCTGGGGCCAGCCTGGCGAAGCATAACGGAGGCAAGTGGGTTACATCCGAATCTTGGACCATTGCACTGTACATCAACGGAGACAACAACCTGGAGAGATTTTGGGACGATGTGAGCTTGGCGAGCTTGATTAAGCTCCCTGCGAACGACATGCTTACGATCGTCGCGTACATAGACCGGCTGAGCGTTGATGGAACTGAGATAGTCGAGATATCGGGAAGCGAATGCACGACCATCGCCAACCTTGCGGAGAAAGACTTCGGCAGCGGCGACACATTCAAATGGTTCCTCGAGGAGGTTAGGAACAACTACTCGTCGGATAAGTTGGCAGTGGTCGCGTGGGACCATGGCTATGCATGGAGATACATCAGTGACGACGAGACTTCCGATGGAACACGAATTACGATGCCTGAGTTCCAGGAGGCGATCGAGGGCGCCGGCGTGCACATCGACGTTCTCGCATTCGACGCCTGCAACATGGCTTCGGTTGAGGTTGCATACCAGGTATCTCTAACTGGCCTCGTGGACATCATGGTAGCCTCAGAGGAGTCGGTGCCGACCTCCGGCTATCCTTATGACCTGATGCTCATGGAGACCGCGCTCGACACCTCGAGGACGCCGGAGGAACTCGCCGCGGACATGGTGTCGGGATACGAGGACCTCTACGCGAACCAGACATGGGCGTCGACGGTGGCGTTATCTGCTGTCGATCTGTCATCGCTGGGCGACTCGATGGACACCATAGAAGCTTGGGTAGGGGCGGTACATGATTGCCTGCCGATGTACGAGGAGAACTACAAACTCGCGCTGAAGGAAGCTTGCACTGTCTGGTCAGCTCACTGTCATGTAGACATGGCTGATCTCGGGGAAACGCTCCTCGCCGACCCGTTGATAACGGACAGCGGACTGAGAGCGGCCACACTCGAAATGGTCTCAGCTCTGGACGGAGCGGTAATCGCAAACTGGGACGCTGACCCTGAGGATCCGAGCCACGGGCTGAGCCTATGGTGGGGCTACGGTGGCGATTGGAAGACCTACTCCGAGGCGTACTCCGAAGTGGCGTTCGCAATCGACACGGGCTGGTGGAACCTGCTCGAGGAGTATAACTAGGTCGCAAAGCTCGTGCTTGTTCGCGATTTCCGCACGCTGTAATCGCGATATCATAGCAGGTCCAGCAGTCCAAGCATGGACCCGGCTCTCAGTAGATGCTCCCGTCGGGCTGATCTGAATACAACACGCCATCGATCGCCGAGAGCGTGTACGAGGTCCCGCCATTGCCCGTCCATGTTGCCAGGTTGAAGGTTGCACCAGTCGATATCCTATACACCGAGACACCGGTGTATGTGAGTGGTGTATCGCGGTCGCAGACCTCGGGTGGCCCAGGCGTGCGCAACATGTACGCGGAGCCAGTCGTATAACCGGGCAGGCTGAATACGGTTACATCTCCGTCCTCGTCGACGCCAATAGCGGTCTTCTCATCGATGCCTATGCCCATCGCCACATCGGACCATCTGTCCTCAACTATGCGCGCAAGGAAGGTCACTAGCCTGCCCATGCGGTCCCTCGCGACGAAATGGCTGTCGGTTATCTTGTCTTCCATGTACTCCAGATTAAGGAAGTTTCGCTCCAGAGCTACACTACTGTTGTATGGGTCAGCGAGAGCTGCTTCTGAGTCGATGGTATCATATCTAGCTGAGAACGCGAACTCTCCCAGTATGGCGAGGCCAGCGCTAGTACCTCCGACGGGAGCAGGCTTGTTCGCGACGAAATGAATGGCATCCTCGACTGGGGTTCCCTTCCACATGCTTACGTAGTTCCACTGATCGCCACCGGCAATGAACAGCGCCTCAGCGTTGCGGATGGTTTCTATAATGAATTCGTCGTGGCACGCCCTCTGCGACAGGAATACTATGGACTCTATCGAATCGACGCCCCCCAGCCTATTGTATATCCAGGGATTGTATCCATCGGAGCCCGAGCATCTGATGACGACGAAATCGCCACCACCGGATCTCTCTATCATCCATCTCATCGCATCCGCGATGTCGTTGCTACCCCCCGCAAGCAGCAGGCCGGGCGATGTGTCTGTGACAACATCGTCCGGGTTACCTGTGAGATAATACTCATAAGCGATCTTCTCGGTTCCCTCGCCTCCCGAGACCAGCGAAGGCACACATGTCGTCGACAAGGCCATTGCACAGACGATGGTCAAAACCAATCCATTCTTCGCATGATTCACGATTCTCCCGCCCCTGGCTTGCAGAGGATAGTGTCCACGTCGGACTTAGTCTTTCTCATACTGACTGTGTGAGCCGCAAATCCGTTTCAGATGAAGTGAAGGGATGATCAAGAGCGTTGGGGAAGAAGCGGAGATAGCAGAAGGTATGAGAGAAAGCGCTTAAGCTGTCAGGGGTGATGCCGGGTTGTCAAGAGGGATTCATTCACCAACCTGAGTGAAGGGATCGGCACAGCCAATCCCAAGAGAATCCAAAGGAGAATGAACAGATGGCATTTGGAATCAACCGACGAATCGGTCTGCGAATCCTGGACAAGAGCTCTCTGGAGAGAATCCACTGGGCATCGATGCACGTCCTTGAACAGATCGGAGTTGGGGTACACAGCGCAACGTGCCGAAAGCTTCTTGCCGACAACGGCTGCGATGTCGAGGAACGGACCCGTATTGTCAGGATACCCTCACACCTGGTAGCAGAAGCTCTCCTGAAGACTGGCAGGATCATTACCCTGGCAGCCCGAAACCGCAGATACGATGCCCGGCTTGACTTGAGCCACAGCTACATGTGTCCGAGTGGCAATGGTGCGATTGCCATCGATTTCGAAACAGGAGAGAGGAGACCCTCAACCAAGGAGGACGTAAGCAGATCTACAAAGGTCTGTGACGCAATGAAGAACATCCACGTCCACTGGCCGATGGTCAATTCGACAGACAAACCTCCCTCATCATGCCACCTCCATGACCTGGAAGCATCTCTGAACAATACGGAGAAACACATCATGTACGAGACTGGCGTGACTGTTCCGGATGCGAGAAACCTCATCGCTATGGGCTACGCTGCTTCAGGCGGCGAGAAGGAGTACAGGGCAAGACCTATAACATCGGCTCTGCAGTGCACATTCGCCCCGTTGCAGCATGATGCCGGGGTGATGGATGCTGGCCTTGAATTCGCGAAAGCCGGCGTTCCAATTGTGTATTTCTGCATGCCTCAACCAGGAGCGACAGGACCTGCAACACTTGCTGGCTCTCTCGTCGTTGGCAATGCGGAAGTACTCAGCGCTCTGGTGATAACGCAACTTGCAGTTCCTGGCGCATCTGTTATCTATGGTCTTGGAATAGCTCCTCTCGATATGAAGACGACGATCCGTGCTGGCGGCAGCCCGGAACACGCGTTATGCTCCGCAATGGGTACTGAATTAGCTCACTTCTATGGGTTGCCTTCATGCGTCGGAGTGTCCAGCACCGCCAATGGACCTGGCGACCAAGTATGCGTGGAGGCATTCACGGGTATCTCCTTGCCTCTCATGGCCGGTGCCGACCTGCTGTGTGGCATAGGACAGCTCGAGGATGGAACCTGCCTACTGATGGAGGAAATACCAATCGAGGATGAGATAGTGGGAGTCGTAGCGCGTCTCTGCAGAGGAGAGGTAGTGAACGATGAGACTCTGGCGCTCGATGTCATCGAGAAGGTTGGCGTGGGGCGGAATTACCTAGCGCAGAGGCACACGCTGGAACACATCAAGACAGAACACTTCATGCCCACACTTATGGAAAGACAGTCATTCGATGCATGGGTAAGTGGGAACAGAAAATCCCTGCTCGACAAAGCTCGGCAAAGAGTCACACATATCCTTTCAGAGCACGAAGTGCCTCCTCTCGAACCCACAGCCCAAAGGGACGTTACCCGCATAATCGATGACTGCGAACACCGTGCATCCAAGAGTTCTCTTTGAAGCATGATCACGCTACTGCGAACTCAATTGAATCTAACTCGCAGAGCAATTTAGACAAATGTATTAATAGTAAAATATTCATTATACCATTAACATACACATATTAATGGTGATGCGATGAAAGGCTCGAATCATCCGACGTATGAAGACATATTGGCTCTTGTCGCTGAGCTAGTGCCTGACATACCAAAACCAAGTGAGATCATTGCCGAAATAGAGACAGCGGACAAGACATTGTGGCTCGAGGGGTGGTGTGACGGGTGCATAGCCGACATGGGATTTCCCCCGAAAGGAAGAGGGATGCTCAAGGAGAAGCTGGATTATCTTCGCGAGATAACACCTGGATTCCTACAGAAGAGAGCGTCGGATAGAGGCATGATCGTCGAATGGTCGGGATTCATCCCGCTGAAAGACAAAGAGCATTTGTACGGCGTGTCATGGGCTGTTTTCGCAAAGAAGCGACGGACGAGGGCCACGGCTGTGGAATGAACAGCGCAAACATATCAATGGTGTTACAATGAAAGACAGGAAGATCATCAAAGATGCTTGCGCGTTTCAGTTGCTGGCCGATGAGACCAGAATGAAGATGATATACCTTCTCCGTGCGAAGGAGATGACCGTCAGCCAGATTGCAGGCGAGCTGTCGCTCACCCCTCAAACCATATATCACCACATCAAGAAGCTATGCAAGGCAGGCATGGTGGAGGTATCAAGAGAAGAGCGGATCGAACACGTCGTTGAGTCGTACTACCGAGCAACCGCAGGATACTTCCACTTCGTCAACGGAGCCTGCGTGGACGAATGCGGAGGGAAGGAGTGGATTCGGGAGATTCTCAAAGGGCTCGACAACCTTGGCTTCGAAGTCAACACAAGCGAAAAGGAGATATCCAGCATACTGAAGCTTGGTGAAGACCTCAAGCTGCGAAGGGAAGATTCTGATATTGTCGAGAGGATCTACGACATGGACGACATCGACCCATCAGTCGGGCTTGATCTCGCGGAGTTCGCCATGATGATGAAGATGAACGACCGCGAATTCACGAAGTATCTCGATATTCAGCGAACCCTAAGGGAACGGCTTCTGTCAGGAAGAGCAAAGACGAGCAAGCCATAGCCGAACGGCCGAAAGGCCGGCCAGACAAGGATTGTATCCCGATGTCGAACAGAAGCGCTCTCTGGAATCATCGAGATTTCCTCAATGTCTGGGCTGCGGAGACAGTATCTGTCTTCGGAAGCCAGTTCTATCTTATAGCGATGCCGTTAGCTGCAGTCATCATTCTTGATGCCAGCGCATACGAGATGGGCGTCTTGTTCTCACTTGAGATGTTGCCCTTTCTCCTTTTCGGTCTCCTGGCGGGTGTGCTAGCGGACAGAAAGCGTAGAAGGACGATAATGATAATAAGTGATCTCGGAAGGGCGGCTGCACTTGCAGTCATCCCAATATCGTGGTTCTTCGACGCCCTGAGCCTACCAATAATGTACATTGTCGCATTCGTTGCGGGAACCTTCACTGCCTTCTTCGACATCGCCTACCAAGCGTATTTGCCGGTTCTGGTCAAACGATCCGAACTCCTGGATGCGAACAGTAAGCTTGAGACAAGCAGAGCTTCCTCCCAAATAGCAGGTCCGAGCCTTGCCGGCCTGGCAGTGAGCGCCATTGGAGCGCCATTGGCCATGACAGGGAACTTCCTTTCGTTTCTTGGCTCGGCCGCCTTCCTCCTACGAGTCAAGAGGAAGGAGCTGGTAGAAAGGGTGGAATCCTGCAAATCGGTGCTCGGAGAGATCAAGGAAGGCATTGATATTGTCCTTTCGAGCAGAACTCTTAGAGGAATAGCCGGATGCACGGCAACAGGAAACCTCTTCTGGAGTATATCATACGCAATTCTCATACTATTCATGGAGAGCAGTCTTGACCTGTCTGCTGGCTGGATTGGAGCGGTGTTTGCAGTTGGAGCGCTTGGAGCCGTGGTCGGAGCGTTGCTTTCCGCACGCATAGTATCAGCCCTTGGACTCGGAAGGACCATAATCCTATCCGCATTCTTGGGAGGAGCGCCCAGTATGCTCATAGTTCTAGCGTATCCGTCGAATGCTTTGCTCGTGCTTATGCCGATCTGGTTTGCGACCGGCCTCACAGGCGTACTCTATAATGTGAATCAAGTTAGCCTCAGACAGGCAATTACACCAGACCGCCTTCAAGGCAAGATGAACGCGACCATGAGGTTCATCGTCTGGGGGGTCTATCCAATCGGAGGCATAATCGGAGGCTTTCTTGGCGAAGTCGTAGGACTACGCTTGACCATTCTGATAGCTGGAGTGGGCATGCTGGCATCTATTGTGTGGATCGTTCTCTCCCCAATAGCGAGCATAAAGGTGCTTCCAAGTGTATGTGAAGAAGCTGAAGAGACTGGATTGCCTCACGGGTCAAAAGACACCGTATGTCGTGCCTAGACATTCCATGAAGTGGTTGAACTGCAGCAAGAGCTGTCGACGCGCCAATTCCAGTTTTCCCTCGCGAAATTGAGATTTGGCTAGTCGTTCAAGTTTGAATCGCGGCTATTGCAGGCATGTATCGCCCGAAGATTATTAACGGAATAGAGTATGCGCTTCCTCTGCCGGCAACAGTCGCTGGCCCGCGGAGAGCGTTAAATGTCCAAAGCCATGATAAGCACAAAAGAGCTGTCCAAGACCTACGGCCGCAGCGGCAAGGTAATCGCATTGGATAAGTTGAACCTCGAAGTGTACGAGGGAGAGACCTTCGGGCTGCTCGGACCGAATGGCGCGGGCAAAACCACGACTGTCAGACTCCTGAACTGCATCATCAAGCCAACCGGAGGAAGCGCGACCGTTGGCGGACATGATCTTATCAAGGGGAGCCTCGAGATTAAGAGCATGACGGGGTTGCTTGCCGAATCTCCGGGCTTATACGAAAAGCTGAGCGCACATGAGTTTCTGCAGTTCATGGGCGCGCTCTACGACGTGCCCGACGATGTTCTCGACACGAGGACGGATAAGCTTATCAGACTTTTCGGTTTGCACAGTCGCAGGAACCACCTCCTTGAAGGATACAGCCGCGGTATGAAGCAGAAGGTGCTGATCGCAGCGGCCCTCATTCACGATCCGCCTCTGCTGTTCTTTGACGAACCGACCTCAACCCTTGATCCGAACGCCGCCCTGATGGTGAAGGACCTGATGAAGGACTTGGCGGAGAACGCTGGCAAGACGATAGTCGTGTGTAGCCACATACTGCCCATCATCGAGGAACTCTGTGACCGCATCGGCATCATCAACCGAGGGAAGTTGGTGGCCGTCGGAACCATCGACGAACTGCTGGCGAGGACAGGAAAGAACACGCTTGAGAAGGCGTACATCGATATCACAGGTGGAGTGCAGAAGAAGGAGCTCCTTTCGTGGAGGGAGTTGAGAGGTGCCAAGGCGTAAGTGGCTTGTACTCGCCAGGAACTCGTACATGCTACGAACGAGCGGGTTCGGGCGGTTCAGATACATCGTGCCATTGCTGATCGGCGTGCCGATCGTCGGCGCAATCTTCGCGTTCGTGCCGTGGATCACCAACTTCTTCTTGGACGAGGTAGAGGTCTTCTTCGTGTCGACTGCGGCGATTGCCCTGATACAGATCGTCCTGTTCACGACATTCATCCTGTTCCTGTTCTTCCCGATATCGTTCTCGCTGAACTCCGGTCAGGAGGAGTACTACGAGATACTGCTGTCTGCCCCGCTGCGTCCGAAGGACGTAATCCTGGGCAAGTTCCTCGGGGATATGCCGTTCTACTCGGTCGGCGTAATCGCCGTGGCATCCGTGTTCGTCGCCCTGATGCTCCCTCTCGGTCTAGGCGTCATCCAGGGAACGCTGATCACCCTGATTTTTATGTTGACTTTCTTCTCGGCGTTGTGGATCGGCGTGGTCATCGCGGCCATGATAAGAAGCAAGATCGGCAGCTCTACCCGCGGGAAGGACATCGGCAAGGCCTTATCGATGGCCGTCGCGCTTCCCATGGTCGGACTCATGTACGCGTTGATGAGCGGCACTGTCTATACGGCGTTGCTCGATGTGGAATCATCAGGGCCGTTGCCATTCGTTCTCGACCTCCTTCCCAGCTCATGGGGCGCCAACGTTGTGGTCGACTTCGCGGTGAGCCCCGGAGACGCCTCGGGGATATCATTGGAGAACACGCTCAGGGTGGGCGCGATGGCGATCTTCTTCGTCGGCGTGCTCTGGGCCGGTACGAAGTTCGCCGATAGGGCCTACAATCTCGAATCCCAGAGCCTGTCGTCGAACCTAGCTAGACAGGAGGGGGTGTTCTACAGGGCCATCAGGGCGATCTCCGGCGGAGGCGCTTTCGGCACACTGGTCGTGTCCGTCTTCAAGGATTACGGAAGGCGTCTCGAGAACGTGTCCAAGATCGTGTACGTAATCGGGCTCGTGGCTCTGGTGACGTTCTTCTTCGGCGATGCGGAGGACGCGGAGGGCGGGATAATCATGATGTTCTTCCTGCTACCGTTCCTTGCAGGCTTCATCGTCGGCGAAGTAACGATCCGCGGGAAGGAGAACCTCTTCATCTACAGGAAGGCGCCGAAGGGAGAGTTGAGGCTCGTGCGGGCGCGTTTGGTCCAGAGCATGTTGGTGATGGTGCCATTGACTGTAGTCGCGACCGCGATTCCGCTTCTGATGATGTCCGGTGCGAGCACCGCAGCCGCGTACATGATGGTTCCCTATATGATTGCGCTCTCAGCGGCGCTCGTCGTGTTCTCTCTCGGGCTGTTCCTGATGTGGCCTGTGTTCTCGGAGAAACCCGCTGACATGATGGCCAACGTTATGATACTGACCTTCTTCATGATGGGCTGCTTCTTCGTGACTCTGTTCCTCGGCCTTTTCGGAGAGGTCAATGGCTGGCTCTTCATTCTGACCCTTACGTCCATCGCAGGAGCCATAGCATTGATGCTTGGGGTCAGGAATCTCAGGGCATTGGAGTGACCCGTCCCGGCATCCGCCTTCCCATGGGACATACCACACCGGTGCGATACGGGTTCGTCTCGGTTTCGAGACGGATTGCATTTTAGAGCGGTCAGTCAACCGTTTTCGAGCGCAACTATGCTTGCAGAATGAAAAGGAGGGAGCGGATTGGTTCGTTGTCAAAGCTGCGAAATCGTGTTCGGCCAGTGTTCGAAGTCTAAATCCGGCTCGCTACAGAGGAATTCAAGAAACTGGTTCGCTCAACGTGTGGCTATCGATATCAACACCGAAGACATAGGGGCTGCCAGATCCTATGTGGACAGCCCAGTAGTTGCCGCCCCCTCTTCCGCCCGCAACACCTTTTTATTCTGGAAATCCATTTTCCGCCCGCTGGGATGCACGCGGAACCGCCTGACCGCTTTTGACTTCCTTGTGGAGGCAGAATCATTTGGCATCGATTGCTCACGAACTGGCGAAGAAGCAGAAGGAAATCTCGGTTTCCGAATTCTTCGAAAAGAACAAGCACATACTCGGCTTCGATTCACTCACGAGGGCGCTCATAACCGCCGTCAAGGAATCCGTCGACAACAGCCTCGATGCCTGTGAGGACGCCGGCATCTTACCAGACGTGCTCGTTCGAATCGATAAAGAAAGCAACAACGAGTACAGAGTGACGGTTGAGGACAACGGTCCAGGCATCGTGAAGAAGCAGGTGCCGAACGTATTCGGTCGGCTGCTCTACGGCTCGAGGTTTCATACCAGAGCGCAGAGAAGAGGGCAACAAGGCATAGGAGTCTCCGCCGTGGTCATGTACGGTCAGATAACAACAGGCAAGCCAGCCAAAATCAAATCGAAGATCTCAGACGAGGATGTCGCATACGAATGCGAGCTTGTGATGGATACGAAGAAGAACAGGGCGCAGGCGGTCCGCGACGATTTTGTCATCTGGGAGAAAGAGCATGGAACTCGATTCGAGGTGAATCTCAAAGGCAAGTATGTTCAGGGCAAGCAATCCACCTTTGAGTACCTGAAAGGCGTGGCAATCGTCAACCCGCATGCTAGAATAACCTTCACTCCTCCGGACGGCAAGGCGATGGTGTTCGAGCGCTCAACGGAGGAAATGCCGCCCCCCACCCGAGAGGTCAAACCTCACCCGGAAGGGGTGGAGCTTGGAGAGCTGCTCAATATGGCGAAATACACGGAAGCGAAGAAGATGACCAGCTTCCTGAACACCGAATTCTCGCGCATCTCACTTAGGGTCGCTCGGGAAATCTTGGATAAGGCGGAGATATCCTACGATCAAAGACCATCCAGGCTCAACCTCGATCAAGCTGGAGGCATAATCGATGCCGTTAAGGAAGTCAAGATCATGTCCCCCGAAACGGACTGCCTCTCGCCGATAGGTGAGGGACTCATAAGGAAGAGTCTCAAGAACGTGCTAGGAGAAGCGCGTGCATCGTTCTACGCGCCTCCCATTACAAGGGAGCCGAAGGTCTTCGGAGGGAATCCCTTTGTGGTCGAGGTCGGCATCGTGTACGGCGGGCAGCTGAGCAGGGAGGATCCCGTTCAGATATTCAGATTCGCAAACCGTGTTCCGCTGATGTATCAGCAGGGAGCGTGCGCGACAACTCAAGGCATTGAAAACGTCGATTGGCGCAGATACGGGCTAGAGCAGAGAGGAGGCAAGGGCATACCATACGGCCCGGCGATCATCCTTGTTCATGTCGCGTCGACGAAGATACCGTTCACATCTGAATCCAAGGAGGCCATCGCAAACGTGCCAGAGATACGCGAGGAGATAGAGCTCGCGCTCAAGGCGTGCGCCCGAAAGCTGAAGACCCATCTCAACAAGGCGGAGAAGAAAAGCAAGACGAGGGTGAAATTCGAGATCGTACAGGAGATAATCCCGATGATAGCGCAGAAGAGTGCTAAGATCGTGGGGAAGCCTGTGCCTGATATCGCAGGAACCATCACCAAGATTATGAATGTCGTCTGGGTGGAGGATGAAGTTGTGCACGACAAGAAGAGACATCATGTATCCGTGAAGCTGTACAACTACACTCCGAAGACGCAGAAGATGCACATTCACATGATATTGCCCTACGACAAGGTCGACGAGAAGAGCTTGTCCCTCGAACCTGCCGAGGTGCGAGATGGTTCAAAGGTCACATGGAACATCAAGAAGATCGCACCCACGGACATCTTCGAGCTGGCATTCGACCTGAAAGGCGTGGATAAGGACGAGTATGACGATAACGAGGTTTTTGTCAGCGGCATAGACCCCGCGTCCATCATTGGCGCGGATGTGCTTCCGGGAGACTGGGATCTCGAGCACATTACAATCACCGAGAACGGAGGAGCGGCTGGAGAGGCCTCTGATAATGGTGAAATCGATTATGATGAGGGTGCGGAGGTGATAGGCGATGAAGAATGAAGAGCGTCACCTGAAGGCGGTCGACAGGCTCACTGAATTGGCGGGAGATATCTACAGGCAGATAGACGATCGCCAGATACCGAAGATGTCCATACCGTTGCGAACAAAAAGCAATATCAGATTTGACCGGCGCTCCGGCGTGTGGAAGTACGGTCGCGCCACCGGCGTCCGTTCCGCAAAGAAGCTGACGGGGGCGCAGATGCTTCTCAGGACCATGTACATGCTCGAGTTCATGGAGGAAATGATCAGAACCAACAAGAGTTCCACCCTCAGGGAGATGTACTACATATCTGAGGGATGGGAGAAGGCGAAGTTCTCCGCCCAGGACGAATCTAACATGCTGGCGGAGGACCTCGAGATCATCACCACCTGCATGCGTGAGGACTTCAAACTCAGGCCCGAAGAGGACGGCGCGAGGGTCATTGGCGACATAACGATACAGGAGACCGACAGGAAAGGCAAGCGCAAGAAGATCAACTGTCGCGACGATGTTGGCGACTCGGGATATGGCATACCTTACAACGTGGAGGCGGAGAAGATAGGCTTCATCGATTGTGACGCGGACTTCGCTGTGGCGATCGAGACCGGTGGTATGTTCGACAGACTGGTGGAGAATCGATTCGACGAAGAATACAACGCAGTGCTTGTGCATCTGAAGGGGCAGCCTGCAAGAAGCACTCGTCGTTTCATCAAGCGCCTGAACGAGGAGATGAAGCTGCCCATCTGCGTTTTCGTAGATGGCGATCCTTGGAGTTTCAGAATACATGCTTCGCTGGCATACGGCGCAATCAAGACTGCACATCTATCCGAGTATCTCGCAACGCCAACAGCGGAGTATATCGGTATTACGGCGTCGGATATCCTGAACTACGACCTTCCCACGGACAAGTTGAACGATAGGGACATCCAGGCGCTCAATGCGGAGAAGACAGACCCTCGTTTCAGCGACCAGTTCTGGAAGCACGAGATAGATTTGATGCTCGATATCGGCAAGAAGGCCGAGCAGCAAGCTCTCGCCAAATACGGCCTGGACTTCGCCACGGATACATATCTGCCAGAGAAGCTCAAAGAGCTGGGCATAATGAAGTGAGAGGCATCAACCGCTCCAAGAGCACAGGTTGTCTCCCGTCCCTGAGATGAGTCCCGAGCTGCCCATCCACATCATTCTCTCCAGAGTCTGCACCACCTTGTATCCCCTTGACAGCGCGGCGTCTATCGCACGTTGTCTGTTGCCTGGTACGGGCACGAGGATCTCAGGGACTTCTGCCTCGGCCGCGAGGTCCTCCGCCGATGCCAGCAAAGGCTCGAGCACAACATCTCCGCGTCCGGGCATGACGCCCAGGCATCTTACGGCAGATCCGCGCATCTCCTCGCGCCTCATGACCGTATGCACCGTGCAGAACCCGCAGTACTCCCCCTTGGCCTTGGCGAAAATTGTATCGCCGAAGGACGATTTGTGCGTGAGTTCCACCTCGGCGGAATAGTCTAGACCAGGATTGAGAGAGTCGGATATCGCCTTTACGCTAGCCAGCAGGTGCCGTCGAACCGCTTCGCGCCTTGACAGGCGATCGAACGATACCGCCCCTGAAGGCGGTGACGGACTGTGACTCTCGAGGCTTTTGCCCATCACTATCACAAGCCCTTCGGGTCGAAGTCCGACCTTGAGATACATGCCCATGTTGGCAGCCTGCTCCGGCATCGTCTCAAGACCGATGTCCGAACAGCCGCGATCTTCGAGATATCTGAGAGAGTACTTCAGAAGCTCCCTGCCCACGCCGATACCCTGATACGACGGCAGAACAGTCAGCGGCCCGACCCAGCCGGTTCTGCCCCAGATGTGCGAGAAGCTCGACCCTATTATGCCTGCATGGTCGTCGACGGCGACCACCGCGCCGTCCGGGTTGGCGTGGAGGTATGACAGCACGCTCGCTTCGGTTCTGGGAGCAATCTTGGGAATTTCGGGGTACATTCTCGTAACCAATTCCTCCCAGGCTATCGCGTCTATTCTTTTGACGTCCTCGATGTCCTCTACTTTCATCCTGCGGACAACAACAGCCATTCACCGCACCGTTCCTCGGCTCGTAACATAGCAGCCGGCGAAGCGGTGAACGAGTTCGCAGGATATCAATATGGGGGCGCTGTAGTTCGCGACCTGTTAAATCCGATGAGCTAGATTCCAGGCATGTCATGAAGATGAGCCCAGAATGCGTTCCCTGCCTCATAGGCAGGGTCTTGTTCGAGACGGAGGAGATAGACAGCTCAAAATCGACCGACACAATTAAGGCCGCCTCACAGATGCTCGGCGACTTGTTCGGGCCGGGCGTTTGCTCCGCGACGATCGCTACTAGAGTTCATGAGGAGATCTACAGCATTCTCGGGACGACCGATCCGTATAAAGAACTCAAGCGGCGCAGCAACGAGACAATGCTCGAACTGTTCCCCGAAGCGCAGCAGTTTGTGGAATCGTCTGCAAACCGGTTTCAAGCCGCTCTCCTGTGTGCCGTTGTCGGAAACGTGCTTGACTTCGGCATCGGAACGGAATTCGACAGCCCTGAACCTCTCAGGAAAGAGTTCAGGAATCTACTATCTCAGGGACTGGAACAGGACGACACCGAGGAGATGATGACGTTGCTGGAGAAATCTGATGATGTCGTGTATCTCGCCGACAACTGCGGAGAGATCGTCTTTGACCGATTGGCGCTGAAGGAGATATCGGCGCTCGGAGTCAGAATGACATTGGTGGTCAAGGAGAGGCCTATATTGACCGATGTCACGACCGCGGACTTGGATGGCCTCGGAATGGATGCGATCGTGGATGACATAATCGAAGCACCGGGTTTTGCGGTGGGCATTGACATCAACGCGCTGAACGGCGAGTTCGGCGATCGGCTACGCGAAGCCGACCTGGTTGTGGCCAAAGGAATGGCGAACTACGAAGCGATCTCGGAGACTGACATTTCGCCTATCGCATATCTTCTGAGGACCAAATGCTCACCCGTCGCGGACAGTCTCGGCATACGAAAGGACATAAACGCGGTGAAGCTACTAATGAATGGCGGAGTGCGTTGACGATGATAGATCACCTCACTTCCAGAAGCTACCTCATCAAACGCAAGAACGTTTTCCGCATTGCCACGAGCGCATCTGATGTAGAGGACAACATCATGGTGAGGGTAGAGGCTGAAGGCGAATTCGGCGTTGGGAACGCCTCCCCAAGCGATGTTACTCATGAGACAAGAGGATCCATCGAAGCGTTCCTTGAGCAGGCAAGAGGCAAAATCGCAGGCATGGACGAGACGAACCTATCGACCCTGCACGATGCATTGGAGAGTATCGCATCGGGCAATACGTCGGCCAAAGCCGCCATTGATATGGCGGTCTACGATCTGCTGGGAAAACGGGAAGGCAAGCCGCTGTTCGGATACCTCGGAGGGAGCGGCGATGGCTCGGCCCTGACCGACATGACCATCGGCATCGAGGACGAGGAGGAGACAGTTCGACGGGCGACCAGACATTGCAGAGAAGGATTCAGAGCGCTCAAGCTGAAGGTTGGGCTGGACTTGGAAGGAGATGTTCGGCGCATGAGTGCTGTCCGAGATGCCATCGGCCCGAGCGTTGAGATGCGGGTCGATGCCAACCAGGGGTTCACGGTTGAGGAGGCCTTGGTCTTTTGCGAGGAGATGCACGCCCTCGACGTTGTGCTCGTCGAACAGCCCGTCGCGGAGGACGATTACACGGGACTTAAGAAGGTGCGTGAGCGCAGCCCCGTGCCGATCATGGCGGACGAATGCCTCAGAACTGTTGCCGATGCGAAGAGAGTGGCAGCCGAAGGCGCCGCGGACATAATAAACATCAAGTTAATGAAGAGCGGAGGGGTCTTTCCGGCTCTGGCCATAGACGATATCGCTAGGGATGCGGGCATCATCACCATGGTAGGGTGCATGGGAGAAATCCAGCAATCAATCGCTGCAGGGCTTCATTTTGCCCTTGGAAGAGACAACGTCAGATTCGTCGACCTCGACTCTCACTTCTCTATGATAGACGACCCCTCCTCGGGACTCGAATTCAAGAATGGGCGGCTGCGCGTATCGGGCCTTCCGGGGCTGGGTATGGCAACAGATATGGACGAAACCGGCGGTTAACCAGCAACGCTTATAGCCTGCATCCCCAATCACCGTGCCCGCAACGAGGAGTCGGCTGGTCCAATGGCCAAGAAGATAAGCGACCTTCGCAGCGCCGAGGAGAAGTTCAGGGCACTCCTGAACAAACGCGACGAGATCAATTCACATGCGGCGACTTTCAGATCAGAACGTGACAGCCTCAATGACCAGAAGAGAGGCGTTCAAGAACAGGTGAGAGAGGAGCGCGATCGAAGAGATGCCTTGGTCGCTGAGATGCGCGTCCACAAAGAAGCGAGGAATGATCTGCAGCGACAGGCCAAAGAACTCATCGAGTTCAAGCGCAGGCTCAAGGGGCGGCCGCTCGGCGACCTAAACGACGAGATAAAGGGTCTCTCGAAGCAGATTGAGGATATCAATCTAAAGCAACAGACTGTGCCAATGGCTCTGCCGCAAGAGAAGAAACTACTGGACGATCTCAGGTCAAAGATTAATGAGCTTGAGAGAGTCAAGAAGATACTATCTGAGCAGGAGAAGATCGATAAGGAGATACACAACATCGATCAGAGCATCGACGAACTCTTCCGGAGGGCGGACAAGGAGCATGAAGAGGTCGTGCGCCTGTCGAAAGAAGGCCAGGACAGGCACGACAGAGTCACAGCGCTCATGAAGGAAGTGGCTATTCTCAAGGGCGCGGCCGACAAGAACCACGCCGAGTACATGAAGCTTAGAGAAGAGGCAGATGCGGTCCACAAGAAAGCTGCGGAGATGCGGGACAAGATCATCGAGATAAGAAGGGAACGACGCGAGGTCTGGCAGGAGGAACAGGCCTCCATCAGGGCGGTCAATGAGGCCACGCGCAAAGCATTGGACGACGAGAAGCGCAAGGACCGGGCTGCTGAGGAAGCGCTCGAGATGCTCCTCAAGAAGAAGAAGGTCGAGATACGCTAGTCAACTCGCTCAGGCAAGGGAGATTACTTGGCCCTCTTCCTTCCCTTCGGCTTCTTCTTCTTCGGCTCATCGGGCTTCTTCCTGCCGAACACGAGAACCGAAGCGGTGGGCTCGAGATCATCGTCGACGCTACGGCCTCTTCGAGAGTATCGCCCTCTGGCTCTTTCGGGCTTTGGTTCGTCCTCTTCTTCAGTTTCGGAAGCCTCGTCGCCCGCAGAGTCGCGAGCCTCCTCCACGGGCTCAGCTGGAGTCTCCTTTTGCTTCACTGGAGGAGGTGCTGGTTCGTCCGGGGCCTTGCCCTTGGAAACGTAGATGTCCTTCTCGCCGAAACGAGCGAAGTGGAGCCGCTCCGTCTTCATCAACAGCGCCATCGGCAGCACAAGCTGGTCGCGCGAGAGTCCGGACTTGCGCTCTATCTGCTCCATGGTAGCGCCCGCATCCTCGGTCGCTCGGAGAATGGCCTTGATCGCGTCGTTGACGTCGAATTTCTCGCTTCCGGTGCCTATGGTGAGCTGCGTCCTCTGCTCCACGATGCTTGACAGGAATTCCTTCGTCCGCTTCTCGAAGTCGGCAGGATCCTCCTTGAAAAGCCTCCAGAGATACCTGGTATCGAGGCCGAGCTGTTCCCACCCGCGAATCTGGTCGATCCTCTGGCCTTTGATGAACTCCCTCCTGAGACCCGCAGCGGCTACCTCGCTCTGGGGTCTCAGTTCCTGCGCGTGCTGATAGTGTATGACGGCTTCGTCATGCCTGCCCAGCCTTGAAGTCAGCTTCGCCAGGTTGATGTGAGCGTCGAAGTTGTCCGGCATCAGGAGCATTGCCTTGTTGAAGCAGACTATGGCCTCCTCGGGCCATGCCAGAGAGACATATATGACGCCCTTGTTGTTCCATGCATATGGATTCTTCGGGTTGATTTTGAGTGCGCGCTCATAGGAGTTGAGCGCGATTGCCCGCTTCGCCTCGAACGCCTGGATGTTTCCCACCTGGCACCAGGACATGTCGTCTCCGGGATCTATGTCAATGGCCATGTCGTAGTGCATCTTCGCCTTCGAGTATTCCTTGAGGCCGTAGAGGCTGTCGCCCTTCAAACCCCACGGGAGAGCGAATCGTCTCGCTATGCCCGCGTCGAACGACAGCTGCAGCGCCCTCTCCGCCTCGTCAATGGCTGTGCCGAAGTCGCCTTTCCTTATCCGTGAATTGACCATCCGCAGGTGATACCATATCGCCTGATATTGCGCTTCCCTCAACAAGTACATGATCAGGGGTACGAATGAGAACACTATTCCGACCGCTGCGAGGCCTTTGTCATACTCGCCTATGGCTCCGCTTGGTAGCAATCCGACTTGCTCGTGGAATGCCACGAGGAATATTGCCAAGGAGCCGATGAGCCAAGCAGCGAAGAGGCCGTCTCTAGCTCTCATAAGCTGAAGCGCAACAACTGCGATGACGATTCCGGCGATCATTAGACCCATGTTCAGACCGGAGAACAGGTACTCGCCATCGACGGTTCGGGCGATATCGTACGCCTCGTGAATCGGCGCAAGCATGGCGATGATTAGGCCCGCTCCAAACAGCGACACGAACGTCATATCCCCCTTCTCGACAACCCTTGACGACATGACGAGCATCACGAAGCCGATGACCGCCAGAACGCTCAGCAGCACGGCCCAAGCGCCATCTGACGGAGAGATCATCGCCAGAGCGATCACGCTCACCACGGTGATGGCGAGGCCGACCTGGCCCATGAGAGCCTCTGGCAAAGGAAGCTTCAAGCGCCCTTCCTTGCCGGCAATGAGCGAGGTCAAATCGAATAGCAGATGGATGCCGAAAACGAGGAATGCACCGGATACTACGAGAAGATAGATGTTGTAGATCTCCCAGTCACCGTGCCTTATCTCCCAGCTTGCGAAGAACGCCATACCGGCGCCACTCACGACGGCGGCGTACAGCAGCAGGAGATACATCCTCGGGCCGCCGATCCAGGGCACGAATGGTTGCACAGATTCTCTGCGTTCACTCAAAGGTCGAAGGAGTCTGGCAAGCGAAATGCCCTCGGGCTCGGAGATCTCCTCACTCGTCTCCCTATTTGCGACTGTCATGTATATACCCCTCGCGATTCTATTCGGTCTCTGTTCTGTCGTTTGCAGTTCTTCTCCTTCGCATAATGGCGAAGAACATAATTGTCACTATCGATACCGGTACTATGACGTCTCCAAACTCGGGGATAGCCAACTGACCAATGTTGATATCTCCGGGTGTTGGGTCCATCCATTCCCATGTGGAGTACTCATCATCAGGCGTGCCGACGCGTCCGAAGCTCTTGATGTTCCACAAAGGAATAGTCACGTCGTCCACGAGCACGGCCGAATCGTCGAACAGTTCGAATAAGTAGCCCTTTTCCGTGTTAAGGCCTTCCACAAGCAGCAACTCCCCCGGATCGATGGTTGTTCCCTCTGGATAGGTGTAAAGCACGACATCGTCTACGACGATAGTCCAACCGCTTAAGTCGATGGTCTCGATTCCAGTGTTGTATATTTCGACCCAATCATTGAACAGATTCGGCTGGGTTGCGAAGATCTCGTTCAGAATCACCCCGCCGAATTCGCGAAACCCGGAAGGAATAGCCGCGGGAAGATACCCCTGAAGGTAATCCTCACATCCGCGCCAGTCCTGTGCGACGAATGTCAAAGCGTAGGCCTCGTCTATCGTAATCCCCAGATCTTCGAAGGAGCAACCTATCTCCATCTGATAGGCATCGATCGCTGCGTCCACGTTGCGGGCGTCTATCCAGCTTCCTCCATCATACGAGTATGCCTTCGATGAGAGAATCACACCAGCCTTGCCGGACACGACGATCATCGTCTCCGAACCGCCAATGATAAAGCCAGTGCTCTGATTGAAATCTGTATCAACGAACACATAGGCGAAGTCAGCGCCGTACTTGGCCGCTGTGATGTTGCTGACGATGTCCGAATCCTGCTGAATCTCCGCCCAGCGTGCCATATCGCCTGGCACTCTTGCGCCTGCCATCATCGTGCCGTCCACTGCGAGGTAGAAGAACGCATGGTCCTCGAGCGAGGACGTCTTCGCGGCACTTATGTCAACGTTCTCCGCAGCGGATTCAGCATCCATGGTGAGCATGACATCTCCAATCGGATCGGTCCTCATTGGCCGTGTGTCCCAGTCAGCAAACGCGCCATCTATCGTAATCGCTTCGGGCGCTGAGAGCACATGCGTTATCAGAGATCCTGTCTGCAACGACTCGATGGTGATCGTCGCCGATGCATCAGTTATCAGCCCTAGGCTCTTGTTCAGTTTCAGCCCGTAGGTACCCGCAGCGGCCTCCGGTGGGAATGTGACTAGAACGTCGATCGACACGTCGTCTCCGTTCTGCAACGTCAAAGGAGCGTCGAAAGCCACCGAGGCAGCGTCACCCGCTCCGAGAACTTCCATACCTTTGGTGGCCTTGATTTGAGCTGCCGTCAGGTTGCCAAGAACATCGAAACTCAACCCCAGAACCTTCAGCCCAGGACCCTTCGAAACCAGTTCGAGGGTCAGCATCTGCTCGTCCGTGCTGCCGGTGAGCACTGGCAGAGCGTTATGGTCTTCGAGCACGCGCACCGAGGGCCCATCAGTGCCGAAATTCACCTCGGACCAATCGTCCTGGGAATCAGTATGGCGAGCACATATCGCAACGAGGGAGGAATGAGTGAGCATCCCCTTGGCTTCGAGCTCCATTCTGTCTTCTCGGAACGCAATGTCGACGTTGCCGGACAGCTCAAAGCCCGCGAAGTCGTTCGAATCGATACGATGGTCGAAGAAATACAGCTCCTGCTTGACCACACGGTAGTCCCAGCCAACAAGGATGATCAGCGAATCGGCGCCAAGGCCTCTCACGGAATAGCCGGATGACGACGACCCGTCAACATCCACGAAGATGTAGAATCCGTCCGCTCCTCCATCAACGCCTCGGAACAGCTGACCGTCGGTTTTCAGATAGAAGTAGGACGATGAGGAATCCGCCTTCGTCGCATACTCAGCGATGGAGACGTCAGGATTCTCTGCATCTGGTGTATCGACGAACACGCTTGCATCGAGCCAGTCAAGGAAGTAACCGTCAATAGCAACCTCGTCAGGAGGGAAGGTGTAGATCAGAAGGTAGGGAACGGCCAAGATGAAAGCGCATAGAGCCGCGACGATCATCAACCGCCCGCGAAGAGCTGTTAACGCGCCTTCAACTCTCCTTCGAGAATAGGTAACGCGCAGGCCTTCCGTGGCACCGCCACCATTCGTCAGGCCATTCGTGAGGCCGTTGGTCAGACCGTTGGTCAGGCCGTTAGTCAGGCCGCTAGCGAGGCCATTTGTGATGCTGTTTGTACGACCGAGAGATCTGCCGTTGACTCTGCCGGCAGTTGAGTATTTGGGATCGCTCACGCCGTTAGTGAGCCCTCTCGATTTGGCCTTTTGAGGGGGGTCTTGATTTGCATTACCTTCTTCTCTTCGCAAGGCGAATCTCTCTCAGTGGGGGGTGCTGCCCTCTCGAGCAGTAGTGTCTCTGAATGAAGACCGTCATTGACGATGGTTTGCTGCAGGGCGACGCCCAGTTCGGCCCATGCCTGTTTATGAATTCCTCCAGGCTAAATCCTTTTCCCGCTCGGTCCGCAGCCATGTACCGCCCGGAATCGAAACAATTTAGTAATAGAATGGCTCCCATCCGACGGCCCACCTCTTCGTTGGCTCGGAGGAAGGGGCGCGGGAAATGGTTTCGATCCTGTGAATCACTCACAGCGTGTTGGACACGGACCATTCGCTAAAAGCCAACGTACCGCCCGCGTTGACCAAGGTGGTCTCGAGCTCAATAACATCGCCGATGTCGTACTCAGCCGAGAGGTTCGTGGCAGACGACACCTGTACCCAGAACAGCCCGTGAACGATGGACTTCCAGCCGAGCACACCCCAGTCATCCTCGATTGGAATCCTGAACATGGTTCCGTGGTCGGGATTATTCCATTTGTTGCCGGTGTACACGAAGTACAAGGTCGTGACATAGACTGTCGTCTGCTCAACTGTGTGTTCGTCGAAGTACATGTCAACGATAGTGTCGCTGACGCTCTTGACATCACCCGCATCCCAGTTGGACGGTAGTTCGAGTATCATGTACTGATTCTCCAGCTCTCCAGAGTCCTCCAGCTGGTCGAACAGTTGTGTGAAGCCACCTCCTCTCTTGATGCCCACAGCGGCGATCATGACGACTCCTACGACTACGATTGCCACGACTACCAACGTCAGCATGATCATGATGATCTTCCTTTCCATGCGCGCCTCACTCTCCTCGTTCCTTGTTTGCAATCACGCTGAAGAGACGATTTCGTCGCTATAACGCGCTTCCAGCCTCTGCTGGTCCATCCCTTCTGCGCTGACGCAATTAATCGGGTTATGAGTATATAATTATTCCGTTACTGGCTTCGCAAAACACCCCTGAGGGCATCCCGTAGGACGGCATCGGTTACGGCGTTCTTGCGAGTCGCTAGTGCGCGACCCTGGCTGATTCAGAACGCCCTCTTAAAAGCCCCACCACACCAACCAGAGCGCATGTCACAGGCTCGTATAGGACAGGAGCGTTGAATCGATAGCGCGGTGTTTCAAGGCTGTTGAGTGCCGTCTTACAGCATTCTCTTCAAGAGACCTCTGCCCCCAGTGCGGCCTGCCAGTTGACGGAGTTGATGAGGGCACGGTCGGCTTCGGACACGAAAAACGACAGGAAGACGGCTAGCTGAACCTATGTCTGAAGCCAGCATCGATGACCAAGCGCTTCAGGCAGGTGATCGCTTCTCAGAAGTGGAACGCATGCCCATGAACACGAGAAGGACTCCCACTACGAATATCAGAAGGAACCCACCTGCGACACCAGCCTTGCTGCTTTCGAGCGCGGAGTTTATTGGGTTCCACATCAGCATCACGATCAGCGCGATGATGCCGAAGAGGAATACCGACAGGGAGAGTCCAGGTGCACTTCCCGGGACCTTCCCTCCTGCAGCGAGAGCCTTCTTCGCGAGCATGAATATCAAAAGGCCAATGATGAGTACGACCACCGGAAGCATTACGAACATTGCGAGATTGTCTTCGATGGGCGGAACCCACTTCCAGTACCAATCGATCATAGCAGCCACCTGGGCGCCGAGGATTCCAACGAGTATGAGGGCGATTCCTATCACACGGAAGTCCACTATGCTGGTCGGAATCCCAAATGCGACCTCTCTAGGCTCCACCCGCTTCGTCTTGACCTTCTCAGGTACCTCCCTCTCCTCCACTTCTATGATCTCTTCGACCTGTTCCTCTTCGAATTCTGCGCCACAGTTAGGACACGAAGAAACAGATAGGCTAACCATCATTCCGCACACAGGACACTCGGCGCTTTCGCTCTCGTCAACGATCTCGACGGCGGCGGTCTCTTCCTCCTCGAACTCCGCGCCGCAGTAAGGACAGGACATCACGTCCAGGCCCACCGTCTTTCCGCAGACGGGACACGCGGCATCTTCCTCTTCCTGTTCCGGAGACATCAGACCATCTCTATATGCAGCAGGAATGACGATATTATGTCGCTATTGGGTTCGCCATTTAAATACGTTGCTCAGATGCAGCATCGATCGTAATCGAACTGGATACTGCTGACGCGTTACGAAGCCTTACGCGCACACGCATGACACGCGTCGCGCGGTAGCTACACAAACAAATATATGCAGGAGTCATTACAGCACCCAGGGGGGACGATAGGTGTCTGACATGTCCGATCGCCTCGACCGCATAGGCGCGTTTCTGGAAAGCCATGTTGGCCAGAGAATTGTCATATGCGCATATTCCGTCCTCGCCACCCTGGTGCTTCTGGCATACCCAGGGACGGCCGCCGCTGTCATCGTCGGTATCCCGTACCTCTTCTTCATGCCTGGATTTGCATTGGTACGCCTCGTCTTTTGGAAGAACACCTCCATTGAGGCTAAGTTCGTCCTAAGCATGGGCCTGAGCATCCTCGTAGTCATCCTCCTGGGTCTTCTGCTCGTGCTGACTCCCATCGGACTCAATTCGGACACCACGCGAGCATCGATGATCTTGTTCACACTCGGAGCTGTCGCCCTGGAGGTGCTCGTGTGGCCTGCAGACCGAAAGAAGACGGAGGAAGCTACTGAGGAATTGAAGGCAAAGGAGGAGCCGTTCAAGATTGACAAGGTAGTTGCAGCCATGCTAGGAACCGCGCTTGTCGTCTCGGCAATATCAATTGGCCTGATCATAACCGCGGAATACCCTTCTCGGACATACTACGCGATGACGGATGAGTGGGGCAGCGCAAAGATCAATACCACGTACGACGCGGGCACCAACCTCACACTTCTAATCGAGATGCATAATGGCGAGGATGGTCCAAGAGTGTTCTCGTTGAACTCCTTCGGAGCGAACAACACGACGGTTTTCGGGGAGCAATGGTTCAACCGCACCCTCGACCGTGGAGACACCTGGAATGTGTCCGTTCTCTTCCACCTCGACACACCCGGTGTCTTCCGATTGGTGTTCATGTTGTACATCCAGGAGGAAGGATCAGAGCCATACCTGTACAGCGAAAATCCCGTCCAGCTCTGGATTGAAGTGAAGGCATGAGTGATTCACTCGTCAATCGGCGACCCTCTCGACTCGTCCGCTTCGATGGAGTTCCTGCCGTCCAAGTTCCTTATCGAGGACAACGGGCTCTCGCGAACGGCAACCTCGGCTGACGCAAGGGAACTCGCCACGCTGATAACTGCAGTCCATCCTGTTATTAGGGCTAAAACATACACATCCGGCTCGAAGACGAGCGCATGTCCGAAGGCGATGAACGCTCCGGCTCTCGTCAACGCGTAGGTGACGGTAATCCCTGCAATGATGCCTATGACGGCGCCGATGGCCCCGCTGAAGAGGGCCTGAGGCAGGACTATCCTTCTTATGCGGCCGTTCGAGGCTCCGATCGTACGCAGAATACCCAGCGTCCGTCTTCCCTCTCTGACTTCCTTTGCGAATGTCGCAGATATGGCCAACGTTGCCAGCACCGCAGATATCGCTCCTACCGAGAACAGCGCTACCGCAACATTGCCTTCTGATATCTGCGCTGCCTGGTAAATCGGAACTGAGGCGCCAGAAGACAACGCTCCAGTTCCGCCATAGCGAAGCATCAACTGCACCAAGTCGGACTCGTCGGCAAACCAAGGCTCCACCGTCAGCTCGTGAGCGAATGCTCCCACCTGAATCGTGTGTGTGCCGACAGCGATGTCGCTTATCGCTATTGTGACAGAGCGTCTTTCCGCCGGCTCAAGAGAGATATTCAGAAGCATCTTTGTGGATGAATCCATCAAGACGGGCAAGTAGAACAGGCCTTCAACCGCTCCGGTGTTCTCCACAACGATCACGCCTTTCACTTCATCGGATTCGCTCACGCTGTCGTCTGATAATACGAAAGAGACAACGCGAGGCAGGAACTCGTCTGGGTACAGTCCGAGATCCACAATCTGCACGACAGCTGATGCGTCATCGTAGTCAACATATGAAGCGTTGAGAAAGCACGAGCCCGTACGGGATACCAGAATCGCGACAACCCCGTCGTCATCGGTTATGACACTTCCCCGTTCGTCATCGACCTCAAACGAAACCTCAGCGCCCGACACGGGAGCGCCATAGCAATCGAATACGCTTATCTCGAACTGCGAGCCCAGAAACGCTGTGGAAGGAGCTGCAAGAGTAAGATACGGGTCCACAACTGTCACATTCAGCGTCGTTCTCGAAGAGAAGCTTCCTGATACCCAGACCTCTATCGAGTGGGTACCCAACTGTTCCAAGATGACTGGACGCATGATGGCAATAACACTCGTGGGGTCTATTGCCACGGTGAGTTCATCAGTCAGAATGCCATTGACAGAAATGCATATGGTCGCGTCGTCCGCCACAGAGCCCCAGTTATGCGCCTCCATCGTTACCATCACCTCCTCAATGGCGACGACTGCTGTTTTGGACACTTCGACGTTAGACAGGGCGAAATGCGCGCTATCGGATGACAGCACCTCTCCGAGCCATTCAGGGTCGTCGGTCTCGACGGCTATCAATGACGCCATGCCCGGAGGCATTCCAGACAGGTACCTCGCGACCTGCTCCGAGACTACTAGCTCGTCGTCCAGGTAGGTTCCGGTTTCGAACGACCCGACCACCTCCACGAATTCAACACGTGTTGTATAGCTGCCAGAGACGGGGATTATGCACGGCGGCACGATATCGAGCGCGTGCATCAGCCTTGACCCCACGATCCCGTCGCTCGGATCGAATCGATCCCCCAGCTCCGAACGCAGGTCGATGGCGAAGCGCTCAGCGGATTTCACCGAATCAAGGTTCATTCCCCTGACAACGAATGATTGGCTTCCCGAAGCGGAGAACGTAACTATCTCGGCCCAGGCGTCAGAGATGTTCTCCTGAGATAGCAGCAATGGTACAAGGCCGACATCGACTCGGCTTGAGAATATCGTAGGAGAATCGTTGGCATGGATTATGTAATCGCCCGAGCCGGCGAAAGCGGCTGGGACGGACTGTAGCTCCGACAGGATCGACGTTGTGGCGGTGAATATCGTGATCGCCAATGCGACGACAACGACCGCTCTCCTGCGGATTATGCTCAGCACATTCCCGCCTCCTTGAGGTCTTCAACCGGGGGTGAGTGTGTACTTCTGATTGCTGGAACCAGAGTCCCTGCAATTCCCGCGAGAAGGGTCGTACCGTACGCCAGGAGCAGCAATCGTTCCTCGACTTCGACCGTGAAGACGGAAGTGAACAAGTGCGACGCAGTTGTCGCTATGCCATAGGATAGGATTATTCCAAGGGCTAGGCCGAGCGCAGCGCCCCATGATGTGATCAGGAACGCATCGGCCATCAGGTAGGTCACCAGTCGCCTCTTCCCCGCCCCGATTGCCTTGAGAACTCCGATTTCCCTTCTCTTGTCGATCACTTCTGAACCGAGGAAGCTATACATCAGAACAGCAACGACGAAGGACGATGGTACCAACACCCACATTGCTGCCGAACGCACCTCGCCAACTCCGGACTGGAGGAAGCCGAGAATAGCCATCATGGGCTGCACCACGAAGCCTTCGTCGTTCAGCGTTGCCACTTGCTCTGGCGACGGCTTCTGGATTATGGCGAAGTTGAATTCTGAACCCCCAATCCCTGCGAGCGTCGTCATCAGGTCGTGGCTGCACAACAACCAACTCGGAGAGAATATCGATGAAGAGAACGTGCCGCTGACGACGGCGTCCACATCATCAAGCGTTGTGAAGCCGTTGAGTGCGAGCTGTGTGCCCGCAAGGGTCTCATTGTCGTCAACAGCAAGGCTCTCCCTCAGTATGGCATGTTCGTCTACAACTGTGAAGGCGGTAATTGCGCATTCTAAGGACTCAACCCAAACGCTCATGAAGATGCCAAAGGCTGCAGTGTCATCGACCGAGTCGACGGCATCCCGATGGAACATCGATGGCGCGCTCGCTCCGGGATAGGTCACGATGTAGAACTCCTCCTCAAAATTGCCGACGAGCGAATCCATCGAGGTCTGCAAGCCCGAGACAACAGAGAAGCTGGCCACTATGAACATCGTGCAGAGAGCGATCATCCAGCTGGTCGACCGCGCCCTCGAGGTGTACTTGAACAATGGGAGGGAACGCATCACACTCGCCGGAAGATGTCCATGAAGCGATAAGATACCTTCGAGGACGGAGTTCACGATACCGAATCCGCCACCAACGACACCAGCTCCGCAACCTCCAAGTCAATCCCTGCGTCCTTCGCTCCTTGAGATAGATTGGTCACGCAAAACGGGCATGCCGAGACCAGCACCTCCGCTCCTGCCGCCACTGCTTCCTCCACTCTCAACGAGGCCAGCCGCTCCGCGCGGTCGTTGAACTGAATCTTGAACCCGCCACCTGCACCGCAACATTGAGCGTTCTGCCTATTGCGAGGCAGCTCGATATACGAGGAGTCGGGGAACGCCTTCAAAATTCGCCTCGGCTCTTCGTAGATCCCGAAGTGCCTGCCTATATGACAGGGGTCATGATAGGCTACTCTGCGCATGAGAGGCCTCCGCAGCTCGAGTCGCCCATCAGTTATGAGCTTGTCTATGAACTGGGTCATGTGGTACAGCTCGAAGTCGTGTTTGCCAGCATATATCTGGTAGTTGTGACTCAGGGTCATGAAGCACCCCGCACAGGCGGTTACCACAGCGCGTGCGCCCCGCTTCTCGAACTCCCGAAGGTTGTGTTTGACAAGGCCGTCCTCTTCATTCGTAACAACATCCGTCTGTCCCGTTCGTATAAGAGGAGAACCGCAGCACCATTCATCTTCGCCGAGAACATCATACTCGACACCTGCCGCATTCAACACCCGTATGGTGTCCCGTGCAATCCTCTGCTGTCTGTAACTTGCGGTGCATCCGGCGAAGAAGAGGACTTCCGCGTTGGCGGATCTACTTGCTTCGGTGGGTATCCAACCCCCGCGTCTTTCGTGAGGCTCGTCATAAGGATTGTGCTTTGCCACGACCCTCGATCGAAGGGCTTTGTGTCTTTCGAGCGGGCCCAAGCCCTTCTCCACGAACCACTCTTTGAGCTGCTCCCAGCGGTCGTTGAACCTGATGCCAGCATGGCATGCGATCTGGCAGTATCCACACGCAGTGCAGTTGTACACTCTCTCCACGAACTCTCCCGACAGCTTCGGCCGGTCGCCGATGATTCTTCCCAAGAACCCTGGATGGGAGTATCTCTTGAGATGGTACATCTTGCCGCGAACACGGTATGATTCCCATCCCTGCCCGTCGAGGAGCTGTATTGGACAGACGAAATTGCAGTATCCACATTGAAGACATGCATGAGCATCCAGCTCGACCTCAACAGGGAGTCTCCCATTGCCCATTCGAAATCCCGCCTCCCTCCGGTGAGAGAACGTCAGAAAACGGAAAGGGTTTTGCCCAGTCTAAAAGTTGCTCCTATTCAGGCCTTGATATTCTTCTCGCCGAGCCAAGCGCCATGAAGGTTGCATCTTGCGATGGCCTTCAGAGGGTGCAGGTGCTCGAGACGCACCGGTATCGTGACGGCAGTGTCGGCCAAAGCTGGGGTTAGATCCACCCTCGCGATGAACGTCGGGCCCGAGTACAGCTCGATCCACTGAATGAAGTGACCGGGCTCGTTCGGGTGAGATACAGCTTTGCCCACCTCGATCGTTACATCAAAGAATTCTCCGGGCTTGACCGTATCCGGCGCCTTGATCGTCGGCGTATGCTTCTTCTCGAAATCCGTAGCATTCGCGGGATCTTTTGCGGACTTTATGCCGCAGAAGGGGTCGGCCTCGCACGTCTTCGATTCTTCACTCATTCATTGTCCCTCCTATTGAACCTCCTTCACCCACGGAATGAGACGATATAATCATTGCGCCGATTACGGTACTGACGCTCGTTGCACGCATTTGTGCATAGGCATCATGGCATACTGACACAACCATTATGTAGCGAAGCCTGACTCACAGAATTCGGAGATTACACTGACTTCAAGAGTTGCAGCGCGCGGAGCACTTGCAATGATGCTGGCGTTCGCGCTGATGATTCCCGCTATTACCTGCAGCGCAACCGACTTGCCTTTTCGAGACGACGGTGTTGCCGATTGGACCATCATGATCTACGTTGACGGCGACAACGACCTTGAGCCGAACGTCTTGGACGACTTCGCCGAGATGACCGCCATCGGCTCCACCGACAAGGTAAGGGTGGTTACGATGGCGGATACGATGACCTTCACAGAGGGCACGCATTGGTATTGCATTGAGAAGGGCGAGACCTATATCGACGTCGAAACAGGAACGCATGTGTGCGACTGCGATGAGTTCGCGGGAGGGTGCCCCGGGGAACTCAATATGGGCGATGGTGCCACACTGGAGTATTTCATCAAGACGGCTGTGGCAAACGCCCCAGCGGAGAACTATATGCTCGAGCTGTGGAACCATGGCGCCAGCTGGTATGGCATATGCGAGGACTGGAGCTCCGAACTCCCAGACGGAAGCCACGACCTGCTGACCCTGGATGAAATATCGAATGCAATCGAAGCCGCCTACGACGATGACGTGTTGCCCGAAGGAGCGCTGAAGATCGTCAACTTCGACGCATGCCTGATGGCGAGCGTCGAGGTGGCGTACGAGATACGCAACCTGGCGGAGTACATGGTTGCGGCCGTGACCACTATCGCCAGAGAGGGTTTCCAATGGGAATGGCTCCTGGAGGATCTCAACGATCTGGACGATCCCACACCTAGAGCTGTGGGAGAAACGATGGTCGATTCTTTCATGGAGTTCTACTCGCAATGTGCTGGAAAGGGCGTCGGTGGGTATCCGTATGCATCACTCTCGCTGATCGACCTCTCGGAAGTTGAGAGGCTGGCAACTGAGGGAGTGAATGATATGGCGTCCGTGCTAATGGACTATGTCGAGAGCACCGTGCAGAAGCAGGCCATTCAGACAACCGAGCAGCAGACGCCGCAGATACAGTACCTCGGTGAGCTCGATCCGTTCGTCGATCTTGGGCTCTTCGCATTGGCGCTCGCCGACAACATTCCTGAGATGGAACTGGTAGCCGGACGCGTGGCGGCTATGGTGGAGGACGCAGTCGTCTACTACGACTACGTCACCGGAGACTCTGGCGCGTGCATGGACACCATGGGGATGAGCATCTACTACACCTGTGCCATGGGTCATCTGTATGACTATGGCGAGATAGCTTTCGGAGAGGACACTTCCTGGGACGAGTTCCTGGTCGCCCTCATCGAATGATCAGAGAACACATGACCATATGTGTCCCTCAGGGGAGCGGGAAAAGCAAATATAGCGGAACGCATTGAACAACCGATGCCGAGGCATTGTTTCTCGCGTTTCCAGCCTCTCAAACCAGGAAACGGCCGATTGAGAGGTTGTGATTATGGCCGGCAGCGACCCCGGAGCTAAAGTGTGCGAATGGTTGGAGGCCGTTCGTCGTTACAGGAGCCCTAGCCGGGAAGAGCGCGTCACTCTATCACCGACCGAATCAGCATTGCTTGTAATCGACATGCAGAGGTACTTCCTCGATGAGGACTCGCATGCATGCGTTCCAGCGGGAAGAAGCGTGCTCGAGAATATCAGGAAGCTGGCGGATTTCTTCAGAGCGAAACGGCGACCAGTCATCTTTACCAGGCACGCTCTGCTCGACGAGGAGCCTGCAGGCATAATGGAGAGATGGTGGAGCGACGTTCTACGAGTCGGCGACCCGTTGTCGGAGTTCGCCCCCGAGATCGCGCCAGAGCCGAGCGATCAGGTTCTGAGAAAGACAAGATATAGCGCGTTCGTGGGAACTGATCTCGATTCCGTGCTTCGCACCAACGGCGTCAGGAGCGTTGTGGTCACCGGTGTAATGACTCACCTGTGCTGTGAAACGACGGCTAGGGACGCGTTCATGAGGGATTTCGATGTCTACTTCGTAGTGGATGGAACAGCGTCGAGTGATGAGGAATTGCACCTTTCCAGCCTCAGAACCCTCACAGACGGTTTCGCAGTGCCTGTCACGACGAAGGAGGTGCTCGCTTGGATGAGCGAGTGAGTGTGGTTGTCATCGGTTCAGGTCCTGCGGGAGCAGCGGCAGGGATGTTTCTCAAACGCGCAGGCTTGGAGCCATTGTTGCTTGAAGAGGGCGAGCCCGGAGGGCTGTTGCGAGAGGCGAACCTCGTGGAGAACTATCCTGGATTTCCTGAGGGAATTGTTGGCGGAGACCTAGCGTCGCTGATTGAAATGCAGCTCAAACGTCTACAGGTGAAGCTTGATCAAACCGAGGCGATAAATGTAATCGTCGATGACGACGGATTCCTGACGACAACTGCAAGTGGGAGATACGTCTCGGACTACGTCGTTATCGCAACTGGGACTTCGCCAAGACGAACAAACATCCCGGGTGCGGCCGAGATCGAAGGCAGACTCTTGCATTACGGCGTCTCATCGCTCAAGCCGAAGAATATAGTTGGGAAACGCATAGCCGTGCTAGGAGGCGGCGATGCAGCCTTCGACTATGCGATCAACCTGAGCGGCAAGGGCGGTTCTGTAACAATCATCTCCCGATCCGAGCCAACATGTCTATCGCTATTGGTTGAGAGAGCCCGCGCGAGAGGAGTGGATGTGATTACGGGCGGCAATATCACAGAGCTGTCTGAGGCTGCGAATCGAGTCGCCATCAATTTTGAACACGATGGAAGTACAAGCGAGATAATCAGCGATCTGATCATAGTCGCGTACGGAAGAGAACCACGGCTCGACGCTCTCGATCCTTCGCTCAAGGAGGGGTTGACGGTCGATAGACCACCCGTCACCAATATCCCTGGCCTATTCATTGCGGGCGATGTCGCGAGAGGAATGAACAGACAGGCATCGATTGCTGTGGGGGACGGAGTGCTGGCAGCCATGATGATCCAGCAATTGTTAAGAGACGGGGGTGAGCACGCATGAGGGTAATCGCCGAGTATGGCCGAGACGACCTCGCTAAAGTGTACGTGGCGCGGATGAGGGAGGCTGAGACCGACAAGCAGGCGAAGGGAGAGTACATGATTGAATTTGTGGAGTCGCTTCAGCCGCCCAACCCACGCGAGAGAAAATGGGTCCTCATAGTGTCCTCGATGTTCGGATGCCCAATAAGATGCAAGATGTGCGACGCCGGGGGAAACTACTCGGGCAAGATGACAGCTGAGGAAATCGTCTCGCAGGTGGACTACGTCGTACGGCGAAGGTATCCCGATGGAAAGGTCCCCAGCGACAAGTTCAAAGTACAGTTCGCCAGAATGGGCGAGCCGACTTTAAACCCTGCAGTGCTCGACGCACTTCGAATGCTGCCGAAGATGTTCGACGCTCCGGGCCTTTACGCATCGCTCTCAACCGTCGCGCCGAAACAGGGGGGCGCACCGGATGTTCTCGACAGGTTGATCGAGGTTAAGAACGACTGCTACGCGAACGGCAGGTTCCAGCTACAGTTCTCGATACACACCACAGACGAGGACAAGCGCGATGAGATGATCCCCTCCAAGAAGCTCTCTCTTGAGGAGATAGCGAACTACTGCGAGCGCTTCATCGATCTCGAGGCGGGAGACAAGAAGGTCACGCTCAACTTCGCTCCTGCGGAAGGCTATCCGATCGACGTTGCAGTCGTGCGGAGGCACTTCAACCCAGCGAAGTTCATAATCAAGCTTACGCCGTTGAACCCCACAGTGCGATCGAGGGAGGAGTCGCTCATATCAATCATCGATCCCCACATCGATGACCCTTCACGCGGGCTAGTCGAGGAGTTCGGGAGGAACGGCTACGATGTGATTCTCAGCATTGGGGAGCTCGAGGAGAACCGCATCGGAAGCAACTGTGGGCAGTTCATACAGCGCGCCATTCAAGCTGAGGAGAGGCCGAGGGAGAGCTATGAGCTCGACCGCTACCAGGTGAACTGCGACGCGGCGAAGTAGGACGAGCAGGCGCGGCCGTCAGGCCTTCTGCATCACGAAGCCTCTGTAGTCGAGTTTGTGTTCGACGAACTCCGGCCAATCCCACTTCTTCGATTTGACCAGCTGCAGGACCTTCTGTGTGAAGTCCGTCTGCTGAGTGATGATGATCCCCGCTGACAGCGTAGCCGTCGAGAACTCCGCGACCGTGAGGGCGCCTCCGACGCACGCCTCCCACGACTCGCCTTCGCATTTCCTCTTCGTCCTGAAGACGTCAGATAGGAGAAGCTTCGCCCCCGGTTTTGCGATTCGCGCCATCTCCTTCAGTCCGGACTCCTTGTCCGGCAGGAGATTGAAGCTCGCCTGGCTCAGTATGATGTCGGCGCTTCGGCTGGCGATTGGAATGCGTTCCACATCTCCGAGGACGGCCTCGAAATCCATAGCGGCGAATGGTTCGGTTCTGGCGATCGCCCTCGAGATCTGAAGGGCATGTGATGAGAAATCAACACCTATCATCCTCTCCGGAGCGCTGAACTCCATAGCGCGGAAGGCGAAACCACCCGTTCCCACTCCCAGGTCAACCATCGTCTTGCCAGTGAAGGGCAAAATCATCCTGAGCAACGGGTCGGCAACGGGAGAGTTGTTGAGACGTCGCTCATTTGCCTTGCGAATATCGTAGCCTCCCCACTGAGCCTCGTATCTTCTACGGGTGCCCTGTTTCAGTTCCTTTCGGGAGCGGCAATCGCATTCATGCTTGCGCATCTGTTCAGACCTTCTAAGGCAGGATGCCTACCTAGGAACATCACGTTGCCTCGATAAAGATTTGCTTTTAATATCGAGCATGGGCTTACCATCCCGGATTCATCATGCGAGGTCAAAGGAAGCTGGTGGCGGCGTCCATGTACGTCCAGGGAAGAGGAGCCATAGCGCTTCTTGGAGACAGCGTGCGCCGGCTGGGCAGGAGAGCATTTGTGATCGGAGGCAGAACGGCCCTTTCCATAGCGGAAGAGAGGATACGCGAATCTCTTGACGCGAGCGGGATCGAGGTCGCAGCCGTGGCGGACGAGGTCAAGGACTGTACCTACGCCACCATCAACATGCTCGTCGAAAGGGGCAATGACATCGAGCCAGATTTCGTGATCGGCGTTGGCGGCGGAAGGGCAATCGACACCGCGAAGGCCGTGGCGTGGAAGCTCGGTGTTCCTGCTGTATCGGTTGGTACGCAATGCGCCACCAACGCTGATGGAAGTGCGGAGTTCGTGGTGTATACGGACGACCATGAGTTCCTCGAATCCGTCATTCTGCCCAACAACCCGTCGGTGGTCTTGGTGGACACTGAAATCATCGCTGCCGCGCCATTGAAGTACCTCGTCCAGGGCATGGGAGACGCCCTCACGACGAAGTTCGAGGCGGAGTCGCACGCAGAGGCGATGAGAAGGAAAGGTGGACAGATGCCTACCAATACGGCAATCGCATTGGCGAATGCGACCTTCGATTCGCTAATGAGGCACGGGCTTGATGCGGTGGAGGCGCTGAAACGCGGAGAGCACACAGACGCCGTGGATGAGGTCATTGAGGCGGTGAAGCTTTCATCGACGGTCGCGTTTGAGAACACCGGTTGTGCCCTGGCGCATGCACTGCACAACGGACTCACAAAGACTGGCGATGTGAAAGCCGAGCATGGCGAGATCGTCGCGTACGGCACCATCGTTCAGGTGGCGTATGAGAACAGGCCCGAAGAGGATGTTCGGAGTATTATCGCCTGGTGCGAGAGAGTTGGCCTTCCGACGAAATTGGGAGATATCTGTCAGCACGACAGGGAAGCGCTTGTGAAGGCTGTGGAGTATGCCTGCAGTGTGGACCCCAATGCGGATAGCATGCCCGATAAGCCCGATGCAGCAAAGGTGCTGCAGATCATCGATCGAATTGAAGCGGGATTCTGAGACACTCCTTCGCGGCGGGGCTTTCGATTCCTGATCTTGCGCTTGGCGCAGAGCTACGTTGCAATCTCCTTCTGGTAAGCCGCTATCAGCTCATCCCCCTTTTGCATCGTGTCACCGTCAACCGGGGGAATCTGGTGCTCCTCTAGTGTGCGCAGGACGAGCTCTTTGAGCTTCGGCACGATATTGTCGGATATCGCGGCCTTCCGCTTCTGCACCTCAGGATCTCGGAATATCAGCTCCTTCTTGAAGTTGCGCACGGTGTGCAGATTGCTGAGGAATGTGTTGCCGTGACCGACCTCCTCGACGATATCCAGCGCTGCGGTCTCTTCGCTTACTTCGTACTTCTTCATGATGGCTCGGACGTCTTCCCAGACATAGGAGTCGACCACCATCTGCTCCAGCGACGCTCCCTTTGCGAACTCGATGCTGCCAGCTCCAGAAATCATGTCGGAGCCGGTCAGGGGGCTCACTGCGGTGTGAAAGACGTCGCCGAAAGGCATCAGAAGACCAGGGTTCTTCGTCTCGAAGCCCCAGCTTGCCGTCAATGTGGGGAGGCCGTACCTCTTGGCCATCTGCTCTGCACCCGCGCTAATCAGCGGGAACATGAGCGATGTGTAGTCCATCACTCCCGTCTTCATATCGATTGGGGCGGATTCGGAACTGTAGATGAACGGTGCACCAGCGGCTGCCGTCTGCGATATCGTAAGGCTGGCGAGATTCTCTGTGTTGATGTTCACAAGCGTGCCTCCCATAGTGACTGGGGCGGACATTCCGGAAAGCGACATAGACATGGCGACCAGGGGTATGCCTGCCCTAGCGAACTCGACCTGGGCGTCGACAGGGCCTTTGTCGAAAGACAGGGGCGCGACCGGGCAGCTTATGACGGAGAACAGCGGGCGCTTTCTGAGCTCGTCCTCCCCGCCAGCGACGAGCGCTGCAAGCTCAGCCTGCTTCCGCGCATCTCTGCCGTCTCTCACTGCGGGAACAACCTGCACATGCTTTCCACAGTTCTTCAACGACGTCCAGAGCGACCTTATGGCGAGGGTGTCCTGATTGACATCGCCTGCGGTGACCGTCGTCCAACTTACGTCGATCCCGTCCAGCGCATCTGCGAGCTTCGCAAAATTGGCCAGATCCGAGTCGGTCGAGGGGCGCATCTCGCCGGTCTCAAGGTCGGGAGTGGACACGGCAAGGCCGGTCGTAGCAAGCAGGGAGTGGGTTTCGACGGGCACCTTCTTATCGTGCTTGGGATTGCGGGCGCCGAGGACGATACTCTTGGGGGCGCTATTGACCGCAGCATTGACCATGTCCTCGGACATCTTCGCAACGCTCTTGCCCTTGTCAATGGTAGCTCCTGCGTCTTCGAGCATCTTCAGAACCCTGTCGTTCTTGACCTTCACTCCCAGATTAGTCAGGCTCTTCAGACTCTGCTCATGCACCAACTCTTCCTCTTCCTTGCCCAAAAACCTAAGTCGCGCTATTGCCAATGGAGAACACCTCCACTCCCAGCATATCTCTCCTTACCGGGGCAGGATGGGGGATGTGAAACGTCATTAAAATCGTTTTCCGGTGTAACCTCGTCTACCTGCCCTTTGATTTCGTCAAATATTAAGTACAAACGGAGCATTTAGGCAACACCTCGCGCAGACGCGACATCCGCGCGAGCGTCCAGGGGGAGAGCCGAGGTAGAACCTGATGATGCAGATTGCAGAGCGCTGGATGGCGACACGCCCCTCGCTGCGTATGGAGCAGTCCTGTCGGACGATTCCTGCGTTCGTTCGCCTGTTGCTGCATTCGGGAGCAGGGCTGCAGGCAGGCAACGCCCGATGAGTTGTGCGACGCGCTCTTCAAACCTATTATTGACGATATAAAGGCGGATTTCCTCGCCTTTCACCGACGATTGAAGCATAAAAGGTGGAATGAGAGATGGCCGGAGAAGAGGAGAAGCAATCGATAATAAGTGAGCTTGAGAACAGCGTCAAGACGCTTCAGGAGGAAGCCGCCATCGAGGCCGTGCAGAAGGCCGTGGCGGCAGGTGTAGATCCTGTGGCAGCGATAGAGGAAGGCCTGGCCAAGGGCATACGCGAGGTGGGCGAGAAGTTCGCGAGGAAGGAGATGTTCGTCGTCGAGCTGATCTACGCTGCAGAGATAATGGGAGGCGCGATCAAGGTGCTTGAGCCGGAGCTTAAGAAGGCCGCGAGTAAGCGCAACGTAATCGCCCAGGTCGTCATCGGGACAGTCGCAGGCGACATACACGACATCGGCAAGAATCTAGTGAAGATAATGCTCGAAGCAGGTGGTTTTGAGGTTCACGACATCGGCAAGGATGCGGCGAACGAGCTCTTCGTTGACAAATCAAAGGAGGTCGGTGCTGGCATCGTCGGAGCATCGTCGCTAATGACGACGACCGTCGGCATGCAGAAAGAGGTCGTGGACGCCCTGAGGGCTGCGGGGGTCGCCGCTCCTGTGATGGTCGGCGGAGCCGCAGTCACCGAGGAATGGGCTAAGGAGATAGGCGCGACGTACTCCGCGGATGCGGGAACGTCTGTCGACACGGCCAAGCAGCTTGCGGGCAAGGGGGCGTGAAACACATGGCGATCAAGAGCATGCCCAGAGGCCAATTCGGAATGGAGCGCCTCGAGGTGATGGACAAGAGCGGCGCGGATGCGATACACGTTAACTCCCTGTATCTGCTCGAGAACATGGGCATCAAGGTCGTGAGCGATAGGGCGAGAGCCCTGCTGAAGGAGGCCGGAGCAGAGGTCGATGAGAAGACGAAGATATGCAAGATACCAAACTATCTCATCGACGAGCAGATGAGGAAGTGCAAGCGCCCTGTGAAGATGGCTGCTCGAGACCCAGAAAAGGACTTCGTGCTTGACGGCAGGCACTGCTACGCCTGCACAGACGGCGTCGGCCTGTCGACGATCGACCTCGAGACAGGCGAGAGACGTCCGTCCACCAAGAAGGACGTTGGCGAGTCGGCGAAGGTCGTTGACTATCTGCCGATGATGCACATGTACAACCCGATCGTTACGCCATTGGATGTCCCAGAACACGCACACACAGTGCATGAGTTCGAGGAGTCGATGATCAACTGTTCGAAACATTACACGACGGGATCGACATACAAACGCGAGGAGGCCATCTACGAGCTGAAGATGGCCGCTGCAATAGTCGGTGGCGAGAAGGAGCTCAAGCGACGACCTATCATATCGAATCTCACGTGCACGACATCGCCGCTCGTCCTTGGCATGACGACTGACGCGGCGATAGAGTTCAGCAGGGCGGGATGCCCGCCTCTGCTAATGGCCATGCCGCTCATAGGCGCGACAGCGCCGATGACTGTTGCAGGCGCCACTCTTCTAGGCAACGCCCAGGTAATCGCATGTGCGACTGTCTTGCAGCTCGCGGCTCCAGGATCGCCGCTGTGCTACAGCTCCGAACCTATGGCGATGGATGTGCAGACCGGCTTGATGGAAGGGCTGTTCCCTGCGGCTAACATGGTTCGAGCTGCACATGTTCAGATGGCAAGGTACTACGACATACCGATATTCATTGGCGGCTGGGGCTCGTGCTCCAAAGTGCCGGACGTCCAATCGGGCTACGAGAAGGCCTTCTCAGCATTCATTGCGTACCTATCCGGCGCGGACATGACCTCAGGCCCGGGGATGTTGGAGAACTGGACAGTCCTGTCGTACGAGCAGCTTATCATCGACCACGAGATGTTCACGATGATGGCCGACATGCTCAAGGGCGTGCCGGTGAACGATGACACGCTGGCAATCGCGACCATCGAGGCCGTGGGCCAGGAAGGACATTTCATGGGCAAGAAGCACACGATCGACCACGCAAGGGAGATGTGGCAGCCGATGGTCACGGACGGGCAGCCGTACAAGAACTGGAAAGCTGGAGGCTGCAAGAACGCCGCTGATCACGCTCGCGACAAGGCGAAAGAGATACTGAAGACACACGAGGTCGAGCCGCTCGCAGATGACATCGTGAAGGAACTTGCAGCGATTGTCAAAGAGGCGGAGACAAAGATACCGAAGAAGTGACACGTCGCAGGACCATCACCATTCAAAATGCCGCTGTCAGATACAGGAACATGAAGGAGGAGAGGAGTATAGCGCGGACCTAGAATCGCGAAATTGGAGCTTGGCCAGTCGTCGAAGTGCAAATCCGGCCAAAGCGCCACTCAGGCAGATCGCTGGAACCTATAGCCGCCCGGAGGCACGTGCATCTCGAACCTGGCGCCTTTTCCAGGCTCGCCTGTCTCCCGTATTGAGATGCCCGTTATCGCAAGTATCTCCTTCGTCAGGTATAGTCCGAACGATTTCCTGCCTCTGGAGCCCTTGCCGGGCTCGAATAGGCTTTCCTTGACCTCCACAGGCACACCCACGCCATCGTCCTCACAGACAATGACGAGGCCATCCGGCACCTCTTGGTAGGAAAACGAGATCCTCGTGATCTCTCCACCATGCCTCACGGAGTTGTCCACAAGATTTCTCAGAACGTTCTGGATCATCGGGTCGCAGTACACCTGCAGATCTCCAAAGCCGTTATGAAGCTCAAACTCGCGCGGTCCCAATCCGAAGAGACTGTAGGTCAGCGCTTGGTCCATATCTACCCATTCCGGTTTCTTGACGCCGACCTTCTCATATAGTCCCGTGAACTCAAGGTTGGCTCCAAGGTTCACCGCGGCCTCCTTTATCTTCCTAAGCGTCTCAAGCTGTTCTTTGTCCTTTGTCGCCTCCTCTGCAACCGATATCCAGCCTGTGATTATCGACACTTGATTTAGGGCGTCGTGTCTCGTTATTGACCCTAGCAAACGCAGCTTCTTGTTGGCCACGTCCAGCTCCCTTGTGCGGTCCACCACTTTTCCCTCAAGATCGGCATACAGTCCGCTCAACTCGTCTGCCATCTGGTCGAACGATCTGCTCAGCTGCCCAATCTCGTCCGAGCCCATTGAGCCGATCCTTCGGTCTAGCCTACCCTTTGAGAACTCCACGGCGACATCCGCCACAGTCCTGACACGTCTGGACATCGTCAAGGCGAAGAAGTAAGACAAAGCAACCGCCAAGATGAGAACTGGAATAGCGACTCTCAAGACATTCGTTCGCAGATCGTCAACGGAACTGAGAACCTCTGCAGTCTGATGATTAACAACCACAATCCAGTCATTGCCCGGATATGATAGGTAACCGGAAGTCTGCGAGAAGGAGAAGAGCTTCTCCTTACCTCCTTCATCTATTACGAAGTAGCCGGAAGGGCCCGAGATCTGGGCGAAGTACCCCGCCTCCGAGACGTTCTCGAACACATGAAACGCCCCGTCAGAGAATATCAGTCGGCCATCGCTCTTGATGATATGCAGCTCGGTCGTTTCGAAAGGCCTGCCAAGATAGACCGCCTCCTCGATGACCGAGACGACGTCGAGGAAGGCGATCATCGTGCCAGAGTACGCGCCATCCATATCATTCAGTGTAATCGCGATCGTCATTCCGTGCAGATCCAGCCAGGGGCTGTATTCGACATTTCCGTAGAAGGATCTGGCCTGCATGAGCGCTGGCCACCAGGGTACGTCGTTCTGCCTGTAGTCTTGGGCGCGCGGGTGCATTCCCACCACGGCACCATACTTGTTCGTTACCACCACACTGCTGTAGATGGAAACCCCGTGCTCCTCCAGGTAGGGTTCCATTAGCACCTTGGAGATTCGTGTGGATATGTTGTTGCTCATTATCTGATCCATCAAAGGCGTCGTCTCGCTTGCGGGGGTGGAGGACCATTCGTCGTCGATTGCGTCTATGTACTCCTCTCGGTCCGCCATCGTGTCGAACTCCTCGTTCGAAATCGCCAGCTCGCCCTGCACCGATGCTCCGTTGCCGAATACCCATATCTCATGACGCTTCAGATATATCGTTGAGTCAATCGACGAGGCGGCGGTGTCGGCCACCTGCACAGAGTGACTGCCAATCGAAGACACGAGGGAATCTCTCGCCACCTCCATGGCAAAGACTGCGAGCGCTGAAAGAATCACGACGACGGTTAAGAAGAGAGACACCAGCTTGACGCCGATTCTTGAAGAGGCTTTACGTCGGATAGCATGAGTCAGAGATACCGCAATCCCTCCTCGGCTATAATGGCCGGGAATACGGCCAGGTTGAAGTCGTGCTCGCCCTCATCTACGCGAAGAATGCCCACAGTTCCAGAGAACACAAATCCGTCATCGAGCTGCTCCTTCAAAACACCCCTTGTCAAATCAAGATTCTCCATCAAACCGCTCACGAGATACATTATGTCGTAGACGACCGCACCATGGTGGGTTGGAGGGATTTCATATGAGCTCTCGAATCGTTCCATGAAATCCTGCGCGTAGATATTCTCCGCCCTGTAGATCAGAGGGGCGGACACATAGACACCCTGCATCTGGGGAAGGCTCCACATCTGGGGTATCGATCCACAGCTCGCCACCAAGAGTTGGCCGTCGTATCCACTGTTCCTTATCTCCAGCATCATATCGACTATCTCTTCGCAAGAGCCAACGCAGTATATCGCCTCGTTATCCGAGAGATTGGATATCTTTTCCGAGACATCGGAGTTCGAGTCGAATCCTTCGGATTCTATCGCCCCTCCAATTGCCAAGAACTCATCGACGAGGGCGTCATTGATTCCACACCCGTGTGGATTTACTGAATGTAGTATGCCTAGAGTCTCAACCTCGAGATCCGCAAGCATACCAGCGGCGACTACCGCCTCCTCAGCGGCGGATACGTAGAATCTGAAAACCCAGTCGAGCCCTTCGGTAAGGCCTGGAGCCGACCCCAAGCCTATCAACGGCGCTCCCATCTCGTCCGCAACGGGGCCAATCACAGACATGAGGTCACATCCGACGGTGATGTAGAACAGCGGATGATGTTTCTCCTCGACGCTCCGGAATGCGGCGACGGCCTCTGTTTCATCTATCGACGTCTTGACGGTCACGAGTTCCACCTTTGCACCGCCTACGCCGCCCCATTTATTGATATCGTCTGCCGCCATCTCCAGGGCGAAGTTCACTTCTTCTGCGTGCGAGAATGCAGAGGGCTCGCCAACGATGATGCCGATCTTCACGGTCTCCTTCTTCTGAGTGAGTAGGACGAAGGAGGACACGGCTGCGACGATCACAATCACGCCGACAGCGATGGTGATAAGCTTCTTGCGCCCCAGCGCCGGCGCATCACGTGGCCTTCTGGATTCAGGCGGCGATGGTTCCGTTTCCTGAGCCGATTCTGGCAGCACTGCAGCCATGGCCTCCTCCTGATATAACATGATGTATCAAATCAGAAACGACAAGAAACTCGCGCTTTACAATTGGAAAAACTGCCTCCGGTCGCCGTTCACCTCTGTACACGTTTGACCGCATCAGAACTCCTTGAACAGCTCCTTCTTGGCTCCGCAGATAGGACACGTGTCCGGAGCTGTTCCCTCTACCGTGTATCCGCATACGGGGCACACATGCAACACACCAATCTCCGCGTCCCCGCCTGCGTCCATCGCTTCCTTTGCCTTGGAGTACATCTTGGCGTGTATCTTCTCAACCTCGAACGCAAAATGCAGGCTCCGGAGCGCGTTCTTCTCTCCCTGATGCTCCGCCACCGCCTCGAACGCCGGGTACATCTCGTCGACCTCGTGATTCTCCCCCTCGATTGCGTGCGCGAGGTTGGAGGCGGTCTCGCTCATGTTGCCTAGTATCCTCCAATGGTTGGTGGCGTGGACCTTCTCTGCAGCGGCTACCGCACGAAACAGTCTCGCTATCGAAGGCTTTCCCTCCTTATCGGCCATATCGGCCCATATTGTGTACTTCATGAACGCCATGCTCTCGCCGGCGTAAGCCTCCTCCAAGTTCCTCTGAGTCATCTTATGCATTATCACAACACACCTCCAAACACAAGTGAAATGCTGCTTGGTCTTGAGCTTAAATGACGACGTGATAAATACTCTTCGCCTACTTCGCCTGCAAGCTTATGCAAATGACAATATCCGCCACGCTATCCTGCATACGTTTGAATAGGCGGGATGGCGTTTGCGCTTGACGCCATGGACCCATTCCAGCACCTGCTTCTGCCTCTGCTGCTCCTCCTCGCATTGAGAATCGATTCACGTAAGACGCTGCTGTTCGCCCCACTCGCGATCATACCGGACTTCGACGCGCTGATCGGTCTGCACAGGGAGCTCGGACACAGCTTCATACCGATAATCATCGCCCCTGTGCTCATCATCGCTTACGCGAGATTCCGCAGACCCGAGTGGCTTCTGTCGGCCCTTATAGTCCAATTCTACCTCGCGTCGCACGTCATCCTGGATCTCGGAGGAGTGGCATTCCTCTGGCCTTTCGTCCCCGAGCAGTTCTACTTCGAGCCTGGAATCACCTTTGGGGTTGACGGAGGGCTCGACTTCGCCTTAGTCCTCAACTACGGATGGCGCGAAATGCCGGACATGGGCACGACGAGCTTCCTGTCGGAGACGGGAGCGGCATTGCTGCTCTTGGGCGTGCTTCTGGCAGTCGTCTTCAGAACGGAGGCGAGAAAGGCCATCTCCCAGGTGCTGAGCTTCACGAAGGAGAGGCTCATGTGTATCGCCATGAGGCTGCGTTGATCGCCGTCAACGGGCAGTACTTAAACCCTTCCAGCGCTGGGAACAGCTGGGTCGACGTGGGCATAATGTCATATGCAAGGCGTTCGAGCCAGTGCCATTATCAACACCGATAACCCAGTCTCGTTCCTATATATACTCTGCGCGGGAGTTGTTACGTTTTGCTCAAGGGCGAGCGAGGTCCAGTGACATGTCAAAGGGATCTTCGGAGAGGGGACACGTGCCACCCCGGAAGCGTGTCCGTTCTCGCGCGATATCAGCGATGCTTCTGTGCGCAGCTATGCTGCTTACCACACTCCTCGCCCTTGTGCCACTCGCCGCGTCCGACCCTATCGATTTGGACAACGTAGATTACACACGGACTGTCAGATGGGACCTTGACACTCCGGAGGATTATGATGCTGTGGGCACAGCCATATCAGCCGGCTCCGCGAGCCTCGAATACGTGAACGAATCCGTGTCCGAGGATTCGCCGGAGGACTATGCGGGAGGGTTCACCGCGAACGTAGATACAGACTCACATCCTGGATCGATTGTCCTAGACGAAACCCATACATTCACGATCACCGTAGAGATTCAACCTGACGAGGGAGCAGGACAGGACGCATACATCTATCAGGAAAAGGCGACGGAGAACTACGGCCTGGAGCGGGAGCTGAGGATAGACTCGGAAATCACCAGGGTCAACAGGATTCTCATGAGGTTCGACCTCTCCTCAATACCCAGCGGAGCGTATGTCGACAACGCCACCCTGTGGATGTACCAGGATCCAGGAGGCAAGGGCAGCGACGTTGCGATAAGGATTCACTCACTGGACGTGCCGTTCGTGGAGTCCGAGGTGACCTGGAATAAGCCCTCAATATCCGCGTTCTGGGCCTCGCCTGGAGGAGACTACTCCCCGGTTGTATACTTCGCAGGCTTGATCGATAACACCGACGAGTGGAAGGATTTCGAGATATCCAACCTCGTCGAGAGATGGATTCGTGGCACCATCCCCAACAACGGCATGATCATCGTGCCCGATGAGACTCCAGGCGATTCGGTCAAGAATTTCATCTCCTCGGACGAACAGACCTGGGCTATGTACAGGCCTCGGCTGATGATCAACTACACGCTACAAGGCGACGAGGGTGCGTACGAATCAAGCGTCCTGGGCCCAGGAACGAATTGCACTTTCACGACCGCTGACTGGATGAACGGCACTCTCTCGTTGCTGAGCGACGAGTTCTCAGCGGCGCCGCTATCGGACAAATGGATGTGGATGAACGATCCTGTCCCATACGGCGGGGGCTATAACGTGGGGCTTTCGACACCAGGCTGGCTCAATATACTCGGTTCCTCTTATTCTGCCAATGAGGATACCACCCTGGGAGCGAATTACCTCTACCAGGAAGTGACTGGAGCCTTCGAAGCCACCACCAGCATCAATGAGCTGTTCACGGTCAACTACATGCAGGCAGGCCTGCTAATCGTTGATTGTGGCTCCAGCTGGGTCTCAATATCGAAGAAGGGCGTCGGCGTCAATGGAGAGATCGAGGTGACTCTCTGCGACGGGGGCGTCAGCTCGGTCGCTGCAACTCTGGCTTGGCCGGACGACACCAATGCGCACCTGAGAATCGTCAGAGAACCGGCTGGAGTGAGTTTGTACGCGGGCACCAACGGGCAATCTTGGACCGAGGTGCATAACTTCACAGGCATTGAAACGCTCAGGCAGAAGGTCAAGATTGGCCTATTCGTCTCGTCCGATTCCGCTGCCCAGCCGCGTGCTGAGTTCGATTATCTCAGAGTAGAGCCTCTCGAGGAGCCCGAATTCGGCGTAATGCTTCGAACTGGCAACTCGACCTCGTTGGCCGACCCTTCATGGACCGATTGGAGCGATCCGTTCCAGGACCGCGGAACCGTTGTATTGTCGATAGCCAAGTACATCAGATACAGGATCTACCTCGCCACGGAATATGAGTGGCTGACACCAATATTCTCCGGATTCACTGCCCACTGGGAACGCTACGCTCCAACGGGTTGGATAGAAACCTCAGACTACACACCACCGGACTTCAGTTCGTGGTTGTCATTCAACGCGGTCCACGACGATTCCGTCGGCCGCATCGATTACTATGTATCGACCAACAATGGTGGTTCATGGGACTACTTCACGTCGGAAATGACAGCGCCACTCTACTCGCTCGAGCCGACAGTGCGCCTCCGCGCGGTCCTTGTCTCTGCGGATACGCTTCGCACTCCGAACGTCGACGCTTTCTGGCTGACCTATGGAACAGCGCTTTCGACGTTCCACATCACCGTGCCTGAATCCGTCACCGTCGGCGAGCTGTTCGACGTCGACATATGGGCGAAGAACAGCGAGAATCTCACGATGACCAACTACGTTGGCCTCGTCAACTTGACCGCCTTTGACGCGACGGGCACGACCACCGCGACATCGGACCTTGGGGTGACGTCGGTGACCATCTTGAGCGCGGGACACGTGACGATCACAAACCAGAGGTACTACACTGCTGAGACTGTCAGAATACTCGTTGAAGCGAACGGCGTCGAAAGCCTGAGCCCACCCATAACGGTGAATGCTGGGCCCATTGCCTCGCTGAGGATACTCCCCCAGGATCTCGACTCTGTACCAGAAGATTCGATCATTGAACTGCAGGCCGCGGCAATCGACGAGTTCGGCAATCTTGTGCCCGATGCGGAGTACGCATGGTCTATAACGGACGAGCTTGGAGAGCTGAGCTTGACCACTGGCGCTTCCGTCACGCTGATATCGGGTGATGCGCACGCCACGGGCTATGTGACTGTCACGAGCGCTGGCTTCGTCGAATCCCGTTTCCTGACGATAGAAAGCGTCGGGCATCCGCCGGAGTTCACAAGCGATATACCAGACCAGGTTGCTGCTGAAGACGGCCCAACCTGGAGCTATGACATAGGACCTCACGTCAGCGATCTCGAGAACAGCGATGAAGAGCTCAGATGGTACGTGACAGGCGAGAGCCTGGTCACATCTGTCGACGAGAACAAGACAGGTCATCTGGAGCTCACACTCACGCCCAAGCCGGACTGCTACGGCACCGACATGCTCAGACTCTATGTGGTAGACACTGAAGGAGGAGCGAGCTCTACATGGGTGACCGTCAACATCGAGCCGGTGAACGACGCTCCGGCCATCGACTCGATACCCAATCTTATCGTCCATTACGATTACCCATATCTGTACAATATGCGTTACCACGTCACCGATGTCGACAACAATCAGAGCGAGCTCAGCCTATCAGTCGACGAGACGAGTGAGAAATACGTAAGCGTTGACAACGATAGGCTTTCATTGCTGTTTGAATACCCGCAAGAGCTGATGGGAACCTCACACACGACGGTTGTGACCGTCAGCGACGGCGACCTTCAGAGTTCCACCGTCGTTGTCGTGAGCGTCACCGAGGACCATGTTCCTGTGAATATCGAAAGCCTTCCATCTATTGTGCTGATGCAGGGAGAGGCGCTCATGCGCGTGTTCGATCTTGATGACTACTTCATGGACCTCGACGGGGATGAGCTATACTACACGGCATCCGAGGCGCACGTATTCGTCAACTTGACAGATTCCAACGAGGTCAACGTCTATGCTCCGCCTGATTGGTCTGGAGAGGAGTATTTGATAATCAGCGCAATCGACCCGCAGGGCGCTCGCGTCGAGGATGCGGCGTTGATAAAGGTGCTTCCGGTCAACCAAGCTCCGTGGATAGCCAATGTGCCGGATTTGCAAGTGAGGTACGACGAGAGGTTTGAGTTCGACACGTCCAGGTACATTGGGGACGAGGACGACGCCGTCGATTCGCTGCGTGTTTCCACTAGCGACTCGCACATAGCGATCATCGGCACGACGATGTCTATGTGCTATCCAATGTCAATGAACGGATTGACCGTTGATGTCGTCATCACCGTCAGCGACGGCGAATTCTCCGACTCTTGGACCATCAATGTGACGATATCGGACAACAGACCGCCTGAATCGCTTGGGCCGCCCGACCACTCGTTCACAGAAGACTGGCCCATACCATATCCTTCCGCCGACGGATTGGAGGCATGGTTTGAGGATGAGGAGGATGGCGATAACCTCATCATCGAGGCGTTCTGTTGGTGCGACGAAGTCAATGTGAGCACTAACTGGAACGGCCTCGGAGACCTGATTTTGATATTCACCACCGAACAGAATTACAACGGCGAGACGAAGGTGACCGTTCGGGCGACGGACACCGAGGGAGCGATCGTGGAGGACACCATCATACTGACGGTAACGGCGCTTCCAGATGCTCCACGCTTCGACATCCAGCACGACTTCACAGCGACGGTAGGTGTCGAGGTGTCCTACGACCTTTCGGCCTACATAACGGATCCAGATTCAGAGCCCAGTCAGATGTTTCTCATGATTGATGCGGAATATGCCGAGCACATCACAGTTACCTCGACCCTCGTGAGGATTCACTTCCCCGAGTCGTTCTTGGGCTCGAAAGAATCCTCGAGAGCGGTTGAAGTGGACATAAGAGTGTTCGATCAAGACGGCCTGAGCGACCTTTCGACAATGGCCATAACGGTCTCGAAGCCAGAGATCGTTCAAAGCTTCGGCGGCTGGGGGATGGTTCTGCTGCTTCTCACTGCTGGCATCTCGCTCGGACTGTTCGGCATGGTCATGAGCACTCGGAGGAAGCCGTTCGTCATCCGCGATATGATGCTAGTGCACGAGGACGGCTTCCTGATCAGCAGGCACGAGAAGGCGAAGCACGAGGAGGATATAGACGAGGACATCTTCACGGGCATGCTCACGGCGGTTCTGAACTTCGTCGAGGACTCGATGTCCTCCGAGCAAGAGCGCCTGAAGTTCTTCGGCTTTGAGCACTATCGTGTCATGATCAAGCGTGGAACCAAGGTCTATGCTGCAGTAGTGTTCGAGGGTGACCGGCCGAAGGATATCGACGCAAAGCTGGGCATTTTCCTCGAAAGAGTCGAGAAGGTCTACAGAAAGAGCCTGATGAACTGGACGGGTGACATCGACGCGGACTTCGCAGGAGCACACCTGATGATCGAAACCTTCGTCGACCAGAACACCAGGAAGCGCAGAGGCTTGAACGGAATGAATGGCATCATCGGCAGAAAGGAGAATGGTTCAGACCTTGCGGAAATGGAGGACGAGGAGCTCTCCGCTGACTCGCAATCGGAGCAGACTCTCACCTCATCAGAGACGCGTTGACCGCGCTGCGAATCTTCCTCTTGCCCGATGGCTATCGCTCATTGCCCTCTCTCTCGGCTCAGGATCAATAATACCGCACAGGCATCAGTGCTGCATTTCGAACATCGGGATGACCAGAGCGCTACCCCCTTCCGGTCCGAGCGGCGTGAAGACCATGAGATACTCCTGCCCGCCGACCAAGCTCACGGGTTCGGTATAGGCTGTCGCGCTCGAATCTCCCTGGAAGCCCACTTTCAGGCGAGCGACCCGTGTCATCTCGCCCCCATCGACCTCGTAGATGACTATAGCTACACCGCTGAGGCCATTGTTCTCAATCGTCGCCCCCCACAGCCCGTTCGCAGACGGTTGGAAGCTCATCCCTACTGCGCTATCATGAGCAGGCCCTGCGTACCGAACGAGCACGAACTGCGAGGTCGAGACGATGAAAGCGCGGAGCTCCGTCGAGGTCACATCGAGCATATCGACCGCCTGGACCACCGCATTGTGCGGGCCGTCATCAAGGTCGTGCGCGGTGTACTCAAAAGGCACTGTTGTATCGCCCACCGCTATCGGGATATCGTGCGGGCCTCCGCCATCGATGGTTACGCTCACGGAGGCGACGCCATTGAGATCGGTAACAACGCCCGAAATGGTCACGGTCGAGGAAGTGATGATCTCTCCTTCGGCGGGCTCAGATATCGTTATCTCCGGCCTTGGGTTCTTGAACGGGACCATCATCCTGTATGAGGCGTAGCAATAGCCCGGTCCGACCGCGCTGAGAGTGACGGGTATGAATCCCGCTTCCAATGCGACTATGCCAGACGTGTTTATGAGAAATGACGCCATGCCATCCGCGCCAGTGACATACTCTCCTATAACAGTGTCTTCGGTCCCCGCATACATGCTGACGACCATGTCGTCTAAGGGACCATCGGCGGAGAGATTGAGTATCGACGCCTCAACCACGAAATCTTCGCCAATTGGCACCGGGGTCGTGATCGGCGTCACATCGACCTTGCACTTCTGCGGGAGGATGAACAGTTGCGATTGCGACATAAGCGTTATCTCGCACCCCTCGGGAGACGGAATAGCGGCCACGTCCGCAGCGACGAACGAATCGCTGACGACATATCCGGGGGAGACCGCTATAACGGTCACCTCAGCATCGCCGCTTGCGTCGGTGAATACGCATGACCAGGTCCAATAGTCGATATCGTACTCGAGCACACCGTAATCCGTGTTCGGATAATGGTAGGGCTGGCAGATGAAGACCGCCGCGCCCTCTACAGGCTGGTTGTGCTCGTCAGTCACTGTCGCAATGACCGGCGCCGTATCATAGTAATCTCTCATGGCACGAACGAAGTGAGATGGCACGACGTGGCTAGCGGACAGCACTTCATAAGACCTTCCATACGCGTACCCTCCTGTGATTACGGTTTGTCCTTCTACCACGTGCAAGCCCGTTATCCAGTCGAAATCCCCCGAAGCCTCCGGCACGATCACGACCTCTCCAAGCAGGTCGGAGAGCGCTATATCCACGCCATTGAGCGTGAGCTCCACCTCGCCCGCAATCATGTCAACGCCCTCCATCAGGATCCCCCATGGGTTGCTGTAACCAGGGACACTGAATGGGCCACTGGTCAACCTCGTGCGGTCGTCTGCTGATGTCGTGACGACTATTCCCGTATAATCGTTGAGCGAGTTCCACTCAGCCTGTTCAGAGTCTACGAGGAAGCCTTCCATGGCTGCGGGCACGATCAGCGCGGCCTTGCCCTCTGCGGGAACGCCGGTCGAGTCCCAAACATAGGCAGTCCCGCTAAGCGAACCGATTACGGGCATGAAATTCGCGGCCTGGTCGTAGACGATGTAGCCTCCGTACATCTCTTCTCCTGGAGCCCCGTTCAGATGAGTGAATGTGACCGATGCAGGCACCGTGTTCACCGTGGAGGCGTTTCCGATGGCTACGCTGAATGCTCCAGTGGGAGCGCCCGCAGCGGCCTCGACATCGAACGACGCGAAACCTGCGCCGTCCGTCGTGATGCTGGTAACGGGCATCGATACATAGGAATCATTGGTGTACTCAACAACTAGTGGCAGGTGGCTCAATGCATTGCCCTCGTCATCTACCGCATGTATCGTCACGGTCGACAAGGATACCACCGCAGACAGCGCTGTGGTGGTGACGTCAACGATGTTCACGAGAGTCCAGTCCGGCAGGGCATCGTTGTATGCGAGCACTTCGAAATAAGCAGAGTCCGCATGCTTGTAACCGTCCTTTGAAACCGTCAGGAGCACCCTGTCCAATGTGTGACTTGCGCGCCTCATTCCGTCTGGCGTGACGCCATAGGTCATTGCTGCGGAGCCAGTCGCATCGGTGACAACCGTCGAAGGCGTGACGATTCCCGCGTCCAACAACTTCTCGTCGACGCTTATCTCCGCTCCTTCAACAGGCTGCCCGTACTGATCTAAGACCGACAGGGATATCTCGGCATACGATGGAGGGGCCATAACCGTCGCTTCAATCGAAGCATGCAGGGTTAACGTCGTAGGTATCGCTGCGGATACAGTGACAATCATTGCATCTTCATCCGAATAAACGCCGCTCGCTGCCGAGACTCTGACAACTCCAGCGCCTTGGATCGTTCCCGTGATAGTAAACTCGTACACACCCTCGTTGTCCGTCAATCCGGAGGGTGGAGTGATCACGACGTCCATCAAAGCAGGCGACAGAGGCTCGAATGTCATGGTCACAGTAGCATTAGGGACGGCAAGGCCGTGATCGTCTATGACGACCACGTGCCCGGGGATGACAGCACTTGCTTCAAGCGTGCGCGGAGCTGACAGAGCTACATTGACTCCTTCGCCTGCGTCATCATAGATGCGATCGACACCGCCGCCCGAAAGCTCCGAGAGGGAGAACCTATTCAGCAGGGCGCCCATATGCGGCACCCAGCCTGTCCATGCGGTGCTAGTGGCCATCACATTCACCCGATGGTATAGGATGTTGCACGGGACGGCGTCGAGAACGACCTCCTGACCTTCCTTGACGTAGTCTATCTGCTCGGCGATGTTGAAGGTTGCTCTTGCGCCGTCCTCGAGGTCCGCAAGATAGTCCACTAGCATCATGGTCTCCTCATCAGCGAGGGTGCTCACCTCGCCGAGATCCGAGTAGAACGGGTTCGGATTCGTGTCGGACCAGAACGCCCACGAGTTTCCTGCAGCGGCCGGGCCGTATATGTCATAGAGGACACTCACGCACTCCGTATATCCTCTGAAGTTCCAACCCGCGATGAGCATCTGATAGTCGAAGGCAACGAGCTTCGCGACGAGAGTGTTGAAATCCACCGCCTCCGCCTCGGCGTTGATGCCCACTTTGACGAGGGCGTTGGCTATCATCTCCATCGAGCGAATTCTTACGGGATCGTAGTCCTCTGGAGGGGCAAGGATAGTGATCTTGTCCATGACTGAGCCGTCTGGCAGGTTGCGCCAGCCGTCGCCATCCGTGTCCCAGAAACCGGCACTGTCCAGGATATCCTCTGGGATGGTCGTCAATGGGTCGTCCGGGTCGTCGTAGACATAGTCGGTCAGAGCGGGGTTATGCCAATAGCCGAAGTAGGGCGATACGGCTGTGGTGCCCTCCGCTCCAAAGCCGCCCATGAAGGAGTCAACGATATGGGTCTTGTCTATCAGATGGGACACGGCCCTTCTGAAATCTAAGGAGCCGAACGGCTCCTTCTTCATATTGAATGCGAGGTAGAAGTATCCAGCATCTTCGGGATAGAAGAGATCTATCCTCGGATCGGAGTCTATGAGCGCCAGCTTGTTGGGGTCCGGCGGGATGGGAGTGGCGATGTGGTCTATCTCGCCGCTCCTCAGCGCGTTTATCGCGGAGTCGATGTTCGCCTCGATCGAGAAGTGCAACCTGTCTACGTTCGGCGGGTAGGTTCTGCAACCATCAGGCAGGACGAAGCTCTGGCCCCAGTACTGCGTGTTCTTGTCGAGCACCCGATGGTCGAAAGCCACTCCTTCCGCGTAGTAGAACGGTCCCGTCGCGATGACCGCCGCGGGATCGGTGCCCCACGTGACGTCTACCCTGTTCTCGTAATCCACATGGTTCTGCCATATGTGCTTTGGCATGACTGGAACTGTCAGCGTCTTCGAGAAGAACTGTCCGTAGGGCTTCGCCATGACCATTCTCACGTGATAGGAACTCATTATCTGAATCCCGGCGTTGAGCTCGGCCTCTGTCACCCAATTGTTATCATCCGCGTCGAACGCTGGGATGATGCTGTCGGAGTAGGTCGTACCGTCCCTCGCCATCAGATAGGAATAATGCACGTCCTCCGCCGTCATCTCCTGGCCATCGTGAAAGAGGACTCCTTCCCGAAGGTAGATGTCGATTGTGAGCGTATTCTCATCGAACGTCCAGCTCTGTGCAAGGAGCGGATACGGTACAGAGTACAGGCCGACCACAGCAAGGCTTTCGATCGGCCAGCTGAGGATCATATTCTTCCAGTAGCTGTCAGAGCCGAGATTGTAGATGTTGAAGTCCGGCATATCTTGGAGAATGCTGACCCTCAAAGTGCTCGAAACGGCATTCGTCTCTGTCGATCCTGTGGGAAAGAGCAGCATCGATGTCGTCAGCAATGCTGTGCAGAATACGGTAGCGAACATGCTCTTTCGGCTTCTCCTCCAGAAGACTGTCATTTGCCACGAACCCCCGTTAGATAGCAGGAATAGAGCTTTCGACATGTATATGACGATTGCCCTCGAAACGGGGCGCGTCAGTATGATCGCAACTGCTGCCGAGGGAGCTTCCGAAGAAGCCTGCAGGGGGCAGCATCGCAGTCGGACGGACATGTTTATGCTTGAATAAAAATGCACTTAGGTAATTGCATTGCGAGTTTTTGAAGCATTTAAGTAGCGTTGCTCGTGCCTCGACAGCTGGCTTCGGCTGATTTGGGAGGCAAACGGACATGGGCGAGAAGTGCACACGAGCAGAGCAGAGGAGAAAGGTGGAACAACAGAGTTGCGCATTGATGGAAGAAGAGTAAAATCAAGGGCAACGGGCTGCTGGAGCCCGAACCCTGTTCAGGTTTGATG
>CP070748.1:421384-570566 GCA_020348345.1 Methanobacteriota archaeon | reverse complement strand
TGCGGCTCTGATCGCGATATCGTTGACGACCGGAGGAGCACCTGAAGGCGCATCGGCCAAGATGATGATAGCAGTGGACAACATGGGCCCGGAGATCGAGATCACTGCTCCAGCAGCCGATGGAGAAGTGGTTGGCCCTGACGCGACTGTCACCGCTGCAATCTACGACAACAACGGCATCGCGGCGGTCACACTCAAGGTCGATAACGAAGATGCGATGGATCTGACAGTGACCGCGGGATCGGTTGCGGCTGCCATATCCGAAGTCCTCGAAGACGTGGGCGAGGGAGAGCACACAGTGGTAATCGCGGCTACGGACTCACTGGGAATATCCAATCAAGCGACCATCGACTTCACCGTTGTCGAGGGGGCCGGCGACGGCGACGGAGAGGCAGATATGCTTGCGTGGGCCCTTGCGGCCATCGGATGGATTGTCGCAGCGATCGTGCTGGTATTGCTGGTAATGAAGATGAGGCCCAAGAAGGCCGCAGAGATGCCTTCCGAAATGGAGATGGAAGAGCCCGAGCCCGAAGAACCGATGATGCCCGAGCCGGAGGCGCCAGCGCCAGAAGAAGAGAAGATGTAGGCAACAGCTCTTCGACAAACCCTTTCGGCCAAACCCTTTCTTCGATTTTCATTTCTCATCGTGCGGATATAACGATGGAGACGGCTCTCTGAATTCGTCTAAACCTTTAATACTGGCATACGCGATAATATCGCAACATCCTCAGCGGGCCACTGGCAGGTGAGAGGCTCCACAATGGCTGGAATGAGCAGATATGTGGCTGTTCGTAGCATTCAAACCTTCATCACCCTACTGGTTATCCTGACGCTTATCTTCATCATGTTCGAGGCGCTGCCTGCACAGCCCCAGGATCTTCTCCAGACGACCCCGGGCATGCAGCCATCGCAGATAGAGTACATGACGCGTCTGTATGGATACGACCAGCCGGTATCCAAACGATACCTCAACTACATGTTCAACATGCTGACTTTTGAATTCGGCATTTCCTTCAGCCAGGCTGAACCAGTCTGGGACATTCTATCTGATCGAATACCGAGAACAATACTTCTGTTCGGAGGTGCCACGATACTCGCCTACATTGTGGGGATCTACCTCGGAGCCCTCATCGCATGGCGTAGGGGTGGGATTCTGGATGGCGGCTCCGTCGTCATCAGTCTCGTGTTTTACAACATGCCGTCCTTCTGGATAGGGTTGATATTCCTGGTGATATTCGCGTCCGAGCTCAACTGGTTCCCGCTGACAGGATGGTACGATCCAACGGATAACTTACCATATGTGGTGGATGTTCTTTGGCATGTGAGCCTGCCAATGATAGTCCTATTACTCCTTTCTCTCGCGGGAACTGTCCTGCTGATGAGGACAGCTATGCTTGATGTGATAGGCGAGAACTACATGGTTACGGCCAAAGCGATTGGCCTACCAGAGAGGAAGGTCTTGTTCAAGCATGGTGCGAGGAACGCCATGCTGCCAGTGGTCACCTCATTCATCATCGCTTTCGTGTTCTCGATTGGCGGAGCTGTCGTCCTTGAGAACGTGTTCAGCTTTCCGGGCATGGGGGCGTTGTACATAGATGCGTTGTATGAATTGGACTTTCCAGTGGCTATGGCCACTCTCTACATCATTACACTTCTGGTCTTGCTGGGCAACTTCGCAGCAGACCTGATTTACGGCTATCTCGACCCGAGGGTGCGGATTTGAGGAACAACGGCAAGAAGAATGTCAAGTCGAAGAAACCCGATGCGAGGGAACTCCAAGAGGCTTCTATGAAGACATTCAAGAGGATTCTGGTCGCTTTCAGGGGCACTTGGAAGATCTATCGCAGATCGCTCACAGGCGTCACGGGCCTCGGCATCGTCCTCGGGTTCTTCGTGATCGCAATCACCGCACCCTGGACAGCGCCGTACGATGCGGATTTCAAGGCGCCTGCTGTTGACACGTTCATAGCGGACTATGCCACGAGAGAACTTCCGCCGGAGACCAACTGGTCCCTGGTGAAAGGACTCACTTCGAGCGAGAGGGCGCGCCCGCTGGAGAGGGTGATGATATACTCCTCCGATGAGGGCGCAGTCATCAGCTATCCCGTTACGAGAGGTATAGGAGAGGAAACTGAGGAGATAGGCATAGAGATAGGAAACCCGACGATCATCGAACTGCCCGCGCATGCAAGCTACCTTGACTACACCCACTTCTACAGATCCTTCTTCTTCGTCCTGAGCGCGAATGAGGAAGGGGAGAACGCGACCTCGACTCTATACGAATATGACTATGACTTCATATACCTCCGCGAGCATGAGATTCCGTTCGTGCCGCTCTACAGCTCGAACCTGTGGAATGGCTTTTCACAACTCTATCAAGAAGGAAGACTGGCTCTAGCCTTCGCAGACGAGCACAACATCTGGCTGTTCAACAAACGACCGCCGGATATCACCGAGCCAGGCATAGACGGGGTCGCTTTCAAGAACAGCCTGTCCTTTCCCAACGCAACCGTTATTGGCAACCCTCTGGTTGTGGACGGCGATTTTGAAAACGGGAGCATGCTCATCGTGCCGACGGATGTGGGAATAAAGGCATACGACCTCAACCTCACAAGATCTCTTCTCACCAAGAAGGTCATCAACGTCTCGATTGAAGGGCTCAAGTGGGAAAGCAACTACACCCTCGACGGCGAGGAATTCGAACCACTTACTGGCCAGGACATGATGATATTCCAGTATCCATACCAGCCTACTACCGCTCTGGGCAAGGAGAGCATAGCAGTCGCGACGACTGATGGCCGCGTTGTCGCCTACGATAGAGTCACCGGTAATGTAACATGGCAAAGCATGCCGATACTCCCGGGTATTCGCGATTTCGACATTGCCTCGCTCCATTCGTCCCCTGACAACATGATCATCGTTGGCACTACTGGCGAGAGGGGGTTGATAGTGGGCTTGGATCCTGAGACGGGAAGGGTTGGTGGCAACAACTCGCTCTTCTCGACGGTGGAGGGATATCTCAACAGCCCGCCTCAGTATGTTATCGGCCAGTACAGGTATGTGTTCAGCACTGACAGAGGAACAATATATCTGGCAACACACGAACTGCAAATCAATGCCACGTTCAGCGCTCCAGGCGGCGGCGCTGCGACGCCCGTTTCGTTCCTCGGAAACATCTACATTGAGGGATCTAGGGCAGGCAATTACTTCGGAGTAATCACCGAGGAAGGATCGTTATTCGTTGAGACGCTGACTGGAGTGAACATAGCTCCTTTGCCTCCTGGAACATATCCCTCGGGTAACTACTATCCGCTTGGCACCGACTATGAAGGGCACGATATTCTGACACAGGTCATGTTCGGAACCAGGGCGGAGCTAATGGTCGGCGTCGTTGCCGCGTTCTTCTCCGTGGTCATCGGGACCATCGTCGGCCTCGTAGCAGGCTTCTACTCTGGCCTGATAGGGGAGTTGCTGATGCGTGCGACCGATGTGATGCTCAGCCTTCCGTACCTGGTGATAATGCTCCTGTTCGCCGCGGCCTTTGGACCCTCCCTGTTCAACATCATCATCATATTCGCGATACTGTCATGGGCGGGCATCGCGAGAGTCATAAGGTCTGTGACACTGTCGACCCGGAAGAGAGCTTTCGTCGATGCTGCGATCGTTGCGGGCGCGTCCGAAATGCGCCTCATATTCCGGCATATAGGCCCCAACGTTCTCCCTTACGCGTTTCTGTACATGACTTTCAACATCAGTGGGGCGATCGTTACCGAGGCCATCCTCGCTTTCCTAGGATTCGGAGACCCGAACGCCATCACTTGGGGTATGATGCTTCAATATCTGCAGATAAGTGGCCACTCGCTCGACGCTCCGTGGTGGCTGCTGCCTCCGGGAATAGCTATCACATTGCTGTCGCTCGCGTTCTATCTGATTGGGAGAGCTTTCGATGAGGTGGTGAACCCGCGCCTCAGGAGGAGATGAAAGAATGGTCCTGCTCGAAGTCGAAGATCTCAAGGTCCATTTCGAAATCCAGGACGGTTGGGTGAAGGCCGTTGACGGTGTCAGCTTTTCCATCGACTCCGGAGAGACGATGGGACTCGTCGGCGAGAGCGGCTGTGGCAAGACCACCGCGGCGTACGCCATAACACAACTTCTGCCGCCCAACGGAAGAATCAAAGGAGGACGGATCTTCTTCAGGGAGCCTGATCGGGTCGCCGCGTTCAGGAAGGAGTACGACTGGAAGCTGAAGGACTCTGCGAAAGGGCGCAGGAATGAGATATCGAGGATCAAGAGCAAGCTCGACGAATTGAACCGTTCAGGCAGGAAGTCTGCTCCAGAGGCGGATGAGATGAGAGATCGGCTCGCCGCGCTCACATATTCGTTTGATCTGCTAGCGCTGTCCACGCGGAAGGACGGTTCGTTGGACGATTATAACGAGGACATCCGCAAGATACGATGGACGCAGATTTCAATGATATTCCAGGGGGCGATGAACGCTTTCAACCCCGTATTCAGGGTTGGCGACCAGATCATCGAGGCGATTACGCTACACGAGGACGTTGATGAGAACGTCGCCCGCGAAAGAGCCAAGGAACTGTTCGAGTTCGTCGGCATCGCTCCTGACAGGATAGACAACTACCCGCATGAGTTCTCGGGAGGGATGAAGCAGAGGGCGATGATTGCCCTGGCGCTCGCCCTGAACCCGTCATTCGTCATCGCGGACGAGCCCACAACAGCGCTCGATGTAATCACACAGGACAGAATACTGGCGGAGATCAAGCGACTGCAGGAGCAGTTGAAGATGGCTATGATGATAATAACCCATGACGTTTCCGTCGTCGCAGAGGTATCGGACAAGATAGGGGTGATGTATGCCGGGCTGATCATGGAGATAGGTCAGACGTCCCAGGTATTCAAGAACACAGCCCACCCGTACACTGCGGGCCTGCTCGGTTCATTCCCTTCCGTAAAGGGCGAGAGGCGACGGCTCGTTTCCATTCCGGGCTTCCCGCCTGACCTGGTATCGCCTCCAAGTGGGTGTCCGTTCCATCCCAGATGTCAATACGCTCAGAGCAAGTGTCAGGAGGAGCGGCCAGAGGGCGTTGCCGTGGAGCCAGGTCACATATCATACTGTCACTTCGCTGAGGAGCTTTGGGAAAAGCTCAGGAGGACTGCGTAGCCATGTCCGACGCCGCTTCAATCATCAAGGTCAGGAACCTCAAGAAGTTCTTCGAACTCAAGAAGGGCTTTCTCTCATTTGGCAAAGACATCGTCTATGTGAAGGCCGTGGACGGCGTGGATTTCGATATGCGTTCCGGTGAGATACTGGGCCTGGTGGGCGAGAGCGGCTGTGGAAAGACGACGGTTGGGAGGCTGCTCACAAGGCTGGAGGACCCTACAGACGGGCTCGTCTTCTTCCTCGGCAGAGACATAGCGCTCATCGAGGGACAAGACTTGAAGGTGTTCAGGAGGAACATTCAGATGGTCTTCCAGGACCCATACGAGTCACTGAACCCACGAACCACTGTCACCCAGACCATCATGGAGCCGTTGCTCAACCACAACATCGGAGAGTCGCAGGAGGAGAGGATGGAGATGGTTGTGCAGGCGCTGGAGGACGCTGGGCTCGCGCCAGCGAAGGAGTACCTCAACAGGTTCCCGCACGAGCTGAGTGGCGGGCAAAGGCAGCGTGTGTCCATTGCGCGTGCACTCGCTGTCAAACCCAGAGTCATTGTGGCGGACGAGCCCGTGTCGATGTTGGATGTCTCCATTCGCGCTGGCGTTCTGAATCTCATGCTCGACCTGAGGGACAAGTACGGCATTCCCTATCTCTTCATCACGCATGACATAGCGGTCGCGCGGTACATCAGCGACAGGCTTGCAGTCATGTACCTCGGAAGGGTGGTGGAGATGGCCGAGACGGACAGCGTGATATTCGAGCCAAAGCATCCGTACACACAGGCGCTTCTCTCAGCAGTGCCCATTCCAGATCCCGATGCGAAGCATGGCAGGATAGATATCAAGGGGGAGGTTCCGAGCGCAGCGGACATCCCATACGGTTGCCGATTCAGACCCAGATGCCCGAAGGCATTCAGGGAATGCGGGTGGGAGGCCATGGACATGGTCAACTGGCTTGAGGAGAACGGCCATCTGAAAGAGGACGCAGCCATCGGGAGAGCAGTGTCAGCGATGCATCCGGACGGACTTGTGCTGCGCTTTGATCTGAATGAGGGAACCACTCCCGTTGAAGCCGTAAACACCATAAGAGATCTGGTGGACAAGGGAAGGAAGGGCCATCCGTTGTTGGATGCAGTGGATTCGGTCGACACTCTCCTGACGGATCGAGTCATTGAGATTCGCTCCAAGCCAGCTCGGATATCCTCTGAGAACCTCGCCAGCGAACTGTTTGATCTGCTCGAATCCACGGTGGGCTACAGGGAGCCGGATCATCCGATGCATGGTATAATCGCTGGCATGAGCTTGGACGGCAACCGCCTTATCCTCTCTGTAGGCGGCGGTTCATCCAACCTCAAACTGGCACAAGCATTCCTAGAGGATTACATTAGGCATCACCGCCGCAAGAACAGACCTGAGCTAAAAGGGGCGAAGCGTATCAGCCCCAACGAGTCAGATATGACGGTTACCGTAACATGCTCCGACTCAAGAGAACCATCGGCCAAGACAGCGGAAGACGTCAGTGAGTACATAGAGAACCGCATAGCAGCCGACGATTTGGGCGATCTGGCCGGGCTTGTTCTCCCTGTCGAGAAAAGAAGGAGCAGGGTGAGGGTCCGAATCATGGGACCAGAGGAGAACTGGTCTATGCTGTCAGATATGCTGACCAGATTCCTTACGGGCGGTGGAGAAGACGAAGACAACATCGCCGAGAGGGTGTCCAAGATCTCGCTGAAGACGGTCAAGGGATCTCAGAAGAATGCTGTGGCGGTCAAGTTCATCAGGGCCGAGGAGCCTCCACTCTTCGATGTCGGCAGCGGACATCAGGTGGCATGCTTTCTATTCCGGGAGGGGGATGTGCATCCAGATCTCTGAGTGTGCAGGGAGTTGTGGCGGACCATGAGCATCATGGACGACCTGCGAAGTAGATGGTTTGCAGCGACCCTTTCGATCGCAGCGGCGCTGTTCTTTACAGGAGCATTGGTATTCTCAGCAATGACCTATGTCAGCGTGATGGACGCCAGACAGAACATCAGACTTGCCTCGGCAATTGAGACAGCAGAGGAGCTTCAGAACGGCTCCCTCCTGATCTCTCTCACCATAGAGTTGGAGAACCCATCAAGACAGGTCCTGCACATAACGAGCCTGAGCTGGTCGGTGAGGATCTACAACTGGTCCCACCCAGATGGCGCACTGATACCCGTCGCCTTTGTCTACACAGTCCCAACCGAGTTTGCTGACGTGGGGAAGGGCGAGGTCAAGGTCTACGACTACGAGCAACTCGTATCGGACCCCGAAGTACTTTCGAACATCCGTGGTTTCATAAACCACTCGGCGTCGGAGGACGTGGATTACATGCTCGAAACCGTACCCTACACACACGATTTCAGAGTCGCGGCTTGGCTGGGTGATTATGAGCATGATTATGATTACTCCAAGGAACTGTATTTGAACGACATGGTCAAGATAGAGAGAAGATACTTCGGGGGGTCGTACACTTGAGAATCAAGGCAGATGATTGGAAGCGGGCTCTGGTGCTCTCACTACTGAGCGCTCCAGCAATTGCTTTCATGGTATTCGACTTCGTGTTCCCAAACATATCCACCCCGTCCCTTGATAAGAACCTGCTGGTCGCATTTCTGATGGCCGCGCTGTTTGGGACGCCTGCGGGGTATTTCAATCGCAGAACGGACCACGCTATCCTAACCGTCTTCATATACATCTCGATCGGCTATGTCATCGCCGTGATAGCGTACTCCGCGCCGTTCCTGTTCTATGATTTCGAGGTGATTTTCCCCGGCCTATACATCATGTTCTTCCTCAACATGACCGTGATTCCCCTGATGCTGCTCGTGTTCGGAGGAATCGTGGGAGTGATAATCGGCCAGATACTCCGAGAATCCTACGAAAGAGAGGAAACGGCACAGTTCTTCTCGAAACAGCACTGATGGAGGGGTTGGATCAATCCTTCTCTCTGAAATTCAATGACAACGAATTGATGCAGTACCTCAGACGTGTAGGGATAGGGCCATCGTCGAAGACGTGGCCCAGGTGGCCACCGCACTTCGCGCAGAGTATCTCTTTTCGAATCATGCCATGAGACTTGTCCTCTCGTTCCCGCACCGCGTCCTCAGACACAGGAGCCATGAAGCTCGGCCAGCCACACCCTGACTCGTACTTGCTCTCCGACCGGAAGAGCGCAGAGCCGCACCCAGCGCAGACGTAGACTCCCTTTCTCTTGTTGTACAGCAATTCTCCAGAGAAAGGCCTTTCGGTGTGGGCCAGTCTGAGAACTTTGTACCTTTCCGAGTCCAAGCGGTTCTTCCATTTGTCTTCGCTGCCTTCTGACTCCTCCATATGACATCAACCAGCCGGCGAGGAAGTTGCCAACCAGGCGTCATAAGCCAATCTGGAACCGTCATTTCCATTTGGCGGTCCTATGTCGTTGTCATCGGCGGCGCAGAAAAGAAGCGGTGCGGCCTTGTGCAGCCCTCCGCCCCGCGCTGTTCTCAACGTCTCGAAGAAGACCTCCAAGAAGCTTCCATCCGCTTGCTTGGAGCCGAACTCTTGCAAGAGTGTCCAAATGGCCTCGCTGGGTCCGAGTAATTGGCTAGACGTCGTATCAGCATCCTTTACGCATTCATCTCCATTCGAATTGTATATGGTTTCTGCTATTCAATTGTGATGTCCTTTACGCATGCACCGCTGATATGGTCACTCGCGGTTTTCCGACATCCATCTCGTTGCGTAATCGACAAGTGATCGCTGAGACATCAACAACCCGATGCCGCAGCCGAGCCGTCCGCGGCGCACCATTCCCGATTCCATGAAAGCTGCGCCTACATCGTCGAAATCCGAATCGTCCCATTCGATATCGTTGAACCTCACCCATCTCCTCTTGCCGTTGATGGTCATAGGGCCACCACGCTCGACAGTCTTCTTGCACGGATTGTCTGACCTCGTCTCGGCCAAATGAAGTGATGTAGCACACTGGAAGCCAACGCCAATCAGAATGACCCAACCATCCAAGTCGTATATTCGTGCCAGTGGCGAGTTCTCACCCATCGGGAAGTCGACGGGCTGGTTACCCACTATGATGTGAGCCAAAGGACCCCTCGCGGCGAATGAATCCGTGGGATGGTTTCCCCGCAGCGTTCCGCTCTGCTTCCTGAAACATTCGGGAATAGCTCCCATGCCGCGCGTCGGCGTCATATTGGCGTCGAAGGCAGGCATTGTGTTTCTTATCGTCTCCCACCACTCTTTTGGCACCGGCGGATTCCTCCACAGAGACGGCTCCGAGAAGTCGCCGGAGTGCGTCGGCATGACAAGGGTGCCCTTCTCGCCGACTGCCTCCTCGAGAGCCATAACGACAGCCATTGGACCTCCACAAACCCAGCCGAGCGAGCTCAGGGAAGAATGGGCGAGAAGCACAATATCCTTGGTCACTCCGAGCGCGGCGAGATCTTCACCTAAAGACCGAATCGTTACTGGATATCCCTCTGTCTTCTCAATGGCGTCCCGCTCACTCATAACGTGAATCACGCTCCTTGCGTGCGCTGTGAACGTACTCCTAACAATCAAAGTTGCGGTTTCGCCGACAATATTAGACAACATGCATTATAAATATATGATTATGTAAATTGGCCAGCGCCAACCCCTTTCAAATAGGGGGTATAATAACCTGCCAGTCTTCACGACCGGATGAAAGGTATATGATACCCTAGGCCTGTGGTGCTGCTGAACTCGAGGCTCGAGAACAATGGTTAAACCGATAAGTGCCGCGATTCTTGGATGCGGCGGAGTGGGCCAGGTAGTTGGACAGTTGTTGGCGAGAAGCGATTGCACATCGAATGTCGTTCTTGCCGACATAGATGTGAACGGCGCGAAAGCGGTCGCTAAAAGAACCGGTTCTGACAAGGTCTCTGTGGAGAAAGTCGACGGTTCGAAGGTATCCGCTGTTGCGAAGCTCGCGAAGAAGGTCGATGTGGTAGTGAACGGGACTGTTCCCGCGTTGAACTTGAGAATAATGGAAGGTTGTCTCAAGGGCGGGTCGTCGTATGTCGACATGGCTTCGGGCGACAAGGAGTTCGGGCATCCCATGCTCGAGGATCAGTTCCCGCATAACGACAGATGGAATGATGCTGGTCTGCTAGCACTCGTCTCAATGGGGATAGACCCAGGAGCATCGAACTTGTTTGCTAAGCGCGCAGCCGACCGAATGGAATCGGTCGAGCACGTGAAGGTCAGAGACGCCGATACCGGATCATTGGAGGGGTACGAATTTGCAACGTACTTCTCGCCACAGGCGATGATGGAAGAGGTATTGAGAGATCCCATCCACTGGGAAGATGGAGAGGTGAGGAGGTCGCCGGCACTGGAAATTTCAGAGGACTACGACTTCCCTGACCCCGTCGGAACCAGGAAGGTATATCGTACTGATCACGAAGAGAGCGAACTGATTCCTCAGTTTCTTGGGAAGCCTGTTGGCTTTGTGGATTTCAAGATTACTCTGGACGAGAAATTCGTTGAGACTGTGAAGTTCCTCAGAAGGCTGGGCCTCACAACGACGAAACCACTCAAGGTAAACGGTACAAAAGTGAGACCTTTCGATGTTGTCGTGGCTGCCATGCCCCGACCTGATGCGCTCGCTGGCAAGATCAGAGGCATCGCATGCGTATTGACAGAGGTAAAGGGGACAATGAATGGCGAAACTGCAACAATCAGGACTTGGACTCACATCTCGCATGAGAAGGCTCACGAGCTGTGCGGCATCCATGCCACCGCCTACCAGACAGGATGTCCCGTAGCAGTTGCCATTGAAATGATAGCGAGAGGAGAGATAGTCGCGACGGGCGTGAAACCCCCCGAGATCATCGATCCCGTGAAGTTCTGCGAGTATCTGCCCGAGAAGAGTATTCCCGTGTACGAGGAAGTGCTGCGAAGCTAGGCCGTACAACACAGTCTAGCAGACACTGACTGTTCCAATCGAGGCGGCAATCAAGCATCGTCTATCCACTTCGACACCTATTTATATCGCCATTCTATCCGCGATATGCTCAATCGAGCATAACGGAGTTGAATGCATGTCGACGGGAGATGGGGTGGAAGATGCGGCCAACCCCACGGAGGGAGCCGAGGAAACCCTCAGAAGCGGAAAGGCGGGGGCTCTCGGGGGATCGAAAATCATAGCGTTGGTGATTATTGCGGCCGTGCTGGTGGGGGTACCACTTGGTTATCTTGCCCTTCAGAGCGACTCAGACGGGGAGATTGCCGTCACGATGAACGGCAACGGGAATACGATGGAGCTTTCGATAGCAGATCTGAGGGATATGACAACGTATTCTGGCTCAGGATACCTGATGAAGTCGACTGGAACGATCGTGGGCCCGGGCAGTTTCACAGGTGTGCCTCTCAAGAGTCTTGTCGATCTCGTTTACGAGGCGAGCAACTACAGCCTGACGGTTGTGGCCAGCGATGGATATGAGATGACTTATACGTCGGGCCAGGTGGAGAACGGGACATTTCCCACCTATGACCTGGATGGGAACCTGCTGGGACCCGAGGACCTGACGGTCATGTTGGCCTTTGAGGAAGACGGTGAGACTCTACTGGCAGACGAACTCAAAGTCGTTATCGTTGACGACACTACAACGCATGTGACAGACGGACACTTCTGGACAAAGATGGTTGCGAGCATCAATGTCGGGAAATACGTGGAGGAATGGACCATCCAGCTGAGCGGAATCGAAGAGATGAGCATGGATAGGCAGACTTTCGAGTCCCTCGCCTCATGTTATTACCATACAACGTACTACAACTTCAGCGACGAAGCCGGCGATTGCTCGTTCGAGGGCATACCACTCTGGGTACTTGTCTCAGCAGTGGATGGAGGGGACGTTGATGAAGGGCATTACATGTTCAACGACGCGCTTGCCGAGCTCGGATACACGGTCGTTGTGAAGGCTTCAGATGGATACTTCGCGAACTTCACCGCTGAGCAGGTAGCCAGGAATAACAGTATCTTAGTCGCCTACAAGCTCGATGGAGAGCCGCTGGAAGCGGACGACTGGCCCCTGAGGATTGTCGGTGACAGACTCTCGGGATCACAGAAGGTCAGGATGATATCGAGCATCGCGCTTGAGGGATACGCGGAAGCCACTGCTTGGGAGCTTGACCTAGTAGGACTGACCGAAGCCACGCTGACCGAGTGGGACTTCATCGCTCTGTACAACTGTGAAGAGGGAGCGCATCTCAGCTACTACAACTACACTGACGATGACGGAGACCACAGCTACGCCGGAATCCCACTTTGGGTCCTTGTCGGCATGGTCGACGGCCCCGAATCGGGACATTGGCAGTTTAACGAGACTCTTGCGGATCTCGAATACAATGTAACGATCAGAGCTACGGATGACTACAACATCACGTTGTCGATAGATGCTATCGAGTACAACAACAGCCTGATTGTTGCGCTGACCTTTGACGGAGAGCCTCTGACCGGCGACGAATATCCTCTAATGCTGGTGGGCGAGGACCTTCCGGGATCGTTCCGCGTCAAATCGATCGCCTCTATCGAGCTCGTGGACCTCCCAGAGTGAGCAGTGAACTCATGATGAGCGACCTGATCGCGGCTTCTTTGGTGACCACAATCGTAGTCGCGGGCGGGGGTCCTGTAGCCTATTCACTCGGCAGACTCACATCGGAGCGAATGGAGATCGAAGGGCTTGGCAAGGATGCGAACTCTGTGGACATAAGTTTCGAGAGCCTTCTGGCTTTCGTATTAGGAACGGAGGAGGGAGACCCGTTGAGGATGACCGCAGCTGATGGCTACAGTCAAGGCTTCGGGTGCCTGATCTTATATCTAGATGAGGCCTGGTTCGAGCTGCAGGGCATCACGATCATAGCGCTGGCAATTGACTCGATTCCCGCCCCTGATTGGCAGGATGGACCGAAGCTGCTCATGCTTCCAACAGACGGATTGTACATCAACTCCGACTGCGAAGCGACATCACACGACGACCAGGGTTATTCTGTCTATCCATCGGCTGGCGCACGATGGGGCAAGAACGTTGTAACGATGCAGGCGGTGCCTTGCCCATGAAGCTCAGGGGATTCCTCAGCACGAAGGATCTCGTTACCATAGCGCTTCTGTCATCACTTGGAGGCGTGCTCTCAACATATGTCGGCTACCTCGGCAATCTAATGAACCACATGGTCGGCGTTCCCTTCGGTGCAGGGCAGTTTCTGGCAGGACTACACGTGGTGTGGATATTACTCGCGATCGGCTTGATTAAGAAGAGGGGGGCGGGGACTGTCACCGGGATAGTCAAGGGTATCGTGGAACTGTTCACCGGCAGCACACATGGAATAGTCATCGTCGTGGTTTCTTCGGTTCAGGGAATAATCGCGGACACTGTCCTGTTCAGCAATCGTGCAAAGGAGAAGAGAGACTACGTCTCATATGCAGTGGCGGGTGGGCTGTCGTCAGCCATGAATGTCATCGTCTTCCAGGCGTTCTTCTTCGCAGGCGTTCCATGGATCCTTATAGCCATGTTGTGCATGCTCGCATTTGCCTCAGGAATGATCTTTGGCGGTTGGCTATCGATCGAGATGCTGGAAACGATGGAATATACGGGCCTATTGTCTGGCTCAAAAGAGATCATCGTCGATGGAGGAGATAGGAATGGTGACCGACTGTGGAAGCAGGACCGCAACCGCAAGAAGAGGCGCAAGATGTCATTGGCGATTGTCGGATCGTTCCTCGTGCTGTTCTCGCTCGGGGCGGTCTATTATTTCGCCTTTGTTTTTGAGCTTCCTGATGGAGATACGATATCAGTGGAGGGTAGCGTTTCGAACCCGTTCGAGTTCAAATACGATGAATTCGCCGATCGGGAGATAACCATTGTTGCAGAACTGATCGGTTCGGTCACATACATCGAACCCAGGAATTACACGGGCATCCCTCTATGGACGATAGTATCAGAGGCTCAGCCGACCGCCGACGCGTCACAGGTCTTGGTCCGGGGAAGCGACGGTTATTATGTCATCTTCCAGTTGGGCGATGTGATGGTCGATGACGAACTTCTTGTGGTGAAGGAGGACAATTCGTTTAGAATCGTGGGGGCGAATTACGAGGGAGGCTTCTGGGTCGAGCAAGTCGCCTCAATAGAAGTGAGATAGATGCTCAGAATTGAAGATCTCCGTGTCAGATACAGAGGACGGTCGAGGGCGGCCGTATCCGGCGTCAGCCTTGACATACAGAGGGGCGAGTTTGTATTGCTTTCCGGAAACAGCGCCTCTGGAAAATCGACCGTTATGCAAGTGGCGTGTGGATTCATACCTCACATAATACCCGCGGAGGTGAGCGGAAGCGTGAAGCTGGACGGAATCGAGCATCACGATCCTGTCGATGTAGCGGGTATCGCTTGCATGGTACAACAGGATCCGGAAACCCAGTTCTGCACAGAGACTGTCGAGGAAGAAGTCGCATTCGGGCCGGAGAATTTCAGATACCCCCGAGGACGCATCGTCGAATGCGTTGACAGGGCCCTAGCGAGCGTGAAGGCGGATCACTTGATCGACAGAAAGCTCTCGACTCTATCGGGAGGAGAGAAGCAGAAGGTTGCCATCGCCTCGATGCTAGCACTCAGCCCCGGGCTCCTGATACTCGACGAGCCAACCGCGTCCCTTGACCCCAGGTCAATCGGTCAGGTGGTCTCTGCGGTGCAATCGATGAAGAGAATCTCGGGAATAACCGTCGTAGTGGTGGAGCATCGGATAAGGGATTTCATAGACCTCGCAGACAGACTGATTACCATGGATGAAGGGGCTCTCTTATCTGATGTACGAAAAGGTGAGATGGGGTTCAGATTGGCCAGAGAGGAGGCGCTCTCCCCTCCCGAATACCCGAGACCCAACAAACCTATCACTCATCCCATCATTTCCGTCCGCGGGCTCTCTCTGGAAATCGATGGATGGCAAATCCTGGATGATATCAGCTTGGACATCAATCGGAACTCGATAGTCGCTCTGATGGGAGAGAACGGTTCAGGGAAGACAACGCTACTCAGACATCTGATGGGGCTTCAGCGTGTTCAGAAAGGCGATGTGGTGGTCTGCGGCCACAGAATGACGCCCACCTGCGCTGTGGATGCATGGACTCTTGGCAAGCATGTCGGATTGGTCTTCCAGAACCCGAATCACCAGATATTCGAGGATACTGTCGCGCGCGAGATACTGTTCGCTCCGCGCAATTTCAAGACGGAGATCGCCAAAGCGGAGGAGGACGTTGCGGAGTTCGAAGAACGCGAAGGGCTAAGAAGATTCGTTCATCCTCACTGCCTGAGCTTCGGCCAGAAGAGGAGAGTCAATATCCTGTCCGCAAGCTCTCACAAACCGGAGGTGCTCCTGCTGGATGAGCCGTTTGCAGGCCAAGACCAGGCCAATGCTTTGGCGATCGCGTCCACGGCACATGGCATCCACAACGAGGGTAGAACACTGATCATTGTCACTCATGACCCGATTTTCGCACGACGCTTCTGCACGGACGCTGTTGTGCTGCATGAGGGGCGAATCGTTGCCTCCGGTCCAGTGGATTCAATACAGGACAGCGTATGGAAGAGCCTCAGTGGGGAGGGTAGGAGATGATATCAGAAGATCGGCACAGGACCACCGGGCTCAATCCGGTGTCCAAGCTTTTCATTCTGATTTCGATATCGGTCCTCGTTCTGCTGATCGATTCTCCATACATGATGCTGCTCATCGTGACTTCTGTGCTCTTGGCCAAGCAGTATTTCCGAACAAGAGGAAGGTTCTCCAAGGGTGTGTTTGGGTTTGCGACAGCGATATTTGCAGCCCAAATACTCTTCAATCGATCAGGAGAGGAGATCTACTCCCTTTGGATATTGACTGTTACCACTGGCGGAGTGGACTCCGGTGTGACAATCGCTGGTAAGTTCCTATGCCTGATCATGATGTCGTGGATCTTTATAGCTACGACAAGGCCCTCTGAGTTCTCATCGGCTCTGATCGGAGCCAAGGTTCCATATCGATTTGCATATCTCCCAGCCCTGGCAATGAGGTTCGTGCCGATATTCGAGATGGAGCTCAGTTGTGTACGAGAGGCGCAGGTAGTTCGCGGGCTAAGACTGGATCGAAGCTTAAAGGGGTTGATACGATCTGCAAGATACACAGCCCTTCCGATGTTCTTCCTGGCTATGTACAAGGTTAACTCTCTGGCGGCGTCCATGACAGGCAGAGGCTTCGGCGGGAGTAAAGAACGGACTCAGTTGCATCCGAAGAACCTCTCGGGGTGGGATCTCATGATAATGGTGGCAGTGGTGGCAATGGCGGCTTCGCTCTTCCTTCTGGACAAGTGTCAGACCATGCCGTCCTCATTCTTCGCCTGAAAAGAGCCCGCTTTTCCGTATCTCGATGGCCTTCCTGACCATCTCATCCCCGTCGCTCCTGAACTCCGCATATCTCTCGAGCGCGCGGGCAGCGGCCTCGTTCAGGCGAGCTATCCTCGCTGGCCCTGCCTTCGAAGCATAGCCTTCCACCATGCATCGGCAGAATTCCTCGCTCTCATGGCTGAACATCGGACGCATGCTGAGAACGCTCGCGCATGCCTCGCCGATATCGTCAATTATGTCGTATTCTCCGGATTCCTCGAAGTCTATGCCAACGATACCTTTGCGGCTGATTATGAAGTTCCTGATGCTGGCATCCCCTCTGCTCAGCGTGTAGTCGAAGGCTCCATGAAAATCGGCAAGCCACGCTCCAAGAGATTCGGCGACATCCTGCACCTGATGGTGGCCATCTGCGTGATCCCCGCTTATACTCCAGGCGGCGTCAAGGAATTCAGCAAGTGTCGGACCTTCCACATACTCCATCACGATGACGGCCTCCTTCAGCCCTATCGGAATCGGGGCAGCCACTTTCTTAGCCCGACATGTCTTCAGAACGGAGTATTCCTTGAGAGCTGTCCCGGCCGCGTCGTTCGTGAATGCTTTAACGACTGCCTCCCTTCCTTCGTAACGGCTTCTAAACACTGAGTTCTTGCGACTAAAGAATCGGTCGCAAATGCGTTCCTTTTGCATATTATGCAGGTCGCAAGACATTCGAGTACACCGGCATTCTTGTGAAGCTAATCCCCCACTATGCCCTGAATACTATTTGATATGAGTTCTTCGGTGGCAGGGATAGCCCGATCCCAGAGGCGCCAGCGATGCTACAGAGGTCCATGGCCAAAAGCGTTAAGTCAGAGTCAAATGTTCTCCTATAAGACCCGGCCTTGAATGGTGATTCAATTGATAGGCTCTGTTAAGGTACTACGTGCGAGCGCTTGTGCGCTGCTGGGATCATGCATCTTCCTCGCACTCTGCGTGGCTTCGTCCGGCGTGGGCGCGTCCCAAATGGAGTTCGTGCAAATCCTGTCAGTGGACGATTACTCCAAAGAAGTAAGAGCAGGCGAGACAGCGACATATAACTGGACCATCGTGAACGTCGATCCGACCGAGCAACTGAATGTGACAGTGGTTGCGAGTGTAGCAGGTGACGGATGGACTTGCAGCGTAGTCCAATCTTCCATCAGCCTTCAACCCGGCGAGCTGGGAACTGCCTCGGTGAGTGTTGATTCCCCTCTTGAGAGAGGCGACGAGGAATCCAACCTGACAGTGGTCATGAACGTCTACCAAGGGATGTACCTCGTCCAGGTATCCACCGTGGGAGCGAGTACGGCAATCGTCGGCGCATTTGCGAGTGCCAACAAGGTTCTGGGATACTTCGAGAACCCTCTGCCATCCCCACTGAACAACGAATGGGGCGTCTTTCTCCTCGATGTCGTGATTTGGCTTGCTGTCGCTTACCTTATCGCGTACATCATGAACGGCCTCGCGTGGGCCTTCACGAGGAAGACCGCCTCTATGCTCGATGACATCATCCTGGGAATCATCAGGACCCCTACGCTCGTCCTCGTCTTTGTCTACGGAGTCGTGCAGTCGCTTGACGCTCTGCACATGCACATACCTGTGGACCTGAGAGACAATATCATGTCCATCTACGGCGTCATCGTAGTCCTGATAATCTTCTACCTGGCATACAAGCTGTTCAAGAAGATACTCGTGTACTATGGAAAGATCATAGCCAAGAAGACTGCGAGCAAGATCGACGATGTGCTCATCCCAGTCGTTGAGAAGCTGGGGGTTGTTGTCATCGGGTTTGCCGCCCTCGCCTACGCTCTCGGGGCATTGAACGTGGACCTGACGATGTTCGTGGCCGGCGGTGTCGTGGTGTCGATGGTTCTGGCATTCGCGGCACAGGAGACAATATCCAACTTCTTCAGTGGCATATTCCTGCTGCTCGACCGACCATTCGCCGAGGGCGACATGATCATCCTGACTGACGGCGATTGGTGCGAGGTCCGACGCATCGGGATGAGGACTACACGACTCTACCGTTACGCGGATGCTTCGATAGTGTCGCTCCCGAACAACCAGCTGGTTAATGATAAGATCGTCAGGATGACCAATGTTGCAGACCCCGGGAGGGTGAATGTCAACGTTGGTGTCGCATACGGCTCCGATCCCTCAGATGTGAGAGAAACGATAATGAAGGCTATAAGAGACAACCCTCACTCACTGCTTGATGATGAGAACAGGCAGCCGATAATCATCTTCGATGAGATGGGGGACTCCGCTCTGATATTCAAGGTTATCCTCTGGATCAACGACAGAGGGAAGCGTATTGCGGCCAGAGACAAGCTCGTGGAAGATATCTACCGCAGGCTAAACGAGGCCGGAATCGAGATTCCATTCCCGCAGAGGGTGGTGTATCTGAAGAAGTAGGAATGGTGGACTATTACCGAAATGAATGAAGGAGGAGATGATGAGATGGACGACAAGCCGATCAGCGACATCCGAGTGTCAGATGTCATTGAGGGAATAGGCAAGAAAACCAAGCCTGCAACCGTCGACATTGACGGGCGCCTTCGCGACGCCGTGGTGTCGATCGTCGACGACAGCGAGACCCGAAAGGTCTATGTCGTCGATAAAGAGGGCGAGCTCAGGGGCACAATTACCCTTGAAACGCTGCTTAGGTATGCTGGCTATACCCTAGGCGTCAGGAAGACCGGGATGACGTCGCTGCTGAGATGGTTTGCGGAGATCAAGAACGACAAGGTGACAGAGATCATGACCAAGCCGGTCAGGGTGCTCCATAGTGAGATGATAGTCAACGTGACCAAGCTCATGGTCGAGCATCACCTAAACGACCTTCCCATCGTCGACGATGACAACAAGCTAGTGGGGGAGCTTAACGGGCTCGACATCCTCAAAGCTAGCATGAAGTATTGGGAATAGCCGGTGGATTTGAGCCGCGAGACGCTGAGTCAGTGGGGGCCGAGAACCCTGCTGTCCACGGGAAGGACAGCCACGTCGAACTTGGTCAATTCCCGTTCCATGCCAGCTACATATTCCGAACCCATAGGAGTCTCGGCCTTGTCCCAGTCCTGAACGGTGCGGGCCAGAACGACAAGGTCCGGGGCGGTCTTCTCCAGGATGTCCTCGAAATTCATTGCGGTCACGTGCGCAACTACGTCCACCTTCTCAATAATGCCCTCCTCGACGGCAACAGGGCGCTCTCTTCTCTCTGCAACGAGAATTTCGACGCCATCGATCTTGCTCAACTGTCCAATCACCTTCGCTCCGAGGCGCTCAGCGCCAATCACCAATACTCGCATGGGAATCACCTACTATAGCAATCCGAACTCGACCATAAGGTACACAATTGAAGCGGTCACGAAGACGGCCGGCAGGGATATTCTCAGGCCGCTCCTCCACAAATCCTTCCTAGATATAATGCCAGTAGAATAGATGAGCGTGAAAGGCGGAGTCCCGATAGGCGTTATGAAGGATATGGAAACCGACAATGCGCATACAAGAACGAGGAGCTTCGGATCGATCATCAGCTCATCCGACATACCTATCAGTATCGGAGCGAGAATGGCGGCGGTGGCAGTGTTGCTCATGAAGTTGGAGAACGCTATCGACACGACGGAAACGATCAACATTATGACGAAGATATGAAGATCCCCGGAGATGGACACGAGCATTTCCGCCATCCACGCTGCAGCTCCGGACTGCTGGAGGCCTTCTCCCAACGCCAACCCTGCTCCGATGATAAGGAAGATGTCCCACGAGATCGACCGCGCATCCTGCCAATCAAGTGTTCTTGTGGCAAACAAGAGCACCGACGCGCTCAGCGCAACAATGGCAGCGCTCATGAAGCTGGCATGGAAGCCTAACATGTCGCCTATCTCAGCTCCCGCAATCCACAGTACGACTGTGGGGAAGAATATTCCGAGCGTCTTCTTCTCCCCTGGATTCAGCGATCCCATCTCCTCGAGCTCCTTCGCTACCGTTGTGATATCGAGGGTCGCTGTCTGGACTGGGAACACTCTTCTCAGCATCACCCACGAAGCGGACAATAGTATGATGCTTGCAGGCAGGCCCATCTTCATCCAATCCAAGAATGTCCAGTCGGTTTCTCTCGCTAGCAGGCCTGAGGCAACGGCGTTTGGTGCGGAGCCTGTAATGGTGGCCATGCCACCCAGCGCTGAGCCGATGCCGATTCCGAGGAGGAACAGTATCGATAGCTTCTTCTTCTCCTCGCCAGCCCTGGAGGCTATTCCGAGAACGACTGGAATCAGAAGGGCGACAGTGGCGGTGTTCGATATCCACATCGAAAGCACGGCAGCGACGAGCATGAATGACAGAAGGATCTTGCCGACATCGCCGCCAGACCGGGCGACGATGATATAGGCCAGACGACGATCGATACCGTGCTTCCGGAATGCCTCTGCCATAATCAGGCCGCCCATGAGCAGATAGACAACTGGATCGGCGAATGGTTGAAGCGCGTCTGCCGTGGGAAAGATCCCATAGAAGGTCAGGAGAACCGGCACGAGCAATGCCGTTACTGGGAGAGGGAGGCCGCCGAAGGTCCAAAGCATCGACACGCAGACGAATATTGCGAGCGAATGCTGTATTGGCTCTTCCATAGGAAGAGGCGCTATCGTTAACACCAGTAGTGCAAGAAACGGGAGAAGTATCTTGATAGAGCGCTGTGCCAGCCTTGGCAGCTTCGCGAAGAATCTGAAGAAGGTAGGGGTGAGCTCTACAATCTCCTGGCCTATTGTTCCAATAGCACCGGCGATGGGCAGCTGCTTTCGCCTTCCTCCTCTCATCTTACCGATTGCAGATTTTCAGCATGGTATTTCAAGTTCGTGCGAATATAGCCTGCAGAGACGCTGCCTCTACCCCTTTGCAGCGTCAATGTTCTCAAGCGCCAACGCTCGCGCCTTCTCGTTTCCCGCAACCTCAGCGTGACGAGCCGCTTGAGCATAATGAAGCACAGCGGCCTCAAGGTCGTCACGTTTCTCCTCAACCGTACCCATTCTCATGTGTACGGCGACGAGTCCTTCGTTGTCGCCGGCGCGAGCTATCAAAGCCTCTGCTTCACGCAAGATGCCAACGGCATCTTCAAGATCGTTCGATTCCTCAGCTATCAACGCTAGCTCAAGCTTCATCTTGGCTAAAGATGTCGAATCGTCGAGTGCCTCGAATGCATCAATGTGTTTGTCCACGATCGCCTTCGCCTCGATCCTGTTACCGGACGTTCTAAGCAGGCTCGCCAGTGTCAAGATCAATAGGACATCCCCGTCATCGAATCTAGAAGCTGATCGAAACAGCCCTCTGCGCCTTCTCAAGGAGTCGTCCGAGAGGGCTGTTTCGCACAGTTCAATTGCCTCACCCATGCGCCCATCATCGGCCATCGTCTCAGCGCATCGAGCGCGCAGCTTCTTCGCCTCTGCGACGTCGTCTGCCCTGAAATGAGCCTCCGACGCCTCTAAAAGGAGCTGACCAGCCTCGTTCAGACGGTTGAATGAAAGGCAGAGTTGCGCGTAGTTCTCCAGTACGCGTGCCAGACCAGAATCGTCTTTCGCAGAATTTGCCAGGCGCATTGAATCGCGGAAGTTCCTCTCAGCCTCTCCAGGCTTGCCTGTCTCCCAATCTAGGATAGCCATATTGTTCAGGCACGCCGCTTGGGCTGCTCGGTTTTCAGCTTTGGTGGCGATGCTAAGCGCCTTCTGGTAGCACTCTCTAGCCGCAGTCGAATCACCCAGCCGCCTCCTGACGACACCTATGCTGAGCCATTCCCTGACCATGCCCTCTATGTCGCCAGCCTTGTCATAGAGCCTGAGGGCTTCACGATGGCCCTCAATTGATTTCGACAGTTCATCAGTCTCAGCCTGCAATCTCGCCACCGACTCAAGCACTGTAGCACGTATCCCTTCCGATTCGGAAACTAGAGAAGCTGACGTCTCGTATTCCGACAATGCGTCTTCGTACCTGCCGATACTCTCAAGCAGCTGACCACGAAGGTGACCGATTTGGGCGAGGTTAGCGGCGTTTTCGAGATCTTTTGGAATTCTAGCGACTAGACCGAGCGTCTCAGATGGAAACTGCTGAGTCAACTGCGGCCCATTCGCTATCGCGACCTCCGAAGCGATCTTCCATTGGCCAGCCTCGATGAAGTGGTACAAGGCCTCCAATTTGGCTTCGGTCTCGGACTGGCCTTCGCAGTATCTTCCCGCGGCAAGATGGGCGTCTGTCTTGCGGGCGGCGCTCAGGCGTGTGACGAGATACTCCCTTAGAAGATCGTGAAGCCATATACCACCGTCCTGCTCGGAGACAAGCGACCTTCTTCTGAGAAGGGAGATGGTCTCGTAGTCCACATCGGGCAACGCCTCAACCATCACGGGGTGTCTGAAAACGGACAGCATCTCAAGAGCCATTCTCTCTTTCGCGGGGAGAATCGCATGAATCTCGCTATCGAAGAAATCGATCACATCCCGTCGGCCTCCTCCAGTTCCCTTTGTCGCCATCAGATTGAGCAACATAGGGTGGCCGTGCCCATCTCTCAGCAGGCTTTCATAGTCCAATACATCGGCGCTAATCACGAGTTCCTTGGCGCTCTCATGGTCGAGCTCACCTATCTCTATTGAGAGGCTCTGAGGTACATACTTCGGAACGATGTGAATCGCCGTTCTGGTGATCAATACCAGCTTGACTGAAGGAGCCGATCTGACAGCATCTATGAGCATGGTCAGGAGAAGCTCCATTCGATCGGCAACTTTGTGGACGTCGTCCAGAAACAGCACCGCGCTGACAGATCTGAGGTCTGCCACCAATTGGGAGTGAATCTCCGATACAGCAGTTCCAGCCTTCAGAGACCGGCTGAGCCGGCGGCTTCCGAGATTAGATAGAAAATCCGCCAGAGCATCAACGAAGGAATGCTCGGATTCCCACTCGCGGAGTGTGTACCAGAATACCGGCCTTGTGCCAGCGATGCCGTCATATACCTTGGACAGCAGCGTGCTCTTACCGATTCCAGGCATTCCGTAGACTTGGACGATGGAGATGTCATTGCCCGACAGCGCATCAGTCAGAGATTTGAGCTCAATAGCTCTGCCAAAGAATCTATCCACCCTCGGCCTGCCATGCGATTCCTCATGTGTCGAAGGTTTCTCCGTGATCTGGTCCTCGGTGCGCTCGAGGAGAGACGGGGTCAGAGCGTCGCCGCGCCTTACGATGTCGACGACCTCTAACATCGTGGGGACCTTGCCGGAGGCAATAGAGAGCTGTCGAAGGATTTCACGAACGGTAAGTTCCTTTGCCTCCCCCTGGTCTTGCCAAGCTACCCTGCTGTTAGCAACCCTCGCTCTAACAGCCTCAGCCATCTCGCGTCCCTTCTCCGTGAGAGAGTACGCCCGTCTTCGCCTGTGCGCCCCTTGGACGTGTGCGAGGCGGTCAGTAACAAGCCCCTCGGCTTCCAGGGGAGAGAGGGCTCGGGAAACGTTGTGCACTTTGGTTCCGAGCGCCTTGGCAATTCCCTCCTGGCAGAGGCCCATCGGAACCTGGGCCATGTCCTTGTGTTTGTCCAGCTCAAGGAGGTGCAGGAGAAGCCTCTCATCGTGAGACACTACCAGGCGAGCCATCTAAACCGACAACGATACCCATAATTAATACTACTTTCCCATCACCCTTCAGGGCGATCAGCTGCCTGGCAAAACAACTGCAAAATGCAGGTGAGTGTTTATATATAGACCCAGGAGTAGAATCAACTCGCACGGCCTTATGGAGGCAGACGGAAATGGGATTTGGATCGAAATCAATGGGGGCCTTCGCGTCGGTTATCGTGCTGGTCTTGGGAGCGCTGATCATATCTTCTCCCTCATCAGCAGATCCAATACTGACAGGGGAACTCATGGAGGAGGAAGGAAGTACATCAATCCTTGGCGGAGGCGACCACTTCTTCGTGAAGTACGGCGAAGATGCCGCATTTGGGATAGTATGGGGGAACGAGCAGATCGAGAACAACGTGTACTTCGTTGCCATCAAGACACGTTATCTGGGCATATCACAGGTCTATGACAGTGACGGGAATGTCTTGGAGGAGGATCACACGCTGAAGGTACGCACAATGTACGCAGTCAAGCTCGATAGCGTTGTCGAATTCGACGATATCGACGAGAACGGGGTGCTTCAGTACCAGAGGACATACAACGAGCAGGAGAGCGAATTCACGACCTATGGCGGTCCTGAGCCTACTCTGAAGAAGGTGGATTTGAGCACAGCGTGGACGGCGAGCAAACAGCAATACTCGGAGGATGGAGGCGTGAGGTCTTGGAGCTTCGAGCTTACGGCCGCGAACCTCTCCTATACCATTCTGGATGACAACGCGACCGAGGAAGTGGGCGACGGCATACTGAACAACCTGACGCTGACCTTCCATCTGGAGGCAAGCATGGTTCACATGGAGAACGCCACTCTGCCACAATGGAGAATAACAGTCGCAACGGGGCCTCTTGGCGCCACGACCTTGCTGTATCCGGAACGGCTCGACGATTTGCAGATTGCAGGTGACGTTGTAAAATACGAAGTGAAGTGGGATCAGGAGATTGACGGCTGGGACTTCGACCCCGCAAACGAAAACCCGATGTTGCTCATTGAGATGCACAATATTGTAGGCAACTGGATGTCCCAGTTGATGATGAAATGGATGGATATGCGCACGTTGTCGCACATGAACGCCGTCGGCGTTATGAACTGCGAGTCCGCGGAGGGCACGCTTGAGGTCAACGAGACCACGGGCGTGTTACCGATAGTGAAGGAATTGGTGGCTACTCGACTGGCCTTCGGCAGCGACTGGACGCGAGTGGGTTTGCTGACTTGGGTGGACGATGCCGTTGTCGATGGGGAGCCTGCTGAAGTCAAAGCACAGGTGATGGCTGGCCATCGTGTACTTGCTGCTGGCGAAGGGGCCACCAGGTTTGAAGGATTCGTAACGCTCACGGGCTTGTCATTCCCCGGAGGAGGGGTGATTGTCCACGATCCTACCTTCTCCACAGATGCGTTGGTCAACATCGAGACAGAGCGAGAGAATCGGATCCCAGGAATCCTAGTTCTTGGGATGGTCGCGATAGTAGCCATAATCGCTGCGCTCCTCGTGACAACGATTCGGAGGCAGAGGCCGAAGCAAGGCGTGAAGAACGGTTATGAAAGAAGCAGGATGTCGCAGCCCGGCGAATGGGAGAAGTACTACAACAAGAAGCCTTGAACTGGCCGCTGCGAAACGCCCTTCCAAACCACTTATCGTTTTCTTCAAACGATTCTTGCCCCCGTCATATCGGGTCTTCTCCTATGAGCTGCAACTGCGTCAATCTATATCTGTCTGGTAGTCATATCCATTGCTCATGAAATTCGATTCGAAATTCATGTCCAAGGTCCGAAAGCAGTTTCCAGCAGTCGAAGCAGACCCGTTCGGACGGAGGAGGGCATTTCTGGACAATGGCGCAGGAACGCTCGTCACGAAACGATCTGCGGATAAGGAATATGATGCCAGGATAGATTGGAGCGCTAACGTGGGAAACGAGTTTCCCGAGTCACTGGGTGCGGAGGAGACGATCCTCGAAGGGAGGAGCGCGGTAGCGGACCTTCTCAACGCTGAAGGACCTGGCACAATCATATCGGGAGAATCGGCCACCAGCCTCTTGTTCAGCTTGAGCTACGCCCTGGGAAGGGAATTTTCCGGCACGGAGAACGTTGTGACGACCGGCTACGAGCATTATACCAACATCAACCCCTGGATGGAGATGGGCTCTAACGGAGAGATAAAGGAGCTGAGATTTGCCGAGTTCGACAGAGAGACGGGCAAGTTGGATCCGAATACGATCCAGGAGATGGTTGACGGCAACACACGGATTATCACCGTCACAGGAGCTTCGAACGTGCTCGGGAGCAGAACCGACCTCTTCGAGATCGGCAAGATTGCCAAAGATGCTGATGCTTACTTCATTGTTGATGGGGTGCATCATGTGCCGCATGAACTGACGGACGTTCGCAGAATAGGCTGTGACTTCATGGTCCTTTCAGGCTACAAGCTCTTCTCGAGGCACGGAAGCTTCATGTACGCGAAATCCGAGCACATCAGAGATTTGACGCCTTACAGAGTCATCCCCGCGCCGAAACGAGGACCGGAGAGATGGGAGTGGGGTACGAGAGATCAGGCGATGTTTGCCGCCATATCTGGAGCTGTAGAATACCTCGCGTGGGTTGGGAACCCTTCTGCGAAGCGACCGCCTAAGGAGGGCAAACAGCGGCGCACGAGACTCGCCGCGGCATTCAAGACGATTGAGAGGTATGAGAAGGAACTCATGGATATCGCACTGAACGGCAAGGGCAAGGTGCCTGGCCTCACCGAAATCCCGGGGCTTCAGCTCTTTGGCCCCAGGGATGTCGACAAGAACCTCGGAAGAGATCCCACATTCTCTTTCAAGCTCCGGGGATACTCAGACAAGCCCCTTTCGAAGAGGCTCTGGGAGAAGTATCGATTGGCAATAGGAGCCGAGGACTTCTTCTCGCGGGTTCCGGCGCTCTACAACAAGAAGACGATGCTGAGAGCGACATTCGTCCATTATAACAGCAGAGCCGAAGTGCTTGCACTCTTGAAGGCCCTGAATGATCTCTCGATCAGGAAGACCTAGAATAGAAGTCGGCCTTACATCGCAATGCGTCTCGTTCCTCGACGAAACCTAGCAATTCTGGTTATAGAGGCAATAGTGCTACAGTATGCGTTTCAATCTGAGCGCTATCCATAGGCCAGCGACTGCGATAGCTGAGAGGCAAATCACAATCCAGAAGGCATTCGGATCACTCTCGAAAGGCAAGTTGACGTTCATTCCGTAAAGGCTCGCCAGCAGGGTAGGCAGAATCAAGATCAGGCTGATGGTGGTGAGCGTCTTCATGATTGTTGAGAGCTGGTTGGACTCCGCGAACTCATAAGCGTTGATCAGGTTAGACATCGTTTCTCTGTAGACTGTTGTCATCTCGTATAGCTGGGCGACATCGTTCTCAATGTCATCCAGAACATCACTCATCTCCTTCATGATCTGCAGGTTTCTGACCTTCGGGAGCATCGATATTGCGTTCAGATTCGAAAGCAGTGCGGTGTTCAGCATAATCAAGTTGTTGCTCAGAGCGAACGCCCCTTGGGCAATCTCGCGCCTTCTTGAAGATAAGATGGTCTCCTGTATGTGAGCTATGCGGCGCTCTACCGGGCGGATTCGACGTTCGATGTCGCGAATAATTCTGCGGACTATTGCAATGAACACCTGTTCCTTCGTGCCAAGGGGCGGCCGCCGCTTCAAATCCGCGGTCACTTCGCCTCCAACGAATGTGGCCCCAATTCGGATAGTGATGACTTTCTCTGATGTCAGGGCTAAACCAATCGGTATCGTATCCAGCCTGTCCTCTACTGCCTTGTTGGTTAAGAGACTTCTCAGGACAACGAGGTCGTACTCATCCGCTATCTCCACCCTCGCTCGCTCGTTCGGGTCAAGGCAGTCAGCGATATCCTGGAGATCAATCTCGAACTTTCGACGCATGAATTCGGCCTCGTCGGGGTTGGGGGCGATCATGTCAATCCAAACCGCCTCGTCCAGGCGGCTTTCGTCGACCTCCTTCAACACACTATTTTCCGAGGCGTAATAGCGAAGCATGCCGACTCCTCCGAAGCAAGCTCCGGATGGTCACAGGCGAGATATATGTCTTCTCTGCAGTTCTCCGTCGGATAGAACGAGATGCTGCCGTTCATTCGAATGGAGTGCCCCACCAGTCTCTGTTGAAGTTCTCGCCCGTTTTCTTCCTCTCGGGACGCTCAGCTTCCGAAGCCTTCTGCTTATCTGAAAGAAGAGTATCGTCTTGGCCCCGATACCCGCATATCACCAGGGCGATTATGATGTGCCCGTCAGGTACTCCTAACGCGTTCCTCACCTTGGACGGGTCAAACCCAGCAATGGGATGAGCGATGAAACCGAGTTCTGTGGCTCGCAGGAGCATCTGGCCTACGGCCAGACCGCAATCGAACAGATGATAATCTCGCCTATCGCTGAGCTGACAGTCATTCTCTGCCTTGGATGCGACTACGATTATCAGGGGCGCCCTGGTGGCCCAAGCGTTTCCTCGAGGTAGCGCCTCCTTCACCTTCGCGAGCGAATCCTCGTTGCTGCAGAATATGAAGTTCCACGGCTGATTGTTGAAGCACGACGCCGACAGTCTAGCAGCTTCGATGAGCGCCACCTCTGTGCCGCTTTCGAGCGGGCGGGAATCAAGCGTCCGCAAAGCTCTCCTTCTCTTAATGGCCTCCACCACTTCCATGAACACACCACGTACAGATATCGACTGAATCGCCAAAAAGCTTAGCTCCTCGCTGAAGATCACCGCCGAAGGCTACACTTTAATGGAGGACCACCGCACAGTGTATCCCGTTTCCTTCCTAAGCGTATAGACTGCATGCATGATCTGGTCCATCGAATCGTGCGTCCCGCAGAAGACCACATCGACTCCTCTGGTCAGGGCGCTCATGGCGGATTCCACTGGGGCATGTATCACGAAGTACTCGGGGGTTGCCTTTGCCAACAATGCTGACCCCACGAGGTCCCCCGCAACGAGGAGTCCAGGAGATAGTGACTCTATCTTCTGGCGCGCACGATTCACATCGGCCTTCTTCGAACCGCCGTCGGACTCGGACGGCGTTTCGATGATGTGAAGGCTTCCAAGCTTCATGTCGACGATGCCCTCAAGCCGTCCTATCAGCACATCATCTCCGACCGATGCAGATTCCATGGCAACGCCTTTCGAGCTCGATTTCATGCCCGCGTAGGCCATCAGCATGCCATCCTCCATGATAAGGCCAATCTTATCCCCCTTCTCTATCTCCTTTCCTGCGATGGCTATACACGAATCTACAATCATGATACGTCTGAGTATCGCATCCACCTCGCTCTTCACCGCGTTGAAGTGCTCCTGTAGTGTCTGCATTCCTTTCCGAGTGGGCCTCAGCTTTCCCTTTTGTTCCTTCACGAGACCTTTCTTCTTCATCCCTAAGAGGTATTGGCTGACTGCCTGCACCGTAATTCCCAAATCGGTAGCCACTTCACGCATCTTGATCGTGGGATCCTCCAATACTCTGACAAGTATCAGGAGCTCCGTGTTCTTCTTTAGATTGCGCAAAGGCTCCGTCATCTGTTCGTAGTCTCCTCATTCGCCGATGATATGCATCATATCGGTCACACTTTTTATCTTCACCGCTCCGGCATCGACCAAATCGCCAATGAAGGCATCGGCCTTTCCACCGACGAAATCTATTCTGGCCCCTCCACCGCCAGTCAAAATGTACACTCTCTTTCCTGCCTTTAATGCATACATCGCTGCCTCCAGATTCCTGAAGTTGCCTGGCCCCACCGGGAAATGAGTCACAACGACGATAGGCGTCTCGTCAATGCGTTTTAGATTCTCTGCGTGCATGTCATCGCTTATCTGGGCAAACGGTACTTCTGCAATGATTGGCACTCGGAGGTCGGTGGCGCTCTCATAATCGGAGTCAAGGACGTTTAGCACCCCCACGGACACAGAGTATCCACCATCTACGAGAGCTCTCATTATTGGCCCACCTGAGCCTCCTCCGCAAAGGACATGAATTCTTCTTCCTATCTTAGTGGACAGAACGGTTGGCGAGCGAGGCATGACAAACACGTCGTGGGTGAGAGGGTCCTTCCTGACGGTCACATCGACGCCGTAGACAGTCAAAATGACCTCCGGCCTCAGGACATCATTCGGAGGGCCCAAGACTTCGAGTTTGCCTTGATTTAGAAGGGCGATTCTATCACAATATCTAGCAGCGAGGTTTATATCGTGTAGAACTGCAATGATTGTCAACGATTCCTCTCTGTTAAGCTTCGCTACGAGATCCATCATCTCCAGCTGCCCGCTTATATCAAGATACACAGTAGGTTCGTCCAGAAGGAGTGCTTTTGGTTCCTGCGCAAGAGCTCTGGCAATCACCACTCTCTGCCTTTCACCTCCGCTAAGCTCGGAGAACGATCGATTAGCGAGGTGTGCGCAGCCTGATACAGTCATGGCGGCCAAAGCCTTATCGGCATCCTCTCTGCGAGACGATGAGAGTCTGCTTTGCATGTGTGGTATTCTTCCCATCAGAACGACGTCTTTGGCTGTAAAAGGGAAATCTGTCGAGGAACTCTGCGGAACGACTGCAAATGTACTGGCAACCTCGCGATCTGTCATTGTGTGTAGCGGCTTCATATCAACCAGAATTGCTCCCGCTCGAGCCGGGAGGTATCTGGTAAGACATCGGAGGAGGGTAGTTTTCCCGGAGCCGTTCGGTCCCATCAATCCGAGGAACTCGCCCTCCGCGGTTTCGAACGATATGTTCTTGAGCACTTTCGAACTGTCGAAGGAAAAGGAGAGATCGGACACATTCAGTTTCAAGAAATCACGCTCCCAGTGCGGCTCCTCCTGAGCAAGTATAGAAAGAATGGCCCTCCACACATCGCGGTAATCACACCTACAGGGAGTTCCTCGCCGGGTAGAATGGTCCTGGCAATAGAGTCTGCCCATATCAGGAAGCTTGCACCGAAGAGGGTAGCCGCTGGTACTAGCACCCTATGGTCCGCACCTACCAGGATTCGCATCATATGCGGGACGATCAAACCCACAAAACCGATTATTCCGGTGAACGCGACGGCGCCTGCAGTCACGAAGGCCGCGACGGCAAGCATTAGCTTCTTCAGAGTCTCGGGATTTGCACCGAGGTTATGCGCGGTCTCCTCCCCGAGGAGTAACGCGTTGAGTTCACGGCCGTAGAGAAAGATGATAATGACGCCGGCCAATGCAGGGAAGAGCATCATCCAGACGTAGCTCCATCTTGGCTCTGCAAAGGATCCAAGGAGCCAGAGCAGAAGCTCGTGAAATTGCTGCCCTGCCGAATACATCAGGAATGAGACGATGGCCCCTAAGAATGCGGCAACTGCAACTCCGGACAGCAGAAGTGTCTCGACCTGAACCTTTCCTCTAATCGTACCCATTCTGTAGACAAAGAAGACCGTCACTATGGCGCAGGCAAATGCAAGCATAGGCTTAGTGAACGAGCCAACAACAACAGTCAGGCCGATCAAACCTGCCGAAGAGGCGCCGATTGCGGCGCCGGAAGACACTCCGATGATGAATGGGTCTGCCATCGGATTTCGGAACACTGCTTGCATTGCCGTCCCTGCGCAGGCCAGCGACGCTCCAACTAGGCCTGCAAGAAGCACCCTTGGAATTCTGAAAGCCCAGACGATTGCCGTGGTGGAGTATGACAAACGTTCGCTATCCTTGTCGAGTATTGCATCGAAGAGTTCGGAGTAGCGCATTTCGTCGATGTCGTCAGAGCCTATCGGCCCTTTTGCGCCGATAAAAATCGCAAGGAAGAAGGTAGCCAGGAGGAGGACTGCTAGGAGGCACAGGAAGCGAACAGGGCTTCGTCTGATTCGGGAATTCGCAGCGACCTTCCCTATTCCTGACATTTGCCTCTCCCTTTTCCGGCTTCGCCACCGTTGCACTAAGAGAACAGATCCGGATGCAGCAGGGCGGCGAGCTCCTCGAGGCCATCCACAATCCTCGGACCGTATCGGCTGATCAGATTATCATCCATCGATAGGATGTTCCCTTCCGCTACAGCGGTTATTTCGCCCCATCCAGGACGCAGAGATATCTCTTCCGCGGTCGTGGTGGTCATGTAGCCTATCGTATAGATTATGATCTCGGGGTCCTGAGCGATCACAAGCTCGCTGGAGACCATTGGGTACTCGCTAGTTGTGTTCTCAGCTATATTAATGCCACCGGCCAGCGCAATGAGATCATTCCCGAAAGACCCAGGACCATATGTCCAGTAAGGATAATACTCGAGATATACTCGCGGCTTCACAACTCCCTCTGCTTGGGTCTTCTCAGTCACAGCTTCGATTCTAGCCTCGAGGCTGTCGGCTAATGCATTTGCCTCTTCAACGTGTCCCGTGAGTATGCCGACAAGTCTGATATCCTTCGTCACATCGTCAAGACTTCTGGTAGCGAGTACTACAAAAGGTATGCCATTATCTTCAAGCAATTCGAGTTGTGCTATCGGCACCAAATCGCTTGATACTATCAGGTCTGGCTGAAGGCTGATAATCACCTCTGTGCTCAGAGTATAAGAACCCACCTTCGTGATGTTGAGAACCTCAGCAGGATAGTCACTGTACTCGTCAACACCTACAACGAGATCCCCTGCGCCCACTGCGAACAGGATCTCGGTGGGCGTAGGAGCCGTTGACACAATTCTTTCAGGTATCTTGTCCAATTTGATGGTTCTGCCGTAGTCGTCGACCAGTAAAATTCCCTCGTCCTCTCCACTAGTGGTTGCGCCAACCATATAACCCCCTGTGAACGCAATCACTGAGGAGACCACGACTGTCAGCGTTATCCAGACCGTGAATTCCTTCTTAGCCAACATCCTATCCATATCTCTTCACCTCTAATCATCTCTTGATTCAGTCCTCGCCGCGCACCCCAGAGACGCCCGCGCTATCGAACGTCGCCATCTCGGCCACGATCTTGCAGGCAGCCTCCGCAACACTGAATGCCAGAGCTGCCCCCGTGCCCTCACCAAGCCTCATGTTAAGGTCGAGCAACGGCACGAGGCGAAGATGCTCGAGGATGTACTTGTGGCCCGGTTCAGCTGAGAGATGCGACGCGATCATGAAATCCACAGACAATGGACATATTGTTGCGGCGATGAGGCCTGCCGAACTCGAAACAAAGCCATCCAGGAATACGGGGACGCGTGAAGAGGCGGCGCCTAGTAACACGCCAGCCATTCCTCCTATCTCGAAACCACCCACTTTTGACAGTGTGTCGATGCCGTCGGAAGCGTCTGGCGAGTTGGTCTCAATCGCTTTCTCAATTGCAGATATCTTGAGCTTGAGTCGGGAATCGTCAATTCCTGTGCCTCTTCCCGTAACCTCTGCTGGTGTTCTCCCTGTGATTACTGAAGTTATCGCGCTTGCAGCGGTTGTGTTGCCGATGCCCATGTCGCCAACTGCAATTGCGCCAGCGCCATTCTGAACAGCCTGAGTCGCGAGTTCCGCCCCGATCTCAAGGCAGCTCCGAGCCTCCTCCACCGTCATTGCCCTGTCCTTTGCCATATTCCTGGTGCCCGCCGCTACCTTGCGATTCACGACGCAGCTAGGCCAGCTCTCATCGGAGGCCACGCCCATGTCAACTACTCTGACCTCGGCTCCTACGTGCCTGGCCAGGACGTTGATGGCTGCGCCCCCCGTCGCGAAATTGAGGACCATCTGACGGGTGACCTCGGAAGGGTAGGCGCTCACGCCTTCAGTTGTCACGCCATGGTCTGCTGCCATGGTGAAGACGACCTTTGTCCCCAATGATGGCCTCGAAATGCCTGTCATCCCCGCCAATCTGATTGACAGCTCCTCGAGCTTGCCGAGGCTTCCTGGAGGTTTGGTCAGCGTGTTCTGAGCCGTCCGAGCGGCCTCGGAAGCCTCCCAATCTGCCTTCTCTATCTCCGAGATGTAGTCCTCGATAGGTTTCAGGCGACCACCTTTAAAGCAAACTTGAAATATTGAAAGTGTATTTTACACTTTCGCCGCCACGGAGGCTTCAGGACTCATGGAGAGAGCGATGCCCATACTCGCCAAGCACGGATTGACGCTTGAAGATCTGGTGGATGCCGGCTTCGACCTCTATGTCAGTGGGAGCAAGAATGAAGACGTTGAGAAGGCGAAGAACAGACTGCGTGAATTGTTGCTGATCTTCCTTGAAGATCAGAATGTGTGTTTGTTGCTGGCCGCTGCATCCTATCTGGATGAACTGTTGTCGTCAACTGACCAAACGGCTCCGTCGCAATCGGAAGACCCGGCATCCTTGGTCGCAGACGAACTCATCGGAATGTCGATTGCCGAGTACATCGCTGGCAAGAAGGGCTTGTTCAACTACGTCAGATATGATCGCGAAAAGCCAGGAGTTATTGGTGACTTACCCCCTTTCATGGATGACGCCGTGGGAGCCCTCGTGGCGGCGTCGATGACCCGCGCCTTTGAGTGATAACAATGACCAGAGCGCTCCTAGGACTTCTCACCCGAATCAGGCTGCCTGGTTCTGCTGTGAATCTTGAGTCAGCGGCGGAGCAACAGTATCTCTTCCCCCTGATCGGGTTGCTGGTCGGCATGATGGCCGCTCTTATCTGCACCGTCCTGGGGCATGTGTTTGGCCGGGAAGACTCGCTGGTTTCAGGCGGGCTGCTCATCGCCGCGATGTATGCGATAACCGGAATAATCCATACTGAGGGATTGGCCGATCTTGCTGACGGTGCCATCGCGAGTGGAAATAGTGACAGAAAGCGCGCCGTGATGAAGGATCCGCACATAGGCGTTGCTGCTGTGATTGTCGTGGCGGTGTACCTGCTAATCTTCTTCGCCTTGGCGACTCGGCTCTGTGCGAAGGCTGATTATACCATTGGCTTTGCTCTGATCCCATGGGGAATCCCCGTTGCCTTCGGATTTGTCCTATCTGAGGTGAGTGGCAAGCTGGCCATGAACACCTCCATGCTGATTGGCCCAAGCGCACACCGAGGCATGGGATCAGCTTTCGTAGAGAAGGCGAACGCACGAACGTTTGCAGCCGCTCTCGCCATTGCCATTGGCCCTTGCGCTCTTCTCGCGGGTTTCGCGTCGATTATCCTTCTTGCAGGAATAGCTGCTGGAGCCGCCGTTACCATTGTCGCACGCACGCAATTCGGTGGGGTTTCTGGAGACGTTTTCGGCGCTGCCAATGAGATTGGGAGAATGAGCTCCCTTATCCTTTGGGTGTTGATAATCTGATCGCTGTCGTAATGGCTGGCGGGAAGGCAACCAGGTTCAAGACGAAGGTCGAGAAGGCGTTGCTGGAAGTCGGCCACAAGACATTACTGCAGAGGTCTCTGGAAACGTTGTCATTGAAAGAGGTGACCAAGGTGCTTGTGGCCACATCGCCGCATACACCCCACACAGCAGAAAAGGCCGCGCAACTGGGAGTTGAAGTTATCGAAACCCCCGGCGAGGGATATCACGAGGACGTAGTTCACCTTTTGAAGACCTATCCTCAGCTCCTCACCCTGAATGTGGATGTGCCCTTCGTAACCAGGGCTCATGTCGCATTGCTGCTGAAGGCATTTGATGGCAGGAGCCTCGCGGGGGTGATTTCAGCTTCCAAGGTACAGGGAGCACCTAGAGAGAATTCACTTGCCATGAATGACGGCGGCGATGAGTTTGCCTGGGTTGGCTTGAACATAGCAACGCCCAATCCGGATACGGCGACTTTCGAGCTGGACGACCCATTACTCGCCGTGAACATCAATGACGAGGCGGATCTTGCAGCGGCAAACGCTCTGGCAATAGACAGAGGCCTTTGAGCGTGACGCGTCCTCCATCGGCGCTGCACGCATGCACCGTCAGGCTTTCATTACCTCGTCGAAGCTCTCCTCGAGGGTGTCCATGGATTCCTCTACCATATCCTGCGGCATCAGGATCGAGGGGTGCATCCGAATCACATTGTTGTAAGTCCCGCAGGTCAGTATGAGCAGGCCTCTCTTCAACGCCGCGTTCTTCACGGCGCCCGCCTCCTTCGCTGCAGGCTCCTTTGTGGTCTGATCGCTGACAAGCTCTAGGGCCATCATCGCGCCCATGCCCCTTACCTCGCCGATGACTGGGTGTTTCTGCTGCATCTCCTTGAGACGCTTCAGCATGTACGAGTTGATTCTCTCCACATTGCCCAGGCTCTTCTCTATGATCTCCATCTGGGCGAGCGCTGCCGCGCATGCTATCGGGTTGCCACCGAATGTGCCTCCCAAGCCGCCAACCTGCGGGGCGTCCATGATCTTCGATCTTCCAGTCACTGCCGAGAGCGGGAAGCCTCCTCCAATGCCTTTGCCGGAGACCAACATGTCTGGTTCAGTTCCAGGCCAGTGCTCCACGCACCACATCTTGCCAGTCCTGCCGGCGCCAGTCTGAATCTCGTCGTCAATGTAGACGACGTCGTGCTTCTTGCATATCTTGGATACCTTTGGATAGAATTCCTTGGGAGGCACTATGAACCCTCCCTCGCCTGCTATCGGCTCGCCTATCAATGACGAAACCTTTCCTTCGAACTGGGGCGATGACCACATCTCGTCTATCTTGTCTGCGCAAGCGATGGCGCACGAAGGATAGGTCATATCGAACGGGCACCGATAGCAGTACGCGAACTCCACCTTGTATGTCTCTGGAAGGGGACCATATCCAGCCTTGTATGGCATCTCCTTTGCGGTCAGAGCAAGAGCCATCATGGTCCTGCCGTGGAACCCATGATTGAACGAGAAGGCGGCTACCTTCTTATTGTAGTGCCTGGAGATCTTCACCGAATTCTCCACTGCCTCTGCACCTGCATTGAACAGCACGGATTTGGTCAGTCCCTTCCCCGGAGCGAGCTGCGCGATCTTCTCGGCAACTCGCAGATAACTCTCGTAGGGAGTGACCTGAAAGCACGTGTGGATGAACTTCTCAGCCTGTGCCTTTATGGCGGCCTCCACCTCGGTCGGCCGATGTCCAACGTTCGTGACGCCGATTCCGCTGCCCATGTCTATGAAGACGTTTCCGTCGATGTCAGTTAGGAGAGAGCCTTCGGCCTTCTCGATGAACACCGGTGCGACGATCCCGACGCCTTTGGCAATCAACAGTTCTCTGAGCTTGCTGAGCTCAGTGGACTTCGGACCAGGAACCTCGGAACTCTTTACTGAACCGTATTTGGCAGACATACTATTCTCCTCGAAGCCTGTTTCAGACAACCGGCCTCCTTTCATGGATGGAAGAAACCATAGATATTAGTTTAGGAACAGATGCAAATAGAGGCAGAGCCAAGATTAATGTCTGTGATAGGAGGGCTAGTGATTGCCAATATCCCTGTTCTTTCGAGAGGAGGGGGTGCCACGTCTAGAAGAAACCTCATCGGTTCCCAGACCAGTCGAAATCTGGGCATCGGCGAGCTCCTTCAACCGGAGAATAAGGAACAGGCCCACGACCAACAGCGGTGCCAGGCTGCTCTTGATGGCGACCAGCAAGAAAGCGGTTGTCGCCAGCAATACGCGATCGTTAAGGCTTTTCAATCGCATTCCCACGACTAGAGAGGCGAACACCACTGCCGCGCTGACCATTGTGAAATAGGTGCTGTCGTGAAGTATTTCGCTGAGCAGCGTCCCACCCACCGAGGTGCCTTCTCGCAGCTCCTCGCTAGCGTGGAAGAAGACCGCGGCGTCGAGCACGGCATCGACACCGAAAGGAAGCATCAACAACAACGCTATCCCAACGCAGATTGCAGAAGCAGCCACCGTCTCGACAGCCTGTCTCCAGTTCCTGGCTCTCGCGCTGTTCTGAAGTTCAAAGAGAATGAGCACAACCAGTGGGATACCAGCAAATACCTTGGTCATCGTTGCCAACCCCATTATCAGAATTGCCAAGGCTCCGGGATGCCACCTTAAGCGAGTGTAGGCAAACATGGACAGAACCATAAGAAGGAGCGTGAATGATGCATTATCGAAGGAGAAGAATAACATGACGATTCCCGCTACTGGAGCGTAGGCAATCCAATCGGCTTTCAAGAGAGTCCTCAGAACAGCGAAGGCGGCGCCTGATAGCATCAGATTGGCGATTACAAACCACAGTGGGGAGCCCATCCACCCGAGGGCTTCATGAAGACCGACATAAGTGAAGAGATCGAGAGGAAGGTAATTGTATGGCCCCATCGTCCACGCGACATTTGGAGCGTATTTCCCCCAGAAACGCGGGACGACGTATTCCTCATATGGGTTCCCGCCGGCCAGGTAGTTCTTGACCGCGGCCTGAACAGCTTCATCAATATCGTGAATCTCATCGAAGTAGTCGAAATACACAACAAACAGAACAGCAAAGGCGATGAACCCAGACCAAAGCAGAACGGATGTAACGCGGAGGTTCCTCTTGATGAGGGAAGTGAGACGTCCTATGAACACTCCGCGAATTCCCAATAGCCAGAGTACAACGACCGAAGAGAGTATTCCGGTGAAAAACAAGTCTATCAACCGAAGCACCTACCCAGTGGCCAACCTCCTCTCCCAGCCAGTCGTATCTCCTCGTGCTAGAACTCCGTCGCCAAACAATGCACCAACCAGTGATGAATATAATAAATTTCCTGAGAGGCGACAACGGGTTGAGCCTATCGATACCCTGCAACAACAGGTGTTGCAGCTCTGCTCTTCTTCTCCGCATCTTTGTGAAGAAGCTTCAGCTGGGCTTCGAGTCTTTCCGCTTCCTTGCAAAGTGGCTCGACATTGAGGTTGAGGTGCATGATCATTTGGTCGATGGCGGTGAGTATCAATGCGGCCGCGCGGGCGTCTGCCATGTCAGGTCGAGCCTCCGCCAACAGAGTGATGACATCCATGCCCCGTCTCCCCCCTTCGTTCAGTAGCACGCCTGCGGTGCCGGAGATGACTCCTTCCGTGAATTGCTTCGCATCGGCCGTCCTCAGCAATTCCTCAGCCCTCTCCGTGCTCGCTATACCGTAGACCGATACTTCGCCTTTCTCTTCCTCCTCCTTCTCGGTCTCCTCACCCTCAACTATCAAGCCACCGGCAGAAATGATTAGGCTGCATCTCTGATGCTCTGCGAAGTCGATCATTGCTCTTCCAAGCGGTCTCAGAAGATTGGCAGAAGGCTGCAACTCGGTCGAGAAGACGACCACCTGCCGCTCACCTGGCTGAAGGTTCGGGCGAGCGTAGACTCTTGCTGGACCTAGCGGTTCTGCATCGCGTATCAGTGACACGGTAGGGAACAGATTGGAGTCCATCACTGCGATGTACTCCATCTTCAGCAGCGCTATCAGATAGTTGGCAACGATCGAGCTCACAAGCCCCACACTGGGGAAGCCATCAATGACCACAGCATTTCTGAGATCTGTCTTCTTGAGCTCGACTATCTCAATCTCGTTCATCTTGAACGTTTGACTGTATGAAAGATATAATCCTTAAAGCGTTCGCATAACCCGGACGGGTGACGTTGATTCCCGAGGTTTGCGTACCCAATCAGCTCAGCCAAGGTTTTATACAGGGGGACTCATGTGTCATCCGGCCAGATGGGCCGGTGGCTTAGTCCGGATATAGCACTGGCCTTCTACGGTCCGATTTCAGGATCGAAGACAGCCAGTGGTCTCGGGTTCGAAAGGCGTCGAAACGCCCGAAACTCCCGACCGGCCCGCTGCGCCCATCAAAAGGCATATAAAAAAGAAGCGATGTACGCCCAACAGTCGCGAAGGAGTCTGACGCATGAAGAGGAGTTCTCGAGCGTGGAAGAAACGTGGTAAGCAGCGCTGGAAGTGGCGCAAGAAGAAGATGAGAAGGCGCAAGAGAGCTCAGAAGCTGAGAAAGAAGTAGCGTGCTCTTCACGACTTCACACACCGGGGGTATGGGGTAACCTGGGATCCTAACGGGCTCCAGTTATGGGAATGATTTCCGTTGGGTTTGCTGACCAGTGATGAGTAACTGGAGCGATGACCCATGTCTGAACGCGCGGAGTCGCTCTCCGCGTGGTGGAAACCCGTCGATGGGGGTTCAAATCCCTCTGCCCCCACTCCTACGCATAGCCGGTATGATCGTCCAAGAGACAACAGGGTCTTCTGTGCCTAAAGCGTCTGGCAAGGCGTCATCAAAGAGAACTGAGGGTTTCCAAGTTCGCCGCGCCGAGGCTCTCCTTGACATTAGCACGTCGTTGTTGTATTGACACTTATGTGTTCGAGGACTATCGATGTGGTTTCCATCGATGTCTCTTTGTCGGAAAGCGGCTATTCTTCAGGCACGGCTGAGTGGTCCGATGATTCGATAGTCAGTAAGCCATTTAATGGTGTAGCAGCATCTACCCCTGGGCTCGGGATGCCGACCTCATGGGGGGCTATGGATATGAGATTTCTTGCTCGGATACAGGCTTTGATGTTATGTACTCTGATGTTGACTGTCGTCGTGGTACCTGGATTGATGGCATCGTTCCTCTGGACCGGCGGCATGAGCGACGAAGAAGTCGCACTTCTACAAGGCATAGAAGGCGAGAATGCTTGGGCGCATCTCGAATACTTGACCAGTCTCGGGGAGAAGGTTGCGGGAACCGATAAGGAGATGGCAGCCCAGCAATATGTCTACGATTGCCTCGTAGACTTCGGATTGGATGAGGTTGCGATGGAGTCTTTTGCCACCTCAAGTTGGGATCATCACGGCACAACCATGACTCTGGTCTCGCCCATAATTGAGGACATTCCGATCACGACCTACGGTGGATGCTATTCAATATGGGGTATGGAGGACTACGAGCCATATGGCTTCGGGAACGAGAATGGGGGCAAGACGCTGATTGGACCGGTGGTGGATGTGGGCTCTGCGACCGCCGCTCAGCTGGACGAGGCAGGCGATCTCAGCAACGCAATCGTCCTTGTCCTCAGGGACGACGGAATCATCCCATGGCCTAGCATAACAATCGAGGAGGTCGCACTGCGCGGTGCCTCGGCAATCCTATTCTATGGGTATTTCGGCAGGCATCCAGAATCCGACGCGATCAAGCAGGATTCGGTGAGCGGGCCTTTGCCCGCACTCTCGATATCTCGAGATTCAGCGGAGCGAATAAAGGATCTGATGCGTTCCGAAACCGTTATCGTTCAAATTGAGGGGTCGGCTGACCTGTACTCGGTCGAATATGCACAGTCTGTTAATGTCGTGGGCTACCTGTACGGGGCGACCTACCCGGACCAGTACATTGTATTCTCAGCGCACGCCGACACCTGGTGGGAGGGAGCAAACGACGATTGCTCAGGCGTGGCCGGAGTGCTCGAGCTCGCAAGACACTTCGCCCAGTCCAGGGATGATGGATTCTTCGTGAATGAAAGAACGCTCGTATTCTGCACATTCGGCTCCGAAGAGTCCGGAGGACCTTCTGAATGGTACGACTGGATTGTAGGTTCTTATGAATTCGTCTGCGCGCACCAGGAGATCATGAACGGTCTTGTGATTGACCTCAACCTCGATATGATTGGGCGTATGAGAACGCACGGCCCTTACTGGCTTGAGAACACTTGGGAAATCAACGACTTCCTGAAGGATGTCCTTGCTGACTCTAAAGTGCACGCAACATGGTCGTATCCAGTGCTTCCATACACGGATGCTTGGTCGTTTGCCTCGATCGGAGGAGGATCCGCTGTCTATGGCTCGTTTGTCGAAGGCGAGTACGCCATATATCACACGAACCTGGACGATTTGCCGAGGGCGAGCCCTGAACCAATGAAGGAGATGATGGATCTATTTGCGCTCGCAGCAATACGAATGGATACTGTGCTGGTGATGCCTTTCAATTTCATGACGATAATCACATGGATAGAAAGCTTCCTTGGATTTGAGGCGTTGTCCGTGCCATCTGAATCTGACCTTTTCGAAAGGGCCGAGGCCGCTTTGGCAGCCTTCCGGGAGGAGGCGATGGAAGTGAATGCCTATCGCCATGACCTGGAGACGGCATTTGAGCGGGCGGACACTTATCAGGAGCGCGAAGCGATCCTGGAAGCAGCCTTGGCTCTCAATCAGGCGCTCATCGAGGTTCGCCAGATCCTGAACCGATGGTGCATAGGCCAGGGAGGGCAGACAGGGTCGGAAGAAGTGTTCCTTCGCCCTGAGCAGCATGTCAACGATTATGCGGCCATTGAGAATGCGATCTCCGCGCTCGAGGCCGGTTCGCCGGACGAGGCCATGAATGCCCTTCGAAGCGTGCATACGATGGAATGGGGCCCACTCTGCAGCCCTGAAGCGTACTATCTCGTGATGGACATCATGTCCGGCGATGTGTCCGATATGTACTGGGCAGACGATTTCAACCAGCAGCAGGCGTATGTCGATGTCTACGGAATCTACTTCGGCATTGCGGACGGCTCTATTTCGGATAATGAAGCGCGAACACTCCTTGAGAACATACGAGATGACAAATTAACACCATGGCTGCAGGAGGACCTTCTCGTGCTCGAGCAAGTCTGGACGGAAGCCGCAGGTTTGCTGTCCACGGTCATTGCGTGAAAAGACACGCAAGCGGTCGCTAATCGCACGTAAAGCCGCCATTCACTGTAGATGTGGACAGAGATTCCGCGAATCACACTGCCGAAAGGGACAGGCAGTATCATTCATCATGCTTGTCCCCAGTACGAAATCCCGTTTGATTCTCCCAGGCTCCGGACATACTAGCTCGGTAATGGCTCTAGCCCCTCTGCCTGGGTTCACAAACCGCCGGACCAGTGACGGGATATCCATGAATCCAAGACGTCATCATGGAAAGCAAAGCTGATTACAATACCGAACGGAGGATCTATACAGTATATCAACGACATGCTGTAGACAATGTCTTCTACGAAGGATGTTCCATTTCGCGCAATGACTATTAATTGGTCGCCTGGGCCGAAATAGTCGTCACCGTTTTGATTCACAATCGTCAGGGAAACATTCAGAAATCCGAGGCTTCTGTATCCGAGATCCACCGCGCACCATTTGCCTGCAGTGAGTTCTGGATTCGAGAAATTCCAGCCTACGCTGCTCTCCCCATCGTGCAACGAGAGGCGTTTACCTCCACTCAAGGAAAACGCGGCCCACTCAAAGGATAAGCTGGTGGCGACGAATCCACCTTCGACTTGAGTCAGTAACGGGTCGTTCCTGAAGAAGTCGTTCTCATAGGATACAACTGTGGCAGACCATATCGATATTGCGACAAGGAGCGAAATCCATTTTCCATTAGCTCGAATCAGCCGCCCCAACCGTAGCCTTGGGGGATGCCTTCCTTTGATATCCTGGTTCTCAGGCAGAGATGCTTTCCGCCCAATGACGGTGAGCCTGTCACGAAGTCTGCAGGGACCAGCTTCAAAACCGGGTCCGATTGGATATGCCACGCTCGCCAAGATTATGGCAGCAGAAAGGGCGCCCATGTGGAATCCAAGTCCCATCGCGGCACGGTCTGCAACGTCTATGAAAACCATTGCGAGGCCTGCAATCTGGATTGATCCAGATATCTGAGTGAAAAGAGCTGCAATGGTGGCCGATATGAAGAGTAGCCCTCCAAGGTCATCGAGATGGTTGATAGCAAATCCTTCAGGAGTCAGAAACTCCCAAAGAGACGTTGACCACGTCCCTACCGTGAAGTCCCACCAAAACCAAGGACAGAAGATGGATGCAATACCTATTACTACCCCACACAGGGCAAGGACGTTGACAACTAATGGCCCCCGCACCCGTCTTGGTGCCGGCGGACTGGGACTCCATATTGACAGTATCTTCTGTCTCCGAGCCTCTTCATCTGTCAAGTCAGGCTCTTCGCCACTCCCCCTCGACATCGCCACCGCCTTGGCAATCATGAGCTCAAGAACGCGCTATAAGCATTTCTGCGCTTGAGACCCGATGAGGACGGTGGCTTCGGCAGAGATCCAAATCCCTCTTACCCACATTTCTAATCCATACGCAGGTAATCACGCTGGCTCGATGGTGAGACAAGCCATGGCGAAGTAAAGGGGCAGTTGTCTTGCGTCAGCCGAAGCCCTTCACACATCCCTCTTCTGGAACCGCCAATAGGCGATTGCGATAGGCACCAATGTCCAGATCAGATGGGCGAGAACCAGCGTCCCGAGATTGACCCACGGCGGCAGATTGACGCTGTATCCCATGATTTCCGTCTCTCCAAACGCTAGCATTGTGGCAGTCCCGCTCCCGTCTTGAGGGCTGAGAAACACCTCGAACCAGAACCAGTCAGGCAGATCTGAGATCTCTCCTTCAAAGAATGCTGCGGCGTCGCCACCGGCTGCCATGTACACACCCAACCAGACCATACCGCATATCATCCCCCAGAAGAATACGATCACCCCCGCTCCCAGGGAGGTGACCCGCCTCTTCAGGACCGAGGATATGCACACCGACAGGCTTAGATAGAGCATGCCGAGAAGCATTGTGAGCAGTATGAAGACGATGTAGGAACTCCATTCTGCATGCCCTGTCAACGCCGCGATTAGTACGCCAGAAATTCCGAAGCCTACAAGGATTGACAGGCATATGACCGATCCGAGACCGACCAATTTGCCGAAAAGGACCTCGACGCGTCTGACTGGACACGCGAGGACCACTGAAAGAGCGCCGCTCTCAGCCTCTCCTGATATCGTGGCGTATCCGAGCATGACGGATATTATTGGCACCAATATGCTGGAGATGCTTATCAGCACGCCAACAGTGACGTCCATCTCGCCGGCCCTGCCCTGACCAGCCATAAAGGAAGCTGCTATCGTCAGAACCATGAAGATGGCGATGAGGGAGATTATCCACTTGTTTCTTGCATTGTCTGCAAACTCCTTCTTCGCAATCGCGTAGACAGGTCTGAGAGCGATCGGCATCTATGACCCCTCCTTGTCGGAGAGGAGTCTGACGAAGGCCTCCTCAAGCGACGGATCGATCGTCTTGAAATCGCTTACCGCGACGCCCCTCTCGCGAAGGGATGCTATGACCGTCATCCGAGCCTCTGTTTCACAGGTGACCAGCAACCCCTCGTCGCTCATGGAAACCTCCTCGACACCCGCAATCGATCTGATTGCTGTGATCGTCTCCTTGTCGATGCCTGAGGCCTGGATCCACAGTCGAGGCATTATGCGCAGGCGATCGCTGATGTCTTCGACTGTGCCTTCGACCACGAGCCGCCCCTTGTCTATTATGGCAATCCTGTGGCAGAGCGCCTGGACTTCGGAGAGGATGTGCGATGAGAATATTATCGTGGCTCCCTGCTCGTTCAGTGTCCGGATCTTGTCCCTGACGGTCTTCACCCACCTCGCGTCAAGCCCTCCCGTCGGCTCATCCATTATGTATATGGAAGGGTTCCCTATCATCGCCTGGGCCACGCCAAGGAGCTGGACCATGCCCTTGGAAAATGTGCCCACTTTGCGATTCGCGGCATGCTCCAGACCTACCTCTTTGATGAGCGAGGGTACGACGGATTTGTCGGCTCCGCGCAGCTCGCAGTAGAAGTTGAGCGTCTGAATCGGTGTCAGGTTGTCGTAGAATGATATGCGCTCCGGCAGGAATCCGATATCACGGCGGAGCTCGACGGAATCTGGACCAGCCGGCTTGCCGTTGATGAATGCCGAACCCGAAGTCGGGTGGAAGAGGCCCATCACCATTTTGATTGTCGTGCTCTTGCCCGCCCCGTTCGGTCCCAAGAAACCGAATATCTCACCCTTCTGCACCTTCATGCTCAGTGAGTCCACTGCGAGAACTTCCTTGAAACGCTTCGTGATATTCACTGTTTCGATCACTGCTGTAGGATCACTCACTGTAAATCCCCGCCTCTTCAGGCTTCACGGCATAACGGCTTATAAAAGTAGGGAAGGAATGCCCGATTAACCGGATCTGATCTGTTACCCCTCTGCAATAGACAGGAGCCGCTCGCATGCTGAGCGTGTAAGGGCTATTTAGCTCATGCCAGCCTGAGTCTGGAAGCCTCACGGACCTCTGCAGCGAAGCCAACGAAGAGGATTATCACTTCCTGATAGCGGACCTATGAAAGCTTCAGATCATGCCAGGGGTTCAAAGCGGCTCGGCATGCCAGCGAAACTCTATTATAGCATTAAGATCTGTAACAAGAAAGGGTATATGGGGGAAATTGGCGTGGGAGTTATGAGCAAAGCCAGTCGAAGACATCTGATATTTTCCGCGGCTTTGGTTGCTGTTGCACTTGCTTTGCCATCGATGATATCCGGCCCTTACAGCACAGTCGGAACGAGTACGGGGAACGGCGTTGATGTCGAGAGAATATTCACAGTTGGAACGGTCGGGTTGGCCATTTCGACGCTGAGTCCGTTTAGGCATACTATGGCGGATGAATACATGGTGATATTCCCGGTCTACAGCTACTTGCTGACTCCTGACGAGAATGCGGAAGTTGTCGGTGACCTAGCGACCAATTGGCAGTCCTCGCCTGACGGCCTAACATGGACTTTCGAGATAGCGGATAACGCGTATTTCATCAACAGAACGAATCCGTACAGCCAGGAACATCAAGTGACTATCGATGATGTCATCTACAGCTATTGGCTGATACAGAACTACTCGAGCAACCTGCACTTCTATTTGCCGGGGGAGATCGACGGCTACGAGCCCACCATCGAGTCCATGACCCCAATAGGTGACTACAAGATGGAACTCGTGTTGAGCGGACCCTACGCTCCGTTCTACAACGCGATCCAGTCGATACCGATTTTCCCGCAGTACTGGTGGGAGCCGCGCGTGGCCGCGGCGGGTGATGATCCTGGGATGGTCGATGTCGAAGATGATCCGGAAGGAGGATTTCCGATCGGATCGGGGCCATTCTACTACGACCATGATGGCCTTTCACCGACCGAGACCGAGTTCGTCATGAAGAGGAACCCGACTTGGTTCCAAGAGGATGTTCGCGGCTGGCAGTTGAACGTTGACCAGATGAGGCTGAAGGAGTGCACCGATGCTGGAACCGCCTGGCTCGAGCTCAAGGCGGGAACCATAGATTTTTTCATGGAAGTGCCACCCACCATCTTCATAAATGACCTCCCAGGAACACCGAATGTAATCGGCTGCGCGCAGAACACAGGATACGTCTACGAGTTCAACCTTAACCAGATGTCGGACGAGCTGAGAGCGCAACTTGGTGGCAGCTTTAACAAAGGTACAAACAGCCAGTTGCTGCAGGACCCGGTGATCAAAGAGGCTATGGCTATGTGCGTCAACAAGTCCGGATTCATTTCACAAGTGCTTCTTGGCCTGGGGACGGTAGCGGACTCATTGATACCTGACGTCAACCCGTGGCACTACACCTACGGCACCGCTCCGGGTGAGATCCCTATACCTTTCGACACGGCTGGTGCGAGGGAGATGCTCTGGAACGACGGGTGGAAGTATAACGCCGTAGGAGTAGAAGTTCCCGTCGACAGCGACCAGTGCCCGTTGTATGGGTATTTCGACGACGTCCTTACACCACTGGAGTTCAGGTTCACCACTCCCCAAATGAGCGAGTATGTGACGGGTGCGCTCCTGATCAAGACCTGGGCAGCCGAGGCCGGCTTCAAGCTGAACCTCGAAGCCAAGAGTTCGAGCGAGATGAACTCGGATTGGTACAGCGCCGACTACGACATTTGGCTTTGGAATTGGATATTCTCGCCAGTGTCGGACCCGTCGACGGATGTGCTATCCGTCATGACCACGCAGGAGATTGGGACGTGGAGCGACTGCTTCTGGAGCAACTCCACCTATGACGCGCTCTACAATGAATCCCTCGTGGAGATGGACGTCGATCTCCGAAGAGGCATAGTCAATGAGATGCAGGCGATGCTGTACGAAGACGCCGCGTGCCAATGCGTAGCTTACCGGGACAGCTTGTACGCCGCAAGTCTCAGGAATTGGCAGAACTACGGAAACCTCGAGGAGCACTTCATGCTCCTTCCAGACATGACGCCTATGTGGCTTTGCATGAGGATCTGCCCGACGGATAACTGGGCACCGGTAGTGGAAGTCGATCCTTGCTTCGAAGGCAATGCCGGGGAGAGCACGGCAGTCTCGGCAACCATCTGGGATGACGATCCCTTGACGGACCTGGAATACAGGTGGTTCTGGGGAGATGGGAATTCGACGGACTGGATACCCGGTGATAGCGGCGAATCCTCACATTCATACTCCGAAGCCGGAGAGTACACGGCATACGTGGCCGCCAGAGAGGCCTCCTCGTCGAATGGCTACGATGACTACTTCATAACGTCGAACAAGACGACCGTGATTGTGTACGACTCTGTAGTCTCGTACGACCTTAATCTTGAAGCAGGATGGAACCTCGTAAGCATACCACTGTTGAACCACAGCTACAATGCGAGCGAACTCGGACTGGACTTCCTCGACTCAGTATCTAGATGGGATCCAACGACCCAGATGTACGACAAGGGATACCTAGTTGGCGTCTCGCTGCCCGAACAAGACTTCGAACTGGAGCCAAGCTGGGCGTACTGGATATACTCAGGTACCGCTAAGACCCTGACCCTATATGGCGATGAGCCGGTGGGAGAGCAGGTCAGGCTCATCACGGTTCCGCCCGGAGGCGGATGGGTCCAGGTGGGCCTGGCGTCGCTGCAGACGGATTTCTGGGCGAGCGACATTGTGGATATGTATTCAGGCTCGGTATCGTCGATCTCGCGATGGAATGCGATCACGCATATGTACGACAGCTACCTCGTGGTCACTGGCCTGTTCGACTTCCAGCTCAGCCCAGGGGACGGACTGTGGGCGTATGTCGAGATGAGCGGAATACTATCGTACGAGGCGTCGTAGGGTACGGATATTATAGATCGCCGCCCTCTGCCGTCACTCGGCAATGGCCTTGAATGCTCCGTCAAGCACTTCGAGCGACCTCTGTATGACATCGTCCGTATGAGCTGTTGAGATGAATGCATGTCCATCCGGATGCGGAACGCCGAAGAACACGCCGTCCGATATGGCTGCTAGGAACCAGCGCTCCCACTTTGCACCATCGACATCGAGTTCGTCCCTCCATGTTCTTATCTCCCTGTCAATGAAGAATACCTCCCCCATGGAGCCGACGCTTTCCACCCAAGCATCAACGCTCCTGTCACAAGAGATATCCCTTAACCCATCGAACAGCATGTTGCCGCTACGCTCGAGTTTCGAGTACATGCCCGCTCTGGAGAGTTCTTTCAGAGTGGCATAGCCAGCAGCCACAGAAACAGCATGCGCGTTGTAAGTCCCCCCGTGGTAAACAAAGCCATCATCGCTGGGGACGATTTCCTCCATGATATCCTTCCTGCCTCCAAAGCCACCCAATTGATAACCGCCACCTGCGACTTTTGCGACACACGTCAAATCTGGCCTGACGCCATATCTCTCTTGTGCCCCACCCCATGCCACTCTGAATCCCGTCAGAACCTCGTCGAATATCAACAGTATTCCGAGTTCCTTCGTGAGCTTCCTAATCTTCTTCAGATAATCGTCCCTTGGAGCGACGAATCCGCCACCTGCGTGTATGGGCTCTACGATCACGGCAGCGAGCTCGTCCGCGTTTCTGCTGATTATCTGCTCTGTCTCAGCCCACTCGTTGAACGGATAGATCACAGTCAAATCGGACATGCATTCAGGGAGGCCGTTGCCCCATGGAACAGCGGGTTGGCACTTCACCCCTCTCTTCAGCTTGTCCTCTGGTATGTCGACGCTCTGCATCATATAGTCGTACCCACCATGGTAAGATCCCTCGGCCTTGGCGATCTTCTCCTTGCCGGTGTGTGCTCTTGCGAGCCTTAACGAAGTCATTGTAGCCTCGCATCCGGAGTTGGTGAACCTGAACATCTCGATTGACGGCATTGCCTTCCTCACAATCTCGACGTACTTCGCCGTCAGCTCCGTTGGCGATCCAAACATGCTCCCTCTATCCACCTGGTCCTTTACGGCCTTCACGACCTTCGAATGCCTGTGACCTAGAATGAGTGGGCCGTAGCCAAGAGCGTAGTCCGTTATCTTGTTCCCGTCGATATCATACAGATACGGGCCTTCAGCTCGTCTCGAGACAAACGGATATGGGTCGAACAGACGAATGTTGCTCTCGACACCTCCAGGTATCAATCTCTTTGATTTCTCGATGTAGTCCTTGGACTTGCGTGTTCTCTCCTTATACCTCTTCTCGAAACTAGGCGTTCTTACCATTTGTGATACCTCGCTGTCAGAGAAAAGGATCTCGGACATTTCCAGCACTACGAGCAGAATCAAACTGGATTGACCCACACGGCCAATGCCAGAGTCCAGATTGCTCCCTTCTCTCATCCCCGGAACATCGGCAATTCAGATAAGCTTTGCCCACGCTCTCCAAGCGAAACACCATTGTTCACGCACATGAATGAAGGCCTGCGATACACCCGATGATAATCAGCTGACAGTTGCTTAATAACCTGAGCACGCTCGAAGAGTTATGGCGCGTAGAATCGTTGCCTTGGTGATGGCCTGTCTCTTCGCTGCGACAGCGATCGTGGGCGTTAGCTCCGACGCATCAGCGGCAGGAGATAACAACAGGCACACTCATGGAGAAGATGAGGGGTATTACGACGAGAACAACAGCAACCCTTTCCCCGATGACACCTTCCCTGGCCAGGCCACCAAGAACAGGACTTGGGAAACAGGGTGAGCCGCAAGAATCTTGCACTCACGCCGTGCTTATACTCTCAAACCCTTTCAGGAATTTCCCTAATTTTGGGGTAATCCGTTGACATCATCTAGCCGCATTCGGGACGGAAATGTCTGCGCGAAATTACTGAAAGCAACAATGTCGCGAGGCTCAAGAAAGCGCCAAGCAACAACCCTATCGCAAGCACCCGGAGACTGCGCCCACGATTGACATATCTAACCGTGATCCTGTGGCTGCAGTATCAATCGCTGCTATGCTTCCTATTATAGGCTTCAGTCTCGCCATCCATTGTAAGGATAGGCCGGTAAAGATCGGTTCTTCTGTCCCGAAAAACATGGAACGAGTCGCGATAATCCCGAATACTCTCTAGGTCGAATTTGGCTACGATCACCGTCTCCTCCTCCCTGCCGGCCTCTGCAACTATGCCTCCGTCAGGTCCAGCGATGAAGGAGGTCCCGTAGAATGTGATCTCGGACGATTCACCCTTCTCTATCCCAATTCTGTTGGACGCGACGACGGGAATCATGTTAGCGGCGGCGTGACCCTGCATAACCCTTCTCCAGTGGTCGGCGGTATCGATATCGTATGCGGGCTCAGATCCTATGGCGGTGGGATACATGAGCACTTCAGCGCCTTTCAAGGCCATTATGCGCGCAGCCTCTGGAAACCACTGGTCCCAGCAGATACCGACTCCTACTCTACAGTACTTGGTCTCCCACACCTTGAATCCGGTATCTCCAGGGGAGAAACAGAACTTCTCCCAGTATCCTGGGTCGTTCGGAATATGGCTCTTCCTGTAGATTCCCAGGAAGGCACCATCAGCATCCAGAACCATCACTGAATTGAAGAAGGCCTGATTAGCTTTCTCGAAGAAGCTAACGGGCAGCACAACGGAGAGCTCCTCGGCCAACCGAGACATTCGCTCAAGAGTAGGGTGGATCCTTGCCTCTTCTGCCAGAGTCAGATGCTCGATCTTCTGATCCTGACAGAAATACGGGAATTCGAACAGCTCCTGCAGGAGAATCACTTGGGCGCCTCTGTCAGCAGCCTCACGAACAAGCTTTTCCGCCCTGGAGACGTTCTTCTCTTGATCAGGGCAGCAGGCCATCTGTGTCGCGGCCACGACGATCTCAACCATATCGAATCCACACTAATGACGGTCAGAGTTCGAAGAGCACGCCCAATGATTTATCATTATCGGGTGTCAATGCCGTTCTGACGGGGAATCACCCTTTGTTGTGAGGCCTCTGAGCGGATGCTTGCACAACGTGCAAGATTAACGATGTAATACCTTCCAGATGTTAATCGGTTCGCTGTCAATTCGTCCACGCTTCACTACCTTGACCAGTTTTACAGGAGCTCCCATGCTAGTGATACTGACCTAGCAGATACTATGAAGCCTGGAGACCGCATTATGGAGCAGGGGGGATTGCGATTAGAAGCCTGTCGGTAGGAGTTGGCGTGACGATTGCATTCATGATCGCTATAGCGCCCGGCCTGGCGATGAGAACCGCTACTGCGGAGGGCGGTCAGGATTCGACACTGGTCGTTGTCTTGAGTGGCAGTCCTGAAGAAAGAGGGCTGGACTACGGAAGTGCTGCGAAGAAGGCCATCAGAGCCAACCTGGATCTCTTCTTGCAGGAGCTAGAGGACGGCGGCTATGACAGAGCAGATCTATTAGCTAGGACCAATGCCAATGAGCAAAGCCTTCCCGATGAAATGCGAAGAGAGATTCGGGCCATTGCTGCTGGAGCCGACGTGGATTACGGAGATCTCCTCGCTATGAACTTTTACGGAACAACCATCAGAGCAAAGGGAGGGTGCACGCAGTTCGTTGCGGTCGGCTCCGGAACGGTTGATGGTGAAGTGATTGCTTCGAAGAACCGTGACGAAAGCGGTGTGAATATCCTTATGATAATGAAGGCCAGCGAAGGCAGCTACGGATTTGTTGGTGTGACGGAGGCCGGCTACTGGGGGATCTCCTTCGGCCTCAGCGAGACGAGCCTGTGTGACGGTAACAACTGGATGCCGATTCCAGACGAAGCCTTCTGCGAAGGAGGATACACCGAACTAACCATGAACCGGATGGTGCTGGAGAAATGCGCCGATGTGGATGAGGCCATATTGTTCATCGACAATCAGCCGAAGTACGGCGGATCGACCTTGATGGTAGCGGACACGAATAAGGCGGCATTCATTGAGACTGTTCCGTCGAATGGCGATGGATATTGGCTCAATTCAAGCATCCCAGACATCGTCACTCTGGTAGTCACGGACGGAGTCGCGTGTCACACCAACCACTATCTGTATGAGCCGTACTACTCAATGGTTATCGAAGATGGATTCGGCTCCATGTGGACGCCCTCGATTGCGAGGTATGATAACGGAATCAGACTGATCGAAGAGGCGGAAGGGGTCGTCTCTGCGGAACAGGTCATAAGCTTCTGCAGGGACCTCGAGGACTTCGGCAACTCTCATCCGAACTGGATAAAGGACGAACATCCGGAGATACCGTGGGAGTGCTGGGAGGACGGATGGCCTGGTTTCTCGATATGCAACGCAAGGACGGTGTCGTCCGGCGTCTTCGAGATGAACTCCGAGTACCCAGACACGCTATCGACCATGTGGACTGCGATCTACAATCCGTGCTGGTGTCCGTACGTTCCGCTACACAACGCAATCATTGGAGACGATGCGAACGCAGCACTGATGCCGTACAGAGATGGAACAGCGTGGCTTGTCTCCATGAGGCTCCGAGCTGTGCACGAGAATGATTGGGGGTGCCTCGTACCCGACTTCGAAGGTTGGGAAGACATCGCACGAGCCGATGCTGAGGCTGTTGAGACAGACGCTATTAATCTGATCGCAGTCGGAATGGTCGACGAGGCCATCGCATTGATCACGAATCATGATTGCGGGAAGGCATTGGAGGCGGTGGATCTCATGATCTCCATGGGTTCCTGGGCGAACGGAGACTACGGCCTGACCTCGCCTGGAGAGGGGATGAGGTCAGGCGAGGTAGGGGAGAAGCAGGCATAGGCGCACCGGCCGTAAGGAGCTGGCGCAGTCAATCGGCAGCCGCACTTCCTTGACGGAAGACACAAGTCAGTTGAAGGCCTTGCATAGCCTCGGGTGTAAACATAAGAGTGGTCCAACTGGGCTGTGGGATAACCGGACTTGTGTGTGCGGAAGAGCTTGCGAAGAACGCCAATGTAACAGAGCTAGTGCTCGCGGACACATGGACTGATGGTGCTCAGGCTCTGGCCGCGAAGATGAATAGCGACAAGATACGCGCTCAGAAGGCAGATGCCACCGACGAGGCGACGCTTTCGAAGCTGATCTCTAGCTCCGATGTTGTAGTCAGTTCTCTGCCCTGGGACTTGAACGGGAAGGTTTTGAAGACCGCCATCGAGAAGAGGGTGTGTTTTGTCGACTTCTGCCTGACAAAGGAGGCATTCGACGATTTCGATCGTATTGACGGCGAGTGCCGTGAGGCTGATATCACGGCAATCACCGCAGTCGGACTCGAGCCGGGCATATCCGACACTCTGGCTCGATACGCTGCCAACAGACTTGACAGTGTGGAGGAGGCGCATGTGATCGACGGCGACAATGGAGTGGTAGAGGGAGGAGGGCTCGTGCTGACTTGGTCTCCGATAGATTGGATCGATGAGCTCTGCGTCCCTGCTGCGGTATTCCGGGACGGCAAGATGGAGTACGTCCCGCCACTACACGAGAGAGAGATCTATGATTTCCCACCGCCGATAGAGTCGCTTCCGGTCTACAAGACCCTGCACGATGAAACCTTTCTGATGCCCAAGCACATAGAGGGAATTCGCAACGCAAGCTTCAGAATAGGCGTCGATGACGAGTTCGCGTCGCTAGCCCGCACTATCAGGAAGTTGGGTTTGAACAGCAAGGAGCAGGTGAACGTCAAAGGAGTAAAGGTACGTCCGTTAGATGTTGTTGCTGCACTTATGCCGAGGCCTGTCGATCTCGCTGGCAAGATCAAAGGCCATGGAGGCACTGTTGTTGAGGTCGCTGGCAAGAAGGACAACAAAGACATGAGGATCAAGATGTGGGCGTTCGCTTCCCACGAGGAAGCGTATGCTCGATACGGCACCAATGCCACCGGATATCTTGTGGGCATCGGAGGTGCAGTGCCCACGGAGATGCTTATTGACGGTGTTGTGAAGGAAAAGGGACTCCTCGTCCCCGAGCAATTGCCATCAGAGGAGTTCGTGCGAAGACTAAAGGAGAAAGGGCTGGAGATCAACGAGGAGGTTTCAAGCATCTGAGTCGTCTTCAGAAGGTGTTGGAGGCGGTTCCTGGACTGCGGAAAGCTCCTTCTTCACTCCGAAGTATATCATCATGGTTATTGCAGCAGCGATAATGCCTCCAGGGATGCCAAGAGCCAGGATCACCTTGCCGATAGTTTCCGATATCCAGCCAACAGTCCATTCCAGAGCCCCGGGAAGAACATCGGCCACGTGATCAAAGTCGAATGGGAATCGAGCAAGGAGGACTGCATGGGCGATCGAAAGGAGGACGAAACTCGCCGTTTCCAGAGGCCTGACTATGTTATGACGTCTGAGCGCGATCCTCACCGCCGCCGTGAAAACCGTGAATGCTCCTGCGGAGTACAACGCAAACATTTCCATTCCGCCGAACTCCTCTGTGTAGAATCCAGTCTCGTTCACCTTATGAGCTACGAAGAACCACAGAGCAGCTGACATGAGCACAAGTGCCGCTAATTCTCCGATGAGATCCGATCCCTCGATCTTGTCGTTCTTGACTGAGTTCTTGACGATTCGGTCCATCCACCTCTTCTGGACGGGGGCCGGTTCCGATGGCGTGGCTTGCTCCATACATCCTGAGAAAGGGCGTGGGCGTGATTTAACGCTGCCGGAGGACTACTCTTAGGATTTGGGGCGAAAAGATTATTCTGACGGGCTTGCTTCTCAGCATCATGCACAAGGCGGTCACTGTCGACTTGGAAAAGGATATACTCTCTGCCAACAAGGAGTTGGCAGAGCAGAACAAGGCCTTGCTTGATGAGCACGATGTCCGGTCTTACGATTTCCTGGGAGCTGTTGGTTCCGGCAAGACCTTGATTATCGAGAGATTGGTTGAACGATTGAAGGCCAAGGGAAAGCGATGTGCTGCCATATCGGGAGATGTTTCCGGGGACGACGACTACCGACGGTTCGTTTCCCATGGAATCCCCAGCGCCAACGTAAGCACCGGCAAAGAGTGTCACCTCGATGCGCATTTGGTGGACCACGCACTTGAGGCGCTGCCGCTTGACAATCTAGATTATTTGTTCATCGAGAACGTCGGAAACCTTGTCTGCCCCGTAGATTTCCCGGTCGGGTCGCATGTGAGAGTGGTTGTGATCAGTGTGACCGAGGGTGACGACATGGTTAGGAAGCACCCTGCGATATTTGCATTCTCGGACGTTATAATAATCAACAAGATCGATTTGGCCGACGCCATGGACATCGACCCTAAGACGCTCGAAGATGATGCCAGAAAGACAAACCCGGACGCGAAGATAGTCGCCATGGATGCTCGGCACGAGACAGGAGTCGATGATCTGCTATCCGCGCTCGAACTGTAGAGGATATATGATGAGAATCGTCGTCTATGGGATCGTCCAAGGCGTCGGCTTCAGACCGACGGTCCACAGAGTGGCCAAGTCGATGGGGCTGAAGGGGTACGTTCTGAACAACGGCTCGAACGTTGAAATCCTCGTGGACCGAGATGCTGACGAATTCCTTCGGAGGCTGAGAAAGGAGCTGCCCGCGCTTGCCAGAATCGACCGAGCTGAAGTTGAGGAGTGTGAGGGAGACTATCAGGATTTCACGATAGTTCGGAGCAGAGAGGGAAGGAAGGTATCGCTGATCCCAGCGGACACTGCAATCTGCGGCAAATGCGCTGACGACTTCCACCGCGACGGCGACAAGAGACACATGTTTCCGTTCACCAACTGCACGGAATGTGGCGCCCGTTTCACGATCATAACGGATGTTCCTTTCGACCGGGAGAGAACCAGCATGTCAAAATTCAAGATGTGCAGGTCTTGCTCTGAGGAATACGAGAGCCCCGATGACAGACGGTTTCACGCGCAGACGATCTCGTGTCCGGACTGCGGCCCTAGATACGAGCTGCGAGATCTAGATGGAAGCATCATCTCAGGAGACCCGTTCGAGGAATTCGCACGGAGGATAGACGAAGGGCAAGTCGGAATCCTGAAAGGGTGGGGCGGCATGCACATCGTTTGCGCGCTCACGAGCTCACCAAGGCTGCGAAGGATCTATCGCAGAGGCGACAAGCCCTACGCGGTCATGACGAAAGACCTTGAGAGCGCGAAGAGGTATGCTAGAATAAACGAATCGGAGGAGGCGATCCTCAGGTCGCCGCAAAGGCCGATAGTGCTTCTTCAGAGGAAGGAAGAAATGAAATCGGTGCTGGCGGGCGTCGCGCCGAGTCTGGGCAATGTGGGCATAATGTTGCCATATTCAGCCGCTCATATGCTGATGTTCAAGCATCTTGAGACCGACGCGGTCATAATGACGTCTGCCAACCCGCCGGGAGAACCGATGGTGATAGAGAACTCGAAGGCGTACGATCTCGGATTGGACTGCTACCTCCTCCATGACCGTAAGATAGTCCACAGATGCGATGACAGCGTCGTGAAACCTCGTGGAGATGATCTCTGCTTCATCAGGAAGTCTCGCGGATATGTTCCGCTCCCGCTTCCGGCAAACCATGACAAGACGGTGATAGGCGTTGGGGCTCAATGGGACGTCACTGGCTCGATTACGAGGAACAGGGAGATCTTCGTGACACAGTATATCGGCGAATCTCAGCAGCATCCAACGCTTCGCTATCTTGGTGATGCTATTCACCACCTTTCCGGGCTTTTGGGCGTCGAGGAGGTCGATGCAATCGCCCTTGACAAACATCCCAGATACTCGACCAGAATAATGGCGAAGCGGCTTGCCAAGGAGTTCAAGTGCCAGTCAATCGAGGTCCAGCACTACCATGCCCACGCGGCTTCACTTATGATAGACCGCGGAATCCAAGAGCCGATCGTATGCCTCGCGTGGGACGGCACCGGCTACGGAGATGATGGCAGTTCATGGGGCGGTGAGACTCTTGTGGCGGATTTCGCGGAATACAGCAGAGCGTGCACGCTACAGGGGATTCCGCTCCTCGGAGGAGATCGTGCAGTCGTTAACCCGAAACGTGTTGTCACTGCCATCCAACTCATTACAGGCTCAGAGCCGACCCTTGTCACGCCGGAGGAGGCGGATGTCTACTCCAAGATGATGCCCAATAGCGTGAAGGCGACGAGCATGGGCCGAGTTCTCGACGCCGTATCGTGCATACTAGATATCTGCTGCAAACGCACCTACGAAGGCGAACCTGCAATCAAGCTGGAGAAATGGCTCGATACGGGCGACATCTGCGAGGACTTCGAGGTGGAGTTCGGCACCAGTGATGGAGTGGAATATGCCAAGACGATACCGATGTTCGAAAAGCTTCTCGAGATGAAAGCTGCCTCCGATTCACGCAAGGCCGATCTTGCGGCTTCGTTCGTCGGCTCTCTCGTAACGGCTCTGACGGATAGGGCCTGCGATATCGCGGAAAGCAAAGGCCTGGCAACTGTGGGTTTGAGCGGAGGCGTATCGTTCAGCAACCCGGTCACGTCATGGGTCGAGGAAGCCGTCAGGAGAAGAGGGCTCACCTTCGCATCACATCAGCGCGTTCCCAACGGAGACGGAGGAATATCTGTCGGTCAAAACGCGATTGCTGGCAGATTGCTCGGCTAAAACTATATGGGCGAACCGCTCATACCGACGGTCCGATGTGTCTCGCTGTTCCGGCTGAGGTGAAATCCATCGACGGAAACGTCGCCAAGGTGGATTTCGGCGGCGTAACCAGAGAGGTCAACATCTCGCTAGTCACCGCGAAGATTGGAGATTTCGTAATTGTACACGCAGGCTACGCAATCGAAGTGCTTGACCGAGAAGAGGCTGAGAAGACCCTCCAGCTCTTCCGCGAGCTGTTGGCCCAAGACGATGCAGAGGCGTGAGCCATGCATGAATTCTCCGTAATGAGCCAGATTGTCGCGAGCGTAATGGATGAAGCTAATGCCAGAAACGCCTCTAAGATCGACAAGGTCACTATCGAGTTGGGGGAGTTCACAATGCTTGGGCATGATCAGCTTAGATTCGCATTCGAAGTGCTTGCCAAGAACACGATGCTCGAAGGTGCAGTGCTCGATCTCCAGACCACAAGAGGAGAGATTGAATGCGGTTGCGGCTTTAAGGGCGAGGCTTCCCCACCAGAAGACGGCCCTCACCAGCTCGCAGCATCGTTCGAATGCCCGAAGTGCGGGGAGCTTGCCAAGGTGACTGGAGGCCGCGACTGTGTGATAAGGAACATAAGCATGGTGGTGCCCGGTGTTTAGGTTGAGAGACAGAGAGACATCCCGGAAGATCATGAGCGAGCTGGAGGGGATGCGGCTTGACATCACGCTGATGCATGTATGCGGCACTCATCAGGACACTCTCATCAGATTCGGACTCGAAGGTGAATTCAGAAGGGTGGGGATTGACATTCGTCAAGGACCAGGATGCCCCGTCTGTGTCACGCCTCCACAGGAGATAGAGATGACGATGGCCCTGGCGAAGGCGGGCGTGACGATTGCAGCCTTCGGTGATCTCATGAAGGTGCCAGGCGAGGCGCAGTCCCTCACCGACATACGTGCTGAAGGAGGGGACGTCAGAATCGTGTTCGGGGTCGACGACGCTGTTAGTATGGCGAAGCGGCTCGACGGAGAGATGGTGTTCGTTGGCATAGGGTTCGAGACGACCGCGCCTACAACTGCTTCTGCGCTCCTCTCGAATCCTCCAGACAACTTCTCCGTCCTCAGCTGCCACAGAACCGTCCCACCCGCGCTCAGAGCGATTTCATCCATGGGCGAGATCAAGCTCCACGGCATGATCCAACCAGGCCATGTCAGCACCATCATAGGCACGGCTCCCTACGAGTTTCTATCGGCGGAACATGGTATCCCTCAGGTCATCGCCGGCTTCGAGCCTCTGGATCTCATGATGGGAGTCTACATGCTGGCCAGGCAGCATGCAGAAGGCAGAGCAGAGCTCCAAAACGAATATTCCAGGGTGGTGCGCACCGAGGGCAACCAGGCTGCGTTGCTGGCTATGAAGAAGGCCTTCGTACCCGCGGATGCGCAATGGCGTGGTTTCCCTACGATACCGAACAGCGGCCTTATGATTGCGGGGGATCTCGAAGCATTCGATGCGCGCAAGAAGTTCTCAGATATCGTCTCCCCGATATTGGACAGAGAGTATCGGGAGCCGGAGGGATGCAGGTGCGGGGAGATGCTGAGGGGCGTTATCACGAGCGAGGATTGTCCGTTGTTCGGCTCGAGATGCACACCTCAGAGTCCAGTCGGCCCATGCATGGTTTCCCGCGAAGGGAGCTGCAACATATCGCATCGATATCAACGCGCGAAGAGACGACCATGAAACGATTGAACGGATCGCCGGAATCTCGATCTTTTGACGGTCGCCAGCTTCCACCGCGGACATTTCGCTCTCCGCCCTGGCGACGAGTTGGATTCATATGGGGTGGCGGAATGTTCTGATTTCGAACATCGCCACGCATATCCGCATAACATACTACGTCTTATTAAGGCACAACCTAACGACTATCGCTGGATGGGCTGCGTTTTTCGAAATATGGACAACGAAATCTATATTAAGGACTCCTTTGTTACACCCACCCGTCAGGATTGCCAGAGCCGAGTGGATGCGCCAGACTGACTTGGCGAACTCAGCGGGGTCACTCGGGCTGGGTCAATTCGTCTGGACTTAGCCAGGAGGGGAATCATGAGTTCACCCGAACCACTCGAAGAGAGAGCCCCGGAAGGACCGAAGACGCCGCCTGCAAAGGATTCGATGACGCCCAGAATCGGAGTTTTTGTTTGTCACTGCGGCAGCAACATTGCAGGCACTGTTGATGTTTCCAAGGTCAGGGAAGCGGCCGAGAAGGTTCCGGGCGTTGTCGTGGCGAAGGAGAACAAGTACACATGCTCCGACCTCGGTCAAGAAGAGATCATCAAGGCCGTCAAGGAGAACGATGTGAACAGGGTTGTCGTTGCAGCGTGCTCGCCCCGGATGCACGAGCCCACCTTCAGGAGCTGCATCCAGGAGGCCGGCCTCAACCCGTATATGCTTCAGATGGTGAATGTGCGAGAGCAATGCTCATGGGTCCATTCCAAGGAGAAGGACAGGGCTACAGAGAAGGCCGTAGACCTCGTCAGGATGGGTATCGCCAAGGCCGAGAAGCTGGTTCCGCTCGAGGCCAGAGAGGTGCCGGTCGAGCAATCCTCTCTTGTGATCGGCGGAGGAGTCGCAGGTATCCAGGCCGCCCTTGATCTGGCCCAGATGGGGTTCAAGGTATTCGTCGTGGAGTCGGAGCCGAGCATCGGAGGACGCATGGCTCAGCTCGACAAGACTTTTCCCACAGGGGATTGCGCAATATGTATTCTGGCGCCCAAGATGGTGGAACTGGCCAGACACCCCAACATAACGCTCCTATCCTACTCGGAGGTGGAGGACGTCAGCGGATTCATTGGCAATTACAGTGTCAAGGTCAGAAGAAAGGCTAGATACGTAGTGGAGGACAAGTGTGTGGGGTGCGGAGTCTGCGCCGATGCTTGCCCAGTCAAAGTCGACAACAAGTTCGATATGGGTTTCGGGAAGAGGAAGGCGATCTATGTGCCGTTTCCTCAAGCGGTGCCGCTGAAATACACGATCGACAAGGATAACTGCATCCATTTCAAAACCGGGAAGTGCAAGGCCTGTCTGAAGGCATGCGCCAACGAGGCAATCGACCATGAGATGGAGGACGAAATGGTCGAGCTGAAGGTCGGCACGATAATATGCGCTACTGGCTTCGACATCTATGTCCCGATGAAACGCGGCGTATACAAATACTGGGAATATCAGAATGTCATCACAGGTTTGGAGCTCGAACGGCTGCTGAACGCCTCGGGTCCGACGGGAGGACATCTGATAAGGCCGTCCGACGGCGAGAGCCCCAAGAGGGTCGCCTTCATCCAATGCGTCGGCTCGAGGAACAAGAAGATAGGCAACGACTACTGCTCTCGCGTCTGCTGCATGTACTCGATGAAAAACGCCCAAATCATCAAGGAGCACGAACCCGACACCGAAATCGCGGTCTACTACAATGACATCAGGGCGTTCGGGAAGGGCTTCGAAGAGCTGTATCATCGTGTCAGAGAGGAGTATGGCATCGAGTTCATACGAGGACGGCCGGCGAAGCTGAGCGAGGATTCCGAGACGAACTCCATCACGATTAGGGCCGAGGAGACGTTGCTGAACAAGATAACAGAAAGGGAGTTCGACCTGATCGTCCTTTCCACGGGACTTCAACCGTCGGAGGGCAGCAAGAGGATCGGTAAGATACTCTCCTTATCCCTAAGCCCGGACGGCTTCTTCCAGGAGGCACACCCGAAGCTAAGGCCGGTCGACACGGCTGTTGACGGCATCTACCTCGCTGGATGCGCCCAGGGCCCCAAGGACATACCCGATTCCGTCGCTCAGGCTAAGGCAGCGGCGGCGTCAGCAGCATCCATCATGGCTGGCAAGAAGGTCAAGATCGAGCCACTCACCGCTTCCATCAATGAGGAACTCTGCATCGGATGTGGCCTTTGTGTTGAGATGTGTCCGTATGGCGCCCCCGAGATCGTTGAGACAGACAATGGAACGAAGGCGAAGGTTGTGGAAGCGCTATGTCACGGATGTGGTACATGCGTTGCGGCGTGTCCGCAGAAGGCCATCACAGCGAACCAATTCACCGACGAACAGATAGCCTCCGAGATAGTCTCCGCCCTGGGGGGTATGGAGGGGACTAACGGCAAGGCGAGGAAGCCCGCGAAGAAGGCGGAGGAGGCCTGAAGATGGGAGAGGTGGAGAAGACCTTCATCAGCGGTCTGCGCGAGAAGCTGGTTGAAGACAGAGTCATTGATGAATCTCAGCTGGAACCGGATTTCGCCAAGGAGATTGTGAAGCATGGAGGCAAGGATGTGATGACATGCCTTCAGTGCGGCAATTGCACCGGCGTGTGTCCGATAAGCCTCAAGATCGATTACAAGACCAGGAGTATCATCAAGTTCTGCCAGTTCGGGCTGAAGAAGTTCACGCTTGAAACTCGATGGGTCTGCGCCACGTGCTACAGATGTTACGAACACTGTCCCGCGGACATCAACCCTGCTGAGGTGATGATAGCGCTGAGACACATCGCGATCAAGGAGGGAGTCATACCTCCGTTCATAAAGATGGCCGCATCGAACCTGCTCAAGTACGGTCAGAGCGTAAAGCCCGATCCTGAAATCGAGCGAGTCAGGAGGGAGCTCGAGCTTGTGGACATGCCCTCGCGCGACAAGGAATACGCGAAGGTTGTGCGGGAGATCAATCTGCTCGTGCGCTCGACGGGCTACGATAAGCTCATCGGTATTGAGAGCGAGGTGAAGACTTGAGCCAGTACGCGTATTTCTTCGGATGCATAATACCAAACAGGTATCCAGGCATCGAATATGCCGTGAGATGGGTCTGCGGAAGCGACGGGTTCAACCTGGACGTTGAGGACATCAAGGAGTTCTCTTGCTGTCCTGTACCTGGCATCTTCTACTCGTCCGACAAGAACACATGGCTCCTTCTGGCGGCTCGCAATCTGACGCTCGCCCAGAACGAGCGGAGGGAGATCCTCACCGTCTGCAACGGCTGCCTTACGTCCCTCCTGAAGGCGACCGAATACCTCACGGATCCGAAGAATCTCGGCAAGGTGAACAGAGTTCTCTCTCAGATAGGCAGGAAGTACACCGGCATTCCGAGGAAGACTGAGGGGCGGCGGCGCATAATGGAGCCGGTGAAGGTGCGGCATTACGTAGACCTCATGATCAACGACGTCGGCCTGGAGAGCATCGCCGAACACGCGAAACGTCCTCTCAAGAACATAAGAGCTGCCGTGCACTACGGCTGCCATTACCTAAGACCTACCGAGAACCAAACCATCGACGACCCCAACGACCCCGTCAACATCGACAAGATCGTCGAGACATGTGGCGCAACGAGCGTCGAGTACGAGGATCGATTGGACTGTTGCGGAGCGGGCGGGGGCGTGCGGTCCCACGTTGTGGACTTGGCCAATTCGCTCACCGAGGACAAGTGCAGGAACATAGCCGACGCGGGGGCCGACTGCATCGTCACAGGCTGCCCGTTCTGCCTCCTTCAGTTCGACAACGCGCAGAAGTCCTTCACAAAGGAAGGGATTCCGGTGATGCATGTCTCGCAGTTCCAGGCCCTGGCAATGGGGATCGATCCGATCTCTCTGGGCTTCGACACTCATCACGTATCAGCACACTCATTCCTCAGGAAGCTCAGGGGGACCTAGCCATGGAAGAGGGGACGAACCCGGAGATGGAGCACCCCGCCTTTGAGCCGAAAATCGTAGCCTTCTGCTGCAATTGGTGTTCATATGCTGGTGCGGATTTAGCAGGTACGACGAGGCTTCAGTATCCTGCAAACGTCAGAATCATCAGGGTCATGTGCTCCGGGAGAGTCGATCCGGCATTTGTTCTCAAGGCGTTCTCGCTGGGGGCAGACGGCGTCATCGTCGCCGGATGTCATCCCTCTGACTGTCACTACATCAACGGCAATGAGAAGACGGCCATGAGGGGGATCTTTCTTTCGGAGTTCCTTGAGGATGCGGGCCTGGAGCCGCAGAGGTTCAGAGTGGAATGGATTGCGGGCTCGGAGGGTCAGAAGTTCGCCGACGTCGTGAAGAAGATGGTCGCTGAACTACAGACGCTGGGCCCTATTGCTGAGGAGAGTGCATAACGATGGCGGATAACGAACTCGTCGGCGCGGCCCTGGTCGTGGGAGGAGGACCAGCGGGCATGCAGGCCGCATTGGACCTCGCGGAATCAGGATACAAAGTCTATCTATTGGAGACCACGCCGAGCATCGGCGGAACGATGGCGCAGCTGGACAAGACCTTTCCGACGAACGACTGTTCCATGTGCATTCTGTCCCCGAAGCTTGTGGCAACGGGCAGGCACGAGAACATCACCCTCATCACCAACGCCGAACTGAAGAATGTAGAAGGAGAGGCGGGCAAGTTCAATGTCACAATCACAAGGCACCAGCGCTTCATAGTCGAGGAGAAGTGCACTGGCTGCGGTGTGTGCGCGGAACACTGTCCTATCGAAGGCGCCAACTCATTCGACAGAGATCTCGCACCTGCAAAGGCGGTCTATGTCCCCTTTCCTCAGGCAGTGCCCTTGATATACACGATTGACAAGGGCCTCTGTATCGGCTGTGGCATATGCGAGAAGTTCTGCGAGGCCGGCGCAATCGAATACAGCATGGACTCGACGGTCGACGAGACCATAGAGGTCGGAGCGATCATCCTCGCCACTGGCTATGAGGTCTTCGATGCGTCAAAGAAGAACGCATACGGCCATGGCGTCTACCCTAATGTGGTAAGCAACATAGAGTTCGAGCGAATGTTGAGCGCCTCTGGACCTACGGAGGGGCATGTGATCCGCCCATCGGATGGCGACGTTCCACAGAAGATAGCGTTCATTCAATGCGTCGGCTCACGAGACGCGCAGACACCGAACACTTACTGCTCTTCGTATTGCTGCATGGCAGCCCTCAAACAGGCTGTGATAGCCCAGGAACACGTGCCTGGACTCAAAACGACCATGTTCTTCATGGATACGCGCGCGTTCGGGAAGGAATTCGAAGAGTACCTTCATCGGGCGGAGACTGAGTACGGTGTCAGAATTCTTAGGAACAACCGAATATCGAAGGTTCAGCAGAGTCATGAAACCGACGATCTCTTGCTCAGCTTCATAGACGATGCTGACATAAGCGAGGAATCCTTCGACATGGTTGTTCTGTCTGCCGGCGCGAAGCCTCCTGAGATGGCACGTCAGCTTGCCAAGATGCTGGGTATCAAGATGAACAGCTACGGCTTCTGTGAGACTGATGAGCTGTCACCGGTCGACTGCACTTCGCCTGGCATCTACGTCTGCGGAGCGTTCTCGGGCCCGAAGGACATCCCCGACTCAGTGGCCCAGGCAAGCGGCGCAGCGGGCAAGGTTGCGGCGTTGCTGGCCGATCAGAGAGGAAAGCTGGTCACCAAGAAGGAATACCCCGAGGAGAAGAATCTGGAAGGTCAGGAGCCTCGCATAGGCGTGTTCGTCTGTCATTGCGGCATCAATATCGGCGCGGTCGTCAACGTGCCTGAGGTAATGAAGTACGCATCAAGCCTTCCCGGCGTGGTCTACGCAGAGGCCAATCTCTACACTTGCTCCCAGGACACCCAGAAGAAGATCAAGGAGATAATCGAAGAGCATGATCTCAACAGAGTGGTCGTCGCGAGCTGCACACCGCGGACGCACGAGCCGTTGTTTCAGAACACGGTGAGGGAGGCTGGTCTGAACAAGTACCTGTTCGAGATGGCGAACATACGAGACCAGTGCTCTTGGGTTCACCGGATGGAACCCGAGGCGGCAACTAAGAAGGCGAAGGACCTGGTGAGGATGGCGGTGGCCAAATCGAGCAAACTTGAACCGTTGCCACAACCCAAGATACCGGTCACACCCGCCGCGTTGGTCATTGGAGGAGGGCTCAGCGGGATGACCTCCGCACTAGAGATTGCCAAAGCAGGATACGAGGTTCACCTGGTCGAGAAGGACAAGGAGCTGGGTGGACATCTGAGGACGATATTCAGCACCCTTTCTGGCGTTGACCCCCGGGAAACGCTTGCCAGCCTGAAGAAGGAAGTTCGGGAACACGAGAAGATCAAAGTGCATCTGGAAGATACCGTCGAAGAGGTCAAGGGATACATAGGCAACTTCGAAACCACTCTTAAGAGCGGGGAGAAGATAGAACACGGCGCGATCGTAGTGGCGACTGGAGCTATAGAATACGAGCCCGAGGAGTACCTGTATGGCAAACACCCGAAGGTCATCAGACAAACCGATCTGGGGAAGATGCTTGCCAGCGGCGAGTTTGACGCCAGAAGCGTCGTGATCATCCAATGCGTGGGATCAAGGAACGACGAGCACCCAAACTGCTCCCGCATCTGTTGCTCAACCGCGATGGCTAACGCTCTGAAGATCAAGAGAGAGCACCCCGAAACTGAGGTGTTCGTGCTGTTCAGAGACATACGTACCTATGGGTTCGCTGAGGAGAACTACAACGAAGCTGCGCGCCTCGGAGTCAGGTTCCTCAGGTTCGACCCAGAGTCGCCTCCGAAAGTGAAAGCAAACGGAGACGATCTCGAGATAGATATTGACGAGAAGTTCATCGAGGAGAGAATTGCACTCAAACCTGACTATCTGGTTCTGAACGCGGCGGTCCATCCTAACCCAGACAATAAGGATCTGGCGCAGCTTCTGAAGATACCCCAGAACAGGGAGGGCTTCTTCCTCGAAGCTCATATGAAACTGAGGCCTGTTGATTTTGCCACCGATGGAATCTTCCTCTGCGGTCTCGCCCACTCACCGAGACTGATCGATGAGAGCATATCGCAGGCGCTCGCGGCAGCAGCCAGAGTGAACACAGTGCTGTCAAGGCCGTTCATCGAGGCCGAAGGCGTCGTCAGCGTCGTGGATGAGGACAAATGCATCGGTTGCGGAAGGTGCGAGGACATCTGTGAATACGGAGCCCCGGTCGTGGAGGAGATCTCGCCCGGAGTGTTCAAATCGCGAATCAAGGAGGCTCTCTGCAAAGGCTGCGGCTCATGCGCGGTCGAGTGTTGTACGAGAGCCATTCGACCGAAGCACTTCAGATCCGACCAGATCATCACGATGATAGAGGCGGCACTTGCAGACGAGGAGCCCGAGCAGGAGGTGAAAACATGACTGGCGAGAAATTCGAGCCGAACATCGTAGCCTTCTGCTGCAACTGGTGCTCGTACGCCGGCGCGGACTTGGCAGGGGTCAGCAGAATGCAGTATCCTCCAAACGCGCGCATCATCCGGGTGATGTGCTCTGGAAGGGTGGAGCCGTACTTTGTTCTGAGGGCGCTCGAGCTGGGTGCGGATGGCGTACTCGTGGCTGGATGCCACATAGGTGACTGTCATTACATATCCGGAAACGTCGAAGCGGAAAAGAGAATGAAGGCCACACAGGACCTGCTGGACGTGGTCGGCATAGGCAGGGCCCGTATGAGATTGGAATGGATCTCCGCCTCGGAGGGTCAGAAGTTCGCCTCGACGATGAAGGAATTCACGGATAGCATACGAGAGCTAGGCCCCAACCCGATACCAAAGCTTCCGAAGAAGACCTACGATCCCGCCAAACTCAAGCCCAGCGTCGATCGCCTCGTCGAGGACACTGGGGCTTTCGACTGCGTCGAGTGCGGCAAGTGCACGACCGTATGTCCCGTTGCCAAGTACAACCCCGAGTTCGCCCCCAGAACGATTGTGCTGAAGGCGACGGAAGGACAGGCCGATTCCATCGTTGCCAGCAACGATATCTGGACCTGCATAACATGTGAACAGTGCAACTCGATGTGCCCGTACAAAGTGGACTACTCTGGCTTCATCAGAGGATTGAGGACCGAGGCGGCGGCCAACGAGGCAACGCCCGCATGCAGTCAGGGTGGACTCCTGCAGGGAATGATGCGATTCCAGGCACACGGAGATTTCAAGCAAGACAGACTGGGATGGCTCACACCAGAGTTGAAGGTGGCGGACAAGGGTGATGTCTTCTACTTCACTGGATGCGTGTCGTATTTCGATGCTATCTTCCGCGACAGAGAGCTCAACCTCGCTGGCATACCTCAGTCTGTGGTCAAGATAATGAACAGTGCAGGCATAACCCCTGTTGTCAGCAACGATGAGGTGTGCTGCGGGCATGATCTCAACTGGACTGGCGACGAGGAGGGGCTGCAGAAGCTGATGAAGAGGAATGTAGAGCTCATCAAGGCCTCCGGAGCGAAGACCGTCGTGTTCTCCTGCCCTGAATGCATGAGAACCTTCGACATGGACTATCAGGACTTTATGGGTGACTTCGAATTCGAGATGACCCACGTATCCGAGTTCGTGGACGACCTGATCCAGGATGGAAAACTGAAGTTCAAGAAAGGTGCCGACAAGCTGACCTTCCAGGACTCTTGCCGACTGGGCAGACACCTGGGGATCTACGACTCGCCCAGGAACGCCATGAAGGGCTTCGGAGCCGACGTAGTGGAGATGGAGAACACGAAGGACAAGGCAACCTGCTGCGGGGTAAGCTCCTGGGCAACGTGTGACGATATCGCGCGCAAGCTGCAGGTGGAGAGGCTTAAGGAGGCCAAGAAGACGGGAGCGGACTGCCTTGTCACGGGATGTTACAAGTGCCTGATTCATCTGGCTTGCGCTCGAGACAACAAGCTCGAAGGGATACCGAAGGAGCAGGTGGACATCAAGATCAAGGACCTCAGCGTGGCGATTGCGGAGGCGTTGGAATGACGAGGCGATTCGCGAAGCGTTCATCGCACAAGATTCGCCAATGGCCAAACGAAACACATAAAAGAAGAGACTCAATACCGCAAAGGCAAAAGGGGTTCGTTGATTGCAGTAGGCACAATGCAAATGCGAATGAACATGAGATTTGAGAAGGGGGTTTTTGATTGAAGAAATCCGTATTGGTTATCGGAGGCGGAATTGCCGGAATACAGGCTGCTTTGGACCTAGCCGACAAGGGAATCACGGTCGACCTGGTCGAGAAGCTGCCCAGCATCGGCGGAAGAATGGCACAGCTGGACAAGACTTTCCCTACGAACGATTGCTCGATATGCATCCTGGCGCCGAAGATGGCGGACTGCTACGCGCACCCCAACATCAACGTCATGACCTACTCGGAGGTCAAGAATATCTCCGGGGAGGCTGGGGATTTCAAGGTTGACGTGCTCCGGAAGGCCAGGTTCGTCGACGAGGAGAAGTGCACTGGCTGCGGCGACTGTTTCAAGGTCTGCCCTGTCAGCCTTCCAAATGAGTTCGACATGGACATGAGGGAAAGGCCTGCCATCTACATGCCGTTCCTTCAGTCAGTTCCAAGGGCGGCGACGATTGACAGAGCCGGTGTGGCGCCATGCTCTGACAAATGTCCGGCCGGGCTGAGCGCGCAGGGATATGTGGCGCTCATACGAGCCGAGAAGTTCAAGGAAGCAGTGAATCTTATACGGAGGACAATACCCCTACCCTCCGTGTGTGGACGCATTTGCCATCACCCGTGTGAAGAGGGCTGCAACAGAAATGACGTCGACGACCCCGTGGCCATTGCTGGATTGAAGGCATTCGTGGGAGACTACGTTCGCGAGCAGGGCGAAGATGTGCCGGCCACGATCGAGGAGGATCGGAAGGAGAAGGTGGCGGTCGTTGGAGCTGGCCCAGCCGGTTTGGCAGCGGCCTTCCGACTCGCTCTCAAAGGTTTTAAAGTCAAGATCTTCGAAGCGACTTCGAAGCCCGGTGGGATGCTCTGGTGGGGTATTCCCGATTATCGCCTTCCAAAAGACGTGCTCAAAGCGGAGGTCGACTTCCTGCTTGCGCATGGCATAGAAATCGAGTATGGCAAGACCATTGGCAAGGACATGTCGCTAGATGATCTGAAGAAGGAATACGACGCCGTCTTCCTGGCAATAGGAGCTCACAGGAGTCTCAAACTGGACGTGCCTGGAGAAGACCTGGAAGGGGTCGTCCATGGGGTGGATTTCCTTCACAAAGTTGCCGACAAGGAGCAGGTCAAGATCGGCAAAAAGGTAGCAGTCATAGGCGGTGGCAACGCGGCTATGGACGCTGCGAGGACCGCCTTGCGGATGGGCTCAGATGTAACAGTGATATACCGCCGAACCAGGGACGAGATGCCGGCCATCTCAGCTGAGATAAAGGGCGCGGAAGATGAAGGCGTCAAGTTCGAGTTCCTCGCTTCGCCGGTGAAGATCGAGGGGAAGGACGGCAAGATCGCATCCATTGAATGCATTCGAATGAAGCTCGGCGAACCTGACAAATCCGGCAGGCCACGGCCCGTGCCTGTCGAGGGGTCGGAATTCAAGGTTGAAGTAGACACGGTCATACCTGCGGTAAGCCAGGCACCAGATCTTGACACTCTGGGCTCAAAGAACCTCGCCGTTACGAAATGGAATACCCTTGAAGTGAACGCGGGTAACCTCAGCACTAACGTAGAGGGCGTATTTGCCGGCGGAGATGCTGTTTCGGGACCAGCGTCGGCTGTGGAGGCGTTCGGCGCTGGCAACAAAGCTGCGCTGTACATCGAGAAGATGCTGAACGGCGAGAGCATCGAGCCGGTGCCAGAGGAAAAGGACGAGCATGTCATCACCCTTGAGGACATCAAAGCGAGAATGAAGGGAGAGATTACGAAGAGCGAACGGATTCTGAGGCAGCACCTTCCTGACGACAAGCGCAGAACCTCTTTCGAAGAGGTCGAGAAGATCTTCACGAAGGAGGAAGCTCTGAAGGAGGCGGCTCGATGCGTCAGCTGCGGACCGTGCTCCCAGTGTGAGGCGTGCGCGCCTGCGTGCGGACCGGACGCCATCGACTACAACATGAAGGACCAGACCGTGGCGCTGAACCCTGCGGCAATCATAGTCGCAACAGGATTCGACGTATGGGATCCGACATCCGCCTCGGAGTACGGCTACAAGAAGTACCCGAACGTCTACACAGCTATGGAATATGAGCGCATGATCAACGCTGCTGGACCGACTGGAGGACACATCGTCAGACGGTCCGATGGAGAGCATCCGAAGAAGCTGGCGTTCATACAGTGCGTCGGATCCAGAAACCCACAGGTTGGGCACCCGTATTGCTGCGCGGTATGTTGCATGCACGCAACGAAGGAGGCTATGCTCGCCAGAGAGCACTATGAGGACATCAATTCGACGATATTCTACAAGGACATGCGGGCCTGCGCGAAAGGATTCAACGAGTACGTCGAGAGGGCGAAGAGCGATTATGGAGTCAGCTACATCAACTCCGACGCGACCGTCCAGGAGAACGCTGAAACGCACAATCCTGTCGTCGTGTTCGATATCGGAGGAAAACAGCAGTCGGAGGAGTTCGACGCGGTCGTCCTCGCGACTACGCTCGTCCCAAGGAAGGACACGGTCGAGCTGGCCGAGGAGCTCGGGCTGAAGCTGACTGAGTTCGGATTCTTCGAGTCCCCCGATAGCATCCTGGACTTCGGCAGAAGCGAGGTGCCTGGAGTCTATCTTGCTGGGTACTGCGCGGGACCTGCAGACATACCGGAATCCGTTGCCCAGGGATCAAGCGCAGCTGCCAAGGCGGCGGAGATCCTCGCGAATTCAGGAGGGGGGTGAACAGACATGCCCGAAGACACAAACATTGAGAAGAAGCCACGGATCGGAGTATTCATCTGCCACTGCGGCTCGAACATAGGCGGATTCGTCGATGTCAAGGCCGTGACCGAGTACGCGTCGACCCTTCCGGACGTCGTGTACGCCACAGACAACCTCTACACATGTGCCGAGGACGGCCTCAATAACATCAAGGAGAGCATCAAAGAGCACAACCTGGACAGAGTGGTGGTCTCGAGCTGCACACCGCGGACTCATGCCCCGCTATTCCAGCGCACGTGCGAGGCTGCTGGCGTAAACAAGTACATGTTCACTTTCGTCAACATACGTGAGCACTGTTCATGGGTTCACATGAAGGAGAAGGAGAAGGCGACCCAGAAGGCCAAGGACCTGGTAAGGATGGGCGTGGCGAGGGCTCGATTCCTGGAGCCTCAGGAGGAGACGAAGATCGATGTTACGCCTGCCGCTCTCGTCGTCGGAGGCGGAGTTGCCGGAATGACGGCAGCGCTTTCGCTCGCTAACATGGGATTCCCCGTGCATCTGGTCGAGAAGGAGAAGGAACTCGGAGGATTTGTGAAGAACCTGCACGGTCTGATGATGACGAAGAAGAGCGCAAACGAGGCCATTCAGCCACTCATCGACAAGGTGAACGCCCAGAAGAACATCACACAGTACGTCAACTCGCACGTTGCGACCGTGGAGGGATTCATAGGGAATTACGATGTCTCCATAGGCACAGAAGGATCTGAGTCCAAGGAGGTCAAGGTGGGCGCCATCATCGTTGCCACGGGCGCGATCCCGCTGGTACCGGAGGGCCTGTTCGGTTACAAGGAACATCCGAACGTCGTCACGTCCATGGAATTCGAGGAACTCTGCAACAAGAAGGAGATTCCCAAGCTGAAGAGCGTCGCTTTCATACAATGCGCTGGAGCAAGAGGACAGAAGGTCTCGTACTGCTCCAGGATCTGCTGCAATGTCGCAATCAAGACGGCGATCAACATAGCTGAGAACCGAGACAACATGCTCGGCGCGACCGAGGAGAAGGCAGAGGCGGAAGCCGGCCAGGTCGTCGAGGAACCTGCTGCCGAGATGAAGGCGGAGGATGAGGGACTTGAGAGGAGGCGAAGGAGACGCGGCAGAGGCAGGCGAGAGGCCGACGAGGCTGCCGACGAAGGCGGTGCCCCATCCAGCGGAGTGGAGATCACGGTGTTCAACAGGGACGTGATGGCGTATGGCGTCGAACACGAGCTGGAGTTCAACAAGGCCAGAGAAAAGAGGGTCAAGTTCATCAGATACTTGCCGGACAACCTCCCGAAGGTATCAACGAAGGACGGGAAGCTCGAGGTTGGATATTTCCACGAGACGCTGAAGATGGAGAGGACCATGCCGGTTGATATGGTCATACTCTCTACCCCGCTCGTGTCACAGCCAGACGCCGCCACTCTGTCCCAGCTGCTCAAGGTGCCATTGGGCCAGGACGGCTTCTTCCAGGAGGCACATGTCAAGCTGAGACCGGTCGACTTCGCGACGGACGGCGTCTATGTGTGCGGAACCTGCAGAGGACCGGCGGACATCGCAGAGGCGGCATCCCAGGCTTCGGCCGCTGCCTCAAGAGCGGCGATACCTCTCGCGAACGGTTACGTTCAGGCCGAGGCTCTCACATCGAGAGTCGATGAGACGAAATGTACCGGCTGCGGAACATGCGTCGAGGTGTGCCCGTACGGCGCTCTGAGAAAGAACGACGATGGCATCAGCGAGGTTATCGTCGCCGCGTGCAAGGGCTGCGGTTGCTGCGGCGCCACATGCCCGGAGGGGGCGATCACAATGACGCATTACACCGACCAGCAGCTGCTTGCGGAGGCCAAAGCGGCCTTGGAGGAGGTGTGATAGATGGCGCAAAAGCATCACACCGCTCATCACGGCAAGAAGCACGAGCCGGACAAGGAGTGGGAGCCGAAGATTGTCGGCTTCCTATGCAACTGGTGCTCGTACGCCGGCGCGGACCTATGTGGAGTAAGCAGATTCCAGTATCCGACGAACATACGTCTCGTCAGGGTCATGTGCTCCACGAGAGTGAGCCCGCACCTGGTGCTCGACGTCTTTGAGGCGGGTGCCGACGGGATACTCATCGGAGGCTGCCACCTCAACGACTGCCACTACATGACAGGCAACTTCCACACCGAGAAGCGCGTGGAACTCATGAAGAGGCTCCTCAAGGAGGCGGGGATTGACGAAGGCAGGCTGAGGCTCGAATGGGTCTCTGCATCCGAAGGCGAGAAGTTCTCCAAGGTGGTCACTGAGTTCACGGAGGGGATACAGAAGCTGGGACCCAGCAAGGTGCGTTCGGACGACATGATGAAGGCGAAGGTCTCCGCCGCCGACGACGCTTCCCAGACATTCAGGCTGAAGGCTCTGGTCGGCAAGGAGTTCAATCTTCTCTCAAAAGGGAACGCGTACGGTGAGGAGGTGGACGCTGAGAAGCTGACTGGCGTAATAGACGTGGCTACCCAGGACGAGTTCGAGAGGGCGCTCATACTTGAACTCGCGAGGATACGGCCGATGTCGGTCAAGCAGTTGGGCATGGTCATGGACGTCCCTACCGACAAGATACTCAGACACATCGTTCTGCTTAGGCAGAACAGCAAGATCGCGATGGAGCACCCGGAGGGATTCACTCCGGTCTACAAGACCATCGCAATTGGGGGTGAGCAGTGATGGCAGCTACTGACAAGGTTGGCGCAGTCATGGTGGTCGGAGGAGGGATATCAGGCCTGCAATCCGCCCTTGACCTAGCCGACTCCGGATTCAAGGTATATCTCGTCGAGAAGCAGCCCAGCATAGGAGGCACGATGGCCCAGTTGGACAAGACCTTCCCGACGAACGACTGTGCGATGTGCATCATGGCGCCGAAGCTCGTGTCGACGGGAAGACACCACAACATAAGCCTGGTCACGAACGCGGACATCATGTCAGTGGACGGCCAGGCGGGCGATTTCACCGTCACTGTCAAGCAGAGGGCGTTGAGGGTAGACCCAGCGAAGTGCACGGGCTGCGGTTCGTGCGCACAGACTTGCCCGATCGAGACCTCTGACGAGTACAACGAGAACACGAAGGTTCGCAAGGCGATATACGTCCGCTACCCGCAGGCGGTTCCTCTGGTGTACTCCATCGACAAGGACAAGTGCATCGGCTGCGGCATCTGCGCGGAGGAGTGCAAGGCCAAGGCGGTCGTATACGATCAGGAGGAGAGCACCTCGGAGATCAAGGTGGGTTCCATCATACTGTCTCCAGGCTTCGACGAGTTCGACGCTCGCATGAAGGGAGAATACGGATACGGCGTCTACAAGAACGTCGTGACCAGCATCGAGTTCGAGAGGATGCTCAGCGCCACGGGGCCCTACTTCGGCACCGTATTGCGCCCTTCGGATGGAGACATACCCGAGAAGATCGCGTTCATACAGTGCGTGGGCTCGAGGGACGAGCAGGTCGGAAACGAGTACTGCTCGGGCGTCTGCTGCATGTACTCGATCAAGGAAGCGATAATCGCCAAGGAGCATGGAGGAGACATCAAGCCCAAGGTGTTCTTCATGGACATGAGGGCGTTTGGCAAGGAGTTTGACGAGTACTACAACAGGGCGCAGAACGAGTACGGCATAGAGTTTGTGCGTTCGAGGGTCGCATCCGTCTTCGAGGATCCAGAGACGAAGAACCTGGTCGTCAAGTATGTCGAGAAGGGCGAACCGAAGGAGGAGGAATTCGGCCTGGTGGTTCTCGCCGTTGGACTGAAGCCGCCGCAGGACGCGGAGGCTCTGAGCAAGGTCATGGGCTTCGATCTGAACACGGACGGTTTCTGCCGGACCACGGTATTCGACCCGGTCAGCTCTTCCAAGCAGGGCGTCTTCGTCAGCGGAGCGTTCTCATCTCCCAAGGACATCCCGATGACCGTCGCCGAGGCGAGTGGCGCTGCGGCAAAGGCCGCCACCGAGATAGCCTCCGCAAGGGACAGCCTGGTCACCATGAAGGAATACCCTGAGGAGCTGGACATAACGGGCCAGGAGCCTCGCATAGGCGTCTTTGTATGTCACTGCGGCATAAACATCGGAGGCGTGGTGAACGTTCCATCAGTCGCCGAGTACGCCAGGACGCTCCCGAACGTCGCATACGCCGAGGAGAATCTGTACACCTGCTCGCAGGATACCCAGGAGAAGATAAAGGAGATGATCAAGGAGCACGAGCTCAACCGGGTCGTCGTGGCGAGCTGCACGCCCCGGACGCATGAGCCGCTCTTCCAGAACACCATCAAGGAGGCGGGCCTGAACTCGTATCTGTTCGAGATGGCGAACATACGGGACCAGTGCTCATGGATCCACATGCACGAGGCGCCGGCTGCCACGAAGAAGGCGAAGGACCTGGTTCGAATGGCTGTGGCGAAGGCCCGGCTGCTGGAGCCACTGGAGAACCTGACCATCGATGTGAACCAACAGGCTCTGGTAATAGGTGGAGGCGCTACCGGGATGATCGCCGCGCTCGAGATGGCGAAGCAGGGAGTGAAGGTGCATCTGGTCGAGAAGGAGAAGGAGCTCGGAGGCAACTTGCGCAAGCTACACTATCTGCCGTCCGGCGAGGACCCGACAGAGCATGCGGATGCGCTGGCCAAGGAGGTCATGTCGAACGACAACATCACCGTGCACACCGGCACCGGAGTGAAGAATATAGACGGATACGTGGGGAACTTCAAGACCGCGCTCGACAGCGGAGAGGAGATCGAGCACGGCGTCGTTATACTGGCAGTGGGCGGTCAGGAGTACAAGCCGGAGGGAGAGTATCTCTATGGCGAGAACCCCAACGTGCTCACACTTCTCGAGTTCAAGGAGAAGCTCAAGAAGGACGAGGCCAAGGGCGATTCGTACGTGTTCATCCAGTGTGTTGGCTCCAGAGAAGAGGGACATCCGAACTGTTCGCGTGTCTGCTGCACAGGAACGATGACCGCGGCGATCAAGGTAAAGGAGAAGAACCCCGAGGCGAAGGTGTACGTTCTCTACAGGGACATCCGGACCTACGGTTTCAGAGAGGCCTACTATAAGGACGCGGCCGAGAAGGGCGTGACGTTCATCAGGTTCGAGGACGACGTCAAGCCGAAGGTCGAGGACAAGGGAGGCAAGCTGCAGGTTACGGTCACCGATGAGGACACGGACAAGGAGGTCGTCCTGACCTCCGATTACCTCGTGCTCGCATCGGGCACACGGCCCTATCCGGAGTCGGAGGCGCTCGCGCCGATGCTCAAGGTCCCGATGACCAAGGAGGGCTTCTTCCTCGAGGCGCACATGAAGCTGAGGCCAGTCGACTTCGCGACGGAGGGGGTTTATCTGGCAGGCCTGTCGCACGGACCCAAATTCCTCGATGAGAGCATCGGGCAGGGTCTCGCCGCCGTTGCGCGCGCGATGACGGTACTGTCCAAGAAGACTCTTGAAGCCGAAGGCATAGTGGCGAGTTTGGATGAGACTCTCTGCGACGGCTGCGGCATCTGCGTCCCGACATGCGAATACAAGGCGCTCGAGATCATCGTCGACAAGAAGGACGAGACTAAGAAGCTCGTAGATGTCAACGTGGGCCTGTGCAAGGGCTGTGGCGCGTGCGTGGGCGCGTGCCCGTCAGGTGCGTTGACACAGAAGGGATTCAAAGACGAGCAGATCGTGGCTATGATCGATGCGGCGCTTGAGGGGCTCCTCGGAAAGCAGGAGGTGAAGCAATGAGCAGTGCGACCCCAAATGCAGGAGGCGAGCACAAGTTGGAACAGGAGGATTTCGAACCAAGGATCCTCGTATTCTGCTGCAACTGGTGTTCATACGCGGGCGCGGACCTGGCAGGCGTAAGCAGATTACAGATGCCCCCTCACTTCAGGGTGATCAGGGTCATGTGCTCCGCGAGAGTGGACCCGGAGTTCGTTCTGAGAGCGTTCCAGAAGGGCGCGGACGGAGTGCTGGTCGCTGGGTGCCATCCGGCGGACTGTCACTACATCGGAGGTAACTACAGGACTCGCAGGAGGATCGCTCTCCTGAGGATACTGCTTCAGCAGTTCGGCTTCGATCCTGGACGATTGAAGCTCGAGTGGATATCCGCCGGCGAGGGGGAGAGGTTCCAGAAGACGATAGTGGAGTTCACGGACGTTGTCAACGAGCTGGGCCCGTCCCCTGTCAGAGGTGGTGACTGAAGATGACTTCGCGGAACGTCAAGATACGGGCTGCGCTCAAAACCCTCGAGGGCGAGCGCATACGGTGGCTCCTCGGCAAGAAGGAGACGCTGACGACCGGCGAGAACGTGTTCGGCGAGACGATCACGGATGCGAGATACAGCTTCATACTCCAGAAGGCGGCCGCCGTGGAGTTGGAGCGAAACATGCTGCTCCTCCAGATGGAACAGCAGCCCAGAACCGTGCACGAGCTGCACGACGCGACGGGCATATCGAAGCCGGAGATCGTCCAGCACATCATTGCCCTGAAGAGGTGGAGGATGATCGAGCAGGTCGGCACGACCGGACAGTCGCCGCAGTACAAGGCTGTTCCGAGAAGCCAACCTTCGAACGAGGAGGTGAGCTGAGATGGCAGACAAGATCAAGATAGCGCAGTACTGGGGGGCTGGTTGCGGAGGATGCGACGTTGCCCTGCTGGATATAGATGCGAAGATACTGGATGTGCATGCCATAGCCGAGGTGGTATTCTGGCCGATCGGATTCGACGGGAAACTCTCCGAGATAGAGGCTATGCCAGACAAATCGATCACCGTATCGTTCTACAACGGTGCGATACGTAACAGCGAAAACGAGCATGTGGCGAAGGTGCTTCGGGAGAAGTCGGCGGTGATGATTGCGTTTGGATCGTGCGCCTGCTTCGGTGGGACGCCAGGCTTGGCAAATGTAACGAACAAGAAGGAGGTCTTCCAGACGGTCTACAAGGACACCGCCTCGACGGACAACCCCGATTTCGTAACGCCTCAGACACAGCTGAAGGTGCCCGAGGGCGAATTGGACCTCCCGGAATTCTATGACAGCGTCAAAACCCTTGACGAGGTTGTGGATGTGGACTACTTCATGCCGGGATGCCCGCCGACGGTGAACCTCATCGCTCTGGCAGTGGATGCAGTGGCGAAGCACGTCACAGAGGGGGCGGATCTGCCACCCAAAGGCGCTGTTATCGCTTCGGACAAGACCCTGTGCGACGAGTGCGACCGCGAGCGCGTCGAGACGGGAAGACGGATCGAGAAGATCTACCAGTCATACGAGATCAAGGCGGACCCGAAGAAGTGCCTTCTCGATCAGGGGATCATCTGCATTGGCCCAGCGACGAGAGCTGGATGCGGCTCGATGTGCCCGAAAGCCAACATGCCCTGCAGGGGTTGCATGGGCCCGACGAAGGCGGTCATGGACCACGGCGGGAGTATGCTGAGCGCGCTGTCGTCGCTGCTGAACATCACGGATTCGGAGTCAAAGTTAAGTGAGGAGCAGATAATGGAACTAATGATGCAGGTGAAGGACCCACTCGGGACATTCTATGCCTTCACACTGCCGAAGTCGCTGCTCAAGAGAACTGTGACCGAGAAACGCAAGAGGAAGGGGTGATGCTATATGTCAGGACCAATCATCAACGACACGCCCACAAAGACGACGGAGAAGAAGATAACGATCGACCCGATCACGAGGCTTGAGGGACACGGCAAGATAGAGATATTTCTGAACGACGAGGGAAACGTCGCGAACGCATATCTACAGGTTCCTGAACTGAGAGGATTCGAACGATTCTGTATAGGCAGACACGTGCAGGAATTGCCGGTGCTCACCAACAGACTGTGCGGAGTGTGTCCGGCTGCGCATCATATAGCATCGACCAAGGCTCTCGATGCTGTGTTCGATGCAAAGCCTACCGAGACGGCGAAGAAGCTCAGAGAGCTGTTCTACATGGGACAGTACACCCATAGCCACATTGCGCACTTCTACGCGCTCGCAGCGCCGGACTTCGTTCTCGGCCCGTCCGCACCCTCGAACAAGCGGAACGTGCTTGGAGTGGTTGATGCAGTCGGAGTCGATATCGGCGCAGAGGTGATCAAGCACCGTTCGTATGGTCAGAAGGTACAGGAAATCGTCGGCGGGAGGGCCACGCATCCGTGCTTCGGTCTCCCTGGAGGCGTGTCCAAGCAGATCAGCGAGGAGGAGCGCGCCCAGATGGAGGAGATGGCGAAGTCGTGCGTGGAGTTCGGCAAATTCACCATCAAGCTGCTGCACGACGTTGTGCTGGCCAACCAGGACTACATGGGCCTCGTTCTAAACCAGGACGCGTACTACCTCGAGACCTACTACATGGGAATGGTCGATAGCGACAACAAGACGAACTTCTACGATGGAGACATACGCGTTGTAGACCAGGAGGGCAAAGAGGTCGTGAAGTACAAGCCAAGCGAATATCTGGATGTTATCGCCGAGCATGTCGAACCCTGGACCTACATGAAGATGCCATTCCTGAAGCAGGTAGGATGGACCGGCTTCACGGCCGGACCTTCGAGCGGCATCTACAGAGTGGGACCGCTAGGGAGAATCAATGTCTGCGAAGGCTACACGACTCCGCTCGCTCAGGCGGAGTATGAAGCGCTGGCAAAGACGGTCAAGGACCTTGGTGTGACAGGTCCGGTTCACCACACACTAGCATTCCACTGGGCGAGGGTCATCGAGCTGCAGTACGCCACTGAAAGGATGCTTGAACTAGCCAGCGACAAGAGCATAACGAGCGATGATATCCGCGGAGAGGTCAACGAGCCGACCGAAGGCGTAGGTATCTGCGAGGCTCCGAGAGGAACGCTGATACACCACTATGCCTCGGACAAAGACGGCCTGTGCACGAAGATCAACATGATAGTCGCAACGACGAACAACTACGCGGCCATTAACACGAGCGTTATCCAAGCGGCGAAAGCCTTGATCAAGAACGGCGAGGTCTCCCCTGGTCTTCTGAACAAGGTTGAGATGGCGTTCCGATGCTACGACCCGTGCAACTCCTGCGGAACGCACGCGCTTAATGGATCGCCTGCGCTTGAGGTCAATGTAAGGCGCGCGGATGGTTCGAAGCTAGATACTCTAAGAAACTTCTAATCGGTTTAGACAAGAGGGGTTACACCCCTCGACAACATATTTTTCTTAAGGTTGAAGCGGCATGAGAGGACTCACCAAATGACACTGAATGGCAAAGGCCGACGCAAGAAGACCCTTGTTGTTGGCGTAGGAAACCCGATTCTCTCCGATGACGGCGTCGGAATACACATCGCCCGTAAGTTGAAGGAGAGAGCCCTCCCAGGTGTGGACGTTGAGGAGTTGCCGGCAAGTGGCCTAGAACTCCTCGACATGGTTCTGGACTACGACAATGTCGTCATAATAGACGCTATTGTAACCGAGAGCGGCACCCCGGGGGAATTACATACGATGCAAGAAGGCGACTTCGAGAGAACCGTCCACGGCGCATCGCCTCACGGCATCAATATAGCCACGGCCTTGGCGCTCGGAAGGCGTCTTGTAGGGGATAGGATGCCATCCAACATTCGATTCGTGGCTGTCGAGGCGGCGGACGTCGTCAACGTCAGTGAGAGCCTCACACCGAATGTGGCTGCCGCTGTCCCCTCGATTGTGGAGAAGATAGTAGCGGAACTCATTGAGGCATAGGCGTCTAGGCAAGATGCCATCAGCATATTCTGGGTACGGGGTCTCCGATTGGTGACTCTACAATGCGTTTGCCGCCAGTATATGTTTCCAGGACGACACCATCTATGTCAGAGGATGCCTCGCCGATAATCATTGCATGTCGTCCCTCGGGCGATGCTTTCACTGCGTCGAGGACGTCCTTCGAAGCTTCTGGCACAACGGCGAAGACAACCTTTCCCTCGTTGCCAATCTCAAGTGGGTCAATGCCAAGCATCTCGCAAGCGGAGAGCACACCAGAGTCTATCGGCAAGTCCTCTTCCTTGACAGTGAGACCAATATTGGATTTCTCAGACCATTCGTTCAACAGGTTCGCCAGCCCGCCACGTGTGGGGTCCTTCATGGCTGTGATGCCGCCGATTTTAAGGGCGGACTCTATCAGGCCGTTCAGCGGAGCTGCATCGGTTCTGATCGTCGTCTCAAATCCATATCCCTCGCGAGCAGAGAGAAGAGCTACGCCATGGTTGCCAATAGGTCCTGACACTATCAGGACGTCTCCGTCGGACAATCCGGAATCGTTGGGCCAATTCCACGGATACCTCCTTGATGTGCGTATTCTATCGATGTTGCCATCAAGATGGGGCGAGCGCTTCCCAATTCCACTCGTATTAACGAACAAGCCATCGGCCGCGCCCTTCTCCACGACCTTTGTGTCGCCGGTGACTATCTTCACGTCAGCCTTCCGAGCTGTTAGGTTTGCACTTGCCAGTATGGTTCGCAAATCGCTTTCTGGGAATCCTTCCTCGATTATCATGCCGCAGGACAGTGCGACTGGGTATGCGCCCATCACGGATACGTCGTTAACCGTTCCCGCCACGGCAAGGCTGCCGATATTGCCTCCAGGGAAGAAGAGAGGCTTGACAGTGTAGGTATCAGTTGTGAACGCTATTCCATCAACTATCGCAGCGTCATCAAGGGCCGAAAGCGGTACTTCGCCATAGTCGTGCTCCAGCTCCTTGAGCACGAAGTTCCTGATGAGCTCCTGCATCTTTTCCCCGCCGGCTCCCTGGGACAAGGTGATTTTCGACATCTCGAAGCCTGCTGATGCCCACAATGCTAGGCGCCTATAACTCTTTTGGCAAGCGCATTAGGGCAAACACCGCAGCTCGGGAAAGTTTGATGACCAGTCAGCTTCTACCCCTCCTGAAATGATCACGGGAGCGGTCCTGGCAGGAGGCACAAGCAGTCGCTTCGGCAAAGAGAAGGCGTTGGCTGATTTCGGATCCCGCACAATGATATCCCATGTCATAGCGGTGCTTCAGCAGCTCGCAGACGAAATAGTCATGTCGGTTGCCCCTGGCAGAAAGCCTTACTACGCCCATCTCCTTGGAAACGATATCCTGGTTGTGGAAGACGAGCGAACGGGAGAAGGCCCCATTCGAGGGCTCGTTACTGCCTTAGAAGCTTCACATGGAGAGTACGTGCTCGCTAGCCCATGTGACACTCCTCTCCTTCGCAGGGAAGTCTGCGAGAAAATAGCTGCGATGGGTGTTGGCAAAGACGGTGCAGTTCCGCGCGTCCGTGGCTATCTCGAGCCACTGCATGCTATTTACAAGAGGGGGCCGTGTCTCAAAGCCTTTCAACAAGTCATAAAGGAAGGAGTGCTGAGGCCTAAGGAGGCCTTCGGCCTCCTTGATCTCGCGATTGTAGAGGAGGAGGAATTGAGAACTGTTGATCCTGAACTGGTGAGCTTCGTCAACATCAACTCTGAGGAGGTGCTTGCATCTTCAGTGAAGAAGTATGGGTTGGAATGGTGGGACTAGGTTCTTTCCTTTCGCCTTTCGATCATCAGGCTCACACGATCCTTTGCGGCCGACATCTGAAATCCGTCAACGAAGTGGTCTAGAGTTGTGTGGCTGAGATAGTAGGCACCGCCGAATGCTACCACTATTCCGCCGATAGTGTCGAAAAGAAGATCCCTCATGGTGTCGTCAAGAGAGTATTGCAGATGGCTGCCCGTTGCGGAGTCAATCAAGTATTCCGTTATCTCCCATATCACGCCAACGCCCATCGTTAGCATGACTATCAGAAGCGCAAGGAAGATTCGAGGAAGGTAGATGCTTTCGGCGTACTTGTCAATAGAAGCTACAAGGATGAATCCGAGCGCGGCTATCAGCGACGCGGACATTGCATGGGTGAGATGATCCCATCCCGGGACGTTATCATAGAACCCCGAGAAACTGCCCAATACGTGGATAAATAGCGCCGTGACAATCCACAGGTTCAGCTCAATGGGCAGTACTATCTTGAGATCCCTCCTGAAGATACTAGGCAATTCGCTTACGAATATCGCAATGAGGGCTGCGGGAACATATGTTAGTTCCCCGGCAAGAACGCCAGAAATCGCCAGTGCAACCATTCCCCCCTGCATGATTCTGGAGGCGAACTTCAGGCTTTTTCTCAATTCTTCACCTCCCACACATGAATGAGCCCTAGCGTCTTGCTCCTGTGGTCAGACATAGCTCTTATGTAGGCCGCGTACAGGAATCCCATCAGAATTCCGCCAATAAGAATCCACACGAACTCTCGCATAACATCGTCGTTCGACTGCAAGTTCGTCGTTCCGAAGAGCGAATCACCAACATATAACGCGAGCATCCAGAAGCCAGATTCTGAGAGCGTGAACATCACAACGAAGAACACGGAGAACGGGCGATTCATGCGGACGCTCGTATACATCTCAAGCTCCACTGTCAGCAGGAAGCCAATCGTTGACAGTGAGAATGCAAAGGCCAAAGACGTGAGATCGTCCCACCATGCGAACTGATCACTCATCATTTGGGAGCCTTCAGAGATATGCAAGAGCATGGGCGACGAGAGCAGGATCGTTATCTCCCAAGGAATGGCTTTGAATGGATCTCGCGTTGATACGATTGGAAGGACATACAAGGACAGTGCGAAGATTCCGAACCCTATCCATATTATATCGAACTTAAGTACTGAATAGACCGTGGCAAAGAACAGAACGAGGCTCGAGATCCACGATAGTTCTGCCTCTATCACTCGCTGTTTAGACCGTGGAAAGATGCCCTGCCCATCAGAAGTGCCAGACGTCGGCGACCGCCTCCGTTGCCCACGAATTAGTGCCATCGATTAAAAACGATTGCCTTCACCCAGAACTATTCTGGATTCGAAAGCGGTCTGGCGGAACGTTGATCTCAAACACGGCACCTTTGCCGTACTCTCCCGTTTCTCTGATAGTCATCTTGCAGGTCTTCAGGAGTTCTTTTACGAGATAGAGGCCTAGCCCGGTATTCCTGCCGATTCCCGCTTCGAACACAGCTTCCTTGCTTTCGGGGTCTATTCCCACACCATCATCCTCATAGGTGACTCTTAGACCATCTGTCACTTCCTCTGCTCTAATCGTAATGGTGGTCACATGCTCCCCGTGTTTGACCGAATTGCTGAACAGGTTCTGGAAGACTTTGCTGAACATCGGATCAGCGAGAATCTCTACGTCCCCGATCTCGCACTTCATATTGATGCTTTCGAGTTCGATAACAGACGATGCTTCACGACACGCATCCGGCAGACTTATCCATCTGAATTCCTTGGCACCGAGGCGTTCATACTCGACCGCGAATTCCGTCTGAGCCCGAAGAGCCTCGGCCGAAGCTGCTATCTTGGGTAAGATGTCATTGATCTTCGTATCGTCGTTTGAGTCCTTCGCGAGCGCCAGCCAACCCTCCATCACTGTTATTTGGTTCAATGCGTCATGTTGGGTTAGCTGCCCAAGCACCCGCAGCCTCTCGTTCGCCTCCTTGAGAGCAGCCACATCGCGCTCGTGTATGACGGCCATTGCGTAGACGTGTGCGAGACGCATGATGATTCCAATGTCCTTCTCGCCATAGGCGCGAGAGGAGTTTGCGAGAGCCACCTGGCCTACAATCTCGCCACCGATGACCGCAGGGACAGATATGTAGTTTCTGAGTTTGATGTGTCCGTCGGGGACTCCCGTATATAATTCGTGCTCCTCAGGGTTATTTGCTATGAATGGCTCGCCGGTGTTCATAGAGTGTCCCCACAGACGAGGGTATCGACCATCAGGGCCAACCCGGAACTCGATGCTTCCACCGGGCACGGAACACTCCTTTCCAAGCATGTCCGTTATTGTCCAACTTATTATGCTTTTGGTGACGGGATCGACCGAGGAGACGTACCCGTGCTGACTATTCGTCAGCTTCTTCGCGCTTTCGAGAACAAGCCTCGATATCTCCTTGATTGTGGACGGAGGACATATGAGGGCTCTGGATACCTCATCGAGCGCTCCGTGGGTGTCAAGCTCATCAATCAAGCGCTCCCGAGTCGCCTGTAGTTCGGTGATATCGCGCGCATATTCGATCACGCCGACCACCTCGCCTGGCTCGCCCTCAACAAGGGGGAAGGCAAACATCTCAATCCAACCCGTCTGATTTCCGTTGGCGTCGAATCTGCGCAACAGCTCCCTGCTCGCCTCACCTGTGCCTATGGTCCTCTTACCAGGGCAATCGGTGTCGTGCTCCTCTTCAGATGAGGGGTGGAAGACCTCCCAACATTTCTTTCCGACTATAGGGCGCAGATGGGGATACCACTCCTCTACCGCTGCGTTCGCCATCAGTATGGTCCTGTCTTTGTCCAATACGCATATACCATCTCGAATGCTGGTGAACACTCGGGACAGGAACCTGCTGCTCAGAGATGACTCATCGACTGCCCTCTTCCTTTCCACGCCCACTTTTATGGCGTTCGTGATGTCCGCGAACTGCGTCCTCGGATCAGTGCCCTTGCGGACATAGAAGTCAGCGCCCGAGTTCAACGCCTCAATCGCAACATCCTCCCTGCCTTTGCCTGTCAGCAGAATAAATGGTATGTCCAGGCCCCGGGCGCGAATGATCTTCAGAAGCTCGAGCCCGTCGATTCCTGGCATGGAGTAGTCGGACACCACGGCATCAATCTGCTCTTCCTGAAGCTTGTCCAGACCATCCTTCGCTGAAGACGCCACCGTCACTTCGATGGAGTCCTCTCGGCTTAGGAAGAACTTGGTCAGATCGAGAAACTCGGGCTCATCGTCTATCAGCAGCACGCGAATCTTATTCACGGATGGTGCGGGCAACTTCTCGCCGATCCCAGTCATAGTGATTTGCAGGCCGGCTATTAATGTGTTTCACATCGTTATATTAAGAGGGATAAGAACGCTATGGCGCTGAGGGGGAGATTCGAACTCCCGAGGCGCAAAGCGCCACGAGCTAGCGGGCTTGATTCTTCAACAAGACTCCAGGCTCGCGCCTTACCGGGCTGGGCCACCTCAGCTTGGGTACCTTCAGATTGATGTTCGTATTTAAGAATATCCGATTTGCGAACAATGGACCGAGGACACATCTCGCCCAATCAGTTGCCTCTCCACGAACGGTCTTCACGCAGCATGGATCCTATCTCTGCGATGATCTCGGGACGGATATCGCGCATCAGCGGCCTCGTCCTCCTGGCAATAGCGATGTCGTCCAAGTCGATTGTTGCCTCCGATACACTCTCCTTTAGAGCGGGCGCCCTGAGGATTATCTCACCTCTCGGATCGACAAGCGTGCTTCCACCGCTGAAAACCAAGCCCCCATGCACGCCCACCATGTTGACATACACCAGGAACACACCATTCTCGATGGCTCTCGCTGGCATGATCTTCTCGAAGCTAGGCCACGACGTCGTTGGAGCGGCTGAGATGTTCACGAGGAGCTGAGCGCCGCGCAACGCCTCAAGCTTGGCTAGTTCCGGAAAGAAGAGGTCGTAGCAAACAGTCAGGCCTATTCTCGCGTGAATGCCATCAGCGACAACTGGCGCCTTGCCGCTCGCAAAGAACACACGCTCCTCGAAAGGCCCGAAGGTCGGGAGGTACATCTTGTCGTACCTGAATATTCGGCCATCTCCAGCAGCTAGCAAGCATGAGTTGAATAGGTGGCCATGAATCTCCTCGTCCTTGACAGGAAAGCCGAAGACAATGTCCTTTCCAGTGTCCTCTGCAAGATTCTGAACGCTACTGACCGTTGGTCCGTCGATGGGCTCAGCTATTCTGAAAAGGTCGTCACGCGGCATATACCCGGTCAGGTTGAGCTCGGGAAAGACAACAATATCACCCTCAGCTTGGCTCACTGTCTTTCGCATGATCTCTAGGTTCGCATCCTTATCATGCAGTTGACACTTGATTTGAGCCAGGGTCAATGAGACCTTAGTCATCATAGACGATGACGGGTTTTTCAGTAGATTATGATTAGGGTTGGGCTCCGGAAGCGAAATGACCATAACGGCTATATCCAAACTGGCCCATCCCAGGCCTGATGAGCGAACCTGTTCTGAAGCCAGGCACTGAGAAGATCATCGAGCACTTCCTCGAGGAGAAGCTCAGAAAGGCTGGGGCAAAGGGATATGTGCTGGGGTTGAGTGGAGGCGTTGACTCCGCTGTGGTGCTAAGCCTCGCTGCGAGAGCGGTGGGAAAGGACAGCGTTCTGGCGTTGATAATGCCTGAGAAGGATTCGCCGAAGAGAGACCTGAGCGATGCGAAATTGCTCTGTGGGATGGTCGGAGTATCTTGCGAAACCTACGACATAACCGACCTCATCAGCGCCTTCTCAGAAACTCTTGGCAATGACGTGAGCAAGGAATCCATGGCGAACATCAAGGCTCGATGCAGAATGATCATTCTCTACCATTTCGCAAACCGAGACGGACGATTGGTGCTCGGAACCAGCAACAAGAGCGAGCTCTTGATTGGATATTTCACAAAATACGGCGATGGAGGAGTAGATCTCGAGCCAATTGGGGACCTGTACAAAACAGAGGTTCGTCAGCTAGCGGAACGCCTTGATATACCCCAGACCATCATTGACCGTCCTCCTTCTGCTGGCCTATGGGAGGGTCAGACTGATGAGAATGACATCGGCATGCCCTACGACGAGCTTGATGCAATTCTGAGGGGTATAGAACTATCAAAGGATGACAGAGAGATTGCTAAGGACACGGGAGCCCCCCTCGAAGAGGTGAGGAGGATATTGAAAATGGTTCGGCTATCATCGCACAAGCGCAAGTTCCCATCAGTGGTGAAGATCGGATTGAGAACCCCTGGCCTCGATTGGAGGGATGGGGACGAAGACATCTGACGAAGGTCTTTCGCAGCGCGAGGCGGTTCCCGCGCATTGCACACTTCGTGAACGGCGGCAACGATCTTGAGACGCTGAGAGAAGGGAGCCGCCCTGCTCCGGTGGGCGCGTCGGCGAGCTTTGAGGGCTTGAATCGAAGCTCCCAAACGTTTATGTAATTCACTCCATTTTGGATGCTTCGACCAGGCTCCCGTAGTGTAGTCCGGCCAATCATTCGAGCCTCTCGTGGCGTTCAATAGGATGCCGGTGAAAGCTCGATACCCGGGTTCAAATCCCGGCGGGAGCACCTCCGCGCAATCGCACCGTTTCTGAGCCGATGTGTATGTACGCTATCTCCACCAATAGATTCCTCACTATGTTCGGCCCAGTCAGTGGAGAATTGCCGACTCTTGGATCAGCGCGCGGCGGCTATTGCGCGCTCGAGTGCTACTTGCCCTTCGATTTACACATGTCCGATCCTTTGAGCTCCATGAGAGATTTCTTCAGAGTGACGACATCCCCGTAGCCTGCGATGTTCTCTACAGGCAGACATATCTTCACCGAGCCGAGGAGAGGCTTGCTGAATCCCAGCTCACGGGTCGCGTCATCGCTCAGGCCTACCTTCAAATGGGTTACTCTCCACTGCTTCGTGTCGACATTCGCGCCATCCACTTCGCCCAATGTGAACGAATCGGCGGCAATCACCTTCGTACCATTCAATCTGGACACATCCATCATTTCTTCCACCTGTTCACTTGAAGCGTGAATTGTGCAGATAATCGTTTCGCCGGAGCCATTCGGCAGAGCGATGTCCGGCTTCGCTGCAGCAAAGGTGAGCCTTGCACAGCCTCCCCTAGTGTTAACACCGACATAGGGCAGGAGCTGCTATTCTTCATGGTCTTGTCCGAATTCCGGGCAAATCATTCGCAGCGTTGCCAAAAAGGTTTAACGTTTGCCGAATAGTTGATCCCACGTCATGCCTTGCTGAGCATGATAGAGTATTGAAATAGTCAGTAGTCCATCACCCCGACGCTGGAAGTCTTTCACAATTGTAAGGACCTTGGCTTCCGGAGGGATGTATGATGAGGGGATGTTACACCAAGTTGTGTCTAGGTGCATTTGTTGCCGCCCTCTTGATCGTGCCGAGCATGACATTTGTTCAGCACGCGAGAGGAGAAGGGGAATCTTGGACCGTTGCACTCTACGTCAATGGGGACAACGATCTGGAGCGTTATTGGGATGAATACAGCCTTCCCGCATTGAAGAACATACCGGCCAGTTCCGGGGTGAATGTAGTCGCCTTCATGGACTGGGTGGCACAGAACGGCACAGTGCTGTACGAGATATCTGATGGATCAATAACAGTGGTTGACACCTACGAGGAGAAGAACTACGGAGACGGAGCGACCTTCCAGTGGTTCTTGACCGAAACATCAACGCTCTATCCTTCGGATAACCTCGCAGTGATTGGCTGGGACCATGGTTATGCATGGAGGTACTTCAGCGACGACCAGACCTCTAACGACGAGATCAAGATGCCGGAGCTGCAGGCGGCAATTGAGAACGCCGGAGTGTACATCGATATTCTCGCCTTTGACGCATGCAACATGGCGGCGGTGGAAGTCGCCTATCAGGTGGAATTGACCGGACAGGTGGGGATTGTTGTAGGCTCCGAAGAGACGATTCCGATGAACGGGTACCCGTACGACCTGATGTTCACTCCAGTAGCGAACGATCCTTCGAGGACGCCTGCACAGGTGGCGACCGATATGGTTGACGGGTGGGGAGTCTACTACGACCCGTTGAACTGGGCGCAATCGGTATGTCTCTCAGCAATAGACATCGTAAGTCTCGGCCAGCAGACCTCTGCGCTGAACGACTGGTGCGCTGCGATGCATGACAACCTGGGATCGTATGCGAGGGAATACAAGAAGGTCATTAGAGACACCTACACCATGTACGCGACGAGCAAGCATCTCGACCTTGAGGATCTGTGCGTTAACCTCCTGGCTAATTCAAAGATCAAGGACGCGACGCTCAGGGCAGCGGCCCAGGATGTAATAGACCTTGTTGACTCGTCGGTGATCGCCTATTGGAACGGCCCCTACGCAGCTGCATGCGGTGGCATATCGATATACTGGGGAACGGGCGGCGATTGGCCGTATTCCGGTCCTGCGTATCTTACAGAAGTTGCGTTCGCAATAGACACAGGATGGGGCGACTTCCTGGATGACTACAACAGCTGAGGGGCTGTGCATACAAACAACCGAAAAAGGGGCTCCGCCCCCTTCCTACCTTTTTCCATCCTCAATTCGCCAGTTACGCCAACTGCTTGCGATGATTGCTTAAATACTCTGACGTAGGCAAACCTTTTCTACAACCTCGAGCATCGAGTGTGAGTCAGTATCGGACTCAGATGCTGATTCGGGGGGAGCGTATTGAACACAAAGAGGATTCTCGGATTTGCGGCAATACTTACTGTGAGTTCGCTTCTTACAGCGGGTGTTGTCCAGGGAAAGCAGAGCTCATTAGCGAGCAACCAGGATACTTGGACTGTTATGCTATATGTTGCGGCTGATAATGATCTTGAGAGTTACTGGGACAAAGCAAGCCTCGCCATGCTCCTCAATCTTCCGGCGACGGACAACGTTGAGTTCGTCGCGTATGTGGACCTCATGAGCACACAGGGAACGCAGATAATCGAAGTAGAAGGTGGAGAATGGCAGGCCATCGAGACTCTGGAAGAGATGAACTTCGCCGATGACGAAACGCTACAATGGGCGTTGTCCGACGTGACTGCGAGATACCCTTCGGATCATCTCGTTGTGATTGCCTGGGACCACGGAAGCGCATGGAACGGCTTCTGCGGGGACTACACATCGGACGACTGGATGTACCTCGACGAGCTTTATGCGGCAATCGTCGGTGCGCAGGTTCACATAGACATCATCGCCTTCGATGCCTGTGCGATGGCGAGCGTCGAGACCATCTACTCAGTAGCGACGACGGGGCTGGTGGATATCGTAGTTGCGTCGGAGGAGCTTGTCGCGGGCAACGGATTCCCATACGACCTTATGTTCGCCCCTGTCGTTCAGGATCCATCCAGAGAGCCAGCACTGGTTGCGTCTGACATGATCGACGGATGGGCGGCCTACTACTCAGAGATCACCTGGGGATGGTATGCGACACTTAGCGCAATCGACACTAGTGCGATCCACGACAACGTGGGCGTGATAGGCGACTGGGCAGACTTGATGCTGGATAGGCTGGAATCCTATCGCTACGACTATCGGATGGTACTGCGGGACTGTGAGTGGGTATCGTGCATACCGCACTATCAGGTTGACATGGTAGACTTCGGCAGGCACCTGATATCGATGGAGGCCATAGCTGGCGACCAGGAGCTGATTGACGCTACCGAGGAGATGATGGAATGCATCTCTGACTCGGTCATCGCGATGTACAACCCTGAGGAGAAGGCCGATTGCGGCGGCGTGACCCTGTACTGGGGATTCCATAACTGGGAGTGGAGATATTACTGGGAGGACTACATGACGAATGTCCCGTTCGCCTCCGAAACGGCGTGGGGGGACTTCTTGTACGAGTGGAATGCACTCACGTGCGGTTGGTTCCCCATCTTGTGAGAGAGGTGGCTGCCTCCTCTCCGACTACCCAACTGGAAGTGAGGTGGAGATGAATCGGATGGACCGGATGCCCCTTACCTTCCTGACCTTCGTCAGAATCTCCTTGAGGACGGAATTAGGCCCTCTGGCGATTATGAGCTCCATGCATTGATCGCGTTCGAGGTGAAGGTGTAGCATCATCCGTATCTCCTCGTATCGATGTTGGAGAACGGAGAGCTCGCCTCGGGGACCGTGCTCCCTGTAGATCGCCGTAATCACGAGCTGATTGTCGCCGTCCTGGCTTTCCCACTCCGCCTCATCCACAAACGAGCGCATTGCCTCCCTTGCCGCGTCGGATCTTGAGTTGAAGCCTTTTGACTTCAGCACATCATCGAATCTTACGAGCAGCTCCTCTGGTATGGATAAGCTAACTATCATTACGTTCACCCTTTGAAGAACGCTCAGGCTATATCATAGTTATTAGGAAATTACGGTGATTCTAATAATCACCGCATCAGGCGTGTCCGAGTTTGCGGAGCAACGCCTCGGTGTTCGTGACGAGTGCCTCCCTGACGGCCTCGGGATCCTGCCCCGCGCCCCGAGCTACTGAGGTCGCCGATGCCATTGTGCTTATGTCCTCGGGGGAGTGCATATCGGTGTTGACCAGAATCTTTGCGCCAACGGCCTTCGCGACCGACGCCACATGGCCATTTGACCGCGAATGCCCCTTCCTGCACGACAATTCCAGATAGACTCCGTTGTCTGCAGCAGCCTCCGCATCCTCTGAGGATAGCATTCCCGGATGAGCCAGAATATCGACGTCCGGGTTAGCCGCAGCGGCTGCATTCGTGCCCTGCTCGACGGGTTCCACAGACGTCTCCCCATGCACGATTATGAGCTCTGCACCCGCTTTGCGTGCGAGTCTGACCGCCTCGTCAATGTACTTCACAGGGACGTGAGTTATCTCGGCGCCAGGGATAGCGATGATGTCCCAGGCGTCTGCCCTGGCGCAATCTTTAGCGACCTGAGGAACGACCCACTCTACGTTCGAGAAGGAAACGTGGTCCGTGATGGCAACGGCTCGGTGATCGCCAACGGCAACTCGTCGTATGAGTTCCATTGGGATAAGGGCGCCGTCGCTGAAGGTGGTGTGAGTGTGGAAGTCGCACCGTCTTGCCCTCATTTCCTCCTTACCTCCAGCTCACGATACACGTCCTGTATCGGTATCCGCTCATCGAAGAGAAGGACCATCAAGTGGTACATGAGATCGGCCATCTCGTTCACTACCTCCTCGCGCTTGCCGTCCTTCGCGGCGATAATGACCTCGGAACTCTCTTCCGCTATCTTCTTCAGCAGTAGGTTCCGGTTCTTGAAGAGCCTGCAAGTGTACGAAGACTCGCATTGACTCTTCCTGCGTTCTTCGAACACACTCCACAGTTCGGAGATGATATCGTTAGGTGGCAAGGGATCCTTGAAGAAGCAGGAATAGGTTCCATTATGACACGCAACACCGGTCTGCTCAACCCTCGCCAGTATGGCGTCGTGATCACAGTCACCAAGTATCTCGACCACTTTCTGGACATTGCCTGATGTCCCGCCCTTCTTCCATATCCGCTGCTTGGAGCGGCTCCAGTAGTGCATATAGCCAGTCTTCTTAGTGAGTTCCATCGCCTCTTCGTTCGTAAACGCCACCATCAAGACGTTGTTGTTCTTCACATCCTGAACCACTACCGGCATCAGATCATTGCTTTGATTCAACCAAACCACCTCACGGGGATACCCTTTGAAGCGAGCATCTTCTTAACATCAAGAACCGTATGCTCGTCGTAATGGAAAATGGATGCCGCTAGCGCTGCATCCGCCTCGCCCTCAGAAAGCACATCGGCTATGTGCTCCATGCTGCCACATCCGCCGGACGCAATCACAGGAACGCTCACGCTTCTGGCAACTCTTCTGGTGAGTTCGATATCGTAACCGCCTCTGACTCCGTCGCAATCCATGCTGGTCAGCAGAATCTCCCCCGCGCCTGCTTCGCAGACCCCTTTGGCCCATTCGATTGCATCCAGCCGAGATGGTCTTGTGCCTGAGTGGGTGTGGACCTCCCAGCTGTCCCCGTCGCGCTTCGCATCAATCGCCACAACGACACACTGGCTCCCGAAGGCCTCGGCACACTCGGTTATCAGTGACGGGTTCGATACGGCCGCCGTGTTCATGGAGACCTTGTCTGCCCCGACGCGCAGCATCTTTCTGACATCCTCGAACGTTCGGACCCCACCTCCGACTGTGAGCGGCACAAAGAGCTGCTCGGCTGTCTTCTGGACAGCCGCCCTTAACGTCTCGACTCCTGCTAACGAGGCTTTGACATCCAGAAACACTATCTCATCAGCTCCCTGTTCCTGATACTTCACTGCGAGCGTTGGAGGATCTCCCACATCGGTCAGGCCCTTGAACCGTACCCCCTTAACCACAACCCCGTCCTTGACGTCCAAGCAGGGTATTATCCTCTTCGTGAGCGGCATCATTCCACACCCCATTTGACTGACGATTTCGTCGAGAGAATGGATCCCGTTCTGGACATGGCCTCATGGAGCGCCTTGCCAAGCGCTTTGAACGTCGCCTCTATGATGTGGTGCTCATCCTTCCCTCGCAGCACGACTGTATGCACGGTCGCCCTTAATTCCATGGCGAATGATCTCACGAAGTGTGAGTATGTCTCATCGGGCAGTTCCAAGTGCGCATACGGGCGGTCAATGATGTCGATCGTTGCCTGGACCAACGCCTCATCCATAGGCACAACGGCGCTCGCAATTCTCCTGATGGGAGCATTCCCGATGGCTTCCCTGTAGGCGCGTCCCATGGTTATGGCCACATCCTCAGCTAGATGGTGCTCCAAGTCGCCGCTGGCCGAGATGTCCATATCAACTCCGGAGTATCTCGCCAACGTTTCGACCATATGGCGAAGGAATTCGTCTGGGACATCGCATTTGATATTCCCCTCGCCTTCAATGACAAGACTGACCTGCACCTTTGTCTCTCTTGTTTCCCTGGTTAAGCTTGATCTGCGTTTAGGCGCATCCGAAGTCATGAAAATTCCCTCACGACTCTCCTGAAGTTGATACGTCCGGTATAGATTGCCATTCCAACGACGACTGAATCCACTCCCATCTGCTGGAGCGTCTCTATGTCGGCTCGAGTCGTGATGCCCCCAGATACAATCACGGGCTTCCTCGTCGTATTCATGAATTTCTCGATGTAAATAGGATCTATTCCCTCCAGTCGTCCCTCGACTTCTACATTCGTGAACAGGAATCCCCATATCGGCAGAGTCTCGATGTCCTTTGCCACAGCGTAGGTATCCTTGCCCGAACTCTCCTGCCATCCCTTGATGAGAACCTTGTCAGCAACGGAGTCGAGCGCGACTACAATGCCATCAGGGTACTGCCTCGACATCTCCTCAGCGAACGACCTCTCCTGAATCGCCCGGGTGCCCATAATGACTCTCTCGCAGCCAATCTCAAAGAGCCTGTGTACCTTCTCGGCGGTCCTGATTCCTCCACCCACCTGGACGGGTATCGACAAGGCGCCGATTATGTTTTCAATCAGCTCTTCGTTGTTGCCGACCCCCATTGCAGAGTCGAGGTCAATGATGTGTATTATCTCAGCACCATCATCCTGCCACCTACGGGCAATTCCTGTAGCATCCTCGATGGCGAAACGTTCTGTTCCTGGCTTCCCGCCAACGAGCTGAACGACCTTACCACCCCTTATATCGACCGCGGGTATGATCTTCATCTGCATTCCTCCGAGATTCTGATGAAATTGGCGAGTAGTCTCAGACCCGGTTCGCCGCTCTTCTCCGGATGGAACTGAGTTCCGAACATGACGCCTTTCCTGACCGCTGCAGGAAACCTCTCACCGTATACTGTCTCACATATCGTGACCTTTTCGGTCGGATCGCATACGAACGAATTGGCGAAGTAGAACTGCGCATCACCGCTGATCCCGTTGAATACATCGTCATCCGTGTGAGACACGTTGTTCCAACCCATGTGAGGGACCCTTGGAGCGTTGAGCCGCCTGACCGTTCCCTTGAACACAGACAAACCGTCGCCAGGAGATTCTTCGCTCTTCTCGAAAAGCACCTGCATACCAAGGCAAATGCCGAGCGTCGGCGTTCCACCCTCTATTGCCGATCTTATCGCGCCAGCTGCGGGTCGGAGAACGTCCATAGCAGCTCCGAACGCTCCCACGCCAGGGAAGATGATGCACTCCGCCTCCGCGATTTCGTCTGGAGAGGACGAAATACGAGCCTCTGCCCCCGCTCGCTCAAGTCCTTTCGATATGCTGTGTAGATTTCCTACGCCGTAGTCAACGATTGCTATCTTCATGGTTGATTTCCGCCAACCATTGGCTCGACGGCCTCCAACAGAACGTCCATGTATTCCCTCGGCCCTATGGTCACCCTAACGTGATCATCCAGCATAGGATACGATCCGAAGTCCCTGATTGCCACTTTCTTCTCCATGAGTGAACTCACGAGATCCGCGCTTCTAATGGGCGACTTGCAGAGGATGAAATTGCATTCCGACGGATACACAGTGAAGCCGAGCTTGGTCATCCTGTCTGAGAGATACTTCCGCTCAGATTTCATCTCCTGCACCTTTGAATCGACCCAATCTCTGTGATCTAGCGCGGCCACAGCCACCGCCTCCGTGAAGGCGTTCAGGCCAAAAGGCGTGCGCACCCGCCTCAACTCATTCACGATCTCCTTTCTGGCTATCGCATATCCCGCCCTGAGGCCGGCGAGACCATAGGCTTTTGAGAAGGTTCTTACATCGATTCCGCGTTCGCACTCCATCACCTCATCGATCATGTTGGAACCACAGAAATCGTTGTAAGCCTCATCCACGAGCGCTATGCCGGGGCTTTCGTCCAGCACACGCTTGACATCTCCTCTGGCAAACAGATTGCCTGTGGGGTTGTTGGGTTGACACAGAGCGATGATTTTGGCCTGCTCGTCGATGATCTCCTGTACTGGCAGCGTGAATCCATTGGACAACACCTTCTCCTTCACGCTCGCCATGTTGACCACAGCGTAGAACTTGTACATCCTGAATGTCGGAGTTACCTGGCAGAATACATCTCCGGGATTGATGAAAGTCTTTGATACGATATCAAGGAGTTCGTCAGAGCCGTTTCCAACGATTATCTCGTCGGGCGAAACCGATAGATCAGATGCGATTCTGTTCCTGAGGTTATCGGAGTCTTCGCTCGGGTAGGCCCACAGCTTCTCGAAGTCAAACGATTCTGCCACTTCCTCCACGGCGGGGTTGATGCCGAACAGGTTTGCGTTGTTGTTCATTATCAGCAGCTCGGTATCCCTGAGAGAATAAGAAGGGCGGCTGAGCGATTCAAGCGTTCGTCTTTTCAACTCACCAATGGAAGTCATTCGTCACCACCGTGTATTCTTGCTTTCGCCGCAGACGCGTGAGCCGTTAATCCCTCGGCCTCGGCCAGAGATACCGCAATAGGAGCCAACCTACCAGCGCCTTTACGAGTTATCTGTTGATATGGAACGATCTTCACAAAATCGCTGACCGACAGAGCAGAGCTCGACCGGGCCATGCCCATAGTTGGCAACACATGATTGGTGCCGGAACAGTAGTCGCCGAAGGCGACTGACGACCAGCGACCAAGGAATACGGAACCGGCAGCTTTCACTCCGTCAAGCAGTGACCAAGGCTCCCTCGTGTCTATCACAAGGTGTTCCGGAGCGAAGTCGTTAGACACCTGCAGAGCTTGCTGCAGGCTGCGAACCCTCAGGAAGATCGCGCCCTTCTCTGCGGCCTTCCTTATGATCTGCCTCCTTCCAGCGCCTTTAGCCATTTCCTCGAATCGATTTTTGGTTTCTTCGATGATCGACTTCGAGGTGGAGAGCAAAACGGCGACAGCGTCTGTATCGTGTTCAAGCTGGGCGAGCATCTCACTTGCCAAGAGATTGGAGTCCGAGTTGCTGTCTGCTATAATCAAAACTTCCGACGGACCGGCCAGGAAATCTATGTCGCAGTCCTTTCTGACAAGTTGCTTCGCGGCTGTCACGATGGCACCGCCCGGGCCCACTATCTTGTCAACCCTCCTGATTGTCTCGGTTCCATATGCCATTGCGGCTACGGCCTGAGCGCCTCCAATAGAATAGACCTCCTTGATGCCAACGATGTTTGCTGCTGCCAGTATTGAGTTATCAACGCAGCCGTTTCCAGGCGGGGTGCAGAGTATTATCTCCTTGACGCCCGCAACCCTTGCAGGGACCGCGGCCATCAATACCGACGAGGCGTAGCTTGCAGTGCCACCGGGAGCGTATATTCCCACGCGACCCAACGCAACTACTTTCTGGCCCAACACGCCACACGAATCCTTGAACTCGAACTCTTCCGGTATCTGCTTCTCATGGTACGCAGCAATTCGTCTAGCGCTTTCCTTCAGCGCTGAAACCAACTGTTGTGGCAAGCGAGACGGAGCGGTTTCAATGCATTTGGCGGGAACCGCGAACGAGCGCCCCTCAAATCCGTCATATTTGCGTGCATATCGCACGGCAGCTGCGTCGCCTTCCTTGCGGACCTCCTCGACGATTGTGCGTGCTCGCTCGATGGACCTCTGAAATGATGCCTGGCCGCGACGCATTATCTGTTCGATTTCTTCAATGGAAGCGGACTCCACGTCGTACGACAACATCTCACAATACCATCCTTTCGATAGGGCAAATCAGTATGCCAGTGCCTCCAATATCCTTCAGAATGGCGATTATTCCGTTCACCTCGTCTTCGTTGACCACAGCGTGGATAGCAACCATATCTTTCCGACCGATGATATCCATTATCGTTGGACCGGAGACGCCCGGCAGGAGGCTTTCGAGGTTCGGCAGTGTGCTTCGGGGGACATTTGCCATGAGATACCTCTTCTTCGATGCGCCTATGACGCTGTCTATAGCGCTGACTATCTCCTGTATTCGCTCCTTCTTCTTCTCAAGTGATTCCTTGTTCGCAATGAGCACGGCTACGGAGTCAAGCATTACTCCCACCTCTCGGAGATGATTGAGTTTGAGTGTTGAACCGGTCTCAGTGAGGTCGGTTATGACGTCAGCCAAACCTATCTTTGGAGCGACCTCCGTGGCACCTGTCACTCCAGCGATCTTCACCTTCTTTCCGAGCTTCTCGAAGTATTTCTTCGTGAGCTGTGGGAAAGCGGTGGCGACAGTGCTTCCATCCTTCACCTCGGACGCGTTCATGATCTTCGATTCCTCAGGGACCGCTGCAACAAGTCTGCATCGACCAAAGTCGAGCTCCATGACCTTGCTTACATCCATTCCGGTCTCCAATATCAGGTCCAGACCGGTGATGCCGAGATCCGCAACACCCATCTCGATGAACTCAGGTATGTCCTGTGCCCTCGCAAGAAGTATCTGGTATCTGCCTTTTCGAAACTCTGCAATCAATGTCCTGCTGCCGGAATCTGGCATTGGCAAGCCGATGCTGTTCATGAGCTTAACTGCAGGTTGGCTCAGCCTTCCCTTGTTCGGTATAGCTATCCTCATCAACGTCAACATCATCCCTCCATCTATCCATCGCTAGCCGAAGCAGTTTCCCCAACTACGTGGCTTCCGCTAGGCCTCTGCATCGGACAAACAACAGCTCGAGAGGTCGGACTGATGCATGCGAGTTCACGCATGAAGACTACCAAACACGGCCGTCCTGTTCACCATGTTCGACGCCTCGAGCGGTCGAGCGAGCGCGGCGATTATATTTATTCCTTTCGTCAGATTTCGAACTTGCAACGTACAGATATGAACGGTGACAGGCCCCATCGTCCAGCCTTTCTACGGCCCTATTGCTCAAGAACGCTCGTGAATCAGGTCGGATAGATTGCGCCGAGGATCAGAACTAGCGCCGAAACCCCAATGCAGAGGCCGACCACAACCCAGGGGTTGACCTTGAGCGCCTTGTCATCCTCTGAATCGAAGTACCTTATAAGACCTGCGGCGGAGTGAAATCCCTCGTTCTTCTTGTTCTTCGGCATGATTCTCCGAAAGCTCAATGGCATGTATTCATATTTAAGTGTTGAGCAGGCTCAGAGGGGCAACTGGCGGGCGTTTTAGGCCTTCCGCGACATTAGGAAAATCATTATATAAGCTACAGTATAATTAGCATAATCCCGCCTGGCCATTTGCGTATCCTAGCAGTCTGGTGATTGTCGGGGCATCAAAACGACGTATCATTTCGCGGTTCAAGTGGAGGTTGTAGCATCGCCACCGTTTTCCTTGTAGACGACGAGAAATTCATTGTTGAGCTGTACAGGGACATCCTCGAAGCTCACGGCCACAAGGTGGTTGCAGTCGCATCCGATGGTGAGGAGGCGGTCAGGAAGTACAAGAAGATGAAGGAGAAACCTGTCGTGGTCATCATGGACCAGCGGATGCCTGTCCGAGATGGCGTTAGTGCGACTCAGGAGATCCTCCGTATCAACCCCGATGCCGCCATCTTCTTCGGAAGTGCAGACCTCCACATAGAGAAAGAGGCTCTCGCAGCTGGAGCTAAGGGGTTTCTTCTCAAGCCATTCAGGATCGAGGAGCTTCTCGCGGCAATTGAGGACGCGGAGAAGAAGAGGAAGAAGACATAGCGAAGCCACGAATTGATAGTGGCTTCGACCGAGTCCTGGTGAGTGATATGCTAATGACAATGGGGGGCGATGCGGGGATCGTCAGGGGTGGCAGAGCGATTACGTTTAAGTACGCCCTCAGAATATGAGAGCGTACCCAGCAGGGGTGTTGCGTAATGCCTGAAGAACAGGAGAGCGACCTCAGGAAACAGCTCAGGAAGAACCTGGAGGATATGAAGAGCCGTGGCTTCGATCCATACAAGACCTACAGATATGACCGCACTCACTCCTCAACTGAAGTCGCATCGCAATACAGTGACATCGGCTCCGACAGGAGCGAGGATTTGATCTCCGTCGCGGGCAGGATCATGGCGAAGAGGATTCACGGGAAAGCTGGTTTCGCCGATCTGGTTGACCGAGAAGGCAAAGTCCAGATCTACTTCCGTAGGGATGACATAGGGGACGACCTGTGGGATCTGTTCCAGACAATGGACAGAGGCGATGTCGTCGGAGTAAATGGCAATGTGTTTAGAACAAAGACCGGAGAGATTACCATTGCCGTTACAGGATTTCAAGTCCTGAGCAAGGCATTGATACCTCTGCCAGAGAAGTTCCATGGCCTTCAGGACGTACAGATGAGATACAGGCAAAGATACCTCGACCTGCTCATGAATGAGGACGTGAGAACGCGGTTCATCAAGAGAAGTCGCATGATTGCACACATGCGTGCCTGGCTGAATGAAAAAGGATTCATAGAGGTCGAGACGCCGATTCTGCAACCTCTGTACGGAGGAGCGCTCGCCAGGCCTTTTGTAACGCATCACAACTTCCTCGATATCGATCTGTATCTGAGGATTGCGCCCGAGTTGTATCACAAGAGGTGCATAGTGGGCAATCTCGAAGGCGTTTACGAGATTGGAAAGAACTTCAGGAACGAGGATATTGACGCCCAACACTATCCGGAGTACACTTCGATGGAACTCTACAAGGCGTATTCAGATTACAACGACATAATGGACCTCACGGAGTCTCTGATTCACGACACGGCGATGCAGATTGTTGGAACCGAGAAGATCGTCTACGGAGATCGGATCTTGGATTTCACAAGGCCATGGCCTCGAATCACCATGGACGAGGCGATTAAGAAGCACTCAGGCCTGGATGTGAGCACGCTTGACACCTTGGAGAGCGCGAAAGACGCCGCTAGAGAGATGGGAGTCCGAGAAGTAGATGACTGTTCGGACATCGGCAAGGTAGTATCGGAGATCTTCGACCAGAAGGTTCAGCCGTGCCTGATAGATCCAGTCTTCATCATCGATCATCCGATTGAGGTATCTCCCCTAGCCAAGAGAAAGAGAGGAGCGCCTCACCTGGTTGAGCGATTCGAGTTGTTCATAAACGGTTGGGAATTCGCCAACGCCTTCTCAGAGTTGAACGATCCCGTCGAGCAGGAACAGCGATTCAAAGAGCAGGATCGCCTCAAACAGGAGGGGGATGATGAAGCTCATCCTATAGACTTGGATTACGTGCGAGCGTTGGAATACGGCCTGCCGCCTACGGGCGGCCTCGGGATAGGCATAGACAGACTTGCCATGATCTTCACGAATGCCCCGTCAATCAAAGAGGTCATTCTCTTCCCCCATATGAGACCCGACATCGCTTGAAGGCTCATGAGATGAAGGTCGAAGAAGTGGTGGAGATTGTCAGGCTCGACCCGAACGAGGTAGATGGGCTTGTCGAGGCTCAGGCGGATATCTTCGCAGACTACATCATCCCGTTCAGATCGTCTCGCAAGTTCTTCATGGATTTCTTGCGCTCTGTCGGAGGCAGGATAGATGATATCATAGTGGCGAAGCATCAAGACGCCATAATAGGATACGTCAATCCGGTAATCGACGGCAATGAAGCGTGGATCGGAGGGCTGGGGGTGGTTCCGTCCTTCCGTGGTCAGGGAATAGGGAGGCGATTGATGGAGGCCGCGGAGGAAGGCGCCCGTCTCCGAGGAGTCGAGGAGATCATCTTGGAGGTCATAGAGGGTAACTCAGCGGCTTCGAGGCTCTACGCGAGGCTTGGATATACGGAGGCGCGGAAGTATCTTTCAGCAGAAGGGAAGGCTGCCGGATTCGCAGGATTTGGAAACAGGCCGAACAGAGTCCGTGTGGAGGACATCGTGGAAGTGCATAGAGCGTCATACTCCGAATCCTGCTGGCAGAGGAGGAAGGCCGCGGCCTTGGAGGAATCTGGAAGGACTTGCGAGATATATTCCGTCGACGGAGGATTTGTAATGCTGAGACGTGTCGAAACGACAGGGTTCATCCCGTTCATAGGCGTGCTCCCTCAGCGAAGGAGTCTTGGGATAGGTACCTCGTTGACGAAGTTCGCCCTCAACAGACTTTGGGAGTTGGGTGCGTTCAACATAGCTATCTACAACGTTAATGACGATCTTGCGACGCGCAGGATGCTGGACAAGTTCGATTTCGCCGTCACAATCAAACAGGTTGAGATGAGAAAGTCGGTCGCGACGAGCCGATAGAGACCATGGCGTAATTCCTTGCGCGGCAATCGGGACCCTTTCACTGCCTGCACTGAGCGTATCTCTCGTCGGCCTCCCATTTGCTGGTGACCCAGTCCTGAAGCTTTCTGACATCCTCCTCTTTCATATGTCTGAAGCGGCCTTGCACTTTGAGATACTCTGATACCGGGGTCATCTTGGGCTTCCGATTGATCTTGACTTTGCCGTTCTCACATTCGTAGAGTGTCCACATGCCCGTATCGACTGCCAGCTTGGCGACTTCGATCGTCTTGGCCGTGTCGTGTCGCCACCCTGTCGGGCAGGGAGTGAAAACCTGGATGTACCTGAACCCCTTCATGTTCCTTGCCTTCTCGAATTTATTGATGAAATCCTGTATGTTCCCGATAGAGGCGGTCGCGACGTACGGAACGTTGTGCGCCATCATTATGAGCGGCATGTCCTTCTTGAAGTCGGCCTTTCCTGCCTTCACCTTGCCTACTGGAGTTGTCGTTGTCCATGCGCCGAACGGCGTCGAGCCTGAACGCTGGATGCCCGTGTTCATGTAGGCTTCGTTGTCATACATGACGTAAAGCATATCCTCGTTCCTCTCCGCGGCTCCAGAAAGCGCCTGGATGCCAATGTCCGCGGTTCCGCCGTCGCCGGCAATCCCCATCACAACCGTATCCTCCTTACCTCGAACCTTCATCGCCCTAGACATTCCAGTCGCACACGCAGCGGTGTTCTCGAATGCTACGTGATGAAAGGGCACCTTCCAGGCCAGGTAGGGATAGGTCGCGCCGAAGATCAGCAGGCAGCACGCAGGATTCACTACCATCGTCCTTTTGCCAAGGACTTTCATGAGATTGCGAACCGCTACTGCTGCCCCGCAGCCGGCGCACGCAGTGTGTCCGCGGGTGAAAAGCTCCTCGTCGGGAAGCTCCTTGAGCTTCATTGCTCGACCCCCCTGGTTCCCATCCAAGTTATGTCACGCTTGACGACGCCCGTCCTAGCTGCCTCCAGCAGCTTCTCATACATGAATCGCACATCTTGCAGCGACACGTCTCTGCCTCCAAGACCTCCGATGAAATTCATCACTGGCAGGTCGAGGCCGAACACTGCGTTCCTGAACTCGATGTAGGACGGTCCTCCGATGCCATATGACACCGCCCTGTCGAAGACGCCCACGGCCTTGACCTTCTCGGCTATGGCCCTGAGGAGCTCCGAAGGGTATGGGCGCCAGAATCTGAGCTTAACAAGGCCTACCTTCTTGCCCTTGGCTCTCATCTCATCGACGACCTCATGTGCGGTCGAGCTGGCAGTACCCATCGTTACGAGCACTGCCTCGGCGTCATCGACCATATATGGGTCTATCATTCCTCCATGATCTCGACCAAACTGCTTCGCGAAGACTTCGTTCGCTTCACCGATAGCCTCGACGGCATTTCTCATCGCCTTGTCGGTCTGCCATCTGCATTCCATCATGTAATCGGGAGGGGTGAACACACCTACAGCGGCAACGTCATCGGGGTCAAGAATCGCGCCCGTAGGGCTGAACTCAGGCACGTACTTGTCAGCTGCATCCTGCTCGATGAGATCGACTGGTTCAACCGTGTGCGAGAGTATGAAGGCGTCCAGACACACCGCGACGGGAAGTGCGACGCGTTTGCCCTCTGCAATGCGGTAGGCCTGCAGAATCATGTCCTGGACTTCCTGGTTGTTGTCGCAGAAGACCTGAATCCATCCAGAATCCCTCTCGGGCATTATGTCGTTATGCTCCACCCAGATGTTTATTGGAGATGCAATTGACCTGTTGACGACCGCCATGACCACAGGCAGCCTCATGCCACTAGCGATTGGCAGAATCTCGTGCATAAGCGCCAATCCCTGAGATGATGTGGCTGTGAATGTGCGCACGCCCGAGGCGCTCGCTGACACGCACGCACTCATGGCGGTGTGCTCGCTCTCGACCTCAATATACTCGCAGTCCATCTCCCCGTTGTTGATGAACTCGGAGATATGTTCCACTATGAAGGTCTGGGGCGTGATAGGATAGGCTGCAACTGTTCTCGCCCGCGATCGCATCGAGCCATAGGCGGCTGCGTAGTTGCCTGTGCAGATCTTCGACACCATCCTATTCACCTCACCATCTTGATGGCTTCGGCGGGACACTCGTTCGCACATATCCCGCAGCCTTTGCAATAGTCCATGTCGAACTCCATTCGATCTTCCTTTCTATAGATGCATCCTTCTGGACAGTAGAACCAGCAGAAGTTGCACATGGTGCACTTCTCTCCGTCATATTCGGGGTGAAAGACCTTCCAGCTTCCAGTCTTGTTCTCAAGGAATGAACCGGGGCCGACCGCGCCCGCATCAGTATCCAGCGAGATGCCCGCCACTCCCATTGGTAGTTCTCTGACGTCCGGCAGCCATTTATTGGAGGCTTTCAGAACTCTGCTGCCGTGCGATTCGCCCACCACAGTCCTGTCGTAGGCGATGCGGGCGGCCTTCGCGTTTCTCTCCCCAACCTTCTCGCCGAGCCTATCGCCAAAAACCTGCATGATTCCCTTCTCGATTGACTCTATGCTCACGATTCCTGTGGCCTTTGACAGTGCTCCCAGGATTGACGAGTTCGTGGCGGGTCGCTTGAGAACCTCCAAAGCGACGCTCGTAGCATCGACTGTTGCGAGCTTAGCGTCTATCCCGACGTCGATCTCCTCAGGGCTCCTGACCGAGTTGACTACGACGGCCCCTCCATCCTTCAAACCCTCGACGACATTGACGGTCTCCAGCAATCCTTCGTCCAGGACTACCACGAAATCGGGCTCGTAGACCTGCGTCTTTCTGTAAATCCTCTTATCGTCGATTCTCGTAAACGCAAGTACCGGCGCTCCTCGTCTCTCCGCCCCGAAAAACGGGAAGGCCGTCGCGTACCCTCCCTCCGCGTGCGCCGCACTCGCAAGTGCCTGTGCAGCCATGACCGCTCCTTGACCTCCGCGGCCATGGAATCGTACCTCGTACATCCTAAAGCCTCGTCGTCAGTTCGAATAGATGGTTGCGCTTTAATGCTTTTCTAGCCAACTCCTTTCAGGCATCTGACAATCGACGGATTGTGGGCGCAGAAAGCGTACATTAGCGAACGCCCTAGTGAAATGCAATCGCCACTTGGCATCCCAAAGCTTTTTGGATAGGCCAGGGGATTACGCGTTGGATGACACGAAAGCCTACGGACGCGGTAACGTTGAAGGTCGCGCGTGCACACCACCAGTCCGAAGTCGGCCTGGGACGTGCGAGAATAGACTCTGACACGAGAAAGACCCTGAACATAGACGTCGGAGACATAATTGAGATAATCGGTAAGAAGCGGACTGCGGCCAAGGTCTTCAGAGCCGCTCATGAGGACGAGAGGAAGAGCATAGTCCGTATCGACGGAATGATTCGAGGGAACGCCGGCGTATCAATCGGCGAGAAGGTCGCGGTCAGGAAGGCTGATGCTCACGCCGCGAAGAAGGTCGTGGTAGCCCCGAAGATACCACATGGAAAGAGGGTCCGATTCGGCCAAGGAGTCGAGGGGCTCTTCAAGAAGGGGCTGCTCAACAGAGCAATCGTAAAGGGTGATGAGATCATCATACCCAACATAGCGCTTATGGGCGGATTCCTGCCATTTGTCGTCGCATCTACCACGCCCAGCGGCATCGTACAGATAGGTGATTTCACCGAGCTATCGGTGCGCACGGAACCTGTTGAAGTCACCGAACTCACCAGGCCATCTGTCACCTACGAGGATGTGGGTGGCCTCGAGGGAGAGCTCCTGAGAATAAGAGAGATGATTGAACTGCCCCTGAAACACCCTGAGATATTCTCCAGGCTGGGGATAGATCCTCCAAAGGGCATACTCCTTTACGGTTCGCCTGGAACAGGGAAGACCCTCATTGCGCGAGCGGTTGCGAACGAGGCAGGTGCGAACTTCCACGCCATTCAAGGCCCGGAGATCATGTCCAAATTCTATGGGCAGAGCGAGGAACGGTTGCGTGAGATGTTCTCAGAGGCGGAGAAGAATGCGCCCTCCGTTATATTCATCGATGAGATCGACTCAATCGCACCGAAACGAGACGAAGTCCAGGGCGAGGTTGAACGACGAGTTGTTGCCCAATTGCTGACTCTGATGGATGGACTCACGTCGAGAGGCAACGTGATAGTAATCGCTGCGACGAATCGAGAGGGTGCAATAGACCCTGCATTGCGCAGGCCAGGAAGATTCGACAGGGAGATCGAGATCGGTGTTCCCACAGCGGAAGGAAGGCTCGAGATTCTGATGATACACACCCGAGGCATGCCTCTCGATCATAGTGTCAAGCTGGACAAGATTGCAGACATGACGCACGGATTCGTGGGCGCTGATTTGGCGGCATTGTCAAGAGAGAGTGCGATGCGGGCGCTGAGACGGTACCTTCCAGATATTGAGTTCGGCAAGCCAATACCAACGGATATTCTGGAGAAGATGCGCGTGACCGCGCAGGATTTCACGGACGCTCTCAGAGAGATAGAGCCGAGTGCTATGCGCGAGGTATCGGTCGAAATACCCAAGGTCACTTGGGAAGACGTGGGAGGGCTGGAGAGCGTGAAGGAGGCTCTCAACGAGGCTATTGAGAAGCCTCTCGAGGATCCTGAGGCCTTCTCGAGGATGGGAATCCAGCCGCCGAGCGGCGTGCTCCTGTTCGGAGCGCCTGGGACGGGTAAGACGCTGATTGCGCGAGCGGTCGCGAACGAATCGAAGGCCAACTTCATCTCAATCAAGGGTCCTGAGATAATGTCAAAATGGGTCGGCGAGAGCGAGAAGGCGATACGAATGATCTTCAAGAAGGCAAAACAGGTCGCTCCATCGATAGTGTTCCTTGATGAGATCGACGCGATTGCACCTAGAAGAGGAAGCCATTTCGACTCCGGCGCGACCGAGAGAGTTGTCAACCAGCTTCTGACGTCGATGGACGGACTGGATTCGCTCAGCGGGGTGTTCGTCATTGCTGCCACAAATCGCCCGGACATCCTGGACAGAGCGCTGCTTCGCCCTGGGAGGTTCGACAAGCTGCTGCTGACACCTCTTCCTGACGAGGCGACCAGACTGAAGATCCTGCAGGTACACACCAGTGATATGCCACTCAAAGATGTGGATTTGAAGGACCTTGCTAGAAGGTTGGAAGGATATGTGGGTGCAGATATCGAGAATCTCTGTCGGGAAGCCGCGATGCTGTCCCTCCGCGAGGACAGGAACGCGAAGACTGTCAAGAAGAAGCATTTCGAGGAGGCTATGAAGCTCGTAAGAGCTTCAACTGACAAGGAGACCGCGAAGATATACGAGAATCTTGTCCAGGAGATGACGACCGCAATGTCTAAGAGGGCCAAAGATGATAACGGCCTTGGCTACTACAGGTAGTCTGGAGATGGGATGACCATGCGCAAATTCATTACCGAGCTGAAGGGCAAGACAGTGATGACCAATGATGGCCAGATACTCGGCATGATAGAGAATTTCTTGATTGACACAAAGACCGGCGAGCTTCAAAACGTGCTCGTCATCCCGGCCGAGGAGATCGAGCCGAGGTTGTTCAAGACGGACTCAGACGGAAGACTTGTGTTACCTTTCAGTGAGATGAGGGCAGTTCGAGACGTTGTCGTGATGAACATAGCATAGGCGACTGCGGACATCTGTCGCGCGCAGTTCACAGGCGGCTCTTCCTGAGCAGACGCCTCTTCTCCTTAAGGATGCGCGCAACGAGCTCCTTCTTAGTGCCTCGCGAGCTCTTATCGAGGGCTATGCAAATAGCTTCCAGCTCGGATTTCTTCTTCTTCTTCAGAGTCTTCTCGCTTTCGTGGCGAAGCAGCTGCATCTTGGCTCGGTCGCTGTCAGATTTCATGCTTCTGGAGGGCGGCGGAGGTGGAGGAGGAGGCGGAGTCTCCATCACCTCTCTCTGTCTTAACGACTGGGCGGACAGCGCGCTCCGCAGATTGGCGTTAGCATCCTCAAACTGAGGAGACAGTCTGAGCGCTTCTCTGAAAGCGACGACTGCTGCGTCCACGCGCCCTGAACGCAGAAGTGCAATTCCCTTGTTGTTGAACGCCTCAGGAGTCTCCAAGATCTTCAGCGATTGTTCGAATGATCTTATCGCATCATCGAGCATGTCAATCATAAGCTGGGTGAATCCCTTGTTCCCCATTGCGACGGCGGTAGGATTGATTACCAGAGACTCCTCGAAGCAGGCTATCGCTTCTCTGAGTCGGTCTTCCTTGTAAAGCACACAACCCCTGTTGTTCCAGGCGGTGGGGTTACCCTTGCGAAGTCGCATTGCCTTGTCGAACTCTGCTCCCGCGCCCTCCCAATCGCCCTTCTTGAGTATCGCGGACCCAAGGTTGTTGTGGGCTTCAGACCTATCGAAGGTGTCTGCAGTGAGCTGCGTGAAGGTCTCCGAAGCGCCATCGACGTCATCCGATACAAGCTGAAGTACACCTCTGAAGTTGCGCAATGTGGATAGGTTCTCAGCTGCCATAGCGACCTCCGTGTCCTCGATTGCCTGACGATAGTCCTTCCGTTTCATCGCCTCTATTGCGGAAGCCGCCCTCCCCTGCCATCCACGCGATGACTCCCTTAGAGACTGGCTCACCTTCGCAGCCAGCTCACTCTCGCCCGCAACCATCAGAGCCATGTGAAGGTTGTACAGAGCCGGTGAGTAGCTTCTATCCGCCGTGTATGCGTGCTCGTAGGTCTTTATCGCTGCTTCATGCTTGCCCTGTCGAAACAGCACGCTCCCGGCAGCGGTCAGCAGTCGCGAATTCTCTCCCTCGAGTCTGAGCGATCTGATCAGATAATCGTAGGCTTCGTCGAGACGGCCCAACAACAGCAGCAACTCCGCGCGGTCGCCGTACAGCTCCTCTGCAATCTGTTCAAGCGTCTCCTCCTCGATACTCGTGATAACCTCCTCTGGAGGCAATGGCTGCGTTGGCTCTGCGGCTGTCTCTGCAGGCGGGGCCTCGGCATCAGGGGCGAATATCTCCTCGAGAAATCCTGTGGTCTCAACGAGGTCCTCCTTCGGCTCTTTCCCAAGCTCATCAAGGGCCCTCTTGGCCTCGACGTCGCCGGCGTCTAGCCTGAGAGCCTCCTCGAAGGCCCTTGTGGCAGCCGATCGCTTGCCCATCTTCAAAGCCACCAGTCCCTTCGACCGCCAGGCAAGTGGCATGTCAGGGCGAATCTCAGTGACGTGAGAATAGGAGCTGAGCGCTTCATCATCGTTCCCAAGCTCGAAGAGGAGGTTGGCCTTGTTCATTATTGCCTCGACGTAGTCGTGACGCAGGGCGATGGCTCGGTCATAGGCTTCGAGCGACTCCTTGGGCCGACCGAGCTTGTGGAGAGTCACTCCTCGGTTGTTATGTACCTTCTCGAGCCGGTAGTTTCTCCTCAGCACTTCGTCATACGCATCTAGTGCCTCTTGGTATCTGCCTAGCCTGTGAAGAGTGCCGCCTTTATTCAAGAGAGCCTTGAGATTGAGAGGATTGATTTCGAGAGCGCGGTCGTAGCATTTCAGCTCCTCCTCGTGGCGTGATAGGGAGTAGAAACAGTTCGCGAGTGCGTACCATGTTTCATCACTGCCCTTGCTTATTGCGAGCGCGTGCCTGAAGCACTCCAGGGCCTGTTCGTGATAGCCCATTTCATCGAGGACTACACCTTTAAGACGCCACGCGGCGTCGATGGTATCGTCGGATAGTATTGCCTGGTCTACGCTCTCAAGCGCTTTGAGGAAGTCCTTGTTGGATAGCGCCTCATATCCGTCAGCCATGGCCGCAGCTGCCGATTCGTCAAGACGGCCAGTCTTCGCCAGCTCCGCATCGCGCTTGCCGGAGAGTTCTGCCTCTCGAATGAGGTCTCTGTCCAGATCGAACCGCCTTACGAGCGCGGCCAGCTTCGGACCGTCGGCTACGCCCACATCATGCATCTCAGCAAGCTTCACAGCATCCGGCAGTATCGGCGAGGAGGAAAGGACCAAGCCCTTCACAGCCTCAACCTTCTCCATATAGGACACAAGACTGTCAACGGACTGCTTTGCCACGTTCTCGTCCCTTCTCGAGAAGAAGACCACGTACTTCAGACTGTCCGGTCTGTGAACACAATCGGCAATGACGAAATCCTCTTTGATTCGGCTTCTAGATATGGTCAAATCGAGGTAGCCAAGGACTCGCTCCACAAACCTAGAAAAGCCTGAAGCGGAGAGGGAACGCACAGCAGACAGAATTCGCTCATCGGAACGTTCGCTAAGGATGCGGTCTAGCTCAACCATCAGTCTCCGCCTCCTTCAGTTAACGACCTGAGCAGCTTCACCGCCTGTCTGTTACCGGGGTCAAGGCGCACGCTCTCCTCGAGACAGGCCACAGCCTCATCCACCATCCCCAGAGCGTTCAACGCGGCGCCCTTGCGCCCCAATGCATACGAGTCATCCTGGTAGAGTTCGAGATACTTATTGTACGCGTCGATGGCTCTGCGGTACTTCTCCTTGTCCATGAGCGTGTCGGCCTTCAACAGCCATGCGTCCTTGTCGTCCGGCATCAAGGAGTTGTACTTGTCCAAGCACTGGATCGCCGCTCCCCATCTGCCGAGGGCGCGCATGGTCCTGCCTTTTCCGAGCCATGCTTTGGCATTTCCTGCATCGATCTGCAACGCCCTCGAGTAGCTCTCATCAGCGCCATTCAGTTTGTCGTTCACCAGCAGCGTGTCGCCCATTGCGGCCCATGCCTCTGCAAGTTCGGGATCAATAGTCACAGCCTTGCTGAAGTACTGAACTGCTGCCCCCCATTTACCCTCCTTCTCCGCCACCACGCCGCGCCAATACCAAGCGTGCGGATCATCCCTGTTTCTCTCATAAAACGAATGGACGCTCTTCGAAGCACCGGCAATATCTCCGACAGCGACCATGGCCTCAATGAGGATGAGGCTCGCCTCTCTTGAGCCTGGATCAGCCTCAATCGCATGTCGGGAGCGCTGGATGGCGAGGTCGTAATCTCCAGCCTCCAACGCGGCAGCCGCCAAATCGAGCGGCATCTCGGCAATCACAGGGGCAGGGGCAGGCTCCGCCGGAACCTTCTTGATACGCGCCATCTGACGAGCACGCACCCTTACCGCGGCGGGCTGGGACGGCGCTTTGGTCAGTTCTCCGATTATGTCCAGGACTTTCTCCTCTATGCCGGGAGTCCTGGATATTGTCCTCTGACGCTCCGCCATAACGGCCTCTTCATTTCTGCCCAAAGCCCTCAAGACCGCGATCAGGCGGTTATGTGCGTCGATCAATCCTGAGTCAAGAGAGAGAGACTGGTTGAAGCATTCGAGGGACTCCTCCATTCTGTTGACCTTCAGTAGTATCTCTCCTTTGAGAAGCCAAAGCTGCGCCGTCGCAGACTGAACAAGTATCTCATCCACGAGAGTCAACGCTTCGACGGTGTTACCAAGTTCCAGCTCCGCTCTGACGAGCCCCTCTGCGATTCTGTTGTCGCTGGGGAAGTGCACTCGAGACTGGGTGAGATACTCCTTGGCCTCGCTCCAATCCCTCAGCTCCAGGCAGAGCATAGCCAGATTCCAGACGGCGAGCGAGTGCAGATCATCATCCTCGCTGACCATCCGGAAGTACTCCTTGGAAAGGTTGACAAGATGTATCTTCTTCTCGTCCCTCCATCGGCGGCTGGCTGTCCGAAGCAGAATGCCATGTGAGGCGGTCCAGTACACAACGCCGAGCCGCAGGCAGAGATCGCTCGAGGGGGTGCCTCCTCCTTGCCTCAATAAGGCCTCTGCTATTTGGAGTACGGTCATGACTGTATCCGCAGCGTCCTCGGTCAGAAGCATCGCCGACGGGTCGTACTTGAGCGGGACGCCCATATGAGCCAGAGTCTTATCGCACAGGTCGATGTTGTGCAGCACCTCCTCCTCGGACAGTCCGCTCAACACGGCATCCTGAAGCGTGCGCCTGATGTCCGATGACGTCATCAAGGACAAATCCCCTTCTGACGTGGGGCCTAGAACGTATGCGACTGAGCCTACGGACCGCAGCCTCGCATATAGGCTCGGGCCTATAAGGACTGGCGTTAGGAAGAATCTTGGTTCCCCATAGCAGGCGTCGGCGCACTCGTCACACATGAGCGCGCCGTCTTCGCTTTGGCCATCGCACTTCAAACAGGGCAACCAGCGTCTCCTCCGATGGAAACCGATATGGGTTTTTTCATATAATCATACCGCCGGGTGTTCACTATCTGCAAAGCATCTTCTCCATGTACATGCCATTTCGCTCGTACCCCAAGCGCCTATAGTACTCACGGGCTCCGACGCCGCTTGTCACACTGATGGTATCATGATCGAACTCCGCGGACAGTTCCTCGCATCGGGAAAGCAGTAGTTCCCCTATGCCTCGATGTTGCCATCCGTTCGGCGTGTCGGAATCGAATGGTGTCAATTCACCGTACACATGAAGCTCCCGAACCCTTGCGGGGTGGGATTTCGAATCGTCAGCGCTTCTGAGCCTGGCATAGCCCACGAGGGCCCCGCTGTCCGCCGCCTTGCAGCTAAGAAAATGCTCCATGCCTCCACTGCCTCGATACGATGTAACCTCCAGATTCGCCTCTTCTGGCTCTAGATTTCTACCCCGAATCCCCATATGACCTACCTCCCTACATCGTATGCACTCACACCTGAGACCGTTCAGCCTGAGTTGCTCCGTGGCGAGTTCCCTCAGATGGCTCTTCTTGACGCCGGCCGCTATCAGCTGGACGGGAATGTCTCGCTGAACCCTCAGAATTCTCACCCAATTGGGGACTCGTTTCTTCATCTCGACGACTATCGATAAAGCATCATCGAGTTCCAACGGTGAGTAGGAACCCGCCTTCCACCGTTCGTACACCTCGGTGCCTTTGATGACCAGTGTGGGATAGATCTTTAGCATATCAGGTCTGAATCTCTCATCCTCTAACATCAGATCAAACGAGCGTAGATCATCAACAGCACTGCTACCCGGTAGGCCTGGCATTATGTGGTAGCACACCTTCAGCCCTGCTTGCCTTGCCCGCGCCGTTGCAGCCGCCGTATCTTCGACGCCATGACCGCGGTTGACGCCTTCCAGTATGTCATCATCAAGTATCTGTACGCCCAACTCGACCTTCGTCGCCCCAAGGCGCGTTGACCTCGTGACATGCTCGTCGAGGAACCAATCCGGACGCGTTTCTATCGTCATTCCAACACAGCGCGATGAGGTCATCTCGTTGAGGATCTGGGAGGACTCAAGATCAGGAGATTCGCAGCCATTCATCGCGTCAAAGCAACGCTTGACATACCATTCCTGATACTCATATGGTCGAGCGGTGAAGGTCCCGCCCATGATTATCAAGTCGACCTTTGCGGTACGGTGTCCAATTGCGGCGAGTTGCTCCAACCTTGCTCTGGTCTGTCGAAAAGGGTCAAAGGAGTGCACGGACGCCCTCAGTGCTGCTGGCTCCCTGCCCGTGTAAGACTGGGGGCTGCCATTGGCGGTGCCACCGGGGCAATAAGCACAGCGGCCGTGGGGGCAGTCGAACGGGCTGGTCATCACCGCAACTGGAGCGACGCCGCTGATTGTCCTCACGGGTTTGTTTCGCAACAGTGGTTCGGCAAATTCCCTCAAATCATCAGCCACGTGCTTCAGCAGCTCGTAATTGGCTGGCACACGCGACATGTTATACTTTCGGCAAAGAGCAGACTTGGCCCTCAGGACCTGCTCCCGAGTTGACAGCTCGCCAGATTGCAGCATTGCGATGAAGTCAGTGACATAGGCTGGAGGTATCGAGCCTTCAAAGGGCGTCACCCCTTGTCCACTTCCTATGGCCCTGGAATTAACGGTATGCGATGGAATCGTCATCACCATCCTTGTCACTTCTTTCAATCGAAGGCTCCGCAGCTGGTTCCACACCGGGAAGCAGAAGCCGTACATACGTCTTGTCGGGCAACGGCTCGAGAATGAGAACGCCCTTTGCAGCAAGCCTCTTCAGCACCCTATCGAGTGTATCACGTCTGACTGACAGTTCTTTCCTGAGTTCGTCGGTCGTTATCGGATAGCGCCTCCTCAACAATGCAATCACACGCGCTTCCATTGTGTTCAGGTTGACTTTCATCTGATGCGCCATTCTCAACCGAAGTAGACGGTGTCTCCTTCCTGACTCTTGTCCTTCTTCTCCTTCTTCGCCTTCAGGACGTCAATCGAAGTAATCATGTGGGATGGAATCAATCTCAGCATCGTCTTGTGCTCGCCCACCGGAGATTTGATCTCCATCACGATTGCTGTGTCGTGAGCGATAGCGGCATATCCCTTGAATACGCCGGTGGTCTCCATCGGTTTGTCTCTGGCCTCCAGGCTCTTGATTCTGTATTCTGACCCTTCAGTCAAGATGATTGCGTCATCTCTTTTTGGCATGCCTACCCCCCTTCTTCGCAACAAGCTCCTGTATGTGATCGACCGTCTTCCTGTAGTTCTCCATCGCCACTTGCACGTGCGCCTCAGTGAAGTTCCAGGCCTTGCTGAGGTCACCATATCTAATGCGGTATCCCTTCTTCGTGGATCCGCCTGGCCGGTCCACACTGGCTTCCTCCAACAAGTCAAACCCCTTCAGCTTGTTTATGTGTCTGTAGACCGTCGCTTTGGTCGTCCCAAGTGAAGCTGCCAGATCTTCAACCACCCAGACTTTCTCCGGCCGCTTCAGGAAGTGGTCCACCATCAGCCTGTACGGAGGACTGTCGCGAATATCAGTCGCTTCAGTCTTGGGATCGTAGCCCTTTGGGAAGTATCCTATCTGGTTGAGGAAGAGTATTGCGACTTCCTCGATGTCGCTCAATGGCGTCAATGGAGTGTTGCTGACAACATTTAGCTCGAAGCTCATGAATTTCTGCATCGAGTCTAGAAGAATTAAGCCTTGTGCTGCACAGAAGCGTCGGTCATCTCTCGCATCATGGTCTTCGCGAACTCTGCGTCAAGCTCCTCAAGGACCTCGCCACGGATGGAGATGAACTCGGAACTCGTCCTCTCTCTGGGGCGAGGAAGGGCCACAGGTATGATCCTCTTCACCTTCCCGGGTCTTGCCGTCATCACCACTATCCTGTCCGCGAGGAACACGGCCTCGTCTACTGAGTGCGTCACGAACAGGATCGTCTTCCTGGTCGCGGACCAGATGCGAAGCAGCTCCTTCTGCATGAGGTTTCTGGTTTGAGCGTCCAGAGCGCCGAACGGCTCGTCCATCAGCAGAACCGCGGGGTCATTCGCCAGCGCCCGAGCGATCCCTACGCGTTGCTTCATCCCCCCAGAGAGCTGATGAGGATGGGCGTTCTCGAAACCTTCCAGGTTTACCAGGTCGATGAATGTCGATGAGACCGCCTCCCGCTCATGAGGAGGGATCTTCTTCACCTCAAGGCCGAATTCGATGTTCTTTCTGACTGTGCGCCAAGGGAATAAAGCGAATTCCTGGAAGACGACGCCTCTGTTGGACCCAGCACCTTCGACCTCCACCCCGCTGACTGTGACTCTGCCGCCACTCTTCGTCTCCAGACCTGCCACTATTCTTAGCACGGTCGTCTTTCCGCAACCCGATGGACCCAGCAGGCAGACGAACTCACCATCGCCGACATCGAGACTGAATTCTTTCAAGGCGACGATTTCCCTGGTCTCCTCCTTGAACACCTTGAGGAGGGCTTCCATTCGTATGTCTACTTCATGCCCATCCAAGCGTACAACCTCCTCTCGACTTGGCTCGCTACGCCAGTTGTCAGTATTCCAAGAATGGCTATCATTGCGATGCCTGCGAAGACATAGTCCCACTGTCCAATGTCACTTCTGTCCCAGATGTAGAAGCCAACGCCACCTCCATACTTTCCAACCATCTCCGCGGCCACGATACACATCCAGCCAATGCCAAGCCCCACCTTGATGCCTGTCATCAGGTATGGCGTCGTATAGGGCAGAACTACCTTGAGAAACAGGTGTCGTTTCTTCGAACCCAGGGTCTTCGCTGCATCAATGAGTATGGGATCGACTCTCTTCACTCCAAGTATGACATTAAAAAGAATCGGAAAGAATATCCCAAGGAACACTATCGCCGCAGGCCCTTTGAGATAGCCCAGAACAACAAGGAACAGTGGAATCCATGCCAGGGGAGGTATGGGACGGAAGATTTCCACGATTGGCATCCCCAATCCCTCTGCAGTAATGTAGCTGCCCATGAGTAATCCCGCGGGAACGGCTATCGACAATGCGATCACGAACCCCATGAATATCCTCTTCAGGCTGGCGATGATGTGATCCGACATTACAAGCCCGTCAGTTCCGGCCGGAGTCACGAACGAATCTACGAACGCTTCAGCTACTTCCCCTGGATATGGCACGTAGGCGGCATATCCAGATACGTTGGCGTTGAGATACCAAGAATACATCTGCCAAGCACTGACAAAAATGGCAAGAGATAGCGCGCCGAGGAGAAGTTGCCTCCAGTTGAGGGCAATGGCGCCTTTCACCAATTTGACGAGGGACAGCATGCCTATTCCTCCATCGGAATCGAGACGAGGGTCAATAGAGGTTTGCCCAGGAGCTTCATGTCTTGAGTTTGAGCTCCAAACCTTCCCATTGGAGAGCGGCTTTCAACAGAAGGAATTGGATTGAGCTCGTTCCCGGGTGAGCGATTGTCTTCCCAGCTAGCTGGGAGAGAGATGTGATTCCCGAATCTGCGTGCACGACAATTGCGCTGCCTTCGCTATTGACCTGAGCGACTATCGATGTTCTGACCTCTGCATTTAGATGCTTGAGTATTGCGGGAGGGCTTCCGAGATAGCCGATGTCAACATAACCTCCAGCGAATGCATCCATCACTGCTCCGCCATTCGAAAAGGGTGCGCCAATGGCGTTCTCCACATTCAGACCATATTCCTCGAAGATGCTCTTGCCGTTCTCGAGCACTGCATCGCTCTTGCCAACCGCCTGGGCGAGCTGATGTATGTCGCCCTTCAGGAATCCCAGTCTTATCGGTGAATCCGGGTTCAGTATCGTTTCGCTCGGCTCGATTGAAGCGGCAGCAGCCATGTAGCTGCCGTCGATGTACTTGTCGATGAAATCGCTCACATTCGAATAGCCGCCATCGGCAAGCTTCCCCTCTGCGATCAGCCCGAGTTCCATGTACATGTCCGTGAAGTTCTCCAAGGCAGTCGTGAAGCTAGCATCCATAGCATAATGGAACTTCATGTGCTCGAGCGCTTCTTCGACGACGGACTCGTTCCTCTCGGTGAACTCCACCGCAATATCAACAAGGAGAGCGTAGTCTGCGCTGTCCGAGTCATCCATTGCCTGATTGATCCAGTCGGTCGCGGTCATGTGCGCCTTCAGAAAACGAGCGGACATATCCTGACCTTCGCTATCGGATGCGAACGAATTGTATACGGCCACAACGCAGCAGGGGTGGTCCGGGACGATCTCCCCTGACCATTCTATCACTTTGCCTACGCCATCTACAACGGCGTCGGAAACAAACGGCTCCCAAGCGATGTAGCCGTCGATATGATTCGCCGCAAGCACTCCCTTCATATTGGACGGGGCCTCGACGACGTAATACACGGCGTTTTCGTCATCACCGCCTCGTTGCTCTAGTACAACATACGTGGCCACACCAGCGACCAGCAATACTGTTGCCAGAATGAGAGCGGTTGCGAAGTTCTTCTTCGGCATGATATCATCCTTGTCTCATCCCTAGCTATCCGAGTATTATAAGCTTTGCCACAACAAGGGGATTGTATTGGCACAATTGTATAAGTAATGACGACGTTGTTAACCTATTGAGGACATTTGAATGGACAAAGGCGGCAAATTGATGAGAGCGGCTGCGGAGTCTGACCAAGCTTTCAGCAGGACCCTCCGACAGATACTATCCGATCTGGACATGACTCTAAAGGAATTCGCGAACGCTGCTGGGATATCATCGAGCACCTTGTACAAGATAATCGGAGGCGAACGATCCCCCAGCCTCGACATTCTCAGGAAGATACTGAGAGCAATCGGGAAGGCGGAAGGCGTTGGATCAGGCGATTTCATCGCTGTCATAGCTGCGAGACACGTATTGGCCGAGGTCGTGGAACGATCAATCGAAATCGAGGGCAAAGAGATCCTTACAATCGAATATCCCGCGACGACTTTGGAGGATGCGATCGTTGCCTCCGTGCGCGCAGAGAGGGACGGGGCCAAGGCTATCGTCTGCGCTCCTATTGTAAGCACAACCATCGAGCGGGTGGTCGACATCCCCATCGCGACAATTCTCCCGAAGGACAGCGTCACGGAAGCGATAAGACTGGCTGCGAAGAAGTCTAGTTTCTAGGACAGGGAGATTCCTGATATTGTCGTTGTGAGCGAAAGCCGCATTCCGATATATGAACGGGCGAGTGTTCTGAAGGCTCTGGCCTCCCTCCGAGCGGTCATCCAACTGTAACCGGAAACACCCGTACCTCCACACTCATCGAATTAGTCACGAGGCATTTTCTCTTAGCGGTCTCCAACGCCTTCTGCAATCTTTCGGACTCGACAGGGCGATGGAACCGAATCTCTGGGTGAAGGTCTATTGAAACGAATCTTCGGACCCCTTCAACAGAGTCAAGGATGCCCACTGCCTTGCAGCGGTAGGCCGCAACGCTGATTCCGAGGCTTTTGGCGACTCCAACGAATATGATCTGAAAGCACGTGTTCGCAGCGCCTACGAATGCGTCTTCCGGCGTGAGGAAACCCTTTGCACCTCCGAATTCCACGGGTATGTTGTACTCAGCACTCATGCCGTTCTGGCAGGAGAGACTGGCTGGATAGCTTCCGCTCCATTCAACGGTTGTCTCGAAATCCATGGTCATCGGACGGTCAAGTGATCTCCGTCGATTTATAGATTCCATGCTGGCAATCACGCAACGAAGCGAAAAAAGAAAAAAGGGGGTGAGAGTGGGGGAAACTCTCACTTCAGAGTGATTCAAGGTATTCTAGCTGCTTTTCAATCTCACTACGTGGCAATGCGCCGACCGTCCTTCCTGCTAGCTCGCCTTTCTTGAAGTAGAGAAGGGTGGGAATGCTTGAGATTCCGAATCTGCCCGTCGTCTCGTAATTCTCGTCAGTGTTCAGTTTGCCGAAGACGACTCTTCCCTTGAAGCTCATAGCCATCGCTTCGATAGTCGGAGAAAGCATCCGACACGGCCCGCACCAGGGCGCCCAGCAGTCAACGACTACATTGTCGTATCTTCTGATGAACTCCTCAAAATGCGAGTCGGTCAACTCAACCGGAGAGTCAGGATGTCCGTCCTCCGGCTGGGTCTTCGTGGACCGGGCCATCAGCTCGGCGAGCTTCTTCTGTCTTATCTTCTCGATCTCAGACATTGCGACACCGTATTTGCACGCTTGTGCGATATGTCTGCATTATCGATTGTCTCGGAGTTACTTAAGAATAATGGCGAAACAGAACGGCTCTGTCACGCGCTAGCGCGCACCCACGTGCGAAGAACTGGACAAGACAAATTATTTAAAGATTTGATTGCGATACGGTCGACAGGGATGCAGGATGCTCGAAGAAGCTTCTGAAATGATTGGGCTGCAGGTTTACACTAACCAAGCGATCTTCCTTGGGAATGTCTCCAACCTTGTCGTGAACGTCGATGACAACAAGGTGCAGGGTTTGTTCATCAGCAACACGAATCCAATGCTCGTGGAGGGAGCTAAGTCTGTCAACGTTCCCTACAGGTGGATCGGTGCCATTGGCGATGTGATTATCCTGAAGTACTTCCCAAAGAGAGTGGCGTTAAAGAAGGGCGGCAAGCCTCGAAAAACCTCGAAGTCCTCCGATGAGAGTGAATGAGTAATTCCTACTTCTCATAGCCATTGCGTACCGAGGCGACGAGACCCTCACAGATCGAGGATGCTGCGATATCTTGAGAGCTCCATCTGCGTGAGACATTGCCGACAAGGCTGATGGCATCGAAAATGCAGTAGCTCAGTCCAATTTGTCCAGGTCCACGCGGGCAATCCGTGAAATCTCCTCGTGGAGCGCCATTACTCTCTCGGCCACGCTCGCCAAACCATGCTCTGCAAGCGCGTCGACGGCTTCTTGGACGCTTACTCTTTTCGTGCCTTCGATGAGGTTGTCGGCATGCGCGACGATCTTCTCCTCCAGCGTCACTGGTAAGTAGCTCTTTCGGGGAAGCCCAAGCGCCTCAGATTCTTCCTCCGATATCCCTCCACCGATATGTCTTTCGATGATATTCACAAGCTCCTTGGGAAGGCCGAACGCCCTGGCTACATCGGCGCCCTCGACGGCGTGTCTGATTGAGTGAGTTCTGCATCTGCCTATGTCGTGCAGCATCGCCCCCGCCTCCACCAATTGCATTTGCGCTCCGCACACACTAGCCATCTTCGCAGCTAGCTGGCGGACGGCGTCACAATGAGCGATGACGTGATCCTCGCATCCGCAGTCACGCAGAAGAGCAACGCACTCGTCATGGTCTGGAATAGTCGTCTGATCCACTCCTTCCTTCATCAACGACAGTCTTTCCCCTCGGGTTCGGTATGACGGTCAAGCGGCTGTTGAGCTTCCTGTAGAGAGGGGCATCGCCCAAAGCGGCATATAGGAACACGGCGAGGGCGGCTATCTCGGAATGCGGTTGGTTGCCAATCGACACGTTAAGGTGGGCGAGTTCGTAGACCTCGCGAGGAACCTTCTCTGCACCGACGATTATGAGCATATCCTGTTCATTCATTCGCTCCAATTCTCGCAGTGCCTCCTGAAGGTGCTGGCCATACATGGTCAGATGAACCACCGATCCCTTCCATGATTTGATGGCATCGCGCCATTTCACCCCCGTTCGGACAATGAAGCCTCCGCCGAAGCGAGTGACGAGGTCATTGATGGTCCTCTCCAACATTCCGTCTTTGGTGGAAACCCACACCTCATCCGCGCCAAGGGCCCTTGCGGTCAATGCTACATGGGTCGTCGCACGCTTGTCTCTCGATGGGCGATGGCCAAGCCTCAAAACCACCAACAAGTTGCGCTCACCACCACAGCTGCTCAATCCTTGACACGCTCAATTCTATGGCCCCGATAGTCGAGCTCCGTGCTCCTCTTCACCAGACTCTTCAGCATCGTGAACGTAACGCCCAAGACTTCTGCTACGTCACCGGCGAATTTGCCTGAGGTTCCGACAAGCTCGTATATCTGCTTCTCCACCTTCGTGAATTCCTTCTCAGGCATCACCGCCGCCGCGAGAACGTCGCTTATCTCGTACACAGGCCAGGAGGCGTTTATATGGAATGAGGTGTAGTAGGTGTGGTAGGCCTTCTCAGGCTGTTGATCGGAGGAGGTCTGCCACCGAGTTTCGACAAGTTTCATCTTCTCAAAGAACAGGAGGGCTTCCTTGCCCTCCGAGCCAAACTGTTTCTCTATGTCCCGGATGGTATGCCATTCGAGTGTGACCAGTTTAAGGACCTCGCGCTTGACCTTTGTGTCAACCGCCCGAAACATCGGCACGAACTCCGCCGGTTCGGTGATGACCTTAATCCTAGTCATAGACGGCCCCTATCTGAGTGTGAGAATATAAGACTAATTGGAAGATGACGTCGTCTTGCGACCACCTGGCATGTTGCGAAAGTCACAGTTGTGAGCCGCGCTCTTCATCAGATTCGGAGTGATTACGGGGGAAAGGCTTTTTAGTAGGAAGAGTCCCTTGGGGCGTCAGCAGGCGATGATCATGTTGGCCAAGGATCTCAAGGACAGATCAAAGATAGACGAAATCGTGCTCACGGTCGTAGAGAAGAGCGAGCCCAGGGAATTCCAATCGAAATGGAGCGGAGCTTCCGGCAGGGTATGCGATGCAGTTGGGCAAGATGAAGAGGGCGAGAGCGTTAATCTCACTCTGTGGAACGATGATATTGACAAGGTAGAGGTCAATGCCAAGATCAAGATTACTAATGGCTGGGTGTCATCGTATAAAGACCAACTCCAGGTGAGCACCGGCAAGTACGGAAAGCTCGACATCCTGGATCAATGAGCGGACGCATCTTCTCGCGAAATGCGACTCTCACATCATAAGCCATATTATGCTCATCAGGCTTCCCGGAACGATGATCATGAGGAAGTCGTCGTCGACTCTCGGCAGGTCGAGCCGCTCAGCTCCCACGGCGAGGAGCGAGCCAATCGTCGAGATTGTGATGATCGACGCTGCTTCCTTATCCACCATCAGAGATAGCATGGTGAAACAGATGATAGCATATGCAGCTAACGGGAGACTGATCTGAACGGCAGACGATGACCTCTTCCGCCTGAGCTCGCCAACCAGCGGATCAACAAGTCCCATACCTATCAGAACAGGCGTTGCGATCTCCATAGGCATGAGCCACAGGGCGGTTGTGATTCCGGCGGCGGCCCATGCAAATGAAGCGATGGAGTTCCGTTCATGTGGGCGGAGACCCAGGAAGGTGATTCTCCGGCGCAGTCGAATTGCCTCGAACGTAACGACGATCAGAAAGAATGCGATCAGGATATGCCATCTCTTGACGGGCAGCCCAGGCATCTCAGGAGGCAAAAGGTAGTATAACGGGGCCAGGGCAACAAGGCAGTGGATCAAGCGCCTCAATGCGACCGAACCCATCATTCGTCACGCGACCCCCCATAATTCAGATAGAGACGATACACAAAGGCACGCCCCCGCTACCCGACCGCGAAACTGTATCCGAGCCATTTCTTTTCTATGCCCCGATAAAGAATCAATGTTGTGAAAAGCATCGAGAAGAGCACAATGACGATTCCTGTCAGAGCGGCAGCCCAGTCTGAGAGCAAACTGAATGAGAGTATCGTCAAGCACACATCAGGAAGGAAGGACATCACACTAAACTTGGCAAGAATGCTCGTGTCGAAGAGGAACGTGTTCGTCTTTAGGCCTGTGAGATATGCCGTCAAAGCGACCATGTACAGAGAAGTGACGAACATGACTATCAGTGCTAGCCAGATTAGCTGCGTGTCGCTGTTGATGATGGATATTCCGATGACGAAGAATGCAGATATTCCGAGCGTCAGTACAAGGAACACGATGATCCGCGCACGAATCAGCTGCGGCACGGTCACCGGAATGAGAGAGTAGTACTCAGAGAGGTCGATATTGTTCAGCCAGTTGTACATGAGTATGCCTATGAACCCCACCATCGCCGCATAGAAGACCGTGTTGAATCCTACGGGGATCGCCAGGCCGTTGTTAATGAACCAGGCTGCGAACGAAAGGAACAGCAGCGGTAGCACCAATGAGAAGAACATCTTAGTCACCGTGCCACTCCTGCGGAGGTCGACCAGTTCCTTTGAAATGAGCGCCAGGTTCAAGCCCTTCACGATCGGAATCCGGGCGAAATACGACGGCAGCAGAACGGGGTAGCTCTGGCTTGAAGTCTCTATTCTGACGGATATGGAAGCGCAAGCGGCAAACGTCATTAATACGACGGCAAGAGCGGATGCTGCAAGGCCAATGGCGGCGCCGATCGCATCGTTCCCAAAAGGCGCGACCGCCATCTGGAACTCGAGAGACGGTAGAATGGCGCCTAGAGGCGGCAGTCCCGATATGAGGTGAAGGAGGAATAAGGCAGCGATCGCGCCCGTCAGGCCCAGAAACATAGGAACGCTGCGGATGAACAGAACCGACGCCAGGAAGCTCAGCGAAAGGCCGAGCATGAATGTGGCTAGGACAGCGACGAAGAACAGAGATATGCTGACAAGGGAGAATCCCATCATGGGAGAGACGAAGACCAGGCCCATGGTAGCGGGCGCCAGAAGCAGCGCCATATAGAACAAGGCATCCCTCAGAAATATCCCCAGGAAAGCGGCTCGGAAAGAGAACGGCAGCAGGTACGGCATGGTGACGAGGTAGTTGCTGCGACCATACCTTCTTTCGAGATGTTGTCTGCCCATCAAGCCAAACGCGCCGACGCTGAGACCGTAGATGAACGCGGAGAGATGGGAGAAGGTTGCCAGCTCCTCGAGCGTGACCGTCTCTGTGATGCGATTGAGCGTCAGTCCAACCACTGTCGAAAGGAAGAAGACAAACACCGGGAAGGTCAGGAAACGCTCCTTGCCAGAGTAAGTGGCATGACTTCGAAACTCCTCCTTGAGCATAAGGCTCACGAGTGTTCTCGTCTGTTACCGCCTCCTATTGACCTGAGGAAGAACTCCTCGAGCCCCTCTCCCTGCCTCACGAGGTCGTCCTTTTCGCCTTCAGCGACCACTCTACCCGCATCGACGATCGCCAAGCGGTTGCACAGCCTCTCAGATATCTCCAATATGTGCGAGCACATGAAGACGGTTCCCCCGCTGGAAACATAGCCCTGAAGATACTCTCTGAGTATCTTCTGATAGACAGGGTCGAGATTGATGAACGGCTCGTCGAGGAAGACAAGCTGTGGGTCGTGCATGAAGGCTGATGCGATCATCAGCTTCTGTCTCATACCCTTGGAGAGGTCTTTGCATATGATGCCCTTCTTGCTCTCGAGATCGAAGAACGACAACCATTTGTCGATCCTGTCATCCAAGTCACCAAGCCTCCTCACTTTGCCCACGAAGTAGAGATATTCGTAGCCCGTCAGATAGGTTGGAGGGCTTTCCACTTCGGGCACAATCCCCACAAGCTCCTTGACCTTCAACGGCTCTTCTGAGGCGTCTGTACCAAGAACCGTGACTGAGCCGGACGTTGGCTGAAGCTGGCCGGTCATCACCCTTAGAAGCGTAGTCTTACCTGCGCCATTGGGACCGAAGAATCCGAAGAAATCGCCCTTTCGGACTTCCAGGGATACGCTGTCGAGGGCTCTCATCGATCCGAAATCCTTCACAACTTCCTTAGCCTCAATGACAGGCATCAGGGGGGACACTATCCCGAGATGTTATTTTAAGCTTGGCAGCGCGGGCGGCTACCATCAGGTTGGTTTGGCCTTTCGGGTTATATATGACCAATTGCTATCATGTAGCACGACTCCGTGGGTTGCCGCGACGGCGTCAAGAAGGAATCGGAGATGGCATCGGGAGCAGGCAGATCGGTTTTGACGAGCAAGATCGAGGCTGAAATGGAGCTGCTGCAGAGACATGTAGAGATGCTCAAGGCGATAATGGACAATGAACCGATAGGCATCATCAGACTCTCGGAGATGCTTCAATACCCACAGCACAAGGTGAGGTACTCACTGAGGATACTTGAGCAGGAGGAGCTCATAGAGCCGTCCCCCGATGGCGCGGTGACGACCGAGAAGATCCAGGAGTTTCTGGACGGCCTCAAGGAAACCCTGGACAGCATGAGCATGACTGTTAATGAGCTGCGGGGGTCGCTCGAGTAGGCCCCCGCGAACATCGTTCTGGATTGAAGCACACGGTGACCTGCAAAAGGCTTATTACACATGTTAGACTAACTGCGGCCCGCGCCTCAATGCCGTCGTAGCTCAGTAGGTAGAGCGTCCGCCTGTTAAGCGGAAGGTCAACGGTTCGAGCCCGTTCGACGGCGCCACTGACTTTCTGGTCACGCTTGGTGGCAGTACTCTATTCGACTACTCAATGGATGACGCTGAGGGACATCACTGTAGCTCAGCCTCTTTCCTCAGAGATCAGCAGCTCTCTGACTGTCGGAACGCCGCCTCAGCTGTCAGCGACGATGGAGAAGGACCAGGTACCGGATCCCCTGCCTTTGTCATTCACGCGTTTGAGATGACTCCCATCGGGCGCGGATTGCGCCGGGCGGAGCGGTAAGGCTTTTAGTCTGTGCTACTCTGTACCTCCTGTACAAAATCCGAGGCGAACCGCAATGGCCTGGATCAAAACTCTGGACCCGGAGACTGCGAAGGGAAGAGCGAAGGAGGTTTTCGACAGGATACAAACCGAGAGAGGACACATCGCCAATGTGTTCAGAGCTGAGGGTATGGAACCCGAGATTCTCGACCATCAGGTGGATATCTATGAGCAACTTATGATGGGAGAAGGCCCTCTCTCCAGAGAGGAGCGGGAGATGATTGCCGTGGTCGTCTCCGCAGCCAACAAATGCGCGTACGGAGCTGTGCATCACACCGAAGCATTGGAGTTGGTAGAGGATGACCCGGACGCTCTTAAACACCTCCTGGAAAGCTTCACCACGAAGCACGAACCGCCGAGGAACAAAGCCCTGCTGGCATATGCAGCGAAGTTGACACTCGATCCAAAGGACATAACGATGGATGACATCGAAGACATGCGGGAGGCGGGATTGACCGACGAAGAGATATTGAGGACCAACCTGATAACGGCTTACTTCAATCTCTCGAACAGAATATCATTGGGCTTGGGCGTCGAGCTGGAGAAAGGAAAGACCAGGACCTATAGATACTAGGACTTCTCTGGCGCTCGTCGACGTCCAGCACCGACCACAGAAACAGTAATAAGACCCCGGGTGTTTTAGGAGTTTTCACAGGGCCCGTAGCTTAGTCCGGCGGAGCGATTGGCTCATATGGGACGGTTCCGTCCCTGAGGAACCAATTGGTCATCGGTTCAAATCCGATCGGGCCCACTTCTTCATCGGTATATACGATTCCCTTCGATCGACTTCTCACATCTCAACCATGGGCTTGTTGCAGCAAACGAGCACACCGACGCCTTCCTTCGTGACGTTCACTTCCTGTCCGCAGATGTCACAATGATAGGTCTTTCCGAGCTTCCCTTTGACCAAATGCCTCACCTCCTCCACTATTGAGATTGGCTGGAATGAGTTAAACGTTGCGCCAAATGATTGTGGGGGCTGCCAGCCGAATCTAAGGTGAGATTGGGGAAAACCATAAGCGGGGAGACTTGTGTTGACTTACGATCAGCAATGCCGAGGAGTCTCAAGTTCTTCTACTTCGGGTATCAGTGCCCGCATAGTGCATACCTATTAGCCCGAATCAAGACCATCGCGTGGAAAGAGGGGGCTGCACTCCAACTGTACGACATCTCGGAGGATCCACGGGTTTGCGAAGAATACGACATCTTCTCGCCGAACATGCTGATTGTCAACGACCGATACCGGTGGCAGGGACCCTTCACCAAGGAGGATGTTATTGCCATGGTCAATGACGAGGAGCCAACGCCAAGACTGTCCGAGACGAAGATGGGGACGGAAATCGTTGCCGGGAGCCTTGTTCCAATCACGCCCAGCAGTGTGCTGTCCACCTGTGAACCTTGCCTGCAATCGGATGATACTGGCATGTGTCGAGGAAAGGCAGAGTGGGTCGAGTCCTTGTTGCGGGAGACCGGAGCGGATTGCCTCGGATATCTTCACATGCTCGACGGCAAATGCGTCGGTGGCGCGGAGTTCCTGCCATCGAGAAGTGTGCCATACCCAATCCCTGATAAGCGGGACACGAACGCATTCTTGACTTGCTCCTACCTGTCGGATTCCGAATACGATTACAGGTCCCATCCGCTGGACGCGCTGATCACCGATCTCATGAGGCTGGGGTACGACACTCTATCAGTTGTCTCATCAGACCGCCTCGCGTTTCCAAATGGTCCTTCCAACTGGTTTGTGTCGAAAGGATTCGTGGACCGTAAGAAGCTTGCTTCGGAAAGACTGCCGGAGTCGGAACTGCACTACCTTCAGCTCAGCATCGGGCCCGCCTGAGTCTGTGAAAAGGGTCATATCTCAAGAGCGCCTTCAGCCGAGACAAGGAGGCGCGGCAATGCCCAGCAAGAGGAAGACGATTGATTTCTCAAGCCTGTTCAAGGCAATGGAGGTACAGGAGTTCAGCATACACCCGAGCGGCTCGAAAGCAGTCTGCTCGGTGAACAGAGGAGGCAACTACGAATTGGCCACCCTGAACCTCGCCGACGGCAGAATCAGGAGGCTGTTGTCCGGCGACCAGGCACTATTGTCGCCGGTGTACTCCCCTGAGGGAGATAGAATCGCCTACCAGGCTGATTTCGAGGGCGACGAGGACTTCGACATATTCGCCTCTGATGAGAACGGGAGGAACGTCCTCAAACTGACCGATGGAATAGCGGACAACGAACACCCGTTGTTCTCACCTGACAGTACTAAGATCGCGTTCGTATCGAACCGCAAGAACGGCATGGAGAATCTCTATATTGTCGGTTCGCAGGGAGGCCCTATTAAACAGCTGACAAATGAGAGTCTGCCTGTTGCAGATTTCGCATGGTCACCGAACGGCGAGACCGTCGCCTTTGGCGTCGGCGTGGGAGACGAGAACTTCATCTCCGCCGTCAATATCAGGAGCGGGAGAACCAAAAAGATCCTGTCCAAGAGGGGAGTAGAATACAACATTTCAAGCGACTACGGAGGACAGCAGATGCAGTGGTCGTCAGACGGCAAGAAGCTGCTGTTCGTCTCCAATGAGAATGATTCAAACGATATTGGGGAACTGGACCTTTCGACTCGTAAGACCCGTTGGCTAGTGCGATCGAAGAACGACAAGTACAGCCCTCAACCCTCTCCTGACAACTCGAGAATCGCCTATCTTGAAGTCCTTGATCCGAACGTAGTCGTCAAGATTGTGCAATCGGGTAGGAGCCGCATCGTTTCGCAGAAGACTGGAGTCTCCAGAAGCCCTCACTGGATGCCCGATGGTTCGGGCCTTGTTTACGTCAATGGATCCGTCATAAGGCCTGAGGAGATGTTCGTCGTTAAAGGCGGCCGGCCAAAGAGGTTGACCCGCTTCCAGGTATCAGGCCTCCCAACGGATTCCTTTGCTCGGCCAAAACTCGTCAAGTATAGATCGTTCGACGGACGGAGCATATCGGCGATGCTTTTCGTGCCCAAAGGCCGCCGCACCCATAGAGGGGTCGTGATTCCTCACGGCGGACCCGAGGCGCAGTCGCTGAACCTATGGGACCCGATAGCACAGATGTTCGTCATGAAGGGGTTCTCTGTGATACTGCCCAACTACCGTGGCTCCACGGGATACGGTCGTGAGTTCCTGCACCTGCATGACAAGGATCTTGGAGGGGGAGATCTGAAGGACGTCCTATATGCCGGCAGATACCTGCTTAGAACAGGATTGGCTGACGATGACAAGCTTGGCTTCTGGGGCGTCAGCTATGGAGGATACATGTGCATGCTCGCCTTGACGAAGGCGCCAGATATGTGGGCGGCCGGCGTTTCAATCGTGGGCTATTTCGATTGCATAACGGAGTTCGAGACCGAGCGAGGCTATCTCAAGGCGTACGACCTGAGCAAGATGGGTGATCCGTCGGAGAATGAGGATCTCTACAGAGACCGATCCCCGATTCATTTCCTGCAGAATTTGAGCGCCCCAGTTCTTCTGACGGCGTCGGCACGTGATGTCAGATGTCCGCCGACCGAGGCGAGGGAAGTCGCAAGAAGGCTCAAAGAGCTGGGTAAGGAATTCGAGTACTACGAATACAAGGACGAGGGACATTGGCCAAGAAAGCGGAAGAACCTCAAGGACCTCTATACGAGAACTGTGATGTTCTTGGATGAACGCATCCCCGAAAGATCTCTACGCTGACCGTGAGAAGTACGGTCTTGTCAAATCCTCGAATGCAGAGAGAGCCGCGGCAGCTCCTCCATGCACCGCAGCCACTATCTGCCTAATGCCTCCTGCTACGTCTCCTGCAGCATAGACGAAGGGTGCACTGGTCCTGAAGGAGATGTCGACATCCACGAATCCACCAGCATCCATCTTCACTCCAAGCTCTGAGGCGAGCTGGCTGCTCGGGAGCTCGCCAACGGCGATGAAGACGCCGCCCGTGGCCTTCTCTTCCTCAGCGCCAGTCTTCACGTTCCTTAGCTTCACGGCGCTCACCGATTCGTCTCCGACGATCTCATCTACAACGGTGTCGTATCTGACTGAGATTCCTCTCTCCGAAACGCTCTCTTGCAGATGTTTGTCCGCCCTGAATGTGTCACGTCGGTGCACGATCGTCACACTGCATCCTATAGAATGAAGGTGAAGTGCGTCCGTAAGCGCGGTGTTGCCGCCGCCGACCACAACGACCGCCTTCTGTTTGAAAAAGTAACCGTCGCAAGTCGCGCAGTAGCTGACGCCGCGTCCGGAGAGCTTGTTCTCTCCGGGAACCTCCAGTTTGCTATGATACGAACCAGTAGCGAGCAAAATCGCGCGTGACACGAATCTGCCCGAAGTCGTGGTGAACTCGAACTTGTCACCGACTTTGACCACGCGCGTAACCTCCTCTCCCTCCCGGATTTCAGCATATGTTCTCGCATGTTCAGCCATAACCTCCATTAGTTTCATGCCTTCAATCTCAGAGAAACCCGGGTAGTTCTCGATTTTGGGACTGGTTAGCACCTGTCCGCCAGGGACACCCTTTTCGAGGATTATGCAGGAAAGACCAGCACGACGCGCGAAGATACCAGCCGAAAGCCCCGCAGGTCCCGCACCCACGATGATTAGATCGTACTCAGTATCGGCTGATGATTCTTGAGAGCCGCCAGAATCGTCAGTCACCGTCATCAAACAAGAAACTCAATGATGTCGTATAAACAATTGGTTATCTGCGGTCGCAGAGCGATTGCCACATGCAATATTATGAAATAGTATCCTAATCAATCTCACTTGGACGCCTGTCGATTTGAAAGAGAAGCTGATATCAACGCGACTGCACAAGGATGGATGGGGTGCGCAGCTAGATGGACACGGGTACGATAACCGCGTTTCTCACAATTGGAGCTATCATATTCATCGGCTTCTTCGGCAACTCGATGTTCAACAGGTTCAGGATTCCCGACGTTCTTCTGCTAGTCGCCCTGGGCATGATCATCGGACCGGAGCTCCTATACCTGGTCACCTTTGAAACTCTGGCCAGCATCGACAAATTCAAGGACGTCTTCCTCTCAGCAGCACTTGTGATCATACTCTTCGACGGCGGCCTCTCGCTCGACGTCAGAAGCGTCTTCGAGTCGATGAAGTTCTCCGTCTTCCTCGCTATCAGCAACTTCATTCTCCTCGCGCTCGCGGTGGGCGCTTCGCTTCATTTGATCATGGGCATTGATTTCCTTGTTGCGCTCACGCTCGGATCGATAGTGGGAGGCACTACCGGAGCCGTTGTGATACCCATCGCAAGGAAGATGCGCATCAGAGAACGGACGAAGACGATGCTGATAATGGAGAGCGTCATTACGGATGTCCTCGTCATCGTAGCTACGCTGAGCCTCATATCCGTAATCAAGCTCGACGAATTCAGCATCTTAGCGGTGGCGAGGGAGCTTTCGGTCAAGTTCCTCGTAGGAGGAGGTGTGGGCTTCGCAGCAGGCGTCGCATGGTTGTTCGTCCTGGAACGACTGAAGAACCAGCCATTGTCGTACATGATAACCGTCGCAGCGCTGTTCATGATAGCAGCCATGGTTGAGATGGAGCCAATAAGCAGCTGCGGGGCAGTGGCCGCGCTCGCGTTTGGATTGGCCATGGGGAACCGTCGCTTCGTCAAGAAGCGCCTCACCTCCTTGTCGCTCAGCACGCTCTCCGATGAGCACATACACTACTTCCATTCGGAGATCACTTTCTTCGTCCGAACCTTCTTCTTCGTCTACCTGGGACTGTCCTTCAGATTCTCGACGCTCACCGCTGAGCATCTTTCTGTGGGCATGTTCATCATCGCTCTGACAGTGGTCTCCAGGCGCGTCACCGCAAACCTCGCGTCAAGGGCAGGCGAGCTTTCACACACCGAGGAGATGGCCGTATTCGCCCTCATGCCGAGAGGGCTGGCCGCTGCCGTACTGGCAACGCTGCCGGCGGTGGCGCTCGCGGGGGTGGACGTATGGAGCGCCGATCTGGGCGTATTGTTCCTCAACACTGCGCTTATTGTTATCCTGGGAACCACGGTTCTCGCAACGATCTTCAGCTTCATGACGGAAAAGAAGATCGACAGAAAGCAGAGAGACAATCTAAGGAACCAGCTGATGAACGACATAGAGGACGAAAGGGAAGAGCTGGACTACCTCAGGCCATCCTATCGATGATGGCGTCTGCGAACTCGCTGGTGCCGACCGATTCCTGCGCTCCCTGGAGCTTGGCGAGGTCCCTTGTCATGACTCCATCGGTAAGCGCCTTCTCGACCGCCTTTTCGACTATGGACGAGGCGTTATTGTAACCCAGGTACTCGAGCATCATCGCTCCGGAGAGTATCAGAGCACACGGGTTTGCTACGTTCCTGCCGGCGTACTTGGGCGCGGTGCCGTGGACCGGTTCAAAAACGGCAACGCCGTCACCTATGTTCGCCCCCGGGGCAAAACCGAGGCCGCCGACCTGTGCGGCGCACGCGTCGGCAAGGTAATCACCGTTCAGGTTCGGAGCAACGAGTATGGAGTACTCGTCAGGCCGGGTCAGTACCTGCTGAAGCATGTTGTCCGCTATTCGATCGTTGACCAGTATCTTGTCTTTGGGAGCGGTCGTCAGGCCTTTGTCTCGCAGCTCGCTCTCGAAGACGATTCTATCTGCGAACTCCTCTTTTGCGAGCTCATACCCCCATTCGCGGAACGCCCCCTCAGTGTACTTCATTATGTTGCCCTTGTGGACGATTGTGACCACACGCCTCTTCTTCCTGACTGCGAATTCCAACGCCGCTCTCACGAGGCGTTTCGTGGCCGACTCCGATATCGGTTTCAAGCCTATGCCGCAGTCGTCCGACAATTCGACGCCCATCTCTGAGCGGAGGTATGTGATCAATTCAAGCGCTTCCTTGGATCCCTGCTTCCACTCTAAGCCCTTGTACACGTCCTCGGTGTTCTCGCGAAAGATCACGACATCGAGCTTGCCTGGCTCCTTCACGGGGCTGGGAACTCCAGAATAGTGACGCGAAGGCCTTACCGACGCATAGAGTTCAAGGGACTGACGGATTGCCACGTTGAGGCTTCGTATTCCGCCTCCGACGGGTGTTGTCAACGGTCCCTTGATGGCAACTCCGCGCTCTCTAATGGCTTCCAGTGTCGCCTTCGGAAGCCACTCCCCGGTTTCCCTGTACGCCTTCTCGCCTGCAAGCAGCTCCTCCCATCGAAAGCTGACGCTTCCTGCAGTGGCGGAACGGATAGCGGCGTCCAGAACGCGCCTCGTGGCGGACATGATGTCCGGGCCTATACCGTCCCCTGGTATGTATGGGATTGCTATCACTTTCTGTGAATCAGTCATGTGCTACACCTCTCCCCGCTCAAGAGAAAAGCCTCCGTGCTTCTTGATGTGAGGTATGAGCCCGCCATCCTCTAGAAGAATCCTCATAGTCAACGGTAACGGTGAGAATTCAGCGTTCCCCCCTCCATCCAAACCGATCACCTTTCCGTTTCCGAGGTCAATCGCGAGTCTCTCGCCATCTTCAATCCAGTCGGTCTCGCATGTGATGAGTGGAAGGCCGATGTTGAATGAGTTCCTGTAGAATATCCTCGCATACGATCTCGCAATGATAGCGGCAACCCCAGCGGCCTTCAACGCTCTTGGGGCTTGCTCACGGCTTGATCCGCAACCGAAATTCCTGCCAGCAACTATGAAATCCCCGGAATCGACCTTCTGCGCGAAATCCGGGTCGATATCTTCCATGACGTGCTTGGCCAGCTCCTGCATGTCACCTATCTTGAACTTGTATCTGCCGGATATGATGTAATCGGTGTTGATGTCGTCATTCGGCTCAAACCTATGAGCTCGCCCCTCGAGTCTTGTGCTTGCCATCTCAGAGCCCCCTTGGATCTGTTATGTGCCCATTAAGTGCGGACGCGACGACCGTCTCTGGGGACGCTAGATAGATCGATACGTTGCTGTTGTTGCCCATGCGCCCCATGAAGTTCCTGTTTGCGGTCGAAATCACATTGTCGCCGTCGGAGGGCACACCCGCATGAGTGCCGACGCACGGCCCGCAGCCCGGAGCGACAACGATTGCGCCGGACTCTATGAGCGTTCCGAAAGCTCCGCTCCGAACCGCTTCAGCCAGTATGCGTCTTGATGCGGGCGCGACAATGAAACGGACATTCTCGTGAACCCGTTTCCCCTTCAAGATCTTAGCTGCGGACATCAAGTCCGATAAGCGACCGTTCGTGCACGTGCCAAGGAACGCTTGATTCACCTCGATGCCCTCACAGTCAGCAACGTCCCTGACATTATCGACCCGATGAGGGGCTGCCACCTTCGGCACGACGTCGGATGCATCGATGTCAACTTCCCTCTCATAGACGGCGTCAGCGTCACTCTCGACGCCGTTGTCAATCTTCATTCCTATAGAATCGTACCAGTCCGCGGTAACATCGTCGAATTGGAATGGGCCGAACTTCGCCCCCATTTCCACCACCATGTTCGCCATGGTCATCCTGCCATCCATCCCGATGGTTCTGATTGCATCGCCGACGAATTCGATTGATTTGTAAGTTGCGCCGTCGGCGCCCATCATGCCTATTAGCGTGAGTATGAGGTCTTTTGGACCAGTGCGCTCACCCACGGAGCCACTGATATTGACTCTGTAGGTTTCTGGCACTCGGAACCAAAGCTTGCCGGTGAATGCGGCTGCGGCAACATCTGCCGAGCCTAGACCGGTCGAGCACAGGTTGAGCGCGCCATATGTGCAGGTGTGTGAATCGGCTCCAACCACGAGGTCGCCCGGTCTGATTTTGCCAGATTCTGGGATCACCTGGTGGCAGACGCCTTCGCCGACATCGTGGAGTTCGACTTCGCACTCCTTTGAGAATCTCCTGATCTCCCCGTGTATTCTAGACACCTCAGCGGAAGGACTAGGAGCGCTGTGGTCGAGCACAACAGCCATACCACTCTTCGTTCGAGCCCTCTCGAAGCCGAGGTTTTCCAGCTCTTCTATCATCAGCTTGCTGGTGCCATCCTGAGCCATGCAGTAATCAACCGCCGCCACGACGATATCGCCAGCATGACAGTCAGAGGTGGACCTATCTGACAGTACCTTCTCTGCGATCGTCTTGCCGCCCATTGACTGGCCCCCTCAGTGACTGTGGGAATTGCTGTCACTGAGTGTCTCGGGCATGTTTGAGAGATCTCTCTCCTTTCCTTCTTGGTTGATGACAACTCTGGAGTACAGTTCCATGAAATCGTCATCGGTGAGGTCGGACTTCCTGTTTTCGGCTATCCTGTTGATTTCCAATCTGAGCTGTTCTATCGCCTCGGAGTCTGCGGTGAGGTCAAGCTGGTCTAGGCGATACTTGATGGCCGCCTTGCCCGAGTGTTTGCCAAGAGCTATCTTCCTGGTGGCTCCGATCTTCTCTGGATCAATCGCCTCATAGAGCTTCGGATTCTTGAGAACACCATCCACGTGAATACCTGATTTGTGCGTGAAGATATTGCCGCCCACGACGGGATAATTGAGAGGTATAGGCTGTCCTGACGCGGCCTCCACAAGCTTGGCCAACGATAGAATGCGCATGGTCTCGTACTTGTCAACTCCGTAATGACTGTGCAGGTTCATCACAAATACCTCAAGCGGCACGTTGCCAGCGCGCTCTCCAAGTCCGTTTATGGTCGTTGACACCCACAACGCCCTGTCCTCGAAAGGCGCGGCGGCCTCGCATGCGGCCAGCGCATTTGCCACTGCCAAGCCGAAGTCGTTGTGCGCGTGGAACTCAATGTCGATATCCACGTTCGACATGACAGTCTCAATCAGTTTGAACGACGATGATGGCGTGAGTATCCCGATCGTGTCGCATATTCTGAACCGGTCTCCTCCTGCATCCTTTCCAGCCTGGGCAAATCTTACCAAGTAGTCTACGTCAGTCCTTGTAGCGTCTCCAGCGTTGAAACAGACGTAGAGTCCATGCGATTTTGCGAACTCCACGCAGTCAATCAGCTTCTCTATCTGCTTGCCCCGAGTCATCTTGAGCTTCTGCCTGAGAGCAAGGTCGGAGGTGTCGGTCGATACTGAGACGGCATCAACGTCGCTCGCAAGAGAGTCTTCGACATCCTTCTTGACAAGGCGATTCCATCCCATGATCGATATATTCTTGGAGCGTTCAGAAAGCAACCTGGCGCATCTTCTGTCGCTTTCGTTGTAAGTAGCGAAGGTCTCCAGCTGCTCCACATGAATTTCATCCAACATGCCTGCGATTGCCAGCTTCTCATCACAGTTGAATGAGATGCCTGGCATCTGCTCGCCATCCCTGCAGGTTGTGTCGACGAGTCTGATTTCGCCGAGCGTCTTTCTATCGCCGACATTTCCGACCAAGCTCTCCAGGTCGTCGTCGAACTGCATCGAGCAGATCTCCACACCGTTGTAACGCGGGTTCATCTAGTTCACCTCACGGACTTGAATGTCTCACGAAGTAGTGGGCGCGTTGTCGGGTTCACAACATGGTTAATTGGCGTAGCCTGATACCATGTATTGATCCCAACCAGCCCTCAAACGACTACTTCATCAATTCGGCGGCAGATAGATTATCATTGTGTTCCATTTCGGACGATACACCGAAACTGTGTCTCATTCATGACTTGTCTACTGGTCATTTGACCATTGTGCGTTTGCATATGCGGTCAAACGGTCGAATCCATGCCCTGCAAGCTTCGCGTACGCTCGAAAACCCTTCTGCCGGGGTATGTTGCGACTTCTCCCAGCTCCTCCTCTATTCGAAGAAGCCGATTGTACTTCGCGGTCCTCTCACCGCGAGAGGGAGCGCCCGTCTTGATCTGGCCGGCGCCAGTTGCAACGCTGATGTCGCTTATCGTGGTGTCCTCCGTCTCTCCAGACCGATGGGACACGATGCAGGCGTACCCGCTCTTGACCGCGAGAGCCATCGTGTCAAGAGTCTCGGTCAATGAGCCTATCTGATTGACCTTTATGAGTATCGAATTGGCGATATTCCTCCGAATTCCCTCTTCAAGAATCGTCTTGTTGGTAACGAATATGTCATCTCCTACGAGCTGAACATCAGGTCCCAATCGCTTGGTGAGCTCGGCCCAACCATCCCAGTCTGACTCGGAAAGAGGATCCTCAATCGATATGACGGGATAGTCGTGGCAGAGGTCGGTGTACATATCTATCATCTGACCGCTTGATAGACTGCCGCCGCCGCTCCTTCGAAGCTCATAACTCTGCCCCTCGTGGAACTCGCTTGCAGCAGCATCCATCGCAAGCAGAAAATCGGTTCTCTGCTTCAAGCCGATCTCCTCCGCGGAAAGGACAATGAGCTCCAATGCCTCGCTATGAGATGCCAGCTTGGGAGCGAAACCGCCCTCGTCTCCCACCGCAGTACCAAGCCCCTTCGCTTTCAGGTTGGATTTCAGCGTATGGAAGACCTCGACGCTCTTCCTCAGAGACTCGCTGAAAGAAAGGCCAAGCGGGACGAACATGAACTCCTGGAAGTCGAGGTTATTATCAGCATGTGCCCCGCCATTGAGTATGTTCATCATGGGAACTGGCATTGACTTCGCATCGGCGCCGCCGAGGTATCGGTAGAGGGGCTGTCCGACGCTCAGAGCGCCCGCGTGCGCCAGAGCGAGCGACACGCCCAGAATGGCATTCGCTCCAAGGCGAGCCTTGTTGTCTGTACCGTCCAGCTCCAACATGAGCATATCGACCTCCCTCTGGCGCGTAGGATCTCGCCCAATCAACCTGGGCGAGATTATCTCGTTGACGTTGCGTATTGCAGTCTGGACTCCTTTCCCGATATAGCGGTCAGGGTCCGCGTCCCTGAGTTCCAGAGCCTCCTTCGTACCCGTTGACGCGCCGGACGGAATAGCTGCACGGCCGATGTGGCCATCATCAAGCACGATGTCCACCTCAACCGTAGGATTGCCTCGTGAGTCGATGATCTCCCGTCCTCTTACGGCCTTGATCGTAGCCATCTTATCCGATAGCGAATCGCGGTCGAGTCTAAAAAGCAATCCCAGCATCATTGGTTTCTGAGGCGACCTCCGCTAATGCTGGAGGCAAGGCTGATTCTGAGGACCGCGAGCGGATTTGGGGACGACTCCAAACGCTGGTTCGACCTAGTGAAGGCGCCCTGTCTCGAAGAGCTGTCTGTAATGGAAGCTCAAACCCCCCTCTCGATTTCTCTTCCACGCACGGTCATGCGCGAGCGAACTCCACTGACCATATCAATCATAGCGCTCCTTGCCCACCGCCACATTGAAGCGCTGTCTGCACTTGAGCGAGATCTGTGGTATTGCGTGTTGCGCGGGAATGTACCGTGCGCACTTGTTCGGCGTCCTGAAGGGCCAAATGATTAATACAGCCCTCCTTCTGCATTTGTTGAACAGATGAACGAATTCGGGAGCTTGGACGGTCGATTGCAGCGATGCCTGGCAGAGAGGGGCATATCTGACGCCACCGAACCTCAACGCATAGCGATACCGACGATTCTCTCCGGCGAGCATGTTCTTCTCGTGGCTCCGACGGGAATAGGAAAGACGGAAGCGGCCATGCTTCCGATACTCCAGAAGTTGAGCGAAGGCAAGTCTGAGGGAATCAGATGCGTCTATGTGACTCCGCTCCGAGCGCTCAATAGAGATCTCCTTCACAGACTTCGCGAGTTTTGCGATGCACTGGGATTGAGGATCGCGGTAAGGCACGGAGACACCCCCCAATCCGAACGGACAGCGCAATCGAAGAATCCACCGGACATCATCATCACCACACCAGAAACGCTCCAGATCATGTTCACAGGCAAGAATCTGAGAAAGCACATGAAGAGCGTCAGGCACGTCGTCATTGATGAAATACACGAGCTCGCCGAGGACGAGCGAGGTGCTCAGCTATCTGTGGCGTTGGAAAGGCTGGCTGACACAGCAGGAGAATATCAGAGAATCGGCCTTTCGGCCACCGTCGGCTCTATCGAGGAGATCTCCGGTTATCTGGCTGGAAGAGGGAGGAAGGTAGTCACATTGAAGGTGTCGGCGGTGAAGGACATGAATATCAATGTCGAGAGTCCCCCCGCTGATAAGGTGGATCAGAAGCTGGCGGAGCGACTGCAGACTGACGCGAAGCACCTGGCATGCATGAAGAGATGCAGAGATCTTGTAGAGACGCATCGTTCCACTCTCTTCTTCGTGAACACCAGGGATTCGGCGGAAGCGCTCGGAGTCAGATACCATCTCTGGGACGAGAATCTCAGTGTGGGTGTCCACCATGGGTCGCTATCGAAGACGGTCAGAATCCAGATGGAGGACGATTTCAAATCCCAGAAGCTGAAGGCTCTGATCTGCACTTCATCCCTGGAGCTGGGAATAGATGTGGGATCCGCAGACTTCACCATACAGTTCAACTCACCGAGACAGGTAACTCGGCTGATTCAGAGAGTTGGACGTTCCGGACACAGGCATGATGCGACCTCGTACGGAACGATCGTGAACACGAGTCCGATGGAGACGGCGGAGAGCCTTGTGATTTCCAGGAAAGCGACAATCGAAGAGCTGGAAACTTTCACCATTCGTGAGAATCCTCTGGGGGTGCTTGCGAATCAGCTTATTGCCATGACCCTCTCGCAGCCCAGAGTCGACAAGGACTGGGCGTTCGAGATCGTCACCAGAGCATATCCTTTTCGAAGGCTTCTGAGGGCTGACTTCGAGGAGGTTCTCAGGCTGCTGTCGGATCTGCACATGATATGGAACGACGATGATTCCTTCAGAAGGAAGACCTCCGGAAGGAAGTACTTCTACGACAACATATCAATGATACCCGATGAGAGGACCTACCTGATCCGAGAGGTATCGTCACGAGGCGTCATCGGAACGCTGGATGAGAGCTTCGTTGCCTCCTACGCAGAACCGTATGCAACCTTCGTGGCCCGTGGCAGGACCTGGCGCGTAGTGGAAGTGGCGGAGGAAGAGGTGCTGGTTGAGGAGATCATGGAGATAGGAGCCACGCCTTCTTGGGTCGGGGAGGAGATTCCAGTTCCATATGAGATAGCACAGGAAGTCGGCGCCATGCGCAGACTAGGTGCGTTCGATATCTACCCGGCCGATGAACACGCTAAGGAAGATGTCAGACGCTGGATCGAGGCCCAGGAGACGTTCCATCTACCCACAGACAAGCGATTAACGATCGAGCAGGGCGACGGCGTTATGGTAATCAACTGCTGTTTCGGATCGAAGGTCAATGAGACGCTGGCCAAACTGATCGCATCGTTGCTGACGGCACGCTTCGGCGAGAGCATCGGAGTTCAGGCAGAGCCATATCACATCGTGCTCGAGACCCCGCGCAACCTCAAGGCGAATGACGTTCTCAGAGTGCTGAGGGAAACCGAGCCTGAAACGCTCAATCACCTGATGAGGCTCGTGCTGAGAAACTCATCATATCTGCGCTGGCAGTTCATCCACGTCGCAAAGAAGTTCGGCGCTGTTCGAAAGGATGCTGACTACAAGATGCTGAACGTGTCCCGCCTGATCGACGTTTTCGAGCACACACCCATCTTCGAGGAGGCAATCGCCAAGACTCTCTGGGAGAACATGGATGTGGGAACGGCTGCGAACGTGCTTCAAAGGATTCAGGAAGGGGCGATTGAGGTCGAGACGGGGCCGATATCACCGATAGGCAACGAGGCGATCGGCAATAGGCAGGCGCTGATGCAGCCTCGAAGGGCGGACAAGACGATACTATCAGCCCTCAAGACGCGACTCATGTCGGAGGACATAATCCTCGTATGCATGAACTGCAGAACGCAGAAGAGAGGGAGAGTTGAGAGCCTGCCGGAGCGCATCAAGTGCGCCAAATGCGGGGGAGTGGTGATAGCAGCAATAAGGCCGTACGCCAAGAAGGAACTCTCAATACTCCGCAAGGGAGCCGCCGCCGAGGATGAGACGAAGGCTCTTAAGAAGATCTATAAGAATGCCAATCTCGTCATGGCACACGGGCGAAAAGCGGTTATGGCGCTTGTGGGCAGGGGAGTTGGCCCAGACACTGCAGGACGTATTCTGGCGAGATACCATATCGAGGAGTACGAATTCCTAAAGGACATACTGGAGGCAGAAGTGAATTACGCCCGAACCAAGCGATTCTGGGATTAGCGCCTGCCCCTGAAACCGAGACCGACAACATACACTTCGGAGCTGGTTGGGCGGCTAGCCTCGGGATGAGTCACGTGCACCTCTTGGAATCGGCGCCTGGCAGACGAGATGAAGCCTCCGCTCATGTCGCCATAGAACATCTTCACCACGATGTGCCCGCCATCCCTCAGTATCTTCGACGCGAATTCGAGCGCACACTCGCAGAGGTCGATCGAACGAGCATGGTCGTAGGAGTAGTTGCCGCTGATGTTAGGTGACATATCCGAAAGGACGACGTCGGCACCATCCGGAAGCTGGTCCTGAAGCTTGGCGATCACTTCCTTCCTGCGAACATCGCCTCGTATGAAGGTCACTCCTTCCAAAGAAGGGAGTCGGTCTATATCGAGGGCGAAGACTCTGCCCTGGTCACCGACCTGCTCCAGAGCTACCTGAGACCATCCACCGGGCGATGCGCCTAGGTCGACGACTGTATCGCCGGGGCTCATGATGTCGTACTTCCAGTCCAGCTGCTTCAGTTTGTACGCCGCCCTGCTTCTGTAGTCTTCCTCCTTAGCCCTGCGGTAGTACTTGTCCTTGCGCCTCGACGCGCGCCAGCGCTTTGTCACGGCGCACACATGCGCGCGCATGCAGATATAGTTGTTTCGCGCGAATGCGCGAACGCAAAAGGTAAAGGGCTGCCGAGACCATCGGCCAACTGCATTCTGGGAGGTGCGATATGCCAAACGAGATGACCTATGCGAAAGCCGGGGTGGACATTGACAAGAAGTCTGACAGCATAGCTGCTCTCGTAGAGCATCTTGCGTTCCGGAGGAAGGGGCTCGGAGCGCCTCTGGAGATAGGGGAGCATTTCACTGGTCTCATAGACTTCGGAGACATGGCGCTCACGCTCTGCACCGATGGCGTTGGCACCAAACTGATTGTGGCCAATGAGATGAGGAAGTGGGATACCATTGGTGTAGACTGTATAGCGATGAATGTGAACGATACGATCTGCGTCGGGGCAGAGCCCGTTGCATTTGTGGACTACATCGCGATTGACCGGCCGAATTCGGAGTTAACCTCACAGGTTGGTGAAGGGCTCGAGACCGGCGCACGCAAGGCCAACGTGACTATCGTTGGTGGTGAAGTAGCCGTTCTGCCGGAGATCGTCAACGGTTTTGACCTCGCAGGCACGTGCCTGGGCGCGGTTAAGAAGGAGAGGATCGTGTCTGGAGAGGATGTTCGCCCAGGCGATTCGCTGATAGGCTTGGCAAGCACGGGCATTCATTCCAACGGGCTCACGCTGGCGAGGAAGATAATCGAAGCCAACGAGCTCGCGATGAAAGACAAGGTCGGAGGGCTCCCTCGGGAGATCGGTATTGAGTTGCTGGAACCGACGGAGATCTACGTCAGACAGGTGCTCGAACTCCTGGGCGATTTCAGAATCACAGGTATGGCGAACATCACTGGTGGAGGACTGAGAAACCTCTTGCGTCTGAAGAAAGGGATAGGGTTCGAGATAGACGAACCGATGCCCCCCAGCCCCATATTTGATGTTCTCCAGGACCTGGGCGGCGTCTTGGACAAGGAGATGTATCAGACCTTCAACATGGGGATGGGTTTCTCTATCGTTGCGCCAGAAGATGATGCTAGTGGGATCGTCGGCCGGTTGGGCAACGGCGCCAAGGTGATTGGGCATGCAATCGAAGGCGGCCAGGTAACCGTGCCTTCCAAAGACATCGAATTCGACAGATACTGAGGCAAACATCGATTAGTCGCGCTCATTACCCAGAACAGCGCCGACGACCGCGCCCATGGCCGTACATGTCTCTAGCGACATTCCTCGACCAGTTATGTCCAGATGACGTGCGCATATCTGGAGTATTCGCCTGGGGAGCCCGTGCGGTCCGAGGCCGAAAACGAGGAGGATTGACTGGCCTGATGACAGTAGATCCCTGGTCTCTTTGACGGTAATCCGCTTGACAACATCCGGCTTTCGGGTCGTTGCAGCTGGTAGCCCCAGCTGGGGCGGGAATCCCTTCTTCGGAAAATCAAAATGTGAACTTCGACCTTTGTCTGCCAGCTCGATGAAGTATCTGCCGCCCTCTCCGATGGTTGTTGTTGAAGCGACCCATCGAGATATATCGCCAGGGGTGGAAAGACCATCATCGAATGGGAATCCGAAGGTTGCCAGGTTGCAGTCGAAGGCCAGGGCAAGGGGAGCTGCGCGGGCAATCGCCCTACGATGCGCCTCGTGAAACCTCACAGCGTCGTATGTATTGTAGAGACCTATTGTCGCTCTCCCAGGCATCAGCAGCAACTCCCTGTCATTCCTGGTACGCAAACCGTGTTGATTCATCAGAACTATGGCGATGCCTTTCTTGGACGCACGCATATGGCATACTCATCGCCATCGAAGAAGACATCCTCGTCCGGATGCTGAGCCTGAAGTTCCTGTATCTTTTCAAGAACCTCACGCAGGCTCAGTTCTGTGTGGTCTTTCTTGATCTTAACTAGAACTCTCTTCTGCATCGCATACCACATTCCTGAGCCAGGCGCACGATACGTCTTCAAATGCGACATATCCGTATAAATATGTTTACACAGGACTGAGCCACACGCGCCAGCACGTGTGCGGGCGGACGCGTGCTACTGTCGCGCGCGTTGGCATCATGACCGGCCGAACACAGGATCGGCCTCCTCATCCATCGCTCTGAGGGCGTTCGCTCTCGCATCGGGACTCAGCTTGCCGACGGCCTTCACCTTCTTCTCAAAGGCCTCTATCATTTTCGGGAGGACCTTGTATATCGGAAGGAGCATGGGAATGAATGCCACGCGCACACGTCCGATACCAAGGGCATCAAGTTCCTCCCCAAGCACTTCCAGCCTCTTCTCGACTACGTGGGCAGCCTCACCGCCTTCCTCGTCCGAAAGCACCACGCCATCGGCGCCGGAGGCGAAAGCGTGGAGTATCTCTCTTCTGCCCACACGTGCCGCGGAGGGTACCCGTATGATGTGTATACCCGGGGGATACTGCATTCTCGCGGTGCCTGCGGAATCGGCGGCCACATATGCCAGGATATCGCCAAAGAACCCTATCGTCCTTATCTCGTCCGAATCCTCGCCGAGGATGCCTTCGACTTCGGCTCTCAGCTGCTTGTCAGTGTAGTGCGCTAGATCGAACACGTCTGTTGGGCATTCAGATACACATGCGCCGCAACCGATACAGGCTATCTGATCGACGGAGGGCATCTCGTTCACGGAGACGGCGTTCACTGGGCAGACTGCCTCGCACGCCATGCACTTGATACATTTCGAGCCGTCGATGACCTGCGCCTTGACAGGGTCTATCAGCATCGCGCCGGTCCCAAGGAACTCCATCGCATGCGACGCTGTGCTTCGACCGTCAACAACGCTGTCCCTAACATCCTTGGGACCGATGATGGCACCAGCCGCGAATATGCCAGTCCTGTGGGTAGAGACGGGATCGAGTTTCGGATGCTTCTCCGATACGAAGCCGTCTTCGCCAAGAGGCACCTTGAGTATCTTGCCCAGCGCTTCGGTTCCACGGGGAGGAACCATGGCAGCGCACAGCACGACGAGATCGTACTCGTTCTCTATGATCTCTCCCAGGCCGATATCTTCTGCCCTGAGAAGGATGCCAGCCCCTCCTGGTTGAATGGATGCCGCCTTCCCGTTTATGAATCGCACGCCGAACTCGTCCTGGGCCCTCATATAGAATTCCTCAAAACCTCGACCGGCGCTGCGCACATCTACATAGTATATGTAGACCTGCATGTACGGGAAGGTCTTGCGAAGAATCACGGCCTGCTTGATCGCGTAATTGCAGCAGATCTTGCTGCAATATGGCACCCCGACCTTCCTGGTTCTGGAGCCAGCGCACAGCACGAAGGCGACCTTCTTGACCCTGTTGCCGTCCGCACGACGTTTCAGCACCATCCCCGCTCCGCACTCGTTTATCATCAACCGCTCCATCTGCGTCGCGGTGATGACGTCCGGTAGGGAGATGTCATATTCGTGAAGGGCGGCAACGTCGAAAACATCGAAGCCCGTCGCGACGATCACGGCGCCAACCTTGATCTTCATGATCTTCTCCTTCTCCTCGAAGTTGATTGCCTTTGCTGTGCAGACCTTCTCGCACCGACCGCAGTCGTCGCAATTCTCAAAGTCGATCACATAGGAGGATGGAACCGCCTGGGGAAACGGCTTGAATATCGCCTTTCGTTCGTAAAGGCCCTCCTCGAATTCGCTAGGCACCGACGCCTTGCAGACTTTCTCGCATTTCGCGCATCCAGTGCACTTGCTCGGATCCACCCCCCTCGGGGACACTCGGATGCCTACCTCATAGTTGCCTGGAGTGCCTTCCATACGCGTGACTTCGCTTCTGGTGAGGAGCTCTATTCTCGGATGAGCTCCGGCCTCCACCATCCTCGGGCTCAATATGCAGGGCGCGCAATCCAGTGTCGGGAAGGTTTTGCTTAGCTGCGCCATCCTCCCGCCGATGCTGGCCTCCCTTTCGACGAGGAACACTTTATACCCGGAGTTGGCAAGCTGCAAGGAGGCGGATATTCCAGCAATCCCTCCCCCGATGACGAGGACGTCCTTTGAGAGTGTGATCTCCTCGGGGCGCAGCGGCTCCAAATTCAGCGCCCTCTGGACGCCGCCTCTGATCAGCGCCTTTGCCTTTGCGGTCGCGGCCGCCTTGTCCTTGTGAACCCATGAGCATTGTTCCCTCAGGTTGACTACTTCCAGGACATAGGGATTGAGCCCGGCGCTTTCGAGCGTCCTGCGGAAGGTTCGCTCGTGCATCTTCGGGGAGCACGACGCGATGACAACCTTGGTGAGCTTGTGCCTTCTGATCTCCTCTACGATTTGGTTCTGCCCTGGTTCGGAGCAGGTGTACATGTTGTCTCTGCTGACGACGACACCGGGCAAGTCCAGAGCGCTTTCAGTCACTGCCTTGGTGTCGACAGTCCCGGCTATGTTCGTACCACAGTGACATACGAATACGCCTATTCGCTCCTCCTTCGCGTTCTCAGAATCGTCACCCATGATCGAAGAGCAAGATGGAGGCGAATGGTTATATTTTCTTTTGGTGAGCATTGCCTTGCCGAATCCGCTTCCTCGACGTTACTGAACCTAACACTGGACCGAGTAACTATAAATATCTCGACCGGGCTATTAAGAACACTCAGGCCCATTACGGAAGGACGCGCTCATGCGGCTGAGCGTGAATACAGCATCATCCAAAGCAGACGAAAGATGAAGCGCACCTGACCCACTGTGACTGTCATGATAGGCCATAGCAAGGGAGATCCCTGATGACTAAGAAGACTCAGAAAGAATCCGTCATCTGCCCGACATGCGAGCACGAGTCTCCTGCTGGTTCGGAGGAATGCCCGAAATGTGGCGAGCAGCTCAGCTCTGATTCAAGCACGGAGACGCCCCAACACAGCGACGAGGAACAGGAAGTCGGTGAAAGCCATGCTCTCGATGAGCTGATGTCGCTGCCGGGCATCAAGAGAGCCAAGGCAGAACTTCTCCACGAGGCCGGCTTCAGAAATCTGAAGGACATCCGAGAAGCCGGTGTCGAACAGCTGGCCAATGTGAAAGGCATAGGCCAGGCGCTCGCGCAGAAAATGATAGCTAACGCACGCGGGATGTCAAAGGAGGTGCCTGCCATGGAGGACCAGAATCTTGCTGATTGGCTTTCTGGTGAAGAGGAGGGTCTATCGGCGTGGTTGGCAGGAGAGGACCGCCCCGAGGCTCATCAGACAGAGGCGGCGGTGGCCGCAGAGCCTGAAATCCAACCCGATCCGACGATTGCCCGCTGGCTTGCGGGGGAGGAGGAGTCGATCGACAGCTGGCTCGAGGATTCCATCGACATGACAAGGCCTGAGAGACGCGTCTCCAAGAAGGAGCTGCTCGAGCGCGAAGCGGAGGTATCGAAGCTTCGTGATTTGTTGATTGAGAAAGCAAGACAGATCGATGCAGGCGAGTTCGACGCCAAGGCTCTCGTCGAGGAAATTGCAGAAGCCACCTCGCAACTGGAAGCGGAGCGTCGCAGAGCGACCGACCTGGAGGATGAGCTGGAGAATGTGAAAAGGGGCAGCATCGCAGTAATAAAATTCATCAAGAAGCAGCAGGAGGCTGGAATTCAAGGGGAGAATCTCGCT
>CP070748.1:410187-421284 GCA_020348345.1 Methanobacteriota archaeon | reverse complement strand
TTACCAGAAGTGAGGCGATGGAGATACAGAGAAGATCCCACATTCTGCTCTTGCTGACATGGGACAACCCCGAGGAGAAGGGTGTGATGACGGGCAAGCTGTTTGACTACATGGCAGCGCGAAGACCGATCATTTCCATAGGGCCCTCGGAAAGTGTTCTTGACAACCTGCTTCGGTCAACTGGAGCGGGCATACACGTATCATATCTTGCCGAAGTTGAGTCGGTAATCTCCGAAGCCTACAGGGAATACGGAAGCATGAACGAAGTCTCGTACAAGGGGAATGAAGAAGAGATCAGCAAATACTCACATGTCGAAATGGCAAGGAAATTCAGCGATCTGCTCACCGAGATCAGCTCTCGATAGTGGTATTCAGAGGTTGTAGAACAGGATTTCTCTCGATGAGATTGGCAGATGATGCATCAGAAGAACGAGATGAGTCCAAGTCACCTACAACAGATTGATGCGAAATACTCGTCTAATGCAGGTTGTTCGAACTTCAGTTGGCCTCGAATTGGAGAAACTATGAAATATGGTCGCCCATTCTCATGATGAGGAAAACGCATTGGGAGGACATGCAGGGCGCGTCATCGTCCTTGGAGCAGGCCTTGCGGGATTATCCGCAGCATACCGCCTCAAGCATCATCACGGACATGACGAGGTCATAGTCATCGAGAAGAATTCGCATGTGGGTGGTACTGCCAGCACGGTGACTGTAGATGGTTATTCATTCGACCTGACGGGGCACGCTCTGCACCTTGGAGATAGCATGGTGGAGCGATTCATCACGGAAGACCTGGAAATGAAAGATGAGCTCGTCAAGGTGCGGAGGAAGGCGGGCATCCTTATTGAAGATCGTATAGTCCCATACCCTTTCCAATACAATCTCGGACATCTGACGCGCGGCCTTCGGGATAAGTGCGTTATTGACTTCCTCGAAGCTACGTACTCCGAGGGAAGAAGAAGCCGTGATTCGACCGAACAGTGTGTGAGCCCGTCTTTCTTGGACTACTCGTATTCTGCATTTGGCCGATCTATAACCGAAGTCTTTATGAGACCGTACAATCGCAAGCTATGGTGCATTGATCCCGACGATCTCTCAACGGATTGGATGGACCTTGTTCTCCCTAAACCAGATCTTCAGGAGATACTACGAGGAGCCTTCACCGTCAAGGACCACGATGATACAGGCTACAACGCAGAGTTCTACTATCCAAGAGAAGGAGGGATTCAGCATTTGTCTGAAGGGATCGGCAAGAAGATCAAAAGCCTCATACGATTGGGGAAGGAGGTTACCGATATTGACATGGATAGGAAACTGGTCAAATGCCGCGACGAAGAATATCATTATGATTATCTCGTCTCCACGATCCCGCTCAAGGATTTCATGCGAATAGCTCGAATTCCATGCAAGAAGGGAAGGCTCAGCAATACGATCACAAGGGGGTTCATTGTTGTAGTGCCAAGTTCGAAGGCGCCCAAGTACTCCTGGATCTACATCCCAGATGAGACCAAGAGATTATACAGGATTGGTAATTTCTCCATGTTTTCGCCAAACATATCAAAACCTGGGATGGATGTACTTTGGCTCGAATGCGCCGTTCTCTCGGACGAATGCGAAGAGCTGCCTTTATTCGACGACATATTGGAGGAGATGCGAGACTGTGCATGGCTGCCAATCGAACATCTCAAACACCTCGCGACTATCGACATTGATCCATCGTACGTTGTCTTCGACAGAATGAGGAACATGACTCTGGAACCAGTGATCGAGGAATGCAGGAGGAAGGATGTGATCCCGTGTGGCAGATACGGTCTCTGGAGTTACATGTCCATGGAACAAGCAATTAAAAGCGGTTTTGACGCCGCTGATTATTGCATGCAACAGTAGAGGCTACAGCTATGGCAAGCGAACAGCGCATAAGCATCGCCTTAGGAGGAATTCAATACCATACCAGAACAATCGCGAGAACCCTCAAGACGATAGATGAATTGGATGTGAGCATTGTTGACGAGAGTAGCCTCTGCTCTATGAATCACGTTGATGTTCTGTATTGGATCTATGGACCCGGCCCGTCAATAAGGAAGGAGCTTCGTCTCTGGATTCAGAAACGACCCCACATGATAATACATTGGATTGGATCAGACGTATCGTCGATGATTGGCCTGTCTAAAAGGGACATGACTAAGACTTGGCTCGCCTCATTAGCAACAAGAAACCTCAACAATTGCAGGCGAGGGCTTGGGAATCTTACCAATCTCGCTGGAGCACCGTGGCTTGTGGATGAGCTTCAATCGATAGGCATCAAAGCGGAAGAAATGATGCTTACTACCATCCCTCGAAACTGCAATCAGGCAGATGTGTCTTTCGAGAAGGAATTCGATTTCATCAGCTACGCGCCCTATTCCAGATTCGACTTCTATGGTGGGCGCTTTGTACACGCGCTAGCAGAGAAGAATCCAGACAGGAAGTTTCTGGTCATCATGCCGGGTTTGACTGAAATGCAAAATAAGCCGTCAATCGGAGCTCTGGAAAACGTCACTCTTCTGCCAGAGGTGGACCGACAAGAGATGGCGGCCTATTATGAAAAGTCCAAATGTCTTCTGAGACCCATTGAGCATGACGGGCTGTCGCTGAGCGTGTTGGAAGCCCTTTCGCATGGCTTGTCAGTCGTCTGGACCTACCCGTTCCCGTTCACTACCAGGATCTCCGTTCTTGATGAGAACGCTGAAACAAGGACTCTGAACACTGTCGAGAACTGGACCCCGAACATCGAGGGAAGATCTTACGTGCTTGAACACTTCAGCGAAGAAGCGTGGATAATCAAGTTCTTCCGAGTGTTGAGAGAGGCTGCGATAGCTTAGAAGAGAGAGCAACGATGATTTCGACCGCACGTCCATGTCAGTTCGGAATTTGAGCGACGTAATCTGGATGGACGAAGGTATAATGAAGGTCTTATTCTGCTACCTGAAACGCGTGGACTTTGATTGAGTTCGGCCACCTTCTGCTGAGGGATAGCATTGGCTAGGAATGTCAAGATCATAATAGGAACAAGGCCTCAAATCATCAAATTGACGTCTTTGGCAGGAGCGCTCGACCGAGAAGGGGTCGATTTTTCCATCATACATACGGGACAGCATTATGATTTCGAAATGAATCAGATATTCTTCGACGAGCTGAATATCCCGACCCCGGAGACACACCTGGGAGTTTGTGGGGGCTCGCATCTGAGCATGACCGCCGCCATAATGGCGAAGCTTGAGACTGCTCTGGAAGATGCCGATCTTGTGGCGATTCCTGGAGACACTAACAGCGCATTGGCTGGAGGACTGGCGGCGGCCAAGATGGGAATCAGGGTTGGACATGTCGAGGCCGGATTGAGAAGCTGGGATAGATCCATGCCCGAGGAGATCAACAGGGTGCTTGTCGACCATCTGTCCGAGATGCTTTTCGCACCTACTATCATTGGCTATGAGAATCTAATCCACGAAGGCGTTTCCCAGGACAAAGTGCATCAGACCGGTGACGTCACGGCGGACAACGTCCAGATGCTGAAGCCGCATATCGGAAGGGCAGAGTTCCCTATCAGCCCACCGATTGAGGACTTCGCATATGCAACAATCCACAGAACGGAGAATGTGGACAGGCCGGAGAACCTGCGAAACGTGGTCAGAGCATTGTCCAAGTTCCGCGACAGACATGGCTTCGACGTTTTGATCCCTTTGCACCCCCACACGCGCAAAAGCCTCGAAAAGCTGAACCTCTTGAAAGACCTCTCAGATGCGCCGGGAGTTAATGTTGTGAAGCCTGTTGGCTACTTGACGAGCCTCAAGCTGGCCAATGAGGCAAAAGTGGTCCTGACAGACAGCGGGGGATTGCAGAAGGAGGCGTTCATTCTCGGCACGCCTACAGTCACCATTCGAACCACTACAGAATGGTGCGAGACTGTCGAAACGGGGTGGAGCAGGCTCACCGGCTCGGACCCGGAGAGGATCCACGAAGCAGTTGAGGAGTTTCTGCAGCATAAACTTGAACGTGTCGACCCGATGAAGTTCTATGGAGAGGGCAATGCTTCGAAGAGAATAGCTGAACTGCTAAGAGAAGCGCTATAGACAATGATTGACTGCAGTCAAGTCCCTGCGAAGGGAAGCATCTGCGGCTCAAAGACCCACCAGCGAAGTGAATCGTTGGATTACAACTAGACAGCTCCATCATGAATGTTCATCGAGATGATGGATGGCTTCTCGGAGTCTCATTGACCGAATGGCCACGATCATCGTATCATTCGGCCTTCTCATCGAAGATGTCCAGCTCCAGCCCGCCTACGTATTTGAGGATCGTCCTCACTTCCTCCTCCGCAATCGGGTCCTCTTTCATGCTCTTCCGCGCCCAATGTTTCAACGCTTTCGCGTACTCCTTCGCCTTAGGATCATCCTTGCCCAGGCGCTCGATAAGAGGCGCCCAGATGATATTGACCATTGCGATCTCCTTCGGAGTCATCTTCTCCTTAGTAAACGGGTTCTTCTCGACGAGGACGGTCATCTGCTCGCGCCACATCTTCAGGCGCATATCCCATATGAGGGCGAAGAGCCAAATCGCCCCTCCGATTAGGATTAGCACAAACAATACGCCGAGCGCACGATCGGAAATCAAGGGTTCGCCACCAACTCTCAGACCATCTGTGTAGTCGTAGACGAGAATCGCATCCGTTATCGCCATCATCGTCAGGACGAGCAGTTGGGCTACCTGCTGAATCCGCCACACCTGCAGCATGAACCATTTCTTTACGCCACCGCTCAAGGCGAACCGCTCCGTACGGACCGAAGGCAGGACGTACGCACTATATGAGAATTGCTGGCGTTTGGCGAACATGGGCGCAGACTCCATGACTTGCTGAACGGTTCTATGATGGTGCTTATGCCTGCATTGAACAAGAACTGAAAAGAAGTGGCTGCCAATCCAGACCCGGCAATCGGCAAAGGGGGCGGGGCTTCTGTCACAGAGCAGAAGTTATTGGAGAATTCAAGGCGCCAACACGAATTGGCTGTTGAGCTCAATCAGATGTTCTTCTTTAATAGGCTGGCTATCCTTTCGCCCGCGTCACCCTTTCCGTATGGTGACGGCAGAGCGGGCGTCTTCGGATTCTTCGTGTACAATCGCAAGGCCCTCAGGACGGGCTCGGAGTTCGTGCCGACCACCTTGCAGTAACCAGCCCTAACGGCTTCGGGCCTTTCGGTGCTCTTTCTCATCACAAAGACCCGTTTCCTGACAGCTGGCGAGGTAGCCTCCTCCTGGATGCCGCCTGAATCGGTTATGATAAACGCAGACTTCTTCATGAGTGCGAGCATGTCGAAATACCCTACTGGGGGCAGGAGAACCACGTTATCGGATTGTTCCACCGTCTTCTTCAAGCTCTCTTCTCTCAAACGGGCGTCGGTCCTCGGATGAAGTGGAAGAACCATAGGAACTGGCGAGTTCATGAGGACATCGACTATACTCCTTAGAATAGCAGGGTCATCTACGTTCTCCGCCCTGTGAAAGGTAGCCAGCGCGAATTCGTCAACCCCTATCCGATTGATGATGCTCGATTTCCTTTCCGCTTTGGGCATGTATCTCATCGTTGCGTCAATGACCGTATTCCCGGTCCTGAATACCTTGCCCCAGACATTTTCTCCCTTCAATATTCGAACGGAATCATGCGTCGGGGCAAATAGGTAGTTCGACGCATGATCTGCGAGTCTGCGATTGAGTTCCTCGGGCATCCGCAGGTCGTAGCTTCTAAGCCCTGCCTCAACGTGGCCAAGCAAAACGCCGACCTTCATCGCCGCGATTGCGCCTCCAAGGACGGTGTTCGTATCGCCCTCAACGAGCACGCAGTCCGGACTAGAGTTGGCGAACTCTTGCTCGAACTTGTCGATGGCGTCGGCAGTCTGTTTGCCAGGACGGCCAGAGCCGATTCCAAGGAATGCGTCCGGCTCAGGAAGACCCAGCTCATCGAAGAACTTCTGAGACATCTCGTAGTCATAATGCTGGCCGGAATGCAGCAGCACAGGCCTTAGCCGAGCCTTCCTAAGAGCGAAATAGACCGGAGCCATCTTGATGATCTCTGGCCTGGTGCCGACGACAACCGACACGGTCATGCGGGCATTATCAGGATACCCAGCAATAACATTATCGTGTCAAGAAAGGACGGACGGGCCCGATGATTCTCAAAGGGAATCTATTTACTGCAAATTGCCAATGACTGGGGCGTTAAGGGGTTGCGTGATACACATGAGCCAAATGGTAACAGGAGGAGCCGGGTTCATAGGCAGCGCATTGGTCGACAAACTCGTTGCCGATGGAGAGCCTGTCGCCGTTTACGATAATCTCAGCAATGGCAGCGAGTCCTTCATATCGCAACACTTCGGCAAGCCTGATTTCAAGTTCATCAAGGCCGACGTCCTCGATTTCGAGAGATTGCTCAAGGAGATGGACGGGCACTCAGTAGTATGGCACCTGGCCGCAAACCCAGACATAAGGAAAGGGACGGAGTCCTCCCGTATGGATTTGGAGCAGAACACGCTCGCGACTTACAACGTCCTTGAGGCCGCGAGAAAGACCGATATCGATAGCGTAGTGTTCTCGTCGACATCGACGATCTACGGCAGAGCGAGTGTCCTGCCCACTCCCGAGGATTACGGCCCCTGTCTACCCATATCACTGTACGGAGCGTCGAAGCTTGCGTGCGAGGGGCTCCTGTCTGCATATGCTGAGCTGTACGGCGTCAAGGGATGGATATACCGCTTTGCAAACATAGTAGGCGACCGGAGCACGCACGGCATCTTGTACGACCTCGTGGAGAAGCTCAATCGCAATCCTGCGGAGCTGGAAGTGCTTGGAGACGGCAACCAGAAGAAGTCGTACCTCCTGGTGGAGGAATGCGTCGACGGCATGATGTTTGGGTTCGAGAATGCGAAGGACAAGCTGAACTACTTCAATCTGGGCTCGGAGGATCAGATAACAGTCAGGCGCATTGTCGAGGTGCTCATCGAGGAGACGGGTCTGAAGGATGTTCAGCTGAAGTACACGGGAGGCGAGAGCGGCTGGGCAGGGGACGTGCCTAAGCAGCTGCTGTCGACGAAGAAGATGACCGAGTTGGGATGGACGCCGAGTCACAGCAGCGAGGAAGCCATAAGGGAGGCCGCGAGAATCACAGTGAGGGAGTATCTCAGGGCCTCGAAATGATGGCTTTTTTCAGTCATTTCCTCTTCTCTTCTTCTGAACAAGACCTTTTATGATATTCACAAGGCGCTCCTCGCGCTTCGCCCTGGAGTAGCGATTCATTATTCTGCTTCGAGCGGTCGCCCCGGCATCTTTCACTAGAGCCTTTCTGACGGCTTCGGCCACCCCGTCGATATCGTCCCTATCCACGACAAACCCTGCATCGCCAACCACATCGGGCATAGCCCCGACGGCGCTCACAACAGGCACGCATTCGCACAGCATCGCCTCGCAAAGGGCATTTGGGAGCCCTTCTCTCATTGACAGCTGACAGTAGACCTTTGCCCTGCGCATGTGCTCAATCATCTCTTCGAGCGGCAGGGGCGAGAAAAGCTCCAAGTTCTCGATGGCGGAGTCGGCAAGCGTGGATTTCACGGCATTCCCGATGCCAATTGCCTCGAATCTCGCGTGCGGGATCCGATTGGCCACCTCGACGAAGACGTCCACGCCCTTCACCTTCACCCTCGCGGCTTCGTCGCATAGCGCGACAGTCAGAACGATTGCGTCCTTCGGTCCCGAAGGGGAGAAGCGTCCGGAGTCATAGCATGTTGGAAGTGTCTGGAAGTTGTCGCCTTTGGCGCCTGCATTGTCAACGGCATCGCGTTTCAAGCCGTCGCTGACGGTCAGAATCACATCCGCACGGTCAAGCGTGCGTCGCACATCACGTGCGTTCTTCGGATCCATCAGCTTGCCGTAGCCGATTTCAGGGATGCGGGCGACCTCGTAGCCTCCCACGATCACAATCGATTTCCTCAGGAGGAGTCTCGACAGTCTGACCGCCCATAGGGCGTAAATCTCTGCAAACCAGGAGTAAGTCACATCGGCCCACAGGGTCCCACGCAGTAGCCGGAAGAAGACCTTTGCGGAATTCCCGATCGACCGCCCCTTCTCGAACACATCGACCGTTCGCACGTCGAAATGTTTGCTCAGGAGCGCGATGTCCTCTTCGATGAACGATGATCTGCTCGGCCGTACGACCAGGACCCTGATGGAGGAACTCATCCGCCGACACCTATGGCCCTGGAATTATCTGATTCTTTTGCCTCGTGGGGTACGATTGCTGCAAGATTCTTAAGTACGAGTTCCGCCTACACCACGGCGAGAGGAGCGCTTCAATATCTCCTCGCAGCCTAAACCACATCGACGAAAGAGGTTGACCAGTCATGATTCAGGGAGCAAAATGCAAGAGACTTTTGAACGTGCTAACGGACGAACAGGTCGACGCGATCCACGAAGCCTCATTGACGATTCTTGAGAAGACCGGCGTCAGATACGACAGCCCCGACGCGCACGACCGGCTATTGCGCGCAGGAGCGGTGAAACATCCCACGAGGAACAACGTGCTCACCTTCCCGAGGAGCATGGTGGAAGACGCCATCAAGAGGATTCAGCCCTATGGCAAGTACTACGCTCGTGATCCCGAGAACAACCTCGTTTTTGACGGCGAGCACCAGTACGCTCATCCCCTGGGAGGCAACCCCCAGATGCTCGACCTCGAGACGGGCGAGGCCAGACAGTCCACGCTGAAGGACGTGGAAGATACCACGAAGATACAGGACGCGCTCCCGACGGTCAGTTCCGTGGGCAACTTCGTGGTTGCGACCGACGTGCCTCCTGAGCTTCTCGTGATCAAGACGATGGAAGCGACCATGCGCAACACCTCCAAATGCACCTCAGGATACGCCCTCAAGGTGGAGGAGGTGGATGCATTGGCCAAGATGTGGGCAATAGTCGCGGGCGGCGAGGAGGAGCTCAGAAAGAAGCCGCTGTTCACCGTCTACGGCTCGCCGAGCAGCCCCCTCACCTACGACGAGCACGCGTCCGATGTGATGCTCCGCGGTGCGGAGTACGGCGCACCAGTGGACCTCGTACCATGCCCGATTACAGGCGGCACCGCACCGATCACCCTTGCAGGCGGACTCGCGCAGCAGAACGCTGAGCTGCTGGGCGGCGTGATGCTGGTGCAAACCGTTAGCGACAAGCTGCCGATCCAATACTCCGGCAGGTTGAGCGTTATGGATCTCAGGAGTGGCAACAACGTTTGGGGCGTTCCCGAGATGGCGCTGATGTCCGCCGCGACGGTGCAGATCGCTCATAGGTACAACATGATTGCAGATGTGTACGGTGTGACGACCGACGTCAACGGCTGGGACCTTCAGATCGGACTTGAGCGAATGATGTCTGCACTGATGCCTGCGCTTGCAGGTGCGGACAATCTCTCAGGGATCGGCGGCGCTTGGGGCAATGCCGGCAGCTACGAGATGCTCGTCATCGACGACGAGATCTACAAGACGATATTCCGCATAGTCCATGGCATCGAAGTCGACGATGACCGGATGGCGCTGGACATAATAGACAACGTCGGTCCCATGGGCAACTTCCTGGCGCAGATGCACACCATGAAGTATCTCAAACAAGGCGAGATGAGGATCTCACCGCTGTTCGACAAGCGCACGAGCGAGAGGGTCAGGACTGAAGGGTTCAAGCCCTTGCATGTGGCTGCCAAGGAGGCAGTGAAGAAGATACTGAAAGAGCACGAAGTCACCCCGCTCGATAGGGATGTCGATCAGGAGATCACGAAGACCGTCAAGGAAGCCGGAAAGGCTCTCATGCACCGGGCTTGAAGGCGGACACTCTGCAGCTCGCAACGAGCGCTCCCAGATCGCCCGTGAACGAATCAGCAGATATGTGAGATCGGAGCTGTTCCTCAGAGTAGACTTGCCTGTCAACAACCTTCTCGGAGACGAATCCTGCACTTCTGATAGCCTGCAAGTAGTCCTCCTCCAACATCGCGCCGGAAACACAGGCAGACCATGCTGCCACATCCTCTTTGATTGTCGATGGCAGTTCTTTCATGAGCAATATGTCCGAGACTGCGAGCTTCCCGCCGGGCTTCAACACTCTGAACGCCTCCTTGAAAACCCGGGGCTTGTCCGGGGAGAGGTTGATGACGCAGTTGCTGATGACGACATCAGCGACGTTTGACTCGAGAGGAATGTGCTCGATCTCGCCAAGGCGAAACTCGACGTTATCAAACCCGTTCTCCTTGGCGGTCTTCCTGGCGCGTGCGATCATCTCTGGGGTTGCGTCTATTCCAAAGACCTTTCCTGCGGAGCCAACGCGCTTCGAGGCGAGGAAGGCATCGATCCCACCGCCGCTGCCCAGATCGACGACAATCATGCCTTCCTTCAGCTCAGCGATGGCAGCGGGGTTTCCACAGCCCGCGCTCACCGCCACGGCTTCCGCAGGCAGAGATAGAACCTCCGCCGACGGATATATTCCTCCGCAGCCACACGTCGCTTCCTCCGGCGACGAGCAGCAAGGCGTCTCCTTCTGTGCCAATCGCTTGTATCTATCCCTAACCGCTTCGCGTATCTCAGCTTCCCGCGTGTTCTCTGAATGCTCGTTCTCGGTCATCGCAGTCGCTTCCGCAGAACATCATGGAAAGCAGGGCCTTATTAGGCTTGCTCCTTACTTCCTTCACGACCAGACAGCTTTCTTATATCGCTAGGCGCTTCTCGCATGAAGAACCCGATGGGGAAGAAAGAAATGGAATCCGATAAGAGGCGTCCGTGGAGGATCCATATCGAGGTCAGAGAGACGCCGTATGACCTCCTCGTCTGCGTGATTCTTGCCCTTGTCCTCATCTTGCTCATAGCATTCGTCCCGGACAGCATCGCCCGTCAGATTCTCGGCCTGGTCTTCATTCTCTTCCTCCCGGGCTATGCCGCGACCGCTGCGCTATTCCCCGAGAACGAGCAGATAGACACCATCGAACGCGTCGCTCTGAGCTTCGGCCTCAGCATAGCGGTGGTTCCGTTGATCGGCCTCGGG
>CP070748.1:316995-410087 GCA_020348345.1 Methanobacteriota archaeon | reverse complement strand
ATCTGCTTCGAGTTGATTTGAAGGCACAGTAATCACTATGTCCGTGTACTCCACATCCCTCAGCCGCTCTCCGTACGGATCAATGGCAAAGCCCATGCCTTCGAAGAACTCACTTTGGTCCGGTGATACATAATACGAGCTGTCCACTTTATGTTCCACCTTAGCGTCAAGCCTGCCAGTGGAAAGCCCTGCCTCGTCTGGCTCTACATATCCCAGTACTTGGAGCAGCATCGGAACAATGGTCTCTCCATATATGCTCGTCAGTCTGAGGGGATAGAATATCCGATCTGTCGGGAACCTCGTGAACAACCCGATCTCGAAATACGAGGATCCGGTTGAACGGTCATATTGTATATTAGCCTCGGCCAAGAACTCATCAGCATCTGAGATCCATGATATGACGAAGCAATAGTCCTGCCCTATGTATTCCTCAACCAGCGAGTAAGAGGCGTTACCAAGGCGCATGTTCCGATCCTGGAGATACGAATCTAGGGCCTCAGCGTATTCTGTCGAGACCACCTCCATCGTGAGTCCCTGAGCTTCCACGTGCTTCGCAACCTCGACGAAGTCCGCGCTCGAGTCTCCGAACCCTGCAAACCTGCTACCGTCAGAGAGTGTTACAGGCGAATTGCTGTTTCCCAATAATGGAACCATCAGCACTGGGTAGAGCTGCGTACCGTACCCCAGTATCAGATTCGAGCAAAGTTCTTCTTTTGCAAGGTCGCTGACCTTCTCTCCATTGAGTTCGGATATTGTGGGCATAAGGTTGATATTCACGCTCTCAGGCTGAGCCGGTACGGCGAACATCCACACAGCCCCAGCTGCTTCCTCCAGGGTTTTGCTGTTGACTCTGATCGCTAATATGAACCGTTCCTCGCCGTTCACATGGTTGATCATGCCGTACTGGGTTTCTTCGACAGAAAGATCCCAATCCTCGTAGGGATCATGCGTGTAGACCATCATCATTCCATCAGCGGCTACGCAAGAGATCATGGGAAATGGTAGGAATGCCGCAATGGCAATGGCCAATGACAGTCTCATGAGCTCCATTCGACCACCAGAAGAGTATCCGAAACCGCGCTATATGAATGGCCCGAAGCGGTTGACTCCCAGGTCAACATTGCCGGGATTTGAACCACTGCCGAGCCAGTATGTCTGAAGGTTGAGAGAATCAAGATGATTATCGTACCGGAGTCAAACCCTTTACATTCCCGCCCCTGGCCTTTTCTGACAGGCGGAGCCAACCGGTGGCCTTACCTGGCAGGGATAGACGCTATATAACGCTGTTTGCAAATCCTTCCGACATGCTCGGAGCCGTTGGGGGCAGATGCTCTATCGCTGCCGAGTATGACAAGGTGAGAAGATGAGAAGTAAGAAAGTCAGTGACACTGCTGTCCTTGCGGGGGTACTTGCGTTCATGCTAGCATTCGCATCGTTGAGCTTCATAGCGACCCCTGTTAGCGCAGCTCTGACAGGGGAATGGGTTGAAGAAACATCTATGGAAGGACCCAGGGCGCAGGCCGTTGTCCTCTATGACGCGGAAGGAATCGCCTATGTGATAGGAGGAGTAAACAGCACGTTCCCCTACAGCGCCACGAACGAGACAAGTTCTTACGACTTAGATACTGGGTCATGGAACTCGCTAGCCCCATTGCCGATTCCAGCACGGGGGGCGGCGGGTGTCGTGGGTCCCGACGGAGACCTGTACATATTCGGTGGAGGACTCCCAGAAGGCGCAGTCCAGATATATGACCCTGATACCGATTCATGGAATCTGGGAACCAGCATGCCGACAGGAGTCTGGCAAGGCAGGGCTGGCCTGGGTCACGATGGCATGATATACGTTATGGGCGGAGTCAACGAGACCTCCGGCATCACGGATGCAGTGCAGATCTACGATCCTTTGCTGGATTCATGGTCCCTGGGAACCCCGATGCCTTCCGCTCGCAACTCAGGGGCCCTCGTGAGCCTTTACCAGGGAAGCACCTTCTACTACTTGGGAGGCAGCACTTCTTCCTGGGCTGACAGTAGTGGCACGGTTTACGTCTACTCAGTGGATGGTGACTATTGGTACACGAATAATGATATGCCAGTACCCTTGGCCTCGCAATCGGGTGCTCTTGCCGTTGATGGGGCCATATACGTAATAGGCGGCGGGGGTGATGGATACAACGTCGGCCCGGGCTATGACACAACCTATTGGTATAGCTCGAATGATGGTGATTGGCACGACGGGCCCGTCCTCCCAGTCGGTGTGAGGCACGCAGGCGCAGTAGCGACTACGGAGGGAATGCTATACCTCTTCGGAGGCAACAACGCTACGGAGGTGATGAGCACCGTTCTCTCTCTCGAGGTTGCGCATCTAGAAGTCTCACTCTCGGGAACACCAGTGGCCCAAGGCGGCTTCTTGAATCTCGGGGTCATGCTTGATGTCGTATTCGCAGATCCGAGTGGGTACTATGTAGAAGCGTACCTTGTGTCAAACTCCGGGACTTTCCATTCTGGATGGGATTTCTGGATCCCTGTCCCTGAACCCGCTGAGCTAACGCTGGACATCTCGGAAACCATGCCTCCAGGCGATTACACTCTCGTTGTGTACGTGGGATACTATTCATCGAACTTCCCGGAAGAGTCATTCGAAGTGACCGTGACGGATGCATACACATTCGAGGAGCAACTGGATATGCTGAAGACGAACTTGACCGAACTCCTGGACGCTCAGGCGGCGGACATCGCGGACCTTGAGACACAACTATCAGTCATGGAAGCAGCCCTCGGTGCACTCGAAGCCCAGCTCTCTGACGCTGACGGCAACATAACCGATCTGCAGGCTCAGCTGGATGAGCTACAGAACACCCTGACCGAACTGGAGGGGTCGATGAACGACGTACAGACATCGGTTGATAACAAGGCCGACAATTCCCTGCTCTACGTTGTCATCGGCCTGCTAATTGTGGTCATCGTCCTCATGGCCCTCATGATGGTCATGGGACGCAGGTCCGGCGTGCCACCGCCTCCTCCGAGCGCGTGAAGGCTGGGGTTGAAGGTCTATCCGGTGTGCGTTTCGAGCTGAGAGCCCCAAGACGCACTCACGGGCAGATGCTGCAAGATAGCGGAACATCGTTGGAAGCCGCCTCGATAGCCTTCGGACACAGGAGCGTCAAGACCCCGCAGGTGTACTGCTACCAGAAGAGCCCAGACACGGGGAACTCCGAGGTCCTAAGGGCCTCGGATGACGCCATGCCAGGCAACCCCGGTACAAAAACCCCCTTGATTTCTCGGACTGACGACTATACTGGCTACGCATAGGTGTGCGGCTGCCGGGATTCGAACCCGGGCTTAAAGCTTGGGAAGCTTCAGTCCTAACCGCTAGACTACAGCCGCGCTGCGGGGAAGATTATATGGATGCGATTTAAACATATTTGCATACAAGGCATATCACTGCTTGACCAATTCTTCAAAGGTCATCCAAGGTCGAGGAACCAATAGCCATCACTGAAGCGCACGCCCTTGGCTGAATGCTCAACACGCGCCGAAAACAACGGACCATCTGAAACGAATGTATGGTATTCCCCTTCCTCTCCGGAGGCGTCGATGCCGATTTCCTCCATCTCTTCGACTAGGGCGTTGTCTAGCATCCTGCCTAGAAATGACCGATCAAGAAAGCCGTCCTTCACCGAAACGATGGCCGCTTTGAATCCCGATGATATAAACTCCTGCAAAATCTGATGCCTGGCACACTTCCACAATGGCAGAGCCGCCTTCAAGCCTATGGAGGAGCAGACTCTATCAACCCATTCTCTGTGCTGCTCCAAGTCGATATCTCCAAACACGCCGACCGATATCCCCTCCTCTTTGAGTTCGCGAACGGCATCCAGGAAGTTCGCTTCGTACCTTTCCCATGACGTGCTCCTTGTCACTAGCTTCGTGCCAACTGACGCCGCTTGGCGCCGCAGAATATCGGTGGACAATCCGTGCGAGCGGGACCTGCTTCCATCTTCCACCAGCATCGTAAGTAGCGCGGTAGGCTGCATTCCGGAGGAAATTGCACGATGCATGGCTAAGCAGGAGTCTTTCCCCCCGCTCCATGAGCAGAAACATCGCTCTCGGACGACTGGCATGCCGCAACCGACCTTGGCGGAATGAGCTCGATGAGCCTCACTTGACTGTTTCCAGCTGGCTTATGATGTTCCAGATAAGAGTCCTTCCATGCAGCGGTATGTTAGGATCATTCGCCAGCTCATCAAGTATCATGATTGCGCTGGCACTTCTGATATCGAGAGCTTCGCTCTTCTGTTGAAGCCGCTCCTTGGCCTCTGTGGCTCCGCGTCTTATGTTCCTGGGTACGGAGGTGTCCTCGGCGAGCTGATCTAGCACCTCCATAATCTGCTTCAGTTTCGTGTCCATGTCCATAATAATCACCCCTCTCCATCCTAATGTGCGCCACTTCATCTACTCCTTCGAATCGTCCTCGTCGGCGTCCCGGACGATCTGCCCCTTCTCCTTGAAGGTGGTGACAACCATGAATGTCCTCGTCTCCTTGACGCCAGGAATCTCAGCCACCTCGTCAACAATGAACTTCTTCAGCGCGGCGTAGTTCGGAAACCGAGCCTTCGCAATGATGTCCGTGTCCCCGGTCACCAGAAAAACATCCTCGATGTTGGAACTCTCGGCTATCTTGCCAGCTACATCGTCAGAGCCCTTGGTGTCGATCTTGAAAGTAACAAGGGCAGTGACCTGGTCCTCGCCGTAATACGACGAAATGACCTCTTCATACTCCTTCTTGTCCTTCTCTTCCACGGGAACGCCCCCTATGGTCTTCGTATCGATCCAGCAGTCGCTTGGCTTGCGGCGATATCCCAAGCCTCCTGGATGAACGTGGGCGAACCTGGAAGCGTCGACGGACAACCCCGTGCTTTCTGTTGCGTGATTTGCACGCGATTCAGAGTCGTGCTCCTTCGAACTCTTCCTGCAAATCGATGATGACCTGTTCAAGGATCTCCTCGAGACTCGTGCTACGGTACTCGCGCATCCCGCCGAGATCGCTCTGAACTCTCGCCACATATGCGGCGCTGCTCTTCAGAAACTCCACGTTGCACAAGGGTTCTTCCATTCGTGTTCACCCCATCGGCCCTGGGACTCAACCCTGGCCATGGTATGCACGGTGCCGCGCTATGTGTGCCCTATTATTTAGAACTTTCTTGCAGGAGGGCCGCTCCGTTCAGGCGGCCAGAAGAACCGGCCGTTAGCGGCTCTAACCCCTATTCCTCCAAGGAGGGAAATCCGACTTAGTTGGCATGTTCCAGACCTTCCTCAGTTATGATGCCGCTTCGCTACCGGCAAGTATTAAATACAATCCGGGCGCTGCAAGCGGGTTGATGAACTCGGCATTCACGTTCATTATAGCTATCATTAGCTGATTCTATCCTTCCCATTGCCGAGTAGTGATGAGCCCGTTTTGGAGGAGTCACGGAGATGAAGAGGTACTATCGGGAGCCCGCCGGGGAGACCTTCCCCAAGCTTGAGGAGGAGATACTCTCCTACTGGCGGTCGCGTGAAGTGCCTCGGAAGGTGATTGAACGGATGGCCTCAGGCAGGCCATTTGTCTTCTGCGAGGGGCCGCCGACTACACGAAACCGCCCTCACATGGGCAACGCATTCACACGGGCTGTCAAGGACGCGAACCTGCGCTTTGGGGTGATGAACGGCAGCAATATCGTCCCCTACATCGCAGGCTGGGATTGTCATGGCCTTCCTGTGGAGATCGAGGTAGAGAAGGAGCTCAAGCTCGAATCCAAGGCGGATATTGAGTCGTACGGGGTTGAGAGATTCAACACTCTCTGCAGGGAGAGGGTGGTCAGATTCAAGTCCGAATGGGAGGACATGAGCCGCAGGATAGGTTACTGGCTGAACTACGATGATGCCTATCTCACGATGTCCAACGAGTACATCGAGAGTGTATGGTGGGCTTTCAAGCAGCTTCATTCCAAGGGATTACTCACCCGAGACCGACAAGTGTCGGCATACTGTTACCGATGCGGCACAACTCTCGGAAGTCATGAGGTCGCGCTCGGATTTCACGAGACTGAGGATAGGAGCGTGATTGTGCGATTCAAGATGAAGGACATGAACGCCAGCATTCTATCGCACACCACCAGCCCATGGACGCTTGTGGCGAACACCTTTCTCGCGGTTCGGAAGGATTGGGAGTATGCGATCGCCGAGATCAAGGGCGAGAGACTGATAGTTGGAGTCGCGCATGCGGCAAGACTGCTGCCCGAGGCAAGGATCATCGAGACATTCGCCGGCGAGTCGTTGCTAGGAAAGCATTACGAACCAGTGTTCGACTTCCCCGGACGCGATGGGAACGCATTCAGAATTGTGCACTCAAGCGAAGTGCCTGAATCAGAAGGAACTGGCGTCGTGCAGATCTCTCCTGCATACGCGGCAGTCGATTACGGCATCGCCATGGAGATGGGGAGCGAGGTGTTCGATCCGGTCGACGATGCTGGCAAGTTCACTGACGCCTTTCCCGAGTTGCAGGGTCATTTGGCAGGCGAATCCGACGCAGAGATAATCAGGCTGCTCGAATCGTCTGGGAGACTCTTCAAATGGGAGTTGATTCGCCATTCGTATCCATTCTGTTGGAGGTGCAATACACCTCTGATATACAAGCCCAAGGATGCTTGGATCGTCTCTGCGGCGGACGCTCGCGATACGATGCGCGAGATGAACGAACAGGTTCACTGGGTGCCAGAGTCGTATAAAGACGGCCGCTTCGGCAATTTCATCGCAGACGCAAAGGATTGGGTAGTCAGCCGCGCTCGGTACTGGGGCACCCCTCTGCCAATCTGGCGGTGCCAATCTGGCCACGAGCTGTGCATCGGCAGCACCGATGAGCTGGAACGCCATGCAATCGGTGAGATCCCCGATGATTTGGATCTTCACAGGCCGTTCGTGGACTCGATACGACTTCGTTGCCCCGAGTGCAATTCACCAATGATGAGGGAGGAATTCGTACTGGATTGTTGGTTCGACTCGGGATGCGCCCCCTTTGCCCAGTATCATTACCCATTCGAGAACATGAAGGAATTCGACGTCCATCGTGCTGTCGATTTCATAAGCGAATCGGCGGATCAAACCCGCGGATGGTTCTATACTCAACATGTTCTGGCTACCCTTTTGTTCGACTCGCCTGCGTTCAAGTCCGTGCTTGTAATGGGCCAGGTCTATGACAAGGATGGCAGGAAGATAGAGGCAGAAGGCGAAGCCGTGGTTAATCCTGAAGACATCTTCTCGTCTGTCGGCGCAGACGCGTCTAGGCTATACCTCCTCGGATCCCCTGTGTGGGACGAGGTGGAGTTCTCGGAGGAAAACGTGAGGCAGTCGATGGTTCGGACCCTTGCCACTCTGCTCAACGTCTACTCTTTTTTCGCGTCGAACTCGAACCGCCTGAGATACAGAGGAGAGGTGCTGCCGAGAAAGACTCACGACCTCGACGTGTGGATTCTCTCGCGCCTCAACACCACTGTCATGGAATCGAGACTGGCGTTCGAAGCGCTGGAGGTGCACAGGACGGTTCGCGCGGTCGTTAGCTTCGTCGACGATCTGAGCAACTGGCATTTGCGGCGTTCGCGGAAGAGGTTCCTGCAGGACAGCGATCCGGAAGATCGATTCTCGGCGTACAGCACGCTCCACGAATGCCTGATGACTATATGCAAGGTGATGGCACCAATCACACCCTTCCTCGCGGAATATCTCTATAGGAGTCTGCAGGGCCCTCTCGATAGCGTTCACCTTGAGGAATACCCTATCGCCAATCGCGGTGCTGTAAATCGCATCCTTGAATCGCAGATGTCTCTTGTGCGTCGGACGGTCGAGGCGGGCCGTCTCGCCCGGCAGAAGGCCGGTATCAAGCTGCGGCAGCCTCTAGAGGAGGCGATCATAGCAGCTGGTGAGGATGGCATGTGGGTGTTGAGGCGGTATGAACGAATGATCGCGGATGAACTCAATGTCAAGCGCGTGGAATGCATCGAATCGAGGGAGTCGATGATAGAATACGCACTCGCCCCAAACTTGAAGTCGTTGGGCCCTAGGTTGAAGGAATCCGCTGCAGATGTCGCCGCATTGATGGAGAAAGTGGACGGCGGTCAAATGGCGCGACACCTCGCAAGCTCTGGCAGGATACGCATAGGCGGATTCGACATATTCGAGGAGGACGTCATCGTATCTGAGAAGGAGAAGGCTGGATACTCACACGCCGCGGTAGGCTCGACGCATGTATACGTCTCCACGTCCTTGCGCCCCAAGCTCAAACTCGAAGGCCTGTCCAGGGAGTTTGTGAGGCGTATACAACAGATGCGGAAGGACCTCTCCCTCGAGTTTGGCGAGCCGATCGAGGTCGAGTATAGTGCCCACCCAGATATCGAGAATGCGATAACTGCCTACGAGTCGAAAGTCAAGCAGGCCATCAACGCAAGCAGCCTGTCGCGAAAGCCATCAATCGAAGACGGCAAGAGCTGGACGATAAACAAGATGCCGTTGAGGGTGTCCATCAGGAAACCTTGACCTTCGTCTTCCTCCCATCCATGGTCAAGTCCTTTTCCATGTAGAATGCGTTCCTTCCGTGCGAGTAGTAGTCCTTGATCGCTCCTTCGATGCGATAGCCAATTGAGGTGTAGGTCCGGATCGCAGCGATATTGTCCGAAGCCACTTCGAGGGCGAACCGTGTGAAGCCTCTTCTTACGAACTCCTCCTCGCACTCTCTGATAAGCGCAGATGCTATCCCCCTGCGGCGAAACTCCTTGAGCACCGCAACTGAGATGATCCTTCCGAGAGAGTAATGTGGAGAGCACACGCACATTGCGGCGCCGACAACTTCATCACGATTCATCGCCACGAGCCCGAACGAATCCCTCCTTGCCAGGAACGCCTTTACGACGCCGGTCTCAAAGCGTTCATCGCCAAAGCAGAGATTTTCCGTGCGCATAATCGCGTTGAGGTCGTCCTGCTGCGCCAGCCTTATCTTCACAGGAAGTCGTAAGAAGGATTCACCGATAAGTGGCTTGCTACGGCTCCGAAGGTCTTATATTCGGCCCAGAGCTTCAGCATCTGGATGCAATCCATCGCTAAGGTCCTGTCGGGGGATTCGCTTGGGCAGCCCGTCGGCGTGCATGGCTGGATATACAGAACTCGGAGCAGCGGCGGCATCGTCTTCGTCGTGGTCCGGGATTCTACAGGAATCATCCAGACCACGATGAGGAAAGGCGTCGTATCTGATGCAGAGTTCGAACTCGCCTCGAGCGCTGGCATAGAGTCAGCAGTCGAGGTGGAGGGAACCCTTGCGGAGGACAAACGCGCACCAGGCGGGCTCGAGATTCGCGCATCCAAGTTCAGCCTGGTCGCCCCTTCGGAGCCCTTCCCGATCACAGAGTACCAGAGTACGGAGCTGCTTCTCGATCAACGGCACCTGTGGATACGGTCCCGAGAACAGACGGCAGTGACGAGGATCAAGGCTGCAATGCTCAGAGGCGGAAGGGAGTGGTTCCAGGAGAACGATTACGTCGAGGTGACTCCACCGATGATAACAGGCGTCGCCCCGGAGGACAGCACGACGCTATTCCAGATCAAGTACTTCGACAGGATTGCCTACCTCTCCCAGAGCGCCCAGTTCTACCTCGAATCGCTCATATACTCCTGCGAGAGGGTCTGGGCCCTCACTCCGTCCTTCAGAGCGGAGAAATCCAGGACACCTCGTCATCTGGCGGAGTATTGGCATCTTGAGATGGAGGCCGCTTGGATAGACAACGACGGCAACATGAAGGTGCAGGAGGAGCTCGTGACTGCGATGATCGGGCGGGCGGCCGTCGATTGTCCTGCTGAGCTGAAACTTCTCGGAAGGGACGCAGCCGACCTTGGAAGAATCGCCCCGCCGTTCGACAGGATGTCATACGAGGAGGCGATGGCTTCACTGCAGAAGAGCGGATTCGACACCTCTTGGGGCTCTGACCTTGGAGCCGTGGAGGAGCGCGCCCTCACGAAGGAGAGGGACACTCCCCTGTTCGTTGTGAACTATCCCAAGGAGCTGAAGCCGTTCTATATGAAGGAGAACCCCGACGATCATAGAACTTACAAGAACAGCGACCTACTGGCACCAGAGGGATACGGCGAAATCATCGGCGGCAGCGAGAGGGAGACGGACAATTCCCTGTTGGTGGATAGACTGAGGGAGATAGGCGAAAGCCTTGACAACTACCAATGGTACCTAGACCTCAGGAAATACGGCTCTGTCCCTCACTCCGGATTCGGGCTTGGGTTGGAGAGGATGGTGACTTGGGTGTGCAAGCTTGAACATATCCGCGACGCGACACCATTCCCTCGCACAGTCGCGAGGGTGTATCCATAACACGTCGACCGTGTCAGGTGCTCTTAGTCATTCTTCTGCAGTATCTCTGATAGAGATCCGCTGCCCTGACTACCTCGTCGATGCTCACGCGCTCGTCGATGATGTGGGCCTGCGTGGGCTCACCCGGTCCGCATACCATCAACGTCGAGGCTCCCTTCTTGAACATGACCATCTCAGTGGCGTAGGGCACACCGATTATCTGGGCTCGTGTGCCCACGATATCGTGCAGAGCCCTCACTGCGGGCAGGGCGGGGTCAGTCTCCACTGGATCAAGGACGTGCAGAGTACTGAGATCGTAGCCCGAAGGACCGAGCCTCTCCTTCACGATGTCAAGCACCTCGTCAGCAGTCATGTTCGGAGGGAAACGGGAATCCGCCTCGGCGACGCAGCTGTCAGGGATCACGTTGACCTGCGTTCCCCCGGATATCGTGGTCACGGCCAGTGTGAGCTGCTCATATGGATCCTCGGGCGCCTTTTGGAGATCGGCAATCTTATGCAGAAACGCTGTCATCTTCGTGATTGCATTGTCGCCGAGCACCGGCATGCTTGCGTGCGCGCTCTTGCCGACAGTTCGGATGGAGAACTGTATTAACCCCTTCTCGCGCACGACTATGTCGAAGTCCGTCGGCTCTGCGACCAGCACCGCCGATCCTCCCTCCAAGAGTCCCTCCTGCGCTACAGACAGAGCGCCGTTCATGGATATCTCCTCGTCGAGGGTCAGGCAGACAGCGAAGGGGACGCCCTCATTGGCAAGCTGTTCTGCAGCAAGCAGGATCGCTGCGCATCCGCCTTTCATATCCGCTGCGCCCCTGCCATACAGCTTCCCATCGATAACTTCCGCCTGCTCCCTCGTCCATCCTTCCCCGATGGGAACGGTGTCCAGATGGCCGGACAGGACAACGCCGCCTTCGCCTTGTCTGGCGAAGATTGCAGGTCGGTCCGAGTCCCCATGACGGCTTGGCTCCAGGCCGAAGCTGCTGAGGCGCTCCGAAACGAATCTCACAATGGGGAGTGCCTCATCCTGAGGCGAACTCTTCAAAAGAACTAGCTGTCTCAGCAATTCCTCTGCCTTCTCCCGCATCGCGCTCACCGTGTCTTCGGCGCCTTTGCTATGCGCTCAGCGATGAGGAGAAGCAACCGTGAAGTGTTGCCAATGTCCTTGAGGCTCGCGCACTCGGTGGGGGAGTGCGTGTATCTCATGGGTATGCCAATTGGCATCGCCGACGCGCCGAACTCCTGTATGACCGCAACGTCAGTCGCCCCGCCGCCCGAGCCCGCCTGAAGAGGCACACGACCCCTTCTGGCAACGCCTTCAATCATCTTCCGCAGTTTGGGCGACGCGATCGCCGCGCTGTCCAACATCCTCAGGGCTGGCCCCTTCCCCAGCAGAATCTTTTCGTAAGCGTTGCCCTGCATGGGAGCGTCGGTGGTCGTCATTGTATCCACCGCGAAAACATAGTCTGGCTGCAGTTTGAAGCCGATGACCTTCGCTCCTCTGAGGCCGATCTCCTCCTGGACGCTCCAAACGAATGAGAGTTTCGCAGGAAGCTTCCTCTTGCGAGCTTTGTCTAACATATCAAGGAGTACAGCGCAGCCCGCTCGATCGTCTATACCTCTGGCGCACATGAGATCACGGCCGATGTACGAGATCTCCTTCCTGAAGACCATGGCGTCGAGGACGCGGACTCCGAGGCCTTCCGTCTCTCTTCTCGATCTCGTCCCCACATCCACTCTGACATCCTCCCAGCTGACGACTTTCTTCTTGTCGTCGCTGTCAGTCATAAGGTGAGGAGGTTTGAGCCCGATCACTCCGGTCACCTTGCCCTTTTTCGTGGCTATCTCCACGATTCTGCCGACGAGAGTGCGGTCGTCAATGCCGCCAACCTTGCGTATGCGCAACGATCCGTCCACCTCGATGTTCGTCACGACAAGGCCCAGCTCGTCCATATGAGCTATGAATACAATGTGTGGCCCTTTCGTTCCCAATGTAGCGATTAGGTTTCCGATGTTGTCCTCCTCTGTCGGCAATCCCATCTCCTCTATGCGACCTCTTATGAAGTCTCGTATCTCGTCCTCGTAGCCGGACACGCCAGGTATCCGTATCATCTCCTCCAGCAATTCCTTCATTTCTTCTCCCTCCTGATGAATGGGGTACTGACGACCTCCGCGTCGACAAGGTCGTTTCTCACTCGTATCTGCAAGTTCGTTCCTGGTTGTGCGTATTCGCGCGGCACATAGCCGAGCGCGATGCCCTTTCTGAGCACCGGTGACATTGTCCCGCTGGTAACTCTTCCCACGACATTCGAACCCGAGACGACATCATAGCCGTGCCTGGGTACGCCTCTGCCGTTCATTATCATACCGACCAGCACGGTGTATTCTCCGACTCCTTTCTGCATCTCAAGGGCCTCTCTGCCTATGAAGTCATGGTTGAACTTCGTTACCCACGTCGGGCCAGTCTGGAACGGAGTCTGCGTGCCGTCGAAGTCGGTGCCGGACAGTAGGAACCCCTTCTCAAGCCTCAGCGTATCCCTTGCGCCCAAACCGGCGCGTCGCAATCCATGCTCTGCCCCTCGGTCCAGGAGCGCTCGCCATAAGGTCGATGCGGCCTCGTTCTCGCAGGCGATTTCGAACCCGTCCTCGCCCGTGTAGCCCGTCCTTGAGAGCAGCGCAGGGACGCCCCTGACCTCACCGCCGAGGTATGCCCTACCCTTCAGGAGATCGCCTGAGGGTTTCCTAGACCAATCGACTCCGTCTAACATCACGAACGCTCCCCAGAAGAATCGTACGCGGGACAGGTCAGCCGAAGTAATCCGTTCCAGGACGGCAGCAGCAGATGGCCCCTGCACCGCTATCGTGGCCACGAAATCGGAGATGTCGAGCAGCTCCCGCCCGTCTATGTGTTTGCGGATCCAGCCCGAAACTCTCTCGGTCGTCGCCGCGTTGGGAACGACGAGGAACTCGTCCTCGGCAATGGTCATAACAATCGTGTCGTCGATGATTCTGCCCTGCTCGTCGAGGATATGCGAGTATACGCATCTGCCAACGGGCGCCGAGGCGACGTCGTTGGTCATCAGCCTTTCCATGAGGTTGCGGGCGCCAGCGCCGCGTATCAGGAGGTCGCCCATGTGCGAAACGTCGAACGCGCCGCAGTGTTCCCTGACGGCCATGTGCTCCTCTATCACGGATGTGTACTGAATCGGCATGTCCCATCCTGCGAAGGGCATCATTCTTGCGCCCGATATGACATGCTCCTCATGGAGAGGCGTGGTCTTCATCGCGGTCCTGATACGGTTTGCAGCCCAAAAGCTTTAGCAGCGCGATTCTCGAGGCATGACTGAATCGGCCGCAGTGAGCATACGCCTCAGAAGATATGCAATAGGCTGAAACGCCCGCTACTCCGGAGGATGGTCTCCGTCCTTCTCCTGGGTGACGACACGCCATTTCTCCTCCTCGGTTCGTTCCCTCTTGGAGGTTCGCAATGCTGCCACCAGTAAGAGGGCCGTGAATGTAAGAGCCAACAGCGGCTTCTGGATAGGCACGGCCGCGAAATACACTCTCTGGGAAAGCGAATACGAATCCGTCAGATATCCTACGGGCCTGTACGGTTTCGACACCACCATCTCTCCGTTGTCGCGCAGGATGACCGACAAAGCATTCGAACTGCGGTGGCGATGCTCCTCGAATCTGTGTAGGGTTTTCAATGAGACCTCTTCAACCCCTTTGAGTTTGGCGAACCCCACTTCATGATCGAGTGCGTAAACCAGGCAGATATCACCTTCATCGTCCTTGATCGCATTGGTGATGGCATTCGAGAATTCAGTGTCCGACTTGACCGTGCGATTCTCGTAGATACCAACGCCGTCATGGACAATGAAGTGGGTGATTGATATTACGCCATCGTCCAGATAGGTCTCTCGACTTCCGCTGAAACACAGCACATGTACAACACCGTCAGCATCTGCCAGAATCGACGGCTGGCTGTATGCTGCTACTGAACTGTCTGTTTCTCCACCATAGCTGATGATTTCCATTGTAGACACACCAGTGAGGTTTGTGACGTATACAGCCGAGTACGGCCATCCAAATGCTATGTGCGGACGATCCTCGTTGTCAACGACAATACGCGGCTTGCTCGCACCCTCCATCAAAGGTGCATTAATCCTGGAACTGATGTCGTACAAAGCCCAATGACCAATCGCGTTCGTAGCATAGAACAGGTTGGCATCAAGGTAGGAATTCCCTGCTCGGGTCGCATACGCTATGTGGAGTCTGGAGCTGGAATCGATGGCAAGTGAGGCCCCACAATATGTTGACACCTCTTGACAGATCACCTCGCTCTCCCATCCAGATGCTGAATTCCTTGAATGCATAAGCTTGGTAATCCAGGTCTCGTTCTCTTCCCAATACGACACAGACGCAACGTGTGCCCATCCATCACCGTCTATAGCAAGCGAAGCTGCGCGGAATGAAGGCATATCGTAACTCGCTGATTCGATGATAGGTTCGATCGTCCATACTCCATCGTTTTCTGATGCGAACATCAACCCTTCGGCGGTCCCGTAAGCCATATGCAAATGCCCTGCAGCGTCTTCAGCGATGCTTGGCGTACATCTGATTGACGCCTCGTCGATATCCCGGGCGATGAGTTCGAGTCGGTATGAGAGAAGCGCTATCCAGGACAATGCGATTAGGATGACGATGATAAGCGCGGCCAACAATCCTATGAATGTCCGTCTCTGAGCAAGGGAGATTCCCATGGCCATCTCCTCGATGCCAGCCGATGTGAATGAGCGTATATGAGGCTTGTGCGGGCACGATGACCAAGGGCGCGGCAATAATCGCGGGGGTTATCTGTACTGGTCTATGAGACTGGTGAGGTCCTTCTCGAGCGCGACGCTCATCGCAGGCTGCTCAACGACCTCTACGTTGCGTTCCAGCAAAGCCAGCTCCTTCTCGCTGAAGGCGTTCGGGCTTATGGGTACGAGCACGACTGATTTGCTCTGCATGACCTGCTCGTTCACATGTTCCAAGAACCTGAGCACCTGTTGGAAGCCATTGTTGATCACCAGGTACTCAAGCCCATCGATTATGGTGACACATCTCTCGTAGCGCTCGATGAACGAGGATATGATGGTCGCGAGCGTGCCTATGCTCGTCGGGTTGTGGTGGTCCGTTCCAGGTGTATGACTCAGCCATATGATCCGTGCCTCGCCGAGGTTGAACGCATCTCTCAGCTTGTCCGGAAACTGCCTCGTCACGCACAAACCCGCAAGGCCGTTGGAAACCTCGTTCTCGAACAGAGCGAATGCCAGGAAGGGTTTCCTCTCTTTGACGATGTAGCACAATCCCTGCTCTAGATCGATCGGTTCAAGCGCTGTTCTCTCTTCCTTCAACCACTCCTTCCTCCGCCAATTGTGCGACTGAGGCGAGCGTATATAAACATGCCCACTGACTAGCGGGCAGAACGCTCTACGATGCTCAAACTTCGTCATCCAACATTTGAGTGATTTTTTGCTCAAGCACCTTTGCGGGGATGTCAAGCAGCTTAATCACCGTCGTCTTACCCGATATCCCAGGACCGCTCTTCTTGGCGCTGACAACACCCAACGTGTCGAGGTCCTTCATGAGGCCCCAGAAGGCTGTATGCGCTCTCGCCTTCTCATCCCTCTCCTCGCAAGCGATCTTGTAGGCGGACTCGACGTCCCTGGTCGTGACAAACGCCTTGCCCTTCGAACTCCTGGCAATTGCCAATAGAGTCAGCTTCTGATGCCTGTCCAATGGCGCGAGCTTCGATTCCGTGATGGAGCTGTAGGCTTCCGCCTTGGCGCCCCTCACATGCTCAACTGATATCTCTTCCGCCCCTTCTTCGTCGGCAAGCATGCCTGCCTTCTCGAGTATCTCGATGGCGAAACGCGCATCCCCCCACTCGGCTGCGACCTCGGCCACCAGATCGACCCCATCGTCGCCGATGGCGCCATCGCGGAATGCCAGCGAAGCCCTCTGGGCCACGATGTCCTTGAGTTCCTCATATGAGTATTTGCCGAACTCAATCAGATTGGTGCGCTTGAAGGTGCTGGCCGATGCGGAATCCAGCATCTCCAGAACGTTCTTCTGCGATATCAGGATCAACGAGATGAACTCCCTGCCGTCAACCTTCTCCTCGCCGAATCGAGTGAGTTTGTAGATCAGGTCCGAGCCCGCCTTCTTCAGGAGAACATCCGCCTCGTCCAGTACGATCACGAGATGAACCTTGCGCTTCTCAAGATCCTTTCGCAAGATGCGGAGCATCTCCGCTATCGAGAATCCTCTGTCAGGGAAGTTCGGCTGGAAATGGTTGACGACCTGCAGTATGACGCTGGACTCGCTGTTTCTCTGCCGGCAATTGACGATAGCCCAGTCGATAGCCTTCTGATGCTTCTCGCCGTACTCTTTCAGATCCATGCAGAAGCGCTTGGAGGTGGCGGTCTTGCCAGTGCCGACGCTGCCCACGAGCACCGCGTTCTGTGCGAAGTTGGTGTCAAGAACGGGTCTGAAGAGCATTATGAGCTTTTTCATCTGGGCTTCTCTGTGCATCAGCTTCTGAGGAACGTAATCGAACGATAGCGTTCTCTGGTCCTCAAACACGCTCTTGCCTACTGCGTCCCACATCAGATTTCGCCTGGCCAGTCCTCGCTATTGACTTCTCCGTATTTTAAACGATTTGCGCGGGTCTGCGAAAGGGCTGTGCAAAACGATTTATCCTTGGAGTGCGGTCGAAGGGAGCGGTGGTAGGACGGCCTCAGAGGATGACCTCATCAACTCGCTCGTAAAGGGCACCAAGACCATGCTTAGCTCGGAAACACTGCTCGTAGATGCGATTCAAGACCTCGTCCGGGACGAGATCAAGAAGCATATTCGGCAGAAGATCGAGGACGACCCCGAACTCAAGAAGGAGCTCGCGGCAGCCATCAAGATGCTAATGGACGCGAAGATTCACGAGGCGATAGCCGTGCTCAAGCTCGCGAAGGGCGGCGCCAAGCTAGGGTTATCAATGGTACCTCCTGACCTGAGGAAGGAGATGGGTCAGGAGCTTGTGACAATGTTCGAGCGAGAAGTCAATCAGATGCTCAGCCAGGAGTGAATTGCAGACAGGAAGCTTCGCTGAGCAAGCGCTTCAGCTGCGGTCATGGCCCGGTGCCGGACCACGGCGGGAAGGAAGGGTATTCCGATCTCTGGGAGGATCGGGGGCTCGCGATCATCCAAACAGAGCGCTCAGACCAGCCGCAGCCTCTTCCTCGGAGACCTTCTCCTCCTTCTTCTCCTCTTTCTTCTCTTCCTTCTTCTCGTCGGGTCCCGCTGCTGGCGCCTGGGCCGCTGTTGGCGCCGGAGCTGCTACGGCAGTCGCGATCGCCTCATCTATGTCGACGCCTTCGAGGGCGGCCGTCAGGGCCTTCACCCTCGTCGCGTCGACTTCGATTCCCGCGGCTTTCAATACGCTCGTTATGTTTTCCTCTGTCACCGGCTTCTTCGCCGCGTGCAGGACCATTGCGCTGTATACATACTCCATTCTATTGCCTCCTTTAGCTAGATTATCCGAACAATGAGCTGAGACCGGCGGCAGCCTCCTCCTCGGACACCTTATCGTCGTCCTTCTTGTCTTTCCCATCCTTCTTATCGCCCTTGTCCGAGGGGGCACTCTCGCCCTCATTCTCTGACGGTCTGACGGGGGTAGCGCTGAGCGCCGCCTTCAGCTCATCATCGAGGGCGTCCGGTGCTCTCGATGCAAGGGTCATCATCTGGGCGTTCGCCTTCGAAATCATGAATTTGACGGTCTCGCTGCTCAACACGCCGGCGTTGACCGCGAGATTGAAAGCGCTGCTGTGCGCCTTTGCGAGAAGAGGTCTTACCGACAGAGCTGTCGGGTACCCGGCGAAGACTGATAGGTTGAGCGCACTCGCTGCCGCAGTCTGCACCTTGGCGAGATATGCTAGGTCGTCTACCTCGAGCACATCCTTGGCATAGACCATTCCATCCTCGAACGCTGCGCGCAAGTCGAGGCCTACCGTGATGGGAAATATCTCCAACTTGGATAGGACAAGCGCCACCTCGCGCGGTATCGCATCGCCTTTCTTCACCAGGAGTCTGTCCCTCTTTATCACAACCTTGCCCTGCTCAATCGCAGCAGGCAACCCCGCCTTCTGCAACTCCCCTACGACAGGGCCGGGCTTGAAAGGCGTATCCCCCGCCTTGATCTCGATGTCGTCCGGCGAGATCTCGCCTCCCTTCGCTGGCATCTTCGTCTTCGTGCTGTCTAGCTGCCTGAACAACTTGAATGGGTTGAGGTCGGAAGTAACGATCGCGCATTGGTCGTCGATGGCCTCGACGAGGCCGTCGATTCCCTCGCGCTTCTTCGCAGCTTCCGTGAGCGCGAGCTTCATCAGCGAGTTCTTGAGCATCGTGACGCTCATGTGCTCCCTGAGATTGGCTCGCATAGTCTGGAACGCAGGCGCGGGGACGCCTCTGATGTTGATGACGCCTACCACGGAGCTTTCGGAGATGCGATTCGCGAGCTTCGTGACCGCTTCCTTCTTCCAGGTGGCGACGTGAGCCGTCATCTCAGATCACCCTGTATGACGGCCCCATGGTGGTCTTCACATAGGCCGATCGTATGTTCTGCTTGCCTCTCTCTAGCTTCGATGTGATACGCCCAAGCACTACGTCTATGTTCTCCGCCAAATGCTCGGCCGACATCTCCTTAGAGCCGACCGGCATGTGAAAGGTCATCTTGTCCCTTGTGCGCACAGTGATGCTCGACCTAAGCTTCTCGATCGCAGCGCTGGGGTCAGAGCCTGGAGGTATCGGCTTAGGCATTTTCCCCCTCGGAGCCAGTATGACGCCGAGACGTTTGCCAATCGTCGGCATAAGCGGAGCCTCGGCAACGAAGTAGTCGCTCGCTCTTGCGAACTTGCGTGCTTTCGCCTTGTCTCCCGCGAGGTCCTCTATCTCCTCGGGCTGCACGACGACATCCGCAACGCCCTTCGCCTTGACGGCCATCTCCGAACCGCCGAACACGCCGACCTTGATGGCCTTGCCGCGGCCATGGGGGAGCACTATCTCTTCCTGGATGCGATTTTTGGGATTGGACAGGTCGATGTCCTTCAAGTTAACAGCAAGCTCCACGGTCTCTACAAAATTACGCTTCTTCGATTCGACAAGGAGCTTGTTCACGGTCTCGATGAGATGCTGATCCGTCACGGTGTGTCCCTCCGATGTAGTGCATGCGAGCACCGAGCTCTCCTACATTACCTGGGGAGTGAGCGAATGCGGAAATGGTTTATAAGCCTTTTGGGACCGTTCAGCACCCAGTGGCGCCTATCTGGAATCATATCCAGCGGCCACCGCCAAAAGGGCCGGGAATTATTTAACCCCTTCAATCCCCATTCGGTTGGTTGCAAGGAGTGGGCACGCTTGGCGAAGAGAATCGTCATCGTGGGAGGCGGATGCGGCGGGGGCACTGCGGCACAGTTCGCGAGGAAGACCGACAGGAACGCCGAGATAACGATAATCGAGCGGGAGACGTACCCCCAGTACTCTCGATGCGGGCTTCCATACGGAATATCCGGCGTCATACCGGAACTGACCAACCTGATCGAGGCTCCCGAAGAGAGGCTGAGGAGAAGTCGCATAGGCATTCTTCTGGGTGCAGATGTCGCCCGTGTGGACCCCGTCGGCAAGATCGCCAACGTGGTCAAGGCCGATGGCAGCGAGGTCGAGATGCCATATGACTCGATCATCCTCGCCACTGGCGCGAGCGCGTCGGTACCTGCCGTCAAGGGAGCGTTCCTCGAAGACGGCCGCGAAGGACCCCTCAGGCCAGGGGTTTTCGTGCTCAGAACAATAGAGGATGCCAGAGGCATCCAATCCCTGGCATCAAAGGGAAAGCGCGCAGTCGTAATCGGGGCCGGCCTCGTCGGCCTTGAGGTGGCGGAAGCGTTGATGATCAGGGGATGCAAGGTTACGATCATCGAGTACCTGTCGAACTGCATTCTCGCAATGGTCGACGACGATATGGCCCAGATGATGGCCAGCGCCATAGCCCGTGACGGCGTCAAGATGTTCACCGAGTATCAGGCGACCGAGATACTCGGAGAGGAAAGGGCCAACTGCGTCGTAGCCAACGATCGGAAAACCGGTGAGGAGCGCACGTTCTACGCCGACGTGATAGTCATCGCGACAGGACAGAGGGGCGAGACCGCCCTAGCAAAGCAGATTGGCTGCGAGACCGGTCAGACCAAGCAGGTTGTCGTTGACGACCGATGCGAAACGCGCATCAAAGATGTCTACGCCGTAGGAGACTGCACCGAATATCCCGAGATCATCACAGGGAAACCGACGGCGAGCGGCCTCGGAACGATAGCGGTCAAGATGGCTATTGTGGCGGGTGTGAACGCTGCTGGTGGAGACGAACGATTGCCGAAAGGCTTTCTACAGACAAGGGCGACCGAGCCGTTCGGATGTCAGGTGGCTGCGACCGGTCCCACGACAGTTCAGCTCGAGAAGGCAGGTATCAAACCGCTCGTCGGAAAGGTCAGGGGGTTCACCCTTCCGGACTACTTCCCGGGGAGGAAGGAGATATTCGTCAAGGTACTGGCTCATCCTGAGAACGGCAGAATACTGGCCGCCCAGATCGTGGGCGAATCACGAGTCCACATGAGGATCAACGCGTTCGTGGCTGCCATCCAATCGGGCATGACGGTGCACGACTTCTCCAAGCTGGAGACGGCTTACTGCCCGCCGGCAGCTCCCACCATAGATGTCATCACCATCGCGTGCGAGGCCGTGAGGCTTAAGATGGATAGGATGAAGCCTTCGGCTAGAGCATGAAGCGATTTGCATCAGTCGACGCGCTGCAATCCAGGGTCAGAACAGTCCCTGGTATCCACCCTCATCAATCTCGGTGATGACCTTTCTCGGGTCCTTGCCGTCGACGGTCACGCCCATCGATACGCATGTGCCTACGACCTCTCTGAAACGCCCGCGCTTGTCCTTTGCCAGCATCGAATCCTTCTTCATCTCACCGATCTTGGTCACCTGCTGTACCGTGAGATTGCCGACGAATTCAGAGTTCGGCGTTCCGCTGCCCTTCTCAAGCCCCAGCTCCTTCATTATGAGCGCCGTCGTTGGTGGCGTGCCTACCTTGATCTCGAAAGCCTTGGTCTTCGAGTCGACCAGAAGCGTGACGGGGACTTTCATTCCCATGAACGCTTTCGTCTTCTCGTTTATGGCGCTTACTACCTGTATTACATTGACTCCGAGGGGGCCGAGCGCTGGCCCGAGCGGCGGACCTGGGGTCGCCTTGCCCCCGTCCACAAGAACCTCAAGTTTCTCTGGCATATAGTTCACTTCTCCTTCTCAAGCACCCGTACGTGATCGCCCCTTATGGTAACCGGGATCGGGACCATCGCTTCGAACAGCTCGACGGTAATCTCCTCTTTGGACTCATCTATCTGCTGCACACGAGCCTTCTCCCCTTTGAACGGACCCGCTATCAGCTCGACGATGTCACCCTCAACGATGCCTGACACGATTGGCTTTGGCGTCAGGAAGTGCTCTATCTCTCCGAAACTCGTCTCACCCTTTACGAGACCTCGAGTCCGGCGCACGCCCTTGACGACCTCGCGGAGTGCATCAGTGTTCATCGCCTCGACGAACACGTAGCCGCGAATCGTCGCCGGCGACAGAATCGCGAACACGCCAATGGGCTTGCCCTTCGCCCTGCTGGCAAGAGAGTCCGCCACGGTCTTTTCGTGGCCTATCGATGTCTTCACGGCGAGGATCGATTGCCTGGCTGAGGCCTGAAGCGTGGCAACGTCAGTCACGCTCGGATCGTTCTTCAAGCTGGCGTTGACGAGCACGGTGATCTTGTCGCCGAATCTGGCGCCTGTCGGCGAGGTGATGTTGAGAGTGAAAGTCTTGTCGTTACCAGGCATGATGTCGAACGCGCGCTCCTCCTCCTGCTCGGCGGAAGGAGTGTTCTCCCAGACAACTCCCAGAGGATCATAGAGCTTGACGAACCATTCGGGGGATCCCTCTTCAGTCGCGGAGAATACAGTGTCCACCTTCACGACGACGGTGTGCATCTGGCCGTCCTCAGGTATCTTGAGCATCATCTCGAACTCCGCCGAGTCGCCGGATGACATGCTCCGCTTGGTCTCTCCCTCTACGATCAGACTCAGTGCCTTGACCACGGGCGGCTCAGGCGGAGCACTCTTCTTGTCATCCTTCTTCTCCGGCTCGACGTCTTCAAATATCTCCAAAATAACCCCTCGCAACGCGATTCGATATTCTCCATCGTGTGCTCTAGCCGAAGGTCCTCACTACGAGATCGGACCCGTACTCGAATATCCAGTATATCAGGAAACCCAGACCGCCTATCAGGATGAGGCCTATTGCCACTATCTGGCTTATCCGGATGTACTCCTCTCCAGTGGGCTTCCGGGCCATCTTGAATACACGCCCGTATTTGCCCTTGCCGATGTGCCTTGTCTTCTCCTCAATCCTTCTCTGAAGCTTCCAGGATCTCTCCACTATGTCACTCATCGCGGTCCTTCCTAGTACTGCACCTACTTAATAAAGTCTAGTCCCAAGTCGCGGCCCTTTCTATCCTTTGACGGCCCAAATATATGCTTCGATTTGACGCCAGTGATGACCACCATTACGCGAATCGTATCCTCGAGCGACTCGTCGACCGCAGCCCCCCAGATGATCCTCGCATTCTCGTTGATCTTGGATTGGATGATCTCGGCGACCTCCTCAGCCTCCTTCACGCTCATGTCAGCTCCTCCAGTCACATTGACCAGCGCTGCAGTGGCCTCGCTGACGTCAAGCTCTATCAGGGGCGAGTTAATCGCTTCCGTGACGGCCGTCACGGCACGATCCTCGTCATCGGACTCCCCGAGTCCGATCATCGCCACACCTCCCGATTTCATAACAGTCTTGATGTCGTTGAAATCGAGGTTGACAAGGCCTGGCTTGGTCACTATCTCCGTTATGCCTTTTATCGACCTCATCAGCACCTCGTCCGCAACCTTGAACGCAGCATTCAGCGATAGCTTCGGCACGAGGTCTATCAGCTTGTCGTTTGGGATCACAATGACGGTGTCGGCGACTCCTCTCAGGCGGTCCAGTCCCCAGTCCGCGTTCTCCGCCCTGATGACGCCTTCTGCTTTGAATGGATATGTGCATATAGCTATCGTGAGCGCACCCAGCTCCTTTGCCATCTTGGCAACGAACGGGGCTGCCCCCGTCCCCGTTCCGCCCCCGAGTCCACAGGTAACGAAGACGATGTCCGAGTCCTTCAAAGCGGCCTTGATCTCTTCCTCGGCCTCTCTAGCGGCCTCCTCTCCAACCTGCGGCAACGCGCCGGCTCCGAGCCCACGTGTTACCCTCTTGCCCAGCAACAGTTTGTGCGGAGCCCGCGTCATCAACAGATGTTGTGCGTCGGTGTTCGCCGCGTAGAGCTCCGCTCCGACTATGCCGGCCTCGGCAAGACGGTTGACGGTGTTGCACCCTCCTCCTCCGCAGCCAATGATTTTTATGCTCGTCCTGAGGTTCTGCAGGATCATTCGCAGCTCCTCGTCTTCCGCCGTGAATGAGCGGAAGTCGTCAGGGGACCGCTTTGCCTGCTCCTCCTCGACATCCGAAAGTGCACTCTCAATGAGCGATTTCATGTTCGGCCTCCGTGATGCATCGACCATCAACCCGGTGATAAATGCCAGGCGCGGGCAGAGCCCGCCAGCTTTTTGACCGTAGCCGATTAGTTGTCTTAAAAGTTTCGGCAGCGCTGACGGCTCGGCTCAGTGCACTACTTCCAGATCGTCCGCACCCTTGAACCGCCGGTCGTTCCCCTTTCCGAGGATCTGCTTCGATTTGACTCCGGTCGCAACGAGCATCACCTTGACCGTCTTGTCCAGCGCGGGATCGACGGCCGCGCCCCAGATGATGCGGGCGTTCTGTCCAACCCTGGTCTGTATCTCCTCCGCAGCCCTCTCAGCCTCCGCAATCGTCATGTCGGTGCCGCCAATCACGTCAACGAGCACGCCGTTCGCCTCACTGATGTCCACCTCTAGCAGCGGCGAGTTGATGGCCTGGTCGATCGCCTCCTGAATGCGCTCCTCGCCCGGAGCGTCCGATTCTCCCAGCCCCATCATCGCGACGCCCGCGCCCTTCATTACGGTCTTGACGTCGTTGAAGTCGAGATTGACAAGGCCTGGCCTCGTGATAACCTCAGTAAGGCCCTTGATGGATCTCATCAGCACTTCATCCGCAACCTTGAAGGCAGCATTGATTGAGAGTCTCGGCACGAGGTCCAGCAACTTGTCGTTGGGAATGACGATGACTGTGTCCGATGCGTCTCTCAGGCGGTCCAGCCCCCACTCCGCATTCTCCATCCTCATGCGTCCCTCTCCTCTGAACGGAACGGTCGCTATGGATATCGTCAGAGCTCCCATCTCCTTCGCCATGCGTGCGACTACAGGCGCTCCTCCTGTGCCAGTGCCCCCTCCGAGTCCGCATGTAACGAAACAGATGTGCGTGTCCGCCAAGATCTTCTTCAGATCGTCCTCGGCCTCCCTCGCGGCCTCTTCTCCGACCTGGGGCAACGCACCGGCTCCGAGGCCACGAGTCACCCTCCGTCCGAGCAGTATCTTGTGAGGAACCCTCAGAACTAGGAGATGCTGCGCATCCGTGTTTGCGGCGTAGACCTCAGCCCCAACGATTCCTTCGTCGAATATCCTTGCCGTCGTGTTGGTGCCCGCTCCGCCAACCCCGATTATCTTTATGTTGGTCTTCAGACCGCGGAGTATCTGTTCAAGTTCAGCGTCTACCCTTTGGTCCTGGAATACCCCGGCATCGCTGCCGGGTCCGGCGTCCAATGTGGGCTCTCGTGCAAGCGCATCTTCGACTAGCGATCTCATCATGATCCGTCACCATCCCTGAGGCCTGGAGAGGATGCACTTCGTGCCGTTTAAGTGCACCCCTCGCGCGCGCCGCGCGCATTTTAATAAATCAATGTGTGAGTATAAATATGTTGTTCCAGGCGATCTCCGGCCGGCAAGCATCGCATTGCCCGCCTCGCGCGTTAGGATAGCCGTCCTCATCCGATAGTTTTTTCACGCTCCTGCTCGGTAGATTCCGTGTGCGAATCAAGGCTCGGGTGATCTTCGAAGGGAGGGTTCAAGGAGTGTTCTTTCGAGCGAACACTGTCAGATGCGCGGAGTCGCTGAATCTCGTCGGGTGGGTGCGCAACACACGCGACGGCAACGTCGAGGCCATGTTCGAAGGGGAAGAAGACGACGTGAGAAAGGCGATAGACTGGTGTGAGAATGAGCAGCCATACGCCAAGGTCACATCGAAGCGAGTGGAGATCTCCGAACCGGATGGCCAGTATAGCGGATTCTCTATCCGTCCGTAGCAGCGTTTCATGTTTCATCTGACAACGATGACGTACGCGAGCGCCAAGCCTGCGATTGCCAGTGTGCCGATGATCTCCAAATCAAGCAGCAGCGCGACAGTCACGCATAGCGCGCCGCCGACTCTCCCGCCGCTCAGGAAGAACTCCCTGAGCAGAACTCCCTTCTTCTTGTACCTCTCAAGCTTGTCTACAAGCATCGTGAACAGAAACGATGGTACCAATGCGATCCAGAAATACGCTATGCTTATCGCCATCAGGTACTCCTCTGGAGTACCAGAAAACGCGGCGAACAGAAGGCTCACTCCTCCGAAGGTCGCGCCTATTCTCACTATGGACGCGCGATCCTTCAATCGGTCAGATAGATAGCCGAGCGCGACAGTGGCTACCGCTCCCCAGAAAGCGAACAGCGACAGATACCCGCTCAGCGTCGCTTCGTCATCGGCAAACTCGAATGTGATGATTGGAATTGCCACCCAGAATATTCCATCCTGAATGCCCTCAGCGAAGAGAGCGGACGTGATGCGCCAATCCACACCCTTCCTATCCAAATCGACGTTGAATCTGCCGACCAGATTCACCCTGAGGGACTGCAACAGCTCCGGTATGATGATCCTTCGTCTGATGCGGCGAAGGACTCTGAAGCCCGAGACGTAGAAGAGGTCAACTACTGCTACAGCCGCCCCAATCGCGAACAAGGCGTCGTACGACAGGTAGGTGATGATGAACCCGCCCAGCAGAGGTGCCACGGTCGTGAGCGCAGGGAATATGAGGAAGTACGCCCCCACAGCCGCGCCGCGTTTCTTCCTGGACGTTATATGCATGACCAGTGCGAAATATGGGATCCAGAAAGTCGCGATGTAGGTCCCGAAGAGCAGTGGAGGGATGAGCACGAGCTGCCATCCCTGTAGAAACATCAGTGCAACGTAGTAGAGGGCGAGACATATCAGCGATGTCGTTATCGACGCCGGGAAGTTCTTGAGGATAGGTCTCGAGGCGAATGCCATGATCATTGTTGGTACGGCGGCGGACATCAGTATGAAGATGGAACAATCCAGATAGTCGTGCCCCTGCCTGATCAGGTAGATGAGCGCGAACGCATTGGCAAGGGTGTTCGCGAAGGCTACTAGCGTCTGAAGAATGACGAGCGAGCCATGTCTGTGAGATAGTGCGAGTACATAGTGTTTGAAATGCGTCGGTACCATAGGTTACTCTCCGACACGTGGAGATGATTGAAGGACATTGATACGGTTTTCGTTGTCGTGAGGGTGTGCCGCCTCATATCATTCGAAAGCGGACCCGTAGACGGCATGCGGGTTGTCGCTGTGTATCTTGCAGGCCTGCTCTTCTGTCATGATCCCCATCCTGATGAAGCCAAGAGTCCTCTTGGGCACCGTGGTTATGGCCATCACAGCCCCCGGACGTCTCGGGTCGTCCAGAAAATCCGTCTCCATCAAGAATCTTGAACTCTTACCCAGAGCCTCGCGAACTGCTTCCTTTCCTGCGAGAACGGACGGCATCAGCCCGAAGTTCTCCTCGGGGAGTACGATTGGTGGCGAATAGTGTTTAACTACCCTCCCCCTGTCGAGTCCAGCATCGTCCGCAACCTCTGCAAGGTTCCTCATGGTGTCCTCCGTCCCCACCTCGGTGTGGAGGACGACGGCGCAGTCTACTTCGGCCGCCAGCTTCATCGCATATGCCATTATCTCGTTTGACGCCTTTAGAGCTACGTCAGAAACATCGAAATGAGGCCTGCCAACTTCCCCTATCGCTATCGCTTTCCCCTCTCGGACATAATCGGCGGCGAGGTCCATTCCACCCATCATGACCTCCTTGCCCTTCTCGAGTCCGAGCTTCTTCTCGAGTCGCAGGAGCTCTACCGGATAAGGGCCAACGCTCGCGTACGCCTTCACACTCGTCTCCGAGTTCACTCTGTCAACCATCGAAACGGTGATGTCGAAACTCTTACGGAAGTCCTCCGAAGAATTTACCCGCGCTTCCTCATACGGCTGGTGGGAGACGATGATGTGCGTGCCCCCTTGCCGTTCGAAATCACGAACGGCGTCTACGTTGCGTCCTCTGCGTGGCTCAAGATGGACGTGGTTGTCCAGAATAGGAACTTCCATGGGTTCGCTCTCTGCGGCTACCTGAGCAGACCGGCTGCTTTCAGCTCTTCGGTGATCTTGTCGACGGCCTCCTCGACATCTTCTGGCTTGCGAGCGCCTGTGCACACGAGCTTCCCACTACCAAACAGAAGGACTACCACCTTCGGCTCGTCGATTCTGTAGACAAGACCCGGGAATTGCTCGGGCTCGTATTCGACCTTCTCAAGGCCGAGACTGATTGCAATGGCGTTCAGGTTGATCTGCGCCCCAAGATCGCTCGAGGCGACTATGTTCTGAACCTCTATCTTCGGCTCTATCTTGATAATGATGCCCGCAGCTTCGATCTGCTTCGCGACCTTGCTGATCGCGGTCTTGACCTGCTCCAAACTCTTCGCGCCCGTACAGACCACCTTGCCGCTCCTGAAGAGCAGCGTGGCCGTCTTCGGTTCCTTGAGCCTGTAGATCAGGCCAGGAAACTGCTCAGGTTCGTATTCGGCGCCATCGAGCGCAAGCGCAATCGCCTGAAGGTCCAGCTCTCCCCCAAGAGACGTTGAAGCGACAACGTTCTCTATCTTTATCTTCGCCATAAAATCTCCTCCGGCCCGGCCGATATTTAAATAGGTATTTAAATAAGTTTGCGGAAGAGGTGTGTTTCCACTGCACATTTCTAGACTGTCTGGCTTCTGCCCTTGCCGAACTTCGCGGGGTCTATAACGAGGATATGTCGTGTCGGCTGCCGCGACCGACGATTCCTGGCTGCTCGGTCGGCAGATGACGAACCTAGGCCGGACGGTCCACAGTCCTCATGAGTCTCTGCGGTGCCCGAGAAGGAATTCCAATATCGGAAATCTTCCCATTCTCCTGCCTTCTACCTTCTTGCCAATTCGACCTGTGAGAAGCCGGTCCGTCTTGAAGATCCATATCGTTACAGCCATCATCGCGATTGCAAACGCACTCACGTACAACAGCCCTCCGACAACCAACGCGTAGTCGTCGAACATCAGCCCACGCATCGCCATCATGGGGTGCGAAAACGGTATGGCGAAGACTAGTAGCTGAGCAGGCAGCGGCAGGGTGCCGAAGTCCTTGAACATCAGCAAGAACATAGGCACCATAGCCATGATCACTATCGGCATTGTCAGCGTCTGGGCCGACTTGTAATTCTTAGCGAAGGTTCCGAGGACCATGCAAAGCGCCAAGGCCGCGAGGAGCGTGATGAAGAGTGACGCACCCACTATGGCATAGTCGATTGCGGATAGCGTGAGGTCGAACTGCGCAAGGTCCAGATCCGAGGACGTTCCAAGGGATCCCATGTAGTAGCTCATACCAACCATGTATATGGCCGCCATCAGAAGGCCCACGACAGCGCTAGCCGCCAGTTTGCCCGTGACGATCGATCCGCGTTTGACAGGCAATGTCAGAAGTGTCTCCAGAGTCTTGTTCTCCTTCTCCATCCCCATGGATGATATGACCGTCCCTCCCGCGGCCATGATCAACATCATGATCACTATCGGCATCATAAGGGACTGAGGCGACAGCAGAGAGGCGATGGTGCCTGGCGATATTCCGTCCATCTCCCTATCGCCCAGGATGGTAGTTTCATCTCTCGCGGTCGGGTTGAGCGCGAACGACGCATTCGCCGTCGAGTTCATCTCGATGAGCTGCACGGATATGTCCCTGTTCACATACCAGAGGACATTCTCTACAGCTGATGACGGCACGGAATCAAGGAGGCCAGTACCCTCCATTATCCAGAAGATCCGTATGGTTCCTGGCTCGTCGTTGTAGATGCTTTCGGTGAAATCGTCCGGAATCTGGAGCAGCGCAACCCCACCAGCGTCGTCGACGGCGGTGATGCCTTCCTCTACGCTGGAACCGTCGTAGACCACCTCCGCGCGCTCGCTGATTGTCGTCTCAGCCAGAAGAGACAGTCCATCCCCATCGTTGTTGATAACTCCAACGATCGGCGGTCGGGAGACCTGCTCCTCCACTCCTCCTATCATGCTGCCCATGCCGCCGAAGAGCAGGGCAAGGAGTACTACTGGCAGTATGGTCGATTTCGTGAGCATTTCACGGATTTCCTTGCGAAGGATGTTCATCGTGCTATTCATCTTATCACCCTCGTGAACACCTCTTCGACATTGCCCGCGTTGTGCCGTTCCTTCAGCTCCATCGGCGTTCCCATCTCCACGATGAGCCCGTCGTTGATCAGTGCGATTCTGTCGCACATGAGCTCCACCTCCAGCATGTTATGCGACGACAGCAACACCGTCGTACCTCTCTTGGATGTGTCCTTCACAATCCGTCTTATCTCCTGTGCGTTCATGACGTCGAGCCCGGACGTGAGTTCGTCCAGTATCGCCACGCGGGGCTCGATCATCAGCGCCCTGGCGACCAGCAACCTCCTCGCCATTCCCTTGCTGTAGGTGTCAACCTTGTCGTTCATCCGATCTCCGAGGCTCGCGATGGCCACACCCTTAGAGGTTATCTTCCGCACATCCTCGGTATCGTCAGAGAAGAATCTCGCAATGAACTCGAGATACTCGTTCCCGGTGAGGTTCTTGTAGGCGCCCGCATCCTCCGGCAAGTAGCTCAATATCTTCCTGGCTTCGTGCGGTTCGCGTCCAACATCTATGCCGAACATCCTTACTGATCCGCTGGTTATCCTGAGTATCGTTGATATGATCCGAAGCGCGGTTGTCTTGCCAGCGCCATTGGGTCCGATGAGTCCGAATACCTCTCCTTCCTTCATCCCGAAGGAGATTCCCTTTAGCGCAGTGAACTCACCATATTTCTTCACGAGGTTTGAAACCTCCAGCGCAAGTCCGTCCGATCTCTTCGCATCAGAATTGGTCATTATGCCAATCGGTTCGCTACGAATAGTTTTGACTATTTACATTTAATGATGGAACGCCTGGTCTCTGTGGCGCTTTCGAGGCGAAAGGGTGAATTTCTGCCGAAGACATTTGATTCATCAATCCGTGATTTCCGATGCATTGTTGCGTTAAGTAGGATTCAGCGAAATCCTCCTTTGTGCATGAAGTCTGACAATCGTCGTATCTGGCCTCAGGCTTTCATCATACTCAAGTTAACAATGCCCAGCGCTAGAAAGGTATAAATATCGACGAGGCGATAATGACAATTGTCTGACGAAATGCCCTCAAATGTCGGACATAGGAGGGCGGCCAGGTGGTAGAGTCGGAGAGAGTCACGATACGGTTGCCTCATGAGCGCATAAGCGCGTTGCAGGCGCTCGTGGATCAGGGCCGATTCTCGACGATCTCAGATGCGATCAGGGCTGCTATCGATCGATTCGTCGACGGGGAATTCACTCCCGAATACATCGAGAAGGTCACCGTCGAATTGCCCAAAGGCAATGTCGTGAACCTGAAACAGCTTGTGCAGGATGGCGATTCGATCTCCGTTGATGACGCAATAAGAAACGCCGTGCGCGAGTACATTCGCGCGAAGCTCTCCAAAGCTATGGAAGAGATTGAAAAGTGAGGGCGTATCGAAGGCTCACATCGCCTGGGATGGGACGCAAATTGGACACACATGCGTGCACACACGAGCTTGAGCGCTCGAGGGGGTATGGCTGATATGCTCAGCAAGCTCCTGCAGGAAGCTCTTCAGAGCGATCGCGATTTTGATGCTCATCTGTCGCCCAAAACATGCGTCGTCGGATGCGGCGGCGGCGGATCAAATAGCGTGCATAGGATCAGCAAGATGGGTCTGGACGGCATTGAGACAATCGCGATAAACACGGACAAGTACCATCTCGCGAAGGTCAAGGCCGAAAAGCGGATGTTGATCGGCGAGCACTCGACTGGTGGTTATGGCACGGGCGGGAATGCCGAACTCGGCGAGAAGATCGCCTACGAATGCGCGAATGAGATCGAGGCGCTTGTGAAAGCGTACGACATCGTCTTCATCAGCGCGGGCATGGGCGGCGGCACTGGAACAGGTGTCGCTCCCGTAGTTGCCGAGCTAGCACGAAAGCACGGAGCAGTCACCGTGGCGCTGGTTACGATCCCTTTCGACATCGAGAAGAGCAGGTTCAAGACAGCGTTCAAGGGTATATCGAGACTCAAAGAGACCGCGCACAGCACGATCATTCTGGATAACAACCGCCTGCTGCAGATAGTGCCCAAGCTCCCGGTCGAGCAAGCGTTCATGGTCATGGATCAGTTGATAGTCGAGGTCGTGAAGGGCATCACGGAGACGATATGCCAGACAAGCATGATCAACCTCGATTTCGCGGACTTCAGAAACGTGATGATCGAGGGCGGCGCATCGACAGTTCTGTATGCGGAGAACGTGGACGCCGAGAAGGTTGTCACAGAGGCCATCACCAATCCGCTACTCGATATCGACTTCGATGGCGCCTCCGGTGCCATGATACATATCACAGGCGGACCAGCGCTGTCCCTGAGAAAGGCGTATGAGGTCCTAAACGGTGTGACTGAGAGGCTCGGAAGCGAGGCTCACGTGAAGCTTGGAGCTCGAATTGACCCCGATATGGCTGACACGATCAAACTCATGGCGATAGTCACGGGCGTGAGATCGCCAGGCCCGAGCGATGATCAGCGCAAGTGGATGGAGGAGACCACACCCTCCCCGACTTGCATCGACATGATATGACGCTGGATGAATAGTTCCTCCCCCCCAACAACAGCAAACACGCGCCCCTTGCCGCAACTTACCGAGGGGCGCAACAAATTTTATTGCACATCTGCAGCAGCATGCTAATGGTGGTTCTTCCCATCCTTAGAGCAGCCTCTGGCAGCGTCCTTGAGAACGCCCATGAGCGTGTGGTACTCCCATGTGCTCGGAGTGGATCGTGCAATCAGGCGTCTGAACATCACGCGGGTCTTCTCCTTCTTGTGCTCCGGATAATCCACGGCATCCAGCAACCTCGAGAAGTAGTCGTTGAGCCAGTCAACTTCGTGCTCGGAGGCCTTCTGTGGCTCCGTCCTCACAGCATCATGGACGAACATCTCGTAGAATACGACCGTTGCGGCGTGACTGAGGTTCATGATTGGATATTCCGGATTCGCCGGTATTGTCACCAGGAAATCGCACCGTTTGACGAGACTGTTGTCCAGGCCAAAATCCTCTCGGCCGAACAATATCGCGACGGTTCCGTTGCAGTCGTGGATCTTCTCGGCCATAGCTTCTGGTGTGATGCTTATGCGGGCGAACTTCTTCTCGTTGGCTGTGTCAACCCCGGATGTGCCTACTATGTAATCTGCTCCGTTCAGCGCATCCTCCTCAGTCGGGCAAATACGCGCACTCTTGAGAATATCAATGGCGTGCATGGCGCGTTTGACACCTTCTTCGCCAATGCTGCATGGTCTGACGAGGACCAATTCCTCCAAACCGAAATTCATCATTGATCTCGCCACAGCTCCGATGTTTCCATCGTTCAGAGGTTCAATCAAGACCACTCTTACATGGGGCACGGGACCATCACGGACGACGCAGATATATAATCATGTACTCGATGAGAGGCGCGTGGCTGAGACTAGACGGGTAGCGGTCAAACTCGCATATGACGGCACCAGGTTCCACGGTTTCCAGAAGCAGCCTGAGCTATCGACCGTTGAGGGCGAGTTGATTGCCGCCCTCTGCAAGGTTGGCGCTATCAGTCCAGATCCGGAACGCGGCCTTCGCAGTTCAAGCAGAACGGACAGAGGCGTCAGCGCATTGGGGAACGTCATATCGTTCGAGACGGATTTCCGCCTCAGATCGCTGTGCCCTGCCATGAACTCAGAGCTTGAAGGCGCATGGGCATACTCTGCTGTGGAGGTCGATGGCGGTTTCAATCCCAGATGGGCGAGGCAAAGGTGGTACAGATACCACTTACCTATTGCCTCGCAGAACCTATCCACAATGAGGACGGCAGCATGCCGGATGATCGGCACTCACGACTTCTCCGGTTTCGCGAGGTTAGACGGAAGGAGCCCGATCAGGACGATCGAATCCATTGAGATCACCGAAGCGCCTCCGTTCTTTGTTCTCGATTTCAGAGCGGAGAGCTTCCTGTGGAATATGGTTAGGCGGATCGCTTGGTTCATCAATGCAGCGGGAGAAGGATCTGTGTCGCTCGACTCACTCGAGTTCGGGCCCGGCGTCCAACGTCGAAGGATCGGCCTCCTCCCGCCCGAGTTCCTGATACTGATGGACGTCGACTGCGGGATCGATTTTCCAGTAGATCCAGTCGCCATCCGCACTCTCGGGCGTGCGATGAACGAGCGCATAGCCACCCTCGACATGGAACGTGAGTTCTGCAGGCTGTTCTCCGAGCGGCTGGATTAAGCCGGCACCCGGTGAAGATTGATATGCGTTGGATTGACTAGCCCCAATCAATGAGGATAGCCTTGACGGGCACGCCCGGGGTCGGAAAGACAAGTGTAGCGTCACATGTGACATCGATTGACGTCGTTGATGTCAACTCTCTAGCTGATGACTGTGACGCTATCGTGGGATATGACGCCGGCCGTGACACGGACGAAGTCGACGTCGAAAGACTGGTTCGAGCGGTGAAGGCGATCAGAGGAGATGTCCTACTCGAAGGACATCTATCGCATCTTCTGAACGTGGATTTGGCTATTGTACTGAGATGTTCACCACGGGTCCTCAGACAGAGGCTGGCCGTGAAGGGGTGGAGCGAGCCCAAAGTCACGGAGAACATTGAAGCTGAAGCGGTGGATGTCATATTGATCGAGGCATTGAACGCTGTATCAGTGGTATGCGAGATTGACACAACCGATATGTCCGTGGAGAAAGCCGCTGCCGCGGTGGAAGAGATATGTGCGGGAGAAAGTGAGAAATATCCAGTGGGGCATGTTGACTGGAGCCAGGAGGTCATAGACTGGTTTTAGACCAATACCGGGAAGAGGCCGATAAGGTGTTGTCTCCCGCCGCAAGAAGACTTGCTTCGGTCAATCCGAATCATCTGTCTATTGCGTCCCTGTTCTTCGCGTTCCTCGCAGGCGTCTTCTTCACATTCGAGCCTGAGTACTTCATCCTCCTCGCAGCTCTGATGGTTGCCGCCAACGGTCTGCTCGATGCCCTCGATGGCAAGGTTGCGAGATTGAAGCCAGTCGAGTCGAAGAGGGGCGACTTTGTGGACCATGTAATCGACAGGTACGCGGATGTGTTCATCCTCGCGGGCATCGCCCTCGGCGCGCACTGCTCAGTCTTCGTCGGACTCTTCGCGATGATCGGGGTTCTGTTGGCCAGCTACATGGGCACGCAGGCGCAAGCTCTTGGGCTGAAGAGGATGTATCGAGGAGTTCTGGGCCGGGCCGACAGGCTCGCACTGCTGATAGTCATCCCGATAGTGCAGTATTGCCTCATGGTGTTCGATGTCGCTCTCGCCGAGGACCTTCTCGGATACTCGCTGATAGGCTGGATGATGCTCTACTTCGGCATCGCCGGCAATATCACAGCCGTCCAGCGCGCGCACTTGATCTGGAAGACTCTTCCTTGACATCGTCTCCGCGCTTGCGGGGTCTTCTGCCCTTCAGACGGTAGTACTTGAGCGGGTGCCCCATCCACTCTTTGTTGCACAGGCTGTCGGGGTCGTAGCATATTCCGTAGCTCTTCATGGTGCTGCACTCTGGCGGCGTGTATTCGGTGCCGGATATCTCACCTGTGATGTGCTGAATCTGATACCGGCTCTTGCTCTCATCGAAATCCGCTGATGCCGAGAATGTAGAAAGGATGGTGTCCGAGTCCATGCCGAGCGTGTGCAGGAAGGCAACTATCGCGAATCTGCCTGTGTGAGGAACGTTCTCGCCCGCTCTTATCATCTCAAGAAGCTTCTTCATGCATGGTGGAAATCTTACTATGCTCACCCTGCCGAAATCCCTCTCGGGTCGTTCGGCTCTCTTCACCTCGAGCTGCTGCCTGATCTCCTCGACATCATCCGCGAGGGCCTGGATTATCGTGTCATTGACCGGCAACGGCAGCTCAGAGATGATCCTGTCGCTAATCATCTGCTCTACAAGCCTGATCAGTCTACCCTCATTGATGAGTATCTTCCCGTTTCTGACGTCCTGATTCACGAGTTTCCAGGATCGGCTTTTTATCGCCGAGGAGAACCTGAGGAAATCGGTGAAATCCACTGCCAGGAAATCGTCAACCGATGAGATCTCAAGGCCGAGTTCATCCGCGACTTTCATCACGAAATCTACGCCGTCGTTTCCTGAGGGAGGCATCCGCCCTCTCTTCGCGCTCCTCTCCTTAGCGCGCTCGATTTCGCGGCTCAACCTCGCATTAGCCAGCTTCGCCTCGGCTATGGCGTATCTGTGAACGAACTTCTCGTCGCCAAGGCAGGAGACCAGCATCCTTGCGACAGGATAGCTAAGAAGCTCGTTCACTGCATCGGTCTCCGTGGCGATTGGGCGCTCGACAACCTTGGCGAACTCGACGGCTTCCAGCACCCTATCCTTCCCCAGAGTTCTTGCCCTCTCGTAGGCCCGGTCGGATATGAGGCCCTCCAGTGTCACTCCCTCGCTCTTAAGGAGTTCCGCCGCCTCCCTCAGGAACGGATATCTCGCCGCCGTCTTATGGTCCACGATTCCACCAGCCGCGTCGGAGATGAATCGAGCGGTCAATACAATAACCTGACTGTTACTCTTCACGTACATTCTTCATCGAGAGCACGTCCATTATCGCATCGGTGCCATTCTCGTCTCCGAGTATCTCTCTAAGTTCGAGCCTGGTGTTTATAGGTCTGCGTCGAACGATCGCCATTGCCCTGCGCTTGCCAATGCCCGGAACTGCCTCGAGCATTGAAAGGGTGGAGGAGTTGACAGGCGTGGGATGAACGATTCCGATAACGCTCCTCGGACTCCTTCCGGTAATGAAGACGTTCACCCATCTCCCGATATCATAGGGATAGGGTAGGCCCACAAGTATAGGATAGGTCCCCGCCTGTCTTCCGAAGGTCCTGCCCCCCTCTCTGAGCTCAGTGTATACCGCCGACAACACCGTCCCGTTCGGGAGCATCCGTTCCATCATCGGCAGGTCCACATGCTCTCTGACGTGTCTTCTGAACCTGGAGAATTCGGCTCTGAGTCTCACGCCCGACGAGTCGTCCCGTACGGGTATGACTTGGCGGATGTTTATACGTCGGAGAAGCAGCCTCTCCGAAAGCAATTCCTTCACGAACTCGGTGTTCAAGGCATAGGTTTCCTTCGTCTCGCCTCTGAGACCGCACAGGAAGTTCAGTCCCGGCAGCACAATAGGCAAGCCTGTGGGACCCATTCTCGCCCCAATCTCGTTGATCATGCGAACGGCCTTGACCGTGTCATCGGGCGTGGCGTTCAGATTGTTCGCTTTTGCGACGGCGGGGTCGGCGGTTTCGAGCCCCAATGCAAGGACGTTGCCCCCCGTGCAATATTCCGCGATCGCTTTCGTGACTTCTGTGGCTTCGTGCGGGTGAGCGGCAATGACTGCCGGATTGGCATTATCCAAGTGGAAGACCTCTGGCTGTGCGTTCTCCTTGATCGCTCTCAGAAGCCGTGTGATGGATTCAGCGTTGGGGATCGGGGTTTCGGTCTCGCCAATCCCTTTGGCCATGTACGAGTACACGCAGGTTTGGGCTCCCAATCGCAGGTTTCTGACTCCCATCTCTGACAGCGTCTCCGCCTCTGATACGATGTCCTCGGGAAGCCTGAACTGCGGCTCTCCTTGAAGCGGTTCGATGCAGAACCCGCATCCGCCCGACAGATACCTGACACATCCTCTGTACATTTGCATCTCGGCTATCAGGGGGCCGCGGTAATCCGGATGATGATTGCACGCAGCCGCTCCGTCGAGCAACCATCTCGACCACTCCTCATAGGTTCTACTCCTGCACGACTCGTCCTTCTCGACCAGTAGGTCGCTGACATACGCGTCTGGATCGCCACGGGTAACATGATCGAAAGCCTCGGCGATCAATCGTGGAATGCCCTTGGTGGTCATTCCGAGGCTGACGACCGACCTCCCGATGAACTCATGGCCGATTCTTGCCAGCTCGTTATCGCTTGCAGGCATTCCGCGAAGATATTTCCCCGGGACTGCGACATGGCGTATCGCCACAAGCAGCTCATTACCAGCGAGGTCGGCATCGCCTGAGCGCCACTGGTCTATCGTAGCGTACCTGGCGTCTAGCCCAGCGCCGCTCAATGCGCCATACATCAGGCGCGCGTACGGCGAGATGTACGGCGGGACGCCAAGACATGACGGCTCGTCAACGTAACCATCGAGTATGATTGCTTTCATCTCAGTAAGCAATGATGCGGTCGATAATATATGATTCGCGGGATGAATCCCGAGTGTTGTGCAGCGAGCGACGTGTAAGATGACAATGTATTAATCCGCCGAGATAATCTCCAATAGCAGGTCGAAGGCGTCAGGAAACGGTTGGAAATGCGTTCGAGAGAACGAGATTGCCGACGACTTTCGAAGACACCGTCGAATCGAGGGGGATTGATCGAATGCCGAAGAAGTCCAAAACCGTCAGGAAGGGGCCTTCAAAGAAGGGCGCGTCGAAGAAGGCAGGGGCGAAGAAGACAGGCACCAAGAAAGGAGTGTCCGTCGACGAGTTGCTGAAGAAGGCTTACGAGCCGGCTAAGCTGGCAATGGCGTATCACCCGTTCTATGAAGGAAAGATAGAGATTGTGTCCAAGTGTGTCGTTCGAGACTTCAACGATTTTGCCATTTGGTACACTCCAGGTGTTGCCGAGCCATGTAAAGCGATCAAGAAGAACAGAGAACTGTCTTACGTGCACACCAACCGGTGGAATACCGTGGGTGTAATATCCGACGGCACTCGAGTGCTTGGACTCGGCGACATCGGCCCGGAGGCAGGGATGCCTGTGATGGAGGGCAAATCACTTCTATTCAAGTATCTGGGTGGCGTGGACGCTTTCCCTTTGTGCCTTGGCACAAAGGATCCTGAGGAGTTCATCAAGACGGTCAAGTTCCTCCAGCCTTCGTTGGGGGGTGTGAATCTGGAGGACATCGCCCAACCCAAGTGTTTCCATATCCTCCAGCGACTTAGAGAAGAGTGCGACATACCCGTCTGGCACGACGACCAGCAGGGCACCGGAACGATCGTTGCTGCCGGCGCCATCAATGCCGCCAAGATCGTCGGCAAGAAGACTTCTGATATGAAGGCTGCGTTCATAGGTGCAGGCGCCGCTAACATCGCAATCTCGAGAATCATGCGTCTCTCAGGCTTCAAATGGGGGAACATGGTGATGTGCGACTCGAAGGGCACCCTTCACACCGGCCGGGACGATGTGAGGGAGCAATACAAGGAGAAGTGGTTCATGTGCAGTCACTCGAACAAGGAGTGCGTCGTTGGAACTGACGCCGATGCCATGAAGGGCGCTGATATAGTAGTCGCAGCCTCGAAGCCAGGCCCGGGCACTATCAAGCCGGAGTGGATCAGAAAGATGGCGGACGACCCCATCGTCTTCGCTACGGCGAATCCTATTCCTGAGATATGGCCCTGGGAGGCCAAGGAGGCAGGGGCGAAGATCATCGCAACGGGGCGGTCAGATTTCCCGAACCAGGTGAACAACTCTCTTGGATTCCCCGGCATCTTCCGGGGCACGCTCGACGTTAAGGCGAAGACGATCTCGGACACGATGTGCCTTGCGGCTGTGCTCGAATTGGCCAAGACCGCCGAGGACAACGGGCTGAGGGAGGATTACATTGTACCTACCATGGATGAGTGGGAGGTCTTCCCGAGAGAGGCCACCGCCGTCGGCATGGCCGCCACCAACGAGGGGCTGGCGCGGGAGAAGCATAGCAGGAAGGAGCTCTACGAAAAGGCCGAGGCAATGATCCGGCGCGCGAGGGACCAGACGAAATACCTCATGAAGGGAAGATACATCCTCCCACCGCCAAAGGTCTGAGGCCCGTTACTGATCGCATGGCCTCCGCTCGCGCTCTTCAGTCGATATGCCTGCGCTGGATGCACTGCCGATGAGTGAATCATTCATTATGAGCGAGAGCTAGCGACCTCTGCAGGACATGCAGAAGACATTTCCGCATCGTGGGCACTCGTGCGATTCGACTCCGCAGGCGTACCCGCAGACGGAGCATTTCCTGCGAGTATCGCTTTCACGGGCGCCCATATCCACCGCCTGCTGACTTGGGCTCTGATGCGGCCTTGCGGCCAGAGACTGCGTTCATGACGGGGCATCTGCAGCCAGCGCTGCGGTCGAGCTGGTTCTGACAGCACGGCTCTTCATTCGGTACTGTGTAGGTGGTCTTCTCGCCAGGAAGCCGAAGACAGCCTCCGCCTGTGCCGTTCGCAGTGAACCAGCACGAGTTATCGTCACGGTATTCATTCCTGATGTAGCGGCTGAGGTCTTCGTCCAAGCGTCGGTTCGACGCCTGAAGCGGATATGGGGCGAACATCATTGAACTCGCCCACGAGTCCTGATCTCTGCATTCATCCAGACTTCGAATAGCTTGGGGTTCAGCACTCGATCGCTCCGGGTTCCGAGCCTCTTCCTCGCATACTCCTTCCACATGTCTAATCACTCCTTTCTAAACCATAATAGAGCTTTTAGCTAATAAAACCTTCGTTTTAATATGGAAACATGAGTAGTAGAGTGAAAAAGACTATAGTACAGTGTTACTATACATTTTAGTGGTGCTTGCGATGAAGGCTGTCAAAACGATCAAAGACCCCGAGGCTTTTGAGATACTGGCTGACGAAACGAGACGCAGAATCATCTACCTGCTGAAAGTCAAAGAAATGACAGTGAGCCAGATTGCCAGCGAGCTTGGCCTGACCGCTCAGGCGATCTATCATCAGATAAGGAAGATGAAGAAGATCGGAGTCGTCGAGGTGTCGAGAGAGGAGCGTGTAGGCCATTTCATCGAGACGTACTACAGGTCAGCCGCCGAGATGTTTCACCTCTCATGCGGCGAGACGAAGGGGAGCCGGGCGACAGAGGAGCTCGTCAGGAATTCTCTGGATGGACTGGCGCGCATCGGACTTCTCTCCGAGGCCGATGATAAGACAGTGAAGAAGATAGCTGGACTCACTGAGGAGATGGAGAAGTGCTCATGCGCGGGCAAGTGGACCGAGAAGATCGAGGACATGGACGACGTGGGCTTCTTCGTCAAGCAGACAATGCTCGAGTATGCAGCCTTGATCACAGAAGACGACAAGAGTCACAGTGAGCGGGTGCGACGGAAGGACGAGCTGAGGGAGATATTGAAATCCTGCTGTCCCGCAAAACCCAAGCGCAAGAAGAAGTAATCCCGTCGTAGACGGTCGACAAGACCCTAGAGCAGCCCCATCTCCACAATCTCGACGCTTTGTACCCCTGGCACGTCGCCCATCGTGGATTCGATTTGCTCCGCGCCCCCTTCTCGGTCTTCGATAACGATGAGTACGTGGAGCGCCTGCAATCCGAAGGCCACGGCCTTCTTCTCGGATGCCTTCATCCTGGCAAATTGAGGCAAGGCTTTGACGATACCGTCAAGAATAGCATCGAGGTCAACGTCCAGCCCCTCTGGGAGTATCCTATACTGGAGTGCGACCTCTCCCATCCAGCCACCTCATGGCCCAGAGAAGCCGCATTCGGGACATGTGTATTTCACGCTCTGATCTCTGCATTTCGCGCAGCGACCAATGGTGCTCCTTCCACAGCTCGGGCATGGGAATGTGGTCTCGGAGTTCATCACGAGACGGACGCCGCAAGACGAACATGCCTTCTCTTGCTCGATCAAGCCTCTCTACCTCGATGCTGAGGAATAAGCTGTTTGTATATAACATCTGCTGAAATCCCTCCTACCAGGAATTGGACGCTGAAAGTCTTCCGAAGACCCCGTCAAAACGGTCAGGCGAAAGCGGATGCACCGTCAGGAGTCTCATGATTCGAGGGTTCACCCGAGGAATTCTGCCAGCGCAAGTCGGATGAGCGAGCGTATGCGGAGAGAGAAAACCACTCATGTCAAAGCTTCGCTAGCGGAAGGTACAAAGCTCTTGCCCAGGTAACGCTTTTTATAAGCAGTAGATAATTTTACAAACATCTATTCTTATCCGATAATCGGACGCCTCGGCCGCCAGCATCTCCGAAGCAGGCAAGTATTAAATAGCGGAACGGACTACACGCCCTGCTAAAGCAGCCTCGGGTATCCGCGCCGCCTACGGGCCCGTAGCTCAGCTAGGTAGGAATCTCATGCATTCTCTATGTATAGGACTCCCTAGAAAGAGCATCTGCCTTTTAAGCAGGTGGCCCGGGGTTCGAATGACTATGCCTTACAGACTAGTCTCGAAAATCCCCGCGGGCCCGCCAGGCGGCGTATCGAGGAATCCCATAGCGAGCACGTTGACGGGCGACTCGCACTCGCTTCGTTGCGCTCTCACGGGGTGAATACGAAATGACAGAGGAATTCAATGTTTTGGAGCATGAGCTCGTCCCTGAGCATCATATTCTGCCGAAGAAGGAGGTCGCAAAGGTTCTCAAGGAGCTCAATCTCGGCAAGGACCAGCTTCCAAAGATAAGGCTATCCGACCCTTGCATTCGCGCGCTCGACGCGATAGGTGGCCCGGTCGAAGAGGGAATGATAATCAAGATCGTCAGGCGAAGCGACACGAGCGGAATGTCTGTCTGCTACCGGCTAGTGGTAAGGGGGTGAGGCACTTGAGGGAGCTAGTTGAGACTTATTTCAGAGAACGAAGCATTGTCAACCACCACATAGCCTCCTACAACGATTTCCTGCCAACGTTGGATCATCCGAACAGCAGGATGCAGAAGATCGTGGACAATGTTCGCGCGTCGCCGGACGAGTCATATCGGGGCGTGATACGTCTCGACCCAGATAGGACCGAGGGCAAGATAATCGAGATTCGACTGGGGAGGAAGAGGGACGAGAAGACCGGCTTGGTGGACTCCAATGCTCGACCGACGATATCGGTCGGCCGTCCCGTTATCAAGGAGGCAAACGGCGCGACTCACGCACTGTATCCCATGGAAGGACGTTTGCGAAACCTGAACTACTCCGCCCCGATATACCTCGAGTTCACAGTCGTCGAGGACGGCATCGAGAGAGAGCCGGAGAAGGTTCACATTGGCAGCCTGCCTGTGATGGTCAAGTCCAAGAAGTGCAACCTGCATCGAGACAACCTCGACTTGGATCGCGAGCCTACTGACGAGGAGCTTGAGAAGTTCCTCGCGATGATGGGCGAGGACCTGTGCGACCCAGGCGGCTACTTCATCATCGGCGGCACTGAGAGAGCTCTGATTTCCCTTGAGGACCTCGCACCGAACAGAGTGATGGTCGAGCTCAACGAGAGATACGGCACGAGCCTCCACGTGGCAAAGGTGTTCTCCCAGAAGGAGGGCTATCGCGCGCTGACTCTAATGGAGAAGAAGAAGGATGGCGTGCTAGTGGTCTCGGTGCCGGCCGCCTCGGGGCAGATTCCATTGATAGTTCTGATGAAAGCGTTGGGAATGGAGAGCGATGAGGAGATTTACAGAGCAATAGTCTCCGATCCCCAGATGGCGAACATCGTGTACGCCAACATAGAGGAGTGCCAGAACAAGAAGCTCTATCCGCCGAACGGCATCTTCACTACGGAAGATGCGATTCTCTATCTGGAGCGCAAGTTCGCGACCGGTCAGGCCAAGGAGTACAGAGCGAAGAAGGTCGAGAGCATCATAGACAGGTCCCTTCTGCCGCACCTGGGTGATACGCCTGACGTGCGCCTTAAGAAGGCGATATTCCTGGGCAGGGTTGCGAAAACCATACTAGAAATGGAGCTGGGAAAGCGGAAGGAGGACGACAAGGACCACTACGCCAACAAGAGACTCAAGCTCGCCGGCGATTTGATGGAGGATCTGTTTCGCGTCGCACTCACCAATCTCATCAAGGATCTCAAGTACCAGCTCGAAAGGGGATACACTCGGAAGAAAGGGCTGAGGATATCATCCGCGATCCGGCCGGACCTGCTGACGCACAGGCTGTTGCATGCATTCGCGACTGGTAACTGGGTAGGAGGCAGGGCTGGCGTGTCTCAGCTGCTGGACAGAACGTCCAACATGAGCGCATTATCGCACCTGAGGAGGGTCACATCTCCGCTGACGAGGAGTCAGCCGCACTTCGAGGCGAGAGATCTGCACCCCACACAGTGGGGGCGACTCTGTCCGAACGAGACTCCCGAGGGACAGAACTGCGGGCTCGTGAAGAACTGCGCGCTCATCGTCGACGTATCAGAGGGCACAGACGAAAAGGAGATAATCTGGCTGCTTCGCGATCTTGGGGTCAGGGAGGTAAGCGAGCATCAGACAACAGAGACGAGAGTTTACACGAACGGAGACCTCATAGGCCTTCACGACAAACCGAGGGAACTCGTCGAAGAGATACGTCAGAGGCGTCGATCCGGACTGCTATCGTCCGAGGTCAACATTCGTTTTGACCTGAATATGAACGAGATTATCATCAACTGTGACGAGGGAAGACTCAGGCGGCCGCTTCTGGTCGTTCGCAATGGCAGTACCCTCCTGACACGGAAACACTTGGAGGAGATGCACTCGGCCAAAGCGAAATGGTCGGATCTCATCCGAGAGGGCGTTGTAGAGTGGGTGGACGCCGAGGAGGAAGAGGATTCGTACATAGCTCCGATGGCCTACAACCCGCCCGAGGAGTGTGAGCACTGCAACAAGGTCCTCTCCGTGATGGATGTCGACTGGAGGAACCCTGGTGAAGTGGGCAAGGTGTCGCTCGAATGCAAGTCATGCGGCGGCCTCATGCAGACTGAGTCGCTTCTCATGGAGGATCATACGCATCTCGAGACAGACCCGATGGTCATTCTCGGCGTCTGTTCGGCGGTGGTGCCGTATCCAGAGCACAATTCGAGCCCCAGAGTCACCATGGGCTCCGGCATGGCGAAGCAGTCGCTGGGACTGAGCTCGTCGAATTACAGGATAAGACCGGACACTCGGAGCCATGTGCTACACTATCCGCAGAAGCCGCTGGTGACCACCAAGCCGATGGAGTTCGTTAGTTTCGATCGGAGACCTGCAGGCCAGAATTTCGTCGTCGCCATCCTGTCCTACCAGGGATACAACATGGAGGACGCCGTCATCATGAACAAGTCGTCGGTTGAGCGCGCTCTGGGAAGATCGACCTTCATGAGGACATACAGGGCGGAAGAGCGCAGATATCCCGGTGGGCAGGAGGATCACTTCGAGATTCCAAGCCCCGATGTCAGGGGAGCGCGGGCTGACCTCTCGTACAGCAGCCTCGGCGAGGACGGCCTGATAAGCCCCGAGACTCGAGTCGAGGGCGGCGACGTCTTGATTGGCAAGACCTCACCCCCGAGATTCCTCGAGGAGGAGGCGGACTTCCTGACACCTCAGAAGAGACGGGAGACGTCGGTGACTGTCCGACCCGGCGAAAAAGGGTGGGTCGACAGTGTTATGCTCACAGAGTCCGAGAACGGCTCGAGGCTCGTCAAGGTCAAGGTCAGGGACGAACGCACACCGGAGCTGGGTGACAAGTTCGCGTCGAGACACGGCCAGAAGGGTGTCGTCGGCCTCCTGGTGGATCAGCAGGACATGCCGTTCACCGAGGATGGCGTGGTGCCGGACCTTCTGATCAACCCTCACGCGGTCCCATCGAGAATGACGGTCGCCCATGTGTTGGAGATGATCGGAGGGAAGGTCGGCTCGATGGAAGGCCGAATAATCGACGGCACCCCGTTCAGTGGGGAGCGCGAGGAGGCGCTGAGAGCCGCGCTTGTCGAGAATGGCTTCAAGCACAATGGCAAGGAGGTCATGTACGACGGCATCACCGGGAGGATGATCGAGGCCGAGATATTCATCGGCGTGATCTACTACCAGAAGCTTCACCACATGGTCTCCGGGAAGCTTCATGTGAGGAGCCGAGGTCCCGTGCAGATCCTGACGAGGCAGCCGACGGAAGGGCGTTCGAGACAGGGAGGGCTCAGGTTCGGTGAGATGGAGAGAGACTGTCTCATCGGCCACGGCGCTGCCATGGTCATCAGGGATCGTCTTCTGGACGAGTCCGACGGCACTCTCCAGTACGTGTGCGGCAATTCCAATTGCGGTCACATAGCCATACTGGACAGGCGAGGATCGTTCAGGTGTCCAGTGTGCGGTAACAACTCGAAGATATACCAGGTGCAGACTTCATACGCGTTCAAGTTGCTGCTGGACGAGCTCCTGTCGCTTGGAGTCGTCATGCGCCTTCAACTGGAGGACTTGAAATGATGGTAACAGGCGTCACCAAGAGGATATCCGCCATCAGGTTTGCGATGTTGTCGCCGGAGGAAATACGCAAGATGTCGGCGACCAAGGTGATAACCGCTGACACCTACGACGACGACGGCTTCCCCATCGACATGGGCTTGATGGACCCGCACCTCGGGGTCATCGAGCCCGGGCTGAGGTGCAAGACCTGCGGCAAGAAGGTCGACGAGTGCCCCGGGCACTTCGGCCATATCGACCTTGCCATGCCGGTCATACACGTCGGATACGTGAAGGAGATCAAGAAGCTGCTGCAGTCGACCTGCAGGTCGTGCGGGCGCCTGCTGCTGACGAAGGATCAGGCGCAGGAGTACGTCAGTCAGAGAGATAGGATGGAGGAGCTGACTGGGGATTCGTTCGAGAGCTCTCACATATCCGCGGAGTCCGCCAAGGACGCTTCATCCAGGACGATGTGCCCGCATTGCAACGCTGTGCAGCTTAAGATAACGCTGGACAAGCCCACGACCTTCCGCGAGGAAGGTCACAAACTCACGCCGAAGGAGGTGCGAGAGAGGCTGGAGCGAGTTCCTGACGGCGATCTTATCGTGCTGGGCATCGCCCCATCCGTCTGTAGACCGGAGTGGATGGTGCTCACGGCGCTTCCGGTGCCTCCAGTGACTGTTCGGCCGTCCATCACGCTCGATTCCGGCGACAGGTCTGAGGACGATGTGACGCACAAACTCGTCGATGTGCTTAGGATCAATCAGAGGCTGCGGGAGAACAGAGACGCTGGCGCGCCACAGCTCATAGTGGAGGACCTGTGGGAGCTTCTGCAATATCATGTGACCACATACTTCGACAATCAGACATCAGGTATTCCACCGGCGAGACATCGGTCGGGCCGTCCGCTGAAGACTCTGGTGCAGCGTCTGAAGGGCAAGGAGGGCAGATTCAGAAGCAACCTATCTGGCAAGCGAGTCAACTTCTCGGCCAGGACTGTCATATCCCCCGATCCCATGCTGTCTATCAACGAGGTCGGAGTGCCGATTGCGGCGGCGAGGGAGCTGACTGTCCCGATACGTGTTACCGAGCGCAACCTTGCCATCGCCAAGGAGATGTGCGCCCGCGGGCCAGCCCCCGAGGGCCCCGTCTACAAACCAGGAGTCAACTATGTCATCAGGACAGATGGCAGGCGGATCAAGATAACGGACAAGAACGCCGAGACCGTGGCAGAAGTGGTCGAACCAGGATACGTAGTCGAGAGACACCTGCTTGACGGCGACATCGTGTTGTTCAACAGACAGCCCTCTCTTCACAGGATGTCGATCATGGCCCACGAGGTCCGGGTTATGCCGTACAAGACATTCCGGTTCAATCTCTGCGTTTGCCCGCCTTACAACGCGGATTTCGATGGAGACGAGATGAACCTGCATGCGTTGCAGAGCGAGGAGGCAAGAGCGGAGGCCAAGGTTCTGATGAGGGTGCAGGAACACATCCTCTCGCCCAGATTCGGCGGGCCCGTCATCGGCGCCATTCACGACCACATCACAGGATCCTTCATACTGACGCACAAGAACTCCTCGTTCACAAGAGAGGAGACAATGAAGATTCTGGAGAAGGCCGGCGTCGCGTCGCTTCCGAAGCCGGCGGTCAAGAGCCCGGTGGAGCGATGGACTGGCAAGCAGCTGTTCAGCATGATACTTCCGACCGACCTTCACATGACGTTCAAATCGTCAATATGCCAGAAGTGCAACGAGTGCATGAAGGAGAAGTGCGAGAACGACGCCTTCGTCGTCATAAGGAACGGCCAGCTGATCTCAGGGACAATCGACGAGAAAGCGCTCGGAGCGTTCAAAGGACGGGTTCTCGACAAGCTTTCAAGGGATTACGGCTCCGATGCGTCGAGAGCGTTCATCGACAAGGCAACGAAGATCGCGGTCGGCGCGATAACAATCCGTGGCTTCACCACTGGCATCGACGATGAGGACATTCCGAACCAGGCGAAGCGCGAGATAGACGACGCGATGGTGCAGGCGCGGCTGAAAGTGGAGGAGCATATCAAGGCCTACAGAAATGGAGAGCTTGAGCAGATGCCCGGGCGCTCCCTCGAGGAGACGCTGGAGGTCGAGATCATGAAGGTGCTGGGCAAGGCTAGGGACACCGCAGGGCAGATTGCGGGCCGCCACCTCGGCCTCGAGAACTCAGCCGTCATCATGGCGAGATGCGGCGCCAGGGGTTCGATGCTGAACCTGAGCCAGATGGCCGGTGCCATAGGCCAGCAGGCAGTCAGAGGCGAGAGACTGTCCAGAGGATACTGGAACAGGACGCTGCCGCATTTCAAGCAGGGGGATCTTGGTTCCCAGGCGAGAGGATTCATCAAGAACTCTTACAAGAGCGGCCTTACGCCGACTGAGTACTTCTTCCACTCCATGGGAGGGAGGGAAGGACTCGTCGACACGGCCGTGAGGACTTCGCGCTCCGGTTACATGCAGAGGAGGCTCATCAACGCCCTCGAGGACCTCAAGGTCATGCAGGACGGTACGGTGCGGAATACCGCGGACACCATAATACAATTCCTGTACGGCGAGGACAACATAGACCCAGCGAGAAGCGTCCAGGGCGACCCAGTCGACGTGGACGACGTCCTCCTCACGGTACTGGGCGACAAGGGCGAACTCATTGCGCAGATACAGGAGAAGGGAGTCGTCAGCTACGGCATACAGGACAGAGACATGCTGGAGACGCCTGAGGAATCCGAGGCGGGCGACGACTCCGACTTCGACATCGGCGGAGAGGGGGAGTGAGCCGATGGCAAGCAAGAGCACGGTAGAGGTATTCACCAGAAAGGGGGTCGACGAGAAGGTCGCCAAGCTGCTCGTCGAGAACGGTTACACGTACACGAAGGTGGCAAGGGCCAACGAGAAGACCCTGCGAAAGATAGAGAAGATCCTCGGAGAGAGGAAGCTCAAACGTGTCTTGAACGCCATCAAGACGAAGGAGCGCGCTCCCAAGAAGAAGGCTCAGAAGCCCTTGAAGAAGCCCAAGATAACGAAGAAGGAGATTCCGACCAAGATAGAACCTCTCAGACCGATTGAGACGAAGATGATGACGATGCTCGAGAAGTCTGGCAGGACGCTCCCGCGGGCGGTCCTGAGGGATCTAGCCACTCGGCTGGAGCGTGTCAAGATGCCTGACAAACTGCTCAGGCAGGTACTCGACCTCGCTTGCGAGCGATTCGAAGGACATGTCATCGATCCTAACGAGTCCGTCGGGATCATAGCTGCGCAGAGCATTGGCGAACCCGGCACTCAGATGACTATGAGGACATTCCACTACGCCGGCGTCGCCGAGATGAACGTCACTCTAGGCCTCCCCCGGCTGATAGAGATAGTGGATGCGAGGCGGGTTCCGAGCACACCGATTATGGAGATACATCTCGAGGAGGATGTCCGGAACGACCTCGACAAGGTGAGGGAGATCGCATCTGACATAGAACGCACAACCGTCATTGACATAGCCGACGTCGAGACCGACATATCCAATATGGAAGTGATGGTCCGGCTCGACAAACGTAAGATGGAGCGCAAAGGACTATCGCCCATCGAGGTGCACAAGAAGCTCAGCAAGGCGAAGGGGTTGAAGGGTTTGGCCGATCTCCGCGACGAGAACGTCGTCGTGAGATGCGATGAACCCTCTTACAAGAAGCTTCTGAGGCTGTCAGAGGATACGAAGTCCACGCCCATCAAGGGCATCGAGGGAATCCACAGAGCAGTGATAAGGAAGGTGGGCGGGAGTTACATCATCTACACCGAGGGATCGAACCTCGAGAAGGTGCTCGAGCAGAAACATGTCGACAAATCAAGGACGACGACGAACAGCATAATGGAGATACACGAAGTCCTGGGCATCGAAGCCGCAAGAAACTCGATAATCAACGAGGCTTCCAAGACACTAGAGGAGCAGGGACTCACTGTCGACATAAGGCACATCATGCTTGTATCCGACCTAATGACCAACGACGGCGACGTTAAGGCCATAGGCAGGCACGGAATATCGGGACGAAAGTCGAGCGTGCTGGCCAGGGCGGCGTTTGAGATAACGTCCGCGCACCTGCTTCGCGCAGGAATGACTGGCGAGACCGACTCTCTGGAGGGAGTCGTGGAAAACATTATAGTCGGCCAGCCGGTTACTGTCGGCACTGGCGCGGTGAATCTCGTCTGGTCTCCGGCCAAGAAGGGAGGTCAAGAGAAATGATCGACGTCGCAAGGGCCCTGAAGACGGCATCGACGACAGGAGATATCAGGTTCGGCCTCGAACAGACCAGAAAATCCCTTAAGAGCGGAGAGGCAAAGCTGGTGGTGGTAGCCTCGAATTGCCCTGCGAGGGACGAGCTGGCCACTGCTGGCACCGTCAAGACGTATATGTTTCCGGGAACGAACGTCGAGCTCGGGGCAGCGTGCGGAAAACCCTACGCGATCTCCGCGCTGGCGATCGTGAGGCCCGGCGACTCCAACATTCTGTCATTGCTGTGAGTGGTCGTATGGGCGACATCACCTTCACCGGGGACACCCTTCGTTACATATCCCTCTTCGAGAAGATCACCAACACACAGGTGAAGGATTGCCTTGAGACCGAGGAGAAGCTCGTTTTCGTTGTGGAGAAGAACCAGGGGAGCAGGGCGGTCGGCAAGAAGGGCGAGAACGTCATACGTCTCAAGAACCTGACTGGGAAGGACATACACGTAATCGAGTATTCCGATGATCCTGAAACATTCATACGCAACGTCTTCCACACGTACAGCGTGCAGGGTGTCTCCCTGGAAAACAGGGGAAACATCGTCCATGCCACCGTGACCGTCGACCCGAAGGTCAAAGGGAAGGCGATAGGGAAGAACGGCCGGAATCTGAGGATCGCGCGGGAAGTCGTAATTCGGCATCACAACGTTCACAGCATCAGCGTGGCATGAGCGGTCTCCTCTCCACTTCCAACCTGTCGGCCGTTGGATACTCCTCAACAATGTATGCGTCGAGAGCCAACTCTGATGCGAGGTCCTCAAGCACCCAAGCGGCCACCTCGAGCCTGTTCCTATCACGGTCATACCACATCAGCTGCTCGGGTACCTCGTACTCATCTCGGAGTCGAGCCATCGCGCCTTGTATGTTCTCGGTTTCGATCACTCCTTTGATGAGGGTCGAATCCGCGGAGACGATCTCATGAGCCTTCTGGACGTTCCTCGCCCTCCTCCCGATACGGTTTCTGAGCTGAACGCCGTCCTTGAACCCTGATGAACAGTAGTGCAGCGATACGGTGTGCGGGTCCTCCAAGAGTTCCATGGCGACCGCTTCGCTGCCATCGACTCCAGCGGACACGTCGTCCCTCGTTCCCATCCCAAAGCTTCTTAGGGCCTTCCAGTTGGTTTCGGAGAACTCAAGCTCGTTCAGATTCACGAAGTCCAGGTCTACAGACGATGCGAATGAGACCACGGCTGATAGATCATCCTTCTTTCTTGGGATGGCAGGCAGCTCAATCCCTGCCGCCATACCCTCCTGCTTTGACTCTGCAATCGCTTCAGCAAACAGCGTGCTCCGGAGCCTCTTCCACAACCTCACCGGCGGATGAAACCTTATCTCGTCCAAGCCAGCTCTCGCGACACGTCTCACCGCCCGCACATCGGCGGTCGATGTATAGAGGTGAACGTGATGCTCATCCCCGAAAGCTCGCTTGAGCGCCTTGATGGAGCGGACAGTGCGGCTCATCGCGAGCATGGGGTCTCCCCCAGTGATTCCTGTACCGAGAGCGTCGATCAACCTGGCCTCTTCAACCGCCTCTGGTAATCGCGATATCATCTTCTCGTTTGCAAAGAAGACATCTCGCCCCTTCTTCGCAAGGGACAACGGGCAGTACCAGCATCTTCGGGCACATCGACCAGTCACCAGCAGGACCAGTTTCGCCCCTTTCTCGCACAGTTCACACCCTCTGGGCAGTTCACCGGTGAACGCCGATCCTCTCTTCATCCGTTCGATTCTGGTCACAGGACAACCATATCCTCGTCGCAACGATAAAACGACTTTCGACCTACCAGGCCAAAAATGCAAATAGTTCTTCTCGTGATGGTGTGCACCATGGAAAAGAAGACAAGGGTGATTCTGGCGCTGGATGTAACATCCAGCGAAGAGGCGATGCGAGTCGTTGATGCTGCGAAAAACTACGTTGATGCTGTGAAGACAAACTGGCCATTGATACTGTCTGCGGGACCTCAGATCATAACGGAGCTGTCCAGCGTCAAGCCAGTCATATGCGACTTGAAGATAGCAGATATTCCAAACACAAATAGGCTCATAGTCGAGCAGGCGATGAAGAGGGGGGCGAGTGCCGTCATATGTCACGGCTTCCCGGGGGAGGATTCCGTCAAATCATGCGTTGACGCGGCGGGAGGATCCGTGTTCGTGGTAACGGAGATGAGCCATCCAGGAGGAAAACAGTTCACTGCAGCCGTCGCTGACAAACTTGCAGCGATTGCGGTTGCAGTCGGTGCGAGAGGCATCGTTGCCCCAGCGACAAGGGCCGATAGGATTGCGGATCTCAGAAGGACAGTCGGCAATCTCGAGATAATAAGTCCTGGCGTGGGCGTTCAGGGCGGAAAAGCTTCGGACGCACTCAGGGCGGGCGCGGACTATATCATCGTCGGTAGGACCATCTATCAGTCCGGCAACCCGCGTGACGCTGCCCGGAAGATCGCCGAGGAAGCCCGATCCGCCATATAAGGCCGGCAACATCAGCCTGCGCCGCTATGCCCGGCCGAGCAGGGCATGCCAGATATTCGAGAACCGCCCCATCGCTGCCCCGGCTCGCTCCGATAACGTATATATAGCCCTCTAGGTATCGTGGGGCTACTATCCTCTAGGTGGAAGTGTCGTTGGCTGAGACAAGGGATGATCCTCCTAGGCCGCTTCTGTCCAAGCTTCTTCGTCGGGGGGGAGCGCCTACAGAGTTCAGGAAGTGGATCGGGGCAAACTGGTCTGTGTTAGCCGCGCTGATATTCATCTTCCTCGTCGCCTTGTTCGTCAGATCGTACTTCGCGTTCGACCTGAGCAGCGATAACGACTACATCGTGTCCGGCGGGTCTGACTCGTACTACTGGAGGAGAATCATAGATTATCATGTCGAGACTGGCGATTCCCTGTACTGGGATCCGCTGATCAACTTCCCCGACGGGATCAGGAATCCGAGGCCTCCGTTCTACAGCATGTCTGTGGCGTTGCCAGCAGTTGTCGCGGAGGGCCTGTTCGACACCATGGGCGATGCTATCGGATTCATGTTAGTTTGGTCGACTGCGATTTGGGGGGCGCTCACGGTCATCCCAGTGTATTTCCTCGGGAAGGAGACGTTCGGCAGGAGGGCAGGGCTGGTCGCGGCGTTCCTGCTGGCGCTGACTCCAAGCCACGTGCAGAGAAGCGTTCTTTCGAACGCTGACCACGACGCGTTCATACTGTTCTTCATAGTCCTTACGTTCTACCTGCTTCTCAAGGCTGTGAAGGCTCAGGAACATCTGCGATGGGTTGACAACTGGAAGAGTCTGGCCAGTATTCGCTCAGGATTGCGGCAGTATTTCACTCGCAGCAGGACAGCGATGCTTTACGCACTTCTGGCGGGCACCTCGTTCGGATGTGTGATAATGGCTTGGGTGGGTTTTGCATACGTTGCTGTGCTCATCCTCGCGTATCTCCTCGTCCAGATTCTTCTCAACAGGTTCAAGAACGTGGATTCGCTCAGCGTGACGTTGCTCATCTTCATCACCATGGGCTTTGGCTATCTCATATCGTTTCCGGTATATTACGAGCAGAACCTGATCGCCATTAGATTTGACGTGCCAGTCTATCTCTTTCTCGCGGCGATGATCTTCGGGATGATGTTCGTCGTGTCCAGAGATTACCCTTGGACGATGACGATACCGACCGTTGCAATGATACTGATCGTAGGTGTCATGGGAATAAGCGTTGGATATCCCGCCCTCGGCGAGGCCATAATGACTGGACAGGGTTACTTCGTCCAGAGCAAGCTGTATTCGACCATTGCAGAGGCTCGCGCCCCGGAGTTCAGCGAGCTCGCGATGTCGTTCGGCATGGTCACCTTCTTCATATCGCTGGTCGGTCTGTTCTACGCCATAACACGTGTGCCGAAGCAGACGACGGCAGGATCGATTTTCATTGTCGTATGGCTGAGTGCCGCCGTTTTCATGGCGCTATCCGCTGGCAGGTTCATGTTCAACGCAGCTCCCGCTTTCGCCCTGGCCGCAGGATGGGTCATCGTAATCATGATTGACAAGCTGGACTTCGTCAGCGTCAGGAAATCGTTCTCTGGAGCAAGCGGCTCCCTGAGGCAGGTGCTGCGGAAGAGCGTCAGGATACGACACGTGGTGGGCGCGCTGTTCCTCGCGTTCTTCGTCATAATGCCCAATGTTTGGTACAGTGTAGACGCCGGAATACCGTCCGAGAGCAAGAGGGAATATGACAAGCAGGTTTACTTCAGCATGCCGAGCTTCATGAGGCCGGGGGGCTACGACACCCACAACGGCTCGAACTGGTATCTGGGGGCCTTTGGATACTCTCTACCTCTCCCCAGTCAGTACTATCCAGCCGCATGGGATTGGTTTGCTGAGCAAGATGCGGACACGTTCCCCGAGACAACGCGTCCAGCGTACGTCGCGTGGTGGGATTATGGGTTTGAAGCAGTACAGGAGGGAAAGCATCCGACTGTTGCTGACAACTTCCAGAACGGCTATCAGCTTGCCGGGAACGCCATCATGGCGCAGAACGAAGAGGATGCCGTCGCCCTGTTCGCCTTCGAATTGGCTCAGTCGGGTTACTGGAGACCGGCTATGCAAGAGCCTATCCGATTGCTCTTCGAGAAGCATGGCATATCCAGCGATGATATGATAACCGCGTTCAGCGGCCCTGCCCAGGATATAATCGATGAAGTGACTGCCCACCCTGACCGTTACGGGCCTATGGACAGCGAGATGAGCGCAGTCAACGCGAGAATTGTCTACGGAAGGGAGGTTCTGGGCGACGTCGCCCTCGAATCGCTCGTTGCGTTCTACGATGACCTGTGCGAATTGCTCGGCTGGGAGATTCGTTACTTCAATGTCGACTCGCGTATGTTCCCGATATCTGCGTCTAACACCGGCATCTTCTACGCTCCAGCGAAACTTTCCGACAGGCGCATAGAGGGCGGCTCCATCCCGATAGACTTCTTCGAGATCAAGGCCGTGACGAGCCAGGGACAGACCATCGCCCTCGACCTGTTGACGCCCGATATGAGCGTGGCAAACTACGTCATAGAATACAGGGACATGTTCTACAATAGCATGTTCTACAGGGCCATGTGCGGATTCAGCGGCGAGGAAATAGGTGCGTTGAACGACGGGCTGCCTGGATACAGCGGCTCCATCCAATCCGACCAGCCTATGCCGGGATGGAACATGTCGCATTTCAAGATGGTCTACAGGACTGCGTTCTACAATCCGTACCCATCCGACCTCGTATCAATGCACCAGAACGCATGGACTGCCATCGCCTATGACGAGGTTCAGGACATAGCTGCCAGGATAAACAGCGGCGAGATAGAGGGCGTCATCGACCAGAGCGCCCGGTCGTTGTACATGAGTGGTACAGTGTTCCTGAAGTACTATCATGGCGCGTTTCTGAACGGCACCGTCACAACAGAGGATGGAGACACCGTCGCAGGCGCCAGGATGACCGTACAGGACGAGTACGGAATTCCGCACGACACCTGTCTCACCGATAGCGACGGAGGATATTCACTACTTGCGCCATTCGGAAATGTGACCTTGATCGTGTCATCCGGTGATGACGCCAGCAACAAGGCCCTGGTGGGAAGCCAGGAGATATCCCGCTATGAGCTTACGGTGACTGACGACCAAGCCATGAGAATCAAGCAGGATCTAGACCTCGATGGCGTGCTCGACTACATCATCGCAAAGGATTGCGTCGTCGAGGCGGGGGAGCTCGAGGGAGACGTTTATTGGGACATGGACCTGGATGGCAACTATACCGCGGATTATGACGAGACCATTTCGGAAGGGTTGGTCGTCGCCAAGAACAAAGACAACGGCATCCGGACGACCATAAACATAACGGATAGTTACTACAGGATGTTTCTGCCGCCGGGACGATATGAGGTTTCAACTGAAGTGATAGATGTCAAGATGCTGATATCCGAGGAGTACAACATCACTTCCGGAGACACGACTGAGCTGTCTTATCCGCTTAAGCCTGCGACTCTTGAAGGCAATATCACCTTCAGCGATGGTTCACCCGCCGACGGATTGGAATTGGTTCTCGAGGGTGCATATCATAACAGCACCTTCACGGCGGTCACGAACGAGACCGGATGGTACGTTTTCCCGAAGGTGCTGGGAGGACAGTACACTCTTGTCACGCATGATCCCGGACTGATTCTGCTCAACGAGCGGATGACTCTAAAAGAAGCTCAATCTGAGGTGCGTCACTGTCATGCATTCGAACGCATCACTATCAAGGTCAGGGTAACGAACGATGGCGCCCCCGCATCATATGCTCCGTTCACCCTCAACAATATTCACTATCCAAGGGATTCGGTGTCTGGCGTGACGGACAAGTACGGCTGGGTTGAAGTCGACGTTCCACGCGGATATTGGACTCTCTATTCGACTGTATCGAGCGGTAACTGGGATTTGGCCGGGTTCATGTCTATAGACGGTTTCGCGTCGGATCTCATCACTGGAACGCTCCGGCTCGAACCCGCCTTCTCCGTGGAAGGATTTCCGAGAGGAACTCTGAACGCTGTCGTGAGGAATACCTTCGTTGTGTTCATCGCCGAAGACGGAACCAGAGTCTTCTCGCTGACAAACAACCTCGGAAGGTTCGACACGCGCCTCCCAGGAGGACAATATGACGTGATCTGTTGGGCTGTCGTTGGCAACGGCATCTACTCAAGCACGTTGACCGTGGATTCGAACATGTCCGACTTGCGCTTGCAAGGTGAGAGTAGCGTGATTGTCACCGGCACCGTCTGGAGGGACGTAGATAGTTCCGGATCGATTGGACCCGCGGAATCTGGCTCCTACGCTCTCCTTGAGGTCACCGACGCCTATGGGAGAACCTATCTTGCTCGAGCAGACGACGAGGGCGATTACAGACTCCTGGCGAAGAAGGGAGCCCCAGTGACAGTTTCGCTCGCCGACCAAGGCTATTCGATGTGGAGCAAGACTGGCCTGTTCGGTGATGATGCCACCAATGTTACGATGCTCGCAACTCCGGATGAATTGACTCTCACTGGCAGGATGGTTTGTGACGGCGCCGGAGTCAGAAACGCAGCTATCGCGTTCCTTCCGGACAAGCTGACCCTCGATCCCGTCTATGCTGTAACAGGCGCGAACGGCTACTACACCGTCTCGCTCCCGCCATCTGATTATCATATCGAGGTCAACCATGAATCGCCCCTCAACGACGAGGTCTGGATTCAGTATCAGGCGGATGAGAGCTTCACCCCGTCTGCAGAGCCTGTCCTATATGATGTAACAGCTGTAAGCAGGGTCGAGCTGCACGGCAATATCCTGGGCGCCGAGGAAGACTTGGAAGTGATGCTAAAAGGCCCGGAAGATGCGATCGCAGAGGTGGATGGCTTCACGTACTCCGCGTTTGTTCAGCCTGGAACCTATCACATTCACGCCAGGGGGAAGATCGGTGACGTGTTGTACGCGTCCTTGGTGAGAGCTGAAGTATCAGCCGGTTCGACCGAATTCGATCTGCTGCTCGAGAAGGCATACAATGTGACAGGTGAAATCAGCATAGAATCCGCCGCAGTGATCAAGCTCGTGAAAGTGACGGCAACTTCTATGGAAGGCAACATCGTGACAGCATCTTCAACGAGCCAGGGCTCGTACAAGATGCTACTTCCACCGGGAACCTATGAAGTGGACTACCTGTTGGATACGACCTATGCTGATGGAGACCGCGTTCTTCACGTGGAGTACTCATGCTCTGAAACAGCCGTAGTCATCTCGGGCGACGTCGAGATCAACCCTGACTTGGAAATGCGCCTGGACAATACCACGATCGAGGGCGTCGTGAGAGGAGTCAACGGCCTTCCAACGCAGGCAAAGATCACGCTAACCCCGACCAGTGCGTACGGTCTCGAATGCATCGTATACACCGACTCTTCAGGAGCCTATTCCGCTTCAATACAGCCAGGCGATTACACCGTCTATGTCAAGCGCCTATTGGATGGAAGTGTCTCGTTTGAGTTCGTGGACATACTTAGGGACGAGCTCGTGCATCACGATATCGAGCTCCAGGAGGGCGAGTTCCTCTATGGAAGAGTGACTATTGACGGTGACGGCATCCAGGAGACTGTGAAGATATCGCTTGGTGAGGCGACGCTCGTCACAAGCAGTGACTCCGGGGGCTACATCTCCGCTTTGGTGCCTTCTGGGGAGTATTATATATCGGTGAGCACCCAGAGGGTAGAGGCCGGGATGACAATTGACTACTCACTCTCCACGTCTGCCGAGGTGAGCACGACCGACGTCTTCGTTGACATGCCTCTGCATAGGAGCAACAGACGCTCAGTGATTGCATTCTGGAATTCATCCGTCGCGCTGCCTGCTGGACCAGGTCAGACTGTCAGCTACTCATTCATGGTTGAGAACACTGGCAACATCGGCGACGACTATAAATGCACCTTCAGCAGGGACGGCTTCAAGGTTGCATTCATCCCGGAGTCGCAATTCATTGATTTCGGCACGAACGGCAACACAGCGATGTTCGTTGCTGAGATAACAGTCTTGGACGACGCGCCCGCTGGAGATGCGGAGGTGCCGGTGGAGATAAGGTCCGTATCATCCACAAGTGCAAGGTACAGCTTCAAACTGATAGTGAAGGTGCCGCCATCATACAGCTCAGAGGTGACTGCATACGAGGCGGCAGCTGATGGCGTTGCCACTGGTGACGCCGCACCGACCGTTGTTACTCTCGCCAACACTGGGAATATTTGGACGGAGTTCGCCGTCGACCTGACGAACTCGGATGTTCTGAACTCCCTCGGCTGGAGCGCCAGGCTGGTGTCAGCCGACTCCGAGGAAGAGTTGGAACGCGTGAGCATCGACTTCGAAGGTGAGGAGCAGCTGATCGTCGAGTTCACCTCTATCAGGAGCGACCCCGATCCGACCGCAGAGGCCACGGTCGCCATAACAGCGGTCAACGACACCGGGAAGGTCACAATCGCGTCGGTACCGATATTCCTGCCTGATATCAGCATAGGATCCGGCGACTTGGAGGCCGACAGAGACGATGTGTCATACGAGTACGACACCTCGAACCTCTACTTGAACATCGGCCTGGCGTGCACCATTGGCGCTCTCGTGGCCATGTTCCTGCTGCTTCGACGCAGGAAGGGCCTGGGGGGAAAGAAGAGGAAGGGTGAGAGCCGATGAAGCCCGTTCGCTTCCGCATTAGGGCATGTGTATCAACGATCGCCTTCGCGTTCGCCACTCTACTCGCGGCAATGATGGGCGTCCTGCCTGTCGCTGACAACGCTGATGCGTACACCGACATATCGATAGGCATCGATTGCCCAACGTTCGGCGCCAAGAAAGAGGTAGTTAGGTGCACGCTGACAGTGACCGGGGGACCCGCTGGGGACTTTGGCGGCAACTTCAGCTACAAGGCAGAGATAATGGCAGACAATGAGACGGGATCATTGCTTTCACCGTCTACTGGAACATCCTCCACTGGGGTCTTCAAGCTCAATATCACCCTGCCAGGCTATGCCCCTCAGACAATCAAAGTAAGGTTCAACGTTACGTCCGAAGATCTTGCCTCAGGTGATAGTACTGAGAAGACGCGAGACATAGAGATCAAAGTCGTGGATCCGATTGTCCTGCGAGCGACGGTGCACAACACGGGTTCCGTCGCCGCGGTCAATGTAACGGCCGAATTCTATGCCGATGGCATCTACCTCGGCGCGAGAACCTTCAATCTGGCGGCAGGAGCCAGCACTGTCATTGCGTACAATTGGACCTGGGCGAATATCGCCAATGGCAAACACACCGCCACTGTGGTGATTGACAACACCAACGGACTGGTTGAGTTCAGCAACGGCGATAATGTCTTGACCCTGACGATCTACGTCGGCGACGAGAGCAACCCCTTGGGCGCCGTTCTTACCGTTGGCGTGATCATTATGTCGGTGTTCGTGTTCTTGACGTATCTGCAGAAGCCTTCGTCGAAAAGGAAGAAGTAGGCGTCTTGTCGCCTGCTTCCGCATTGCCCGGGGATAGTCTAAAATATCATCCGAGCTTTTCATCGATGCGTACGGAAGCGATTGCCTTGTCCGAGAACATAGTGGATCTGTCAGATGCGGACTTCGACAGCAAGGTCAGGAGTTCGCCCAAGCTCATTGTCGACTGTTGGGCTCCTTGGTGTGGCCCCTGCAAGATGCTCGCACCCACCCTTGAAGCGTTGGCTGGGGATTATAAGGGGAAGGTAGAGTTTGCCAAGCTGAACACGGACGAAGCCGCGAAGACCGCGATGTCGTTGAGCATTCACAGCATTCCGACGCTGATATTCTTCAAAGATGGTCAGCAGGTAGAGAGGCTGACGGGCGCTCATCCGAGGGCGAACATCGAGGCCGTCATTAAGAAACACTTCGGCTGATCAACCCTCGTCGGATTGCTTCATGAGATCGTCCAATCGGTCGTGAAGTCGTCGGGCGTTCGTCGCGACTGCCACGTCCCCTCGCGTCTTTTCCAGAAGGCTGCGGGCAACATCCTGTTTGTGTTTGACTGCCGCAATCGCCTCTGGATAGTCGAAGCGAATGAGCCCATGGTATATGTCCTCCATTCGGTCAAGGTAGCGGCTCGCCTTTTCCATGTTTCCTTGTCTCAGCTCTTCGAGTGCGAATCTCCTGAGTTCCCCCACCGTATCGCCGAGCGCCAACAGGTAGGGTACGCTGCCTATGCCAAGCTCCTCAGGAAGCGGCACATCGTCTTTCTTCAAGAGGGACAACACCATCCCCACCTCGGCATACTCCTGGAACGCGTTCTCCACATAGCCCGTGCGCACCAGATCCGGATGGTCACCCAGCAGACTTGACAGCCTCGAAACCTCGTCTTTCAACTCCGAAAGCTTCTCCTCTGCACTCTCTCCCATATGCAGGTTCTTGAGAGCCGAGCCCGAGAGCCTGATGACCGCCCTCGAGGATTTCAGAGCGATTTCTCTCACATGATCCTTCTCGTCCAGCTCTGCTTCGATCTTCTCAATCGCTGCGTCAAGATTCTTCATCGGCTGCCCCCTCTGACCTCTTTCATGTGCTGCACGCGTGATTCGAGCATGGCCTGCTTTCCGATGTCATGGCGAACTGCAATTCTTCCAGAGACGTGCTGTATGGCGCTTTCGGCGATCCTTTCCGCGTCAGCGATCTCTTTTGCTACGCCGACGATTCCCGCTGACCTAGAAGTCGTCGTGAGAACGCGTCCCTCGTCAGCGTTGACGTTGGCATAATACAGCACTGCCCCCTCGTTCGCTATAGCGGTTTCGTCTATGCGGATCTCCTCACCCGCAAGCGGCTTCGTACCGTATCCTTCCGGTACCACATACTTGCAAACAGTCGACATTGAGGCAAATGAGACGTCCATGCCTGCGAGATTCCCTCCGGCCATTCTCTCGCAGACGGCTGCGAAGTCGGCGTCCAGTATCGTCAGCACATTCATGGCCTCCGGATCTCCAAGCCTCGCGTTGAACTCGACGACCTTCGGCCCTTCCCTTGTGAGCATGAACTGTCCGTACAGCACGCCCTTGTACTCCGATCCCTCTGCTCTGAGGGCTTCGATCACACCTCTCATGATGCCGACGGATGCATCATAATCATCGCTGCTCAGGAATGGAAGCAGTCCTCCTGATTGTGAGTATGAGCCCATTCCACCTGTGTTCGGTCCAGCATCTCCTTCGAACGCTCGCTTGTGATCCTGAACGGCGGGCATTGGCACGAGCGTCTCGCCATCACAGAAGGCCTGCAGGGTGAACTCCTCACCAATCAGCTTCTCCTCGATTACCAGTTGGGCGCGGCCACCTATTCGCCGGTCGAGTATGTCAGTCGCATAGCCAATGATGTCCTCTCTGGACATCAGATGCTCTCCATAGACCTTCACGCCCTTGCCACCCGTGAGTCCAGATGGCTTCACCACCACGTCCTCTCCGAGATCATCAACAGCGCTCCTGACCTGATCCATATCGGTCGCGACGACGAATTTCGTCCGTCCTTCTATCTTACGTCTCAACATGAGCTCGCGTGCGAAGCTCTTGGATGTCTCGATCCTGGCAGCCGCCTTGGTAGGGCTCGCGGTTGGTATTCCGGCAGTCTCAAGAGCGTCTGCGATGCCCACTTCCAGAGGAGCTTCGGGGCCAACGACAGCCAATTCAATTCCCTTGGCTACGGCGTATTCTACAACCTTCGCGACGTCCTTCTCATTGACCAGGAGAAACTCCTTCGCACGCCTGGCACTCCCGGGATTGCTGTTGCCCATGCAGGCATAGATGTCATGTTCCGATCGAGCCAAGGCTTCGACAATAGCGTGTTCACGTCCTCCGCCGCCGATGGCCAGTATCCTCATGAAGTGCCTCCCTTCCGGTGCATGAAGCTCGCGTCTTAAGTACATTGCCTAAAGCCATCTGTCGAGGCAGGCACTGACGCAAATCAATCCAGCAAACCATTTAAGGCGACGACTTCTATCTACCGCACCATGAGGTACTCTGGCCAGGTCGGTCGGGCTCTCGAGGAGGCTGGAGTCGATGTGGGCGACGAGATCGAAGTCTCGAAGAAGGATGGGGCTCATCGCGGCGTTCTGATGCCTCATCACGATTTCAGCGATCCTTCCGTCGTTACTCTGAAGCTTGCTAGCGGCTACAACATAGGCTTGGAGCTCAGGCCCGATTCAAAGGTGAGGCTCGTGTCTAAGAAGGAGACAAAGGATTCCGTGAACCGCTCAATGCCCGAAGATCCGTCAAAGAAGAAGGTTGCATTCCTGAGCACAGGCGGGACGATCGCATCATATGTTGATTATCGGACTGGCGCAGTTCATCCCGCGAAATCCGCTGAGGAACTCGTCTTCTCCGCTCCTGAGCTTCTGGATCTGTGCGACGTCAAGGCACGCGTCCTGTATTCTATATACAGCGAGAATATGGATGTTGCTCATTGGCAGGAGCTTGCGAAGGCCGCGGCGGATGAGCTGAACTCCGGCGTATCGGGCGTTATCATACCGCATGGCACCGATACGATGGGGTTCACATCAGCTGCTCTCTCTTTCATGCTCAAGGGACTGACCGGCCCTGTCGTATGCGTTGGCTCACAGCGCTCATCAGACAGACCGTCATCCGATGCAACCATGAACCTCCTGGCCGCTACGAGGGTGTGCGTGGACGCAGATCTCGGCGAGGTCGTCGTGATAATGCACGGTGATGTTTCGGACGACCACTGCGTCGTTCACCGTGGTACGAAGGTGCGAAAGATGCACTCGTCAAGGCGAGATGCATTCAGAAGCGTCAACACTGAGCCGATCGCCCGTATAGAGGGGGCTAAGGTGACCTTCACGGCCGATCACGGGAAGCGCAACAAGGGACAGGTTGAAGTGATGGAGAGTATGAGCAAACGCGTCTGCATGCTTCAGTTCTATCCTGGGTTTGAGCCGGAGCATTTTGACATGATCGCAGACAACGTCGATGGCATGATCATCGCGGGCACGGGTCTTGGGCATGTCTCGGACAGACTGGTCGAGTCTATGGCGAAGGCCATCAACAATGATGTGTTCATAGCCATCACAAGCCAGTGCCTGTACGGTGCGGTGAACCTCAACGTCTACTCGACGGGCAGGGATATGATATCAGCGGGGGCGGTGCCATTGGAAGATATGCTTCCCGAGACAGCGTATGTCAAGCTAATGTGGGCCCTCGGGCAAACTCAGGATCGCAACGAGGCAAAGAGAATCATGCTCAGCAACATCGCTGGAGAGATCACTTCAAGAAGGAGTGTGTGAGGTGGACTACAGGACGCTCGGCTTGAAGGTTGGAATAGAGATACATCAGCAGCTGAGCACTGGCAAGCTCTTCTGCGAGTGCGATTCCACGCTTCTGGACGAGCACGAGAGCGAGTTCGTTCGTAGACTGAGACCCACCCAGAGCGAGATGGGTGAGATAGACAAGGCCGCTCTCGAGGAGGCTGAGCGCAAACTGCAGTTCAGATACCAGACCGTGGGCTGCTCGTGCTTGGTCGAGGCCGACGAGGAGCCTCCCCACAACGCAAACAGCCTCGCGATCGAGGCAGCTCTGGAGATGTCATTGCTTCTAGGCGCGACGCCCGTCGACGAAATTCACTTCATGAGAAAGATCGTCATAGACGGCTCCAATACGTGCGGTTTCCAACGGACTGCCCTCGTGGCTACGGGCGGGCACTTGGAGGTAGGTGACAAACGGGTGACGATCCCGTCGATATGTCTCGAGGAGGACGCGGCAAGGAAGATATCCGAGGAGGAATCCGAAGTCACCTATCGCCTCGACAGGCTGGGCATCCCTCTCATTGAAATCGCGACCGGACCCGATATATCGACCCCGGATGAGGCCAGGCAAGTCGCGTTTCGACTGGGAACTCTGCTGCGTGCCACGCGCAAGGTAAGGCGGGGTATCGGCACCATCCGTGAAGACCTTAACATCTCTATACCTGGCGGAGCCCGCGTGGAGATCAAAGGAGCGCAGGAATTGAAACTGGTTCCCGTGTACGTCGAGACAGAGGTCAAGCGGCAATTGGCCCTTCTGGAGGTGATGGACGCCCTGAGGCGGCGGGGCGCTGCGAAGATAGAGCCTGATGTCGTGGACGCTTCCGATCTGTTTGCGAGTTCCAAGTGTCGAGTAATATCTACTGCAATGAGCTTGGGCGGAACGATCCTAGGAGTGAAGCTGCCCAAATTCGCTGGAACTCTTGCCAAGACTGATGAGGGAGTAACTCGACTTGGATCGGAACTTGCGGCACACGCCCGCGTTGCAGGCGTGAAAGGTCTGTTTCATTCTGACGAGCTTCCTGGCTACGGCGTCACGGAAGCTGAGGTCGAAGAGCTTCGCGAGAGGCTGGATCTGGAATCCGATGACGCATTCGCCATCATCGCCGACGACGAGACTCGCGCTAGAGCCGCCTTGATTCGAGTGGTCGCCAGGGCTAACGTTGCTATCGACGGCGTGCCGGAGGAGACGAGAGACCCGCTTCCGGACGGGACAACCGTCTACAGCAGACCCTTGCCCGGTAAGCATAGGATGTATCCGGAGACAGATGTTCCGCCAATCTGTGTGAACGAGACCGTTTTGGAGGGTATAAGACTGAACATGCCAGAGCTCCCAGAGGAGAAGGTCGACCGATTCACCGAGGAGTTCGGCATAAGCCCCGACCAGGCGATGGCGCTCATCGACGATGGGCTCGACGACGAATTCGAGCTGCTGGCGGACTTGCTGGGTAACGCGCAGGTCGTCGCGAGGATATTCCTTCAGGTCCTGCCAGAGCTGTCGAAGGACGGGTTGGATACGACGCTCATAACGATGGATGTTCTGAAGACCCTCCTCGAGAAGCTTCGCGAAGGCGCTTTCGCAAAGGAGGCGATTCCCGATGTGCTCGCGTGGATGATTAGAAACGAAGATGCCAACGTGATGCGCGCGATCGACGGTCTTGGCATATCGAAGGTGGGCAAGGACGCCGTCAATGAGGTTTGCGACCGTATAGTGCAGGAGCGGGAGGATTTCATAAGAGAACGCGGGGAGGCGAGCCTCGGTCCGCTGATGGGTATAGCTATGCGGGAGCTGCGAGGAAAAGCAGACGGTAAGGTGATCAGCGAGGTTTTGACCGAGAGGATAAGACGGCTCCTGACTTGACGTCCTTCCTTGACAGTACTGTTAGAAAGCTCTTACAATACTCGATGGCTGCGCCATCGTCATCATTACGGCTGGAAAGGAACTTGCGGCAGAGCTCGTCGAGGCTCTCCTTGTCGTTGTACTTCCTCTTCTTGTCTTCAGACATCCCTCTCCATCCTGGGTGGAGTTGGAAGATGGCCCAGCTCGGTTAATAAAGCTTATGCCCTACTTATCACCGGCCAGAATGTCGCGCTCGAATCTATAGACGAATATCGATTCAAAGAACATATGCTTCTCGTTGATCATCTCGGATCTGTAGTGCTTCTTCGCGATCTTCAGGAGCGTCCTGAGACCTCCGAGGGATGATAGAATCATGTATATCCTGCCGTTTGGGGTTAGATGCTCCGAAGCCTGTTCGAGAAAAGGGCCCGCGACATCCGTCCCCTCCTGCCCGCCCGTCCATGACCTTTCTAGCCATGATGTCGCCGTCTCCTCCACCGCGAGATATGGCGGGTTGAATGCAATGACGTCAAAGCTTCCCTGTACCCTTTCGAACAGATCACTCAGGATGACCTCAAACCTTGTGTCGTTCTTGTGGGCGTTCCTGCGCGTGCATTCCACCGCACGAGGATTCACATCCGCAGCGATTACTTCCGCTCCAGCCCTTGCCGCGTGTACAGCGATCAGGCCAGAGCCGCAGCCCATGTCCAGAAGTCTCTGGCCGGCGGAGACCTCTATGGCCTCAAGGATAAGGTACGAATCATCGCTGGGGTTATAGACCTCAGGAAGGAGGTCAATCTCTATCGACCGATCGAGCTTCATCGTGTCCGATAGGCCCAAGCCGATGCTTAATGTTTTACCACAGCGGCGCATTAACCTCACGGGCTGCGAATCGGTCTGAGCCTCCGCGGGATGGGCCGTCGCGGTCGCCGACCTGCAGGAGGTTCGCAGATGGACGGATGGGTCATAGTTTCGATTGCTGCAATAATCGCGGTCATCGTATACTCGTACCACAGGCAGCTCAGCTTCTCAATAACAGCCAGTGTCACCTGTGCTGCGCTGTTCATCATGATTGTCGCGGTTTCTGACGCCAGTCATTACCGCTTCAGCACCACATTCATCGAGATGGCCTTCATGCCGCAGGATGTTGCCGATCCGGGCCACTTCTATACCGTACTCACATCAATGTTCACTCATGCCAATTTTGGCCATATCTTCATCAATATCCTATGCCTGGCATTCCTTGGAACTGCATTCGAGCAAAGGGTCGGCGCCCGCTCATTCATCATCATCTACTTGCTGACCGGTGTCTGCGGAACGCTCTTGTTTGCCGCTCTCAATTGGAACGAAGTCGTGCTGGTTGTGGGTGCGTCCGGAGCCATAAGCGGGATTCTAGGCGCCTATGCGAGGCTGTTTCCGAACGAGCGCATGATATTCGTCTTCATCCCGTTCGTTCCTTTGCGTACCTGGATGGTCGTCGCTCTCTTCCTGCTGATCCAGGTACTTCAGGCAGTCGGTTCTGCGAACATAGCTGTTGAAGCGCACGTAGGTGGACTCGTCGCAGGTCTCATAATCGCGCCCTATGCGGTGAGGATGCCACTGCACCGAAAGGTGAAGCGAATGATATCGTTGAACGCTCTTCGCAGACTCGCAAAAACCCCTGAGCTGAAGTCGATCATCAGGCGCATTGAGAATGAGGAGATTCCGGACGTTAGGAGCGCATGGATCGAGGAGTTTCTGTCGAAGGCGAAATGCCCGCATTGCGGAGCGCGCATAAGGATATCGCGCGAGGCCATCACGTGTGAGCGGGGGCATATGTTGTGACTCATCAGACTCCCTACCCTGAAGTGAGTGTGTTGTGTGAGGGCTTCGTGGTCAGGGAGGGCATCCGCGTCATCGATGCCTCGTCGACGGTGGTCTATATAAGAACTTCTCATGGGCCGATAATCGTCGATACTGGCTCGACGTCAAGGATAGGCATGCTGAGAGAAAACTTGGCTCTCTGCTCGTTGGCCCCTGAGGCCGTGAAGATGGTCGTGAACACACATCTTCACAACGACCATATCGGAGGCAACAGTCTCTTTAGCGGTGCTGTTGCAATGGCTCATAAACTTGAGAACCCCCCTTTCGACACAGTGAGGGTGGCTGATGACCACTGCATCTCCGACGGGGTCACCGTGCTCGAAACCCCTGGACACACGCTGGGAAGCATAACGGTTCTTGTGAAAGGTGACAGAAGGTACGCTGTGTGCGGGGATGCCATACCCACAAAGGCTAACTACGAAACCTCTACCCCTCCAGCGATACACGTGAACCGCCGCCTGGCAGTCGAGAGCATGAATAGGATTCTATCATGGGCCGAGGTTGTGATTCCAGGCCACGATGCACCTTTTGAATTGTCGGGAAAGAAGTAAGTTGCATGAGCGGTATCGTATGGATTCGATGACGGCCCCGTCCTCAGTCATAGCAGAATGCCCCGTGTGCAGAAACGAGACGCTTCACCAGGTGCTGTCCGGCAAAGTGTCAGGCAGGGATTCGAAGGTTCTGGATTCAACGGTAAGATGCAGATCGTGTGGCCAGGTACATCATGTAGTGCTGAAGAGCGAGAAGCCGTTGACTCTGCCAGTGATCGTCAGCTGGCTTGAGGAGTCGAAGCGATCATCGATAACACTTGGCCCCGACGAGGTCCTATCGGTAGATGACGAGATTATGTGCGGCGAATTGCCAGTGCTTGTCAAGTCGATTGAATCGAAAGTCGGCGCTCGCGTGAGCGTATGCAAAGCGAGGGATATATCCACCATCTGGGCGAAAAGGTTCGACAAGGTCAAGATACTATTCTCCGTGAATCATCACGGCAGGACCTACTCGGAGCAGATGATCGTCTCGCCGGATGAGGAGTTCTCTGTCGGAGACATGATAAGCTTGGGCAAGAGAGATGTGGTCATACATTCGATAAGAACTGTGGCGAAGACGACACGAACGGGGAGCGTTGCCGCGAGGGACGTTGTTAGAGTCTATGCGAACATCGTCAGAAGAACCTCTTACTGATTGAAAGGCACTCGCCAAGATTTAACTCCGCATAGAGACATTGACAGAGTGATGGAATCCTGTTCTATGGAGAGGGAGCGCGAGGCGTTGGTGAACAGCCTTGTAAGGCGGGGCTACATCGTATCTGCCAACGTCGAGGAGGCAATGCGCCGTGTGCCAAGGGAGGAGTTCGTCCTCGAGAGGCTGAGGCGCGATGCGTACGTCGACACACCGTTGCCTATCGGTGTCGGACAGACAATATCAGCGCCTCATATGGTTGCGATAATGGCGGAGAAGCTCGACCTCGAACCAGGCCATAAGGTGCTTGAGATCGGCTCAGGGTCGGGCTATCATGCCGCTGTGGTTGCTGAGATGGTCGCGCCGGGCGGTCACGTGTACACAATCGAACGAATCGAGCCTCTGGCATCGTTTGCTGAGGAGAATCTGAAGCGAACGGGATACAAGGATAGTGTTACGGTCATAATGGGAGATGGATCAAAGGGGTTGAAGGAACATGCACCGTTCGATAGGATTTTCGTGGCTTGCAGCGCCCCTGACGTGCCTGCACCGCTCACTGAGCAGCTCGCCGACGGCGGAAAAATGCTCGTGCCTGTTGGCGGCAGGATGTATCAGGATCTGATATGTGTGGAGAGGAGAGGCAGCCGTTATCTCAAGAAGAGCCACGGCGGATGCGTCTTCGTACCATTGATAGGGGAGTTCGGCTACTGACGCATCAGAAGAACTCGAGGACCCTGGTGAGATCCTTTTCATGGACGACCTCATCTGCCGAGCTGCTCGTCTCTTCGTCCACCGGACAGAAGGCGATGCCAAGGCCCGAGACCTCGAACATGGGTACGTCATAGCGCGAGTTACCCACGCTTGCGATGTCCTCAGAATCCAGATCAAATATGTCAGCTATCGCCCGTACCTTCTCTCCCTTCTGATCAAGCCTGACGTTGAGTATACCATCGCCTGTCAATCTCCCGGAGCAGTCTGCAGCGAAGCCGTTTGCGTAGAACATGTCCATTTTGAGATCAATCGCCACACGCTCCGCGAGAAGGTCTATGCCGGCGGACACGATCGCAGTCCTTACACCATTGTCCCTCAGGGAAGCTATGGTCTCCCTTGCGCCTTTCATGAAGGGCGCGGTTGACAGTATCAATCTTATGCGGTCCAAGGTCAGCGACGGGTCCTTGTCCAGCCACAACTCCACATCCCTCCTTATGAACTCGAGGTCGTCTATCTCACCCCTCAGATACGACTTGAGGGAGTGCTCGTTGTTGACCTCGAAGTGGCGATGGACGTATACCCAGGAGCTCTCGATGTCCACGAGAACCCCGTCCATGTCAAAAACTGCGAGCTTGACCATGTGTTCGGATTGCGGAAAGGTTTATTAAAATGCTCCCACGATGGCCCTCGATGAAGATGATAACCCTCGTCGGCGTTGGACACGTGTTCGCAATATCGGAACAGATAGGACAGTTGATACGTTCCCGGAGGCCGGATGTCGTCTGTATTGAACTCGACAGGATGAGGTACGAATCCCTTCAAAGCAGATCGCGATCGGGGCGAGTGCCGATTCAGTATTCGCTGCTGGCGATGTTCCAGAGGAAGATGGCCAACAAGTTTGGCACCGAGGTCGGTGAGGAGATGCTCGCCGCGGCCTCGGCTGCGCGTGAGATCGATGCAAAGATCGCTCTGGTGGACGTGGATGCATCCGTGATGCTTGCCACTCTCTGGAGGAAGATGTCCATGAGGGAGAGGATCAAACTCCTTTTCGGATCATTGGTCGGTCTCGTGTCCGCAAAGGAGACAGTTGAGAAAGAGATCGAGGCATATCAGAGCGATGACAAGGCGTATCTGGACAGCATAGGAGAGCAGTTCCCCGTACTGAAGAAGATACTGATAGACGACAGGAACAGGATTATGGCCCATAGAATTTCCAAGGTCGCGGAGACTCACACGAACATCATCGCCGTCGTGGGGGATGGACATGTACCAGGTATAGCTGCGGAGCTCGCCCGGAACGACGTCGAGATAGTGAGGCTGGGCCATCTCATGGACGGCGTGGTCGCAGGGGCTGATGTGCCCACTGAGCACAGCGCGAGTTTCTATCTGAATCAGAGTCAAGATCGAGATTTATGATGTCGCGTGAACCCGTGATTCCATGCAAAGGATTTAGAACGGGAACCCCTTTGGCTGCATGGCGGGTTGATGCGTTCGTGAAGGTCACTCTGATCAACCACACGGAGAATCCTGACAGAATATGCGCCGCTGCAGCGCAGTCCTGCTACTCAGAGAAGGGTGCCTCCGAGCTCTTCGACGCAACCTCCAACGACCGTGCCAGGAACATGATCGACAAGGTGGTCAGCATGGGACACCTCTCGGTTGTGGAGCATGCCCACTTCACATTCAGCGTAGAAGGCGTATCGAGGGCGCTCACCCATCAGCTCGTAAGGCACAGGATAGCATCATATTCACAACAGAGCCAGAGATATGTGAGCATGGAGAAGGCCGAGTACGTGATCCCTCCGAAGATCGCTGATGATGAGATGGCGAAAGCTGCCTTCACGAAGGCCATGGACGAGGCGTGGAGGGTGTACCGCGATCTATCCAAGGCAGTACCCAAGGAGGACGCGCGATATGTCCTACCAAACGCCTGCCACACCAACATAACTCTGACCATGAACGCAAGGGAGCTCTGGCATCTGTTCAGGCTCAGATGCTGCAGACGTGCGCAATGGGAGATAAGACTCATGGCTTGGATGATGCTGGCCGAGGCGAAGAGGGTCGCGCCTATTCTGTTCTCCAACGCTGGGCCAGGATGCTATCGTGGCGCCTGTCCAGAGGGGGACTACTCCTGTGGAAGACCATATGACAAGGCAAAGCCTCCGACAGAGCAGGCGCTGCTGGCGGAAAGCGCCGGCGCGGATGAGTAGGACCCAGGCGGCCCAGGTTGACGGCGGCGTTCCACAAACCATATATATACCCTTCTCATTGGGAAGCCCTCACGGTGAGCCAATGGGAAACATAAGACCGACGTACATCAAGCGGGTGGCCGTCGAGCTGGTTCATAAGTATCCTGACCAGTTCACAGGCGACTACCAGCACAACAAGCAGATGGTCTCAAAGCTCACCGATGTGCGCTCTGTCTCAATGAGGAACAAGATCGCCGGTTACGTCACCAGATACCGAAAGCTGTACGAGGCGTGACAGACCATGAATCTCTGATCCGCATGGGATGTGCTTTTAGGACGCGCTCATGCGGCTTGGGATTTACACGAGGAAGCGCATCAGATGTGTGATTGAATGCAACATGCTGTGGAAGTCAAATCTCTGACGAGGGTGTTCCGCCCCAAGAAGAAGAAGGAGGGCGATATAGTGACAGCCCTTGACTCCGTCGATCTCCACATCAATACTGGCGAGCTTTTCGGCGTGTTGGGTCCCAACGGCGCCGGCAAGACCACGTTGCTGAAGATACTGGCCACGCTTCTGCTCCCGACATCCGGCAAAGCCTATGTCGCAGGGTTCGACGTCGAGAAGGATCTTATTGAAGTTCGGAAGCGAATAAACATGGTTTCCGGCGGTGAGATCTCAGGCTACGGTCTCCTTACGGTCAGAGAGAACCTCTGGATGTTCTCGCAGTTCTACGGGATCAAGAGCAAGGAGGCAAAAGCCAGGATCGACGCCCTCTTGGAGCGCTTCGGCTTGTCCAACAAAGCCAAGGCAAAGGTTAGAACGCTATCCACAGGTCAGAGACAGAAGATGAACGTGATTCGAGGCTTCGTGACGAACCCTGAGATTGTCTTCCTCGATGAACCCACGCTTGGGCTCGATGTTAACGCAGCCAGGGCCGTGAGGGACTTCATTATCGATTGGATTCGAAGCGATTCGAATCGAACGGTCCTGCTCACCACGCACTATATGATGGAGGCCGATGAGCTCTGTGACCGCATAGCAATCATCGACGACGGCAGGATTCTCGCATGCGACACCCCCGACAACCTGAAGAGGATGGTCAAGATGAACACGACACTGACTCTCTCGGTTTCGGGGCTCAGCGAGGTCGACGGCTTTGATTCCATACCTGGCCTCCTCAGCTACTCATCAACCAAGAAAGCTGAGAGCAGCACGACGGAGCTGAGGTTCGTCCTTGAGGACGAGTCCTGCGTATCCGATATCGTGTCAAAGGTCCTCTCAGCGGGATCGAGGATAATCTCGCTTCAGAAGACCGAGCCGACGCTTGAGGACGTCTTCATCAAGCTCGTCGGGAGAGGTTTGGAATGACCGAGAGCTATATCGCTCGAAACCTACGGGCTGTTAGAGGCAGAGCGTATCCTCGGTTGATCGGGTCCACAAGAGAGCCTAGTTGGTTCATTTTCGACGTGATCCTGCCCCTCTTCACGATAGCGGGCTACGCCTATGTCTATAAATTCATGGATGCCAGAGCCGAACTCGTCGGGTACGTAGTGCTCGGCGGTGCGATGACCGCGTTCTGGTTGAATATACTGTGGTCGATGGCGTCGCAGTTGTACTGGGAGAAGGAGATAGGCAATCTGCCGCTGTACCTGATGGCACCAATATCGCGGATGTCGATTCTCGCGGGGATGGCGGTTGGAGGGCTGTTCGAAACGACCATACAGGCCGCGATAACGCTGGCTATAGGGGCGATAGCCTTCAACGTCGTGTTCTCACTGGCAAGTCCGTTGCTGCTGATAGTGGTGTTCGTCGTGACGATGATAGCCCTCTATGGAATGGGTATGATGTTTGCCTCTCTCTATCTCCTTCTGGGGAGAGAGGCCTATCATCTCTCCGCACTAATGATGGAGCCGGTCTACTTCGCCTCAGGCTTCTACTTCCCGGTCAAGCACCTCGGCTTCTGGGCAGCTGCGGGAGCCTCCGTCATCCCGATCACCCTCGGCCTCGACGCATTAAGGCAGATGATATTCCCAGGCGCAATAGAGGACGCGTTTCTGTCGTTGAACACGGAAATCGCATTGCTGTGCGGCTTGTGTGTCATATTCATCGTGTTGTCAAGGTATGCATTGAGATATATGGAGAACCTCGGAAAGAAGACGGGGAGGTTGACACTGAGATGGCAGTGATCAACGATCTGAAGGTGTTCAAGGATTCGGCTTGGCTAGGGTGGCAGATGGAAGCCAACTGGACCGATCCGTTTCTGTTCATGACATACTCGATGGTGAAGCCGATAGCGGGCACGCTGATTCTGGTGCTCATGTATATCGTGGTCACGGGCGGCGAGACGGCCAACGCCTACTTCTCATACATGTACGTCGGGAACGCAATGTACATGTTCGTTGCAGAGGTGCTGTTCGGCGTGACCTGGGTCATTCACGACGATAGAGAACACTACATGACTCTCAAGCAAGTCTACATCGCCCCGATGAATTTCTACGTATACATATTGGGCAGGTCGGCGATCAAGATAGCGATAACATCCTTCGGCGTGTTCATTACCCTCGTATTCGGCGTCATGGCCCTCGGCGTCGGCATAAACCTAGCGGAGGTTGATTGGCTTCTGTTCTCGGCTTCGCTCATAGTAGGGCTCATATCCATTTGCATACTGGGGCTCGCCCTTGGTGGCATCTCCTTCCTTACTGCGAAGCATAGCATAGGGATCAATGAAGGCCTGGCAGGCGTGTTCTATGTGCTGTCGGGAGTCGTGTTCCCAATAACAATTCTGCCGACATGGGCGCAATCGATTTCTCGTGTGCTCCCAGTCACCTATTGGATGGAGGCCATGAGGCGGGGCCTGGAGCCCGCCGCCATGCGAGAGCTGACGAGCACAGCAGGATTCGATGTTACCGGAATGAGCGGTGTCAGTGACATGACCATGATGGTGTATCTGTTGGCTTCCGTACTCGTCTTCTTCATACTATCCATCGGCGTGTTCAGGTTCACAGACTACATCGCGCGCAAGAAGGGCAAGGTCGATTGGACGACAGCCTATTGAGCTTCGATGCGATGGTTAGCTATTTCTACCGTCGCCTGCATGAAGGGGCCATATCGACAGACAGCCGCCCGAGTGGGGTAGCTTGGATATCCTAGGAGCCTGCGGAGCTCCGGACTTGGGTTCGAATCCCAGCTCGGGCGCCTCAAACTCCTTATCGGAGTTCCTTGATCAATCTGTCCAGCTCCGAAGCCTGGTCCGCATTGATCTTGGGTTCGTGAGGTTCGCCGATGATGCGAGAAGCCTCCTTGTGCGCCCTTATCAATGCGCCGTTTCTCTCGCCGGCCTTCTGCCTTTCAGCGTGAGAGCAGTCAACGAAGCGAATTGCAGCCGCCTCGTTTCTGAACCGCTGTGAGGTGTGCCTTTTTGACAGGAAGTTGCCGTAAAGGGAGGCGCTTTTGATCGTGTCGAACGATATGGCATCCTCTCCGAAATCGAAATCCCTTACCAGCTCACGTGCGAGTTCCCATGTCCACGCATCCAGAACCAGCTGCTCATACGATGCCCCCACCGCCTGGTCGAGGCCACCGAATCCTGAGGCGAGGTCGGATTCGACCATCGCATGACTTGTCATATAGTGCATCCCCTCCCAGATCGTGCTGATCTTCGTTGAGGTGTTCTCCAATCCTATGCCCGCAACCATCTTTGGCAATCCGTAGTGCTTGGCCATCTGCCCTGCAGCTGCCCTGAACATGGGCGTTTCAAGGGCGCCGTAATCTATCGATCCTGTCGTAAGGTCACCCGGACTTGAATCGGAGCTGAAAATGAAGGGGGCGCCTTTGGACGCGGTCTGGGAGATGACAAGGCTCGCGAGGTTCTCTGCCGTTATCTGGGCGACGGTTCCTGATATCGTAACCGGCGAGGTCAGGCCCGCAACAGAGGCGGACATGGCAACCACCGGAATGCCAGCGCGGGCGAACTCCACTTGAGCCTCAACAAGGCCCTTCTCGAACGTGAGAGGTGATATCGGACACTGGACGGCGGAAATGATCGGTCTCTTCGCAAGGTTCTCAATTCCATCGGTCAGCACAGAGGCCACGCGAATCATATCCCGCGCCTGCTCTGCGGTGATGGCTCCGGACTGGATATGCTTCGTCGTCCATTCCAGCGCCGTCCTGAGTTCCACAACTTCCTTGATGTGCACTGGCTGTTCAAGAGCTCCCACCATCGGCCAGAAGAAGTCTATCTGTGGCATCGTGTCTACAAGAATAGCGAAGTTGCGGAGGTCGGCAGAGGTCGATGGTTTCCTATCACCAGTAATGAGGTTGACCATCTGGACGCCCTCACCGCCGTTTGCTACATACAATCTACCGCCGTCTGGTATGACAATGTCCTGAGATTCATCCATGGCGGCGAGCAGGATCGATTTCGGGGCGGCGGACAGAGCAGCATTCACGAGATCTTCTGGTATCAGTATCCGTACGCCGTCCTTGCCCCTCCTCGCCCCTGCGTCCTCGAGCATTTCACAGACAGATTCGCTGTGTACAAGCACACCTACCTCATCCAGGAGTCTGAGTGCCGTCGCGTGCACCCTGGAGATTTCCGCGTCGTCGAGAAAGGATATCTTCGCTCTTGCCATATGATGTCACTGTCCGGGGTTAGGTTCCGTGAAGCAATCGGGTTTCAAGTACCTTTTGGCTGACGGAAGCGAAGGTTCTTGATAATCGACGTATTCTGCCTCATGAAGGCTGCTGATGCAATGGAGGCTGAGTGGAAGAAGGCGATCCAGCGTTTCTTGCTGAACAACCTCGGCCAAATGGAGCAGGACGAGGTTGACGCTTGGCTCAAAGGGGAGCTTGAGCTGGCTCCGCTGCTCGAACCTCCGCTGAGAGCTCTCTACGAGCACAAAGGCAGGATAATGGCTGAACTTCATCAGATATCGCCCGCCGAGATATTTGACAGGTTCCAGCTCGAGCATCCGGAGCTATCGTTCCCTAACCGCAACCAAGCTGTCGTACGAATGGGGCGCGAACTGGAGGCGCTGAAGGCCTTCATAGGAACCCTGTAGGCAAGTCGAGTTCGGCTTGCTAGCTGAGGTGGCATGCTGTTCTGAGTGGCCATCCGAGCCAGAGGCTTATCTACACATTCGTGGATAATGTCTCGAGGTCAATGTGATGCCTCTCGGAGCCCATGTGACGATTTCCGGAGGAGTGTTCAAGGCGCCAGAGCGCGCTCGCGCTCTCACATGCGACTGCATGCAGATATTCTCGAAGAATCAGATGCAATGGAAGGCGAAACCGTTGACGGCTGAGGACGCCGATAGGTTCATAGCGGGCTTGGAAGAGCATGACATCGTGCAGACGGTCATCCACGATTCATATCTCATCAACCTCGCCAGCCCGGACGAGATGCTGCTTGAGAGGTCTCGAGATGCCTTCCTTGACGAGATGATGAGGGCGAAGAAGCTGGGGGTGAGATACCTTATCTTCCATCCAGGCGCCCATGTCGGGTCAGGAGAGCAGAAGGGGATTCAGAGAATCGCAGAGTCACTCAACTGGGCTAGCTCAAGATTCGGCTCATCGGATGTGGAACTTCTGCTCGAGATAACTGCAGGGCAGGGCAGTGTCCTTGGACATTCGTTCGAGCAGCTAGCCGGAATCATGGATCTTCTTGATGATCGCAGCAGCGCTGGCATATGCTTCGATACATGCCATGCGTATGCTGCCGGCTATGATGTCCGGACCCCGAAGGGCTATGAGAGAACGATTGAGCAGCTTGACGACTACTTGGGCATTGACAAGCTCAGGGCAGTGCATTTGAACGACAGCAAGGGCAAGCTCGGATCAAGACTCGACAGACACGAGGAGATCGGCAAGGGGCACATTGGCCTTGAGGGATTCGCGAATATCGTGAACGATTCCCGCCTGGAGGATCTGCCGATGGTTCTTGAGACGCCACATGGCGAGAAGCGCTACGCGCACGAGCTGAAGACGCTGCGTTCACTCGTCAGGAAGAGCTGACCCGCAGCTCTATCCCGACAGCTCTATCGATGGATAGGTTCCCGGGCGGGAGAATGCGCTGTATCTCCTCTATGGGAACCGTAAATGACTCCGCGGCGGCCTTAGCGAAGACGTTTTTGTTGATGTCTCCCGGTCTGATGATGACGTATCTCCCGCTCTGAGCCTCGATGGCGCCGACCGGCCCGCACATTACCTTCGATTCTCCCTCGTAGTTTATCTCGCCGAGGCCCAGAACGATCTCCTTCTTGCCACTGTAGTTGCGCTTCCCTCGGATGACGAAAGCTCCTCTGGCCAAAAACTCACCGCTCTGAGGCGTCTTGCTGACCTGTTCGGGTAGAACCCAGTAGCCGGCCCCCGAACCTATCCTTGCGTTCCAAGCCTTCGAGGTCGCCACAGCGAACTCACATGCTTCGGAGAGCGTCTGCTCTCCAGTGTCCCCCATCATCTTGACTACCACGCTCGGCGCGCCGTGAATGTCCGCATGTACGTATCGGTCACCCGGTTGAAGATGCTTCTTGACGAGCATATCGTTGGTTCTGGCATCCTTCCCACCGAGCACGACCGCTCCCTCGCTCGATATGAACCATCTGTATCGCTCAAACCAGAATCGCTTCGTTGGTTTAGCAGCGGGAACTGATGCGCGTCTCTCGAAGGCCGCCTGCTCCTTGCTCCATCTATCTATAGCCACCCTGGTTTCTTCGAGCGCTGACAGAACTCCCTCGAGCTTGCCCTTCAGTTTCTTGCCTCTTTCGTAGTGCTTCTGAGCGTTGGACTCGACAGTCCCGTTCACGTTCAGGTCTAAGGGCTTGCCTTCGACTTCCACCTTGAGCAGAGCAGCCTTTCTGTCGAATGATATGTATCCAGGAAGACCTTCCAGGCTCTTCGACTGAGAAAGGAGGTCCTTCGCGGTCATCAGTGTATGCGCAATGTCGCCGTACGCTGCGAACATGGAATCACCCAATGCTCGCGCCTCAAGAGCCTCGCGTTCCAAGCTCAGCGCCGCCGTCTCCTGGCGCTCAAGCTTTCGCTTCAGTCGGTCCAGTTCTCTTGTGTCGGCATCAGCATCGACCTTCTTCTGAGGTGCAGGTAGTCTGCCGACATAGCTCTCAACGCACTCCGTGAAGGATTCGAATTCCTCTTGTTCGTACCCGTCGTATGTGATCATCCGCAAGGGAACCGCATCAACGATTCTCCCCTTCTTCGAGACGATGTATCCGCGACGTTCATTCACGATATCGTCGTCGATTGCCTTCAGGGCACTCTTCAAGCTGCCCGCCTCTTCGGCCGAAATGTCTGTCGCGGGTCTGTCGTATTCTATCTGCACCCTTCTGCAGACTTCTTCGCTGTATCTCCCGCCAAGGTTCAATTTCGTTGCTAGTGTTCTGACGATGTCTGAGTCGGACTCGCGCATAATCTCCAATAGATCATCAGCCGATAAGGTCTCGGGATCTGGAATGGGTGGGGGATACTCGAATCTCCGCTTCGCCTTGACGTCTCTATGTCTCCATGTTCGGCTGGTTAGCGGCTGGACGATGTCGCCGTCCTTCACCAGGATCGCATTGCCCTTCCCAAAGAGCTCCAGCACTAATAGATACTGATCCGTGCTGTCGAGTGTGATCACCACGATTCTGTCAAAAGCTCGTTGTTCTATGGCCGAGATCCTGCAGCCAGCAATCCTCTTTCTGAGCATCATCGCGAAGTTCGATGGACGATGAGGCATGGCTGGCGCGGTCTCTGAGACGTACAGCCAATCGCCCACCCTGAAATGGAGGAACTTCTTCCCTTCCTTTGATGCCTTGATGGAAAGGACCAGGTGCCGGATGTCTGGCTGCTGTACCTTTTCCACACGCCAGTCCAGATAAACCTGCAGCTCCCTTACGATAGCTCGTACGTCGAAGCTACTGAGGGCCTTCTTCATCTTTCAAGGGATTCGCCGGGTGCATAATAAACCATGGGTGCGTCAGAGTGGTACAGCCGGAGGTGGAGAGCAGGTCGCAAGCAACTTTTTAATATGACCGCCAAGATGCCTTGCACACAACCATCAATGCCACTGTGGCTTAGAGGTATAGCGACGCCTTGGTAAGGCGTAGGTCGAGGGTCCGAATCCCTCCAGTGGCTCTCCATTTCTCAGCGAGAGACATCCCAATGTCGCGAGTCAGAGCGATCGCGAGGAAGCGATATCGCCCATTTCGCATCGAAATCTCGTCTAACCCTTCTCGTCTCTTTCGATTTCCATCTCAAGGGCGCGGAATTCAAGCTCGATCTCGGAGGCTTCATCATCGAAATCGTCCTGTGAAGTTTCTGGCAGTTCCTCTGCGACATCGGTTTCAGTATTCTTCCTGGCGATGGCAAGAGCCAGCGGACCCACAAGCGCCAAGGCCATCACGAAAAGAACTAGTGACATATAAGTCATCATCTTCTCAGTTGAGTCGTCCGTATCTGCAGGGATGTCCGCCAACACAATCAGTGATATGATTGACAATGCGGCAATCGCCCCGGCTAGGATTCCAATGGTCACGCCACGTCTCATGATTCTACACACTCATCACAGGGATGATCGCCCGTTCTCTTCGGTTGTCTTCGTAGCGAGATTGAGCGTATTTAGCGTTTTCGAGAACGGGCCTTTCGCATAGGCAACCTTGTGCCCTCCCACAATCCCTCAGAAATGAAGAAGACGCTCCTGGCGCACGCTCGCTGGCGCGTCATGATGGCGTGCGCGCGCGGGTGGCCCTCCCCCGTCATCAATACTTCTTAATACACGTTGCGCACACTCTCTTTTGGACGTCGCAGAACGGGATGGGATGCAGCATGCAAAGAAGATCGACGGAAGACGCTATAGTCGGCAATCCCATTGATTCAGCCGAGGACAATTCTTCAAAATCGGAATTGGCTTCGAACGCGGATTCAGAGATTGAAAACATCGCCAATGCAATCGACGTCTGTATCAAAGTCATGGGCTGCGGTGGCGCTGGATCCAATACCGTGAATCGATGTGCGGAGTCTGGAATTCCAGGCGTCGACCTCTGCGCGATCAACACAGATGCCAAACATCTGCTCAGCATCAAGGCAAAGAAGAAGCTGCTGATTGGCAAACTGCTCACCAAGGGGTTGGGAGCGGGAGCTAGACCGGAGGTCGGTCAGAAAGCCGCCCTCGAGAACATCGAGGACATACGCGATTGCGTGAAGGGCGCGCAGATAGTCTTCGTCACTGCGGGTATGGGAGGCGGAACTGGTACGAGCACCGCAATGGTTGTATCCGATGTGGCGAAGGAGTTCCGAGCACTGACCGTCGGAGTGGTCACCCTGCCCTTCAAGTCAGAGGGCGAGCTTCGGATGCAGAACGCCGTTGAAGGACTGAGCAGGCTCGCCAAGACCTGCGACACCACGATAGTGATTCCGAATGACACTCTGCTCGAGCTGGTTCCCAGGCTTCCTGTGCAGGCAGCGTTCAAGGTAGCGGACGAGCTTCTGGTACAGACGATTACAGGCCTGACGGAGATGTTGACGAGCGCAGGCCTCGTCAATGTCGACTATGCAGACCTGAAGACGATACTAGTCGAGGGTGGCGTCTCGCTGATTGGAGTTGGCGAATCGTCGTTGAAAAGCGATGAGCGCGTGGAAGAGGCAGTGTCCGAAGCGCTGGATTCCCCTCTTCTGGGCAAGATGGATCTCAAGAACGCGAGAGGCGCGTTGATTCGAATCGTCGGCGGGCCGGATATGTCGATCGAGGAAGCCGCCAAGGCAGCGGAGATGGTCAGTTCGCGCATACGCAAGCGCGGGCGCCTTATATGGGGGTGCTCCGTCGAGAAGGAGTTGGAAGGCAAGGTCAGAGTTCTGATAATCGTCACCGGCGCTCAATCTAAATACGTCCTGATGCGAGACGGAAACGATCCCGTCATGTCGCCCACATGTGAGGATTACAAGGGCATGCTGAATCTGCCTTCTCAGGGCAAGGGCGACGACGACAGCATGATGTTCGTGAGATGAAACGGAGCGCTCGTCCGTTGATGCGGCGGGCCGGTATGCATCAAATGCTCAGAATGAGGTTCGCAGATGCTCCAAGTGTCAACGCGATCGCAATCGATGCTGCTGATACGCCGATTGCGATTCTGATTCCAAACTCCTTTGCGAGGACTGCCATCGCCGCTAGACAGGGCATGAAGACCGCCATCACGAGGGCGAACACGAACATCTGATGGTCGCTCAGCGCCAGTGCCAGATTGCTGGTTCCAAAAAGGACCATTAGCATCTGGAGCGCCATCTCTTTGCGGAGGATTCCAAAGAACAGGGCCACTACGGTAACGGCTGGCAATCCGAGGACGCCAGCGATGAACGGCTCGGCTGGATCCACAAGCTTCTGCAACACCCCCTCGGCCATCAAGATCTCGAGGACGATGCTTCCCACCAACAGAAGGGGGAATGCTATGGTTATGAATTCGCCTATCCTGAGACTGGTCTTGCCCAGCGTCTGTCCGATGCTGGGCATACGAAGCTCGGGAATCTCGAGCATTAGCTGTGAGGGCTCGAATCTCATGCGCCTGTGAAGGGCAAACCCTAGTAATGCTAGCAAGAGAATCATGATCACAAATATCAGCAACGCCCAGAGAACGCCGGCGTAGTTGCCGACCGTACCGATGATGATTGCCGTCTGAGCTGAACATGGAATCGCGATTGTGATGAGAATCGCAAGAATTACTCTCTCCCTTTTCGATCCCATTGTACGAGTGGCGAGTATAGCGGGGATGTTGCACCCATATGCTACGATCATCGGGATCACTGCCCTGCCATGAAGCCCTGTCCTGTGCATGACGCTGTCCAGTAGCGAGACGACTCTGACGAGGTATCCTGTGTCCTCCAGTATCGATAGCATCAGGTAGAAGACCAGAATGTATGGAATGACGATGGCCAGCATCGCCTCTATGCTCATGTATACTCCATCGAGTGCGCCTTGCACCATGGGGCTGGCCCCATCCTTCATGTCATCGAAAAATCCCTTGGCGACGCTCTCGTAGGAATCGACAAGGACGCGCTCGATGAACCCTCCCCCGAAGACGAGGGTCAGGAATACGGTCGCGAGAACCGCAATCAGTATCGGTATGCCTGTTACTGGCTTCACCGTCATGTCCGAGATTCGGGCTCGACGTCTCTCGTCCGGGCTGATTCGGCTTACCACTTCGTCTGCGATCCTCCCTGCTTCTCCGAAACGATCTCTCTGGATATGCGCTTCGATGCCCTCTCCATGTTGGAGGTCGAATTCATTAGCGAGATTATCTGCAACGCTTACGATCCTCTCTCCAGCCTTGTCCCTCACGGCCCGGTCGCCCATCAATATGCGTATCGCAACCGCCCGAAGGGGAAAGGCCCATTCGGAGGCGTCCATCATATCGACAAGTCTGGAGATTATCTCCTCTGTGTGAGAATCGTATCTCACTCGGAAATCACTCTTGGTTCGGAGTCTGACAGCCTCCTGCAAAAGGGCGTCTATGCCTTCATCTCGGATGGCAACGGTCGGCACCGCTGAAGTCATCAGTCGTTTCTCCAGAGCTGTGACGTCTATTCGAAGTCCGTCCTTCTCTGCCAGGTCAGACATGTTCAACGCTACGACGACGTTGTACTCGGACTCCAGGAGCTCAAAAAGCAACACTAGGCTGCGTTCTAGTCTGGTCGCGTCAGCCACGAGCACGACCGTATCCGGCTTGCGGGAATAGAGCAGGTCTGTAGCAACGCGCTCATCGTCGGTGTTTCCAGAAAGAGAGTAAGTGCCTGGAAGGTCGAGGACATCGATTATCATCTCTCCGAACCGCGCTTTACCCTCAAGGAATTCAACCGTGGTGCCAGGGTAATTCGCGCTTATGACGCCAACGCCTGTGAGTTTACTGAAGACGACGCTCTTGCCGACGTTTGGATTTCCCGCGAGGGCGATCTCCATGCGGCATCACCGTCTACGAGGCCTCGACCATGCGAAGGGCATCTCCTATACTCCTCGCGATTGCTATTCGCGTCCCTTTCAAGTTGACTATTATCGGTCCTCCGAGGGGCAGCCTCTTCTCGACCGTGACTCTCGCTCCAGGGACAAAGCCCATTGCCAATGTCCTGCACAACTCCTCCTTATTTTTCGAGACCAGATGCGAAACGATTGCGGTTCTCCCCTCTTCCACGTCGGATAGCTTCAACGCCTGCTGGGCACATTCCTCGCAGGTGATGCCTCTCTCGCATTTGGGAATCTGCTTCCCGTGGGGACACGTGGCCGGATGATTCATCATCTTGCAAAGGGCTTCCTCGGCCTCGTTGCTTAGGGCGTGCTCCATTCTGCACGCCTGGTCGTGACCTGCCTCCGTCTCGATTCCAACCATGTCGCTCAGGAACCTCTCAAGAAGCCTGTGCTTCCTGGCCACCCTTCTTGCGATGCGTTTCCCCCTCTGACTGAGAACCGTTCCACGATATGGCTCGTGTTTGATGTAGCCCTGCTTCGCCAATTTGTGCAACATCTGGGTTACCGAAGCAGGTGCGATGCCGAGGGTGTTGGCGATGTCGGTCGTCTTTGCCGCTCTTCCGTCCTCGGTCAGGTTGTAGATCACCTTAAGATACTGCTCGGTTATCTCCGAGGCCATACGATTGAGAGTTAGGCGCACCTAAATTATAAAGCTTGCTCCTGTGGCGTCAACGCGGCGCGGCTTATGGCCAGTGTCCGCAAGACCGCTTCGATTGCACAGAATTGCACGTCGTTACCTGGTCAGACTCGAATGAGCCGACGCAGCTCATCTCGCGAATAAGTCTCTCTGGCGACTCTAGCGAGCGAGAAGCAGTCCTTGCCATTATAACATTCCTTGCTCCCTCAATGTGCGCAATCGGCTTTCATTTCAATAGCACAATCCAATGCCTTCGGTTGACCGCGATCTCAAGAGTTGCCTATATGACTAGCCACTACTTTGCGCTGAGCCCTTCTCAGCACCACATCGAGGGTAGCTTTGGATATATTCAGGCGCCTGGCGAGGGCATCCAGCTTGATCTTCTTGGGGATATCGAAATATCCGAGATTGAACGCAGTCTGAAGCACATGCTCCTGTTCGGCGGTCAGCTCATGAGCAGTTCGCAAGATTGTCACCTTCTCGACCACCACGTCCGCACCAGCGTCTTTCATATCGCCAATGAGTTGAGCGAGTGCTGCACCAGTCGGAGCGATGAGATTCCACTGAATGCCTCCGTCGGGGCGCGACACCGCTGAATCCAACAAGCAGTCAGAATCCCCAAGGATTCTGCACGTTTGACACGAATGCATGTCGACACATGCTAGAAAGCGTCCCGAGCCATTCCTCGAGAGAATCATATCATTCTTGGGGTGCGCAGATTTCAGGCAGCTCGTTATTTCATCCTCACGAATATGGTCTGCTCCGTTTATCCTCACCAGGCTCTGCCCTCCCTGTCCGTTCTTGAGTGAGCATCTCAGAACCTTAACGGTAACGTCCGACCTCCTGGCAAGATTGCCGATCCAATTGCCTGGAATTCGAAGCAGCAGAGTCGCTAGCCTCAAGTCTACTCCCTCCCCTTCGTTTTGCCAACTCGGCTGCGCGAGGATAATTGTATCGCCTCATTCTGTCCATCGTGACGAATTCTCAGAGCACAGTCCCCGACGATCGCTCTGGCTGCTTTCCCGCGGGCGGACTAGAGTATTCGGCTGTAGGTCAGTTGGGACACGTCCATCTGCAAAGATGTCTCAAGCTGCTGGAGGGCCATCACGTTAGCAAGCCTGATCGCCTCTAGTTCATCAAGGCCCAAGTCGGTCTTTTCGAGGTGCGTTGTCGGCTTACCCTGAGGCTTGAAGAGTCTATGATTGGGGTCGCAACAAACCCTTCTACATCTTCTTGGCCGGGCACAGAATATGAATTATAATTCGTTACTATATGGCTACTGCACAGGACTTCCCGATTGTCAGCGTGGGTATCGTCGGGGTTGCATCTTCTGATATAGCCTCCAGAAAAGGTCTAAATACTGAGGTAATATACGGTATTACCAAGCTTCAAAAAGGTGTTACGAATGGGGAGGATAAGGTCTCAATATATCTATGGAAGGGCAATCTCACTCGCCCTTGCGCTGTTGATTTCGGTGCCTGTTGCGGCCGTTGATTTGGCGGATGCGGAGGACGAGGTGATCAAGATTGTATGCACGAACTCAGCTCTCGCCGATTTCGCGATTAATCTAGCTGGGAATGAATTGACGGATTCGGTATTGGTGGAATTCATCATGCCTGCAGGGGCCTGCCCGTCGCATTTCGATGCAAGCCCTAGCGATGTTGCCATGATCGCCTCTGCCGATATTGTGATATCTCTCGGATGGGAACCCTGGCTAGCGGATCTTCTAGACGCGTCAGGAAATGAAGACGCTCAAACGATCGCTTGCATAGGCCTGGGGGAGTGGAACATACCTAGCGGAGCGGCCGATTATCTGAACGCAATCGCTAATGGACTTACGGAGCACTCGCCCGAGTGGGCCGAAACGCTTTCCGATAACTCCGATGGTTATTCCGCCGAGATAGCTTCCGCATACGAATCCTATAGATTGGAATTGGAGGCCCTAGGATTGAACGGTACGAAGGTCATTACCATTGAGTGGTACTCCATATTCCTCACTGGCCTCGGCTTCGACGTCATTGCATCATATGGAGCGCCTGAAGGATTGTCAACAGCGGACGTAGTCGAGATTATGGAAAAGTGTGATGATCCTGAAGTGGCAATAGTTGTTGACAATCTGCAATCGACTGTGGACTTCGGCGCGAACCTCGCTGCCGAATTCGGCAAAGAACATGTTATTCTCAGCAATTTCCCAGGCGCAATCCCGGGCAAGTACTCATACCTGGACAATCTCGCGTACAACGTTGAGGAGCTGATCAATGCAGCGACGGCATTCGAGGACACGAAGAGCGAGCTTTCAGAACTTGAATCGAAGGTGACCTCACTTGAGCTCCAAAGGTTGGTCCTGGCATCGGTCGTCGCTGTGATGGCTATTCTGTTCGCCATCTCCGTCGTGATATCGAGGAGACGGATAGCATGAGCAGTGATGCCGTTCTGCGGAGAATATCCGATTTCCACGGACATATAGGTCCTTTCGTTGTGATTGGCTACCGCATGGGACTCGTCGCAAACAAGCTGCTGGGCGTGGACCCGTTCGCAAAAACCGCCGTCGCATTTACCGGCGGAAAGCCTCCGCGGTCATGCTTGGTGGACGGAATCCAACTCTCTTCAGGCTGCACACTAGGCAAGGGTAACATCGATGTCGTGGATCTAGGTGAGGTGGCCGCACTGTTTGAATCCAAAGCGGGCGACAGGCGCGTGAAGGTGACTCTGCAGGCGAAGTTGTTGGAGACAATCTCCGCGACCCCGTCCGAGAGGTTGGAGTCACTCGCAAGAGACTTCTACTCCCTCAGCGACGACGATCTCTTCGAGGTTTCGGATGAGAGCTGAGCAGATGAGAATGGAAGACGAGACGATTCGTTTGGAGAGAGTCTCCACAGTCTACGAAGGCGAGAGGATACCTGCAATAAGGGAAGTAGACATTTCAGTACACGGAGGCGATTTCGTCTGTATTGTGGGCCCCAACGGGTCTGGCAAGACCACTCTGCTGGAGACGATCAATGGCATACTGAGATACACTTCTGGTCATGGAAGCGTCTTCGGAATGGAGATAACCAGCAATGGCAGCGCCATAAGAAAGCGGATCGGCTATGTCATACAGAACTTCGAGATAGATCCGCTCTCACCCTTCCTCTGCAAGAACGTGGTTATGTCCGGGCGAACCGGGAAGATTGGTCTTTTGAGGTTTCCCGAAGCAGATGATTGGGATGCTGTGAGAGAATCCATGATTCGTGTGGGAATGGAGCGCTGGTGGTCAAGGCCCATTGGGAAGCTATCGGGAGGTGAGTTTCAGAAGATACTAATCGCCAGGGCGCTCGCCCAGGAGCCCGACGTATATCTGTTGGATGAGCCTTACGCGAACCTGGACATACGATCAAGGCATGAGATAAGCGAACTGCTCACTGAGATTCATGTTGCAGGCCCAACTCTGCTGATGGTCAGCCATGATGTCAGCTCGATCCCATCGTCTTGTACACATATCATCGTCATGGACCGGGGAAGCATCGTCGGCAGTGGCTCTGCGACCGAGGTCATCGAGAGCGGAGTTATTGACAAGGCTCTAGGGATGCGGAGGCCGAACCTATGATATCTATTCCGATGGCGCTTCTGATCACGGCCACCCTCGGATCTGTATTCGCAGGCCTTACGTGCTCCATCGCAGGCGTCTTCGTCGTGCGACTGAACATGGCTTCTATCGGCTTCTGCATGTCCCACGCAGCGTTTGCTGGAGCGGCGTTTGGTGTGCTCATCGAGATTGACCCTCTGTTGACCGCTATGTTATTCTCGTCGATTGCGGCAGTGCTGCTCTCTCCGGTGGCCAGTCGTGCAAAGCTGAGCACCGACGTCGTTATCGGAATAATCTTCTCCCTCATGATAGCGTTGGCTTTCATATTCCTCAATCTCTCGCCCGGAGAGGCGGCTTCCGGGTCTGCTCTGAGGATCCTCTGGGGGAGCATATTCGCCGTGTCTGAGTTCGATGTGCTATACCTCGCGATATTGTCAGTCGCGATCATCAGCTTCGTTATCCTGTTCTACAAGGAGATACTATCTCTCCTCTTCAATCGGAAGCTGGCGGAGGCGGCAGGGATAAACACGTATGTGTTTATGCTCGTGATAGTATTCATGACAGGCCTGGCGGTCTCGTTCTCCTTGAAGCTGGTCGGGGGGCTGCTCGTCTATGCGCTCATAATCAATCCGACATCTACTGCCTATCAGTACTTTTGGGATTTCAGGAAGATAATGATATTCTCGCCGTTGATTGGCGTCGCTAGTTGCATCGCCGGCTTCACCTTCTCCCTGGAGACCGACTTCCCGATTGGAGCGTCGATCGTCATCGTGTCCGCCGCACTCCTGACGGTTTCCATAGTCATCTCGCCGAAAAGGCGCACAGCGAAAGGCAGAGCCTAGTCATCCGGAATACCTCCAATCTTGCCGACTCTCGATAGAACCAGCCATATAAAAGAGAAGAATGTCCCAATAGCAGAAATGAGGATGGTTGTCCTTATGCCCAAGGTTTCACCGAAGTATCCGCCAAGCAGACCACCTATCGGGAAGACCCCCCAGACCAAGAAGCGCATGGTGGCATTCATTTTGCCCTGCAGGTGAGCGGAAGTTATTGCCTGTCTGAGGCTGACCTGGTTCACGTTGTAGACAACCGTCAGAAAGCCGCTTGCGAACATTGCTGGCATGAGGACGAAGATCGCGTTGTTTGGATACGCGAGCATGAACGTGACGATCGGTATGCTTGATAGAGCCGCTGATGCCACGATAGTCTTGCCCAAGCCTATCAGAGAGACTATTCGGGATGAGAAGAGCGCCCCCGTAATAGCGCCGATTGCGCCGACGGCAAAGACAGCTCCTATCCATGTTGGACTCAGCCCCAACGACTCGACCATGAAGAGCATCATCAATGCGAAGGACATGCTCGCGAAGAGATTGCTGGTGGAGGTGCATCCAGCGATTCCCCTCAGGGTCGGATTCGAAAACACTATCCTGAGTCCTTCTCGTATCTCGGCCATGACCGGTTTGTGAGCGCTCATCCTGTCGATGAATTCCCTCTTCTTCACTCGGAGAAGCAACACCGCGGACGCCACAAATGAAATCGAATCGGCGACCAAAGCGAAAGGCGCACTAAATACCTCGACCACAGGTCCAGCAATGCTCGGCCCTGCGACCTGAGATGACGCCCTGCTGGTTTCAAGCTTGCTGTTGGCATCCAACAGCTGGTCTTTTCTGACAAGCACAGGGAGATACGCCTGATACGCTATGTCGAAGAATGCCGTGAACGCTCCCGCTGCAAATGCGACCGCAAACATCACTGGCCAGGTAAGCAAGTCGAAGTGCCAGGTCACCGGAATCGCCGCAAGGGTGAGAGCTCTGCCGAAATCGCAGATAATCATCATCCTTCTCCGCTCCATCCTGTCGGCAAGCACTCCCGCAAGAAGCCCAAAGAGCAGGAACGGTGACATCTCAACTGCGAATAGGAGCCCCATATCCGCCTCGGAAGCGTCTAGCGCCAGAACTGCTACCAAGGGCATTGCTACCAGATAGAACTGGCTTCCAAAAACGGAAATGGTTTCGGCAGCCCAGACGTTGAGGAAGTCACGGTGTTTCCAAAGGTCGCTTCTAGATTTCAATACCAGTCCCCTAGGCTCAACGAATCCATCATCTCGCAGGTGTAGGCGTTCATCTATCCTCGTTCCTGGCAGATAATAACAAGTCTCTCAGCCTTCTCTGCGCGGCCATGTACTTCTCAAAATCCTTGTCGGTCATCGTCATCAGCATTGCGAATTCGACAACCTGCCTTTGAACGAACGGGTTGAAGTCATTCATTTCAAAGATCTTAGTCATGACATCTGGGTTCTCCCTTTGCTTCCAGAGCATCTCCACTTGCTTGGAGATGCCCTTCACCACTGGAGCCCCAGCTTCAACCTCATGTCCCATGGCGCCAAGGGTGGCAAGAGCTTTCTCGACAGCCTTCTCACCTCTGCGCTCATCCGCACATCTTCCGTCGACGAAGTAGAAGGTCCCAGCCGTCGCCCTGTAGTAAGATTCCACCAGGTGGTCGACCCGCTCTTCTCGCGCCACCTCGATCATGTCGCATTCCTTCAGCTTCTTGACGTGATGGTATATTGTCTGCGTGGTCAGGCCGAGTTCGGCAGCAATCTGACTGACGGTTAGCTCCTTTGCCCTGAGAAGGTAGATCATCTTCATTCTCGTTTCGTCTGCCAGAAGCTGAATTGCCTCAGGATCTCTGATGATTTTAGTCTCCTTCATTCGCTCACCTTGCAGATTCACTTGACACGATGTATGTCATACTATTAAGATGTTCGTCTGTATTGTGCTAATGAGCGCTGAGTAGGCTCTGCCAAATCGGCCGAGCGCCTAGACACCAGCAGCAACACAATGTAGTTATCGGTTTGACGCCAATCACTACTAGCAAACAGTCGCAGTGGTGATTCGATTGGACGCCGACTTGAGGAATCGTTTCAGTTCGTTATGGAAGAGGTACTTCGGAGATGCTGAACTTCCTATAGCCATATTCTACTCTGATGAGCCCTTAACCGACCCGAGAGCTGACAAAGCCGATGATAGGTGTATCATTGGGATGCTATCGCCTGTGAGAGCGGGAGAGGCTCTGTCAATAGGCACTGATAGCGAGCTCTGTGGTGGCGCCCGGAAGTATTTAGGCTTCACTTCTGAGATGCCCATGAAGGACTTCGATTACTTTCTATCGACGGGCATCCCCGGCAAGCTGAAGGGGGAGAGATACAAAAAGTCTCCAGAGATTGTCCGGAAGAGTATGAAGCACTCACCGTTCTTCGAGGCACCTGGAGCATTCATCAACTTCGTACGGTGGGACAAGCTCACAGAGGCCGATAACCCCCAGATCGTGCTGTTCCTGGGGAATCAGGATGTCATCTCAGGCCTTTTCACGCTGGCGAACTTCGACGAGGTGGAACCGAACGCCGTGATATGTCCTTTCGGTTCGGGGTGTTCTTCGCTAGTGTACCACCCTTATATCGAATTGAGGTCTTCTCGTCCGAGGTGTGTGATTGGGATGTTTGACATATCCGCCCGTCCCTACTTGGGAGAGAACATCATCTCCTTTGCAGCCCCGATCACGAAGTTCGAGAGAATGGTTAACAACATGGAAGCGAGCTTCCTGTCCACTGACACATGGAAGAGACTATACGACAGAATTCAGAAGACAAGATGAGATGTATCTTCTCAAGCCGTGCCAGGGAGATAGGTGGGCCCAACCGGGTTTGAGTCCACCAAAATGACTGGCTCGGACGATTCAGGTACATGATGCCCGTTTTGTCGCGTCTTCGGAAGGCGACAGAAACACCCATTCAAACCCCTTACTTCTACTGTTTTGCGCGGCTCAAGTCTTCTTGAAGACGACGACGGAATGGTTGCCCATCATTCTGAGCACAGGAATGTACTTGAAAGCTGTGCCTGCAATGGCGTATGGAAGCGAAAACCTGCGCCGACCTTTCATCTTGAGAGCGTTTGGGAAGCTTATCGCACAAGTTCCTGCGTGGATAGGCGTTAGTCCCAGGCCCTTACCCATAGCCGTTATCTGACTTGGCGACCGCGATCCGTGTAGGTATCCTGCGTGCTCAATTCCCATCTTTGTGAACCGAGGATTGACTTCGACTTCGTGACAAGCTCCTGATGGTCCAAGGATCGCATTCCTCAGTTTGCTGAAAGGCGAACTGCTACGAACTACGATTGCATTTGGAGTAGTGACTATCAATACACCCTGACTTCTGAGGATTCTCGCGCATTCAGCAAGTGCTATTTCCGGCGAAGGCACGTGTTCCAGTGTCTCCGAGAACAGCACGAAGTCGAATGACTCTGACCTGAGTGGTAGGCTTTCGACGTCTCCCTGTAGCCATTCGATCTGGAAGGAAGAATCGGCCTTCCCTCTCAGCAAAGCATTCCTTGATATGTCGAGGCCTACTGTCTCGGCCTCTCTCACGATTGTTCCGCAGTACTTACCGTCGTAACAACCGAGGTCGATTGCCATGCCTGCCGTCGGGACGTACCGCTCAATCAGTTCGTTCACGCAATGAAGCCGTTCATTTGCAACAGGGTCTTCGTCATAAGCAGAGCTCTCAATCCCTGATGCGCCAACTTCGTCGTAGAACCTGATGTAATCCGCCCTAGATTCGGTTGGTCTCAGCAACTTCTCACACTCTTGGCGGCAGTCTCCGCCACTTCGAACTGTGAAGCCATCTACGTCCGCCCCTATGGCCTTTTGCACGCCTTAGAAGGCCCATGTTCGTCGATTTGTCCCTGGGTTTTCCACCTTACGCCTCTCGGCAAGGGTAAGATGCCTCTGAGGGCGCAT
>CP070748.1:225535-316895 GCA_020348345.1 Methanobacteriota archaeon | reverse complement strand
TTGCCGGTCAACTCAAACCAAGCTCCCGTCGAATATGCCGGAGGCAACGAGCCCTCTGGCAGAACCTATATGTGTTCTCATCCTGGTCAATGTTATTAAAGGTATCGTCTCCTCTATCATGTCTGATACGACGGTCGATTTCGATGGACGGTACGTCAAGACGAGACTGACAGTCGGTCGAGCCCCTCCTTCGCAGCGCGGGACGCCCGGCTGGATTGGTCCTTGACGTCGTTCCTAGTCTCCTCGACATACTCAAGATCGTCTGATCCTTCCAGGTTGATGGTCACGTTCTCCAGAGCGCCCTTGACACCCGCCTCGGCAAGGTGGATGGCCACTGCAACATCCGAGTGCGCGCTGCGAACGCCGATTTCTGCCACCCTTGATGATATCTCCAGTATCCTTGCGCAGGCCCTTGCGGTCTTCTGAGGCACCTCTATCGCTCCTCCGAGTGCGGCCCTGACTGCGTCATCCGCATCTGCCGAATCCTCCACCTTGCGTCTTCTCATCGCTTCGGCCAGGGCATCGTAGGCGCGCGCGTCCTCCATTGCGAGTTGCACAAGGGCGTCTCTCAGCGTTAGCAACGAGTCGGTCATCATCTCCAGCTCCTGCCAATGCTCCTCATGCTTCTTGCTCTTGTGTGTGATTCTACATACCATGGCCAGGAGAGAAGCCGCCATCGCGCCTGCCGCAGCCGATGCGGTGCCACCTCCCGGGGCAGGCTCCTCTGAAGATAGCTCAGCACAGAACTCACTCAATCCTCTTAAGTCCTTCAACACCAAATCCGCCTCTCCAACACTTGATTGCTGACGAAACCATCGAGCTTGAGGAATCTGGCTGTTATGTCGCATACTGCATCGAGCGGGATCAGCCCAATGATCTCGCTCCCGGCCACCCTTACGCCTCTGGCTTCCGCCTCCCTCCTCACTTCGTCGAAGACACGAGACAACGGAGTCACCGTATAGTCCGTAAGGTTCATCGACACCTGCACTAGTCCCTTCTCTTTCAGGTCGAATCCGAGGGCTTTGAGATGCGGGAGACCTCCACCGCTCGCTCTGATCTTCCTAGCGATCGCCTTTGCGATTTCCAGATCACTGGAATCCAGGTTGACGTTGAACGCTATGAGCGGCATCCTTGCCCCAACAGCGACTGCTCCTGCGGTCGGATGCACCTTCGTGGGTCCAAAATCGGGCTGCCTGTCGCTTTCGGTGGCGATTGACTCGCGCAGCCCTTCGAACTGCCCTCGTCTGACCTGCTCCAGTCTTCTTCTCTCAGGGACCGTGGCAGCCGATTCGTAGAGATAGACTGGTATGCCTAGCATACGCGCAATCCTTTCGCCGACAGATGTTGCGATTTCGACGCACTCCTCCATTGTGATGTTCTGTATCGGAACGAAAGGCAAGACGTCGAGCGCCCCCATCCTGGGGTGCTCGCCACTGTGCGTGTTGAGATCTATCAGTTCTGACGCCGTCTTTGCTCCCTGGAACGCGCCCTCCTGTATGCTCGATCTGTCGCCAACAAAGGTTATCACAGACCTGTTGTGGTCTGCATCCATCTCAACATCCAGTATCTTGATGCCAGGAACGGAGCTTATCGAGTATGCGATTTGATCCACCACTTCCTTCCTGCGCCCTTCGCTGAAATTGGGAACGCACTCCACTACCTCGCCCATGGCGACTTCAGTATTGCTTTACCGACCATAATATAATGACACCCCTCCCGGGGCCTTTATCGCCCTCGGCACGAGGAGATTGTCACTTCTTGATGAGATCCACCGTAGCGACCCTCTCAAGTATCAGGTCATAGCGTCTCTCTGGGAGGACGGTTTCCAGCTCCTCATCCGCTATGCCATAGTTCTTGAGCTTTTCGGTTTCGGTGCTGGCAGAAGTAGCGGTATATGGGACCCACCCTTCCTTGGCGCTCAGCGCATGATCCGTAAGGCATGCTATCACCATCTCGGTGGTGTCCTCGGTGACGCTCATCTTGTCGATCGCAGTGCTCAACTGTCTCTCCCCTGCTGCGTAGAGAAGCGTCTCCATGGCAAGCGAATCGGAGGCGTTTCTTCCTTCGCGTATCGCCTTGCGGGCATGGAAGGTTGCGCTGGCGATGTGCTCCGTTCCGAACACATTCCTACCGTCGAGGACAAGGACCTCTGCACCTTTTGCAGCGGCATCCCTGAGCACCTCCTGCATGACGTCGTCTCCCCGCCCTCGTTTGATCTCCAGCCGCCAGACGCTCAATTCTGATGATGAAGGCGTTTCTTGTACATCCGCCATCTCGACCTAAGATGTACACGACATACCTTGCTAATAAGTGTTAGTCAGAACTCGGCGAGCGACCGCTGGCCCGATTCATCGCTCGCATCCATCCCTGCTTCATGCTGGCCAAGCTGAGACTTGATTGATGACGCGACCTGATCGCCGATGTTCGGTATCTGTCTGAGCCGCTCATACGAGGTGTTCCTGAGATCCTCCATTGTGCGAATGCCTCGATCATGCAATGACCTCGCCCTGACTCTGCCCACACCCCTGAGCTTGACCAATTCCAGCAGCTCCGGTCTGATGCCGTACGCAACCCTTCTGCGAATCTCTTCCACAAATGAAACAGCGTCTCTGTTGATGAGGCCTGCTAACCTGGACATCGCATGTATGAGCCATTCAGCCAGTTCCACTTTGTTCCTGATGTCGCCTGGTCCGACACCGTAGGACTTCTCTATTGATGTTTCGGTGACCTCCGAGATCCAGTCGTGTATGAGCTTCGCAGTCTTGATCTCCGACAGATACAGTTCGTACCTGCCAAGGTCGGATGGCGGATCAATAAGAAGGTCGTCGCGTACCTCCGTCTCGAACTCCTCGATTCTTTCGTAATCCGACCTCCTCAGGTACATCAATGTCATATCGGGCACCGCGCATATCGTGTGCAGGATGCCGAATTCCGTCAGGGCTGTGCGGTCCTTGATGGCATCCCTCATGATGACAGCGGACTGTGGATCGATGTAGACATCACTCACTCTCTTGCCGAGCGCGGTTGCTCGAAGCACCTCTCCGCCTTCGATCATGCCTTCATCGATGAGGAATTCAGTCACCTTTGATATGTTCTCCTCAAGGTAGTGCGCATCCGTCTGGTGGGCGAGAAAGGTGCTGCTGAAGAAACCCACCAAGTCCTCTTTCGCCTTGGCATCGCCAGTGGCGATGAGCCCCAGAACGTGAGAACGTATGGCAGGTTCGGTCCCGAGCTTGGAGTAGAGGTTCTCGCTCTCTCCGAGCAGGTAGGTGTCCAGCATGAAAGCGCGCTCCTCCTCGTTTCTTGCGATGAGTATGGCCTCTCCGAACTCATCGTACTTCGGCCGGCCTGCACGACCGCACATCTGCTTCACTTCGAGGACGGGTATGGCGACGTAGCCGATGTTTGAGTCAAACCTCTTGACGTCCCTTACAATGACTGTCCTCGCAGGGAGGTTGATGCCTGCCGCAAGAGTGGGAGTGGCTGTAATCACGCCAATGTTCCCCTCTCTGAAGTTCAACTCGACGAACTTGCGCTGAACCGCTGTCAGGCCAGCGTGATGGAACGCACAGCCATTCCGAAGACATCTCGCCAGCTTGGCGCCGAGGGCGGTGGGCTCTTCCTGTTCCCCAATGAGACGTTTGGCTGCCGCACCAGCCTCGGCAGGCCTGTCTCCGAGCCGCCCTTTGACAATAGATCCTAGCTCGGATGCGAGCGTTTCGGTCGAACGACGAGTGTTGACGAAAACCAGGCATTGGCCTCCTGAGTCCAACGTCTCAGATACGATGCCATGAATCGGGTTGACACCTTCGGGGAGTTTCCTGCGGCTGTTGTCAGTGAAGAACACCTCCATATCCGAGCATACGCCTTCTTTCAGTGGCACGGGCCTCCAATCGCTCACTATCAGTTCAGCATTCAGCCAATCAGCCAGTTCGGAACAGTTGCGTATCGTGGCAGAGAGGGCTACAAGCTGTGCCTCGGGGTTGAATGTCCGGAATTTCACAAGAATGACTTCGAGCGTAGGGCCTCTCTCAGGATCGTTGATGAGATGGATCTCGTCCGCGACGACGACTGTAATCTGTTTCAGCCACTTGCTGCGATGGCGAAGAAGCGAATCGACCTTTTCGGAAGTCGCCACGACTACATCGTAGCTGCTCAGCTTCGGATCGATGTCGTCGAAATCGCCAGTGGATTCGCCAATCCTTAGCCCCAAGTCTCTGAATCTGGAGAGCTCGTCGAACTTCTCCGATGCGAGTGCCTTCAGAGGCACGATGTATAGAGCCTTTCCTCCTTTGAGCACGCTATTGAGAATCGCCAGATATGCCACCAGACTCTTGCCGGATGCGGTAGGTATCGACAGAACAACGTTTCTGCCAGCAAGAGCTGGGGGAACCGCATCGGCCTGAGGGGGATACAAAGCATTGATGCCTTCCTTAGCGAGTCGGTCCACGACTCGTTCGTCGATTCCCAGTTCATCTAGCCTCATTCCACACCTTCCCGAATATCCCCTTTCCGCAAGCTCAAACGGCGGATATTCGTTCGCACCTTAAGAAACGTGGTAATTGCGGGCACAAGTAACGTACTGGCATACCTTTTCGATGCCGTCATTCATGGCGCAAGCCTTATTTAGCACGAGCATGATAGGAACCCCTGGTACCGGTGTAGTACGATGGGCTCGAATGATTCTAGGGCCACCTTTGGCCTGCCCGACGTTGATGAGTGGATGAAGGGTCAGGAGTTCAGGACGACCGCCGATCTTGAGATACCTGAGAAGCTCGTCGACCAAGTGATTGGCCAGGAGGAAGCGGTCAAGGTTATCCGGAAAGCCGCGGAGCAGAAGAGACATGTGATTCTCATCGGCGATCCTGGCACTGGGAAGTCGATGCTCGCCAGATCGATGCTTGACTTCCTCCCGAAAGGGGAGCTTCAGGATGTGATCGCCTATCACAACCCTGACGATACAAATGAGCCCAAAGTGAGGGTCGTCCCGGCAGGTAAGGGGAAGGAGATAGTCCAGGCGCAGAAGGCGGAAGCCGAGCAGAAGAGGAATCAGAGAAACTCTTGGACGATCGCCATGGTCTTCATATTCCTGATGTTGTCCGTGATGATGTTCATTATGTATGGGGATCCGGTGTTGCTCCTCATCGGCATCATCGGTGCTCTGTTCATCTTCATGATCTTCAGGTATATGACAGGCCAGCGGAGGGAGGCTCTCCTGGTGCCAAAGCTACTGATATCTCACACGCCTGACGACCATCCTGCGTTCATAGACGCCACGGGTGCGCATGCAGGCGCCCTCCTGGGGGATGTGAAGCACGACCCATTCCAGAGCGGCGGCCTAGAGACGCCCGCTCACGAACGGCTCGAACCTGGAGCGATACACAAGGCGAGCAAGGGCGTGCTCTTCGTCGATGAGATCAACGTCCTCAGGATCGAGAGTCAACAGAGTCTCCTGACCGCCCTTCAGGAGGGCGAGTTCAGCATACTTGGCCAGAGTGAGCGTAGCTCAGGCGCGATGGTCAAGAGCGAACCGGTGCCCTGTGATTTCATTCTGGTGGCTGCAGGGAACCTCGATGCGGTGGTGGGCATGCATCCCGCCCTGAGGTCAAGAATACGCGGATACGGTTACGAGATATACATGAGAAGCACGATGGCCGACAATGACGACAACCGCGAAAAGCTGGTCCGATTCGTCGCTCAAGAGGTATCGAAGGACAAGAAGATACCGCATTTCACAAGGAACGCCGTTGGCGAGATCATTCGAGAGGCCCAGCGTCGCTCAGGTCGACGCGGAATGCTCACCCTGAGGCTCCGCGAGCTGGGCGGATTGGTGAGGGTCGCTGGCGATGTCGCAAGAGAGCGCGGTGCGCCGTCCGTCGAGGCGAAGCATGTCAGCGAGGCTAAGCTGACTGCGAGATCCCTCGAGCAGCAGGTTACTGATAGAGCGGTTGAGCGCAGGAAGGATTATCAGATGTGTCTGACCGAAGGCTCTGTCGTGGGAATCGTCAACGGCCTTGCGGTGTTGAACGCGGATTCCTCGATGGCGGAGTTCTCCGGCATCGTTACGCCCATAGTGGCTGAAGTCACCCCTTCCCAGAACAGGGAGCGGGGACGCATCATTGCGACGGGAAAACTGGGCGAGATCGCCAAGGAATCGGTTCAGAACGTGTCCGCCCTGATCAAGAAGTACACTGGCGAGGACATCACAAATCACGATATCCACGTCCAATTCATCGGCACTTATGACGGCATTGAGGGAGACAGCGCATCGATAGCTGTGGCCACATCTGTCATATCCGCTTTCGAGGAGATCGAAGTGGATCAAGGAGTCGCAATGACAGGCAGCCTCAGCGTTCGAGGGCAAGTTCTACCCGTGGGCGGAGTGACCGCCAAGATCGAGGCGGCAGCCGAGATGGGCATAAGGAAGGTACTGATTCCTGAGCAGAATATGAAGGATGTCGTTCTGGAGGATAGATATCTCGGCAATGTGGATGTCATACCTGTTAAGACCCTGAACGACGTGCTCTTCAATGCACTGGTGGGATCGCGGAAGGAGGGCCTTTTGAAGAAGCTTGCGGCTCTGGTTGCGACCAGCAGGCGCGCACCATCAACTCCCCCGAAGCCGTCGCCTGTGGCGCCGTCAGGCGTTGAGCGACCTGCAGTGAATTGAGCAGGAGCAGTGGAACGTTTATGCGCGCGTTGGTCGTGGGAAGATTCCAACCCCTCCACAAAGGACATCTCAAGGCGATGACGGAGGTGCTGTCTGAGTGCGACGAACTGATCGTCGTAATCGGAAGCGCTGAGGAGTCACACACCACGAGGAATCCGCTGACTGCAGGAGAGAGGTATCAGATGCTCCTTTCTTCTCTTCCAGCGGGTGAACACAGTAGAGTTCACATAGTCCCAGTGAGAGACGTCAACAGATACTCGATATGGGTGAATCATATCGAATCGTACGTTCCGCCGTTCGACATCGTCTATTCCAACAGCTCTATCACCCGCATGCTGTTCTCGCAGGTTGGTTACGATGTTAGGAAGACGACCGCCTTCAATTCCAAGCTGTACAGCGGCGCAGAGATTCGGAGGAGGATAGTCAATGGCGAGAAATGGCGTCACCTTGTGCCGAAACCTGTCGCGATCATGCTTGACGAGATCGAAATCAGAGAGAGACTGCTGAACGCCGAAAGAGATGCCGGCATCAAGCGTCGACCGAGGGGTAGAAGTGCTCGCAAGTGAAATCGGTGGCAAGTTACGAAGGTCGAAGAAGACGATCGCTGTCGCAGAATCCTGCACCGGTGGCAAGTTGGGCGACATGATTACGGAGGTCCCGGGCAGCAGTGATTACTTCCTTGGCGGGGTGATTTCGTACAGCAATGACGCCAAGGTCAACATTCTCGGCGTGGACAGAGCCATCATCGAGGAGAAGGGAGCGGTCAGCGATGAGGTCGCTCTCATGATGGCGGAGGGTGTAAGGAATCGGTTCGGAGCCGATATCGGAGTGGGCATCACTGGAATAGCAGGGCCCACGGGGGCTACTCCTGAAAAGCCGGTAGGACTCGTGTGCATCGCAGTGAGCTCCAGCGATTTCGTAGAGCGCGACCGAACGGTCTTCCCTGGCGACAGAGGATCGGTGAAGAACCAGGCGGCGATTAGGGCGCTTGAGATGCTTAATGAGCTTTTGAGAGGGTGATTGGGCCGCGCGCGTTCATCAGCTGTGAACCCCAAAGCTTCATTATTGCTGAACTGCATTTGCAGGCCTGCACTCATGTCAGAAGGGGATGTAGAGAGGACACCAACCGGTGTCGCGGATTTCGATTCGATAATTGGTGGAGGAGTGCCGCTAGGGTCAGTGGTGCTTCTTCTGGGGGATGTCGGTGGGGGCGGCCTTGAGTTCGCCTTGACGTCCGCCGCCAAGATAGGGCTCGTCAAGGAGTTCCCTGAGACCAAAGGCTTCATTCTTGGCCACGCGGGCAGGGACGGAGTCCTGCCAGAGAGCATGTCGTACGTCACGTTCTCAAGGTCGAAGGAGGACATTCTCAGGGAGGTTAAACTCTCCTTCACCAAGGACTTCCATGAATCGCTGGAGTCCAACCTGCTGTTCAAGGATTTCTCGAAGGGTTACTTCATGAGGACTGTCGTCCCAACCACCTGGGTCGATTCGGACGGGTCCGATCTGTTCGCCGACAAGAAGGAGGACGATGTCCTTGAAGCGCTTGTGACATTTCTCGATGCGAACGCCCCTAGGAGCCTGATCGTCATCGACTCGCTGACCGATCTGGTAGTCTCTGACGCGGTGAAATTCGAAGATGTCGTATCGATGCTCAAGGGCATACAGAGAATGGCCAAGAAATGGGAGTCCGTCTTCTACGTGCTGCTGACGGATGAGATACTGGATAGAAAACGCCAGCAGATGATCATCGACAGTGTAGATGGCGTTCTCAGATTTGAGTGGGCCAAGTTCCATCATACATCTAAAAGGCAGAGGTATCTCTACGTGGAGAAGTTCATGAGCGTCCTACCGCACCTCGACCAGGAGAGAATTGCCCGTTTCGCTACCCTCATAACTTCTCAAAGCGGATTCGTGGTGATAAACACAGAGCGTGTGGGGTGAATCAGGCATGGCTTCGAACAGAGTTAAAACCGGCGTGCAAGGTCTCGACGAGATGATTCAAGGCGGGTTTCCGGAGGGGCACATGGTGCTATTGATGGGTTCGTTCGGCACCGGAAAGACGACTTTGGGCCTGCAGTTCCTGATGGAAGGCCTTAACGAAGGAGAACACTGTATATTCATCTCCCTGGAGGAGGACAAGGACTCCGTCGTGAAGAACGCGGCCTCCTTCGGATGGGATCTCAAGAAGCCTATCACGAAGAAGGAACTTGGTCTATTCAAATTGGAGCCTTCGGATGCGAAGACCACAATCAACAGAATAAAGAGTGAACTGCCGAAGTTCGTGAAGTCCTTCGGCGCCAAGAGGGTAGTGATCGATTCCGTGTCGCTGCTGAACATGATGTTCTCAGATGAGTCAGAGCGAAGGTCCAATCTGTTCAACCTGTGTCAGCTGTTGAGAACCACGGGCGCGACATCGATCCTTACAGCTGAGGTCAAGGACGAGAACCCCCGTTCTTCAAGGGATGGTCTTGCTGAGTATACCGCTGACGGCGTGCTGTTGCTGCAGTCAGACGAGAACAGGGATTCCGGCGAAGTGCAGCTTACAGTGCGAGTACTGAAGATGAGAAGGACAACTCATTCCAGACGAGTGAAGCCATACTCAATCACAGACGATGGCATAGTCGTTCATGCGGGCGCGGAGATCTTCTGAGAATGAGTCGTTCTCGAAATCTCCAGGGGTTCAGGACGGATCCATTTCTTCTTTGAAGACTCCTCCGAGCCGCCTGAGCCCTTCAGTGATCATTTCGTCCGACGGGTGTGTGAAGTTGAGTCTGAGGGTGCTCATGCCGTCGGCGGGGTCCGGGAAGAAAGCTCTGCCAGACACGAATGCCACACGCCTCTCAAGCGCTTTCGACAGGAGCTCTCCCGATGAGACTCCTTCAGGGAGCGTGGCCCATAGGAACATGCCTCCATCGGGGCGGATCCAGGCGACACTATCGGGCATGAAACGATCCATGCCCTCGAGCATGATGTTCAGTTTCCTACCGTAGATCTCTCGTATCTTCTGGATCTGGGTGTCTATGTGGCCTCTAGTTATGTACTCCTGTGCTACGACCTGGCCGAGAACGTTGGTGCATACGTCGCTCGATTGCTTCGCGATTATGAGTTTCCTGAGGAGGTCGGGATGCGCCGCCATCCAGCCCACCCTCAACCCAGGCGCGAGTATCTTTGAGAATGTGCTCATATAGACCACCCTCCCTTCGTCATCGAAGCTCTTGATGGAGCGGATGTCATCGCCTCTGTATCGCAGCTCCCCATAAGGATCGTCCTCGAGTATGATGAGGTTGTGTTCGGATGCGAGGTCAACGAGCCTGCGCCTGCTTTTCTCGGGCATCGTTACGCCCGCAGGATTCTGGAAGTTCGGCAGCGCGTATACCAGCTTGGGATGGACGGATTCGGTCGCAAGCGATTTCAACTTATCCTCGAAAAGATCGATTCTCATGTTCTCCTCGTCGATTGGGACTGACTCGAAACGCGCGTCGTAGACGGCGAAGCCTGTGAGAGCTGTGAGGTAGGTTGGAGCCGATATGACGATTGCATCGTGTGGGTCGATGAGCACCTTGCCGATGAGGTCTATGACTTGCTGGGACCCGCTAACCACGCCGATGTCGTCCGTTGCAGCGTCTGTGCCGTGGCGGCTCATTCTGTCAGCGATTGCCTCTCTGAGTGGGAGGTAGCCCTCCGTGATGCCGTATTGAAGCGCTCTTGCCCCATCGTCTTTGAGGACATCGTTCGCGATGTCGCGGATTATCTCCGTTGGGAATGTCTCCGGATTCGGGAGGCCTCCTGCGAACGAAATCATGTCCGGCGCTTGAAGCAGCTTGAGCAGCTCTCTCACGTCCGATGCCCTGAGCGCTTTGGCGCGCTTGGAGAAATGTGTGTCAAACATATCCTAGACCCTGCCGCGTCCTGCTCTGCATTACCGATTCCTTGTTGCTTAATCTTTTTGACAGAGACAGTTCGCAGGCATTTCCGAGGGTGGTTCACTGGCGACGGTCAGTGTGTGTCTGGCACCAAAACCATTAAGAGCAACTATCGCTTACGACGCAATCGGTCATATGAAACTCATGCGCCAGGGCAAGGTGAAGAACGTCTACGAGGTGGACGCTCACACTCTCGAGTTCGAGTTCTCGGACAAGATTTCAGTCTTCGACAAGATCATACCGTCACTCATCCCGAACAAGGGTGAAACGCTCTGCAGGTCTAGCGCATTTTGGTTCCAGGTAGGCCGATCAACAGGCATGAAGACGCACTTCAGGGAACTCATACCGCCCAACCGCATGAGAGTGCAGAGAGTCGACATCCTGAACTACGCCAATATCGATAGGAAGACGACCAACTACCTGATCCCGATCGAAGTGATCTGCAGGCATTATGTCGCTGGATCGCTCTGGGACAGGATAACCTCTGGCGATCTGAAGCCCTCGAAGCTCGGATTCAAATCCAACAAGGAAGTGAAGTACGGAGACAGACTTCCGGAGCCGCTCATCGAGGTCACCACCAAGCTGGAGAAGGTGGACCGCCTGCTCACAAAGAGGGAGGCCTTGAAGATCGCAGGCCTCAGCCGGAATGAGTATGACGAAATCGTGGAAGCCACCCTCAGCATGGATGAGCGTATTGCGGAAGAGGTCGAGAAGAGGGATCTGATCCACGTAGACGGCAAGAAGGAGTATGCCTTCGACGAGGATCGAGAGCTGATGATTGTCGATACGTTCGGCACCTCGGACGAGGACCGGTGGTGGGACTGGGAGAGCTATTCCAAGGGCGAGTTCGTCGAGTTGAGCAAGGAGAACGTCAGGCAGCACTATCGCAAGATAGGCTATTACGACAAACTGTCCGAGGCCAGGAAGAAAGGCGATTCTGAACCCAAGATGCCAGCCCTCCCTGCCGACAAGATAGAGGAGATATCCTCTCTATACATAGACATGTTCGAGCGCATCACCGGCGAGAGCTATCGATGATCGCCGCGGATTGCGATATTGGCCTGTTTCATGAGAAAGATTATCCCGCTTAGTCTACGTTGTTGATGTGAGATGGAATTCCTTGGCATAGAGGAGCTGATGAGGTACTTGAAGAGGCGATACGACGCCACCGAGCGCAAGAGCGAGTGGCGCGCACTCACCGGAAGAGATCATGTGAGTGGCGTCTACGACACGTTTGTCTTTTCGGGCGATGCCGTGCATCAGATCAAGGCCGTAGAGGTTGCGCCTCAGAGGATGATTGCGGTAGGAGGGGAGGTGGGATCAGGCAGTCCCGACCTCGCGGAAATCGTTCGGAAAGGATCTCCTGTGCCTATAGGTGTTGTCTCACATGCCCCGGACGCTTCCTCGATAATCATGTTCGGCATGCAGCAGTACTCATCGGACGTGGCGTACACTCTGAGGTCCGAGTATTTCCAGTCGAAGCAGGATCGGCTCGACAGCGATCTACAACGTCGACTGGACATTGTCCTCAAACGTCCCGAGTTCCGAACCGCCTACCGAAAGCTTCGGGAGGATCAGGAGTCGTACTTCTCGTGACTGCCAACGCATAATTGACGGTCGAGGCAGCAATCAAGCTTATGTGAGCGTTCCGTCCAGGTATTGCTGGTAACCTGCAAGGTCGAGCAGACCGTGGCCGGAGAAGTTGAAGGCTATAACCTTCTCCTCGTTGCTCTTCTTCGCTTCAAGCGCCAAATCGATTGCCGCTTTGATAGCATGGTTGGTCTCTGGCGCAGGTATGATGCCCTCCGCCCGTGCGAACGTCGCAGCCGCCTCGAACACTTCCGTCTGCTGATAGGAAACAGGTCTCACAATGCCCTCATTGACCAATGCGCTGACGGTCGGCGCTGCTCCGTGGTAGCGCAGCCCTCCCGCATGGATGGGCGAGGGAACGAACGCGTGCCCCAGCGTGTACATCATGAGCAGCGGAGTCATCTCTGCGGTGTCGCCGAAGTCATACTCGTACTTCCCGCCTGTGAGAGTCGGCACCGATTTGGGCTCGACGGCCACGAAGTCCATGTCAAGGTTCTTCTTCAGCTTCTGACCGATGAACGGGAACGTGAAGCCAGCGAAGTTCGAGCCGCCGCCCACACATCCCACCAGATGGTCTGGCTGCTCGCCGAGCTTCTCGAACTGCAGCATCGTCTCCTGACCTATGATGGTTTGATGCATCATCACATGATTGAGAACGCTTCCGAGACTGTACTTGGCCTTGCCGTCCTTGACGCACGCTTCAAGCGCCTCGCTGATGGCGATGCCAAGCGAGCCGGGGTGGTTCTTGTCCTCGGCCAGAAGCTTCTTGCCGAACTCGGTGATGGTGCTCGGGGACGGATTCACCTCGCTGCCGAAGAGGCGCATGACCTCCCTCCTGTATGGCTTCTGGTCGTAGCTTGCCCTCACCATGAACACCTGACAATCAAGGCCGAAGTGGTTGCACGCGAGGCTCAGCGCAGAGCCCCACTGTCCCGCGCCAGTCTCGGTAGTGAGCTTCTGGACGCCTTCCTTCAGGTTGTAGTACACCTGAGCGAGAGCGGTGTTGGTCTTGTGGCTCCCAGCGGGGGAGAGATCCTCGCGCTTGAAGTAGATCTTGGCAGGCGTCTTGAGCTTCTCCTCCAGCCTGATAGCCCTCTGCAACGGGCTGGGCCTGGTGACCATTAGGTATGCGTCAAGCACCTCCTCCGGGATGTCGACGTATGAGTCCTGCGACATCTCCTGTGCTATGAGCGACTTCGGGAATATGGCTTCGAGATCCGTCGGGGATATGGGCTCCTTCGTTGCCGGATTCAAAGGCGGGGGCAGTGGCTTGGGCAGATCCGGCAGGATGTTGTACCATTTCTTGGGCATCTCCTCAGGCGAAAGAACTGTGCGTATAGGTCTCACTCAGATACCTCCTGTATATCAGGAAGGGAGCTGATGCCTAGTGCATTATTTAGCCCTTTGCAGCATCAATGCATATATTGGTACATGGCAACCCCGGGAAAGCCCTCCTCCGCATCATCCCAGATAGATGAGTCTGGAGAGCCTCCTATCCCATGTCCAGTCGTCCTCCGTCTCAGCCTCTTCCCTCTTCAGGACCATGTAGTTGAGTTTCGCGTCCATGTCGTCCGCCATGTGTATCAGGAGCGCCTCGGGCATCATCGGTTCGACAGGAGAACCCCACTCCTTTCTGCCATGATGAGACGCTATCACGTGCCTGAGCTTGAGGGTCAGATCGGTAGGGAAATCCTCGATCGAGCGGATCTGTTCCATAAGAAGCTCGTCACCAACGATGAGATGACCGACCAGGTTGCCCTCGACGGTGTGATTTATGTTGGTTGAGATAACGAAGCTGCGCGTCTTGCCGATGTCATGCAGCAGCGCTCCAGCAATGACAAGATCTCTGTCGAGCCCTGGCTGCAGCTGGAGCATCCTCGAGCAGATCTCCGCGACGTTGAGCGTGTGATGCATAAGACCGCCTATTGCCGCGGAGTGTAACTGGATCGATGCCGGGCATGTGCTGAACGATTCCATGAAGCCCTTGTTCTCGAAGAACCTCCTCAGGAGAAGCACCATGTGAGGTTCCTCTACCATTCGTGCAAAACCCAGCAGCCTCTCCTTCATCTCTGCGAGTCCTTCCAGCGAGACGACAAGGGTCGACAGGTCGTACTCTCCCGATTTCAAAGCGTCTATCGTGCCACCGTTCTTCTCGCTCACGGACACTTCAAGTTGCCCTCTGTATTCTCCGGCCTCTCCGACGATTCTGACCACTCCGCCACGCTCGAGTAACGATTGGAGCTTCTCGACGGACGGGCGGTTCTCTCCGCCCCAGTATTTGACCGTGATCTGCCCGGTTCTGTCGGCGATCCGGAATTCGAACATATGGCCGTACTTGTACTCGCTCACGGGCTTCTTGTATGCCACAGAGAAGTAGGAATCCACCCTGTCGCCCGCCTTGAGGGCTCCTATCATCTGCTTTCCCATAACCGTCACGCCTCCTTTTCGCGCATGCGCGTCCGTGATGGCGTTCGTGAGGTATATTGATTCTATGTGGAGTGGGCCGGGGGCGAGAGCTCGCCCTTCGCAGCCCGAAGTATGCTCAATCGCCATCCCCCCGGTCGTCTCTCCTGGCAGCTCCTTTGGCCTCCGGCCTCCCACGCAGGCATATCTCGCCTCATGACTGAGGTCCTTTGGGCATACACGTAGCGTATACGCACCTTAGAGGCCGAGTCAGGCTTTGCTCCGCGTGAGCAGCTGTGCAGTGCGCTGGCCGAGGTTTCTCGCGGAGGACAGCCCCTCCTCGTCGTCGGCGATGTCGCCCTCTCCATCGGCCACCCCCATCGCGCCGTAGGCGCCGTCGCCCGTGTTCGCTACCTGCATATCGTGCGTCATGAAGAACACTATGATCTGAGTGACGGTCATCTCCTGGCCGCCCTGCCTCGCGCCTCCGCAGCTGAGTGCTCCACCGATCTTGTCTCTGAGTTCAGACCCTTGATAAGGTATTGCCGACCTGTCGAACAACGCCTTCAGCTGCGCGGTAACGCCGCCGAAATACACTGGTGAGCCGATGAGGATCGCATCGGCCTCAACCATCTTCTTCAATACGCGGATCGCATCATCCTCGATAGGGCAGCTCCATTCGCTTTTGTGGCATGCCTCGCATGCGGTGCATGGCCTGATATCGACATTCGCCAATGACACTCGTTCGACCTCGATCCCCGCGCGCCGCAGCTCCTCCTCCGCCGCGGAGAGCATGCCAGCCGTGTTTCCTTTCTCCCTCGGACTGCCGTTTATTGTCAGTGCCTTCGTCGTCTCAACCTCCTCCATAACGAACGGGCGTTCTCGAACTCCTGATATGTTCAGCTCTTCTCAGAGCGAGAACATTCCAATCCGGTCCCCGCATCCCGCGGGGACCGGAGCTGTTCACCTTCCCTCTTTTTCTCCCTCTCACCAGCAGCGTGAGTAGCCACAGGTCCTGCATACGACACATCCCTCGACGTACTCCACCATGCTCCCGCATTCGGGGCATTCCGGACACACATCTCCCCTGTCAACATGGTTCTGCTTCTGTGCGACGGGCCCTTCGGACCATGCTCCCGAGGCCTCTCCAGAGGCTGCGGCAGAAGGCCGTTCCTTGACATATCGCTCAAGAGCCTTCGCGACAGCGTCGCTGCACGAAAGCACCATGCCTCCTGGCTGCCAGAGAGGAGAGGGGCATCGAATGCCCCTCAACTGCTTCACTATGGACTCCGCTTCGATGCCCGATCTCAACGCCAGAGAGAGGAGGCGTCCGATAGCCTCGGACTGCGATGCAGTGCATCCTCCCGATTTTCCCATCTGGGTGAAGACCTCGCAGAGCCCGTGTTCGTCCTCGTTGATCGTGACATAGAGATGGCCGCATCCTGTCTCGATACGCTGTGTTGTGCCTCTGGTTCTATATGGGCGCGCCCTTGGAGCGCGCGAATCGTCCTCATTCTCCTCGGGCTTTTCCTTGTCGCTTTCGTCGCCGACACTCAACACCTGGTCTTCACGGCTCCCGTACCGGTATACGGTCACTCCCTTGCAGCCCAGCTTGTAGGCGAGCAAGTATACCTTCTCCACATCCTCGGTCGTCGCATCGTTCGGGAAATTGACGGTCTTGGAGACCGCGTTGTCCGTGTGCTCCTGGAAGGCTGCCTGCATACGTATGTGGTCCTCGGGCGTGATGTCCAGGGCGGTGACGAACAGCCTCGCCACGTCTTCGGGCACGCCCTTCACATCCTTGAGGGTGCCCTGGGCTGCGATTTCCTTCATAAGCTCGTCAGAGTGGAAGCCTCTCGCCTTGGCTACATCTTCGAATATGGGGTTCACCTCAGGAAGAATGTCCCTGTCCATGACGTTACGCACATAGGCGACGGCGAAGATGGGCTCGATCCCGCTCGACGCTCCAGCTATGATGCTAATGGTTCCTGTGGGTGCGATCGTAGTGACCGTGGCGTTCCTCAGATTGGCGTACCTGCCGGCGAGCGTGCTGCCGCCGAAGTTGGGAAACGGGCCCCTCTCTTCCGCAAGGGACTCCGATGCCTTGTGCCCTTCATCGTCGATGAATCTCATGAGCTCCCCGCCGAGGCTGAGCGCCCTGTCGGAATTGTAGGGTATGCCTAGCCTTAGGAGCATATCAGCGTAGCCCATCACGCCCAAGCCGATCTTCCTGTTCGCCTTGGTCATCTCCTCAATCTGCGGGAGAGGGTATCTGTTGACGTCTATCACATCGTCAAGGAACCGCACAGCCCAGTGGACGACCTCTCTGAGCCTGGCGTAGTCGATGTTAATCCTGCCTCTTTCAGCCTTCAACATCTTGGCGAGGTTGATCGAGCCGAGATTGCAGGACTCGTATGGCAACAGCGGTTGTTCCCCGCAGGGGTTTGTGCTCTCTATCTCGCCAACAGACGGCGTCGGATTATCCTTGTTGATGCGATCTATGAACACGATGCCTGGCTCGCCGTTCCTCCAGGCCATGTTCACTATCATGTCGAAGACCTTCCTCGCCCTGAGCTTGGACACGGGCTCCTTCGATCTGGGGTTCACGAGGTCGTATTCTTCGTCCTTCTCCAACGCCTCCATGAACTCGTCAGTGAGCGAGACCGAGATGTTGAAGTTGGTGAGCTTCGAGCTGTCCCGTTTGCATGTGATGAACTCCAGTATGTCCGGATGGTCCACTCTTAGGATGCCCATGTTGGCGCCCCTTCTGGTGCCACCCTGCTTTATCGTCTCCGTTGCTGTGTTGAATACTTCCATGAACGATATCGGGCCGCTCGAAACCCCTGCAGTGCTCTTCACGGAATCGTTTGCTGGCCGGAGCCTCGAGAAGCTGAAGCCCGTGCCTCCTCCGCTGTTGTGAGACACGAAACCGTCAGCGAGATAGGCATGCGTCTCCCCGATGGTCAGGTCGACGACCTCCCTTTCGCCCGCTCGCGTCAATCCGTCGAAGGATACGAAGTAGTAGCCACTGTCGTCCGCCTCCTGATGGCTCACGCCCTTCTCCTCCATTGATTCGGATACGGATGCAGCATCCATACGCCAGAGTCTTCTGTCAAGGATGATAGAGCCGAAACCGATCTTCTCCCTGAACATCTCGAAGCCCGATCTCGTGCACACAGCGAGCTTGGATCTGTCGCGCTGCGTGGTCACCCCGATGTAGAACAGCATGACCTGGAATCTGCGAGCAATGTCCTCGGTCTCCAGATCCACAGTTATCGCGCCGTCAGGTGATATCCATCCGCGCTCTCCGAAGACGCGCTTCATAAATTCGCACAAGGCATACTCGTTTGCGCGGACCACCTCGTTTCCTATTCCGGATTCGATCACGTCGTCGAACTCGCATCGAATCTCTTCGAGCATGCCGCCAAGCCAGCCTCCGAGCTTCATGACGAGGGTGTCTCCATTCTTCAACTCGCCGATTCGCTTCCAATCCAGGGTTCCGTCTGCTCTTCTCACCATCAAGCGATGCAACGAAGTGCCTGTGACGGAATATCCTTCTCGAGTCTCAACTCGGAACACCTCCTGAACTCCGTTGGCATGTCTCTCATCGACTCTGTCCATACCCTCGTTCGTTTCGATCCATGAGCCATCAGGTACGGATCCGAGGTCCATGCATCCGGTATCTGTCATTACGAGGGTCTCGGGTATCAAGCATTTGTGTATTAAGGCGGTGTGCTTGATTGCGTCGAAGATCTCCTCCATCGAGTCGCCGACTGGCAATACGAAGCATGCGGATAGCTGCCCCAGCTCTCGTCCAGCATTCATAAGGGTCGGGCTGTTCGGCATGAATTCCTGTCGAGCCATCAGCTCATAGAACTTCTCAGCGACGCTGTTGACGTCTGCTTCCTTCTTCCCATATTTGGATTCCGCAGCTGCAATCGCTCTGGCAACTCTCTCAAGCAGCTCGTGAGGAGTCTCGATTGGCCTGCCCTGATCATCTTTCCTGAGATATCGTCGCTCGAGCACCTTCTTGGCATTGGCCCCTATCTCCGGTTCCAGGCTCCATCCTGGTCCCCCTCTTCGAGAACCTATTCCTGGGGCGACAGTACCCTCTCTTCCTTGATGCGGCTCAGCCGACATTATCCCCCTCTGACTTGCTTCGCAGCGCTTTGTATGCGGCAAATGCTTCTGCATCCATCGATAGCCTTGCCATCGTGTCTGTCACGCAGTCAAGAGTTCGCTTCATGGCTGCCGTGCGATGCGAAAAGCTTTGTTGTTGAGCGTAGGCTGCGCCATTGGAGTACATCAGTAAAAGAGCTTTTCCCACATGATCTGATAATCATTATAGCCGCCCCTCCACAGGAAACACCGCCAATTGTTATCAAATGCGTTACCAGGTAGATTATCATTTGCATGGTGCCAGAGGCATGTCAAGATTCGGTGTCTCCGATCTCAGCCGATGGTCAGCCCAATGCAGATTCGTTAACGGCTTTAATCACTTCCGAAATGAAAGAGATTATCCCGCAACCTCGCGCAAGGGCTCTGATAAGTTTGAATATGATGTGTCATAATGAGGTGATGCGTTGATGCTGGTGATGTGCTCATGAAGATCAGAGTCAAGCTTTTCGCGTCTTTCAGAGAGATTGTTGGCGAGAAAGAAGAGGAGATAGAGGTGGAAGAAGGCACTACAGTGCATATGCTTCTGGAGCAGTACATCGCTCGTTTTCCGGCAATGGAACGATTCCGCGAGCACATCATACTCTCTGTCAACAGAGAATACGGACCTTCAGAGATGCAGCTCAAAGAGGGCGACGAGGTTTCGTTTCTTCCTCCCGTCAGTGGAGGGTAGTCATCGGCCGACGCCTTCTTGGACAATTGGTAAATACGAGCGCTCATATAACGGCGCCATAGCAACGCCAGTGTTCGAGGGTGCTCCGCGTTTTCGAGCTACCAAGAGCTTGGGTTGCGCGAAGGTGAATGCTAACAATGCTCCGTCAACATCATTTCGTCCCGGCAGTTCTCGTATTCGGGCTCATGTTATCAATCGCTCAAATTGGAGACATGGCTCCTTTTGCGAGAGAAAGCACCGTAGCCGAAGCGGCCGATGTTGGCGCTGGACCGTCGCCGGATTATGCATACAGAAACTACACGGTCATTCGGGATTTGATGTACGCCACAGAGACGGAGTTTCCGAGCATAGCCAAGGTATATGATATCGGTGACAGCTGGGAGAAGACGCACGGTCTAGCCGACAGAGATGTTCTCGCGATGAAGATATCTGACAACGTCGAATCGGACGAGGACGAGCCTGAGATACTGATAATGGCGCTTCACCATGCCAGGGAGTGGCCCACGTCTGAGATCGCATCGCAGCTCATCGATAACTTAACTGCCCTCTATGGACTGGACGCAAGAATAAGCTGGCTCGTGGAGAACAGGGAGACTTGGATAGTACCGATTGTTAATCCAGACGGACTCGACTATGCGATGTCTGATCCGGCAAATGAAGATTGGCGAAAGAATCGACGGGACAATGGGGATGGCACTTACGGCGTCGATCTGAACAGGAACTACAACGGTTCGCAGAACGGCGATCCTCTCGGCGATTGGGGAGGTGCTGGTACTTCGAGCGACACCTCAGATAGCACGTATTGCGGAGAGTATCCATTCTCCGAGCCTGAGACGCAGGCAATACGGGACCTTGCACTCAACCACAGCTTTACAGTGGGCATTGACTTACACACATACGGCGATCAGATCATGTGGCCGTGGGGTTACACCACGAACACAACCTCCGACGATGTTGATCTGGTTCGCATCGGTAACGAGATGGCGGAGCTGAACGGATACGTTGCGGATCAGTCCGTCGCGCTGTATCCCACTACGGGCGACTCCCTCGACTGGCTCTACGGAGGGATGGACGTATTCACTTTCCTCTTTGAAATCGGCGGAAACGCGGATTGGTTCCATCCTGAAGAAGAAGACGTTGTTCTAGGCCAGATTGCGGAAAACATACCCCCCGCATTGCTGCTGATTGAGATTGCGGGCGACCGACACGAACGGCAGTTCGATATCCTCCATCAGCCACTATCCGAAGAATTCCCTCCAGGTGAGGATGTGGTTGTCGAGGTCGAGATCACTGCCGCCAGAGGCGTGAACACGGCATCTCTGGCCCTACAATACAGAGTTGATGGCAGCTCTTGGTCAGAGACGCCGATATCAAGAACCCTCGGCAACGACACATACGCGGCAACCATTCCTGCGCAGGCCGCAGGAGCGAGTGTGGAGTATTTCATCGTGGCGCGCGATAACGGCAGCGTTCGTCTCACCTCACCTCGATACGCTCCCTACGAGCTTCACTCGTTCTCCATTCTTCTAGATGATGAACCCCCTGTCGCGAACGCGGGTGAGAATCTGATTGCTCAGGTCGGCTCAGTGGTGACGTTCATCGGCTCAGCTTCGACAGACAACGTAGCCATCACAAACTTCACGTGGAGTTTCGATTATGAGTCGTCTCCGATGGAACTCTACGGCGAATCTCCCTCATTCACGTTCTGGTCCGAGGGCGAGTACTTGGTTACCCTTGTGGTTCGGGACGCCGCTGGCAACTCCGACGCGGACACAGTCATGGTTACGGTTAGCTCCGAAGTCATTCCCGAGTTTCAGCATGCAGCGGTGCCTATCGTCCTCCTGCTTGCAGTCTTCATATTCGCCTATCGCCGTCGACGGATCGCCTGAGTAGCCTCGGTTTTCGCAGGAGTCTATAGGCTCCTGAGTAATGTCCGATGATGTCATTCAAGAAGGACCGTCTTCAGCTTGGACCCCCTTTCGCACTCGACTTCACCGTTCTCGACCGACAGAATCTTGAACCGCATACCCTCCGATGCGCCCAACGGTCTGCACAGTCTGTAGCTGGGGCAGCTTAGGTCTCTGCATCGCACTTCCTCGAAGGTCAGCATGGCCCCCTCCAGGGCTGCTCTGGCAGGGATCACAGCCTTCAGCGGTATCTTCTCGACCTCGACCACTCTCACGCCGCCCTCGTGAATCCTGCAATCGTGCTGTACTTCCCTCACGCTCTTGACCCTATACCGTCTGTTCTCCTCCAGATGAAAGCAGACATTTCTCACCTTGCAGTCTCTGCACTCTGCCAGCGCCCCTCCGAAGACGAACTCGAAGCCTTCCTTGCACTGAGTCTTTCCAACGACCGTAACCAGAACCATACTGACTCCCCTTTGATACTGCCACATCAGATCATTCTTGTGATCTTCGCCAAGCGCTCGGCAGCATCGGAGGTCAAGCCTCTGTCGCCCAGGATGGTGTATCTGTCCTTCCTGATCTCGTGCGCGTGCACGAGAGCATCCACAATCTGCTCTGGAGAGATTCCCAGCTCCTCCGCGTTCGTCGGCGCACCTATCATGCGCAACGCTTCGCGGATCTTCTCCCAATCGCCTCCGTGGAGGTACATCATCATGATTGATCCGACGCCGCATTGCTCTCCGTGGAGAGCTTTGCCGGGCGCTTCTTTATCGAGAACGTGTGAGAACATATGCTCAGAGCCGCTCGTCGGGCGAGATGAGCTGGCCACCGCCATCGAGATGCCTGAGATTATGATCGGCCGTATAGCCACCCAGACACTATCCTCCAGGTTGGGCTTTATCGCAGCCGCATTGTCGATGATTGACTCGGCTGCGTACTTGGCGAGGTTCGCGGCACTTGAGCTGAAGAATTCCCCCCTGAGCCTCGATGCGAGTTCCCAATCCAGCACAGCGGTCGAGTTTGATATCACATCCGCACAGCCAGACGCAAGGAGCCTATATGGCGCCTTGACGATCAGTGCGGTGTCAGCCACAACCCCTAGCGGAACGCTCGCATTGAGCGAGAGAGAGTTGCCTCCGTCTTTGATCGATGCTCTTGGACTTGCTATTCCATCATGAGCGGCGGACGTGGGCACGCTGAGAAAAGGCATCTTCAGATTCCCAGAAGCAAGCTTGGCCAGGTCTATCTTGCTGCCACCGCCGACTCCTATGAGGAAGGAGGCCTTGACCTCCTTGGTCGCCTCCTCCACCTTGATGAGATTATCTCTGCTAGCTTCGCCAACAGTGATCGTCTGCACCTCGTAATCGTGGTCGGCAAGCGCCTCCTCGACCAGCTTCGCCGCCAGCTTTCCGGTCGTGGTTCCCGTGACCAGGAGCGCAGGACCGTCGAGCTCGAATTCCCTGGACATCTGCCCGATCTCACTGGCCACATTGTGGCCGGCGAGGACTTGCCTCGGGAAGTGCATGGCTTTTGCCTTCGTGAAACTGTCAGTCGTCAATACCGTTACCTTCGTTCCGATATGATGGCCCTCATCTTCAAACTATCTCTTTCTATATGTGTATAGTCATATATATCTGGCTGCCGTCCTCGATTCGTGGAAGGGGCAGATCACTGACCGGAGACTCTGCGCATCCGATCTATGAGATCGTCCATCCTGAAGGGTTTGGGCAGGAACTCCGTCGCGCCAGCATCCTTGGCCTCTTTCTCGACGAGAACATCCGCACTGACGAAAATCACCTTCTGCTTTGGGTTGACTCTCATTATCTCCTTCGTGGCTTCGACGCCGTTCATGACCGGCATCCTGTGGTCCATTATCACCACATCGGGCTTGTCCATGCTCTCGTTGTACCTTCTCAGAGCCTCCTCGCCGTCGAACGCCGTTCCGACGACCTTGTAGCCGCGGAGCTGCAGTATGTCTCTGTACAGCTCGACGATGAAGAGCTCGTCATCCACTATGAGGACGCTAGTCATTGCACATCAGCTCCTTTGAGAACAATCCTGAATGTGACGCCGCCCCCCTCCATGCGGTCGATATCGAAAGTGCCTCCAAGCTTTTCGACCATCATCTTGGACAGCAGCACTCCCGCGAGCTTGACGGTTTTGGAGCGCTCTTCGCCGCGCGCTTTGCTTACGGCATCAAGGTCGATGTTCGCAGGGAGTGTCAGCTTCGTATCGCGCATCAGCACACGCCATGCCCCAGCAGCGTAATCAGAAGCGCGTTCCAGGCTGATGTCTATCTCCGGCGAATCTGACTGGTCGAGCTGAGTCATGTTCATAAGAGCGTTGAGCATTGACTGCGACACGAGGTTCCTGGCATCGACGACTAGCGCATTCTCGACGCGGCTCACAGTGCATCTGATGTCCCGATGGGGTATCAGACTCTCAAGTGCCTCTGCCGCGCTTCCAACCACGTCGGAGAGATCCGCCGCTGTGATTGACAAGTCCTCCTTCTGCAGGCGACATAGAGTGTTTATGCTCTCAATTATCTGCGTCGAGATCCTGATCTGCGATGTCGCCCTTCTCGCGTGCTCCAGTGACCTCGTGTCGAGGTCCGACGACGAAGCCAGCAGTTCGATGTAGCTCAGCACGGTCTGGTTCAAGTTCAGAATATCGTGGCTCAGCAGATCCATGTACAGTGAAAGGCCCTTCACGGTGCCTTCATCACTCTCGATAATGTTCAAAGCTACTGCTCCTGGCCGATGCCCAGCTTTAAGTAAAGGTGCTGATGACCTAATATACTTATTCGGCAGAGATCGCTATCTGGCAGCTTTCGGGCGCCCGCGTCAGGCCCAACGATGTGCATGGATGGACGAAAATGTCGTCACAGATCACGGAAAATCATCGAGCGTTCGAGTGCCAGCAGTCGTCGCCGTCTTGGTCCCTTCAGTCACCCACTTCCAGTAGTTATCGGGCAGTGCCTCCCTGTCATAATCGGGATCTTTCTTTGAGCTGAGATTCTTGATGTCGGAGAGCAATAGCCAGTACCTTCGCGCGTCCTTTCTGCCCTTCCTGCTTGGGAACCGTTCGCGCGAATCGATCAGTATCTCGTCGTCGAGGCAGATGTGGGCGTGTTCGTCGTCGAGTATGGCAATTGCGTAGCCAGGCTTCCGCCGTGCGAAGTGTCTCAGCACGAGGTCAACAACCCTGTGCTCGAAGGTCGCCCTGCCAATGAGCACCTTGTTCGCCACATCCTCCGTGAACGATAGGAAGTCCCTTGCTCTGCGGAACTCGCCGCTGACTCGGCGAACCCTGTCCTTCATCTCCTTCGCCTCAGGAGCCTCCTGCGCCAGATAGGCTTTGGTGCCTTTCGCCTCAATCAGTTGAAGGACTCTGAATATCAGCTGGTTTCTGTCCCTGGCAGCAAACCGCGATGCCCAGAACATCTCGTCCTCCATTATCTCGTACAACTTCTGATTCTCCAGGAAATCGAGGCCGCCGAACTTCTCTCTATACTCCTCATACAGCTTGTCGTAATCGGCTTCGTCGGCGTCTAGTGTGTCCTCGAAGAAGAACTTCCGGCCACGAGTCTTCTCTATCGTCTTCCCGTTATTCACTCTTGCAGCGAGATATGCCCTAATCATTGACCTCGGTGACGACGTGAACAGGACAAGCATCTCGCTGCACCCCTCTGAAGCCGAATTATACTCGATGTGAAATATAAAGTTTGGGGGAGCGAAAGGGGCGCTGCGCCGTTACACTGCGCCATTCAAAAAGAATATCTATGTCTGTTTACATGGAAAGGGCGCTTGACTCAGATTGCTAGGAAGGGCGACTCAGAGAGCGCCGAGAGAGCTGCGGAGCTGTTTAACGAGGCGAACGAGGCTTACGATCGGGGCGAGTATCTGCTGGCGATAGACCTCTTGGACGACGCCATTTCCAATGGTCTCTCGAACGTGGTTGCGCTAAACAACAAGGGAGCTGCTCTTGATGCCCTCGATAGGAGGGAAGCCGCCGCTGAATGCTACAGATCCGCCCTATCTCAGTCGCCCGAGTACGAACTGGCATGGCACAATCTCGGGAACTGTCTCTTCGCACAGGAGAGGTACGGGGCAGCCGCCAGAGCATACTCCAAAGCCGCTCGTTTCAATCCCGACCGAACCGAGAATCTGATAGGCCTCGCTGAGTCGTTGATCGAGGCGGGACGTTTCAGAAAGGCAAGGACCGCGATAGAGGGATTGTCGGCTGCTGCAGTGAAGGACAAGTCACTGCTTCTGATACAATCCGACCTGTATATCAGAGCTCGCGATGGTGATCGCGCAATCGAATGCTGTGAGAGGTATATCTCGGCGTTTCCGGACGACGCACTGGGTCACGCACATCTCGGAGGCATCCGACACGAGCTTGGGGACTATAAGAAAGCGATCAAGTCGCTCAGACGCGCTGTCGAATTGTCGCCCGATGACCCGCAGATTTGGAACAACTACGGCTACTCGTGTTTCTGTTATGGACGGATTGAACGAGCTCTCGCGGCGTTCGACAGGGCAATTGCGGTCAATCCAAGCTATAAGCACGCATGGTATAACAAGGGTTACACGCTACACGGCGTGGACCGCCTTGAAGAGGCGGTCAGATGCTACGAGAAAGCGCTGGAGATAGATTCTTCCGATCCCATACTTCTCAATAATTTGGGGAACGCTCTCTACAACCTAGGTAGATACGCGGACTCATTGCCGAGCTTCGTCGAGGCGATCGATGTGGACCCCGACTACGAGATTGCGTGGAACAACATAGGCAACGCACTGGAGAAGATGGGCAGATATGAGGATGCCATTCCGTTCCACGATCGTTCTCTGGAGATTCGCCCTGACTTCGACTACGCCATCTACGCGAAAGGCGTATGCAAGGCGGCGATAGGCGAGGTGGAGGAGGGATACGAGCTCGTGCTCGAATCCCTGGACCTCAACCCTTCGTACGATGAGGCTTGGAGGGCGCGGTCTCTTATTGCTCTGCAGCTTGGAAGAACCGACGATGCTCTGGCATCAATCGAGAATGCTCTTGCCTTGAATCCCACGCTCTGTGACGGCTGGATTGAGCGCGGCGATATTCTGACGAGGATGGGAGACGGGTCGGGCGCACACATCTCATACGACCGTGCGCTGGCTTGCGCTGAAGAGATGGTATCCAAACTACCTATGGACGGCGATCCCTGGCGGATGAAGGCATCGGTCCTATTTCGCCTTGGGCGCCATACAGATGCATTGGATTCGGCGGTCCGGGCTGTAACCTCTCGCCATCCTGATATGGACGCCTTGCCCCTCGCGTTCGAGATATGTCGCGTGGCGGGCATCTCCGAGCTGCCTCACGAGCTCGTCCATGTGGCCGACGGACAGAAGGAGCCCGATCGAGTCCTGCCTTACGCTGCCTTCCTGGCGAGTCAGGAAGATTGGTCCTGCGTATCGGAACGGCTGTCGGTGATACCCTTCGAAGATATGACCCAAAAGGGGCGTCTTATGGCTGCCAAGGCCATAGCGGCCACACAAGATCGTCAGAAGGCCCTCGATTTCGCCTCGCGGTGTCCTGCAGATGAGCGGGACAGGCTTGTGGCCGAGATCGAGGCAATGGTCGGCAATCTGAAGGCGGCGACCGAGCAGTATCGGCTCATACTCGACCGGGCTCCGGGTGATCATGCTGTTGCGCTCGGCCTTGCGAATGCGCTGCTCAGCCTCAATCGATTCGAGGAAGCTGTCGAAGCTGCTAGGATCGCGGCCGGCGTCGACGCTGCCGATTGGGAGCCGCATGAGATTAAGGCGAAGGCGTTCGAGTCCATGGGGGATAGCAGGCGAGCGGCTGAGGCGGAGGCGTGGGCGAAGGAGCTGAAGGGAAGGTGCCTCGCCAAGCCTTCGGTGAAGCCATCGGGAGGTCTGCGCGGATGGTTAGATTGAAGATACGGAGGCGGCACAGACTGCGTCACAAGGAGATCTCCGCCATGTCTTCAGCCATAGACGCCGCATTGGGGACGAAGTCCTTCACCGAGAGCGAAACCGTTGACAGGGCGGAAGCTCCCGAGTTCGATGTCCTGTTCGTGGACGGTGCGCTGCTGGGACTGGTCATCGATGATGAACCGTTTCTGACCATCCGCGGCATACTCGAATACGGGGCGTCGAAGAGGTTTGTAACGGTCGATATGGGAGCTGTCAGATTCGTGGCCAACGGAGCCGATGTGATGGGCCCTGGAATCGTAGATGCGGACGAGACGATCACGGAAGGCGACCTCGTGTGGGTTCGGGACGAGAAGAACCTTCGTCCGCTTGCCGTAGGCAAGGCAATCGCCTCCGCCGAGGGCCTCAAGGCCAAGCCGAAAGGCAAGGCGGTCATCTCGCTGCATTACGTTGGCGACAAGCTCTGGTCTCTGGATGAAGATGGGGAACAATAGACCTTCTCGATTCCCGAGAGGAACCCCGGAAGGGTTGGAAACTTTATATCTGAACAAGGTTATACCTTATCCAGAGGGATGCACGGTGACAATTCTGAAGAAGAAGACATTCCCTTCATCGCAGGAATCCGAAGGCAGACAGCATGCCAGCGCAGAGCAGTATATCGACCTGAGCGAGATGACTTTTGAGGATGAGCACATCCTTGGCGGGGACGAAACGAGCACGATGGTCAAGGTCGGCGAGTTATACCGATACGAGGATCTGTCGCTTCTCACTAGCGAGGTCTATGCAGGCAACGCTGTGATACTGGACTTCACCTCGATAGCCAACGATGACCTGACCATGAAGCGAATCACTTCAGAGCTCAAGAACGTCGCCCGCGACGTGAACGGCGATGTGGCTGGCGTTGGCAAGAACCTGCTTATGGTGACGCCTCAGGGCATGAAGATAGACCGGACCAAGATCAAGGGCGGTTTGTAGAAGACCTGAAGTCGTCTGGCGCATGGGGCAGAGACGTTCGCCAGTTGGAATGCTCATTCTGCGATAGGCGGTGTTGCCATGAACTGCCCGTCTCGGAAGATCAGCGTCAGGTAGCCGTGGTGTATCTTCGAGTGTCGCATCTTGACTGCGCGGATTCTCAGCTGCACATCCGATTCGCCGACGTCCACGAACTTGACCTGGATCGTTCCGTCCGCGAGGTAGTCTTCGTGGAATGGTCCGAAGGCGCTTCCGTTCTGCTGCGTCTCGGAAATGAGGAAGGTCGTGACTCCCAACCTCTTGAGAAAGCCGAAGAAGTGGAACAGTTCCTGTCTCGGGCTCTGGATATGCGTCAGTGAGTAGACTGCGGTCAGTGAGTCTATCACAATGAGCTCCACCCCTTCGTTCTCGACCTTCTTGCGCAGGTACTCCTTCAGTATCTTGAACCAGTCCCTTCCGATATCCGCATCCGTATGTTCGAGGCGCAGCTTGCCGATGTCAACTATGAACAACTTGCTCTCATCAACCTCTCCGAATCCCAATCGGTCCATTCCTTCCAGGAGGCTCTCCTTGCTTTCCTCGATTGAGACGTACAGAGCATTCATGTCGCGCTTCTTCACGTTGTTGTACAGGAGGTTAAGGGCAATGGAGGATTTCATAGTACCTGGCGTGCCTGCCAGAAGCACTACATGGCCTTTGCGTACACCTCCTCCTATCTTGTTGTCAAAACCATCGATGTATGTCAGTATCCTGTCTTCGCTGGGAGCGGCGTTGGATTGCACGGGGGATCCCTCCTGGGGATGTCAGCAAATCATACTAGAGTCTTAATAGCATTTGCTCCGAACGAACATCTGCGCCGTGCATAGCTCCGCAAAGCTTTTCTATTAGCTATCTGGCGGGCAACGCTGTGTGGACTTTGGGTCGTCAATGTCGTCGTATCCTGAAATCTTATATGTGGCGATGCTCTCTATGACCGTCGTGGGCGATTACAAGGTCATCAGAGATTCGGTTCACGGGAGCGTACGCGTCGACGCTCCTTATCTTGGTCTGATCGAGTCGAACGAGCTCCAGCGCCTGTACGGAGTGCACCAGCTCGGCCTCGCAAACCTAGTCTATCCTGGTGCCAACCACACACGTTTGGAGCATTCGCTCGGCGCGTTCGCCGTGGCTGGGAGGATGAGCTCGTCGCTCCAATTGAACAGAGACGAGGAGGCGCTCGTCAGGTGCGCCGCCTTGCTCCATGACATTGGCCATCTACCCTACTCACACACATTCGAGATGGTGCTGCACGAGCAGTTCGGAATAGATCACGTCGAGATATCCAAGAGGTTGATAACCGGGAAGGACACGGTCATCTCCGACGCGGAGAAACGTGCACTCGGAGGAGGCATCACGGTCGTGGACTCTTTGGAAGAGCAGGGCGTGCAGGCGGACATTGTGGCGGCTCTGCTCAGTGGCGTATCCGAGCTGGATTCAGCGCAGATGACCCTCGAGGGCGGACCCGGACAGTCGCACTTCAATGGGCGCAGGTATTTGGCTCAGATGGTGAGCGGCCCCGTCGATGCCGATCAGATCGACTACCTCATTCGCGACGCACACTACACTGGGGTTGCATACGGCGTCATCGACCTCGACCGGCTTCTCGATACAATCGGGATATTCAACGGCGATCTGGTCGTTGACAGGGGCGGTGCAAGCGCGGTAGAGGGCATGCTCGTGGCTCGAGCGCTGATGTTCTCCACAGTGTACTTCCACAAGACAGTGAGGATAGCGGAGTTGATGCTCGCCAAGGCGGTGGAGGAGCTGGATGCGGGCGAGATAGAGAATGTGTTCAGGATGACCGATTCCAGCCTGCTCTCCCATCTGGTCGCTCAGGGCGGCTACTCACAGGAGATGGCCGTGCGCATCAAGTATCGCCGCCTGTTCAAGAAAGCCTATGCCATCGCAAACGCGCAGGTGAAGGAGGATCAGTGGGACGACGTCGACGGGCTGGGCACCATTCGAAAGCGGCGGAAACTGGAGGAGGAGATCGCGTACAAGGCTGGAATCGATCCCGGGCATGTGCTGATCGATGTGCCTTCTCATGAGGTCCCCGTTTCTGAGCCGAGGATGAGCATGGTAGACATAAGAATCACGGACGGCGACAAGGTCAGATTGCTCCCTCGAATGAGCCCAATAGCGCAGGCGCTGCAATCAAGACGCGTTCATGAATGGGCCGTCATGGTGGCGTGCCCGGTCGAGAGCGCGGAGATCGTATCGCGGGCCGCTCAGAAGGTCATTCCATTGTAGCCCAAGGCGCGCCCCCTCAGCCCTTCATGACTCCCATCGGCTTCAAGCGAGCCACCAGTCTCGATATGCCAGCTCCGTGTGTTATGTTGACTACGTCGTCCACGTCCTTATAGGCTCCAGGTGCCTCCTCGACTACACCGTCTTTCGACGCGGCGCGCACATAGATGCCCTTCTTCTGCAGCGAGGCGACAACTTCCTTCGCCGTGAAGCGCTTCGTGGCAGCCGTCCTTGACATCTGCCGCCCTGCTCCATGGCAGGTCGAGCCGAAAGTCTCTTTCATTGCAGCCGCCGTCCCTGCAAGCACATAGCTGGCGCTTCCCATGTCACCTGGAATCAGCACGGGCTGTCCGAAGGACCGGTACTCTGCGGGAACCTCCTGCCTTGAGGAGTCGAAGGCTCTCGTGGCGCCTTTTCTGTGAACGTAAACCTCCATGCTTTTACCATCGACGTCGTGCCGCTCGCGTTTGCAGATGTTGTGTGCGACGTCATAAACCAGACTCATACCCAATGCCTCAGCTTTCTCTCCCAGAGCATGCTCAAAGGATTCCCTCAGCCAGTGAAGGATGATTTGACGGTTTGCCCACGCGTAGTTCGCTGCAGCGCTCATCGCTGCGAAGCAGTCCTCCCCCTCCCCTGATGTCACAGGAGCACATGCCAGCTGTCTATCTGGGACGGCTATCTGGTACTTCTTCACCGTCCGCTCCATCACTCGGATGTAATCGCTCGCAATCTGATGGCCACACCCCCTCGATCCCGAATGAATGCTGACCGTTATCTGTCCCTCGTGCGTGAGCCCGAAGGCATTCGCCGCATCCTTGTCATATATCTCATCAACTCTTTGGATCTCAAGGAAGTGGTTTCCTCCGCCAAGAGTGCCCAGTTGCGGAGCGCCTCTCTGTTTTGCTTTGAGGTCAACCTTAGAGGAATCGGCGCTCTTCATGCGACCGTTCTCCTCGCAAGAGACCAGGTCCTGGTCCCAGCCATAGCCCTTGGAAACCGCCCATTCCGCTCCCCTTTCCAGCACGTCGTCGATGTCACTCATTGACAGTCTCAGCTTGCCCTTCTCTCCCACTCCTGAAGGAACGTTGTTGAAGATCGCATCGATAAGGCTCTTCACCTTGGATTGAATGTCTGTCGCGGTAAGGTCCGTCCGAACAAGCCTAACACCGCAGTTCACATCGTATCCTATGCCTCCGGGGGAAATCACGCCCTCGGCTGTGTCGAAAGCGGCGACCCCTCCAATCGGAAAACCGTAGCCCCAGTGTATGTCTGGCATCGCGTACGACTTTCCTACGATTCCAGGCAGGCAGGCGACATTGGCCGCCTGCTCAGGCGCGTTGTCGCGCTTTATCGACTCGATCATCTTGGCGTCGGCGAATATGAGTGCATCAGTGCGCATGCATTGCTTGTGAGTTCTCGGTATCTGATACCTGAAATCGTCCAATCGCTCCATCGGCCCCTTCCATGTCATGCGCTATCACTGAGTCTTCCCAGGCGCGGACAATGTATTAAGATTTTCTGCGACCGATTCTGCCCAAGCGCGAATTAGGTTGAGTCGCAGAGATCGGGCGAGCGCGCATATGCGCGATGGCCTCCGAGGCTGCAGTCGAGGCTCTGTGCATCGTATTCCGTCTAGGAGACGGAATCCCCATGCCTGGGTGGTCGGCCAGACATTTATATAGAGCTTGAATGCTATAACTATCCTTCAATAAGTCAGGCACCTTTCCCGACGAAGACAGCGTGTACTGACCTGCAGCACTGAATCTAGAGGTGTTTGGGGCTTGAAGACCGAATCCGTGTACTGCCCTATGTGTGGAAACAAGGTTTCGCCGGAAGCTGAAAGATGCCCCTTCTGTTCCACCCGTCTTGAGACAGTTCTCACCAGAAGGGAGTTGGACAAGGTCATCGAGAAGAGGCTAATGCAGCGGCTTCAGGCGAAGCAGGCCAAGGAGGACTTTAAAGCGGCGGATACCCCCGCCGCCGAGCTTCCGGACGCCGGACTTTCGTGTCCATCCTGCGGCATGAACCTTGAGGCTGGAATGGCCAAATGCCCCAGATGCGGCGTTCCGACCGTAACGGACGAGGAGATGCTCGAATGCCCCGAATGCGGCGGCTTCGTGGCGCCAGGCGCTGCGAAATGCCCGAAGTGCGGTGCCGAGCTTGTCGTTGAAGAGCCGGAAGCTCCCGAGCCGTTGCTTGCGCCGACAACAGAGCCAGAATCAAAGGCGCCTTCGCTGGTGGAAGAGGCCGAGGAGCCTCCCCCTCCAACCGAAGTGGTCACGGCTGCCCCCGGCGAGTCAAGGGTCGCAGACCACGGGTTTGTTAACGGCAGAGGAGCCATCAATGGCACGGGCCTCGTGAACGGAACGGGCATGGTCAATGGTACTGGAATGATCAATGGTACTGGAATGATCAATGGTACTGGAATGATCAATGGTACTGGAATGATCAACGGTTCGCGAGAGGATTCATTTCCGGAACATCGCCGAAGAGACCGCCGGTTGTCACGACTCACTAAATGGCCGTTCTTGGCAGTGCTCGTCGCAGTTCTCATCATTCTGCCGACCTTCATCTACTTCGCGTACTACGCTGAGCCCGGGACATATGACGTCGATGGCGACTTCTCTGAATGGTCCGATGTGGAGATGTTCGGAGCGCGCATATCCGCATCCACTGCTCCGACGATAGATATCGACGAATGGGCCGCCGTCGCCGATTCGAACGACCTGTATCTCTATGTGAAGACGTCGGGCGATATCATGAGCACCACGGTTGTGGATAGCTTCTTCCTATTCATCGACTCGGATGGCTCAGCCTCATCGGGATACGCCGTGGGAACTCTCGGGGCAGATTACCTCATGGAGCTCGATGGATGGGACGGCTTGGTACAGTCGTCATCATTGATGAGCTATGGCTCCGGCATTGACGACCGTGACTGGAATGCCTGGGCGCAGATCGGATCCTTATCACATCGTGTAGAAGGCGACCGGATGGAGGCCAAGGCGGTGTTGCCGGATGATCTTGGCTCATCGGCCAAGTACCTGCTATTGTCTCAGGACGAGTACGAGCACAGAGCGATGAGCTATGAGACTCCGGCCGAAGGCGGATTGCTGATCATCGAGCAGGTGTCTCTCGTGCCTTCAAGCGGAATACTGCCGGACTCTTCATCAGTATCAGTCCTCCGCTTGCGTCTCAGTTGCCAGGGTGCAGACGGCGTTGTCGAGTCACTGGCGTTTACGAGGACGGGCGTGGCGTTGTTCCCTTCGATAGGTGACGGCTTCGACCTCGTGCCGGGTGAGGAGCCCTTGTCTGTCGAAGTGAGCGCTGACACCAGCCCAATCGAGGGCGGCAGCGTATACTCCCTGTCTCTGGCTCCGGACAGCAGCGAATGGTCCTTTGCTCTGGCAGAGGTCGTTGGCAGCGGCGCCTGCGGATATGTGGGCATTGCGCCAGGAGGAATAGAGATCGATGGGGCGTTCGCGGACTGGGCAGGTCTGATGGTGCCGGATTTCGACAGTGTTCCTATGGAGAATCCAAACATAGACATCGATGAGATAGCCACGTCCAACGACTTGCAGTCATCGTACTTCTACGTCAGCGTTGAGGGGGAGATATGCAACGGTGCCTACGTCCCCTCGCTCAAGAGCAAGCCCACGGGAACCGGAGGAAGCGTACCCGTAACACCGCCTCGAAAGACCGGCGAGGATTTCCTGAGAATCTATGTGGACGCCGATCTATCATCGTCCACAGGTTATCCGGTGTCATCCACGGCTGGAACGGTCGGCGCCGATTATCTGATAGAGATAGTGGGTCAGTTCGGCGAGGTGCTTTCGCGCGCCCTCTACGAATACGACGGAGAGTGGACAGAGATAGTTACATCGCTCGAGCTTGCCAAGGATTCACAGCGGATTGAGATCGGGTTGCCCTCGGCGGCTTTCGGCGGCGGATCAGCGGTCAATTTCGTCGTTGAAGCGACCGATTGGATGGATAGGAGCGACAGCGCAGCCTTCGTGGCTGGGGCATTCGCTGCGATGGCGGACACCCGCGGGTGGGTGGTGGAATCCTCCGTAGCCTCCGAATGGGCGACTTCAATGTCCTATCAGAGGAAGCTGTTTTACGACGGAACGAACTTCTGGAGCTTCTACTGGGACGGCAGCGACACGGTCTACGCCAGCAGCTCCGACGGCGGCGAGACATGGTCGAGCGCAGGCTCAGTGTTCAGCTCTGGGTCCGGTATCAATAAGACGAGTCTGTGGTACGATTCTGCCAACGATATCGTCTACATCGTGGGCGACAACTCGACTTCGTCCTTGAACATCTACATGCTGAGAGGAGCCGTCAACCCCTCCACCGCCGAGATAACATGGGGCAACGAGAAGGCCCTGGCAGCCTCGTCGTATGCGATGCCCAGCAAGAACACGTTCATATGTAAGGACTCGGACGGATATCTGTGGGTCACATGTTCTTCCCGCGAGCACGCCTCGCAAGCTCAGTATGATCTATACGTCTATCAGAGTGATGCGGTCGACAATGTAGAGGGCACTTGGACCTTCACTGAAGAGCTTCTGAGTCCGTGGGCGGCGACGCCAAATAGCAAAGCCGTGTTGGTGCCTGGCAAGGCCGGCTCAGGCGTGGTCGTCTGGTCCGTGTACGCTTACATCGGCAATGTGGCCATCAAGTACTACAACGGCGCCGTTTGGAGCGCCCAGACGGAGCTCTACCTTGCTGGAGCGAGTACGGAGAATACGGACAGAGCGCCGCCATCGGCAGTGGTCGATGCGAACGGTGCCGTGCATGTCGTCTACGGAACGGGTGATATGTCAGGTTCGAACTGGGAGGGACACATCCAGTACCGATACAACTCCGGCTCGGGATGGGCTAGCCCGATAACGCTCAACTCCACGGCTTCATACGCTAGGAGTTGTCCGACGATATCGCTCGATACAGACACGGGGAACGTCTTCGCGATGTGGTTGCAGCATCAGTCGGGCAACAAGGACTACGTCATCGTCAAGAAGAACGTCAGTGGAACATGGGGCTTCGTATCGCTTCCGGCAAATGACTACCCCAAGGACCACCTCACTTCTGTGTACTCTGTCCCTGGCGAATCCAATGTCTGCATGCAGTGGACCCAGAACTCGACCGCGAACATCGAAGTTATCTTCGAGAGGATACCCGAGTTCTCCGATGTTGTTCTGCCCGTGGTGTTCATACTGACAATATTCGCTGTCTACCGCATCCGGACGGGAAGGGACGGTCGGCGATACGGTGAAGACGAGTAAGCTACGCGTTCTAATCCAGATTCCACAATTTATATAACAGTTGAACCATCCTCTTCCCACCATGGCGGACGGGCAGAGGGACATCTTCCTCAGCTGCTTCAAATGCGGCCGCATCGTAAAGGCTGGCGATTCGGAGTGTCCGAGATGTGGGCTTCAATTCGGACCGGGGACGTTGTTCGAGTGCCCGTTCTGCTCCGGTCTTGTCTGGCGAAACGCCTCTAAATGCTCCACCTGCGGGATCGATCTCACTGAATTCTCCTTGGGCGTGGAGAAGACCTTCGCGGGATTCGACATGGACAAGTTCGTTGAGAACATCATCAACACCGAGTTGGAGCAGCTCAGATCCACGACGAGGCGGGTGGCATGCCCTGGATGCGGCCTCATGATACGTGGGGACGAAGAGAAATGCCCGCGGTGCGATCTGCCTCTCGGGGAGGTTCTCGTCATCTGCCCTGTGTGCGGTGAGAAGATGCAGATCGATGCGAAATCGTGCCCCAATTGCAGAGCAGAGTTCGAGGAACCCGTTGAGGCGGTGGAACCATCGGAGGCGGCGCGCGAGATTTTCCTTGAGGGCCAGGCTTCTCGGGCCGAGGAGCCTGCAATATCCGAGACTGTAGGGGACAAAGACGTGAAGAAGCCACAGAAGCGCAAGGGGGCGCCCAGGAAGAAGCCTGTGAAGAAGCCTGTGAAGAAGCCCGTGAAGAAGAAGAAACCAGCGGCCGGCGCAAAGACTCCCAGGAAGAAGTCACAGACCACATCGAAGACCGCTGGCGGTCGGAAGAAGACGGCGCGGGGTAGACAGAAGAAGTAGGGCTCGTGGATAGTCAGCCCTTATCAGAACTCCTCACGGCAACCGATTAAATACCTGCAGAATCATCTAAGTGATATGGGTGGCGAAACGCTGCCAGTGTTGGTGCTGGCTTGCGTGAGATGCGGCAAAACGGTCTCTGGAGGCGAAGACAGATGCCCTCGATGCAGAGCCTCTTTCGATGGATTGAACTTCGAGTGTCCGTTCTGTGGTAAGCATGTCACATCCGGGCAGCATGAATGTGATTCGTGTGGCACGAGGTTCGAGGCCTTCGCCGGGGAGGTTGCGGAGACATCGGCTATATCCCTTGACAGCGGAATTGGGCCGTCAGGCCTTCAGCCCAGAGAGGATCTCACCTATGAGTGCCCTGAATGCGGCGAATCGGTCGAAGAATCGGATGACAGATGCTCGCATTGCGGCGCCATGTTCGTTGAATGACTGTCTTGTCACAAGCTAGAGAATGGGGCCGGGACCGGGAATCGAACCCGGGTCAGGGGATCCACAGTCCCCAAGGATACCATTACCCCACCCCGGCCATTTCAGGTCCTCCATTGCCTCTCGCTAAATAAACCTTGTCGCGAGCCAACCGACGCGTTCCACGTGTGGTGATGCATCCTCCGGAGCTAGTATGTTCGCCCATCTCCGAGGGTTTCGCATATCCCCGTCGAATTCATGCATTTCATCGGGGGTCCCGCGGTGCGTTGGGTTTGCTCAGGAAAGGAACGGGCTTGCGCGGGGGCGGTCTGCCGCGAGTGCGGCGGTCCATTGGCAAGCCTCTCTGGGTGTCTTGTTTGCGTCGTCTGCGGGGATTCGTCATGTGAGTTCGGCCACGTACCGCGGACGGCTGATCGAACGGGTCGCTCGGCGTTCAAAAGCATTAATACCCAGTGTTCGGTTCATGAATGCGGTGATTCAGCTGAAGCGGGACCTTATATCAGTTCTGGACATGAAAGACTATCTCGAGAAGATTCTGGGCAAAGCACTGAAGGCGAAGACGGATCCCCCCAAAGGGAGACGACCCGAACCATTGAAACGCAAGGTTCTCGCCATGGTCTTCGAGAAGCCGAGTCTTCGAACGCGGGTTTCGTTCGAGATCGCGGTCACGCAGTTGGGTGGAACAGCCATTTACATCAGCCCCAACGAGATTAAGATAGGCGAGCGGGAGAGCGTCGCCGACGTTGCCAGAGTCCTCAGCGGCTATTCAGACGGAATTATGTACAGAGCATTCAGCAACGAGGTTATGCGAGAGCTCGCGGAACATGCCACTGTCCCTGTCATCAATGGCCTTGATGACAAAGAACATCCTTGTCAATGCGCAGGAGACCTGTTGACAATTCTGGAGAAGAAGAAGACGTTAAAGGGACTTCAGCTGGCCTATGTCGGTGACGGTAACAATGTATGCAACTCCCTGCTACTCGGGTGTGCAATATCCGGAATGAACATGCGTGCGGCAACGCCGAAGACACATGCCCCGGATGCGGGCATACTCGAGAAGGCGCAGGCAGTGGCTGAGGAGAAGGAATGCGTCGTCGAAGTGACCTCGAACCCCTTCGAAGCGGTTGAGAACGCCGACATTGTCTACACCGACACATGGGTATCCATGGGGCAGGAAGAGGAGAAGGAGGAACGGGAAGCGCTATTCCTGCCTTACCAGGTAAACGCCAAGCTTGTTGAGAAAGCGAACAAGGAATGGATCTTCATGCATTGTCTTCCTGCCCACAGAGGCTACGAGGTCTCGGAAGAGGTGATGGACGGTCCGCACAGCGTGGTGTTCGACCAGGCCGTGAACCGCATGCACGCGCAGAAGGCGATCCTGGCTGAGATTCTCTAACGGCTGATCTGGGATCCGACAATCTCGTCGAGGAGCTTCAGGAAGTCGCTTCGTCTATCCGAAGGTATGGTCGCTCCGGCGGCGATGTTATGCCCACCTCCGACGCCTCCGATCTCCTCCGCAGCTTGGCGGATGGCAGTCGAAAGGTTCATTCCCTTTGCGATCAGGTCCTGAGTGCCTCTCGAGGACACCTTCATCATCTGTCGATCGCCCGGCTCGAGCGACTCCGCGAAGGCGATCATCGGGGCGGTCCTGTCTGCACCGTTGCTGCCGAGCAGCATTCCCGCCACCGTTCCGATGATGGTTTCTTCGATTTCATCTTCAGCATCGAAGTACTGAATATACTTCATTCTCGTGATGCCTCTGCTTTTTGCGACCTCCAATGCCCTGCTTAGCGCGGTGCGATGGTCCCTGAGAAGCGAGTATCCCTCCGACAGCGCAGCGGCGCGGTCACCCATACAGATCCTGAGCCCGATCTCAGCCCTTCCATGTCTCCCACACGCATTCAGGAGGGTTGCATATTCCTTCATATCGCGGACAGGAGATCCCGCCTCTTCTCTGAGCAGCGTGTACGATTCGCCAGTCAGTCTCATGATCGTCTCGTCATTCTTCCCGCAAGCGGTCAGATGCTCCTTCAGAGCGTCTATGGCGACCTGCCGTTCCCTCTCGGACAGCATCGCCCATGTCCGCCACGAATCGCCTTCCTTGAGTTCAATCCCCAATCCCAGCAGGAAGCTGATGGCTTCCTGTTCCCGACCTGTTATGCGCGGTAGATACGGGTCGCTCGAGTACTCAAGCATCTTGAAGACAGGCCTTGTCTCCCTGCCGAAGTACCTGATGTCTTCGTCTGCTTCCACGAGGCCAAGTTCTGTTGCCACTGACAGCACTTCCCTGTTCAGTCCCTCGAGTCTTCGCGTCTTCTGGTCCTGAAGGTCGCCCACGGCTCCCAACAACGCCAGCGGAGACAGATCCGCATTCGCCTCGTTCGAGGCGATTGACGCAAGAAAGGTCGCGCCAGCGCCACTCAAGTGGTTCGCGCCCGAAATGCCGTTCAGGTGGGGGTTCACGTGTGCCAAGATCGAGAAGTCGCACAGACGCGACTGCCCGGCTGAGATGCTCTCAGATGCAGTCTTCTCAGGTATGTGATGGTCGGTTATGACGGCGTTCATGTCTTCCAGCTTCGACAGTGAGCCGCTGCCGAGGTCTGTGAACCATACAATGTCCCAGCTGCCTTCTCTCAGAGTCTCGAGAGCCGCGTTGTCAAGCTTCTTGAAGTACATGGTCTGGTGATTGATGCCCAAGCGTTCCAGCGTGGTTCCCGCAATGGCAGCGGCGGAAATGCCGTCTGCATCTATGTGCGTCGCCACGACTGCGTTCGATGCAGCCTTCAGAGCACGTGCGGCCTTCGATGCAGACTGGCGCATCGTATTCGGAAGAGAGGAGAGCAGAGCGGCCCCACTCGTTGTCAGTCTCCCACCCCTAGAAGCACTGCGACCAAGGCAATGGCGACGACAGCGACCCCGACGAGGGCGATGTACTTCGCCGACCTGTCGATCAGGAAGATCAAGAGCGCGAACACGGCGGATCCGATCAGCACCCCAAGAAGAGCGTTCATCCCGTCAACCCGTACCCTGTGCCCAGCTATCTATGTTTCGCGAATGCGGAATCGGCCCCTCTGAGCCTGCATTTCATCTCGTTGCATGCTATGTCCGCGATCGTTTTGAGGTTCATACAATCCTCGCAGTTGTATTCCTTCAGGGTCTTCAAAGCGTTCCAGGCGCCCTGCTTGCGCCATAGTCGCCACAGGTAGACTGCATCCTGGCCTGTGAGGCATTGAAGCCTGAAGTCCCTCTCGATTCCCATCTCTCGCTCTATCGCCTTGAGCCCGCCCACACGCCCCAGTCTTCTCAGCAAGTGCCTCAGGTCGAGGTGCGGCACGGGCGGAAGACAATCAGGAAAGGCGCTGTCGATGATCGGCAGATCGAAGCTCGCGCCGTTGAAGGTCACCAAGATGCCCGCGTGGCTGAGAATGGCCTTCAAATTGTCTTCTGTGAGGTTCTGTCCGTCTACCAGAGTGTGCATTCGCCTTCCATCGTACATGCCAACGACCGTCACAGAGGATCTTCTCGAAACACCGGTCGTTTCTATGTCCAGATAGATCGCTTGGTCTCTGAACTCCTCATAGCATCTCCAATGGTCTCGCACCCTCAGTAAAGAGGCGAAATGCGCGGCATCTCCCTTCAGCAACCGTCCATCGGCGTCGAGGAGGATGGCATCTGCCTCCACCTTCTTGGCCGTTGATATGCCACGTATCTTGGCCGTGCTCAAGAAGTCGTTCCATGTGTCGATGCCAGCGTTCCAAAGAGCCTTCTCACGCGCCACGCCCACTCCATTCAGGAATATGAACGAACTGGACAGCATCGGCGGGCGTTATGGCGCTGCAAGTCTTTAACTGACGCGGGAGGTTACGAAAAGTACTCGGAAAGATAGTAATCTGAAACGCCGGTTACAAGACTGTGTCCGGACAGGGATATATGGCAGAACACGGCTTGGAATTGCACTCCGAGGGAGCCGCATTGCTGCTCGACCACAGCACGCTGGTAGTGGCGGACCTGCACCTTGGATGCGAGGCGGCTCTTGAGTATGAGGGCCTGAGCCTTCCTCGTATGCAGACGCACAGGCTTCGACAGTTGTTGACTGACATGGTCAAACGATTAAGGCCTGAGGCACTGGTCGTGGCTGGTGACCTCAAACACAACTTCTCGAGAAATCTCACACAGGAATGGAACGACATCGTCGATTTCATGAGATCAATCTCCGCCCTCACCGAGGTCTCGGTCGTCCGAGGCAATCACGACAATTACCTGAATGCTATTCTGTCTGAGCTTCAGATCCCTCTGAGAAAGGAGATACGGATTGGCAGGCATCGGATCATGCATGGCCATTCTGGGATGGTTCAGGGGCCTACAGTGATGGGCCACTTACACCCATGCATGACTCTGTCGGATGACGTTGGAGGCCGGATAAAGCAACCGTGCTTCCTGCATAATCGCACCTCAAGCACGTTGGTGCTACCAGCCATGAGCATCGTTTCTCCGGGCGTTGATGTTGTCCGGCGTTCGGTTCTTGACACCTTCTCTCCCGTTCTTGGGCGCCTCAAATTGGGGTCCTTCTCACCCATCATCTTCGTCGATGGTCAGCCCCTTGTATTCCCGACGTTGAGGGAGATTTGGGCAGATACTCGCCGAGACTAGCGGTCGCTGGCTCGTTTGCAGCAGAGCCGAAAAGGCTTATGTATCTGCATCATCATGCCAACATGTCGGGTGCGGGTTGTGGCCAAGGAAGTCTATGTGAGCGACGCTGACATCGAATTGTCCAAAGACCTTGAGGGCCTCAGAATCGACAGACATCTCGTCGCTGACCTGTCGTCCATGATGCCTGGTCGGCGCCGCAAGATGGTGGACAGGATCGAGGAGCACGCAACAGCCAACTTGGCAACAATCGTTCCTATATTGGTCAAGCACTACAATCACGACAACCCTCGGGTACGGTCGCAGGTAAGATCAAGCCTGACGAGACTGACCAGCTCGGAGACTGGCGAACAGGCGTTGATCGAGTGTATGTTCAGCAGGAACGAGAAGATCTCCAATACCGCGGCTGTCATACTCGAGGAGAAAAACTACAACAGCCTGAGCTTCTTATCATTATACAGGCAAACGAAGAACCTTGTATTGCAGGCATGGAGCGGAGAGGTGTTCTCTCAGGACATCGAAGAGTTGATCGTCGACTCGATTGAGACGTACAAGGAAGGTCGCTTCGACCAGGGGATGACCAATCTCAAGATGGCCAGAGATCTGCTGGAGGACCGTCTCGAGTGGCATAGCCACCTTCGAACGTATATGAAAGATGTTCTGAAGCTCACTCCTATGCTGAGCAGGAGTGGTGTGCAGGTCGATTCCATTCAGGATTCAATACGCAATCTGGCGTCTGCTATTCCCGATAGGGACTACAGGGAAGCGCGTGCCCTCCTGGATCTGAGGCGCCAGGAGACACGGCTGTGGAAGCAGTTGTGGAGCCTTGAGGAGTTCGTCGCGAAGCGCGTCACTTCAAAGCCGAGCATAGACGCTGCAGCATTGCAGGACCCAGACAGGAGGGTTCTGGAGTCGTTCGTATCGATGGCCGGTCGTGTTCAGGAGGCGATACAGAACGGTGCCGCCCCTGAAGCTCTCAATATGGTGTCCGATTTCATAAGAGACGACGTTTCAGCGAGGTATCTTGCGAGCGAGGGTAATCGCCTCGAGGAGGGCGACGAGGCGGCCTGTCATACGATGTGGTCGGTCGGATTGGCGCTTCTGAAACTCGTCGCGCCAGTGATACCGAACGTTGCGGAGGAGTTCTATCAGCAGTATTTCCGCGACCGGGAGGATTCAGCGAGCGTGCACTCCGTCCGATGGCCCGAGCCGATGTCTTCCCTTGAGACCTGAGAACTCGACATTCACAGCAACGACGGACACCAGCGTACGCCTTTGCCTATCGATGCGTCCCATGATATCAGGGTCCCCAAAGCATCCACGCCGATTGCGATGCAATCCATTACGTTCTGATCGAAGTCCAGGGCAGTATCGGTGGGATGCCAGGGTACGACGTCCGATACCGTGCAAATGGCACCTGCTCTGAGGCCAAACAAGGAGCATATAGTGAATAGAGTCCCGTTTTCCATCTCGATGTTCTTGACATTCATCATTTTCGCATCTGCCAGCCGGTTCACCATGAATGATGGCATGTAACCCGATTGCGACATAGGAGAGACTTTGCTCTCAGTCATTATCTTGTTCTCGCTGTAGAAGCCGTCTACTGAGAGTCCGATGCCGACCTGGAAACGCTTGTCCGCCCTGGTGGCGCTGTCCACTAATGCGGCGATGACCTCATAATCCGCAAATGCGGGGTATTCAGGCCAGACGTAGCTTCTACTAGTACCGTCCGCCCTTACTGCGCCAGTCGCGATCACAAAATCTCCCTTTTGAAGTCCTTCGGCAATTCCGCCGCTGGTGCCTATGCGAATGAAGGTGTGCGCACCGAGATTGGCTAGCTCCTCCAATAGTATTGCCGTCGAAGGGCCGCCTATGCCCGTTGACGCAACGGTGACGGGCGTGCCGTTCAGATTACCCTTGTGCACAGTGTATTCTCTTACTCGGCACGTTTCCTCTACGTCCGTTAGGACGGAGGATATTCGGGGCACTCTTTCGGGCTCGCCACACAACAACACATAGTCAGCTACCTGACCAGGCTTCAGACCGGTTATCAACTGTTCCCTCACGCAACACACCTGTTCTACGATGCTGAATGGTTTTTCCATTTAATAATTCACGCGCAGCATCGTACCCCGCAAGCTCTCACTTTCGACCTGTCAATTGAACTCTTATCTCGACAATGAATACTATATAGGCTGGCAATCAAATACCTGGTCGAAATGGCGGAGGAACTGCTCAGTATCCTTCTGTTCGCGATAGTCGGCGTGATAGTCCTCCTAGTCTACCTTCTCTACATCAGCACAATCAGCAGGGTGCTGGAGATGATAGGCTTCACTGCATCCGAAGCGAGCACAATCATCCTGCTAACACTCTTCTTCGGATGGATTTCTATTCCGCTGTTTCCGTACAACGATTGGTGGATAGGCATCAGCATAGGTGGCGCGCTGATCCCTCTGATCATCTGCGGCCGCTTGCTGAGATCGGGACGCGCAGGCCTGGCTGAATCTGCAATCGGCATCGTTATTGTATCGTATGTCACGTACTTCGTCACCCGGGCGGAGGAGGGAGTCGGGATTGTCGCTGACATCCCATGGGCGTTCGCCCCTGCACTTGCAGCGGGCCTGTACTCGATGACAACGTTCTGGACGAGCATGGCCAAAGCAGCCCCGCTCGCTTATGTGTCTGGAGTCATGGGGACTCTCGTGGGCGCGGATGTATTCAGACTTGGAGAGGTGCTATCGTTTGACCCTCCGGAGGAGGGACTCGGAATGCTCAGCATCGGCGGGGCTAACATCTTCGACATGGTCTATCTGACTGGCATCATCGCCGTTATTGTCGCAATCATTGTCTACCGTGTCAGGAAGAAGCAGGAGGAATACGGGTTTGGGGCGGTCGTCTCCGAGTTTGAACGGAGTGGTAAGGGGCTCCCCTATGCCAAGGACATCAAGCCCGCTCCACACGCCCGATTCGGCGAGAAACCCCCGGGACGTCGCGAATAATCACATTCTAACTTGGGATCGCTCGCAGACCCTTCTTCGTTGGAGAGCGAACACGGCCAATGATGCCGCCGTGAAGATCACGGCGACAGGAAACGCGAACGACGGATTGTCGTACGCGTCCGCGACGAGACCGCACAGATAGACAATTGCGGCGCTTCCGCCGAGCTGGAAGGCGAAGACGAGCCCGAAGGCGGTGCCTCTCTCTTCACCATCGGTAACGTCGCTCACCATTGCGAAGAGCGCGGGATAGGTCAGGAACAGCAGGCCACCATAGACTGCAAGAGCGGGAACAACGAGATACCATTCCGACGTAATGAACAACGCCAATAGTCCGATTATTGAGCCGATGTAACCGACGATCACTATCCTGCGACGCCCGAAGCGACTGCTTATCTTGCCAAAGGAGTATGATGATATCGTCCCAACTGCCAGCCAAATGGCGAACGCAAGGTCTGCTGCTCCGACGCCCCATCCGTGCACCGCGGTCAGGTTGAGCGGTCCGTAGTAGGTCGTTACGCTGTACAACGCTCCGCCTGCTGCGAGCGGAGCGGCATACCAGCCAACCCTCGAGACAGTTCTCTTGATGCTCAACTGCTTGCTGCGAATCGCCTTTGACGGCCCAGGCCCGTTATCGCCGATTGTCGCCACGCCGAGCGCAACCGCAGCCAAATTTAAAACCGCCCACATCACGCATGGAACCTTCCAGCCGAATGCTTCTCCAAGGAAACCGGACGTTGCGAGCGACGCAATGACTCCGAAGTTGCCTATGCCGCTCTGCACTCCTAGCGCGGTGTCAAGATAGGGGCCTGCATACTCTCTGGTGATCCACGTTATGCCCACCGGATGGTAGAAGCTCGCACCGATCCGCATTGATATGACCGCTAAGAAGAGGCCTATGAAATCGGAGACTAAGAGAATCATCATGAAGGAGAGGGCCATCAGCAATGCTCCGATCTCCAGGAGATATCGCGAGAAGAGGCGGTCTGTCATCCGCCCTACTAGAAGCTGCACGACGACGGTTATCATGAGGCCCGAACCGAGTATACCGACCTCGGAATAGGAGAGGCTCATCTCGTTGACAAGAATTGGCAGCAGCGCTACCAGTGCGATCAATGTTCCGTCGTTGCACGCGTGATGGTAGCTTATCACATACAGCAGTCTGCGGTCCGAACGGATCATCGGCCTGTGTAAAGCAACCATGCATAACTTGATTTCCATCGGCGATGGATGATTCTTGAATCGCTAAGCGGGGAAGAGAAAGAGAGAAGAAAAGAGTTTGGTGAGGTTCCCATGGAGTGAAGGTTAACGCTCCTATCGGACGGATTCACGCGCCTTGCTCGCGAGTCATCCTTGACCGATGGCGCATCTCTTCTCTATCGAAACACCTTCACTTTGTTGGGGCTACCTCATTGCCACCGTCCGTCTCAATCGACCGTGAAGTCGTGGTTGGACAGCTTACTTCTTCTTCTTTTTCTTGGTGGCTTTCTTCTTGGCAGGCTTCTTCTTGGCGGTCTTCTTCTTGGCTGGCTTCTTCTTAGCTGGCTTCTTCTTTGCCGCCTTCTTCTTTGTTGACTTCTTCTTTGTTGCCTTCCTCTTTGTCTTCTTGCCACACTTACCGCAAGACATTTGGTTTTTCCTCCTGTTGCGTTGCTTCATGTGTCTATCAGGCTTAATCGGCGCAAGGTTACCGTGATGCATAGTCCCATTCGATGCTGTTTGTGCAGCCGATGAGAAGCTGTTTTTTGATGCATCCTCGATTATGTAAATGCATTTGTATAATAAGTGTCTTTTGATTCGTTTTCGCAAATTGATATTCTCGCGTTGCGGTTCAAGCGCGGTGATGCGGACCATGAAAGTCGCCAAAATGAAAGCAGGATGTGAAAACCTTTTTTAGATTCGCGATACATACATAGCGACGGGACCAACGGAAGTGGAAGGCTTTGGCTGAAATGGTCGACTCTCGAAAACTGAAGATATGTCTCGTAGGTGATGTCGGCGTCGGAAAGACCAGTCTCATCAGGAGATACGTCTTGGACGTCTTCGATGACAAGTACATCGCAACCATTGGCACGAAGGTCACGAAAAAGGACGTCCAGATTCAGAACCAGAAGACTGGAAGCGCTGAGAACGTGACCCTGCTGATCTGGGACATAATGGGTCAGCCCAGCTTTCGTGAAGTGCTTCGAGAAGCATATTTCTACGGCGCTCAGGGCGCTATCGCGGTTTGTGACGTTACGAGCAAGGAAAGTCTCAACGAGCTCCGTTACTGGATCAAGGCAATGACTGCGACAACGGGAGATGTACCGATAGTGTTCCTCGGAAACAAGTGTGACCTGAAGGATGAAACACGGGTCACCATTGATGACATCAAAGTCTTCGCGAAGAAGCACGAAGCGACGGCTATGTACACATCCGCAAAGACAGGACATAACGTCGAGGACGCCTTCACAGCGCTTGTGGACAAGATGCTCGCGCGATGATCAGAGGCCGCATGACACTGAGCCTCTCAACCATAATATGCTCGAACATTCATCTCAAGTCACCGTGATGAAGATGGATGCTAGGTGTGCCGACGCGGTCTATTACAACGGGAGATTCATGACTTTCGCCCCCGGTAGGAAGACCGCGCACGCCGTTGCGGTCGCGGATGGGCGGATCATTGCGTTGGGTTCCGACGCTGAGATACGGAGGAGTGCGCCTAGAGGCGCAGAGAAGGTCGACCTTGGCGGAAAGACGGTCGTCCCGGGTTTCATCGACAGTCATACTCATTTCATTCAGATGGGAATCGACGCTCAGAACGTGGACCTGTTCGGCACGAAATCATTGGATGAGGCGCTGACTCTTCTGAAAGCGCATGCGGGCCGGACGGCTGAAGGAAGATGGGTGATCGGTGCCAATTACAGAGAAAGCAACTGGGTCGATGGCAGGTTCATCACTCGCAGCGATCTCGACGAGTGCAGTTCTCAACATCCTGTCGTGGCTCATCGGATATGTGGCCATCTGTCTTCTGTCAATACCCGGGGTATGGAGGTTGCGTCCATCACGTCTGACACTCCGGGTGCTGAAACCGATTCTTCGGGGGAGCTCACGGGCATCGTTACTGAAGCGGCTGTGGGCCTTCTTAGGGCAGCGGCAGCTCCGACGGAGCGGGATAGATCCAAGGGGCTTCGACTTGCGACAAAGAAGGCGCATTCGCTCGGAGTCACCTCAATACAGGACAATGGCGAGCCTCGGGACTTTTTCATATACCGCGAGGCCGAGCGCAAAGGCAGGCTGAAGATCCGGGTTTGGTTCAACACTCCGTCCTCAGGGTTGGACTCGTTAACCTCCTTGGGCCTCACCAGCGGATTGGGATCAGAGCGCCTGAGACTCGGCGGGGTCAAGATATTCTGCGACGGCGCTTTGGGGGCGAGGACGGCAGCACTGACCGAACCCTACGCAGACGACGCACGCTGCCGAGGAATGCTGATCCATTCAAGGGAAGAGATGAAAGATATGGCCGTCATGGCGAACGATGCAGGCATCCAGCTTGTCATCCATGCGATTGGCGACGATGGAATCGAGGTAGCTCTCGCATCGATTGAGCACGCTCTGAGGCAATACCGACGCAGAGATCACCGCCACAGAATAGAGCATCTGGAACTCCCCACTAGAGGTCACATTGGAAGGATTAGGAAGCATAAGGTCATCGCATCGATGCAGCCGAACTTCGTCGGCGAATGGAGCGGCATAGACGGTTTGTACGTCGAGCGACTGGGGCGAGAGAGAGCGGGAAGAAACAACCCATTCAGGGAGGTGCTGGATGCTAAAATCAAACTCGCTTTCGGCTCTGATTGCATGCCGTTCTCCCCCATATATGGCATACGTTCCGCTGTTAACGCCCCCTACGAGCCTCAACGGCTGACTGTGCAGGAAGCCTTCGCAAGCTACACGCGCGATGCAGCGTTCGCTTCGTTCGAGGAGGAGGTGAAGGGTACGATTGCCGTGGGCAGGGTTGCGGATTTCGCTGTATTGTCTGGCGACCCTTTCAAAGACCAGGGCGTTTTGGATTCCATATTCGTGGCCAAGACCGTATTGGGTGGTGAAGTGGTTTTTGACCGGTCGATTCGCCGAAAACAGGAATAGAAACGTACAGATCTCCCACTCTCACTCTTTCGTTTCTGCCGAATCCTTCTTCGAGTCGCCCATGAGGGAGAGCAGCCTCGCCATCGCGACCGTGAAGTCCTCAATACCGACATCAACCTCAGACCTGTCGACCGGAATCTCGTCCTGCACTGCACACTTGAAGTGTACTTGACACTTGGGGCAGAACATAAGCAGCCTTTCAGCTCCGAGGCGTCTAGCTTCCTGGAGACGCTCTATCTGCATCTTCTTCACTTGAGCGTTGCAGTTGGTCCATGCACTGACGCCACAGCATGCTGCCTTGTCCTTCGTCCGTTCCATCTCGACGAAGTTCCCTCCTGAGAAAGCGTCGGCTAGAGCTCTAGGGCTGTCGTATATGCCGGAATGTCTGCCGAGTCTGCAACTGTCGTGATAAGCGAATTTGAAAGGAGCGGCAGAGAAGTCCGAAGCATCGATGCTTCCCGAATCGATCAGCTGCTTCACGAAATCCGATATGTGAACAAGCTCAAAATCGAAATCACCCATCAGGTCCTGATAGTCAGCATTGAAGGTTCTGTAACACTCTGGACATGTGAACACGACCTTCTTGGCGCCCGATTTCTTGATGAGTTCCACATTGTGTTCCATTAGCTTCTCGAAATCCCCCTCATTTCCAGTCCACATGAGGTCGTGACCACAACACTTCTCCTCGTTGCTGACGACGGGCGTTATTCCCGCTTTGTTCATGATGCGTACGGCGCCCTCGCATATGTTCTGCAGCTCCATGTCCCGGTCCTTGAATATCGCATCATAATGGGGGAGACAGCCCACGAAGTAGAATACGTCGCCCTCGTCCGCGATCTTGAGGTCGTCCTTGACCCACGCAAGGCGTTTCTGCTTGAGCTTCGCATTTGCCATTATGCGTTGAACGGAATGAATAAGCCCTCCCTGGGAACACAGAGGTGCCGCCCCGTACTTCGCAGCCTCCTCCCTCATGCCTCGAATGAATCCTGAATAGTCGACCTTGTAGGGGCACATCGCATTGCACTGTTCGCAAGCGATGCAAGTCCAGATATCGCGATCACTCGCGATACTCTCCACCATACCCTCCATCGCCCGCAGCACGATGGTTCTCGGCGCGAACTCTGCGTCATAAGTGGCAATCGGGCACACCGTGGTGCATTTGCCGCACTCCACGCAGTCAAATGCGCCGGTGTCTTCGATGATTCGCTTCACCTCTGCTGAGGTCTGATCATGCGTGGGCGGGCTAGTCTCCCCCTTAATGGCCAGCCGCAGCGGCCCGAGCGCTCTGACCTCGTCCACGAATTCGCTCACCGCCTTTGCGAATTTCGTTCTTTCCGATGCATTGATCCATTCAGTCCTGAGTCTCCTGGAATCCAATCCCATGATGTCGAACAGCTCTTTCAGAGCGTCAATCCTCTCCTGCGCCCTCTTGTTGCCAGTAACATAGTGACAGTTGTCCATCAGGCACCCGATTACTATCACACCGTGCGCGCCCCTCTCGAAGGCATCCATTATTATCGCCGATTCGACGCTCCCGCTGCACATCACGCGGATGATCTTCACGTTGGGAGGATACTCTATCTTGTTGACTCCAGCAAGATTCGCGGATGGGTAACCGCACCAAGTGCAGGTGAATGCGATGATTTCAGGTTCGAAGGTGTCGCTATCGCCCTCAGCCATCGGCTTCAGCCCCCTGCAGCAAAGCGCGTATCTGCGCCTCCACCTGCTCTCGCTTGAAGTTGTTGATAGTGATTGCCTTGTTGCAGCAGGTGGCAGCACAGGCGCCACAGCCTTCGCATACGATCTCATCAACTTTCGACACGATCACGTCCTTGTCCTCGTCTTTCACTAGAGTTATGGCCTCGTACTCGCACGCGTCTCTGCATCTGCCGCAACCGCGGCATCGATTCTCGTCAACAAAGGCGACGATTCTGGGGAACGGTATCTTGCTCTTCTGCATCAGGTCAATAGCACTCGCTGCGGCAGCCTTCGCGTCCTCGATGGAGTACCTGATTCCCTTCGGCCCCTGCGCCGTACCTGCGACGTACACGCCCCTTCTGAACTCGGACGGGAACATGGGGTTGATGTCCTTCATGAATCGATCGATGTCCGTCTGGATGTGCAACATCTTCGAGATCATCTCACTGCCATCCGAGGGCTCCTGGCCCACCGCGAGCACGACCAGGTCGGATGGTATGTTCAACAGGTCGCCAGAGTCTGTGTCGAGAGCTCTGATGAACAGCTCACCTTTGTCCTCGACGACCTCGGACACTCTTCCGCGGACGAAATGGATGCCCTCCTCCTTGGCCTGGTCGTAGAACTCTTCGAATCCTCTGTAAGGCCCACGAAGATCTATGTAGTGGACATAGATCTCCGCGTCGGGAAGAAGTTTCTTGATCTCCCTCGCCTGTCCGATGGCATAAGTGCAACAGACGAGCGAGCAATGGAGATTACCCTTGACCTTATCTCTTGATCCGACGCATTGAATGAAGTTGATGGTCTTCGGAACGGCTCCGTCCGAAGGCCGTTTGAGGCCTCCACCTTTCTCCCTCTGTTCGACCATCAAATGCTCTAGCTCCACCGTGGTTATGACATTGGGATTGCCGTATCTGAGTTCCGGGATCCTGCTGGGGTCGAAGGTCTTTGATCCCGTGGCAACTATGATCGTGCCGACGTCGAACTCTCTCGTGTCTTCCGGCATGCGGATCTTCACATGCCTATTGCCGAAGCCTCCAGTGATATCCTCGACCTCAGAGTTGAGCATCAGCTCGATGTTCTCGTTCTGATGGACGTCTTCGATCTTCGGGGTGAACACACACTCTTTGCAATATTGCATGCAGCAGATGCCACAGTTGTGAGTCGGGAAGGTCATGCTGAGCTTGTAGGCGCGCCCACCAAGCTCGCCAGATCTCTCGACAAGATACACCTTGAATCCGGCGCCCGCAATATCCAGGGCGGCCTGCATTCCAGTGACGCCTCCGCCGATGATCAAAGTCGACGGCAGTATAGGCACCTCGATATCCTCGAGCGGCTCCAGCTCCCTGGCCCTCGCGATCGCGCCATGTATCAGCCGACGAGCTTTCTCCGTTGCTCGCTCCCGATCTGCATGGGACCATGCGCATTGCTCCCTGATATTGACCTGTTCGAAGAGGTACCTGTTCATCCCTTCTTCCTCCAGGGAGCGGCTGATTATGAGTCCTTGGATATTCGGCGAGCAGGCGGCGACTGCTACTCTGTCGAATTTCTTCGCCGCTCTCTCCTCCTTCAGAAACCTCTGCCCGTCTCTTGAGCACAACGCTTCGTGAACTGAGACAGCGACGATGTCTGGGTCCTCAGCGAGTTCCTTTGCTATCGCCTCCAGGTCGATGAATCGGGAAACAGCGCCTCGACAGCCGCAAAGATAGGCTGCAAGTTTCTTCTCGTTCTCAGGATCTGGGCTGGTGTCTTCCATCTCCTTCACCCGTCTTCTCCGGTCAGTGACCTTCTAGCAAGACACGAACTCGACGCCATCTTCAATCTTCGCTCGTCTCATAGCGTGGTAGATGCCGTCCAAGATGCACGATTCGGTAACATAGCCATAGAAATCGCCCTTTTCGAAGACGGCGATGGTCGAAACCTTTGAATTAGCCATCGCGTTCGCGACCCAGCGGAGGTCGAGCGAGAGATTGGTCAGCAGAACCAGAGGCTTCGACATGAAATCGCCCACCTTGGCCTCGGCAGGATTCTTGCCCTCGGCTACGACCCTGGATATAACATCCCTCTTCGTAATGATTCCATAGGCGTCGTTTTTCGAGCTCCTGGGCACTATCAACGTGTAGCAATCGCTGTCAATCATCTTCTGAATCGCCTCCAGAATGCTCGCATCAGGCGCTATCATAGGCAACTCGAAGGTCTTGACGACATCTCGTAGGGTAAGCCTTCCTATCTCCATCAGCTATCTCCCCCCTTGCCTTTGCCTGTTCCGTCCGCGGCAATCGCTTTGAGGATGTCCATGTCGGAAACTGCTCCAACGAAGTTCTCCCCCTCGAAGACCATGATCCTGGAGACGTTCTCGTTCGCCATCTTCTTTGCAACCCAGCGGATGTCTAGGTCTAGGTTGTGCATCACCACTACTGGCTTGCGTGCGCACGATAGAGCCGGCATCTCAGAAAGTGATTTGCCCTCTGCCACTGGCCCCACTACGATGTCCCAACGACTGATGATTCCATAAGCGTCTCCAATGTCCGTCCTGTCAATGATCACGAAATCCGTCTTGTTCTCCGCCATAGCCACAAGCGCGTCGGCAACGCTCGCGTCAGGCGAGATCCTGACAGGGCGAGAACCGCCAACGATGTCTCTCAGTTCCATGTACCTCCCAACCCCCTACGTTAACCTCGTGAATGGCCCTGACGATATTTGAACATTCCCGGATGACGTCCGACGGAGGAACACCCTTCAACAATGGCACGCTTCTGCCACGTCTGGTGAACAGCGTAGTGAATAGAATAATACCGAGTCAACGCTATGACTCGCCAGATGACCAGCCGTCTCGACCCCCTACTGAGACCCTCATCCATCGCGTTGATAGGTGCATCAGCCAAGGCGGGCAAGATAGGTAATGCCGTACTGACAAATCTCCTGGCCGGGGATAGAACGGTGTATCTTGTCAATCCCAACGAGAATGAGATACTCGGGAGGAAATGCTACAGCTCTGTCAAAGAGGTCACAGGCGTTGTCGATTTGGCCATCATCGTGCTTCCTGCATCTGCTTCCGTCTCTGCAACGCGCGAATGTGTCGCCAAGGGTGTCCGCGCTGTGATCGTGAGCGCGTCGGGTTTTTCCGAAACTGGGAAGGCAGGTCTCCAGCTCGAAAGAGAGCTGTTGGATGCTATTCGAGGCTCAGAGACGCGCATCCTGGGCCCGAACGCCATGGGAGTCTTCGTGCCATCCATTTCACTTGACACGCTCTTCATCCCTAAGGACAGAAGCCGTCGGCCGTGTCCAGGCACTGTTGCGATGATATCACAGAGTGGAGCAGTGGCAGTCTCGTTCATGGAGAAGGCTGCAGCTTCAGGCTTGGGAATCTCAGCGTGCGTCTGTGTGGGAAACAAATCCGATATTGACGAAATGGACCTGATGCAATACTTCGAGGAGGACTCAGGCACAAATTGCATGGCTATGTACCTTGAGTCGTTCTCGGACGGAAGGCGTTTCATAGAGCTATCCAAGAAGATGTCGAGCAGCATGCCGATAGTTCTTGTCAAGTCCGGAGGGACGCCTGCAGGCGCAAGAGCGGCTCGCTCTCACACCGGTGCGATATCTGCTTCGTCTGACCCGGTGGTGAACGGTGCGCTCAGACAAGCAGGAGTCACACGCGCCCGCGAGGAGGAGGATCTTGTTGACCTATGCCGGGCATTCTCCGTAATGAATTATCTACGCGGAGGCAGGATATGCATTGTTGCCAGTGCCGGAGGATTCGGGGTCATGGCCTCCGATCTCGTGGAGTCGAATGAGACTGCCCCTTCATTGAGTATGGCGGTACCGTCGGAGAAGACGAGTTCGGCGCTTCGCTCGGTTGTACCCGATTTCACCTCGGTCCAGAACCCGATAGACCTGACTGCAGGCGTCACTGATGAGATGTATGACGAGGTGTTGGCCATTCTTCAGACTGATCCAGGTATCGATGCAATCCTCATGTCGTTGGAGTTGCAGCCCCCGAATGTCACCCGCCAGCTCATCGAAATCGCTGGCAGGAGGTCCGCTGGCCCGAAGCCCATAGTTGCCAGTGTCTTTGCCGGCGACCAGGCGACGGCGCTGACGGAAGCTGCGAGCGCTGGATTGCCAGCCTTTCCAACAATACGACGATGCGTGCGAGCCTTGAACGCATTGGTCGAAAGAGGCATGCATCTGAGCAGGTAGAAGAAGTCCTGGTGTTTGAAAGACCCGCCCACAACAGTAAACGGAGTTCGGGCGGGGGTTTTCAAACACTGGGGTTTTGTCGGCTTTCGCCTATCCGCCGATTCTGAATACTTTGGTGCCACACTTGGGGCAAGAGCCCTTTGTGGCTGGCTTTCCATTCTTCAGCTTCACCTTCTTCGCGTCCTTCATCTCGACGGACTTCTTGCACTTCACACAATAGGCTTTGACCAAGTTCACCACCAATCCTGTATCGTGTTGCACTAATATAAATTACCATCACATTTTCGATAGGGAAATGGATATCATGGGGTTCCCATGGCGGCCCTTCGTGTGGCCCTTCCGCCCTCAGAAGAAACGGTTAAGAACAGGAGAATATCGGTGAAAGGGTTTGTCGCCCCGGGCTAATGCCCCGGGCCAGTTGCAGCATAATCGGGTGGACTTGGCAATCCCTCCATTGAAATGGATGGCTACTCCGTCCATCTGCCATACGCAGACGATCTTGGAGCCATCCTCTGTCTCCTCGGGATGGCTCCGAGTGTCTTTTCCTGCTGCATTTGCCTGATTGCGCTCCAGACTGTGCTCGGAATCATTGCATACACCTCCTCAAAAGCGAAGCTCTGGCATGTTCCACATCTTGTGTGAATCGTGCCAGATGCCTAATCGCAAGCTCCAGCTAGACCCTTACCTAGGGGGGAAGAACTCTCCGGGGTCTGCTTCATTTCTGGCATTGCGATCAGATGAGTGCACTGTTCGAGGTGTATATCATGCTTTTCCAGCTACTCGTTATAAACATACAATATATTGTATAATTATATTGCTATCATTGATGAGTGGCCGAACTGAGCCTCCCTGTGCGACCATAGAGGCACATGGCCAGTCAGATGATATGATCGCACATTGACGGTCACAATTGAATAAAATATGAGATATTAATAATTAAATATAATATGCACCAAATGTACGAACTCTGCGCTTGCGATGTCGAAGCTGACCGTCTGCACCGCCGTCATGAGAGTGCGAGCACGATCTATATTCCCGTGAACGCCACAACGATCGCCTCGCGATGTATCATATCAGCCAATGGGCATCGCGTAGACCGCCCCTCGGCCTGGCAAACGGCCTTGCTTAACAGCGTGCACTTCAAAATATGCTTATACCTCGACCGTCATGTGCTCACCTGTGGGTATCGAGGAGATCTCGTCAGTGACGAGCAAGGACAGGATTCTTCTGTATTTGTCGGACTACACCCATGTGGCTGACAGATATGAGCTCCCATCAGGATTGACCCAGGAATCAATTGCCAACGGAACGGGAATCCAGAGGAAACACCTGCCACAGTATCTGAAGGATTTGATAGTCACTGGACTGGTGGTACAGAGGAAGGCACATGTCAAGGGCATGAAGCAACGCATGAATGGCTATTATCTCAGCGCATTGGGATTTTCGAAGGCGGATGAGATGAGGCAATCACTCAGCGGTGTAGTGGTGCCGGTCAAGTTCCCGAACCAGGTCGTTGAGATGCCGTTGAACAAGATCGACGAGGCCACTTCAGTCCACATAACCTTCTGTGACATAGTCACCGCCGCAGTCGTGAACGGTTCGCTCGACATGGAGTCATTGGAAGGCATTGAGGTGCGTCGAATTGCGGATCTGACCGCCAGCGACGAGGCGACCGAAGCCTACCGGAAGGCGCTATCGACGGCATGGAGGGATGGCAAGGTCACGGCAACGGAGAGATACCTCATCGACCAGCTCCGGGAGACACTCAAGATATCTGAGGAGGAGCATCGCTCGCTCGAATGTGAGATACTTAGAAAACTTGCCGAGGACCATATGGAATTCAGGAGGATATACCGGCAGGTACTGGAGATTGCCCTTGCGGATGGGCAGATAGAAGGGGCGGAGAAGGAGATACTCAATACTCTCCGGCGCATGCTGAGAGTATCTGGTGAAGAACACGAGGCCATGGCCAGGGAATTGCAGACGGAACTCTTCGGACCGTACAGAGAGCGGAATGTGGGCTCGACGCTTGAATAGAGATACAGTCAGAGCGAGATTCCAGCCCCTGTACTGCCAGACATGCCTTCTATGAACGCAAAAGCCATTCTTGGAGTGTTGTGATACAGACCTACCCTGCCGTCGATCCCTACCATAATGACGCCGCCGAGTCCGTCAACTCTTTCGCTCAGAATCGAGACCGCTTCTCTGCAAGCCGCTGTAGGATCCGACAGTTGACCTTGAAGGTCAAGCGCCGTCTTGGCCAGTATCACTGAAGCGATCTGTTCTCCCCATCCTGTCGCCGATGCGGCCCCCGCTCTGTCATCGGCATACCCACCACATCCTATAATGGGTGAATCGCCCACTCTGCCGAGGTGTTTGCGCGGAATTCCCCCTGTCGAGGTTGCACATGCGACATGGCCCTCCTGGTCGATTGCGCATGCACCCACGGTGTCAGCCTCTCCAGAGAAATGCAACCTAGTTCTTATTCGCCCCGTCCTCTGGAACTCTCGGTAATCCTCAAGCTCTCTTCCTACGAGCAGATCCTCGGCCGAACATCTGCTGAATCCGTGTTCATCTGCGTGCTTGAGCGCGCCCTCGGCAACAAGCAACGAGTAGTTTCTTTCATCGAGGATGGTCCTCGCGACCTTGATGGGATTGCGCGTTGACTGAATCGCAGCTACCGCTCCGTATCTTAAGGAAGCTCCATCCATTACAATGGCATCTAGTTCGACCATTCCAGACCGGTTCAAGACCGCTCCCACTCCCGCATTGAACGTCGGATTGTCTTCCATCGCGGCTACCGATTCGACAACCGCATCCAAGGCGGAAGCGCCTCCTTCAAGCTCCTCGAAACCTTTGTGCGCTGCGTGTTCGCAGCCTTTCACGTTCGACTCGGCCAGACCCTCCGGTATGTCCCAAGCCCCTCCGTGTACAATGATCGAAGGCTTCATCGGATCCGAGTTCCGAACTGGGCTCGCCCCTCACGCCTCTATCTTGAATACCTTATCGTGCGGGCGCACCCTTTCTCGTACTTTCACACCTACTGCCTGTCCCACAGTAGCGCTCGGAACTGGCTTCCGGTCGATCTCCATCGAATCGACCTTCTGCTCGAAGTTGGTTGTAGCGCCGACTATGTGCAAAGTGTCGCCGATGGCGATTTCGCCTGATGTGATCTCGATCGCAGCAACTGAAGGCTTGGCAAAGAACTGCATGACTGTGCCGATATGTGTTTCCTCGGGCATCTCTTACCCCCTTCTTCGAATTCGCGTCATCGTATTTAGGTTTGTTTCGGGCAAATGCCCGGCAGACGGGTCATTTCCCTCTCTACCATAATGATCTGACGCGAACAAGGCCATGCCGTATCGGAACGTGCAGTTTCGCCATAAGTTCTAATAGGCCGGAGTATTTCTCAAACGTTGCTCCGATACAGACAGCGGTCCAGGGATGCACGATGCGGAATCAACAGCGAGGGTCGAAGCAGAAACGGAAGGCGGACGAGCGTTCGAGCCCGGTTCGATTTTCAGGCGAGATGCTTGGCGTTCTCGGCGATGTGATGTCCGTCGAGAACTTGGATTCCGTCCTTCAGAAGATTGCCACGACCGTCGCCGAGCTGTTTTCCATCCGCGCCCTCATCATCTGCGTGTTGGATGAGAGCGAGCAGATATTCCGCGTACGCGCTGCGTACGGATACGAGGGAGAGCGTGCAGAGAAGATCAAGGGCATAACCTATAGTCAGGAAACGGTCTGCAAGGACATGGACGAGAAGTACAAGGTGGCGGAGGATGTGTACTTCGTAAGACCGGGTCCGGAGGAGTTCGTCAAGGCGGAGGAACCGCTCTACTTCGATTTGAAGGCCATAACCAAGCCGAGGGATGACAACTCAAGTTGGCACGAGCTAGACTATCTCAAGATAGTCTTCACAGAGCGGGATGGCGGTTTGAGAGGATTCATCGAGATCGAAGAGCCTGAGTCACAGAGGGTGATGGATCAGGAGACGATTGAAGCGTTGAGGATATTCGCTGAATTGGCGGGTGTCGCGATAGAGAACGCCAAGATCTATCAGAAGCAGGTAGAGGTGGCTCAGAGAACTAGATTCCTCAGCGACATCATCGCCCATGACATCAACAACTACAATCAGGCAGTGACAAGCTATCTGCACATGGCACTCTCGACCGACGTGGACCCGGGGAAGGCCGTCGCATATCTGGAGCGAGCGGCGGATGCTGCTTGGGGCATTAGCGAGCTGATTCAGCGTGCCGACCGCCTCACGACAATCGAGGAGGAGGGCGGGAAGAACCTGGGCCCGGTGGACCTGGGAGACGTGCTCAAGGAGAGCGTTGCCGAGGTCATGAGAGCATCTGCAGATAAGAACCTGACAGTGAACCTCGACCTTGAGAGCAGGCAATTCTACGTCTCCGGAAACGAGCTTGTGAACGAGATATTCGTGAATATCATCGAGAACGCCGCTCAATACGATCCGCACGAGAAGATATCCATCGATGTGAGCGTCGGCGAGTTCTTCGTGGACTATCGCCGATACTGGTGCGTGTCAGTCGCGGACAACGGCATAGGCATACCCGATTCGAAGAAGAATGTCGTCTTTGGGAGATTCAGCGATGGTGATCAGGGACCGCCCGCTCTTGGATTGGGCCTGTCGATTGTGCGGACCATAGTTGAAGCGTATCATGGCATGGTATGGGTGGAAGACAGGGTTCCTGGTGAGCATTCCAAAGGCAGCATCTTCAGAGTGGCTCTCCCTATGGCATCCTCGAGCTGATCCTGCCCTGCCTCAGCATTCAACGGTGATGGCCTGTGGCAACCTTTTTCGACACGATGTTGATACATGGGGCGGTCAATATGAAGCTGAAGGACAGGGTAGCTCTCATAACCGGTGGGTCGGAAGGTATGGGTTACGCCACAGCCGATATCTTTCTTGTCGAAGGAGCGAAGGTAGTGATATCAGGAAGATCCTCTGAAAAGGGCGCTGCGGCCGAGAGCAGGCTGAGGAGCAAGGGTGACATTCTGTTCGTTCAGGGTGATGTGTCGAATGATGAAGATGCCAGGCGAATGGTTCAGGAAACAGTCGAGCGGTTTGGAAGGATAGATATACTGTTCAACAACGCTGGCGTGTACCTGGAAAAAGCAGCTGAAGAAACCAGCGAAGAGGAATGGGACCGAGTCATCGACATCAACCTCAAGGGAACCTTTCTAGTGTCGAAGCACGCGATTGAGCATATGAAACGACAGGGCGGAGGGGTCATTGTCAATAACTCGTCGGACGCGGGCCTTGTGGGAAACAAACTGTGTGCGGCGTACTGCGCCTCGAAGGGCGGGGTCACAGTCATGACGAAGGCCATGGCTCTGGATTATGCGAAGATGAATATCAGAGTGAACTGCGTGAACCCGGGCGTCATTGATACACCGATGGTAGCGCAGGAGATAGCGACGGCATCCAATAAGGAAGAGTACGTCAGACTGATGAACGAGGATCATCCTATAGGGCGAATTGGACGGCCTGAGGAAGTGGCCAGAGCGGTTCTATTCTTGGTATCTGACGAGGCATCCTTCGTCACGGGCGCAGCCCTGTCGATTGACGGCGGACTGACCGCTCAATGAAAGATGAGCGCGCGAGAAGAGGCCGGCCGGTCCGTTCAGCCCTATGGCGATATGTCGCTCCTGTTCAGATCGATGCCCAGCTCCTTGGCGCATTTATCCGCGTATTCGCACCAATCGAAGCAGGTGGGTCGCTTGTCGCGCACAATCACTCCCCCACAGTGGCAGCACCTGTAGCTCACTTCGTTGGTGAACATCTCCACTTCCTGGAGGCAGTGAGGGCATAAGACTGGCTCTGGAATGGGCTCAAGCATTAAATTAGCGCCAGGGCACCTCACGAACATCTCCTTTATCCCTCTCCTTATAAATACTATCGTCGGAGCCCGACAAAGAGATATTCCCTGATTCCGAAGGAAATCTCGCAAAAATAATAAATCGGCCATCGCCGCTCATATTATTGGGTAATAGCGTGGTCTTCGCCAGAAGTGAGCAGGTTGAGATTCTTCGCAACGCCATCGAGATGGAGATCGACGGAAGGAAGTTCTTCTCCGAGATGGCGGAACGGGTGAAGCATACCAGCACCAGAGACATGTACTTGGCATTGGCACGGCAAGAGGATAGGCACATAGAGGTCCTTGAAGAGCAGCTGAAGCGGCTGGAGTCCGGCAGCGATTGGACATCGCCCTCAACCGTAAAGCGTTCGCGCGAGGCAGTGCCCAAGGTATCGGTCTTTGGAACGCGCGAGCGTGATGGCTACGAGATAGATCCCAAAGCGGGTGAGCTGGAGGTCGTTCAATTCGGGATGGAGATCGAGAGGCGGTCCATAGAGTACTATCGAAAGGCCGGTGCGGAGGTTAAGGGGGCCAAGGCCAAGGAGGTATTCAACTGGCTTGTCGGCGAGGAGGCAGGGCATCTGACGATACTCAAAGCGGAGTACGATAACCGGTCACGTTCTGGCTTCTACTTCGACGCGCCCGAGTTCAGCTTAGAGGTCATGTGACGCTTCCATTGCTACTCGTTGCTCCTCATCCACTCGACAATCAGCAGGAGGTCGGACAGTATAGCGTAGGCGGTCTGTGTCACCTGAGGATTCGTTTCGAGAATCGTGATATCCCCCATGAGATCGGTGGAGATCGTCACTGCGCCTGAAGTGCCATCCACTGACCAGAACGGGCTATCTGTGGTAATCTCCTCGACCGCGACTGAGGTTCTTATCTCGGAGTCGGCCATTTCCGCTCTGGCAACCAGCTTGAGCTTCTTACCGTTCCTTGCCGCGATTTCGAAATCCTCGGATTTCAGACCTCGAATGCCCTTCCTGTCAACCTTCTGAGGCGTTGATCCTGCATTCATGAGCACGTTAGCCAGGGCTGTTATCTTCGCAGCCGCATCCCATCCATCCAGATCGAGAGATGGATCAGCCTCCGTGATACCCTTTCTTTGTGTCTCCTTCACCGCATCCTCGAGAGAGCGGCCTTTGGCCATCTCGGTCATCACGTAGTTAGAGGTACTGTTCAGTATTCCCTCAATGCGAAGTATCTCGCATCCCTGCATGGTCTTCTCCACGAGATTGAAGACGGGCGTGCCGTCCATCACCGTTCCTTCGAACCGAAGTTTGTCATCCCTCGACTTGGCGAGCGACTCGAGCTGGTCGTATGCGAGGGCGATGGGGCCCTTGTTCGCTGTTATCACATGCATCTTCGATTGGAGTGCGTACGAGATATGGTCGATTGCGGGCTGTCCGGTTGACACGTTCAGGGGTGATATCTCCACCACAACGTCAGCGTCGCAATTGTCGATCATCTCGAAGGGGGTCATCTCGACCGACTCGTCCCCATATTCTCTCAGGTTGCCATGGGATTCGAGCACATCCAACGCCTTCTGCAGGTCGATGTCTCTCTGCGATATCAGGGCTCCCTTCGAGCGGGTTGCAATCCCTCTGACCTCGATGTCCAACCCCTTGGAGGATACGAGCCAGTCCCTCTTCCTCATCAGCAAGCGTGCAAATTCCTGCCCGACATTGCCGAAGCCGATCAGAGCCACGCGGAGAATCATGCAGTCACTCCTGATCTGAGCCGACCTTATAGTCGCGTGTCTACAGCATTGTGAATTCTTCTTTGCCAGCACCACATTCCGGACAGGTCCAGTCATCCGGGAGCCGCTCGAACGGTGTTCCAGGCTCCACCGACTGTGAGGGATCCCCCACCTCGGGATCGTAGACGTAACCGCATATGTTGCACTGGTACTTCGCTTCCTCCGTCATGGCAATCGATATCTGTCTGTGAGTACTTGACATTAATTGTCCATCAGGCGTAGCCAGGCAAGCCGTCTGACACGGTCAATTTCGGGGAATTGAGATTCGGAGCGTGGCCCTGCATTGCCCGAATGACTTCGAGCCTAGCAGAGTCCGCCGACTGCACCCTAAAACGCGTTCTTTTCGATGGCCGTTACGCGAAGTGCTCTCAAAGGCGTCATTGCCCTGCCTTACGCTAGTTCGGTGAACGGCCACCGACAGAAACGGCGCACAGAAGCCCTTAAGGCGCATGAGGCGATTCGGAAACGGGGGAAATGGCGATATCGGAGGAACCTAGTCAAGTCGAGGATAGTCAAGGTGAGAGACCAGAAGCGGAGACCGTGCAGCGTAAGGGGCCCAAGCGAATCGTGATTACTGCGGTCATAGCAATTGTGATTGTGGTCGTCCTATTGCTGGCGTTGATGCTAAGCCCGAAATACTCGCCACTTGCTTCAATACACGATGCTGATGGAGATGGGGTAGCTGATAGCGACGACGAGTTTCCAGACGATCCTGATGAATGGTGTGATTCAGATGACGACGGCTGTGGTGACAATGCAGACGCGTTTCCAAATGATGCCACGGAGACCACGGACACAGATGAAGACGGTTATGGAGACAACTGCGATTGCTTTCCTGAAGACGATGGGGAATGGCTAGACAGTGATGAAGATGGCGTTGGCGATAACAGCGATGAATTCCCTGATGACTCCGATGAATGGGAAGACACCGACGGGGATGGCTACGGTGACAACGGTGACGAGTTCCCAGAGAACCCCGATGAATGGAAGGACACCGACGGAGATGGATATGGGGATAACGGTGATGCGTTCCCGAATGACCCCGAAGAATGGCTTGACACGGATGATGACGGGGTCGGCGACAACGGCGATGAGTTCCCAATCGACCCTGAAGAATGGGAGGATACAGACGGAGATGGATACGGGGATAACGGTGATGCGTTCCCGAATGATCCTTCAGAGTGGTTTGACAGCGACCTTGACGGGGTCGGTGATAATTCAGATGCATTCCCAACGGACCCAACACAATGGGCAGACAGGGATGGCGATGGTTACGGAGACAACCCCAACGGGATAAATCCTGACGCGTTCCCTGATGACCCGACTGAATGGAAGGATACGGATTCGGATGGTGTTGGTGACAACGCCGACTTCTACGACAACGGAAACGGCAAGGTCGAAATCTCGATAGACAGATACCAAGGCGACGGGACTGCGGACTTCGTGGGCTATGGAGATCCATGTTTCGCCATAAGAGTGGACATCGACTGTGATGACACCTGGGACTTTACGTATACAAGCAGTGTCTTCGAAGAGAAGGAATTGTTGGATTCGCCGTACTCAGTGGTCGTTGACCTCTATGACGGTACTCCTTGCATCAGATTCTGGATTTCTGTCTACGACGTTGATGTGTTTACCACTGAGGTTATCGACTACTGCCCGGAATCGGCATGGTCTAGCTATATCCATACTGTATGGGCTCCATTCGATGCAAGTTGGTCCTATGACGGGAGTGACGATGGTCTGGACGAGATCGACTGCGAGCTTGAATACTCCATATCGGTGACCGCATAGTAGCATCGCGTTAAACGCCCATCTTTCCTCAAAATAACCTTGGTTTCGACCCCTATACCCTCTCAGAGGCATCTTACCCTTACCGAGAGGCGTAAGGTGGAAAGCCCAGGGACAAATCGACGAACATGGGCCTTCTGAGGCGTGCAAAAGGCCTTATGGCAATAGGCGAGAATCCTCGGCTGTCAACTCATGAAGATGCTCACCATGACCGTAAGTGGTCAACGAGAACTATCGATGCAATGGCGACCAATATGAGGACGACAATGCCCTTCCAGCTTAGTTTGCGAACCCCGCTCCCGTAGAACGCCTGCCTGGTATTCGCATCGCGCCTTAATGCCGTCAATGCTCGAACTGGCAGCGGAGGGGGTGACGGAATTCCCATGAGTATGTCATTTGTTGTAGAGGCTTTAAGGGCGTCTATGGATATCCGTCGTGAGAAAAGACCATAGGGGCGGAATGGCGGATGAAGACGGCCCTCGCATCAACAGCAAGCCATAGAAAGCTCCTTATCCCTCGTCTCGTGTAACAGACTGGAGGAATATGCAGTGGCCGCTTCGAATGAGCCTAACAATCGTATTGAAAAGCCAGTCAATCCGTGTCCACGCTGTTGGAAAGAGATGGAACCAGGATTCTTGAATACTCCCCACGGATTCATCAGAATTGCCAGGTGGGCGCCTCTTTATCTTTCTGACCCGTGGCAGGTTGAGGGTGAGAAGCTAGCTCGTTGGTGGGACGCCGCGGGAAGCATCAAGTTCGCTGGATTCCGGTGCAAGGAGTGCAGGCTACTCATTCTGAATTACTAGAAAGAGGTTTAGCTCCGATCTCAATCCTTCCTGATTGACCTCATCCTGCTGCATGACTGGCCAGCTGCACTACGCATTCGACATTAATTGTCCATCAGGCGAAGTCTGGCAGGTCGTCTAAAAGGGTCGGTTTCGGGGAATCAGGGCCAGAACTCATCCTGCGCGTCCTCGACGCTTGACACCGGTCCTCTTTCTGAACCTGCGCCCTCTGGTATACTGTCGCTGCAGTCGTTCATTCATCCCCCGCCAGGCGGACAGCAGCGTCCATCGAGCGAACACTGAATCGCGGAACACACATTAACATTGTTTTCGGTGGCTTAAGTATCCATTCCCTAAGTTGCTATCACGGGACTTCGCCTTCAATCGTTTCGATAACAGAGAGGACGGCGATATTCCTTCGAAGTAGCCTTGGTTTCGCTCCTATACGCCACCAAAGGCATCTCACCCTTGTCGCGAGGCGGAAGGTGGAGAATCCAGGGACAGATCGACTGATACGGGCCTTCTAAGGTGTGTAGAAGGCCATGAGGGTGGAGGAGACGAGTTCGCCCTTCATCATCACATGAGGAGTTCAAGGAGCCCGAGGACGACAACAAGCACTGTGATTGCCAAAGCGAGATAGGCAAGGCTCTTCCAACTGAAAGAGCTGAAGCTCTCAAACCCTTTGGCAGGCGTCCAGCCTGTTTTCTCACGGACGCTAATCTCACACCATCCCTTATCATTCTTGCTGAGACGATGACCAAATCCATGGCCTGTGCAGATTCTGACATTGCCTGAGAGGAGGCGAACGCTCTCTCTTGAAAAGGCAGTAGATTCGCAACTATCTCTGGAAACGGTTCCTCGGCAAGTCCAGATAGTCGTCTTCGTGGCACCCAATCCCGCCGGTGCATGATTCTACAGCGAGAGGTAATGCCCACCATGCTGGCAAGGTTTCACGACGTACCGAGTGACAGATGGAGATGCGATGCCTGTAACAACGAACCAGGCAAGCCGCCTGAAAGGGGCGCTTCGCGAAAGCCCTGGTCTTCAGTCGATTAAGCGAGAATGACGGAACTCGGTCGTAGGGTAACGATTCATGAATCGAAATTCGCGGGCCGGATATGGAATCCGCCAGCAATTGTTCGATTAGATATACTTAAGTACAATTTTACTTGTCTAGGGGCGGGGCGGCCCGAGACCAGGTTACACCTACTGGCAAAGGTGTTCTGGCGGGGCGATTCGCTAGCATGGTCATTCGCTGGGTGTTTGCATGAAGATCGGTAGTCTGAAATGGTTGTTCGGCAGGAATTCCGAGTTCTGGCCGACGAATATGAAGACCGGCATGTGGGCATGGGTCGGGCATAGGATAACCGGACTTGTTCTCGTCGCCTATGTGTTCCTGCATCTGTCGTTCCTTTCGACAGCGTCAGTCGGCTCGGGAGACTTCAACTCGCTGATGGAGGTGACTTCGCAACCCCTCTTCGTCGCGATGGACTTCCTTTTGGTGATCGTCGTGATATATCACGCCATGAACGGAGCCAGGGTCGTGATGTTCGACCTCGGCCTTGGCATTAGGCATCAGAAGCTCGTCTTCTGGATATGCATGGCCATCGCTGCGGTGCTGATCGTAGGCGGTATCTGGGCGATTTGGGACCTCATCTTCGTGCCTTCGGGAGGTGCGTGACATGGCGGAAGAGCGAATCGCCACAACGAAGGTCGCGGGCACTTGGGCGTGGTTCGTCCAGAGGCTCTCTGCAGTGCTGCTGGTGCTTCTTCTGGGCATTCACCTATATGTCGCCCATTTCATGGACCTCGACTCGCACACTGGCGATGAAGCATTGATAACGTTCGAAGACGTAAGCATCAGGCTCGATCAGCTGGTCTACATAGTGGTCGATTACGGTATGCTGGCGATGGTCTTGCTGCACGGACTTAACGGTTTCAGGACGGTCCTTTTCGATTTCGACATGTTTGCAAAACGCAAGAAGACAGTGGATGTCGGACTCTGGGCGCTCGGAATCGCCACGCTCCTCTGGGGCATCGTGATACTGTTCCCCTTCATAACAGGAGGCTAGGCAGATGTACTATCACAAGATTCTCGTCATAGGCGGTGGATTGGCCGGCCTCAGGGCGGCCGTCGAAAGCGCTCCGCGGGCGGACACGGCCATTATCTCGCAGGTGCACCCTGTGAGATCGCACTCTGGAGCCGCACAGGGAGGCGTCAACGCCCCACTCGCAAACAACCCCGCTGGCAAGGACGATTCGTGGGAGAAGCATGCCTACGACACGACGAAGGGAAGTGACTTCCTTGCTGATCAGGACGCCGTTGAGTTCATGACGTCTCAGGCCGGGCCGTGCATCTATGAGATCGAGCATTGGGGCTGCCCGTTCTCAAGGACGGACGATGGGAGGATTGCCCAGAGACCCTTCGGAGGCGCTGGATTTCCGAGAACCTGCTTCGCAGCGGACAAGACCGGACTCTACATGCTGCATACGCTTTGGGAACGTTCGGTCAAGCTCGACATACCGCTATACGAAGACCGCGTTATGGTGGACCTCGTCATTGAGGGTGAGCATTGCAGAGGCGTCATATGCCTGAACATGAAGACCGGGGAACTCGAGCCGTTCATGTCTGAGGCGGTCATCTTCGCATCGGGTGGGAGCGGGCAGATCTACGCCCGCTCCACAAACGCGCTGATAAGCACGGGTTCTGCTCAGGCCGCCGCGTATAGACGCGGCGTTCCGCTCAAAGACATGGAGTTCATACAGTTCCATCCGACGTCCCTCTACGGAACGAACATACTGATGACCGAAGGCGCCAGGGGCGAAGGGGGATATCTGATCAACTCAAGTGGCGAGCGCTTCATGTCGAAGTACGCGCCCAAGGCGATGGAGCTTGGCCCGAGGGATATCGTCTCTCGCTCGATCCAGACGGAGATAAACGAGGGAAGAGGAATTGAGAGCCAGTATGTCTACCTTGATCTGAGGCATCTGGGGCGTGAGAAGATACTGGAACGCCTTCCAGGGATCAGGGATCTCGCCATGAACTTCGTCGACGTCGATCCCATCGAGAAGCCGGTGCCGATTCAGCCGGGCCAGCACTATACCATGGGTGGCATCGATACGGACATCGATGGCGCAACCAAGTTCAAAGGCATGTACGCAGCAGGAGAATGCGGATGCGTGAGCGTCCACGGAGCGAATAGGCTCGGAGGCAACTCTCTGCTCGACACGGTGGTATTCGGCAAAAGGGCTGGGGCAGTGGCGGCGGAGTATGTCCTCGCCAAGGATGAGGATAAGCAGGGCGAGGCGGCTGTGATGCGATCTCTTGGGGAAACGAAGGAAAGGATTGAGTCGCTTCTGTCTCGCAAAGGCGAGGAGAACCACTCGGACATCAGAGACGAGATGAGGGAGTCGATGTTCAGGAGGGTCGGCATATTCCGAGAGGGCGACGGCATGAAGGAAGGGCTCGAGAAGATCCGTGAGCTGAAGGAGCGATACTCGAGTGTGACAGTCCAGAACAAGGGAATGCGTTACAACGTCGACCTGATACGTGCGATCGAACTGGAGGGAATGCTGGACGTGGCCGAGGCGATTACGACCGGCGCCCTGAAGAGGGAGGAGAGTCGCGGTGCGCACTCCCGTCTTGATTTCAAGGAACGTGACGACGACCGGTTCCTGAAGCACACCATAGCTACATACTCGTCTGAGGGAGCGGTGATAGAATACAGCCCGGTAACAATCAGGAATTTCAAGCCCGAAGCTAGGAGGTACTGATATGACAGAGGGAGAGCTGCTGGTGAAGATACAGAGGTTCGACCCGACTGTCGACAGGCAACCATATTGGCAGAGCTATAGAGTAGATATCAAGGCTGGCATGACAGTGCTGGACGCACTGTTCGAGATTCTCAACCACCAGGATGGAACTCTGTCCTTCAGGTACTGCTGCAGAGCTGGCGTATGCGGCTCATGCGCGATGGTTATCGGCGGCAAGATCAGGCTTGCCTGCGAGACACAGGTCGGGCAGTTCATGGGCAGGAAGGAGCTTTTGCTGAGCCCCCTGCCTCACCAGAAGGTTGTGAAGGACCTCGCGGTGGATTACGAGCACTTTTTCGACAGGATGAAGCAGACCAAACCGTATCTGATTGGTCAGGAGCCATATCCTGAGAAGGAGTACGTACAGACGCCGAAACAGCGGGAGCCGATAAACGAACCGATAGATTGCATAATGTGCGGTGCATGCACGAGCTCTTGCACAGTCGCGTGGACGAACTCGGAATACCTGGGTCCTGCCGCCCTGATGAAGGCATACAGGTTCTACGCCGACACCAGAGATATCGCCAAGGACGAGCGGCTCGACATCATCGAGAGCGAGAACGGCGTCTACCGCTGTCATACTATCTTCAATTGCGTCGAGGTATGTCCGAAGAAGCTCAACCCGACTGAGACCATACAGAGGCTCAAGATCAAGGCAGCCAAGCGTCGATTATTCGGGAGGAGAAGGCGCCCCCGATCCTGAGGACTTCTGTGGAATTCATCACCCTGCCGGCAAACAGTAATGACTTGTTAACGCCATCACGCTAGAGGCAGCAGGGGGTGCAGGATCATGCCAGGTCTTAGGATGAAGTTCGATAGCGGGCTTGAGATAGAAGTGCAGCTGAGGAGCAACGACACTCCAACGTTGAAGAGCCTCCGAAATGCGTTACCGTTCAAGGCGAGCGTGAACAGATGGGGGGATGAAGTGTACTTCGAAACACCGATATCGTCTCCTATCGAGGGCGATGCCAGGGCGGAGATGGAGATCGGCGAGGTCGCGTTCTGGCCGGACGGAAGCGCACTGGCTATATTCTTCGGTCGTACTCCTGTTAGCACTGATGACAAGCCCAGGGCATACAGCCCATGCAACATAGTGGGCTCCGTCAAGGGAGATCCGACGGTTTTGAAGTCGGTTCAGACCGGTGCCGAGGTCAATGTATCCGGCTCGGACCAAGACTGACTACTGGGCCGTGAAGCCTCCGTCAACCGAGAAGGCGGTCCCAGTGATGAAGCTCGAGTCATCGCTCGCGAGGAACAGAACCGCATCGGCGACTTCCTTGGGTCTTCCCAACCTGCCGATGGGGTGGTACGTCGAGATATCCTTCCTGTGCTCGTCCGGTGAGATGCCCCTGGTCGCAGCCTCCTGAAGGAACATGGGCGTTTCGATCTCACCAGGGCACACACAGTTCACGCGGATGTTCTTCAACGCATAATCGAGGGCAAGACATCTCGTCATATTGACGACAGCGGCCTTGGATGTGTTGTATGCAATCGCTTCTCTGTCGCCGACCAAGCCGCTGCATGAAGCGTTGTTTACAATCGTGCCCTTTCCCTGCTTGAGCATATGGGGTATGACTTCCTTTGCCATCAGAAACGCGCCTTTGACATTAACTGCCATGGTACGGTCCCATTCTTCTTCGGTGACTTCCTCGATCGTGCCTTCTATCAGTATGCCCGCGTTGCTGAACAGGATGTCTATGCGTCCAAAATGATCGATTATCTCATTCACCACGCGATTAACGTCAGCAGCGTTCGTTACATCGCCAGCCGCCAAGAGGGGGTCATGTCCCGCACTCTTCAAATCGGCCAGAGCCTCCTGGCCACGCTGCTCGGAGATATCTACGATAGCTACCTTTGCTCCCTCTTCCAGGAACCGTTCGGCCGTCGCCTTGCCGATGCCTGATGCCCCTCCCGTCACAACCGCAACTTTGCCCTGTAGGTCCCTGTACAACACAATGACAACCGCATCCGTATCCGGGAGGTCGGAGTTTAAAGTTGCGGAGATCGAGCCAGTAAGCTACATATAATCTCTCCTGCGTTCTCCCAAATGGCGAATGCTAAGAGGTGTTGCCGGACGTGAGCGCAAGAGTCCTAGGAATCATGGGAAGTCCTCGGCTCAAGGGCAATACTGCTGAGCTTCTCGAAGCCGTCCTTGCTGGCGCCAGGGATGAAGGCGCCGCAGTGGAGCGCCTCGATCTCGTCAGATTGAAGATCGATCCATGCATCGAGTGCAGGAAATGCGACGACTTGGCTGAGTGCGCCAACGAAACCGATGAAATGAGTGAGATATACTCGAGAATCAGGAACGTAGATGCCATAGCCCTGGCCTCACCGATATTCTTCATGGGCGTGACTGCTCAGGCGAAGGCGATGATTGACCGATGCCAGAGCTACTGGGTGGAGCGGTTCGTCTTGAAGAGACGCGCCTACGAGGGTATAGAAAGGCCGAGGGGTTTGTTCGTCGCGTGCGCAGGCTCATCAAAGGAAATCGTGTTCGACCCTGCGCGTCATATCGTTAGAGCATTCTTCGCCGCAATAGATTATGAGTTCATCGGTGAGGTGCTTCTAGGGCACACCGATGACCCTGAGCTAGCTCCCAGGAAGGCCGTTGCACTGGAGGAGGCGCGTTCCATGGGCGTAAAGCTTGTAAGACGATGAGTTACGTGCTGCATTAGACGAGCTTGCCCTCGGTCATCACCGATACGACTCGTCCGTCCTTCTTCTTGACATCAATATTCACTCCGGGCGCGCTTACGAAATCCCAATGCATCACCGAGTCAGATCTGCCGCCAAAGGACTTGTTGTGCCCGAAGGCCAGGTGAACCGTCCCGCTGACTTTCTCATCAGTGAGCACATAGCCGATTGCCTTCTTGATCTTCGGATTGAAGCCAATTCCGAGTTCCGCAAGATGCAATGTCCTCACCGGGCTGTATTTCTTACTATCTATCTTCTCGCACTCGTCGAAGCTAGCTACAAGCTGGTCCTTGTCGCCGCGTGCTTCCGCGGTCTCAAGCAGGAGCTTTCCTCTTCTGAACTCGAGGTGGACATCCCTTATCAGCTTCCCTGACATTCTGTCCTGTGTTACAGGACAGTAGATGCTTCCTTCACCCACAGTCTCTCTAGGCGCGAAGAAGAGTTCGCCTGCAGGGAGGTTCGCTCCCCTTTCTCCTATGTCGAAATCCTGTTTGCTCACGAAACCATCATCGATGTTCGCACGCCTGCCATCAATCTTAACCCGGAAATCCGTTCCCTTGCCGTCCCAGACATGAACCCAAGACGCGTTGCGGAATCTGCTGGCAATCCTCCTTCCTGCGACCATTAGATCCTTTGGTGGAACGGAGATGCCGCCGATGACTGTCTTCTCGAACTGCTCGAACGAGATGCCATATCTCTTCGCGGCGGCTCTTGTCGGCCATCCCGCATAGAGCCACTTTTTCCCACGCTTCGGGTGATAGACTATGTCCAGGATTGGCAGCATCGCCCTCTGTCTCGCAACCAGCTTCCTTCGGGGAAAAGCCTCCGCCACTCTGGGATCATCGATCTCCTCGATAGCTATCAAGGTGTCCGCATTCTCCACCATTCCGATGTAGTGTTTCGGGGATCTTTCTAACGTTGAGATTGGTATCTCGTCGTACACCGCCTTCGTGTATCTGTCCGAGGTGACCATCATAATGGGTAGTGCGCCCTTCCTGTAACACTCCAGGGAAATCTCTTCCATCAGTTCCTGGGTGTGCGCGCCCCCTTTGACGATGACGTTCTCTCCACGTCGGAGGTTACAGGTTTCTACCATGTTGCTGGCACATGCACGTATCTTCTTCGAGCCTACGGCCATACCTCACGCCTCTGATTGGAGCCACGGGCAAGTGCGTACATATACATTGCGTCAGCGCGGGGATTTCAGTAGCTTGTCACAAGGCCTTAGTCACTATCTTCGGGGAGCAAGTGTTGTTGAACTGAGGGCATCTCCTGCAGTTCTCGAAGCTCAGAACGGGTGAGATCTCTTGTGAGCTTGATGTGAAGCCCATATGCATGAAGAACTCGGGCGTCCTCGCAATAGCCCACAGGTGTCCTGCGCCATCTTCCCTGGCGTCTTCTGCGACCTTCTCGACAAGCAGCCTCCCAATGCCCTTACCTCTGTCCTGCGCTCTGACTGCGAGCCATTCAACCGAATAAGTGCCTCTCGAACGCTTCATCGCAACGCATCCGGCAAGCTCTTTACCGATAAAGTAGCCATAGGCACGGACCGTCCCATCGAATTCCCCGTCATCAAGGCCCGATTCGAGCGCGAGCGTCCTCATAGATTCGAAATCATCAATGGCCTTCATCATTCCATCACTAGGCAGGTGCGAAGCCATGAGCGGCGAAGCAATGCCATATCTCTTATGTCTTTCCCATCGCTATCAGGTGTCTCGGGCTTTGGGAAGGGCGATTTCGACCGAAGAGCCCTTGGTGTGATCAGCAGCCACCCCGTCCTTGACTGTGACCAGACCGTGATAGCGATTCACTAGAAGACTCACCACTGGAAGTTCCAGATCTCCGCCGTTCTCGTCGCCTGGCTTCTGAGGAAAGCGGGAGGACGCTGCGTTCTTCATCTTGTCGGTGAGCCCCATTCCATGATCATCGATGCGAATTATCCAGGAATCGTGGTTGCTCGATATGGTTACATCGATCTCGGCCTCGATGTCAGCGCAGTACTTTACTGCGCTTCCCAGGAGATCCGAGAAGAGGTCTGCTATGAGGTCGTCCGCGATTATCATACACTTATCTGGTGGGAAGTCGAACTCTATCGCCACTTGCTTCTCCGGGAAATCAGCCTTGATGGTGGAAACACAGCGAACGAGAACCTGCCTCAGATCGTACAATTGTCTTTCCGCCCGATCGTCTCGTCTGGCTTCTGTGAATCTGCGAACGTTTCTTGTGAGCGTCTTCACCTGCCTGGCTATGGCCAAAGCTTTGTCGAGATTCAATGAGATAGCATCCTCCGAATCCTGATCTTTACGTGCTGAGTCCAGATGCTGCACCAGCGGTTCCATTAGATCTCCTATGTCGTGAACGATCAGGTAGATTTGACTCTGCGATTCATTCACAGCTGCGATCGCCTCGCCGGACATCTTGGAAGTCTCCACTGCTATCGCTGCCAAATCTGAGAACAGTCGAATACTCTCTATCGTTTCCAGTGATAATTCCTGATGATGCAATGGTTCGTTAATCTCAATCCATCCGATGATGTTGCCAAGGCGGTCCCTCATGAGCAGATTCACGTAATCTAGTTCGTGCCAATCTCCGGGTTCGGCGTCGTCCGCTTTTTTCGGCACTCCGTTCAGGTAATCGATATCGTCGTCGTGTAGTTTCGTTATCTGCTCCGCTTTGATGTAGTAGCAGTCTCTGCTTATCCTGAACTTCTCATCAAGATCATCCTTCTTGCGCTCGAGCGTGTACGCGTGTTTGGCAATCGCTTTTGTCTGGTCCTCTGGAAAACCGTATATCTGGGTTGGTATGAAGAATCCGCTCTCGTCATCGTAAAGGCATATTGTGAGCGATTTGATGTCGAAGTTCAATGCGATCGCATGTGCTATCCTGTCAAGCACCATATCCAAGGACTCGGCCCGAACAATGAGCTTCAGTACTGACGAAAGGTCTTCTGGAAGGTTCGTGACGGATTGGCGGAGGGAATTCGCTGTGCCTTTCTCGCCGTAGGTCGATTGTTGCATGGTCTGACTCTCGAGTGCAATCCCGTCAATTGGTATTCGCGACGGCTTATAAAAACATGTCGAAAGGTTCAGGCCGGGCGCCCGTTGTGCTCTTCTTATAAACCCAGGACTCCAGATTGAGCGGGCTAGATGGATTTTGAGACCTCTTTCGACGGGGCCAATGTTGAACCGATTCGCCGCGAGTCTGCGGCCCCTGACGACATGGTTATCAAATATTCTTATGCTGATGCCGCGCATTCGAGGAGGTCGCTGTATTGGCCGCTAGAAGAATGATGGAGAGCGACATCGGCTTCGCAGTTGACCTCATCCGTGCCGAGAGATGGGGCCACACAAGAATAGACCTGGCTCGCATGCTCTCTTTGAGCCCCGGCGGAAGCTACGTGTGGGAAGATTGCAGGAAGCCTTGCGGATTCATCACGAGCATGAGGTACGAGCGAACAGCGATGATAGGCCATCTGCTCGTGTCGAGCGATAGCAGGGGCCGTCAGGTTGGAAAGGGTCTTGTCGCCGCCCTTCTGGAGGACGTTGATGCCTCCGGCGTTCGTTCAACGATGCTCTACGCAACAGAGGAAGGCAGTAGACTGTATCGTCAATTCGGATTCGAAGATAGCGGATATGAACTGATTGCGGTTGGCATCTTGCTCAAGGATAGTGAGAGACGAGCACTTCGGACCACGTGCTCCAACGCCCGCGAAGGCGATGTGGCGGAGATTGCAGCCCGTGATCGCATGGCATTTGGAGACGATCGATCTGAGCTGATGGCGAGACTCTTGCTGGAATTCCCGGAACACTGTTTCAAGCTGGAGAGGTCGGGCCATCTCGCCGGCTATGTGCTCGGAAGGCGGACGCCAATAGGATTCGACATCGGCCCGTGGTACTGCGACACTGGTCGATGGGAGGATGGCGCTGCATTGCTCGATTCCGTCTTGAGCTCGTTTCCGTGCGGAGGCCGGATCGATATCTCCCCGTTCGCCTCAAACCGGCTCGTTCCCCGCATCATAGCCAGGCACCACAAATACCGGAGGGCGGAGAGGGTCAAGCTGATGATTCGCGGCGACATGAGGTATTCCTCAGGTTCAGATGACGTCCTCGGCGTTGCCGGTTTCGAGCTTGGCTGAGTTAATCAGACATCATCCGCGTCCCTTTTGGTGTAGTATATGATGTCATCCTCGCGCTTGTAACCCATCGAGACGAACAACTCCTTGGACGCTTCGTTATACTCTTCTATCAAGGTGCAGATGATCTGCCGTCCTCTTGATCTCAACGCATCCTCACAGCGATTCAAAAGTGTCTTTGCCACACCGGTCCGTCGCATATCTGGTGCAACTGCGAGGCGATTAACCCAACCCTTTCGCCCGTCATCGCTTCCCATGATCACGCCGACCATCCTGCTTCCGTCGAACGCGCCAATAATCAAATCGGGGGCGGCGTTCAATTGCACACGCAGGTTCTCCAAGGTGTCTCTTCCCGCAGGTTTGGTGGGTAACCCCGCCTCTGACCAGAGGGAGATCATTTCCCTGACCTCATCATCTCTTACAGGTCGGATTACCATCGTGTCCAGAAGGGTATTAGTCATCGCCTGTACCCGTTCAGATTAGAGCTCGCCCTCTTCGCCAGCGGAATGCGCAATCATCGTGAGCGCTTCGAAGACGGAGAACGCGTCAACCATGTCTTTGGCCTCGTATGCCACGGATTTGTCTCCGGTCCGTTCCACGAGCGGCATCTGCGAGGCGTACTGAGCCATGATGGTGCGGGTGAACATGGCTTCCATCTTGACGGGACGTTCCACGACATATGGTTTAGCTGTTCCGGCTTTCTTCATTGCCTCTTCTGCTCCCTTCCTTATCAACTCACAGGCCCGCTTCGGCATGAGGGATTTGATACCATAAACCCCCACTCCTTCCTTCGTCGGTACTCCCACGATATCCGGGATCAGGGACTCCGCCTGTCTCACCGCGTGCAGATCGCCTGATACGAACACGACGGGCACCCCGTAGTGCCCTGCAATCGCTGCGCTCAGGCCCGTCTCGCCCACCTTGACGCCGTTCAGACGCAGCTCCGCCACTGTGTAGGTGTAGGTGTGACCTATCGTGCCGGCGTGCGTGTCTCTCATGGAATGGTAGCCGATTTGGAATGCAGCGTCGAAATCGTCCGAGATGCCTGCCATCATGCCTTGCTCATACGCCGACCCCTCGATGACGATGACATCCTCATCCAGCTTCTCTAGTATCAGATTCCTTCCGGTATCGTGAGCGTCGCAGATCACTATCTCCTTGGCTCCCCCGGCCTTCGCTCCCTCGATGGCGGCCTGAACTTCGTTTGTCAGAAGCTCGCGCATTCTGGGGAAATCGAGACCCTTCACGTCCGCCTGGTTCTCGTGAGCTATGCCTGCCATTCCTTCCATGTCCACGGTGAAATGCGCTTTCATTTTATCAATCGGATATCCGCCTTCGAGAGTTAAACCCTTGCATCTGGGGCGACGTTCGACCAACGTTAATTATATGGCTTCCAGTATGCGGTTAGTTGGGTCCTGATGACGGAAGACACACGCGTACAGGAAATCAAACGGATCTCAGGAATCGTAGGCAGAGAGGCAGAGATCCTGAAGGGGTTGGCGGTCGTCTCTGCAAACAGGCATCTGATGATAGAAGGCCCTGTCGGAGTGGGCAAGACGGTGCTCGCCTCGGCGATCGCGTCACATTTGAATCGTCCCGTCTATCGAGTGGACGGCGACGAACGATACACTGAACAGAAGCTGTCCGGATGGTTCGATCCTCCCGTTACACTGGAGAAGGGATATGTCGAGGAGGCTTTCATACCCGGACCGTTGACGGAAGCGATGAGGAATGGGGGCGTATTGTTCGTCAACGAGATGAACCGCATGCCCGAGGGGGTCCAGAACATTCTCCTGCCGGCGATGGACGAGGGCATCATCGACATACCCAAGGTGGGGCAGGTGAGCGCGAGGGACGGGTTTGTGATCATAGCCACTCAGAATCCGCGCGAATTCGTCGCGACGACGGCATTGTCCGAGGCTCTGTCCGACAGGTTTGAGCTTCTCATGATCGACTATCAACCGGTGGATGAGGAGATGGAGATTCTCAAAAGGCGACTGTCCTCTGCCGACGACGAAGTTCTCCGATGTTCATTATGGATAACAAGGCGGACTCGGAATCACCCCAACATAAGAAGGGGTGCGAGCATCCGCGCGGCAATGAGCATGGTACAGCTCAGGACATCGTTGTCGCTCGATCTTCAGGACGGGATCAGGAGGGCAGCTCATCTCGCATTGCCCACTCGCATCGAGCTCAGGGAGGAGTCTCGCGCAACTGTTGATGAAGTGATTGACCAGATCGTGGACGAGTGCTTCTCAGAGGGCAATGGGCTTAAACGTTCTTCCTCTGGGGACAATGCGAGTTCGGAGGGAAATCGCGCAGAGACATCGAAGCGAGGCAGCGATAGAAGGATTATCGATATCGCCGACGTATCGAAGCTGTTGGAGACGCATCACGAGGACGCGCTTCTGGGAGGGGACGACATCGGATGGAAGATAGCCCAGAACTACCTCAAGATAAGGATCAGTCTCTCGGACCCGGCAGCACTCGAACTAGCCCGAAGAATCGCTATCAGCGCAACGATTCGCAGAGTACTGAGGCTACTCGGCCCCGTCAGCCTGCCGATGAGGCTGGTCAGAGAGGGGTACGCCGTGGGCAACCGCGGAGAGATCGACCTCGAATCTACTCTGGAGAACATCATCGCGAAACGGAAGGCTGAGCCTTCGGACGTCGTTGTTACTAGGCGAGAGCCCAAGGATCTATCCGTGGTCCTGATGCTAGACGCCAGCCTGTCAATGAGCGGAGACAAGCTGGCGATCGCGACCGCTGCCATTGCAGTGCTGGCATTCAGGCTTAAGATGGTGAAGTACCAGCTGATCACGTTCAACGACAGGCCGAGGACCATAAAGGGATTCGACGAGACGCTCAATCTTGACGAACTCGTGCTCAGCCTCCTTGAGTTCAGCGCCGGCGGGTACACGAACATAGAGGCGGCTCTTCGCGAAGGGAGCGAGGCGTTGTCGAAGGCTTCCACGCCCAACAGGGTGGGGGTCCTGGTCACTGATGGGAACTATACTGTGGGAGAAGACCCCTCCGTCGTGGCATCCTCGTTCAAGCGCCTTTTCGTTGTGATGACAGCGAGTCATGATTGCCAGCCTCAGACGTGTGACAACATTGCGAGGAACGGGCGCGGTCATATGTACTCGGTCTCTGGGTTTGACGAGGTGCCGCGAGTGCTCTACAAGGTGCTGCGGGTGGTGGCCCAGGGATCGCCGAGCTGAAAGCGTGCGAAAGGAACGAGAATCCGTACACTATTGCTCATTAATGAATGAACATTGGCCAGTGGTGTGCTGGTAATATTTAAATCATTCCCACGTCCGAAGTGATTGGCCCTGGCGCAACAAGAAAGCTTATAAGGCGTCTGAGGCCCCAAGATAACATCACAACTTCCTCCCCCCCTCTCTTCTTTTTTCTTTTTCCTTCACGCAGCGAAGCTTTGCTCTGCGCTGCTCCCGAGAGGTTGTCCGATTCCGACGGCAACCAAGACATCCCTCTCATGCTTCCTGGGCGCAGATCCTTGCCAGAATTCGTGATCAAGGAGGAGCCAAGCGCCAGCAATCTTAATATCGATTGCCCGCAGTAACCCGGAACGCGGTTGTGGACCTTTGTGTCTACGAGTGCGGGCATGTGGTTTCCGTGGATCTGAGTCTTCCTAACTGGGTTGAGGAATGGGCCAGAGGAGCTCCGGACCTTAAAGTGTCACCTCCTGGACCCAAGAGCAAGGAGATAATAGCTAAGGACAGAAGATATGTGTCGGATGCTTACGATCGCCTCTTCCAATTCACGATGAAGAAGGCTTCCGGATCCGCCGTTATGGATGCGGACGGCAACGTGTACCTGGATTTCTCCTCCGGGATATCAGTCATGAACGCAGGATGGTCAAATCCCAAGGTGATTGCCGCCATCAAGGAGCAGGCGGAGAATCTGATACACTCAATGGCCAACGACGCGTATTTCGACAAGGAGGCGGAGTTCGCAGAGCTGCTGGCTGAGATATCTCCTGGGAGAGCGCTCGAGAGTTCCTTCTTCGGGAACAGCGGAGCTGAGGGCGTGGAAGCCGCCGTGAAGCTCTCCCGTTATTACACCAAGTGCTCCGAGCACATCGTGTTCATGGGCTCCTACCACGGAAGAGTCGGCAATGCGCTGGCGCTTTCGAGCAGGGTCAAGTTCAAGTACGGCCATGGCCCGTTTCCATCGGGCGTATTCTTCGCACCTTATCCCTACTGTTATCGGTGCTGGTTCAGGCAGGAATATCCGTCATGCGACCTTCTGTGCATCGACTACCTTCGGAAGGCCATACTCGAGTTCGGCGGCCCGAGTGGCAGCCTGGCATCAGTCATCGTAGAGCCGCTTCAGGGCGAAGGAGGTTACATCGCCCCTCCGAAGGAGTTCATGCCGAGGTTGAGACGAATCTGCGACGAAAGAAGGATGCTTCTCGTTGCTGACGAGATACAGTGCGGCCTCGGTCGCACAGGCGAGGTGTGGGAGTGCAATTCGACGGAAACAGTTCCAGACATACTCATCACCGGCAAGGCACTTGGCGGAGGCGTCCCACTCGGCGCGATTGTGGCCAAGAAGGACATCATGAACGTCTGGCGCCCAGGTTCGCATTCTTCAACGTTCGGCGGCAATGGGTTGAGCATGGCATCGGGAATGGCGCACGTGAGGGAGATCCTCGAAGAGAGGCTCGCTGAGCGATCGCGCGTCCTCGGCGCCCATGCCATTGAAAGGCTGAATGAGATGAAGGACCACCACGAGATCATCGGGGATGTCCGAGGAAAGGGGCTCATGATCGGCGTTGAGATGGTCAAAAACAAAGAGACCAAGGACCCACTACTCGTGCCCGAGATTCAGGGCCTCATGTGGAGGAAGGGCCTGCTCATGATCACCTCTGGCATGTACGGAAACGTCTTCCGAATTGCTCCTCCATTGATCATCTCCCGCGAGCAGCTGGACTTGGGCATAGATCTCTTCGAAAGCGCTGTGACCGAGACTGAGAAGAGGATGGAAGCAGGCAGGTAGACCAGTAGAGAGATGGATACCTCAGGATCGCCCTAGACCCAGACGCCTTAACAAGATCCATCGCCTGGAGGAGTACGGCAATCCGAAGCGTATTTCTACGGCACCCTGCGATGCACCCCTCGACGTTTGATGAGGCTTACGGATAAGGCGATGATCTGCAGGGACCGAGTGCGAGAGCTCACTCGAATTGAGACTGAGAAGTTCGTTTCAGAGCACGCGCGGTCAAAGGCACTTTTTGAGAGAGCCAAATCATCGCTCTTGGCGGGAGTGCCCATGAACTGGATGGTCCGATGGGCCGGCCCCTTTCCGGTCTTTGCCAAAGAGGCGAAAGGTTCGTGGATTCAGGATGTGGATGGCAACGAGTATCTGGATCTATGCCTTGGCGACACGGGCGCGATGTTCGGACACTCCCCTGAGGTCGTCGTTGAAAAGGTGAGAGAGCAGGCCGCGAAGGGCATAACGATGATGCTTCCGACAGAAGATTCAATATGGGTCTCGGAGGAGCTGTCAAGGCGGTTCAACGTGCCATACTGGCAAGTCGCGATGACTGCGACCGACGCCAACAGATTCTCCGTCAGGCTTTCGCGAGAAGTCACTCGCAGGAATTCCGTACTCGTGATGCACGGATGCTACCACGGCACGGTCGATGAAACGCTTGTCGATCTGAGGGCCGGAAGGGTGATTCCAAGAAGAGGCAACGTAGGACCCCCGGTCGATCCTTCCGTGACGACCAAAGCCGTTGAGTTCAACGACGTTCCAGCCTTGGAAGAGGCTCTTGCGGACAGAGACGTGGCGTGCGTGCTTTGTGAACCTGCCATGACAAACCGCGGGATCATTCTGCCTGATCCAGGGTACCACGATGCGCTCAGGCGTGCGACCCGGGAGACGGGAACGATTCTGATAATCGACGAGACGCATACCATCTGCTGCGGGCCGGGAGGCTACACACTCGCACATGGCTTGTCGCCTGACATGGTCACCATAGGGAAGCCTGTGGGAAGCGGAGTGCCTGCGGCAGCTTTTGGCATGAGCCAGCAGGTTGCTGACGCTGTGATGGACAGGATTGTCGATGACGGAACTGATGAGAGCGGCCTCGGGGGAACCCTCTCCGGAAACGCATTGGCCGTGGCGGCGATGAGAGCTACCTTCGAAGGGGTGATAACAGAGGAAGCGTTCGAGAGGATGCTGCCCCTGGCGAGACGCTTCGAGGATGGCGTTGCCGCAGCAATCGCGGATTTCGGCGTTCCTTGGCACGTCACTCGTTTGGGCGTCAGGGTCGAATACCACTTCCGCGAGAATCCACCCAGGAATGGAACGGAAGCCGAAGCCGCAAAGGATGCGGAGCTCGAAAAGCTGCTTCATCTCATGATGCTTAACCGTGGCATTCTATTGACCCCATTTCACAATATGGCTCTGATATCGCCCTCCACGACCGCGCAGGAGGTCGACCGTCATACCGAAACCTTCAGGGAGTGTCTGCAGAGCATCCTGGCATAGAATATCTTAATCCCTGGGAATGCGATTGGATGTGTCCGAGCGAATGAGGAGACGTGATATCAGTGGCCGATCTGAAGCAAGCCTTCGAGAGCCTCGACGACTATTATACCAGAAGAATGGCGGCGGATAACATCCCTGGAATGGGCGTTGCCGTGACCGACAGGGACCGCACTCTGCGAAGCAGTGCGATGGGAGTTGCGGATGTATCGACAGGTGCGAAGGTAACTCCTGACACACTCTTCCAGATAGGGTCCATCGGCAAGTCGTTCACAAGCATTGCATTGCTGCAGCTGAAGGAACAGGGCAAGCTCGATCTTCATGCTCCAGTCAAGGAATTCCTACCGTGGTTTGAGATCAGGTCCAAATACGCTCCTATCACGCTCCACCATCTCCTGACGCATACGGCCGGCATACCCATAGGATCCGAATCGACTCTCGCTCCTGAAAGCGAGGTATGGTATCTGAGAGAAATCGAGGCGAGTGCGCCTCCCGGTGACTTCTTTCACTACTCCAACACCGGTTACAAAGCACTTGGGCTTGTTCTGGAGGCTGTTACGGGCAGCCCCTGCGCAGAGGAGGTCACGAAACGAGTAGTCGAGCCATTGGGGATGACGCAGACGTTCGCGGCGATCACTAACGATCTGCGCCCCTCGACCGCAATCGGCTATGGATGGCTGCACGATGACAGGCCTGCGGGAAGGAAGTCGGCCCTCGCACCCGCGGTGTGGTCTGAGAGCACCAGCGCTGATGGCTCAATATCCTCTGTGCCTGAGGATATGGCAGCATACATCAGGATGCTTCTGCGGAGAGGCCAAGGCCCTGAAGGACGACTCATTTCGGAAGACAGCTTCGAGCTCTTGACAGGGCGATACATCGTACCTCACGACAGCTATCATGGGGAATCGTATGGATATGGCCTCAACATCGAGGACAACAGCGGCCATCTCTACATCTGGCACACCGGAGGCATGGTGGGCTTCACGTCGTCGCTGCTCTTAGATATGGATCTCGGCGTCGGGATGATCGCGTTGACCAACTCCCTGGCAGGTCCGGACGAGATTGTCAGGCATGCGATGCAGACAGTCAGAGCCGCAATCGAGGGCAAAGAACTCCCAGAGGCGGGTATACCTCCCCATGCATATGTGCCGATCAGCCCTGGACAATTCGCTGGTACCTACAAGGGAAGCAGCAGAACGGTGGACATATCCGTCGATGGAGGTTTGCTCATCGCCGAAATCGAGGGCGAGAGGTATGTGCTCGAGGGCGTGAAAGAGGATTACTTCCTGCTCGATCACCTCTCCTTCCTGCCCTACGCAATCAAGTTCACGAGGGAAGGAGACAGAGTCACTGGCTTTGCATGCGGACCCGAAGTCTACACTCTCGAGCCTTTTGAGCGGAGACCTCCTCGAACGCAGGCCCCGGAGGAGTGGTCTGGCTTCGTTGGGCATTACAGGTCGCACAACCCGTGGCAACCCAATATCAGAATCGTGCTCAGAGAGGGTCAGCTCGTGTTGATCGACCCCATGGGCGGGGAGGAGGCGATGCACCCTCAGCCCGATGGCTCCTTCAGGATTGGCGCGACCCCTCGATCGCCAGAGCTGATCTTGTTCGATATGGTAATCGGAGGCAAAGCGTTCAGAGCATGCCTGTCAGGTGGGTTTCTTTACAGGAGCTTTGTGCCGTAGCGATTGGAAGGCGGCTACATCTCTCTCCCAGGCTTTGGAATGACACAGATCATGCTCAGTTCTGATGGGCTGTCATTCACGAATTGATGCAGCTCGTTTGGGGATACGAAGATCGCATCTCCTTCAGAGATCCGCTCCTCGCCATTGTCGAGCACAATCTTGCCGGAGCCCTTCAACACGTACACTTCGTGCTCCCAATCGTGCGAGTGTTTCGGAGTATTGCCTCCAGGAGCAACGTCGAAAGCTCTCATGTAGAAGTTGGGAGCGCCCAAGTCCTCCGCAACGAGCTGTCTGAAAACGACGCCGTTGGTGCCGTCAGGCGATGAACCCTCGACATCGTTCTTGTTGACCTTCTTCATGGGAACACCAACGACGGCAGAGCGGATTATACTTCCGAAGGGAAATTCACAGAGATGCTGATGAGCCGCAAAATAGGATGCCGTAATCGAAAGGTTTTTTCAGGGTGAAATCATACAAGGCTGCTGGTGGGTGTTTATGCCGACGGTATCGATAGTGGTCGAGTCCAAGTTTGGAAACACGGCGAAGGTAGCCGAGGCAATTGCGAAGAGCCTTATGGATTCAGGTTTTGGAGAAGTGAAAGTCAGCAGAATCAGCGAAGCTGATGCGGGGAGCTCAGCTCAGGCGGACGTGATTCTTATTGGCTCCCCAAACCACGTAGGAGGTCCTACCAGGACCGTGAAGAAGTTCATGAAGGCAATGAGCAAGAGTGATCTGTCAGGCAAGTCGATGGCGTTCTTTGACACATATATTGGCAAAGACATCGGCAAGGCGGTCCGGAAGATGGAGTCAGACATGGCCTCCAGAAACTCACGGGTCAGGATCGTCTCGCCCGGGCTGTCGCTGCGTGTGAAGTCCATGAAGGGCCCTCTAGATGAAGGGGAGATCGACAAGGCAGACGAATTTGTGAGGGCGCTGTCTGCCAAGATCAAGAATCCGTAACGCCTTCCACGAGTGGTGGACGCGCGCAAAGAATAAATCGTCGGTAGCCCCATGCTATCGCTGTTGACTGACGACTCCGAGGAGAGAGAGCGGCATATCGGCCGCGTTGCAGCAGCATTCTTCGTCATAATCATCCTGGCCGTGCTTCTGATCGAAATCGAACAAGATATCTTCTCCTTTGTGGAAATCGAAGATCCGACGGGAGATATTCACAGGATTGTCTTCGCGGCTACGGTCATCACTGTCACTTGGGTGTTGCTCTATTATCTTGGCGGCCTCTTCGACCGACTCACAACTCCCAAGGTCGGCAGTCACGCTCAATCGCGATCTATGTGGAGACTCATCACCTATGCCATCTGGATACTCGTGTTGAGTATCCTTGCGGTCAGCATGATTGGCGAGACCGGCTCCATGGTCTTGTCGCTCGGGCTTGTGGCCGCTGCGTTGACCTTCGTTCTTCAACAACCTCTTCTCAACGTCATTGGCTGGGCGTTGATATCGTACAGGCGCCTTTATCGCATTGGCGACAGGGTCGCGGTTGGCGGAACCAAAGGCTATGTTCTAGACATAACTACGATGTACACCGAGCTGAGGGAGTTCGGGGAATGGATGAGGGGCGATACCTTCACTGGCAGGATCGCGACAATACCGAACAGCCTTGTGTTCACGCACCCAATACACAACTACACGAAGGATTTCCCGTTCATATGGGATGAGATAGTGAACTTGGTGACTTATGAAAGCGATATCGAGGTCGCCAAGGAATACATGCTTGAATCAGCGAAGAAGGTGGTCGGTCAGCTGATGCAACAGAACTATGAACGGTACAAGAGGAAGATCGAGATACGCGACCTGCATCAGCTGCTCCTCAGGGAGCCAGAGCTGAGGATGGAGCTCGCCGACTCGGGCGTAAACGTCTTCGTGATGTACTTCTGCCCGGTCGAACAAAGGCGGAAGATCAAGTCGGAGATTACCGAGCTGATTTGGAGCAAGTTCATGGAGGATCCGCGTGTTGGGATAGCATATCCGCACATGCATCTCATAGGCGATGTTCCTCAGAAACCTGCTGAATCGGACGAGTAACCATGACCTCTGGGTCGGGCGGCTTCCATGAATGTCCATAAGCAAGTCTGTTTTATACCGGAGTGCATTACGTCAGCTCGTATACTCTGTGACGTGGTGATTGAGAGTGTCGGGCAACGGAGTCGACTTGGAATCGGTACATCTACTGCTGACTTACAAATGCGACGGCGAGTGCGATCATTGCTTCGTTTGGAGCGGACCACAAGCACCCGGCACTATGAGCACCCATCACGTGGCAGAAGCCATCGAGCAGGCCTCCGAGATAGACACAGTGAACTCCGTCTACTTCGAGGGCGGAGAGCCTTTCCTGTTCTATCCCATCCTCCTGAAAGGGGTTGAGCTTGCGAGGCAGCACGGATTCGAGGTCGGAATCGTGTCAAACGCCTACTGGGCCGAGACGTCGGATGATGCTGAGCTGTGGTTGAGACCTCTGGCAGACCTAGGCGTATCTGATCTCAGCCTCAGCTCGGACGATTATCACGGAGAGGAGGAGAGCGTGCGACGTGTGGCAGCGGCTACGACCGCAGCCAAGCGCTTGGGCATCGACGTCGGCGTGCTCAGCGTCAAGCGAGTGGAGAGCTGCGAGGGAGGCGAAGGGGCGAGCGATGATGCGGGCGAGGTGTTCTTCAGGGGCAGAGCGGCAGCCAAACTCGCGGACAAGGCGCCTCCCAGGCAAAGCTCTTCATTGACCTCATGTCCCGAAGAGCCCCCCAACATAGCTAGAGTGCATGTCGATGCCTACGGCAACGTGCTCTTCTGTCAAGGAATAAGCATTGGGAACCTGCGCAAGGCGCCCCTGAAGACGATCATATCAAGTCTATCTCCGGAGAAGCATCCTCTGATCGGTCCGCTCATAAGAGGAGGCCCGGCAGCTCTTTCAGAAGAGTTGTCAGTCCGTGCGGAGAGCGGCTACGCGGATGCATGCCATATGTGCTATGATATCCGCAGCAAGCTCAGGGCTGAGGGAAGGCTCAGAGATGTCTTGCTGCCGGATCAAGCCTATGGAGACTGATGCGTATGCCGAAACGTGGGCCACCGGGAATGCGTGCTTCAGAGCGTGCACGACGATTGCCACTTGGGCAAGTATCATAATGTATGAATAGCCTTGAGGGGAAGGTGCTGGAGTGAGATGCGTTATATGCGGGGCGGTCAATGATGACACCGCATCAAAATGCAAATCCTGCGGTGAGCCATTCAGCCGGCCAGAGGAGCTGAACTCGAAGAGGGGATCGAGTCACATTCGTGGACATGCTCGTGAAGCGGTCAATTCCCGCTTCGCGCAGACGACCCCAATCGCCTCCATACATCACCATGACATCGCGAGGAAATGGAAATTCGAGTACTCATACGGCGCCCCTGATCAGACAAGTAGAGGCTTGGAGGTCATAAATGGAATACTGACCCATTTGGAGAAACCCCACATCGACCTCCAGCTCATGCTTGATGATGCCGCAGCGTCGATTTCGAAGCAATTGGGCATAAGGGAGGTCACCATCGGGCTGAAGAACAAGAAGGACGGGCTGTTCCGATACGTGTCCGTAGTGGGTGTCAGAGAGGACGCCGAACAGGCCCTTCGACGCCTGACCTACACTGTCGATGATTTTCGCGCTGACGGCCGGTACAAAGGGACCACGCTTGGCAGGCAAAGCATCCTGTTCCTTGCAGAGGATAATCCGTATGCCGCGGGCGAAGAGGACACCTACAGTCACCCTGTCCTCCTAGGCTCGAGGCGGAAGTCGCTGACTGATAGCATTGAAGGCGACTACCTCGACGTGTTGATCTTCGGCAAAGGAAGCGAGATAATAGGTTGGATAGAGATTGCGGGAACCAGGGCTGGTAAGATACCCGATGTAGCCACGATCAGATGGATTGAGACGATATCAAAGATCATAGGCGCAGCGATTATCTGCAAGAACTACAGAGAAATGACTGGGTGAAGCTGGAGGCGCCGTTGATACCCGTCCCCTTTGTGAGCTTGGGGAAGATAGCAGACAACCTATCTCAATGCGTTCTCAGGCAATCTCTTGGAAAGCCACCGAGCCGACGAATGCTCTTCGGACCAAGTCTGGTGTTCTAACTCGGGCCTGAGAGGTCAAGAGTCTCCGCCGACGTAAGGTAGACGGTGGACTTGTTGTCAACTAGGCAAATCGTGGCTTCGCTCATTCCGGGCCACGAAGTCAGCACTTCCTTGATGTGGATTCCGTCTCCAGTCGGGCAGTTCTGGCAAATGCGTCCGGATCCAAGCTCAAAGAAGTCCGCGGGATCGTCCTCGTAGCATATCAGGCTGTATCTGACGTCCTCAGTGAATCCATACCCATGGAAATCAAAGATGAACTCATTGGAGTCCGGGCAGTAGTACATGTAGCCGGACAACGCCGGATCGCTGGCCGTGAATTCGACAGTTTCAGACAATACCCCCTTGCCCCATGTTCCTTTAGGACCGGCGGAAACCGATGTGGCCAAAGCGAGCATCATGGCTATAAGAGCCACCGCTGTGATGCATACTCTCATCTTTCACCCCCTCCTCGAACCACTTTCGAGGTCGATTATTCAAGGGCATCACCTGCAATAAAGACTTATCGCACAGCGTGCGCTTAGCCCGGGTCAGTATCATTGCCAATCGTGCCAAATGGAAACTTGTATTGGAATGTCGAGTTCACAATCGAGGGATCGCTACGGGTTTACACTTGCCAACTTGGGGATTCGGATGGCAAACCTGCATAAGTCGTCCCCCTTCAGCACGGAACTCAGAACCTCCGCTTTGAGAGGTTTTCCCAGGATTACCTCCCAAGGCTTCTTGTGGTACCCGGCACTGCAGTAGCAGAAGGTTGGCGAAATCCGGTGCCCCGTCCTTATTGCCTCCCGAACCCAGGGGCAATGACAATAGTAATATCTCCTCATCGTTTCGTCCTTCTCTCGCAGATATTCCCGCGCCATATAGGGAATCTTGGTCTCATAGATGATTTCGCCTTTTCTGATTCCACCCATTATCTCTTGGTTTGATCGTACAAAGTCGACCACGTCTTGATCGATTTCCTGGTTGAAGAAGAGTGTGTTTTCTTCCATATGCTTCGTAAGCGTCTCGACGGCCATCTCATGTCTGGTCCTCAAGAACTCGTCGATGTTCTTCGATCTGAGATACGCCTGTCTTTCCTCTTCGTACCACTCGGGCGGGCCCGCATGAGGTCCAGTCAGCAGGATCTCCTCGCAGGTGGCCTGGTCGACGTTTGCCTCCAGCTGGTTCATGAACTTGCTAGTGATGACGTGCCAGCTTTCAGAGGAGTCACCCAGCTTGGGAAGTTCTATTCCGTCAAGAACCGCTTTGTGCTTCGAATCGCCAAGAAGATGGCGTGTGGTCTCCGATAGCTGATCGAGCACGGATACACCGTCAAGCAGCTTGAGGATTGCGATTTCGACCTTCCTGTTTGCCGCGAAGCGAGCATATCTGAATAATGCTATGAGCCGCTCCTCAGTGGCTTGCCTTTTGTCTGCTAGGAATCTCACATATCCATCGACATCTTCTTCACCTGCCTCTTCGACAGAGCGCTCCACGCTTCTGCCTTTAAGATACTCTTCGAAGTCCCTAACAGCCTCAATATTGAATAGCACGGCTTCATGGCTCAGATTCTTGGGAACTCTATCGCTCTCTGTCAGAAACGCCCGGAACCCTTTCTCATTCATCTTCCAGCCCCCTTGAGCCAATTCGGCGTGCGATACAGGGCTTATGACTGCATGAGCCTTTCGGACCGAGGTCCGAGCGGCATTGATGCAACGGATTATCCTCATATGCCTTCAGCTCGCAAGGAGATTGGCGCCAAAGGCTCAGCCCGAATCGGAGCGCTTCGTGCAATATGTCCCTCCTCTTTTGCATGCGTCTGCCCCTGCTGGATGCGTAGGGGTTCATACGCGGAAGGAGAGCCTCATCCTTCCCGAGACACTCTCAGAGATTCTGCCGTGAAGAAGACGCAGACTCAGGGTCAAAGGCTTCTTCAGTGATATCCTCTCAACAACCCAGCCCCGCGGCGAACGATTGGGTGTGCTCGCTCAATATGCTTGGTCTTGATTGCGTAATCAATAGGGCATTCGGCGAAAGGGCAATACCAGGCGCTCGGGATAATCCGCAACAGATATGGTAGAGCGCGTCGAGTACTCTGTTGCTACCCGCAGTGGAAGCTTAGAGTTCAGAGATTACCCCGCTATTGCGCTGGCAACCGTTAGGGGCATGAGCGATAACGAAGCCTTTGGGCTTCTTTTCGATTACATCAGCGGCGACAACGATTCCTCTAGCCGAATTGCCATGACGGCCCCGGTTCTCTCAGGAGCCGTGCCTTCGGAAGGACTGCCAATGACCGCACCTGTTGTCTCATCCGTAGGGTCGCTTTCGTTCGTCATGCCCTCCGGCCGGAAGGCAAGCACACTACCATCGCCAAGAGACAAACGGATATCTATCACCGATGTCTCTAAGAGGGCTGTAGCAGTGCTGAGATTCCGTGGCAGGGCAAGCCCGGAGCAGGTAGCGACCAAGGAGGCAGAGTTGCTAGACTTGCTGCGACAGAGTAGGATACGGACCGTGGGCTCGCCTTTCTTGATGCGCTATAATCCTCCGTTCATACCAGGCTTTCTCCGGAGGAATGAAGTCGGCGTTGAGGTGGCACTCATTGATTGAGGGGACCGAAATGACAGAGGAAGCCGTATTTGCTGCGGGCTGTTTCTGGGGGATTGAGGCAGCGTTCCGGAAGGTCAAAGGCGTTGTTGACACCACGGTCGGATACTGCGGCGGACACGTGGCAGCCCCTTCCTACAAAGACGTGTGTACTGGAAAGACCGGCCACGCTGAATCCGTACGGGTCGTGTTCGATCCGACGGCAGTATCTTATAACGAGCTTCTGGAAGTGTTCTGGAGAATCCATGACCCTTGCTCCAGGAACCAACAAGGCCCTGATGTTGGAACACAGTATCGCTCGGTGATATTCTATACCGACGAAGACCAAAGGAGAGAGGCCTTGTTGTCCCGAGACCGGCTGAACCATCAGAATGTATGCGGAGGGTGCCCTGTCGCGACTGAGATACGTCCAGCCTCTGAGTTCTACATTGCGGAAGAATACCATCAGAGATACCATGAAAAGCATGGTGTGCGCACAGTGTCGTGCCCGCTTTGAGGCTATGCATTCAGGGATCAGGCAAACGCCTTTATACTTAATCTGCTTAGTTTCATAGTTGCCAGGAGAAGGCGGATGGCTGACGGTAGACCTACCAAATTCGTAGGTCAGCTGAGGAAAGTCCCCTCTCCATGAGAAGGTGGGCTGCACTAGCAGCAGGGCGAGAGTCCTGGCAAGGGCACAGAAACGGCACAGCCTCGGGATAACGCGATGATTCCCTTGGGGATGAGATCTCTCGAGGATTTGATGAAACGGCGACTCCCCACTGGAGCAAGCTCAAACGGCCGGATCGATTTCTCATCGTCGGCGGGTAGAGCGCATAGTCGAATGCCATCAGCCTCGCAAGAGGTGAACAGAAA
>CP070748.1:125440-225435 GCA_020348345.1 Methanobacteriota archaeon | reverse complement strand
TGCTCGTCGAGCGTGGTAGTGCCGTTGAGAGCCACATACCAGCCGTCGAAGTACCCCATTGCGGCATCTCCGAGCTTGGCTTCACCCTCTTCATGCGTGATGTAGTTCAAGTACCAATCAAGCTCGGCGTTTCCACCTCTGACGCTGGGGTCGCCGAAGTACGGCAGGAACTCGGGGTTTTCATTCATGTTGATCTCTGTCAGATTGTTGGCGTCAGCGTCCATTCTCATGAATGTGTATACCCAGATGTTACCTGGAGGCGATGCCGACCAGAGGTACAGGTATGGATACTCGTCGCTCAGTCTGAACTCCTCGTTCGAGACTGATGCCCTCCAATCGTACCACTCCTCGATCGGATGGTTGAACATATCGTCCCAGTAGTAGTCAACGGATCTGTCGATGTCGTAACCGACAAAGATGTCCGCGGTACCACTAGCTGTATCAGACCCAACAGTCGCAACAGCGGTGAGAGTAGCATGGCCTTTGACGGATCCTGAGAATGTCACGCTCGTGCCGGTCGTACCGCTTATAGTATAATCGGCCGAGCTCATGTCTGAGACGCTCCAGGCAAAGGTCGCATCCTCCATCGGTTCGCCAATGGAGTTGATTGCCGCTGCGTAGAAGGCCTTTTCCTCGTCAATATCGAGATACTTGGTCGACGGGTTGATGCTCACGCTGTCCAGCGTCGGTGCCGAGACAGTTATGTCGAGCGTGGCGGTCTTTGTCTTGTCGCCGTACTCCACCTCGCATGTAACCGTACCAGTGCCGGCTTCGCTCCCAGCCTCGAACTCCACCTCCTTGGCTGCCGTTCTGTCGAACGATCCCAAAGACGACGGAGACACGGACCACGACAATTCAGTGTCGTCATCATCCGTGACGTCTGTACTTCCCCATTCCACCTTCACCGAGAATGTCACTACTGTGCCCGCAGGAATGGCACCTTCGGGATCCTGCTCAATCGTCGCTTTCAGCTCCTTGCCCATAACAAGCACTGCGAGCGTAGTTCCGATCAGAGCTGCGGCGACTATGATCGCGATTATCACAATCCATAGTTTCTTCTTGTCACCCTTCTTAGGCGGTGAAACTGGCTCAACTTCTGTCGGTTCTGCCTCTGCACCAGAAGCAGGCTCTGGCTCGACGACCTGCTCTGGCTCAACTTGCTCTGGTTCAGATTGCTCACTCAGACCACTATTTTCTGACACTATTTTTCCCCCTGAACTGAGGCTTAAGTCGCAAACAGAGCAGTAAGTGCACTTCCTCTATAAAAACTGATGGAACGATATCTCCGCGAAACCTGGCTTCAAAAAGCGAATTATGTTCAGTCGAGACGCCAACAAGATGAGTAATTTGCAGATTCTTGGCCCCCCATCCGAGCAATCGCTTTCTATCACCTTGGACGGTGCTGCAGCTTCTGGCGTATTCTGCACCCTATGTCAACTGCAAGGATGTGACGAATAGGGTGCATCCGATAATGCCCTCGAGATCCTGCTCAAGTGAAATCGATACACTTCCGTCAAACCACGACTCGAATACATCTGAGGAGCGGAGGAGGCTGACCGTGATTGCCGATAACCGCCAAGCCGTACTCGGCTACCGCCATTCATGGTCTCGATAGAGTGGAAGGACAGGTAGGGTGAATCTTCTGAGGAAGGCAATCTGTCTTTACTTAGCGAACTCGGGCATTGAACCTACTCTTTGCAGCAAGAAAGCCTGAGCTGAGATTGAAGCGATTTGATCAAGACGTCTTCAATCATGCATCGGGAGCCAGAAATGACTTGGTGAGGCAACAAGGAGGGGGGACGCCGCAGAACGATCTTGAATGCCAGAGGTATCTTGGTCGTAATCCTTCTTACAAAATGCGCGCCAGTTCGAAGAATATCTTGAACTTCGCGTTCAATGCAACAATGTTCTTATACAACAGATAGTATTCAAGAGCCTGCCATCCAAAGAGCGATATTCCTTGCAGGAGTCCACCTGCATGTAAGACAGCTTGGATAGGATAGAACCAGTTGCGTGAATGGGACTTGGTTTGAAGCGCATGAAAGGCTCAAACCGGCAATAGCATCGACGGGGGAAGAGACATGAGTTTGCGAGGTTTTGGACACATGAGAATTTGGAGTTCGATTCTGGTCGCGGTGTTGCTGGCGATTCCAGTGAGTGGCATAATCAACAATTTCGTGGGAAACGCCGCAGCTGCAGGTGAGGGAGGAACGCTCAAGATAGGATTCATGCAGAAGGTCGACAGCATGAATCCGAATGTGGGACTAGTGGACGCAGCTTATGTCTTCTACGGGCTCGTGTACGACACATTCCAGTGCATCGACGAGGACATGAACATCGTCGGCAACCTTGTCACGCGTTCAGAAGTTGACCCAAGCTATGAGCCGTATGGATCTGTATGGGAGATGGATATAGCACAGGATGTCAAATGGCATGACGGAGAGGACCTCACAGTTGATGATTTCGTCTACACCGTGAATCTGAACTGCCAGAACTACGTCACGATGTGGGCATTCCAGCCTTACGCCTACTTCATGGATTACGCCGAAGCAGTCGATGAAGACACCTTCCGCATTCACTTCTTCGATCGCGCCACAGGCGAGCCGATGCCTGCGGCGTACGCACAGATGATATGCATATATGCTCTGCCGCAACACCTGCTGGAGGAGCACTCAGCCACTTACATCAGCTTCAACTGGGACGGCACTTTTGACGACTCGGAGCCGCCCATAGTCGGCACCGGGCCATTCATGGCGACGGAGGATATCCGCCAGGAGTGGCTCGACGGCAACAAACTAACCCTCGAGAGGAATCCGAATTACCACTGGGAGTGGACGAAGGAGCCGCTTGGTGAGTGGGTAATCGAGTTCGATGAGATAGAGATGGTCTTCTTCGACGATGCCACTGCTATGGCCATAGCACTGGAGAACGGAGAGCTGGACGTTGCCCAGTTCCCGCCGCCCGAGTACAGGACGATGAAGAGCAAGGTTCAGAACGGGGAGGTCGACGATATAGTCGCACATGACAGCCCGAAGTGCACTCAGTACTGGACGGAGATTGCCGTCAATGCGAACAACGCGGGCCCGAACCCCTCGAGACTTGATCCCGTTATCAGACAGGCCATGGCGATGGCCACCGACAAGGAGTACATCATCAACAATCACTATCTCGGCTTCGCAGAGGTGGGTACGACGCTCATCCCGCCTGTCAACGAGAAGTGGCACTACGAACCGACTGCGGATGAGCTGTACGTTTACGACAAGGAAGCGGCAGAGGACCTCCTTGAGGCGGGGGGATACAGGTATACCCCGGAGTCGCCCGATGTGAGGGTCTGCACCGCTGACAGCTACGCGGTTGTTGAGGAACTCGTTCCCGAGGGAACCCTGCTAGAGTATGAGATGGCCATACGACAGGAGTATCCGGAAGAGAGACTCATAGCACAGTACGTGCAGGGCGAATGGGGAGACATCGGAATTGACATCACCTACACCGTGATGACCGAGGCGGCTCTCGGTAACGAGGTCTACAGCTACGCATATGATACGATGATGTGGTACTGGAGCGCAGACGTGGACCCGATGTATCAGTTGTTCTGCCAGGCAACGCCTTCGTACAGCGGCTGGAACGACAACATGTACTACAATGAAGTCTACGAGGAGAACTTCTTCGCTTCCGTTCAGGAGTTCGATGAGGAGCAGCGCAAGATATATGTCGACAACTGTCAGAGGGCCAACTACCTCGATGCGTATTACATAATACTGGCGTATGTAGATCAGACCTACGCCTGGAGAACGGACACCTTCGAGGGTTGGGGCGACTGGGAGGCTCATCCTGGTCGCAGCGTTGACAACTTCTGGTCAGGCAATCCCCTGTACTTCGACCTCAAGTACATCGGAGAAGGGGATGAGCCCATACCGTGGCTGCTGATAGGCGCGAGCCTGGCCATAGTGGTTGCAGCTGTCGTCGCCGCCGTCGTTCTCGTGAAGATGAAGGGCAAGAAGGGCAAGAAGAAGGAGAAGGATGAAGGCAGTCCTCTGGGGGAGTAGACAGAAACCACAAAATGGCTCGAAGGGAAGAGACCGGACAGGACTTCGAGCCATACAAACGCTTTGGACGAGCGCCGGAAAGTCGCCGAAGAGGAGATGGCGCCTTTCGAGAGCCCCGGGGATTCGGAAGCCAAACCAAGGCCCCTTTCGGCCAATGTGCGGAAAGGATGAATGAGAACACAGAAGAGGAGCGGGAAAGACCGTGGTGAGCAAGAGGGCCTACATAATCCGCAAGCTAGTGTATGTCTTCATCACCCTCATGGTTATAATCTCCTTCAATTTCTTCCTCTTCAGAATCATGCCGGGTGACCCGGCAGCCGTTCTTGCACCAAGAACGGGGATGGATTCGGAGCTGAGACAGGCCATCTACGAGAACTTCTCGCTCGACAAACCATTGGCAAATCAATACGTTGATTACATCGTCCAGGTCTTCACCCTTGACTGGGGCATTTCGACAGGGGTGCGTAAATATGCGGACATTATGGAGATCATGCGTCCAGCACTGATGAATACCGTGATCCTCCTCGGCACCGGCACGGTGCTGGCTATTATCATAGGCGTGAATCTGGGCAAGTTCGCCGCGTGGAGACGCGGAAAGCCTTCTGACGCGATCACGATGAGCGCGGCGCTCGTCTTCTACTCGATGCCTACATTCTTGTTTGCGCTATTCATGTTGGTGGTATTTGCCGGGAATCTGGAATGGTTTCCGATAAGGGGTTCTGAGGGATATCTTCCATTCGCTGGTGATGTTGACATCGACGACATGGGATTGGGTGCGAAACTGATCAGCAGACTGTATCACCTGGTTCTGCCGCTCACCGCATTTACGCTCGAGATCATGGCTGAGTTTGCGATAATCATGAGAAACTCCCTCACCGACGTATTGACTGAGGATTACATCGTCACGGCGAGAGCAAAGGGATTGTCAAACAAGCAGATACTGAACGACCATGCCATGAGAAACGCCCTTCTTCCTGTCGTCACTGTCATGGCGATAAGCATTGGCTGGGTACTGGGAGGGACGATTATGGTCGAGATGGTCTTCTCCTATGAGGGGCTGGGGCTCATGACCTGGGATGCAGTGCTCGCCCAGGACTACGCGCTGCTGCAGGCGCTGTTCCTGCTGATGGCCCTCGCAGTGCTCGTCGCGAACTTCATCGCTGATATTGCCTACGTATACCTTGACCCGAGGGTGAGGATTTGAGAGTGATATCGATGATTGCACACAGATCAGCGACGTCCGAAGCACCCTCCCCTTGGCGTTCAAGGTACGGCAGGAACGGGGCATTACTGCTGACGCTGATTATACCGACTCTTCTGCTGACCTCCGTGCCGAGTTGTTGCGGGCTGGACGAGCAGGAGCCGCTTACGATGAGCGGCAACACAGCTATCTCGTCGCTCACTCTTGCCCAGGACGTGACGGCCCCCGTGGCATCAGCCGAGGCCTCGATTGAGGAGTCGTTTGTTGGCCAGGCCGTGGCACTGAGCGGATCAGATTCGACTGATGATGTGGGAGTTGTCAACTACACTTGGACCTTTGACGACGAAGGCCCTGTAGTGCTGTACGGCGAAGTCGTCAACTACACGTTCTGGACTGCTGGTGTCTTCGTAATCACGCTGAATGCCTCAGACGCCGAAGGCAACTGGGACACCGATGATACGACTGTCACCGTCTTAGAGGACATCGAACCTCCGATTGCGGAAACGTCGAACAGGTCCGCTACCGTCGGACAGAGAGTGTTGCTCACCGCGAACTATTCCACTGACAACGCGGGCATCGCCAACTTCACTTGGGCTTTCACCTACGACAACGAGGTGGTGGTGCTGTACGGCATCACTGCGGCGTTCTGGTTCAATAGAACCGGGGTGTACGAGGTCGTCCTCACAGTAAGGGACTTCTCAGGATTGGAAAACAGCACCACCATATACGTCACCATCAGAAATCCGCCGACCTGGCTCTCGGAGCACTGGCTGAGACTAATCGTCGCCTTGGCAGTGGGGCTATCAGTCGCCTACTATGTGATCTCCAAGTACCGCAGAGACCACACTCTGCTAACACCGAAGGATATCGAGAAGCTGCATCTGAGCTGGACGAACTTCATGAAGACTTGGAGGATATTCAAGGCGAATCGTCTTGGGTTCGGAGGATTCATCATGATCATGGCTTTCGTCGTCATGGCGGTGTTCGCACCGTGGCTTTCAACAGTGAAGGACCCGCTCAACAACCGCAGCCTCGAACCCAGCCAGCCAGCTGACGAATGGGTGAACCCCCTACCGCCGATGCTGTCGCCGTCCGAGTTCACCGGTTTCGTGCATCCCCTGGGAACGGACCATCTCGGCCACGACGTCTGGAGCATGACGATGTATGGAGCAAGGGCGTCATTGATAGTCGGTTTGGCCGCCACTGCAATATCGGCGTTACTCGGCGCGGCTATCGGTTTGTCGGCGGGCTACTTTGGAAGACTTGCCGACGAGACACTCATGAGGGTGACGGACTTCTTCCTCGTCCTGCCATGGTTCCCCCTGATGATCGTCATGATGGCAATACTCGGAAGGGAGTTCATCTGGATCATAGTGGTTATAGGCTTGACAAGCTGGCCTTCGACTGCCAGGATCGTGAGGTCACAGGTGCTGACAGTGAAGGAACGACAGTTCATAGAGAGGGCGAGGGCCATCGGCGCGGGAGACGCGCACATCATATCCAAGCACATAATGCCCAACGTGATGCCGCTCATATTCGCCAACACTGTGTTGCTGATCTCCCTCGCTATATTCTCAGAAGCCTTCCTCAGCTTCTTTGGCCTCGGGGATACCCAAGTAATCAGCTGGGGCAATATGCTCGAAGCGGCCTACAATTTCGGCGCTTTCTACGCGGGATCGTGGTGGTGGTACGTACCTCCTAGCGTGGCAATCCTCGCCATGGTGCTGTCGTTCTCACTCATCGGCTATGCTCTTGATGACGTGCTGAATCCGAAGCTCAGGAAGCGATAAGGACGGAGCGCAGGAGATCGGGAAAGGCAGGAGATAATGTCTCATGAAGCCGCCTGAGATCTTGCTCGTCTCGAATGCAGAGTCGCCTTGAAAACCAGACATATGCTGGAAGACCTACTGGATTGTTCTTCGGATTGGCGGGGGTCATCATGAAGAATTTCTTAATTCGCCGCGGAGACATTGCAAACATCGTAACATACTTATAAGGTACGGGGCATTCAATTCCTCCGTGTTCATCCGAAACGGAACACAGGGTGGGTGACTCCGCAAATACTCTGAGGATGGCGGAGTTGATGCCGTCATGATTCCGATTGGATCGTTGGGACCTTGGCTCACACCGGGGTTCTTAAGTGGAACACTAGACTTCAGGGGGTTTGGACGTTGCAGGGTGGATGGCTGAAGGGGCTGAGAATCGGAACAGTGATTATCGTAACGGTTGCGTTGGCCATTCCAATAGCGGCCGCCACCGATATGCTTGTTGTCCGCGGAGAGGCCGAGGACGAGACAATCCTGAGAATGGGGTTCATGACTAAAGTCGACAGCATGAACCCGAACGTGGGAGAGATCGACTCGTCGTACATATTCTACGGTTTGGTGTATGACTCCATACACGTCGTCGACGAGGATCTGAACGTTGTTGGCAACCTGTGTACAGACTGGTACGTAGACGAGGACTACGAACCGTATGGTTCGGCATGGATCATGGAATTCACGGAGCACGCTAAGTGGCACGATGGGGAGCGCTTCACCGCTGACGATGTTGTCTTCACCATCAACTTGAACTGCGAGAACTTCGTGACGATGTGGGCGAATCAGCCGTACACATATCACATGGACTATGCCGAAGCTTTGGACGACTACACGGTCAGAGTACACTACTACAACAGGATCACTGAGGAACCTATGCCAGCGGCATATGCTCGGAACATCTGGCTGCCAATACTGCCTGAGCACATGCTCGAAGACTGGACACCCACACAGATAGCGTTCGAATGGGAAGGAGTCTTTGAAGACAGCGACCCGCGCTTGATAGGAACGGGTCCATTCATGGTGACTGATGACATCTATCAGGAGTTCCTTGCTGGAGACAAGTTGACAATGGTCAAAAACCCCGATTATTTCTGGCAGTACGAGAAGGAAGGCAGCCCAGAGATACAGTTCGACAGGATCGAGATGCATTTCTTTGACGATGCCACGGCTATGGCGCTTGCGCTCGAGATCGGAGACCTCGACGTTGCTGCGCTTCCCCCGCAGGAATACCATACGTTGAAGGGCAAGGTGGAGAGCGGCCAGCTGAAGAACCTTGTCGCTTTCAACGGGAAGAAATGCACCTATTACTGGACGCATTTCGGGATAAATGCGAATAATGCCGGGCCCAACCCCTCGAGGCTGGACCCGGTCATTCGCCAGGCAATGGCGATGGCGATAGACAAGCAATACGTCGTTAACCAGTTCTACCTTGGATATGGAGAGCCCGCAACGACCATGCTTCCTCCGATAATGGAAGAGTGGCATTACGAACCGACGGCGGATGAGCTGTATGTGTACGACAAGGAAGCCTCAGAAGATCTCCTTGAGGCAGGCGGATACAGATTCACCCCGGAATCACCCGATGTGAGGGTCTGCACCGCCGACAGTTATGCAGTCCAAGAAGAGCTCGTACCCGAAGGGACGCTGTTGGAGTATGGCCTCGCAGTGAGGCAGGAATGCCCTGAGGAAAAGGAAGTTGCCTCCTATATACAGGCCGAATTTGCGGACATTGGCATCGACATAGAGTATACGATTATGACCGAGTCTGCGATGAGTACCTATATCTACGGCTACGCGTACGATACATACATGTGGTATTGGAGCTCGGACTCCGATCCCAATTACCAGCTCTTCGTCCAATCGAAGCTATCCTGGAATGGATGGAGCGACAACATGTATTACAACCCCTTGTACGAAGAAAACTTTACGAAACAACTAAGCGAGTTCGATGAGGAGCAGCGCAAGATATACGTGGACAATTGCCAGAGGATCCACTACAGGGACGCGTACTTCATTCTGCTGAATTACGCGGAAGCGACCTACGCTTGGAGAACGGACACCTTCACGGGATGGGGAGACTGGGAGGCGCATCCTGCCAGGAGCTGCGACAACTTCTGGTCAGGCAACCCGCTCTACTTCGACCTTGTCCCCGGGGAGGACGCTACCGAGGATGAGGTTCCTTGGTTGGCTTTGGCTGCGGGAGCTGGAGTCGTAGCCGCCGCTATTGCTGCAATTGTCGTGTTGAAGAGGAGGAGCAAGAAGAAGGGCGAGAAGGAGGAGAGGAAAAGCCCGCTCGGTGAATGATGCTACATCGGAGCTTCCGGGGAAGGTAGCCCTCTTTCAGCGCTGATCCGATCCCGCGATGAAGGGGGCCTCGAGACTCCTTGATATGGCGCCTGAGAAGAACGCTTCGAGGCCCGATCGGACGCTATCTCAAACAGAGACACGGAGACAGCAGTGCCCGGATGATCGACAGACGTCCAAGTTGACGGAGACACAGCATATGGTGAACATGAGAGCGTACCTGGCTCGGAAGACGGTGTATGTATTCATTACTTTCATAATAATCATCTCCTTCAACTTTTTCCTGTTCCGCATAATGCCTGGAGATCCGACTAGTGTGCTGGTTCCAAAAACAGGCAATGAGGAGCTGAAAGAAGCCATACGCGAGGCATTCGGCCTGAACAAACCTCTCTGGGAGCAGTACTTCCTCTACATAAAACAGGTCTTCACGCTCGATTGGGGTATCAGCACGGGCCTTCGTAAATACGCGGACGTCACGGACGTGATGGCGCCCGCTCTGATGAACACAATAATCCTGCTGGGAACGGGAACCGTGCTAGCAATCATTCTGGGCATAAACGTCGGCAAGTTCGCCGCATGGAGAAGGGGTACCTATGCGGACGCGGCTAGCATGAGCATATCGTTGACGTTCTATTCCATGCCCACTTTTCTCTTCGCGCTCTTCATGCTCATGATATTCGCCGGCTATCTCAAATGGTTTCCAATAAAAGGATCCGAGGGATGGCTGCCGTTCCTTGGACAGTCGGATATCGACACGATGGGGGAAAAGATCCTCAGCAGACTCTATCATCTTGTATTGCCTTTGATTGTGTTCACGCTTGAAATCATGGCCGAGTTCGCCATAATCATGAGGAACTCCTTGACGGACGTTCTCACGGAGGACTACATTGTGACTGCCAGAGCGAAAGGCCTGTCGAACAAGCAGATTTTGGACAATCACGCAATGCGAAACGCGATGCTCCCTGTTGTGACGGTTATGGCCATAGGCATAGCATGGGTGCTTGGTGGCACAATAATGGTGGAAATGGTGTTCTCATACGACGGCTTAGGCCTGATGACGTGGGACGCGGTTGTGAATCAGGACTACGCGCTCCTTCAAGCATTGTTCCTCCTCTTCGCCGTCGCCGTCCTGATAGCAAACGCGATCTCAGACGTTATCTACTTCTACCTAGACCCACGAGTGGAGATGTGAAGGTGACTCCAGATGAATGCTCATAGAACGACTGAACAACATGGGCCTGGGCGCTTTGCTCGTGAGGGCACGCCCAGAGACACGGCTGAGGGTCTCATTCTATCATTACTGGTGCTCTCCTTCCCCTTCGTATGCGCAGTGGCGATCTCGTTGGACGGATCGACGGGAAACCGAGCACTTGAGTGTGGCGATGAAATCGCAATGTCGGAACGAGCAACCGTGGCTCTCTTCATGCAGGACGACAATGAAACCGTTGCGGACGCCGGCGTCAACGCGACGGTCTACGTGGGCTCCATAGTCAGGTTCGACGGCTCGAGTTCATTAGATGATGTTGGCATCGTCAACTACACCTGGACCTTTGACGACGAAGGCCCTATGGTGCTATTCGGCGTCGTCGTCAACTACACTTTCTGGACTCCTGGTACAGTCATCGTAACCCTGAATGTGACAGACTCCGAGGGCCACTGGGACACAGACAATGTCACATACTACGTGCAGGAGGACACAGAACCTCCGATCGCAAGTTCATTCAGTAGAATCGTGAAGGTTGGAACCCTCGTTAATCTGAGCGCGGCCAACAGCACGGACAATGCCCGCATAGTGAACTATACTTGGGAATTCGAGTACGACGGACGTGCCGTCGTTCTATATGGAGAGATAGCGCCGTTCTGGTTCAACAAGAGCGGTAACCACGAGATCCTCCTCACCGTGACGGACGCTTCCGGACTGACCAACAGTACTACGGTGTATGTTCAGGTGAACAGGGAAGTCACCTGGCTGTCGCGCAACTGGCTCATGTTGTCAGTGACCACGATACTGATAGTAGTGTTTGCTCGCCAGACATTGGTCAAATACAGGAAGGACAGAGCCCTGCTCACGAAATCCGATCTCGAGAAGCTGCATCTTCATATGAGAAACTTCAGGAAGACGTGGAGTATCTTCAAAGCAAACAAGATTGGCATGACAGGATTCGCCGTGTTGTGGATCTTCGTTTTCATAGCAGTTTTCGCGCCATGGCTCGCAACGGTCAAGGATCCGGATCGCCATGTAAACTTCGAGCCCAACATATTCCCAGACGATTCCTCCGAAGAGGAATGGGTCAATCCGCTGCCGCCATCGATGACGCCGTCTCCTCAAACCGGGCTTCTTCATCCACTGGGGACAGACCACAATGGCAAGGACATTTGGAGCTTGACAGTGTATGGAGCTAGGGCTTCCTTGTTTGTAGGGCTTGTAGCGACGGCAATCTCAGCTTTGCTTGGCGCGTTCATAGGTCTCGCAGCAGGTTATTTTGGAAAACTAGCCGACGAGACGCTCATGAGAGCGACGGACTTCTTCCTTGTACTGCCGTGGTTCCCTCTGATGATCGTTATGATGGCAATACTCGGAAGGGAGTTCATCTGGATCATAGTGGTTATAGGCTTGACAAGCTGGCCTTCGACTGCCAGGATCGTGAGAGCCCAGGTTCTCAGTGTGAAGAAGCGCCAGTTCATAGAGAGGGCTAAGGCGATCGGCGCGGATGACAGCCACATCATCATAAAACACATAATGCCCAACGTGATGCCCCTCATCTTCGCCAACACAGTGCTGCTTATCTCCCTCGCAATATTCTCAGAGGCGTTCCTGGACTTCTTCGGTCTGGGAGACCCAACCGTAATCAGCTGGGGAACGATGCTGGAAGGAGCCTACCAGTTCGGGGCGTTCTATAAGGGCGCATGGTGGTACATCCTTCCACCGGGCCTGTGCATCCTCGCAATGGTGCTGTCATTCTCCCTGGTAGGATACGCGTTGGACGACGTGCTGAACCCGAAGCTCAGGAGAAGATAGGCGGATCCTCGTCACAGGACAGAGATGGCGCTACTTCTTTGCCGCCTCGAACACGCCCTGCCACTTCCTGTAGAACTTCAGGTATCCCATGGCGAACTTGTCCTCGCCCCAGAACAGCTTCGATGCGCTGAGCGCGAACCCCATTTCGGGATCGCTGGGATTGCCGATGAAGCAGGTCATTCCTTCACCCGCGCACATCAGCATGAACGCCGCGTTCAGCTTTGGCCGTGCCGGCAATCCGAAGGAGGCGTTGCTGAGGCCGAGTGTGGTGTTCACGCCGTACTTCTCCGTCACGGTTCTGATGGTATCAAGAGTGGCTCTCGCGCCGGATTCCGATGTTCCGCACGCAAGGGCGACGCAGTCGATTATGATGTTCTTTCGGTCCATGCCCGCCTTCTCGGCCTGATCTATGATCTTGCCAGCTATCTCCACCCTCTTCTCAGTGGTGGTCGGTATCCCCGCGTCGTCGATTGTCAGACCCACAAGCGCAGCGTCGTATTCCGCCGCGAGCGGTATAACCGCTTCCATGCGCTTCTCCTCGCCTGTGGTCGAGTTTATGCCGGGTCTGCCCTTGACGGCCTTCAGAGCTTCGGCGAGGACTGCTGGGTCAGAAGTGTCAATCCACAACGGCACGTCGACCGCGCTCTGAACGATTCTAAGCGCCTCGAGCATGGCGTGCTTCTCGTCTATACCAGGCACCCCGACGTTGATGTCGAGTATGTCCGCTCCGTTCTCGACCTGCTTCTTCGCCTCGCCCTCCAGCACTTCGAACTCGCCAGCCTTGAGCTTCTCTATCAGAGCCTTCCTGTTCGTCGGGTTGATCCTCTCACCGACGATTACAGGGGTGTACGTAGCTCCTATCCTGACGGTCTTCTCAGTTCCTTTCAGCTCAATAACAGGCATATTTGCGCGTGGCATCATGATTGCCTCCTTCGGCCCGAGACAACGCCTCCTTCCAGAAAAATGTTTCGTCAGCCAGCCAGCTACAGCCTCCTACGGATGGCGTGCCAGCCATCGCTCCCACCTGGGAGCCAAGTGTTCATCATATACGAACATGATTAGGGTGAGAGGCGCACAGCAGGATAGGAGGAGGTTCGGAATGAAACTGAAACCCGCTTCGGCCTTCAGATCGGCCTTCAGGGCTCCGAAACACCTGAGAAAGAAGGTGGGCGCTCCACCGGGAACGCTCGTATTCACCGGCGAAAGGAAGGTGGAGAAGACCCGCATAACCGTAATGGAATACGACGAATCGACGTTTTCGGAGAGGGAGGTGGAGAATATCGACGACTGCTTCCCCGTCAAGGAGAAGCCCACAGTGACCTGGCTGAACATATGCGGACTGCATGATGTGACGACCCTGGAGAAGGTGGGCATGGCGTTCGGCATTCACCCTCTGATTCTGGAGGACATACTCAACATCGACCAGAGGCCAAAGCTCGAGGATTTCGAGGAATACCTCTTCGTCGTCATGAGGATAGGGTATCATCGGCCGGATGCGAACGAGTTCAGGATGGAACAGGTCAGCCTATTGGTAACGCCGAATTGCGTCATAACCTTCCAGGAATCCGAAGGCGATATGTTCGAGAGCATAAGAAAGAGGATAAGGGATTACAAGGGAAAGATGAGGCGCATGGGGGTGGACTACCTCGCCTACGCAATCATCGACTCTGTGGTCGACGATTACTTCGTGATCCTCGATGGCATGGGTGCGAGGACCGAGACGCTCGAGGAATCCCTGGTGGCCGAGCCAACGCCGGAGACCCTGCACCAAATATACCAGCTCAAGAGGGACATGGTCGTTCTCAGACGGTCCGTGTGGCCTTTGAGAGAGGTGATAGCCGCCCTCGACAGAGGCGGCAGCGAGCTGATCCGAGAGGAGACTCGGATCTACCTGAAAGATGTCTACGACCACACCATCCAGGTAATCGACACCGTGGAGTCGCTGCGTGACATGGTCTCGGGCATGCTCGACATCTACTTGTCGAGTGTCAGCAACAAGATGAACGAGATCATGAAGGTGCTCACGATGATCGCAACGATATTCATCCCTCTGAGCTTCCTCGCTGGCGTGTACGGCATGAACTTCCAGGACATGCCCGAGCTGGGGTGGGAATTCGCATATCCAGCCCTGTTGCTGGCAATGACCGGGATAGGGATTGTGATGCTGGTGTACTTCAAGATGAAGAGATGGATATAGACCGAGCGCTACGCAGCCCGGCTGAAACATGTCCGGAACAATGTGCACTGAAGCGACCGGGGCGCGCCTGGCCGCGGGCGCTCCTTCCATGAGGAGGGGAGAAACCTTAATTAGGGAACGGCGTATGCGGGTTCAATTCGGAAGGAAGTCCAGAATCCGTGGCAAAGGCGGCCTTCCTTTCGAGCCCGAATCCCAAGGAACCGAGTTCCAGGGAGAACAAGGGGGTATACACCAATGGAAGAAATCGTGACACGGCTTAAGGACGCTGTGATTAACTACGAGATGGAGACCATCGCCGACCTCGCCAAGCAGGTCGTCGACCAGGGCGTTGACCCGCTGGTCGCCATCGAGCAGGGTCTGGCGGAAGGAATCAAAACTGTGGGCGAGCGGTTCGGCAAGGGAGAGATCTTCCTGCCCGAGCTGGTGATGGGCGCGGAGGCCATGAAGGCGGCTCTGGCAGTGCTGGAACCAGCGGTTCCACAGGGACAGCACAGGGCGACTCTCGGCAAGGTCGTCATTGGAACGGTCCAGGACGACATCCACGAGATAGGCAAGAACCTCGTCTCAACGATGCTGTCCTCGAACGGATTCGAAGTCGTCGATCTCGGAGTCAATGTTCCGGCCGCCGACTTCCTGAAGAAGGCCGGCGAGTTGAAGGCTAATATCCTGGCGATGTCCGCTCTCATGACGACGACAATGCCAAGGATGGGCGAGATCATAACTCCCCTCAAGAAGGACAACCCGTCGGTGAAGACTCTCATTGGCGGCGCGCCCGTCACCGATGTCTACGCAAAGGAAATCGGAGCCGACGAATACAGCGGCGACGCTTCGGGTGCAGTGGATTCCGCGAAGAACCTAGTCGGGTGAGCCCGTGAGCTACGGCATTGTGCGCGGGATTCGCTTCCAGATTCTGAGCAAGGAAGACCTTGACAGAATCCACTGGGGCACTTTGCACATACTCGAGAAGGTCGGCGTGCAGGTCGACAGCCCCACGTGCAGGAAGCTGTTGAATGAGAACGGCTGCGAGATAGACGAGAAGAAGAGGAGCGCGAAGATACCTTCACACCTCGTCGAGGAAGCCATCAGGAAGAAGAAGTCGACAATAACCCTCGCCGGGAGGAATCCGAAGTACGATGCGAGGCTTGACCTCAAACACAGCCATATGTGCGCAAACGGCAACGGCGCAGTGGCTGTGGACTTCGATACCGGAGAGAGGAGGAACTCGACGAAGAAGGACCTCATCGATTCTACCACCATCTGCGACGCTCTGCCCAATGTGCATGTACACTGGCCGATGGTGAGCTCCACAGACATGCCGCCGTCCGTCGTGCATCTGCACGACCTCGAAGCATCGCTGAACCACACTGAGAAGCACGTGATGTACGAGACCGGCGTGACGCTGGAGGACGCGAAGAACCTCACGGCTATGGGCTACGCTGCCGCCGGAGGAGAGAAGGAGTATCGCAGGAGACCGATAACGTCGTGCCTGCAATGCACCTACGCTCCGCTCCAGCACGATGCTGGAGTGATGGATGCAAGCCTGGAGTTCGCTAGGAGCGGCGTACCGCTGGTCTTCTTCTGCATGCCTCAGCCTGGAGCCACAGGACCTGCCTCGCTTGTGGGGTCGGTCGTTGTCGGCAACGCAGAAGTGCTCAGCGCACTGGTCATGACCCAGCTGTCAACACCCGGTGCGGCTGTCATATACGGCCTCGGAATTGCGCCTCTCGACATGAGGACGACTGTTCGTGCGGGCGGAAGCCCTGAGCATGCGATATGCTCCGCAATGGGCACCGAGATGGCGCACTACTACGGCATGCCCTCGTGCGTTGGAGTCTCCGGCACCGCGAAGGAGCCGGGCATACAGGCCGCAATCGAGACATACACGGGCTGCGTAGGGCCGCTGCTGGCAGGAGCCGACCTCATGTGCGGCATAGGCCTGCTCGAGGACTCGAGCTGCTTGCACCTGGAGCAGGTCGTGATCGACGACGAGATAGTCGGCGCGATCGCCAGACTGATTAGAGGAGAGTGGGCGTGCGACGACACGATGGCACTCGATATCATCGAGAAGGTCGGCATAGGCAACAACTATCTCGCGCAGAAGCACACGATGCAGTTCCTCAGGACTGATCATTTCATGCCTTCGCTCATGAGCCGTGAATCGGAGGACAACTGGTCCAAGACTGGCAAGAAGACCGTCAAGGATACGGCGAGGGAGAAGGTGAAGAAGATCCTTGCGGAACACAAGGTTCCTTCGCTTCCGGACGATGCGAACAGGGAACTGACGGCCATCATAGACAAGGTGAAGAAGCCTCTGTGGGGCGGCGAATCCAAAGTGCAGTGAGCGATGATGGCCTGCCCAAACCCGAACGAGAGCCAGGCGTGGACACGCTCTGGCTCTCGATATGTGTATTTCTTCAATGAATGACAAACGCCTTGAAGCTCGAACATGACCTGGGTGATGATCCGGGAAGAAGATGGAAGGGATGCAGGTGGCCAATTCAATACCGATTAGATGCAGACGCAACGTCCTCAGCTCAGACGGCGTGCAGCGCATGAAGTATGCCTCACTTGAGATACTCGAGAGGACGGGCGTGATTATCAAGAGCAAAAGGGCACAGAAGCTACTAGTTGATGCTGGATGCGATTTTGACGAGAAAAGCGCAACTGTGAGATTCCCTCCGAGCCTCGTCGAAGAATGCGCGCGCAAGCGCAAAAGAAGCGTAACCTTCCACGGAAGGACGCACAGGCACAATGCGAGGCTCGACGGGGACCACGTTCATATATGCAGCGACGGAAACGGAACCATGGCCATGGACTTCGACACAAGACAACGCCGCTCCTCTCAAAAGAAGGATGTCGCCAACGCGGCGTTTGTGTCCGACGCGCTGAAAGGTCACGGAGTCAACTGGCCAAGCGTGACGTCGCAGGATGTTCCCGATGGCACAAGACACATACACGACCTCCAGGCATCGCTGGAGAACACGGAGAAGCACATCACGCTCGCCACCAACACCACGGAATCGGAGGTCGAGGACGTCCTCGCCATCGCGGCCGCGGCTGCGGGCGGAAGCGAGGAATTCGCCAAGAGCCCGTTCGTTTCATCGATCCACACAAGCTCGTCTCCGCTGGTCATCGACGCCGAAGGCATGGATGCGGGCTTCACAGCGGCGGACGGGGGCATGCCCATCTGCTTCTATGTCATGCCTGGGCCTGGGGCAACGGGTCCGGTCACATTGGCAGGAGCGGTCGCAGTGGGAGTGGCCGAGTCGCTGGCCGGCAACACGATCATCCAGCTGCACAGGCCGGGAACGGCTTTCGTGTTCTCGTGCGGCATGGCTGTTCTGGACATGAAGGCCTCGACCCGGGCGGGCGGCGGACCGGAGCATGGTCTCACATCCGCAGCATACACGCAGATGGCCCATCACTTCGGCTTCCCTGCGTTGGCAGGGGGCTTCGTCACCACATCGAAGGAGCCCGACGAGCAGGCCGCATATGAGAAATTCGCAAGCTCAGCGACCCCTATCCTCGCCGGGGCGGACCTCATCGCTGGCATAGGCCTGCTGGAAGACTGCAGGACCGTATGGCTCGAGCAGATGGTCATTGACGACGAGATCTCGCGCATCATCGGCAGAATGGCGGAGGGCATCGAGGTGTCTGATGATACTCTGGCTCTGGACGTGATTGACGCAGTGGGTCCGGGCAAAGACTTCCTCGGCGTGAGACACACAATGAACCGCTTCAGAGAGGAGCATTTCATGCCGATCCTGTCGGACAGGTCCTCGTGGGACTCGTGGACGGCGAGAGGCGCCAAAACGATGCTCCAGAGGGCTGGCGACGAGGTACGACGCATAATGAAGGAACACACCGTCGAACCTCTCAGGGATGAGGTCGAGGAGACCGTCGGTGCACTGCTGAAGAAGCGTTCTGGATAGCATGCCGACGGAGCGCGACCGGATGCGCTTCAGCAGGAGCTCATTCATTCCTTGACGGTGGAGAATGAGGCGCATGTCAGCGTGCGAGCGACGCCTTTAACCTCTCTGAGACTGTCGACCACGAGCCTTCCGATCTCCTCCATGCTGGCGCCGCGGACTTTGAGCAGGATGTCGTACTCTCCGGAGATGAGATGCACCTCGAAGATGCCAGGTATCTGTGCGATCTCCTCTGCGGTGTCTCTCTGCGATCTTCCCTCGCCATGGTCGAACTGCGCCAGGATGAACGCTGTGACGCCCAGGTCGAGTCGGACGTAATCGGGAACGGCAGTGTATCCCCTTATGACGCCTCGCGCTTCCATCCTGACGATCCTGTCGTGGACGGTCGCGCGCGGGATGCCTAGCTCTCTCGCGATCGCCTTGGTGCTCTTCCTCGAGTCCTTGATGAGTTCCTCGAGTATGGCGGAGTCCTTCTCATCTAGCATTCACCGTCAATATGCCGGAAATAGTATATTAACATTGCCTTTTTTCGGATATTTTCCGCTATTCTGGCAGAAAATGACATATATCATGCCTGAATATCGTCTATAAGCTGAGGCCTTAACGTGCAGGATACGATATCGCGTCTGAGGGATGCGAAGATGACGAACATATTGAGGGTCCAGAGCGCCGCCCTCAAGGCGATACACGACTACATGTACGAGAGAGGCGTGGTCCAGGCAATGCCTGTCATCCTCTCACCCGAGACTGATCCTCTGAACCACCCGCACTTCGATGCCTCAGTTGAGTACTACGGTCAGAGGCTCCACCTCACCAAGAGCATGATCCTCCACAAGCAGCTGTCGCTGCTGAACGGTGGGTTCGACAAGGTCTACGTCATGTCTCCCAACGTTCGACTGGAGGAGGGCAGCCTGGGCGGTACAGGCAGGCACCTCTTCGAGTTCACCCAGGTCGACATCGAACTCAAGGGCAGAAGCAAGGAGGATTTCATGGAGCTGGTCGACGGCATGGTAGCCCGTGTGTTCTCATTCGTCAAAAAGGAATGCGAAGAGGACCTCGCAGCCCTCGACAGAAAGCTCAGGGTTCCCGCCACTCCGTTGAAGGTCTTTGAATCCGAGGATCTCCGCGACAGATACGGGGACGATTTCGAGGCACGGGCATCACGGGAGCTGGAAGACCCGTTCTGGGTCACGAACTTCAGAAGGGAGTTCTACGACAAAGAGGACAAGAAGCGCAGAGGATATTATCACAACTACGATGTCTTCTGGCCCGAGGGTTTCGGCGAGGCACTCTCCGGCGGCGAGAGAGAGTGGGAGTATGCAGAGATCGTCCGCAAGATGACCGAGCGCAAGACCGATTTGAGAGGCTACAAGACATATCTGGAAATGGCTCGGCAGGGGCTCATACCGAGCACGGTCGGCGGGGGGATGGGCATCGAGAGGATGGTTCGATATCTGACAGGGCAGAAGCATGTGAAGGACGTCGCCCTGTTCCCCAGGGTGCCCGGGGAAAACATCGCCTTCTGAGCCTGGACGCGGAATCGCTGCCGACGGCGGTCCTCACCTGACGGATACTACCTTAGCACCTGTGCCGGGCTTCGTGACAAATGCCTCGGCTTCGAGCCCGGCGGAGCTGCGGATGGCCTCGACCATCGCATCGCGAATCCTATCCGTTCCCTCCCTTGCAATGGCGAATATGGCCGGGCCTGAGCCGCCTATCGACACGGCAAGCGCGCCAGCGTTCAGAGCGCTCTCGCGAACCGCGGCGTATCCCGGTATCAGCCCCTGTCGGTAGGGCGCTGCCAGCCTGTCGTTCAAGTTGAGCGCGATCGCGTCGATGTCCTTCGCCATCATGGAATGAACCATACCCGCCGCCCATGACAGGTTCTGGACGGCGTCAGGCAACGAAACGTTTGCGGGGAGGATCCCCCTCGCATCTCCCGTCCGAATCTCTATCTCGGGAAGCAGGACGACCACGTTGAAGGATGGCGGCTCCAGTCGTACGATCCTCCGGCTTGCTTGATCGGAAACGAACGTGAATCCTCCGTACAGAGCAGCAGCGACATTGTCGAAGTGCCTCGAGCCGGATATCAGCTCCTCACCCATCGCCGCAGCCTCCAAGATCATCCGCTTGTCCCTCACGCCCAGGAGGGCAGCCATTGCCACTGCTCCGCCCACCGAGGACGCCGCGCTGCTTCCAAGGCCACTTCCCGGTTTCATGCCCTTGTGGATGACCATCGAGAACCCCTTCTCCTCACACTCGCACCTCTCCGCAAGCTTGAGCGCCGCATACGAAGCTGTGTTCTCCTCCGGCGCCAAGGGTGCGTCGTGTTCTCCTTCCACTCTGATAATGAAGTCCGCGCCCTCGTCCTTCTTCAACGTGATCCTGTCCACGGGGGACGCCAGACACAGCCCGAACGAGTCGAACCCTGGTCCGAAGTTGGCGATTGTGGCAGGCGAAGTGATCTCCGCCTCGCGGAATCTCATCAGACGCACCTGAGCTAAGGTGATGACGCGGCCTCATAATAAAAGCGACGCATGCTCGCCCTCCTCAGGCTTCTGTCCATTCTGCCAGAAGGCGATACAAGAAGGGTCGTGCCAGAGCTGCGAAGGGCTTATATGTTGCACGACCATAGCAGGCGCTAGTTTCGTGGGGAGATCAGACAATGGTATCCTACGAGGTCCGATGCATCGATTGCGGCGCCAGCCACGATCCTTCCAGGCCTGCCTATGCATGTTCTTCGTGCGGGAACCTTCTCGAAGCGCAGATCGACGTCGAGGAGGCGGCTGAGAACCTGGCAGAGGGAGGCTACGACGAGAGGGCGCTATCCGTATGGCGCTACAGAGAGGCTATACCAGTCGATGACTCCTCCGAGGTCGTCACGCTCTGCGAGGGCGGGTCGCCCCTGTTGCGCTGCAGAAGGCTGGAGGAGGAGTTGGACGTCCGCAACCTATGGATCAAGTTCGATGGAACGAATCCGACGGGATCGTTCAAGGATCGTGGCATGACCGTGGGCGTGACGAAGGCGCTCGAACTTGGGATGAGCGTGGTCACATGCGCATCGACCGGGAACACCTCCGCCTCGCTGGCGGCGTATGCAGCCGCGGCCGACCTCGACTGCGTGGTGTTGATACCGGAGGGAAAAGTGGCTCTCGGGAAGTTGGCCCAGGCGATGATGCACGGTGCGGACGTGCTGTCCGTGAAAGGCAATTTCGATCAAGCGCTTGACATGGTGATGGCCGCGGCAGACGAGATGGGCATGTATGTCCTCAACTCGGTCAACCCGTTCAGAATAGAGGGACAGAAGACAGCTGCGTACGAGATATGCGACCAGCTCAACGGCATGAGCCCGGAGAGGCTGTACATACCGGTTGGCAACGGGGGCAACTCCGCTGCGTACTGGAAGGGATTCAAGGAATTCGATTCAATGGACCTCACCTCGGGCTGTCCTCTGGTGAGGGGCATACAGGCGGAGGGGGCTGCTCCGGTGGCTTCGATGCTCTCGGAGAATCGCTCCGAGCTGATTCCCGTTGACGAACCCGAGACAGTTGCGACGGCCATCAGGATCGGCAACCCGGCCAACTGGAAGAAGACGGTCGGAGCGATAAGGGAATCTGGAGGCTCCGCATCCACAGTCACGGACGAGGAGATCCTCGAAGCGCAGAAGTTCATGGCGAGGCTCGAAGGCATCTTTCCCGAGCCGGCAGGAGCCGCTGCGCTGGCAGGGTTCATGAAAGACCTCGATGAAGGTGTTGTGGACCGCTCGACAGTCGTCGTGTGCGTATCGACGGGGCACGGACTGAAGGACCCGGACACCGCGATAGCGCAGAGCGTAAAACCCAGGACCGTAGAGCCCACGATGGAAGCTCTGTCAAGGATTCTCGGAGGTGGAGACGCTTGAGAATCATGCTCGTGGGCTTCGGCGTGGTCTCGCAGAGCTTCGCGGAGATCCTACATTCGCAATCCTCGGAGCTGGCGCGCGACTATGGCATCAGACCGAGGGTCGTAGCGGCGGTCGACAGCGCGGGAGCCGCAATCGATCCTTCGGGACTGGACGTGCAGCTCGCCCTGAGATCCAAGAGGGAGTCGAAATCGCTCAGCGGGCTGGGGGAGAACGTGTACACGGAAGGCAAGCCCGCCTCCGAGGTCATCAGAGAGGTGGACTGCGAGGTTGTCGTGGAGGCGACGCCGAGCGAGCTCACAAGAGGCGAGCCTGGACTGACCCACGTCCGGACCGCGATGAAGGAAGGACGGCATGTGATTTGCGTCAACAAAGGCCCGCTCGCGCTGGCTATGCCGGCGCTGATGGAGCTTGCGACGCACAATGAGATCATGTTCAAGTTCAGTGGCACCGTAGGCGGCGGCACCCCCGTGCTGGACCTCGCGAAGAAATGCCTTGAGGGATGTTCGATCAGATCGATCAAGGGCATACTGAACGGCACATGCAACTACATACTCACGAAGATGGCGGCGGAGAGCGTCGAGATGAAGGAAGCGCTGGCCGAGGCGCAGAAGCTTGGCTATGCGGAGGCGGACCCAGCGAACGACATAGAGGGCTTTGACAGTGCGTGCAAGCTCGTCATCACCTCCAACTATGTGATGGGCACGAGCCTGTCCATCCGCGACGTGGACATCAGAGGTATCACGGAGGTCACGATGGACAGCGTGGCATCCGCGAAATCGCAGGGAAACGCGCTCAAGCTGGTGGGCCTCGTCGGAGACGGTGCAAAGGTCGCGCCGGAGGAGGTCCCGTTGACTCATCCGCTGAACGTCTCGGGCACTTTCAATGCCGTCACATTCGATACGGACCCTGCGGGTGAGATCACCCTCGTGGGCAAGGGTGCCGGAGGCAGGGAGACCGCGAGCTCCGTTCTCCGTGACCTCATCGAGATAAGGAAGGATTTCAGACGATAGCAGAGAGGCGATGATGACTGAGGGAAAGGGCCATGAAGATTGTCATGAAGTTCGGCGGCGTGAGCGTCGCCGACGGTGAAGGCCTGAGGCGAGTAGGCGGCATAGTGGACAAGTTCAGAGCCGAAGGGCACGAACTGGTTGTGGTCACCTCCGCGATGTTCAACGTGACCAACTCCCTGGTGGACGCGGCATCACGTGCAGGAAGAGGGCAGAGGGAACATGTCAAGCGCTTCGTCGAGGACATCAGGAAACGACATCTTGACGCCGCGCAGGTGGCTGTGAGAGACGAAGAAGTCCTTGACAGGACCATGCGGGCGATCGAGTCCGAGTGTGAGGACCTCAAGAACATACTCCTCGGAATATCCCACATAAGCGAGCTCACACCGAGGTCGAAGGATTTCGTCATAGGCTATGGCGAACGCCTCTCCGCGCCGATACTGCAAGGAGTGCTTGAGGACCTGGGCATGTCGTCAGAATCGCTCACTGGGGGTGAGGCGGGAATAGTCACCGACGATCATTTCGGTGGTGCGGAGCCTCTGATGAACGTCACTACCTTGGAGGTTCGACAGGCGATAGACCCGTTGTTGGAGAAGGGCGTGGTCCCGGTCGTGACTGGGTTCATTGCCAATACCCAGGACGGCACCCATACGACCCTCGGAAGAGGAGGCTCCGATTTCACGGCATCGATAATCGGCGCTGCGATCCGGGCGGACGAGGTATGGGTTTGGAAGGACGTTGAGGGGTTGATGACCGCCAACCCAAGGATCACACCCAACGCACTGATGATAGACAGAATATCGTTCGCGGAAGCGATGGAGCTCGCGCACTTCGGAGCACAGATAATACATCCCAAGGCATTGGAGAGCGCCGCCAGATTCCAGCTGCCATTCAGGGTCAAGAGCCTCAGCAAACCCGACGGCGAGGGTACGGTCATAGTCAAGGAGGTCAAGGTGAAGGACGGCAATGTCGTCAAGGCGATCACCAACATAGACGATGTGGACCTCATAACTGTCAGCGGTGCGAGCATGTTCGGCACGCCGAGGCTCGCCGCGAGGGTATTGGATATCCTCACGGACGAGGAAGTCGACGTGCTGCTGATATCTCAGAGTTCCTCCGAGGAGAACATAACGCTCGCCATCCCGAAGGACGACGGCTCCAGAGCGCAGAATGCGCTCGAGCTGTCGTTGCTGGGTTCCAAGCAGGTCAGAGAGGTGTCGATCGAAGCGGGGCTGAGCATCGTCGCGGTCGTGGGCGCGGGGATGAAGGGCACGCCTGGAGTTGCCGCTCGAGTGTTCGCGACGATGGCCGCCAACAACATCAACATCCGTGCAATCGCCCAAGGATCATCCGAGCTGAACATATCGTTCATCATCAAGAAGCAGGACGCGCCGGAAGCGATCAGGGCGCTGCACGACGATTTCAAGCTGGGGGAGTGTGCGTGAAAGGGAACCGACCGACGCTGAGGAGCCGAGAGATGAGCGCCGGAAGAGCCAGAGCCGCGGCGAGAGGGTTACTGCGTGCGACTGGCATGAAGGACGAGGACTTCGACAAGCCGCTCATCGCGGTCGCAAACTCGTTCACCACGATCGTACCGGGCCATATGCAGATGGACAGGCTCACTCTCGAAGTCAAGAGAGGCATAGAGGACGCGGGAGGCGCCGCCTACGAGTTCGGCGTTCCGGGCATATGCGACGGCATAGCGATGGGATTGCCCGGAATGAGATACTCGCTGCCCTCGAGGGAGATAGTCGCGGACAGCGTGGAATCGATGGTTGAGGCTCACATGGCGGACGGATGGGTCGGCGTGACCAACTGCGACAAAATAACCCCGGGCATGCTCATGGCGTGCGGCAGGATGAATCTTCCATCTATCATGCTGACGGCTGGCCCGATGCTGCCGGGCGAATACAAGGATCGCAGGCTCGACGTCATCTCCATCTTCGAGGCGGTCGGAGAACTCGCAGCTGGCCGAATCACCGAAGACGACTTCTCCGAGATAGAGAGGCGAGCGTGCCCAGGCCCTGGTTCCTGCGCAGGCCTGTTCACGGCGAACACGATGGCCTGCCTGACGGAGGCGCTGGGCCTCAGCGTAGCAGGCTGCGGAACCACTCATGCGGTCTCGGAGCGCAAGATGACGATGGCGTACGAGACGGGTAAGCTGGCAGTCAAGCTGGCATTGGACGGTACCGCGCCAAGAAACATCGTGACCCGGAAGAGCTTCGAGAACGCGCTGAGAGTCGACAACGCGATAGGCGGATCGACCAATACCTGCCTCCACATGCTTGCGATCGCGAGGGAGTTCGGAGTGCGCCTCAGCCTGAACGACTTCGACGCGATATCCAGGAAGACGAAGCACATAGTGGCGCTGAGACCAGGTGGCCCGCATTTCATGATTGACCTTGATGACGCGGGCGGCATACCAGCCGTCTTCTCCGTCCTTCTGCCGGACCTTCACGATGAGAAGACGGTGACTGGCAAGACGATTAGCGACATCGCCGGGCAGGCGAAGGTGATGGACGACGAGGTGATAAGAGGTCCGGACCGCGCGTACCATTCCGAGGGAGGGATCGCGGTGCTTCACGGAAACCTTGCCGAGGAGGGATGTGTGGTGAAACAATCCGCGGTCGTCGAGTCGATGAGACACTTCGAAGGACCGGCGAGAGTCTTCGACTCGGAGGAGAGCGCGACGAATGCGATGATAGCCGGCAAGATAGCGAAGGGCGATGCCGTGGTCGTCCGCTACCAAGGCCCCAAGGGCGCGCCCGGAATGCCCGAGATGCTCGGGCCGACATCCATTCTTACTGGTCTGGGACTCGGAGAGCACGTGGCGCTCGTCACGGACGGACGATTCTCGGGGGGCACAAGGGGGCTCTGCGTAGGCCACGTATCGCCTGAGGCCTTCGTCGGAGGAGCCCTGGCCGCTCTCAGAAACGGTGACATCATCAGGATGGATCTGAATGACAGGGAGATCGAGGTCCTCATATCGCAGAAGGAGATGAAGGCGCGGCTGAAGCAGGCCAAGGCGCCCAAGCATAAGTTGAGAGGCTATCTGCAGAGATATCGCGAGGACGTGTCATCCGCCAGCGAGGGAGCGGTGCTTGGCCGATAGTCGATATTCCGCGCCAACACTCCCCTGCTCAGAAAAGTACTTCCATCGAATGGCCGTATAGAGCTGTGGAGTCCCAAGCTCCCGCAGAGGAATCGCAGTGGAACTAGAGCAGTTGCTGGGCGATCTCTTGCCAAGAATCGCAGGTCTAGCGCTTGCGACGCTGTCGTTCGCGATGATCTACCGCGCGCGAAGGGAGTTCTTCATAGTGGTGCGCGGTTGGATCGTGCTATCGTTCGTTACAGCTCTGGCGCTGTTCTGGCTCTACGAGGTCGTGATGTCCGCCACAACGACGGGCGACTGGAGCAGTCACCCCCTCGTCGGCATTACTTTCGTTGTCGTGGCATCGTGGCTGTCCGCATTCGTGATGGCCGCCGCGACAATCTACCGAAGGAACGCTGAGGTCGATGCGTTCCGATCGTGGCTGAGTCGCAATCCTTTCAACCTGATGACCCTCTGGGGCGCGTTCGGACTCGTAGTCATAATGACCGGTGCCGCCATAAGCCATGACAGCGGGGAGGTGCTGAAAGACGAGCCCTGGCTTCTCGCGCTAGTCTTCTCGTACCTCCTCCTCTCCATCCTTATCAGCATCATGATGCCGTTTTCGATGAGAGGGCGCGGCGAACTCGGGAGGATGCCCAGGGAGTATAGGACGAGCATGCCGCTTCTCGCAACCGCATGGGCAGGCCTGCCGACGCTCGAATTCGCTTTCGACCTGCTGCTCAGATCGATGGGCGTGGACGAGTTCGACCGATTGTACCCGTGGGCGATGATACTCATGTTCATCATGCTAGCGAGGTCGATCATGAGCAGCAGGTTCACGTCCATGATCGTCCAGGCGGAGGTCGAGATGGGCGAGCGAGGTGGCTTCAGGCATTACGACATCCCGAGAGGCGCCTACCTCATCGAAGACGAGACGAACGCAAGCGCATTGGAGCTGTTCACGGAGCTGGTGTCGCTGCCGCTGAGGCCGGACGCGACGATACCCACCGGTTCGGAATCGGCTTCCGATACGCTGTCGTTCCTGATACCCAAGGGGCTTGTGGTGACCCGAATGTACCCAGATCGCATCCGTGAGGCGCACGGCTTGCAGGTGACGCCGATAGTCTGGCTGACGGAATCTACCGGTGATCGACGAATTCCCCCGACGAGCGTTGCGTTGATGACCGACACGATGACAAGGTTCATGGAGTCCAACCCGAACAGCATTGTGCTCCTGGACGGCATCGAATATCTCCTCACTTTCAACGATTTCAACAGGGTGCTCAAATCGCTTGATTCGCTGAGCGAGACCGTGTGGATCACGAAGTCGCGGCTGCTGATCTCGCTCAACCCCAAGGTGCTAGAGCAGCGTCAGCTGGCGATGATGGAGCGCGACAGAGTGGTCGTGAGAGGGACGGACGAAATCGAACGCCTCAGGCGTAGCTCAGAGAAAAGGCCATAGGAGCGGAGCTCTGCGAAAACATGCCCTCACCACAAGAAGGCGGCAGCTACTTCGACCGTTTATGCTTCTTGGTGAACCTTCCGGCTGCTACCAGTACAATCGCTGACACGGAAAAGAAGATCAATCCCAAGATCGCCAGTATTCCTCTGCCTTCTCCGTCAATGAATCCGGGGGAGAGGAGACTAGCTGTAAGAAGCACAAGGATTACCCCGACACCCACCAATACGTCTACCCCGCCTTGCGTTGCCATGCTAGCGATGAACCTTTCCACATCCTTGTCATGGAGGGCTCCTGTGCCTCTCCGAGTATTCCGCTCTAAAACGACTAGGGCGATAAAAGCTCTGCCAAGTCCAATTAGAATGGCGATGAATGCTGCAAATAGGAATGTCTCCCCCACGACGTCCCACGTAAGGTCCAAATCTCATCCCCCGATGGGGAAGGAATCAGACCCTAAAGTACTCTTCGCGGGATTGATAGTCGCACCTGGTTTTTGCGTAATCAGAGAAAAGGCCATAGGGGCGGAAGAGAATGCCCTAAGCCAAATGAGGCGGTTCTCTGACTACGATCAAAGATGGAGATGAACTCCGTAATCTCCTGCGCAAAGCGTTGGAGGTGGAAATCGGCTTCGAATCGGTCGCCCAGTGGGAAGGCTATGTTGTCACGAAACGGGACGAGTTCAGGGAAGTCCTGTTCAGTCTCATTTCCGACTCCGAGGGCCACAAGAGGATGATCGAATCACTCTTGGACCGAGTACGGGCGACGGAGAAATCCTCATACGCTCCAATCAAGCCCAGGGAAATCACATTCAGAGGCAATAACGACCTCGAGATGATGACCCAGATATCAAAGATGGAGATACTAATGTACAACCTGTACTCGGACATCAAGAAGGCCTTTGCCGCGTCAGAAACGGAATTGTTGCTGAATGACAAGGGTGATGCTGAGTTGTTTCTGTCCACGATAGACTCGCTGATCCAAGACGAGGCAAAGCACATGGAGATGGTATCTCAGTACGTTCGCAACGTTGAAAGACTGCGATAAGCTCTGGATCCTTTGGCGGGAGGTCTCCTGCCAGCGCTCGTGCGAGATGAGAGAAGGCTATGGGGATGGATGGTACTCCTCCAAGGACAATATTGTTATAGGCTTCCATCATGCATATACGGGGGTCGAAACTCGCATGGATCGACATCACGTTCTTGCGTGGGGAAAACACGAATCTGATGAAAACGTTCGACAAGACGAAGTTGAACGAAGATCTCGTGGATTCATCTACTGGATAGGCGTTCCATTTTGGCCATTTGCGGTCTTGGCAAGCATGATCTCCCGCCGACTATCTCGATGGCGAAGCTGAATGGACATCAATCGTTGAGAAAAGGCCATAGGAATGGAGAGAAGCCACTAGGCAACTGAGAGCGATCAAGAGAGATGTGAAAGGGTTTCAGAAGAAGTCTGAAGACCGTCTTCGGCGCAGATCCATTGTCAGCAGGGAGTCCCTCAGGTCACAGCTTCAGAATGTTCCTTGCCTTGTTCTCGTCGCTCACAGATAGCGCGACATGCACATGCTCCGAGTCCTTATCGAGCATGTATGCAGAGTCGATGTTTATGCCTTCCTTAGCAAGCGCGCCTGAGATTCGGGCCAACTCCCCTGGCTTGTCCTGGAGCTTGGCTACCAGCAGATTCCTCTCGGAAAACTGCACGCCGGACTCGCTGAGGCTCTTGCGAGTCTTCTCGGGATCTGATGTCACCATTTTCACTGTCTCGGCCTGAGGTTCCGTCGAGACCGAGCGTATGTTAACGCCGTCCTTCTGAAGAATCTCCGTAACACGAGCCAACTCTCCAGATTTGTTCGATAGTTTCACGCTAAACTCCTTTTCCATTTTTCTTCCTCCATTTCACAAGAACAATCACGTAAGAAATCCCGGCTGTAGGAGTCAGAGAGGAATCACGCATTGACCGAGTGATGTATCTGCTCAGGTGGCTCACGGCGCAACCATGTGCTGGTGCTACATGATACTGTGGTAGCCGCTGATGGTTGTAAGTACTATAACGGGACGGACGAGGGTCTCGCTCCATCAATGATTCAGGAAGTCGAAGGCAGTGACTGCCCATTCGCGAGGTGAGGGCCAGCGGCCGGTATGTCGCAAACCATTAGCACTCAACCAGGCGCTTGGCGTCCCCTTGATGGTGGCACGCATCCTCGTCTTATGTGTAGCGTGCATCATTACAAGTACCACGACGCCTTGAAGACCTTTTGCGATTAGCGCTATAGATGCTTTCGCAAGAAAGGAGAAAAACCAATGAGTTACGGCACGCACGGAGGCGGCAGTCGTAGATATGACTCAGGCCCAAGGGAGATGCACAAGATAAAGTGCTCTGATTGTGGATCTGATTCGGAGGTTCCGTTCAAGCCTAGAGACGGAAGGCCTGTCTACTGTCAGCCCTGCTTCCAGAAGCACCGACCTACACGAAGAGACACGTTCTGAGCGCCCAGTTCATTTTCATGAATTACTCGTTCAATTCGTTCGAATTCGCAAACCATTTAAAAGATATTTCTCATGTGATTTCTATTGAGTTCCAGTTCTATCGACAAGAAACAGACTCCGCTCATGTGACCAAAACCTGGATAGAAGGGGTTGAAAGTTGCGCAGGACTGATCCTGAAGTGCATCGGTCCACAGGAATTCAAAACTCATCGTCTCGCTGTCTAACAGTTCAGCCCCGGATGGATTCACTACGAGGGAAGAGGCCATAGGGGCGGAAGGTAAAGGGGTTTGGCGGGAAAACAGGCTCCCGCTCTATCACTCCTTGCCGAGATGTCGTTCTATGAGCTCATGCAGCTGGAGCCTCATTGCCCATCTTGAAGAGCTTGAAGCCGACCAAGGACTGCCAAATCGCCGTCAGAATCAGGCCAATGAACGGCAGTATGATTGGCAGTTCCGTCATCATGGCCGTGAACGGCGAGAAGTAGGTGAATATGCTTGCAACAATGACGACATAGCCAATGCGTCCTCCAAAGGATCCCTTCAGCATCACTATCCCGAACATGATGGATGCGGTGCACAAGAGAATCAATGCCATTGCCGCGTAGATATTCTGGGTCTCAAGTGCTAGCTCCGCTGAAGCTAGATACGATGACCTGACTACTTCGCTGGTCGCTTCATTGTACTGGTTACTTATCTGAGAGATGGATATGATCATGCCCCGCGACGCAAGGAACAGCATAACGCTCACTGCATACATGCAGGTCGCTATGAGCATTGACGCCCTCCGAACGTTCTTCAGAACAACGTACATCGCTAGAGCTCCTGGCAAGAGGAGAAACTCCCCTACCGAGGTCATGATGAAAAGACCCGTTGGGACTGCAGGGTCTTCGAGCATCTCATCCGCAGGGACAGGAATCTCTTGTCCGCTGCCGAATACTCCGATGACAAACAGCACGAGGATAATCGCCCCAATCAGCAGAGCGAGTCCGCCCCACTTGACAACTCCGGGCCATTCTTTGTCTATCACTAATGGTTCATTGCTCAACAATTCACTCCCCGCTGTCCGACGGTATTACACTCAGGTTACTTATCCGTTTTGACACATATATCGAAGAGCAGAAAGCCTCTGGCTCGTGCATATTAGAGATAAGAAAGAAGTAAGAGGTTTGAGCCGAGCTTCCGGCAACCTTCCAAAGACGCGATAAAACGGCCCTCATGTACCTAAATCGTCCGAGCCAGTCATTTTAGTGGACACAAATCCCACAGGGTCCACCATTTCAGAGAAAAGGCAATAGAGGCGGGTCTTTCGTCTTCGGCCCCAAAACTTATGATAGTTTAAGAGGGTTTCGGGTCATGGCCGAAAAAATCTACGAGAAATATGCATGGATAGCCTTCTTTGCTCTTGGATCAATCTTCCTAGTGACTGCGATCCCTCATGCATTGGGCTACAACACGGACCCAGCATTGGTTGAGAATCTTGGTGGCATGACACCGGACGAACTGAAGGATTCGAATCCGATGTTCTTCGATTTGTATAGCTTCTATCTCATGGGCGGAGCCTTATCCGATATTGGTTTTGCCTTTCTCATCACAGTCGTCTCTGCGACTGCATATAGACGAGGGGAAAAGTGGGCCTGGTACGCCTTTTGGTTTATTCCAGTGTACTTCATAGCCTTCATTGCGCTTAGCCTAGCCTTTGAATCAAGCTCTTCGGTGATGATCCCACCGTTGATGGTGTTTGTCGTGGTGAGTCTCGTTGGACTGCTCTTGCCGTTCAGGAAGTTCTTTCCAAGCAAGGCGCAGTAAGGTATGAATCCCAGGGACAAATCGACGAACAAGGGCGTTCTAAGGCGTGCAAGAGGCCATAGGGGCGGAAGAAGAAAGAACGGAACCGATGGAGGCTCTATTGAGCCCATGACCTTCTTCATTGCGACTATTGTCCTTGCCTTACAGCCTTCAATAGCTCCGCTCGAGAATATGGGCGTAATGATATAGTCAAATTTTAATAGTACGAATTGACTATAGGGGTTATGATCCATCAAAGCAAGGAGCGTCAAAATTTGATGGTGTCATTGGCAGGGCTTCTGACAATCGATATTGTGCTGCTAACCGCGCTTTTTGCGCAGGTAGATCCACATCCGCCAGGGTCCTTGGGACCCTTCATCGGAACTATGATCTCGCTGGGGGTCGTCTCAGCACTATTGGTTTCATGGGGGCGGAGAGTCGGACTTGCAGCCTCTGCGACCTTTGGAGGCGTCAACATCTTAGCTGTTGGCCCCCAAAAGCTAGCATTTGAGGCAAACGGAGGGGAAGTTGCTCCTGTTGTGATATTCGGGACAGTCTTGATTGGCATTCTCTTCTATTCCGTTGCGCTCGTCCGGAAGAAAGATATTCCACTCGCCCATCTTGAGTGAAGGGTGATGGTCATGAGCATAGCGAAGATGGTTGTGCTTGGTGCTCTGGAAAGCCTGGGCCGAGGTAGCGGCTATGATGTCATGCAGGAGTTAAGCCGGAAGAAGATTGACAGATGGACAGATGTGAAGAAAGGATCTATCTACCATGCTCTTAGGCAGCTTAGGAAAGAAGGGGCAATCAGGGAAGTGGAACAGACCAAGATAGGCCGCTATCCCGAAAAGACTATCTTCCAAATCACAGCTAAAGGAAGGAGGTTATTCGATAGCCTTCAGGAGCAAGCTTTCCTGGGTTTATTCCCGCATTTCTATGGTTTCAAGATTGCCCTGAAATTCAACACAAGAAGAACGCCGGAGGAAATCAAGGAGTTTGCCAATCGGGCAATCATTCTCATTGATCTGCAGTTCAAGGCAATGGATGATTACCTCAAGAGTCTCGACAAATCTAGCATGCTTTACAAAACGGATTCATTTTTCATCAAACACGAAAAGATGCTGTTTGGGGCAGAGAAGGAATGGATCCGTGATGTGGTCAGAAATTTATCTGTGTTTCGAGGAGCGTAGAGGCCACCGATTCGTGGAGAAAAGGCCATAGGGGCGAAGAGAAGCCCTTAAGCTCATGAGGCGATTCAGGTGCAGTGAGGAAAGGATATGGCTGAGGAGGAAGTCATCGACCGTGAGAAGGCGTCCACTGGGCTGACTCCGAAGTCGGCGGGAAGGCCAAGAGGACGGCTCAAGACCATGATTATCGGAGTTGGAGCCATCCTGATAATCATCGGCATCGTATTGGCGATCTATGTAGCCACACAGGAAGACGAACCCTTTCTGACTGGACTTGCGCCTGCATTCATTGGCGTCATCGTCATTATTGCAGCTTTGTTTGGGAAGAAGCCCTGAGAAAAGGCCATAGGGGCGGAAGGTCATTCACCGCATGGTCGAGGGGAATGGCGTGACAAGTCAACAGAGCAGCACAGGTAGCGCGGGAATTCTCACTTCGGGGGAGAGAGCACAGGTTTTTGCGACGCTTATTCAGACACAGGAGAGTACCACGTGGTTGGCGTTCTCTCTGGCTATTGCCACGGAAGGAGTACTCCTGGCGGCATTCTGCCAAGAACGAGTAGCCGACCATGGGCGGAGCGTTATTGCCTTAGCAGGGTTGCTTCTCATGATCGCCATGTTCTTAATTGTTAGAAGAAGCAACAAAGACATGGCCACATTATACGAGAGAGCCAGCAATGTGTATCCAGAAGTGTTCGACCTTGGACGTCGTAGTAAGGGTCCTAGGGCAAGAACCGTGATGATCTGGATGATTATCGTAAGCATCATTGGCTGGTTCGCTATAGTGTTCGCAGATCTTGCATGGGATTCGTTCTCCAATATGCCTATGTGATCAGTATCCGGCCTGATTGAAATCACAAAAAGGATGTCTGGCTAGGAGATGTGTCAAATCCCCTCTCCCGCACAATCCGTCGCGGGAAAAGGCCATAGGGGCGGAAAGGGAACTTTAAAGTCGCCAAGGACGATTCCGAAGCTGGTGGGAAAATGGATTACTATCGAAAGACCGCAGTTATCGTTGGAGTATTGTATATAGTTGGGACGGTTGCGGGAGTAGTTGGTGGCATTCTCCTATGGCCTGTTCTTGATGCTCAGGATTATCTTGTTGAATTCTCTGCAAAGGAAAACGAAGTGAGACTCGGAGCGCTCTTTACTCTGATCATGGCTGTTGCGGTTGCTGGTATTGCAATCAATATATATCCAATCTTAAGGAAGTGTAATGAGTCGTTAGCTCTTTGGTGTGTCGGTGCCAGGATTACTGAGAGCGTAATCTTTGTTGGCTCCGCATTCAGCATAGTAATGCTCTTGACATTGAGTCAGGACTTTGTGGAAGCTGGATCTCCGAGTGCTTCCTATTATCAAACATTGGGCGATTCGTATCTGGCAGCAGGCGATTGGCTCGGTGTTCTCGCTGACATAGTTGCTTTTGGCCTGTACACGCTGTTCTTCTATTATCTGCTGTACCGATCAAGACTCGTTCCTAGATTCTTGTCAGTTTGGGGCTTTGCTGGGGGTGCACTGGTCGTAGCACGAGGCGTGGTAGTATTCTTGGGCGCAGATGCCTCGGAATTGCTCTATCTGCCGATCGCTGTGAATGAAATGGTCCTGGCGGGATGGCTGATTATCAAGGGATTCGATAAATCAGCAACTGCTGCTTTGGAATCAGTTGAGACGGAAACCAGCAGCACCTAGGTGGAAACACCTATAGTGTCAAGGGGGAGAATGAATGGAAACTGCACCTCCTTTTCTTTCCCTTTGCCAAGATGCCTTTCTGCGCAAACGAGCGCAGAATGCAATCCCTTGCGAGAATGCCTCGAATATGTACTGAATTGCAGGGTTTCAAAGGGGCTTGGAAAAGGCCATAGGGGCGGACGGTGTTCCACTGGCAACAAATGGAATGGCGTTGATTAGAATCCTTTTTGATTACTTTCTAGACGCTTGTCACAATGACTAATTCATCATCTTCGTGGGAATCTCTTAATGCCTATCATCGTCAACAGCACTCCACCGATTACATAGGGAAGCTGATACAGCGAGGATATGGCAATGCTCACAGCGGAGATTTTTCCGAATGCGATATAGGGAGCTGCTGATCCTGCAACTGCGAGGACTGCCATGATGATCATATAGACTCCTATTATAGTCAATGCTGGGTAGAGCAGATTGCGGACATGATACACGAGCTTCTTTCTTGCCACTCTGACCAGAAGATACCCCGAACCTGCGCTGATTGCCAATCCAATCATAAGAGTGATGTGAAAGATCCATTTAAAGGTTTGAAAGTCGCTGGATTCGCGGTCCTGGAGGCTCATCATAGTCAGAGCGGACACACCAAGAAGCACTATGCCCGGTACGAGCAGAATGTAGCCGTAAACGAGAATTGCCGTTCTGAGTGCTTCACCCTCAGACTGTTCCTCCGTAGCGGCTGCAATGGCTAGCTCCTGCGTTTTCCTGGCTAATGACGACATCTCCTCCATTTCGACCGGGCCTCCGAAGTTCATGAAATGCTGGATGCAGATTAACCTTTCGATTGCGCTTCTAGTCACGGGACTAAGCTTGTTCGTCGTCGGTCTATTCCTGGAAAAACCGAGGGAGGATCGCATCATAAGAGTCACTCAGTAGCTGCGCTCATGCAGCGCTTATTCGCGCAAATGATGACAGAATCAACCCCTTTGCAGATTCGTCCTCAATGTGCTTACGGCTGCAGGGTTTCAAAGGGGCTTACGTCCTTCACCTTGCTTTTATACTACATAGGAAGTGGTGTACAGAAACCTCTTTACGTCCCATCCCAGAGACAGATTTGTAACCTGCCGATAGAGAATCTCATATTGCATCTTCAAGCTCCAATCTCTGAACATCCGTGAGTTCCGGGTCAATATGCGAGCTCTCGATAATCAATCCACGAAGCCTATCCGCTATTCACCCAGCCTTCAGCCCGCCTATACGACCCCAGAACCTTCACGAAAGCACCGGTTCGCAGCAAGCCCCCGACGGCTGCATGGCAGTTCGGATCGTCCATACTGCCATCGAAGTCCGCGTAGAAGACATACACCCACGGTTTATTCCTACGAGGGCGTGATTCCAGCTTGGAGAGGTTTATGCCTCTGGAAGCCAGCTCACCCATAGCGTTATACAGCGCTCCTGGCACATTCTTGGTGGCAAAGACGATCGATGTCTTATTCGCATCCTTGACCGGCAATGGGTTCTTCTCGAGGACGAAGAATCGAGTGTAGTTCACCATCTCGCTCTGAATGTCCTCCTTGAGTATCTTGAGCTTGTAGACGCTGGCTGCCCTTCGGCTCGCGATTGCAGCAATGTCAGTCCTGCCGGACTCGGCCACCATCCGTGCGCTTCCAGCGGTGTCATACGCCGGTATCTGCCGCCAATCCGGATAACTCTGCAGGAATTTCCGGCACTGTCCGAGAGCCTGAGGATGGCTCGACACCTCCACGATTGAGCTCATGTCTGCATCAGGGTGCGCCATGAGGCAGTGCTTCACTGGCACGATGACTTCGCCCGTGATGGTGAGGTCATGGTCCAGCAGAAGGTCATTCACCTGTGTGACGCTGCCCTCAATCGAGTTCTCGACCGGCACGACGGCGTGAGTGACGTTGTCCCGTTCGACCGCTTCGAACACCGACTTAAAGTCCGAAAACGGCTTCGTCTTCGAGCCGTTGCCGAAGTAGCTGAAGCAGGCGTCTTCGGAGTACGCGCCTCTCTCCCCCTGGAATGCTACTAATCGCTCATCGCTCAACGTAATCGCCCGCTGTACGCCCGCCATCGTATTTGACACTTGCCAACCGCTTTGGCCCTTCATGCTTACGGAAGGACAGTGTACACAACTGTCCAGCAGATCCAGCCAACTCATGATTATCTATCCACAAAGATTTATATTGTTTTAGGCCATGCACACAATCGGTCAATCCCGCGAGGGTAGACCGCACCGCACGGAGAACGCTGGAAATGAAGAAAGAGTCGACGGGCCTGCTGCTTACGCTGCCCTTGGGGCTCCTCATTCTAGCCTGAGTGCTGTGCATCGAAGAATTTTGGAGAGTGTTCCGATGTCGACACAATCCCCCAGTGAGAGTCCTGAACAAGGAGGAGAAGGTGGCTTCAAGATCCCCGACACGGGGGTCTTCGTGAGCGAATACAACAAGAAGATCTTCGAGGCGACGCGCATGCCCGAGAGGGTCAAGATACTCGACACGACCCTGCGGGACGGCGAGCAGACGCCGAACGTCGCGCTTTCGACGGATGACAAGCTGAAGATAGCGCAGGCGCTGGACGAGCTCGGGGTGGACATCATCGAGGCTGGCTTCCCGATCAACTCCGAGGGCGAGGCGGAAGCCGTCAAGCGGATAGCTACAGCAGGTCTGAAAAGCGAAGTGTGCGCCCTTTGCAGGGCGAGCAAAACTGACATTGACGCGGCGATAGGTGGCGAGGTCGATTCCGTTCACATATTCCTCGCAACGTCGAAGGTCCACCTCGAGAAGAAGCTGAAGATCTCCAAGGAGGAGGCGATCGATAAAGCCGTGACTGCGGTGCAGTACTCCAAGGACCATGGGCTCACAGCGGAGTTCAGTTGCGAGGATGCTACTAGGACGGATCTCGATTTCCTTCACGAGGTCCACAGGAGCATTGAGGATGTCGGCGTTGACAGGATAGACATACCCGACACGGTCGGAGTTATGACACCTCCGGCTATGACGCAGTTCGTGACTGAGATCCGAGCGAAAACGAAGGTCCCGCTCGCAGTGCATTGCCATGACGACTTCGGACTCTCCGTCGCCAACTCCCTCGGAGGAGTGAGAGGAGGCGCCGACGAGGTGCATGTGACGATGAACGGCCTCGGCGAGAGAGCCGGGAACGCCGCTCTCGAAGAGGTCGTAATGGCGCTTCAGGCGTTCTACGGCATCAAGACGAACATAAACACGCGCAAGCTCGCGTTCGTATCGCGACTCGTGTCGCAGCTTACAGGAATCGCGGTACAGCCGAACAAAGCCATTGTGGGAGAGAACGCGTTCTCGCACGAGGCGGGCATACACGTTCACGGCATATTGAGCGAGAGCTCCACGTACGAGCCTATGCGCCCTGAAATTGTCGGCAAGGAGAGGAGCATCGTCATGGGCAAGCACTCCGGCCACCACGCGGTCGAGAGCAGGCTCAGAGAGTACGGCCTCACGCTCGACAAGGACCAGATGAAGGAGCTCGTGAAGAGGGTGAAGAAATACGCCGAATCGGGCAAGAAGCTCGATGATGCCGAACTCTTCGCCGTCGCCTATGACATACTCGGCCAGGAGACGGAGCCAGTCATCAGACTCGAGGAGTTCACCGCGTTCACAGGCCTGAACTTCACGCCCACCGCGACTGTGGTGCTCAACATCGACGGGGAAGTCCGCCGCGCGTCTGAGACTGGCGTGGGGCCTATAGACGCGAGTCTCAGCGCCATGAGGAGCGCGGTATCGAAGACCATCGTCCTCAAGCAGTACAGACTCGAAGCAATCACGGGCGGCTCGAATGCGTTGTGCGAGGTGACCATCAAGCTCGGAGACAACGAGAATCCGAGCCTGTTGTCCCTCGGCAAGAGCGTGGGCTCGGATATCGTGACGACGAGCGTCGACGCAACTATTGAAGCCCTGAACAGGCTTTGGGTCTGCAAGCTAAGCGCGAACGGCAAGAAGGAAGCCAGAAAGGCTTACTGAAATCGTTCCGGTAACGACTTCGGATACGAGGTGGGCTCAGATGGGCAAGACGGTAGCGGAGAAGATATTGTCGGATAAATCGGACAAGGACGTCTCAGCTGGAGACATAGTGGAAGCCAGGGTCGATTACGTGATGGTGAACGATGTGACGGGGCCTGCTGCGTTCGACGAATTCGATTCGCTCTGTGTCCCCCTAATGCGCGACAAGGTGGTTCTGATACCCGACCACTACGTCCCCAACAAGGATGTGGCCTCTGCGAAGCAGGCGAAGAAGATGCGCGACTTCGCCAGGAAGCACAACGTGGACAACTACTTCGAGATAGGATCTGGCGGCGTCTGTCACCAGGTGATGATAGAGGAGGGGTTCACCGCTCCGGGAAGGCTCATAGTTGGAGCGGACTCACACACATGCTCCTACGGCGCGCTCGGGGCGTTCTCGACAGGCATAGGCAGCACGGAAGCAGCGACGGTGTTCGCAAGAGGAGTGCTCTGGTTCAAAACGCCAGAATCGATGAGATTCTCCGTGAACGGCTCCGTCGGAAGGCACGTCATGGGCAAGGACATCATTCTGACGATCATAGGCGACATCGGCGTCGATGGCGCGCTCTATAGGTCGATGGAGGTCGAGGGTGATGCCATATCATCGCTTTCGCTTTCGGACAGGATAACGATCGCCAACATGGGCATCGAAGCTGGCGCCAAGACATGCATTATGCCGGCCGACAAGGTGGTCGACAACTACCTGTCCTGCAGGGCGCGAGGAGAATACAGCGCAGTTCTTGCCGACGAGGACGCGAGCTATGTGGATTCGAGGCAATATGACGCCTCGGAGTTGGTTCCTGTCGTGGCGAAGCCGCACCTTCCGAGCAACGTCTCCCCTGCGAGCGAGGTCGGGGTCGATATTGACCAGGCATATCTTGGCTCATGCACGAACGGCAGGATTGAAGACCTGCGAGTTGCCGCTGCGATCATGAAGGGACGCAGGATACGCGAAGGCGTCCGGATGATTGTAGTCCCGGCGACGAAGGCGGTGATGGAACAGGCGTTGCACGAGGGGCTCGTGAAGATCTTCATGGATGCGGGTGCCTTCGTGTCCGGCCCTACCTGTGGAGCGTGTCTCGGCGGGTATATGGGAGTCCTTGCGCCCGGCGAGAGATGCGTCAGCAGCACGAACAGGAATTTCGTGGGCCGCATGGGAGACAAGGATTCGGAGGTCTATCTGGCGAGTCCTGCGGTCGTCGCTGCGAGCGCGGTCGCCGGAAGGATCGTCGATCCCTCGGAGGTGGTAGAATGAATACTCGTCTCAGCGGCACAGCGTGGAGATTCGGGGACAACGTCGATACGGATCAGATCATACCGGCGGAGTTCCTCACCACGATGAACAACGCCGAGCTGGCGAAGCACCTGTTTTCCAAGGCGAGGCCCGAATTGGTCGGAATGGTGAAGCGCGGGGATGTCATCGTGGCAGGCCGGAATTTCGGCTGTGGCTCCAGCAGGGAGCACGCTCCGAGGGCTCTGGTAGGTGCAGGCGTGTCATGCGTTATCGCCGAGTCCTTCGCTCGCATATTCTTCCGAAACGCGATCAACATAGGATTGCCGGTCATCGAAGCGGAGGTCGATGCAGAAGAAGGCGAGACGGTCTCAATCGACCTCGAGGCGGGCTCGATAGCGGTCGAGCCGAACGGCAGGCAATTCGAGTTCAAGAGTTACCCGCCGTTTGTGATGATGCTTGTGGAGAAGGGCGGACTAATGGCTTACACGAGGGAGATGTTGCAGTGTCGAGAATAGCGGTCATACCAGGCGACGGCATAGGACCTGAGGTAACGAATGAAGCGCTACGAGTGCTCGATGTTGTGTCGGAGCAGGACTCAATACCTCTGGACTTCGAAGAGCTCCCTCTGGGGGCATCGAACTACCTTGAGACGGGCGAGGTCATCTCCGACGAGACGATGGAGGTGCTGGACGAGAAGGATGCAGTGTTGCTTGGCTCGCTGGGCGACCCTCGCGTAAAGCCGGGCTTGCTGGAGAAGGGCATCCTGCTCAGGCTGCGATTCCATTTCGACCAGTATGTCAACCTCAGGCCGGTTGTGCTGTACGAGGGGGTGCCCTCCGCACTGTCGGGCGAAGGCCGCGATATTGCCATGAGATTCGTTAGAGAGAACACGGAGGATTTCTATGTCGGGCTCGGCGCCAGGGTTGGCAAGGGGGCGTCCAGGAGCGAGCTGGTCCTCAAGAGGAAAGCCTATGAAGCCAAGTTCGACATCGGAATTGACCTTGCGAACGAGGAGGAGCTCGCGTACCAGATCGGCGTGATAACGCGGCAGGGCGCGAGACGCGTGTTGGACTACGCGTTCCAGCTCGCCAAATCAAAGGAGCTCGACCTCGTCACGTCCGTCGACAAAGCGAACGTGCTGACGGACATGTACGGCCTGTGGAGGGAAGAGGTGGCTAGTGCTTCCGAGCGGCACGGGATACGAAGCGAATTCCAGTACGTCGATGCCGTTGCACTACACATGATCAGGAACCCAGGCAGATTCAAAATCCTGGTCACGCCCAACCTCTTCGGCGACATACTTACGGATCTTGGAGCTGCTCTTCAGGGAGGGCTTGGATTCGCGCCTTCTGGCAACATCAACCCCGATGGCGTGAGCATGTTCGAGCCCGTGCACGGCTCGGCGCCAGACATCGCCGGCCTCGGGTTGGCCAACCCCGTGGGAGCGATCCTCTCAGCAGCACTGATGCTCGATACGCTGGGCCACGGTGGCGCCGCCGACAGGATAGAGAAGGCGGTTCAGGAAGTGCTGAGAGAGGGCAGACACAGAACCCCAGACGTCGGAGGAACGACGTCGACGTCGAAGATGGGCGATGCGATAGTCGACGGGCTCAGGAAGACTAGCTGTTGATATACGATGAAAAGGATGGGAGAGTGGTGTTGAATATGAAAGCACTGGTTATTGGAGCGTCGGGACAGATAGGTGCGATGACAGTCAAGGACCTGGTCGACAGCTACAAGGCGGATGTCGTTGCCGCAGACCTCGATCTCGACAAGGTGAAGCAAGTTGCGAAGGCGACGAACCCGAACAGAGTCACACCAGTGAAGCTAGATGCGACCGACGGCAAAGCCATGGCCAAGGCGCTCAAGCGCGTCGATGTCGTTCTGAACTCGGCTTGGTACGAACTCAACATGAGCATCATGAACGCCGCGATCAAGGCGGGCGTGCACTACACGGATCTGGGGGGATTCTACGACGGCACGTTGAAGCAGCTTAAGCTGACCAAGAAGGCCGAGGACGCCGGCGTCACCTGTGTGCTCGGAATAGGCAGTACCCCCGGAATCACCAACGTATGCGGAGCCGCCGGAGCGAACAAGCTCGACTCGGTCGATTCGATATCGATCTACTGCACCTGGGGGACGAAGCAGAAGGCTACAAAGGCCGGCATGCCAGCGTACTCGATAAGGACCGTCCTCGACGAGATGACACAGAAGCCCGGGATAGTCGACAAGGGCAGGAAGATCAGAGTGCCGATCATGTCAGGGGAGACGTCGGTCGTGATGCCCGAGCCCTCAGGCAAGGTCACTGCGCATTACATCAAACACTCAGAACCTGCCACAATGGCGGACTTCATCGGCAAAGGGACGAAGCATGTGAGCTTCAGAATAGGCTTTCCCGACGTGGACCTCGCGACCTTCAAGACGTTGGCTGAGCTCGGCTTCAGCAGCGAGAAGGAGCTCAACGTCGGGGGATGCAAATGCTCTCCCAAGGACTACATCACCGCGATGTACACCGATGCGGTATCGAGCGCCAGACACTCCAAGGAGATCGTGGATGAATACGATTATCTGAGAACCGATGTGACAGGCAAGAAGGATCGCCTTCCTGCCAGGTGCACTTTCTTCGTGTCGACGTGGAACGACCGCAAGACTGGGCTGTCGTCGGCGAGGGACACGGCAGTGCCGCCATCCATAACGGCGAACTGGCTCGCAGACGGCAAGATCGACAAGAGAGGCGTGCTGCCGCCTGAGGCCTGCATCGATCCCGAGCCATTCTTCAAGGAGCTCGGCAAGAGAAAGATAATGGTCGACGAGCAGCTGCAGGTCTCGTCGAAGTACTACAGATAGCCGATGCTCAGGGCAATCTCGTCAGCTACGCTTGCTGACCTTGCGGAGCTGCAGTGAAGCTGGAAGCAGCTAGCCATAGCGCCGACCGGTAGAGGCTCGCTCAAGTGGCCCGCGAACGAGAACCCCGGCTGACAGAGGTCGAGGAGGTGTTTTGCGCATAGTTATAAGTAGCCGCAAGCCGATTTGAAGCAAAACAGAGCACAGAGGTGGATGGGATGCCACAGCACGTAGCGCAGCTTTCGAAGGACAAGACGACGGAGATAGGAGAGTTCCTTACCAACAACGTCTCACGGGCGGTCGTTTTCGCCCTGATGCACAAGCAGCCGTTGACCAGGAAAGAGATCGAGAAGAGCCCGCTGACGGATTCGATGAGGCGCATGTCACTGAGCGCACAGACGCGGAAGCTCAAGGACAAGAGCAACATCCAGATGCGGACGCTCCTCGCCAAAGGGGTCGACAGCGGCGTGCTTGTACCGCTCACGTCGAAGAGACAGAACTACTACTTCCTCAATTCGGACCTCAGGATCGAGCCTGCACCTATTAGGGAGTCCGCGGAGGACGAAGAGGAAGTGTCGTTGAAGGTGTATGCCGACCGTTCCTTTGCCCACGCGCCTGGAGAGGCAGTGCTGCCGTCGTGGGGCACGGCAGCCGACCACACGATACTTCCGGTGCCATACATCGAGACGCCCAAGTCGTTCGTCATCTGGCTCAGCTGGCTTGTCACCAAGACGAGGCGGCAAATTCTCAGCTATATCAGCGAGAACGGCCCTGTCACAAGACCCAAACTCCGCGGTGATCTGGGTTTCTGGGCGGACAGGATCGTCGCCAAGGAGGGACTGCCGTCTGGAGTGCTTGAGAAGGTCGACGGGAGGATCAGATACCAGTTCTCGACATTCTCCTTCTCGAAGCTGAAGGTGAAGAAGGATGAAGGCGGCAAGAAGCGGTCGTGGACCAACTTCCCGCCGTCGTTCTGGCTTACGAGAACCTACGAACCTCTCAAATGCATAGCCGGTGTGAGCAAGTTGTTGGGCGATAGGAAGCCCGACACGACGCCGATGGCCGTGCTCGAGCAGCTCGTGGAGGACAGCCCGACGGTGACCGAGAGGAATAGAAAGGACTTCATAGAGGTGAGCTTCCTGGAGAGGATGAGCTTCTATGCCGTCTACCACTCCGGAGGGGACGCGGCGACGGAGATATCGGCTGAGACGCTGGTTCCAGAGAAGGTGACTTTCAATTCGCCCGAGCACCCGCTGGTGTGGATCGCGACAACTGATGAGGAGCACGCGAACGCACGCATCGACTTCAAGCACGAGGCGGCGATGATGCTGAAGTCGAAGAAGAGCAAGAAGGAGCAGCTCATATTCCTGGAGGATATGCTCAAAAGGATGGCGATGGAGCGGATAGGAACGAGGCTCGCCGAGCACGAGAGATTCCTTGCCAAGGACCTGGACAGGTTGAGAACCGAATCATACGGCCTCGGCTCGAAATCAATCTCTGCCGTCGCAGATCTCGAACTCGACAGGGAACAACTGATTCAGGAGAAGCAGTACTTCGAGAAGTTCATGAACATCCTGGTGCCCGGCGCGATCGAGCCGTCGGATGATGAATCGGATCCAAAGGACTAGGCTTCGCGCAGCGAGCAGGCGATGACCTCGGAGCCGTCTGGATAACCATTCGCTATAATGGATTTGAGGAGCCAGCATCCAAAGAAGCTGGCCCCACGGGTCGGCTCTGACCCAGGACCCGCACCCGTTCACTTGGGGAATCTCACATCCAAGCGAACGCCTTCCTGCGCTCCCAGCTTGTCGAGGTCTGATTTGTTCACCTGGATCTCCTGTGGATCCAATTCGGAGCGGGCTTCGACCTGCATCTTCGCCTCATGGTCCTTGTGTCGAATCATCACGTGCCCGCCGGACCTCGCACCGTAGTCCCTCAGGAGCTGCTCGCTTACACGCGCAATGCCAATCCTGGCTTCGGAAGATGTCCGTATCCTGAGCAGCTTAGTCGATCTGTAGGCGGCCGACAGGGCATCACTCTCCTTCCTCAGCTCCTCAGCGACCTTCTCCCTCAGCTCCTTAGAAGACATCTCGTCCTTCGGTTGTACACGACTCGAGATCCTCTTCACGACCTCGGGGGACGCCCCTGCGCGCCTGATCGATTCCTCGAGCTTGCGCCGGTCGAATTCCTCGACCTTGCCGGAGCGCTTTCTCACCTTCGCCGTTTCCTCACCCCCATTAATCCTAGCGGCTCTCCAGACTTAGCTCTTTCGGTGAAGGCCAGGCATTAGATTTCAATGTTGCCGATAGTAAAACGCGAGATAAGGGATGGGTCTCAATCGGAAAGCGGAGGCCGCGAACGCCGCGCTCCTCGAATGCGCGGCCAATAGAAAATGATATCAACGATATGAGGCAATTTCATAGTGACGCCGGCATGACCGAGCGGGGGGTTCAGTGAACGTAGGGGGAGTATGAGATGGTCATCTACGGAAGAGAGGGTAGAAGGATCCTGCCGGCTTTTGCAATGACCGTCGCCATCGCCCTGGTTGCACCGCTGTTTGCAGGCGGCGCGGCATCACAACCCGATGACGAGCCAGCGACATTGAGAATCGGTTTCCTCGATGTAGTGGACAGCATGAACCCACTCATCGGACTCACTGAAAGCGCAAAGGTGTTCCATGGTCTCGTGTACGATTGCCTCCAGGCTGTCGATGGAAACCTCGAGCCCGTGCCCAACCTCGCGGCAGCCTGGGAGGTAGACGAGGAGTACGAACCTCTGGGCTCAGCCTGGGTCATTGACATAGTTCAGGACGTCCAATGGCATGACGGTAGCCCGTTCACGGTCGACGATGTTATATTCACGATCAACCTGAACGCGATGAACTACACCGTTCTTTGGCCTTCGCGGCCCTACGCATACTTCCTTAACTACGCAGAGAAGGTCGATGAGGACACCGTCAGAGTCCACTTCTTCGACCGGGAGACTGGCACCCCGATGCCAGCTGCATACGCCGACATGATGTGCATACCCATCCTCCCGGAGCATATGCTCAGGGACATGAGCGCGACGGAGATTGCGTTCATGTGGACAGGCGTGTTCGAAGACTCTGATTCACCATTGGTCGGAACGGGCATGTTCATGGCTACCGATGATATCTATCAGAAGTATCTGGATGGCGAGAAGCTCACGCTGGTCAGAAACCCGAACTACCACAAGAACGGCGATGACGGATCTCCTTTCGTATCCTTTGACATGCTGGAGTTGCGCTTCTACGAAAGCAACACAGAGATGATACAGGAACTCGAGAACGGCACGCTCGATCTGGCGTGCTTCGACCCTCATGGATTCACAGGCATTAGGGAAAGGATCGATGCCAATGACACCGGCGCTATCTGCTACTATAGCGGACAGACTTGCTCCCAGAAGACCAAACTGCTTGACATCGACATGAGGAACGGCATCGGTGGCAACCCCGCGAGGCTCGATCCAATAGTGCGCCAGGCGATTGTGATGGCGTTGAACAAGACCGCGATGATCTCGGATCCCGATGTCTATGATGGCCTCGCCGACGAGGGAAGCACCATCATTCCACCCGTGAACTCGAAGTGGCACTGCGAACTCGCGGCGGACGAACTGCTGGACTACGACATCCAGGCGGCCAACGATCTGCTGGAGTCGAACGGATACAGATACACGCCGACCTCGCAGGACGTTAGAGTCGCCACTGCGGACAGCTGGGCGGTCAAGCAGGAACTCGTCCCAGAGGGCTTTCCACTCGAATTCGACCTCACATGCTTCAAGACAGCGCCCGAGGACGTGTTCATCGCCAGGCTCGTTTCGGACGCTGGCAAAGACATAGGAGTAGAGATCAACCCCTATGTGATCACCCAGTACTACCCCTTTTGGGGGGTTCACGTGTACTGCCCAGTATGGGAGTATTACGAGATGACTCTGTGGTCATGGACCTCGCATATCGACCCTGCATATCATCTGTTCCGCCATTACTCTAAGAACGCGGGAGGATGGAACGACAACTACTACTCCAACGCCGCCTATGACGACAACTTCACGAAGTCGATTGCAGCACTCGACGAGGATGAGCGTAGGGGCCATGTGCACGCCTGCCAGAGAATACAGTACCAGGACACAGCCTATGTGACACTAGCCTATGTGCACGACGCGTTTGCGTGGAGGACGGACGCATTCAGTGGATGGGGAGACTGCTCGCAAGAACCCGGAACGAGCATCACCAATATCTGGGGCGCGAACCCCCTTATCTCCGCGCTCGAACCGGTTACTGATGATGAATCGTTGGACGAGAGCCTGGTACTGACATTAGTGGTCCTGGCGATCGCAGCCGTCGCCGTCATTGCGTATCTAAGTCTGAAGCGAAAGGCGGGCGACGCTTCTTAGCGGACGATGCGGTGAGTGGCCCATCTTGAGTCGCGCTTCAGGCAGGAATCGCGAGCGGCGAATCGTGAAAGATGTTAGCACGTTAACCGCATGAGTGGGTACGCCCGAACGATTAATGTACGGAATTGCACGTCCTGAAGACGATGTTTCCCAAGAGAGTGGCGTCGCTTCAGCCGTCGGGCATCCGCGAGCTGTTCGAGACAGCGCCGGCAGACGCAATCAACCTTGGTCTCGGAGAGCCGGACATTCAGCCTCCGAGGGAGATGATAGAGGCCTTCAAGGACGCCCTGGACCGAGGCATGAACAAGTACGGTCCCAGCGCTGGCATCATGAAGCTCAGGGGGGCGATAGCGGAGAACCTGAAGAGCTACCGAAAAGACGTCGCTGCCGAGAATATCATCATCACAGCGGGGGCAACCGAGGGCATGCGGATAGCCTGTGAGACCATCATGGGCGAGGGTGATGAGGCCCTCGTGCCCAATCCTGGATTCATCATCTACGGCCCGGATGTGGCCCTCGCGGGCGGAAGGCCGGTCGAGTACTCCCTCACGATGGACAACGACTTCGCCCCCGACCCCGACGAGATCCAGTCGCTCATCACGCCAAAGACGCAGGCGATAGTAGTCAACAGCCCGTCCAACCCGACGGGAGCGGTCTATTCGAAGGACGTGATCAAGGCCATATGCGACATCGCGACCGACCGGGATCTATACATCCTATCCGACGAGGTCTACCACAATTTCGTGTATGAGGGAGAGCATACATCATTCGCGCGATACCACGACGACACCATCATAGTGAACTCGTTCTCGAAATCCCTCGCGGCGACGGGCTGGAGGATAGGTTATGTCGCAACGTCCAAGGAGATCGTCGAACACCTTGCTAAGGTGCAGTACTACACGCTCGCATGCCCGCCGACTGCCACGCAATACGCGATCCTGGAAGGTATGAAGATAAGAAAGAAGTTCAGGGCGGAGATGCTGTCTGAATTCAGGAAGAGGAGAGACCTTGCGCTCTCGATGCTATCGAAGATATCTTCGTTCACGACACCTCCGGTCAAAGGAGCGTTCTACGTGTTTCCCAGGTACGCCCAGGAGCTGCGCTCCGAGGACTTCGCCGTCGCACTTCTCAAGGCCGGAGTCATATGCGCCCCGGGTGCCACCTTCGGAACGCTTGGGGAGGGGCATCTGAGGTTCTCGTACGCCAACTCACAGGAGAACATCGCCAGGGCGCTGGACATAGTGCGCGAGGTGGCTGACAGGCTCTGAGCCAGCGTGCGCGGCCATCGGTTTTATATTGCGGCCGATTTCTCTGGGTACCATGCCTGACGAGGCTGGCGGAGGGGGCAGCGAAGCCCGGCGGCTCATGAGCCCCCGGGCAGCGCTCTCCGTCACGAACAACGTCGTCAGCGCCCTGCTCGGAACCACTGCCCTGATCTTCATCGCGAAGAACATGGGTGCTGATGTGCTCGGCATCCTCGGCTTCGGCATAGCCACCATAGGCATTCTCAGCTTCCTGTCGGACTTCGGAGTGGGATCAGTTCACATCAGGCAGATGAACTCGCGGCCGGATACGAACAAATGCATCGGAGCGTACGCAGTGATCAGATTGGCCTTCCTGGCAGTCTTCTCCGTCGTGACGCTCATAATGATCGAGTTCTGGAAGGACGGCTCGGCTGGAGGGATGATGCCGACGGGAGACGACATCATCCCGACCTTGACCGATACGATGTACGTCTTTCTCGTGTACTACGTGCTCCTGGGCATAAGCCAGATCGCAACACATACATTCGACGCGCTGAGGATGGACGCCAAAGTGCACATACCAGCGATACTCGAGCTGGTGGTGCGAGTGTCTTTCGTGATCTACATCGCCACATCGCCCATGGGAGGAGGCTCTAACGGACCTGCGCTTCTGGCGTCGGCGTACGCCGCAGGGATGATATCGTCGATGCTGCTCACGGCCGTACTGATGAGATCATACCACGTCACAATGCCGGACAGAGCGACGATGGTCAGCTACATCAGAGCGCTCGCGCCAGTACTTCTGGTCTCCGTAATCATAATAATCGACCTCTATCTCGACAAGACCATCGTTGGATACTTCTGGGGGGAGCATGAGCTCGGACTCTACTTCGGAGTCCAGCGGATGGCCATATTCGTGGGCGTGTTCTCTCTCTCCGTCGCGACGCTCATACTTCCCTCTGTCACCACCTACTTCATCAGACGTGATGTGACCGCGAGCTGGGACGTCGCCAACCAGGCGGAGAGGTATGTGTCGCTCATAGTGATACCCACGGCGGCGTTCTACCTATTCTACGGCGCGGACATCCTGCGAGTGTTTCTCACTGAGGAATTCGTCGCCGCGACCAGGTCGATGGACCTCCTCGTGATGGCCAGTGCCATCGTCGCTCTCGTGCTACCCCTGAGGTCCGTGATAGCAGGCGTGGGAAAGCCGGGAACGCTGTTCATGGTGGGGCTGGTCGGCGTCCTGCTCCAGTTGGGGCTGTTGCTCGTGCTCGTACCATCGGAGCTGATGGGCGTGGAGATGCTGGGCATGGGAAGACAGGGCGCCGCGAGCGCCCTTCTCGTCTGCTCTGTCTATTACTTCTTCGCAATCAGATACATGGCTTGGAAGATCAGCAAGATCCTGCCCTATTCGCATTCCTTCAGACACCTGCTGAGCGCAGTTGTCATGCTGGGAACCATGTACGTCGTGGACTGGGCGTTCATCCCTGCGATCGACTGGATCGCCCTCGCATTGCTTGCAATAGTGGGACTCTTCGCATACGCCATCTCAGCATACTTCCTGGGAGAGCTGGAGTTCTCCGACTACAAGTACTTCAAGACCATGTTGAACCCCCAGAACACCTTCGAGTACGTCGTCAAGGAGCTCATAGGCAAGAGAGGGCAGTGACGACGCCAATTCGTTTTATAGAGTAATAACTGAATTACCGCAGATAGGACCGCAGGAGGGGGGCGACAACTGACGGATGAGCTGCTTGTAACGCACGCCGCCGAGCTGCTGACGATCCAAGGCCCCTGCAGGGCGAGGGCCCGCGAGGAGATGTCAGAACTGGGCATTATCAGGGACGGCGCGGTGTACATCCGCCATGGCATGATAGAAGCCGTGGGCGACACGGCGGCCGTTCTTAAGAGCCACGGATCTCGCGGAGTCGAGAGAATAGATGCTTCGGGCAAGGTCGTAATGCCCGGCCTGGTGGACCCACACACTCACCTGGTGTTCTCAGGGTCGCGGGAGTCTGAGCTTCAGCTCAAGATCAAGGGCAAGACCTACAAGGAAATCATGGCAGAAGGAGGAGGTATACTCCAAACGGTCGCCTCTACGCGAGCAGCATCCCAGGACGAGTTGCTCAACCAGTCTGCAAAGCGCCTCGCCAGGATGCTGGAGCATGGGTCCACGACGATCGAAGCCAAATCGGGATATGGCCTCGACCGCAGAACCGAGTTCAGAATCATCGAGACCATGAAGAGGCTGGACAGGGAGTTCAGCGTAGACATCGTGCCGACATTCATGGGAGCGCACGCGGTTCCGCCGGAATTCTCTGGCAGGGCGGACGAGTACATACAGTTCATCATCGACGAGGTGCTCATAGATCTGCCATCCACGCACCCCGTCAGATTCTGCGACGTCTTTTGCGAGAAGGGCGTGTTTGACTTCGGCCAGTCACGTAAGATGTTGCTCGCGGCAAAGGCACTCGGACTCGGCCTGAAGGTGCACGCGGACGAGTTCGAACACTCGGGCGGGGCGGAGCTGGCCGCAGAGGTAGGGGCGATCTCTGCGGATCATCTCGCACGTCCATCGGACGACGGCATCATGGGAATGGCGAGGAAGCAGGTCGTAGGCGTGCTTCTGCCGTGCACGCCGTTCTCGTCTATGACCGCCGATTACCCGGATGCGAGGAGACTCATCGAGCTCGGCGTTCCGATTGCCCTCGCGACAGACCTCAACCCGAACTGCTGGAACCCGTCCATGCAGTTCACCATTACGATGGCGTGCTACAACATGAGAATGTCACCCGAGGAGGCTATCGTCGCCGCGACGATGAACGCCGCCGCCGCGATCGGCCGGGAGAAGACGATCGGGTCCATCGAGCAGAGCAAGGCCGCGGACATCGTAATCATGGAAGTCCCGTCACACGAGCACATACCCTATCAGATGGGCACGAACCTATGCTCGCTCGTGTTGAAGGGCGGGAAGGCTGTGTTCTCCGCAGGCGATTATCGCGCCGAATGCTTCTAGAATCGCAGGCCGATAGTCGAATACGCCCGAACAGGAGTTGCAGGCTCCGCAGGGGAGGGCGCCAGATTCAGACACTGATCAACAGGGCCAGAACACCATCTGCGGGCCCTTCCGTTGGGTTATTTATATATGCTGAAAGGCTATCATCGCGACCGAGGTTTGGGACGCGCTCGTGTGCGTCGGCCGTCGGGAAGGCAGTAGAATGGTTTCTGTATGCATGCTCACCGAGTTGGACCGCTACAGGAAGCTCATACCGTACAAGAACCCGGGCGGCATGGGCACGAATGCGCCGATGGTGGCCAAGGAACTCGAGAGGCTTGGCTGCAAGGTGTTGTTCAACAACCCACGCGGCGAATACGATGTGCTGCACGTACACAGCCCCCTCCCCAATTCGTTTCTGTGGACCCTCAGAAGGAAGCTAGCACATAGACCGGTCGTTGTGCACGGAAGGCATCTGCCGGAGCTCGTCAAGGGCGGCTTCGTGGGCGGGAACCTCATGTACCCTCTGGTGAAGCGCTACTCTGTCATCTTCTACAATATGGGAGACATCGTCCTCGGGGCGACGCCCTATGTGTCGAAAGCGCTTGCCAGAGATGGCGTCAAAGGCCCGTTCCGGACGATTCCGAACGGCATAAACCGCGAGGTGTTCAAGCGCGACGACAGCCTCGGCCACGCCTTCAGGAAGAGGATCGGCGTGGGCCAGAACGACAAGCTCGTGGTCACCGTCGGACTCAGGATCCCCCGAAAGGGCGTGGACACCTTCGTCAACGTCGCTTCGAAGCTATACCGCAGAGGCGATGTGAGGTTCGTCTGGGTCGGAGGGTCGGAGGCACTCCTCGAGGACGCATTGAACGAGACGCGCCCAGGCGACGTCCTCTTTCCGGGGCACGTCCCGTTCGCGGACATCGTTGGAGTATACTCAGCCGCGGATGTGTTCATGTTCCCGACGAGGGCCGAGAGCTACGGCAACGTGATGCTGGAGGCTGCGAGTTGCGGGTGCCCCCTCGTCATCCGAGACATACCGGTGTACGAGGACTGGGTTGTGGACGGGACGCACTGCCTGAAAGCGAGGACCGACGCCGAATTCGTCGAGAAGCTGGAATTGCTGTTGGACGATGAACCGCTCAGATCCAGGATGGTGAACGGGGCGGCGAAGCTCGCAGAGGAGCATGACATCAAGAAGGCAGCGGCCATGTTGAAGGAGCTCTACGTGGAGCTCGCCGAGGGGAGGTCTGTCGCATGATAGGCGAGTCGATCATCGACGCGTTCGCTTCGCTGGGCGACATCGGCATGATCATTGCCCTCGTCTCGATAATCGTCATTGACGGCACCGGCTTTCCGACTCTGCCGGAAGTCTGGATGGTGTGGATATACGGAGTCCACTTCGACTCCGTCGAATGGGCAGTGATGCTCGTACTCGTCGCCAGCTTCGCGAGCCTCGGCGGCAACTTCATCCTGTACACGATCGTCAAACTGATTGGCATGCCCAAGAGGATCCAGAAGGTCATGAGGAAGTACACGGACTTCCTGATAGTGAGTGATGAGCGGCTGCTGCTGCTCAACAGGATCGCGCCGCTGGTCCCCTATACGGGCGCATTCATGGCCGTATGCAAATGGAACCTCAGGAAATGTGTGATGTACCTGCTCGTCGGAGCCCTGATGAAGTCGACCGTGATCATCGCCCTCGCCTGGTTCAGCTACGACAACCTCAGGCAGGAATTGGCTCCATGGATAGCGCTGATTGCCGTCATCGTCGTGTTGCTGGCAAGTGTCGTGGTATCATTCATCTACAGGAAGAGAGTTGGCATCCAGGGGGGAGCACAACGGTCTCGGTCGTGATCCCGACTTACAACGAGAAGCCCAACCTGAGAGAGCTGATCTCCAGGATCAACGAGGCGTGTCGGTCGCACGGTATCGACGTCGAGATCGTCATCGTCGACGACAACAGCCCGGACGGAACAGGAGCCCTCGCAGAGGAGCTTGGCAGGGAGTACGACGTCAAGGTCATCCACAGGGCGGGCAAGCTGGGCCTCTCCACCGCAGTGATGGAGGGCTTCGAGAAGGCATCGGGCGACCTCCTCGTGGTAATGGATGCCGACCTCAGCCACCCCCCTGAGAAGATACCGGCCATGGTGGAGAAGATCCGCTCGGGCAGCGCCCAGGTCGTCGTGGGAAGCAGATATGTCAAAGGCGGCAGCGTCGAGAACTGGCCCTTCTATCGAAGGCTCGTATCGAAGGGCGCCACATTGCTGGCGCGCGGATTGACGAAGGTGAAGGATCCGATGTCCGGATTCTTCGCGTTGGAGCGAGCCGTAATAGACGGCGTGGAGCTGAACCCTGTCGGATACAAGATAGGCCTGGAGATACTGGTCAAGGGAAAGTATGAGAGCGTGGAGGAGGTGCCCATAACCTTCGCCGACAGGAAGGCCGGGAAGAGCAAGCTGGGAGCGTCGGTCTACCTCAAGTACATAGACCACTGCACGAGGCTGTACGAGCACAACCGCCCTTGGCTGGCAAGATACATCAAGTTCGCATTCATCGGAGGCATAGGCACGCTCATCAATCTCGCCGTGCTGTGGACGTCGGTCGAGATCTTCTTCGTGCACTATCTGTGGGCGGCAGTGCTCGCGTTCGTCATCGCCGACACCAACAACTTCATATGGAATAGATGGTGGACCTTTCGGTCGAAGGGCAAGGTTCACCTGCAATACCCGCAGTTTCTGCTCGTCAGCGTGGACGGCCTGATGCTCAATCTGATAATCCTCAAGACCATCGTTGAGGACCTGATGCCTGCATTGGGAATCCAGGAGGACCGGGCGAGCATGTTCCTGGTCTTCGCGCAGATAATCGCGATCTTCATCGTGAGCATATTCAACTTCATCGCCAACTCGTTCTGGACCTTCGGTAAGGATATCAGTCGCGACAGCCGGCCTCCGGAGTGATTCCGAGAAGGTCATACCGTCGAGAGATCCCTGCCGTAGAAAGCCACGGGCTCGATAGGTTTCTGAAACAGGTCGAGGGCCGCCTCTGCCTCAGATACGGCGTATGGCAGGGCAAGCACTGCAAAGCCCTCATCAGACAGCATCTCCTCGAGGCCAGCGATATCGTTCAGGAAGTAGCATATGACGACGACCTTGACGTTGTACTCGACGACAGCGTTTCTGAGAGTGTCCAGGTCGATGGCTGGATGCTGCCTCTCTGCGACATTCACGACCTCCGGTGGCGTCCGCCGGTCAGCGTATGCCGCTATGATCGGATCGCCACATATCACGAAATCGCCTTCGGCGGTGAGTTGCGACAGCAGTTCGCCGTACTTGACCTGCGCGGGCTCGTCCTGAACGATCACGCCGTAGCAGGACAGGCCGCCCGACAAGACAATGGCGACCAGAAACGCGGCCTTGCACGCCCTTCCACGTCGTGCCCGATTCGGTTCAAATCTCTCTGCTCTTTCCGAGATGGCGCCCTTTCCTAAGCCAAGCTCCGACGACATCAGTATGCCTGCGAGAATCGCCAGAATGGGGCTCAAGAAGACCATATGGTGCAGAAACGTCAGTGGCTGCAGGATCATGAACGCGAGGATAACGCCTACGACACACAGCATGAACCGCTGGCTCGCTCCCAGCTTCCACAAGCTTCTCGCATAGGCCATTGGAAGGGCGTAGGCGACGCTGAGCCCGAAGAACGCCAGTATCGATAGTTTCAGGAAAGGCTCGAAGCCCCTGTGGGCCTGGTCCAGGACGGCTCCCTGGAGCATATCGGAGGGGCCGAGAACGAGCATGAAGGCCGCGACCGGTATCATCGACGATGCCGCGACAGTCGCGCCTTTGACCAGTGACGCCTTGAGAGTCTCCCTCCCAGCCCTCGCTTCGACCGCCAGGAAGAAAAGTACTGCCACTAGGCCCAACCCACCAATCAGCTTCACGGAAGCAGACAGTCCGATGAGCAATCCTGCAAACACCAGGGCGAGCGCGTGCTTCCGACGCTGGCCAAGGATGAACGCTGCAACGGCGAATATCAGAAGACCAGCGGAGAGAGCGTCCAACGAGAAGAGCCTTGACTCTCTGACGAAGGTGAAATCGACTGCGAGCAACGCCCCGGTGAATATCGCCGCGTATTGACCGGCCAGGAATCGCGACACGGCCATCGAGCAGGCGATGGCCCCGAGTGAGATGATCGCTGTCAGAAGCCTCAACGAGACCACATCACCTGAGAACAGCGAGCCGATCAGGAACGCTGCAGGCGCCTGATCGCAGGGGAGCTCGGAGTACAACGAGTAGCCTCGGCTGACCATCAGCGCCCTCTCGATCATCACGCCTTCGTCGACGCCGTTGTTGGAGTAGCTCCAGCCGATGTTAGCAACCCTGAGCGCGAGTGCGGCAATGAGGATGATCGCAACAGCGATGAGCAGATGGCGTTCGCGCAGGTTCCTGAGAAGCTCGCACGATACTGGAATGCCGACCCGTCCTCCTGTGCTCCGGTACTAGGGTTGATGGGTTTTATACTACCGCGCCCGACCCTCAGAGAAACTCCTGGAACTCCTTCACGAGGTCTGGATGTCTCTTCTCCACGGCCTTGAGTATCGCGAGTGTTGAGACGCTCTCCACTCCCACGTCGTTGAGCGTCTCGATCACCTTGTCGAACGTCTCATCCGACAGAGTCACGAGCTTCTCCTTTGCTATCCAATTCCTGTAAAGGTGATCCTCGAGCAGGTCCCGCCATCCGTTCTCATAGGCCTTCAGCGATTCGGCGCTGAAATCTCCCTTCTCCGCGGCCTGAGCCAGCACCTCGCCCGCGACCCTGCCCGCACGGCAGCTGTTCGATATGCCTCCTCCCGTGATGGGATCGATCTGCCTCGCCGAATCTCCGACGAGCAGGACGCCGTCGGCGACAGTGCGATCTATGGGGGCGCAAACAGAGACCGCCCCGCTCACGATATCTAACGGCTCTCCCTTCCTCAGGCCCGGCTGGCTCTCGATGAACCTGTCAAGATATCCCTTGACCTCGCCCGGCTCCTTCAGCCTGGGCAGGCCCACGCCGATGCCTACATTGGCGGTCTCCTCGTCCTTCGGGAAGACCCACACATAGCCCCCAGGGGCGACGCTGCCAAGGTAGAACTGGCAGTACTCGTGCTCGTGCTCGATGTTCGTTAGACGGTATTGTAAGCATGTGGTGATATCCTTTGGCGCGAGTGAAGTGTTGATTCCCGCCCAGCGCCCCACTTGGGATTCGAAGCCGTCGGCCCCAACGACGCATCCGCATCGTATCTCCCTCGTCTCGCCGAACGATCTGATCTTGACGCCGACGACTGCGTCCCCCTCCCTGAGAAGTTCGAGGGCGGAGGCTTTGAGCATTATGTCTGCGCCCGCTATTGCCGCGAGCTTCGCGAGCGACTTGTCGAAGAAGACACGATCGAGCACGAGGCCCACCTCATTCCCTGCCATGTGCTCGGACAGGTAGAACGGCGTGCCGTTCGGAGACACTATCTTCGCTCCCTTCACCTGGCATGCGACGCTCCTTGAATCAAGCTTCAGATCGACAGAGTCCAGCCATGAGCGGGATATGCCCTCACCACATCCAACTGGAGAGCCTATCTCCTGCCGCTTCTCCACGACCAGAACGCTCGCGCCGTTTCTGGCGGCCCATCTCGCCGTGCTTGTGCCAGCAGGGCCTGCACCGACGACAACGACGTCGTAATCATTCATCTCCGCCACCTCCCCCGAGCGAGATCGCGCCTACGGGGCACACCTTCGTGCATCGCTTGCAGAGAGTGCAAGCCTCTCCGAATTCCAGAAGAACCTCGTTGAGATAGATAGCGTTCGACGGGCACGAACCGACGCACGCTCCACAATGCAGACATCCGGCTATCTCGACCTCGAGCCTGGCATTCTCCTCCTTCGCCACAAGAATCACCTCAGGTGTACTCAGCGCCGTGTCTGCGCCTCCACTCCTCGATCGGGATGGAGTGCTTCTTCTCGACCTCGGTCCTGTAGATCGGTCCCGAGTTGTATGCGCAGAACGGTATTATCATGCCATCGGGCGTTGTGTAGTGTATCATGCATCTCTTGACGCGCTCGATGTCGTAGTTGTACGAGTCCATGAAATGCATCGCGCCGACGTACATCATCTGCCAGCTGAACTTGGACAGCTCTGTCTTCGTCTCCTCTGACAGCACCCCCCTCATGGACTTCAGGAACTGAACGGAGCTCATGCCGTCCGGGAGCTCATCCTTCTTCAGGTGCTTCTTCAGCAGGCTGAACGCCTTGACCTTGCTGAATGACTTGATGCGTTTTGACTCGGTCTTCTTTGCCAGCTCGTACATCTCGTGGAACAGCGGCTCCACATCGACGAACCTGGTGACGGGAACGATGTTGTCCGGATCCTTGACGAACATATACGTCGCTATGCCGCAGTGAACATGCGTGGTAAGCGTCACCTTGTGGTCCCCGTACAGCGCCTGCCACAGCTCGGAGATCGCAGATACCGTCGGGACCGGATACCAATCGGTGGTCTTGATCCTGCCACCCGATTGCCGCTCCATGTCCTTTGCGAGGTCCGGAAGCGTGTACCTGCCCTTCTCAAGCTCCTCGCTGGTGCACCTCCCTGTGAAAGCGACGGGTTGATAGTTCACACCCCTAACGACATCCATGTTCTCCAGCGCGAAGCGAAGTATGGGCCACACCTGGTCGTCGTTCACCCCTTTCACGATGGTGGGAACGAATACGATCGAGGAGTGGTCCTTGACTTGTCTGAAGTTCTCGATGACCTTCTTCTTCGTGTCCAACAGATCCCTTCCGCGGGCGCGCTTGTATATCTCCGGTCTCATTCCGTCGAACTGTAGGTACAGGGTGTTCAAGCCAGCGTCGCTCGCCTTACGGCAGAATTCGATGCTCTCCGCGAACTTGATGCCGTTCGTCGCCGCCTGTACCTGCGCGAATCCCATGTCCTTCGCTGCAGCTATGATCTCGAGGAACTCTGGGTGTATGGTCGGCTCTCCGCCGGAGAACTGCACTGCAGGACACGGCACGGGCTTCTCACTCCTCACCACCTCGAGCATCCGCATGACCGTGTCGAAGTCCGGTTCGAAAACGTATCCGGCCGCGTTTGCGTTTGCGAAGCATATTGGGCACTTCAGATTGCACCTGTTTGTGAGATCGACATTCGTCAAGCCGGTATGGCTCAGATGGAGGTCGCAGAGGCCGCAATCGAACGGACACTTCTTCGCGTCCTTGATCGCTGGGTTGAGTATGCCGACGCCATCCTTGGCCCAGGATTCTACTCGAAGATACATGTCCACGTCGGACCAGACGACGTCGTTGAAGTCGCCGTGTTCGGGGCAGGTCTTCTCCATCACCACCTTGCCATCCTTCTCCCTGATCGTGGCTTCGATCACCGAGAGGCATTCTGGACATAGGCTTTCCGTTGTCTTGGGAAGACCGCGAGGTATGGCACTGTCTCTGGTGAGCATTGGACATCCCTTCGATGGAGGTTTATTCATAGCGATTCATTTAAATGTTATGTAGCATATGCAGCTACAAATGGACCTGAAAACCATCGCCGTCAAGGCCGGCGTGAACCCGGACGATCTGCTGGACGAGTACGCGACGATATCCAGAACGCTTTCGAGCATGGGTCTCACTGAGTACGAGGCGAAGGCGTACATCGCGCTTGTGGCGTCGGGCACATCATCGGCGTCTTTTGTAGCTGACATCGCACAAATTCCCCGCACGTCCGCATATAGAACTCTTGAAGGGCTGGAGAGGAAGGGCTTCGCGCACTCAAGGCAGGGCAGGCCCCGGAAGTTCACGCCGACCGACCCAGTGGAGCTGGGCGAGAAGCATGCAAACGAGGTGCGAGAGGCCTATTCGAAGATAGCGCTCGTGAAGGATATCCTGTCGCAGCGAGGTGTCCCTCAGCTTGTCTACACCATTCTTGGAAAGGAACGCGTCCTTGACAAGATAGGGGAGATGTTGGATCGGTCCGAGAACAGCTTCATCATATCATCTCCGTCGATAGCGGAGTTCAGGCGCAGGATGGGCAGAAGGTTCACCGACGCGATATCGAGGGGAGTCAAGGTTACCGTCATCACCAATCCGTTCGTCAAAGTGCCCGAGAACGTCACCGTGATACGCCGCAAGGGGCTGATTGCGACGGATGTCATCGCGGATGCGAGCAACGCACTCCTCGCCGCTCCCGACCTCTCGGCATGCGGCTACACGGACAACGAGACGCTCTCGCAGCACCTGCAGGAGTTCCTCCGGATCATGTCCGAGAGCGCAGATTGAAACGCCAATTCGTCGAGCGCTGCTCCTTCTTAGTCTCTGCGTTTATGATAGTGCGTATCAGGAACGGCGCGTACAGAGTCGTGGCTATCGACACGAGCACTATGACGGAATACGTCTCATTCCCGATGGTGCCCATGTTCAGACCGATCATGGCGACGACGATGCCCACCTCGCCTCTCGGAACCATTCCCGCACCGACGATGAGGGCGGTCTTCTCCCCTCGCGTCGCCGCGCCGGCGGCACAGCCGACGAGCTTCGTCAGGATTGCGATGACGGTGAGAGCTATCGCTAGCGGTGCCACGCTGGCGAAGTCCGTGAAGTCCACCCTCGCACCCATGACCACAAAGAAGAACGGGACGAGGAGAACGTTCAGAGGCTCGAACTTGTGCTCGAGCTCGTATGTGTCCTTGGTGTCCGAGAAGATGAGCCCGGCGAAGAACGCACCGTTGATAGCAGCGAGACCCACGTACGACGCCATCGCTGACAGGCCGAACACAACGATCAGTATTATGACGAACGGAGCCTCCTTCTGGACAAGCTTATCGAGCCAACTGTCTCGTCTGAACGCGCGGGTCTTGTAGTGGATTGACCAGCTCCCGTCAACCGTACGGTCATGACGTATCTCCCTCTTTCCGGAGGCGTAACGCACCATCCTTGTGCCGAGTATGGTCACTATGGCGACGAAGCATGCTGCCTCTGCGACGACGATCACCACGTCTAGAGTCGTCAGGCTCTCTCCCGCAGCCGTGCCGCTCACAAGCGTGAGGACTATCATAGCTAGAATGTCATCGATGACGGCAGCGCCGAGGATGATCTTCGCCTCGTTGGAGGCGATCATGCCCATGTCCTGGAGAACTCTCGCGGTGATGCCCACGCTGGTGGCGACGAGCGCTGCCGCGATAAACATCGCCTCGACCGAGGTGAAATTTAGCAGGATGGACACATAGTAGCCGACGATGAACGGCGAGAGCACGCCCAGGACGGCAACGGAAGTGGCGATCAACCCTACCTTCTTCAGCTCCGACAGCTTGGTCTCCATGCCGACCGAGAAGAGCAGGAACGTCGCTCCGAGAGTGGCGAGCACATCCAGAAATGAGTGCTCCGCCGTCAGCAGACCGAGCAAGGACGGGCCCAGAATGACGCCCGCAATGAGTTCTCCGGTCACGGCGGGGAGTTTGAGCCTCTCCATTATCTCGCCGCCGACCTTCGCGGCGAAGAACGCCACGAATATCAGCAGAAGCGTTTCCTCAGTGCCCAATGCATCCCATCCATCTACGGGAATGACGGAGTCGATATTTAACCTTGAGTCGGAAAGCATCTCCATGCACGGCATATGGCGTACGCTGCATGTAGCTGCAAATGTTTACCCGCCTGCGCGCAAAACGACGATGCGGGATGGTGAAGATCAGACACGAAGGCTGCGTGCATCGGCGCGACAGGCACGACCTGGACTTTCGAGCAGACGACTGGGGGCAGGTGTCTTTCTCCTTAGTGGCGACGGTCCTCCTGTTGTCGACTGTTGTAGCTGGAGCGTACCTGGCGAAGAGAGAGATGGACGAAGCGTCCGCTCGGGACAGGGCGAGGCTGCTTGAGGCGATGGTATCGGCTGTGGACGACGTCTCCCTTGAGCTGTCGCTCGCAGCTGCCGCCCGAGCTCAGGATATCGTCTCTCGTTGGAGCTCGTACCCGGTGAACGGCTCCGAGATATCGATGGCGTTCTCGCACTCGATGGAGGAGTACGTCGAGCATGCGTTCCCGCGTGAGGAGCACGGCTTCGGCATTGGGATCGCCAACTGGACCGGGGGGCTGCTCTTCTCAGAGATGAACACCATAGACCTCGTCGCCTCCGACAAGACCTCCAATGAGACCGTTGAATTGGAGGGACAGAGCATGACCTACAACGAGCTGCCCTCTGGGAACGAGGAGATCCTCCAGGAGAGAACAGTGACTCCCTACTACGTTGCAGTCGGCGAATTCAGCGTGAGAATCGCAAGTGCAACGGCCTCGTTCAGCAAGAACGCGTCGTTTCAGCGACCGGTCGTGTCACCCCTTCCTTTCATAGAGTCCAAGCTGAGAGCGTTCAGGTCAGCATCTCTCGGAGCGATGTCCGATCTTGGCAAGGCGGTCGCGAGCATGCTCACCACTCTCGCACAACTGAGGGTCCTCGAGGGCGCTGGCTCGCCGCTTCGCTCAGACGTTCTCGTCACGGGAGACATCCTGACCGAGCGGGACGTGTACAGAGCGATCGCAGTAGGCCTGCTGCTCGAGCAGGCGCGACTCTTCAGATGCGTCGATTTGGATTATGCTGAGCAGGTGGTGGTAGAATGCGGAGGAGGCGATCTAGCGCTGAGAGCCCTCACGGGCTCGAACGGAAGATACGCAGACCCAGGCGAGCTGTTCCTTTGGTTCCTGGGACGGACAGAGCCGAGGGTCGACCCCACATCCGTGGTGGCCTCAGCGGTCGAGGGGATCATCGACCAGCTGGCGGTCAAGCTGATGGACTACATGGGATGGCTCGGTGTGCTCGACTTCACGGATGACCTCATCGACAAGGTCGCTGACTCGCTTGACTCACTGATGGCGTACCTAACAGGCGAGGACAAGGCGCATGAAGCGGTCGTCTCTTGGCTCGAGAATGCCATGCGCCTGGTGGACGCAGACCCCATCGTCTACGCGGAGGTATTCTCCGCTGAGTCCGACTGTTTTGTGTATGTTCCAGAAAGAGTCTACTTCGTCGAGGATGTTGAAGGCAATCTGCATCCTGTCTGGATAGGCAACTTCACAGTCGTCGTGGATCTGCCAGAGTACGATCTGCTAGAACCCCCCATCTGGAGGGAGTTCTATGACGAGTTCAAGGAGAACCAACAGTCGCTGAGGGGCGTCCTGTACGACTGCCTGAGGAGGCTTGCCCACGACATCGCCACGCAGACATTGTGTGAGCTGGACGCGTTCGTCGTCGATCCTTTTGATGACGAGGATCTGTTCACCACGCTTTCCGCCGCTTCGGGAGACGTTGCCCTCCTCGCGGATGCGTCCGCTTTGTGCGATTCGGTAAGGACTCTTCCGATGTTCTCGTCTCAGTGTAACACGGCTTCAGAGCTGTCGGCGTTCGCATCGGAACACATATCAGAACTCTTCGGTGACGAACTCATGTCTGCCGCCGCGTCCAACCTTGTCGAGACTCTCCTCGAAAGGGCGCAGCATCAATACATACCGGATCTTGTTGTGCCGGTGGAGCAGCAGCTCGAGGACATCGTCGCCAATGATGTGTCCTTCGATCCGGCATGGGGCGTGATGCAGAGCATGGAGCAGGCTGTGCTCGCCATCGGCAGGGTGCATCTGGACAGGTTCCTGCATGTGCTGAACTCCTCAGTGGCCAGGGCAGACGACGGCTTCTCCGGACCGCTGGTAGACATGATTGCGCTTGCGCTCGTGTCGGGCGTCGACGGCTGTCCGGGGTTCGCACGCCTCATCGAGTCTGCGCTCTCCTGCGCCACCAAAGCGGTGCTCGCTCAGAGGAACCTTGCATGTCACAAGAGGTCGGTGTTCCTCGACCTTGACGCCCAGTTCGATTTCTGGGAGGGAAACCTCTCGTCGGCGACAGAGAGAGATGCGGTGCTCTCCGAGACTCTCTCGATCGATGTGGTCGACGGTCTGAAGCCCATGACGGCCGTGCCGTTCGACCCCGACAGCGGGTATGACTGCCTCCGCCAGCTCATCCCGATCGACGAGGTGCTTGTACAGGTCAAGAGGCCCTGGAACTACGACCGATCCGAGGAGGAGTATCCAAACACTCACCTCACCTCGTTGCTGAATGTGACGGCAACGCCGTATGCGACGCAATGGGAGGTCTCCGTCCGCGCATACATCAGGATTGTGGCGTCGTCGTCCAGCTCGGCCCTCGACTCTCTCTACGGCGACAGCCGAGTAGAGTCCGAGCGGGTCATTGACATCGATCTTTGCCTCCCGATAGTGGTCCATTCCTCCACCCCTTTGAACGGGGTTGAATACAACCCCACGAACACAGCGCTGTCCGACGCCATCGCGGCTGCGAGGCTGTTCTGCAACATCGTGTGGGACCAGCTCGAGCCTGTTGTCAGCTGGATCAGGGATGGTTTCGACAGAGTGGTCTGGTTCCTCCAGGACTTCTTCGACGTCGTTGCTAGCTTCGCCACGAGGCTCGTCAAGTGCGTCGCCACCGGTGTTCAGACGCTCGTGGAAACGATTCAGAAGTACATCCAGACGTTCGCCGACTCGGTTCTCGGCAAGGCGGTGAAGCTGCTGATAGACATGACCGGCACGATCGAGGTGAGGATATCGCTCTACGGCTTCACGATCACCGTTCGCACGAACCTTCCAGACCTCCTGTTCAGGGACGCGAGAGACCTTTTACGGATCATGGTTCACAGCAGACATCTCGGCCCCGGGATCACCTTCGGAGTACGTGTTGCACAGCTGTCTGATGGGAGGTACGATCTCATCGTCAACGGCACCTTGACAACGGACGACTTCTCGGCCGAGATAGTGATCGACCCGCTCATGCAGGTCAAGAGGCGCTTCGCCGAGCTGCATGTCAAGGCGAGGTCATGGGCGTTGGACCTGTCAGTGCCAGAGGTCGAGCCGTACGAGCTCGCCGAAGCGTCAACATCGGATCTGCCAGGCCTGGGAGCGATGATGTCCAACATCCCGCTGCCGATGTTCGGCATGAGCGCATCGGTCGATTTGGGCATGCGAGTCAAGTATTCGCCTCCGTTCGCCACCAACCTCGTCGTGAACGAGTTCGAGGCGAATCCCACTGGAGATGACAATGGGAAGGAATGGGTCGAGCTGTACAATCCGCTGGCAGACGAGGTTGCGCTGGACGGATGGAGGTTGGAGACTATCCACGGATCGACGCGTTCCATCGACCTGAGCGGCTCGGTGCCGCCCGGAGGCTATGCGGTGTTCACCTTCCGGGAGACATCCATCGACAACGGCCAGACAGGAGACCCTTTCAACGACGGCGACGCTATCGCGCTCGTGGATTCAAATGGTGATATCGTCGACCTGACACCGATGCTGAGCGATACGGCCAATGACCCCAGGAGCCATCAACGCAACTGGGACGGGGGGCCTAAGTGGAGCTTGAGGGATTGCACGAAGGCGGATTCGAACGGCGTTCCCACATTCATAGCAACAGCCGATTACATAGCCAAAGCGCTGTTCGAAGCGTTCAAGGAGGCCTTCGAGGAAACGAAGACCGCAGAGGTGTCGGCATCCCTGGAGTTTCTGAGGGTAATCGGAAAGAGGATTCTCAGCCACTTCATAGACAACCTCCTGGACATAGTTAAAGAGATAATCCAGGAGGTCGTCTTCTACGTAGAGGCCACCCTGAGCGATGCGACCGGCGCTGCGGGCGCGGGCTTCAGGGTCTCGTTCGTCGTCAAGGGCGAGGCGATCTCCGAACTGCTTAAATGGATCATCAAGAGCATCGCGACCTACTTGGTCAACCTTGGGAGGGTGGGCAATCCCGTGGAGTATCCGTCTTCGCCCGCCGCGTTCTTCGCTAATCTGCACATCAGGTTCGAGATGCTGTTCTTCGTGGGAATGCCGAGGATGCTCACGGCTCTCGGAGCGAATGTCGACCTCGACAGAAGGGTCGCGGCTGTCGTGTCCATAGGTCCAAACCTGCCGGCGATCGGCAGATTGGCGGGCATGGATTGGGGCGCATGGGCGGTGGACTTCGGCCTGCGTATAGAGCGCGTGCCCCGCGAAATCGTCGGGACAGCGCTCATCAAAGCATCCGGCGACCTGATAGACATCTGGCTCGTGCGGGCGAGAGCCTACGGTATCTGACGGACGATGGCACCGAATGATCGGCCAGTGCGGCCATTGGCACTCCTTCGAAACATCTAAATGGAGCCCCGTCATCAGAGTCTGGAGACCCCATGGACGTCATCTCGGAATCGCTCATTGACAGCTTCAACGCGCTGCTCGAGTCGGTGTGGTTCGAGCTCACCTTCCTCCTAGTGGTGGCGCTGTTCGCGGGGTTCCTGTTTGCGAGGTTCGGGCAGCCCAAAGTCATAGGCTACATACTGATAGGGGTGGTGATCGGCCCGAGCCTGCTCGGCATCATCAAGCCTGGTGGTGAGGAGGCGGTGTCCGGCCTGCCGGAAGCTATCATGATGCTGGCCGAGCTTGGGTCGCTCGTACTCCTGTTCATGGTCGGTCTCGAATGCGACCTGCGCAAGATCTACACGAAGAAGTCGATCAGCATCGCTTTGGGCGGCGTGATCGTCCCCTGGATAGGAGGGTTCTTCGTAGCATACGCCGCAGGCTACGACATCGAGGCGGTATTCATAGGTGCGACGCTGGTAGCCACGAGCGTCGCCGTGACGGCCAGCGTGATATCGGATCTGGGGCTTATTGGAGGACACATATCGAACGCCATCGTCGGGGCGGCAGTCGTCGACGACATCCTCGGCATGATCGTCCTGTCGATATCCAAGGGCATGTCGCTCGGAGGGGTAGACGCGGGCGAGCTGGCTCTGCTGGTGATCGGGGCGGTCGTGTTCGTCGTCTTGGGAGCATGGATCGGGACCCGCTTCCTGGTGAAGCTCGTCTTCAATGTCCAGATATCAGGGTACAAGAGAAAGCTTCCTCTGAGCGGCTTCACCCTGGCTCTTGCCATTGCATTCTTGTACGCCTTCATCGGCGAGCTGATAGGGATATCCGGTATCGTCGGGGCGTTCGTGGCTGGGACCGTGTTTGCCGGTTCTGCTCTGAGGGACGGCATCCGCAAAGGTACTCAATACCTTGAGGCGTTGTTCGTCCCGCTGTTCTTCGTATCGCTCGGGACCGTGGTGAACCTGGGGGAGATATGGAATACGATCATATTCGGCGTGAGCCTCACCATCGTCGCCGTCGCCACCAAAGTGGTGGGATGCGGCCTGCCCGCGTGGCTGAGCGGCATGGGCAAGTGGGACTCTATCGCAGTAGGCGTCGGAATGACACCGAGGCTGGAGGTCGCGCTCGTGATTGCGTATTATGGCCTGTCCACAGGCATAATCGGAGTCGACCTGTATTCGGTCGTGGTGTTCATGGGCCTCGTGACGGCTTTGGTTTCAGCGCCCGTACTGAAGCACGCGCTCAGGAGAGGCGGCCACAACCTTGAACAAAGCACACCTTGACGGATTAGTTCCCGGATTAGTTCCAAACACCTAGGTCTCGGCCTGTGCGAACGCTTGAGAACGCTCCTTACCGTTCACGGCCGCGTCGCTTCTCGAACCTTCCGGACCCTTATGACCAAGAGCCAGCAGGAACGCTCTGCCGAAGGCGATGGCGCCGTCTGTGTTGCCAGCCTCGAGTTCTCTGAGAAAAGCCTTGCCGACTAGCAGCGCGAAATCCTTGTTTGCGGTCACTCTGTGTTCAACTCCTTTCCTCTGGTCTCTGTTAATTCAATTCGAGGCCGAGGGTATTAAAAGGAGCAGAGGTGGCAATCAGTTGTGATTCTCACAGTTTCGATATTTGTCGCATTTCGGAGAGAAGGGTGACAGAATCATTCATTGGAGCACTTCTTGGCCTTTCATGTAAGGTCTCAAGACTTCGGGGATGGTGACGGATCCGTCGCGGTTCTGGTAGTTCTCGAGCACGGCTGCGAAGGTCCTCGCGAGCGCGATGCCCGAGCCGTTCAGAGTGTGGACGAACTCGCTCTTGAGATGAGGCTCTCGCCTGAACTTGATCATCGCCCTCCGCGCCTGGAAACTCTTGAAATCGCTGCACGAGGACACCTCCAGCCATTGCTCCATCCCAGGCGAGTGCGCCTCGATGTCGTATGTCTTCGTGGACGCGAACGTGAGGTCGCCCGTGCAGAGAAGCATCACCCTGTACGACAGCCCGAGCCCTCTCAGCACCGCCTCCGCATCGACCAGCAGGAGCTCCAGCTCTTTCTGGGAAGTCTCGGGAAGGGTGAACTTTACAAGCTCCACCTTGTTGAACTGGTGCACTCTGGCGATACCCTTCGTCTCAAGATGCTTCCCTGCCTCGCGCCTGAAGGAGGGGAGATAGGCCGTGTACAGTATGGGCAGCTCGTGCCCATCCAGTATCTCGCCGTTGAACAGGTTCGTAACGGGCACCTCGGCCGTCGGGTTAAGATAGAGGTCGTCCCTCTCGATCCAGTACATGTCGTCATGCATCTTGGGGAGCGACGCCGTGCCGATGCAGCTTCTTCTGTTCACGACGACGGGCGGGAACACCTCTGTGTAACCCTGTTCCCTGTGGATATCGAGCATGTAGTTGATCATGGCGCGCTCCAATCTGGCTCCATCGCCCTTGAGCACGTAGAATCCAGTGCCAGCGACCTTAGCTCCTCTCTCGAAGTCGATTATGTCGAGGCGAGTGCCTATGTCCCAGTGCGTCTGAGGAGCGAAATCGAACTGTCTGGGTTCGCCCCAGCTGCGGACCAGGACGTTGTCCTCGGCGCCCTTGCCCACTGGAACGCTGGGGTCTGGGACGTTCGGCAGGTTCAAGAGGCAGTCGTCTCTGGTGGAATCCAGCTCTCCAAGCTCAACATCTATCTCCTTGATCCTATTGGTGATCGACTTCATCTCCTCGATCTTGGCCTTCTTCTCCGATTCAGGCAGCTCCGGAATCACAGCCGCGACGACGTTCCTCTGCTTCCTCAGCCCGTTGGCCTCGTCGGTGAGAGATCGCCACCTTCCGTCCACTTCGAGAAATCTATCGAGGACGGACTGTTCAAGGTTCCTGTTCGACAACGCGTTCCTTATCTGCTGCTCATCGTCGCGGATCACCCTCGCGTCCAGCATTCGCCACACTTCCTTTTATTCACCATCTTCCGCTATCTGCGTTATCATGACTGCCGTTTTCAAGGCAATCGTCTCCTGCACAGCACCACGGTTCTGCCCCTCACATCCACGACATCCGAAGAAGACATCTCTGCGAGCTCGGATCCGGCATGCGCAACGTCATTGATATATGAGGCGTTGAGACGTACCTTGACCAGCCCCTTCGATTTGATCTGTCGTCTCAGCTCCTCCGCCACCTCGGTGGTCAGCCCTTCCTTTCCCACTTGGATGGTGGGTCGGATCGACTGGGCCTCAGCCCTCAACTCCTTGAGACTCCTGGCGCTGGCCATGATCTCACTGACCCCTCCTTTCCTTTCCGATGGGGATTCGCTGCACGAAGCCGCATCGAAGGCAGCTGACGGAAAGCTTCCGCCTGCTCGTGCGGACTCTCACGTTCCTTGGTGGAGCGAAGAACGCGTGACACGAAGGACAGTACGTCCTCTTATGTGTCGCGGGAACCTTGTATCTCTCGCCCACGCGAAGGGCGAGCGAGACATATCTCGTCGCTCTCTCGTCCCGTCCGGAGCGAGCTTCATGCCCCGCAAGCTCGAAGAGCCTGTCGACCTGCTGCGCAGCAAGCCCCCTCGCCTCCTTCTTCGTGAGATGCCTCCGCGCCATATCGCTCCTTGTAGCACTCGCGTGATATTAAACCGTTCTTGAACAATGCCAGCTCAGCCTACGGTGGCCTTAGGGCGCTAGAGATGCTCAGTGAGTTTTAAATACGGCAAGCATTATTGCGCAGCCTGAAGCGAGTTTCGACACTGGTGATGGAATGCCTCGCAAGCCGAACAGCATGTATCGGGAAATCAAAGGTCCGGCGTACTGTCGCAGGGAGTACATGGGTGGAGTCCCGGCGAGCAGAATCACCCAGTTCGAACACGGCACTAAGGCGGAGTATCCTGTACGCCTCAGCCTCAGAGTGGCCGAACAATGTCAGATCAGACATATCGCACTCGAGTCGGCTCGTATCTCCGCGAACAGATTCCTCGCGAAGAAGGTCGGACAATCAGGATACCATCTCAAGATCAAGGTGTATCCTCACCACGTTCTCAGAGAGAACAAGATTGCCACTGGAGCCGGGGCGGACCGAATATCCGAGGGGATGAGGCACGCCTTCGGCAAGGCAGTGGGAACCGCCGCGAGGGTCTCCAGAGACCAGGAGGTCATAGCCGTGGAGACTTCACGGAATCACTTCGGAACAGCGAAGCAGGCTCTAAAGAGGGCTGCTGTCAAGCTGCCATCTCCATGCTACATCATAGTGGAGAAAGGATCCGGTCCAGCCAAGTGAGCACCACCTGTATCTCTGCTTTACCTTCATCAGACCGCTCACAACCTTTTTTACGAATGTCGTGGGTACCGTTAAAAGGACCACTGCACGCCTGGTTCAGCGTAAAGTGGTCGTGTGTGGCAGAATCATCATGTACGACATAGACCTGACGAACGCGGTCGCGGAAATCAAGCGACTCAAGGCACGCATCGTGGCCCTCCAGGTGCCCGAGGGGATGAAGAAGAGAGCATACCAGATAGCTGAGGATATCGAGAACAACGCGAGCGCGGAGGTGATGCTTGTTGCTGAGCCTTGCTTCGGAGCGTGTGATGTGCCGTCGTCGCTGTTCGACATGGTGGACGCCGTCGTCCACGTGGGTCACTCGCCGATACCATCGCTGAGGTTCACCAAGCCTGTCATTTTCGTCCCGGCAAGATCTCGGATACCGGTCACAGAGCAGCTGAAGAAGGCCGTGGGATTGCTGGTGGAGCCTGTTGGCGTGCTCGCGACTTCGCAGCACCTCGAGGAGCTCGACGATGCGATCGAGGGGCTTGAGAGCATGGGAATGAAGGTGAAGATCGGGGAAGGCGACAGCCGAATATCCCATGTGGGTGAGATTCTGGGATGCAACTACACGACGGCGACTTCCATCGCTGAAGATGTCAACAGCTATCTGCTCATAGGCAGCGGCACGTTCCACGGACTGGGAGTCCATCTCTCCACAGGGAAGAAGGTCGTCGTTCTCGATCCGAACCTCGAAGAGCCCAGGGAGATCGAGCAGGAGAAGGCCAAGATCTTGCGGCAGCGACACGCCGCAATCGAGAGGGCGGAGAAGGCACGATCCTTCGGAATCATCATCGGGGAGAAGGTCGGCCAGAGGCGACTCAGACGGGCGAGAGAGCTGCGAAAGCTGATTAGATGGAAACGCAAGGACGCGAGCCTGATACTCATGGACAAGTTCGACCCGGAGAAGCTCAAGACTCTTGGATTCGACGCCTATGTATCGACCGCATGCCCCAGAATCGCCATCGACGACGTCGCGATGTATGATAGACCGCTGCTGACACCGCACGAGCTTGAGATCGTCCTTGGAGTGCGAAGATGGGACGACTACACCTTTGACCAGATGACCGAAGAGGAATTCTGAGCCTTGGAGGAGCCCCGGGATGATCGATTTGGATGGATTGCTGGCGACAGGATGCGAGAGCACAGCCAGAATCGGGATCGGCGTCAAAGGCAAGGCCCTCTCTCAAACCACAGATGCACTCGGCAGGAGAGGGTGTCGCGTGGAGCTAGTGGGTTTTGACGACCCTGTGAGCCTTTGCGAGGATCTTAGAAGAGGCAGGCTGGGCGCAGGCGTCAGAGGAGCTCTAAGCTCATTGGACACGCTCGAAGCGGTTAGATCGCTTTTCGGCGTCGGGACGATCATGAGGACCGCGTTCCTAGCTACCTCAACGGACAAGCCGTTCATGCTCACGCCCGTGGGAGTGGACGAAGGAAGAACGATGGCCGAACGCCTCGATCTCGTCAGAGCAACGGTCGCGTACTTGGAGCCCACTGGATGGCGCCCTACCATAGGCGTGTTATCATGCGGACGTTGGGATGATGTGGGCAGAGGAGAGCATATCCGCAGAAGCGTTGAGGAAGGAGGCGACATGGTCTCAAGATTATCCGATGAAGGTCTCCGGGCAAGACACCACTACATACTGATAGAGGAAGCGGTCGAAGAGAGTGACCTGGTTGTTGCGCCAGATGGCATTGCGGGCAATCTGATGTTCAGAGCTCTTCACTTCGTTGGCTCTGGCAGAGCGCTCGGTGCGCCAGTGGTCAATCTGCCATCCGTGTTCGTCGACACCTCGAGAGCGAAGGCAGATTACTCAGAGTCTGTGTTGGTCGCTGCCGGGCTGGCCGAGCTGGGATGCGGCGTCAAGAACCGGGCCTGAAAGGTTTATTATGTGCGCCAGAACTACCATGACGCGATGAGGCTGGAAATAAACGGCTGGAGCTCGAAGATCACCTTCTCGGCTACGCACATCATACCAGGGCATTACAAATGCGGTAGGTTGCACGGGCATGATTACGCGATAAACGCGACGATATTCGGCACGATTGGCGCCGACGGCGTGATCATGGACTTCATAAGCGTGAAGGAGTTCCTGCGCAAGATCGCTGCTGAGCTGGACCATAAGGTGCTCATTCCTCTAAGAGATGAAGGGGTGAAGAAGGATGGGGATTCGATACGCTACTCACTCAGAGGGAAGGAGTACCTCTTCCCGCTTGAGGACTGCGCCCTTCTGGATGTCGCAGTCGCATCAGCTGAGGAATTGGCGGACTTCGTTCTCGGAAGGGTGAAGGAGAAGGTACACTTCCCGGACAATGTCAGCAGGGTGGAGATAGGGGTCGATGAGGGCGAAGGCCAGGGCGCGTGGACAGGAATCGACCTTAAGGCGTGAAGGTAGTGCTCGAAATGGCTCTTGCAGTGGTGCTTCTCTCAGGGGGGCTCGATTCTTCAACCGCCCTCGCATCGACGATTGAGAAGGGGTACGAAGCGGTGGCGCTCACCTTTGACTACGGTCAGCGTCATAGAAGGGAGCTGGAGAGCGCCAAGAGAATAGCTAGACACTACAGCGTCAGAAGCCATGTCGTCATCGATTTGGATATAGGAGAACATGTCAGAAGCTCGCTCACGGACGAATCGTTGGCAGTTCCCATCGATGGCGGTCCGAGAGATGGGGGTTCGAACATACCTAGCACCTATGTTCCAGGGCGAAACATCGTCTTCCTGAGCGTAGCCGCTGCAATCGCAGAAGGAATAGAGGCCGATGCCGTCGTCATTGCAGCAAACGCCGTCGACTACAGTGGCTATCCTGATTGCACACCGGAGTTCATTGAGGCGTTCCAGGGAACCCTTGAGGTCGGCACCAAGAGGGGCGTTTCCGGGAGGGCCGTGCGCGTTGAGGCGCCGTTGATGAGAATGACCAAGGCGGACGTAGTACGTGAGGCGACCCGGTTGAACGTTCCGCTGGACCTCACATGGAGTTGCTACGCCGGCGGTGACAAGGCGTGTGGGGTGTGCGATTCGTGTCGCCTGAGACTCCGCGGCTTCGATGACGCGGGAGAGACGGATCCACTTCAATACGAAGTAGGGGGCGACGGATGAAGATCTATTCGATATTCAGATCTATTCAGGGGGAGGGCGTCACTATCGGAGCGCCAACAGTCTTCATACGAACTTCTGGCTGTCCTCTGAGGTGCACGTACTGCGACACTGCCAAGGCTTTCGACGAGGGCGAGGAGAAGTCCCTGGATGATATCATCGCCAAGGTAGACGGGATGAAGGCGAGAATCGTATGCTTGACGGGCGGAGAGCCGCTCGCGCAGAAGGACGCTTTCAAGCTCATAGAACGCCTGCTCGGCAATCACATTGCCGTCGTGGTCGAAACCAGCGGTGCCGTACCGCTGGACGAGATGCCTTGCGACGAGAACCTGTCTATCAGCATGGACATAAAATGCCCTTCGTCGGGGGAGTCCGGCAGAATGCTATTCCAAAACATAGAGCTGCTTGGACCCACCGATCAGCTGAAGTTCGTGATAGCTGACAGATCGGACTACGATTTCGCCAAGAAGGTCATCGATGAAAACGAGCCGAAGTGCGAGGTGATCTTCACCCCGGTTGGCGGCAAGGAGCTGAAAGCCCTCGCAGAGTGGGTGTTGGAGGACGGTCTCGAGGTGAGAGTACTCCCGCAGCTGCACAAATTCATCTGGGGCGACGAGGACAATCGATGATCAGCTACCCTCTGAATACAGGACGCTTCGACAGCAGAACAGGCAGCGGCAGCCTTGCCTTCGGATAGCCAGTGGATAGGGTTTCGATTTCGCTTGCCAGCTGCTCCTTCGTCATCATCTTCACCTCGCCCGTGCGCAGGCGCACCGGGAGCTGTCCGGAGTCCTTCTCCTTGTCGCCAATCACGATGATCATGTTCACCCATTCCCTCTCGGCGTTCCTTATCTTCTTGCCGACGGAGTCGTCGGTGTCATCTATGTCAATCCTAGCGTCCATGGAATCGGCCAACATCTTGCAGTCGTCAACGAATGCCGCGCCGACGGGTATGAGTCGTACCTGAGTGGGCGAGAGCCAGAACGGGAAGCTGGGTTTCTCCATCTTCAGCGCTTCCTCTATGAGCACGTACATCCAGCGCTCGATCGAGCCAATTGATGAGTGACATATGATGCAGCCCTTCTTGCCGCCGGAGTCATCCACATACAGTATGCCATATCTCTCTGCGTCAGCGACGTCCAGCTGTACAGTACTGAGCTGGACTGCTCCGCCAGTAGCGTCAATACCGTTGAACTCGTGTTTGACTGCCCAGTAGTGTTTCATCTCCGAGAGGACCTCAATAAGGGCTGGTCTGTCCGAGTATTTCAGCAGCTCGACTATATTATGCTTGTACTTCTCGTAGTACTCCTCAACAACCCTGAATGCCACGGCGTATTCGACCCCTGTCGCATTTGCGAGGTCGGAATAGTGTCTGTACAAGTGCATGTACTCGCTCCATCCGCTGTCCAGATCCTCCACGAAGCAGTGCACGTCGGGCATGTGGAACGCCCTGAGTCGCTTCAGGCCCGTCAGCTCACCTCTCTGCTCAAACCTGAAACTCTTGGAGAACTCGTAGATTCGGAGAGGGAGGTTCCTGTAACTGAGGGTCGCGCCCTTCATCATTCTAAACAAGCCGAAATCTCCGGCGAACCTGAGGACAAATTCCCTCTTGTCCTCTGTCTTCAGTGTGTAGTGCCTCTCATGGAAGGACATTCCCTGGCTGCGTATATCCGGCTGAGACCAATCATACATGATCGGGGTGTCGATCTGAATTGCGCCTATCCTGTCGACGGCAATACGTTCGGCCCAATTCTCCAACAGCTTGAAGATGAGATGGCCTTTGGGATACATCCTGAAATGCCCGCGATCGCTCGCCTCCTCGTAGTCCACCAGTTCCAGCCGCTGCATTGCCTTGATGGAAGGGGGCTCGGCGCCCTCAGACCGACCGATCTCCTCCGACAAGATGAACTTCTTCAGCGCGCTTCCGTCATCAAGCGATGACAGGCTTTCTGGATCTTCGGGGTCTATTGGGATCTCGCTGCCGTCTGGATTGACAATCAGCAAGCGCCTGGATATCTTCTCAACGGTCTCCTCGCGAGTAGTCTTCTTCTCAGAGACATAGTCCCGCGATAGCTCCGACATAGGATGCCCCTTGCAGCTTATCTCGAAGGATTTATACCAACCGAAGGGGGCGCGATATACCTCTACGCCAGCATCGCTGATCGCCTTCTCAGTCGCTTTCAGCACGTCGACCGCGAGATCGGGGCCAGCAAGATCCGAGCTCAAATGAGCGTAAGGATACAGCACAATCCTCTCCGCTTCCACCTTCCGGAACACATCGAGGATATCAGAGGACGCAGACTCCGCAATGGATTCGACCTCAACATCCTTTGATTCGATGGTGGAGAAAACCACGAGAACCTCCTTCGACTTATGTTTCTTCGGCTCTTCCTCTGGGAGCTCCTCCGCCATTCTGGTGGCCGATCTCGCTTTGTACTCGAACTTGTCCGCGTGTATCAGAAGCGCTCTCATTCTTAACGTCCGTGAGAATAGATGGCGGACTATTAAAACATGGCACAGGAGCGATTCGCTGTGGCTTTACGAAGCTCCACGCTAATAGCCGCCGATAGGAACGCTTTTTACCTTATCCCGACATAGATGGAACGGAGGGAGGCATCTGAAGGAGTTCGACGTTTTTGTGCAGGACAAGCCGGGAGAACTCGCAAGAGTGTGCGAGGCGTTGGGTAACAACGGCGTGAACATAAGAGCCATTGCCAGCGAGAGACACCATAGCAGACCACGTATACGCATCGTCACGGACGACGAGGCGACGACCACATCGTCACTGAAGCGGATGGGCGCGCCTTTTGAACTCCAGGAAGTGCTTGTCGTGAACCTATCGGACAGGCCTGGCGAGCTTGGCAAGATGGCTCGGAAGCTCGCGAAAGCGATGGTGAACGTCAACTCCATATACATAATCAGCAAGGAGAACGGAGTCACCGAGATGGCCCTCACCGTGGACAACATGCGGAAGGCGAAGGGCGCTCTGAAGTGAACGGCAGCGCACGCGTTTGCCACGGTTCATAACTGGTCAATCCAGACTCTTGCCTCGCCTGATTAGAATCTCCTCCAAGAGGTTCCTGGCCTCCCTGACCTTCTTCAGCTCTTCCTGAGAGAGGTCTAGTCGGAGGACGTGCGACCAGACCTTCGAGAGCGAGTTGTATGACTCCCTGATAAGCTCGAGATCCTCTTCCAGATCCCGAGACCTTCTGGGAGATGATTCCTCTTCCGTCAATCTATAGAGCACGCTCCGGCCGATCTTCGTTCTAACAAGGATCCCTTTTTGCTCCAGTTTCTGGAGAGCCTGGGTGGCACCAGATTGGGTTATTCCAAGGTCTTTCGCCAGGGTCGTAGGGGAATTCATACCATTTCTAACCCTGTCGAGGATCTCCGACTCCCTTTCCGTGATAGGCATCCTCCCATCAACAGTGAGTGGACATATAAGCTCTCTGCCAAGACCACTTATATATGCTAATACTTACATGGAATCCAACTTATGATAATGCTAATTGGTGTTTGGCTTGAAGATATGCTGGCATTGATTACCACTCACTTATGTTTCAGAGATGCCGATACTAATGAATTACATGGGTCCGAAGATGAGATCAGCCTTAGGCCATTCTCCGCTATTGGAAATCGCATCAGAGGTTCAACTTCGAAGATGTTTCAGAACATCGCGCCTCTTCAGGGGCGAACTCCTGCCTGAGCTCCATGAGCATCTCCCTCAGCTCGATAAGAGATGGGAATGAAATCGCTCCAGAAGGACACTGAGTCTTGCAGCCATTGCACCCCACTATGCAGGAATATGGGTTCGCAACGTCGACTGTATCGTCCATCATGAACACGCCTTGGTGACAGAATTCGACACAGGTACCGCATACAGTGCAGAGCTCGGGGTCGATTTTGGGAAACCACTGGATCCTTTCCCGCGGTATCGATCCGTACTCATTCTCAGCCATATGCTCAGACTCCCTCTCAGGCCCACGATAAGGATGCCCTATGAGGCCAGGTAAATAGCGACCGCCCATAAAGATGTGGCCGGAATCGGTGCCGACACGCCAAGGAGTAGCTTCTGCGCATTTTAGTTCAATAAACAATATATAATACATCAATGCTCTTGTATGTTCAATGATGAATGAATATGACAGAGGTCCGGCGAGCGACGCCGTGTCCCGGAACGGCCCCAACGGGACCAATTTGGCCACCAGCGTCTCAATCGGCAGAGGAACGAAGAGCGACCCGACATCCATCTTCTATTCATTCAGAGAGAAGTTCCCAGGTGAGGCGTTTCTTCTTGAATCAGTCGAGGGAACACGCAGAACCGCCCGGTACTCATTCATCGGCGTAGATCCGATCTCGTCGTTCAAGGCGAAAGGAGAACAGGTCGAGATCGATGGATGGAGCAAGAGACAGGAAGACCCTTACGGAGCATTGAAGCAGTACTTCGGATCCATAGGCTGCGGAGCCTCAGACATCGCACCGTTCTCAGGTGGCCTGGTAGGATATGTCGGGTATGGGATGGTTCGATACTTCGAGAAGATTCGGCAGCCCGCAGGCGATGATGACGGGCTGCCGGACATGTACTTCGTGCTCCCCAGGCACCTCGTATGCATTGACCATTTGAACTCGCGAACACTGCTCATCACACACGGCAAGATGGACGACCTGAAACGTGCCCTGGACGACGTAAGAGATGCTCCGCCGCTCGAGATATCCATAGGCGAGGGCGTCCCCAACACAAGCCCGGAGCAGTTCCACCGCATGGTGTCGAAAACGAAGGACGCAATCCTTGACGGTGAGGTGTTCCAAGCGGTCATCTCCCGCAGGACGGATTTCCAATTCGACGGAGACTCACTGGAGATGTACAGGGCTTTGCGGCGCTTGAACCCATCCCCGTACCTGTTTCATCTCGATTTCGGCGACGTGAAACTCCTTGGATCGTCCCCTGAAATGCTCGTTAGGCTCGAAGGACAGAGGTTGACCACGCGTCCACTCGCGGGCACCAGGCCGAGAGCAGAAGATCCGGAGGAGGATGAGAAGCTCAAATTGGAGATGCTGCTCGATGAGAAGGAGAGAGCGGAGCATCTGATGTTGGTGGACCTCCACCGTAACGACATGGGCAGGGTTTCCAAGTTTGGCACTGTGAAGGTGAATGAGCTCATGTCGGCGGAGAAGTACTCGCATGTTCAGCACATAGTAAGCAACGTGGAGAGCAGAATCGCAGAGGACAAGGATGCCTTTGACGCATTGAAAGCATGTTTCCCTGCTGGCACAGTCTCAGGCGCCCCTAAGGTCAGGGCAATGGACCTCATCTCGGAGCTGGAGGTGGCGCCTCGCGGGCCCTATGCGGGCGCAGTCGGTTACTTCGATTTCACGGGCAATATGGACTTCGGCATCACGATCAGATCGATCGTTGTCTCAGGGAACAAAGCAAGCGTACAGGCAGGTGCAGGCATCGTTGCGGACTCAGTGCCGGAACGGGAGTACCAGGAGACCGCACACAAGATGGGAGCGATGCTAGATGCTATCTCCTCGGCTTCGGAAGGAGGCAAGCAATGACGAGGATTCTGATTGTTGACAACTACGATTCATTCGTCTACAACATCGCCCAGTATCTTGGCGAACAAGGAGCAGAGGTGGTCGTCGAGAGAAACGATTCGCCCGGCCTCGATTCCTATCTCGGACGGGTGGACGGTTACATCGTCTCCCCCGGGCCGGGGCATCCGCGGAACACCAACCGGTCTCTCGACGTGATATCCAGTAACGGCTTTGACAGACCGGTTCTGGGCGTTTGCCTGGGCCACCAGGCCATCGCCTATTCGTACGGCGGGACCATTTCGAGGGCGAACCATGTCGTACACGGGAAGGTGTATCCGATCACACATTCATCGGACCCGCTCTTCGATGACGTACCCGAGCGGTTCCAAGCGACACGCTACCATTCACTGATCGTTTCCAAGAAAGGATTCCCCGACTCGCTGAAGGTGCTTGCCCAGTCTGACGATGGCGAGATCATGGCATTGAGAGCAAAGAAACAAGACATATTCGGAGTTCAATTCCATCCCGAGTCGGTCATGACCGCACATGGGAGGACCATATTGACCAATTTTCTCAGGATGTGCGAGCAATGATCAGCGAAGCCTTGCGCCTTGCGGTGGAAGGGACAAACCTCACCTCGGAATTGGCAGAGGAAACCATGCGTGAGATGATGTCGGGCGAAGCCTCCCCGACCCAGATGGCATCGTTCCTGACGGCGATGCGGATGAAAGGCGAGACGAAGGATGAGTTGCTTGGATTCCTCAGATGCATGCGCTCCATGGCGAAGAAGGTACAGGCACCTGAAGGCGCGGTGGATCTGTGCGGAACGGGCGGAGACGGCCTCAATACCTTCAACATAAGCACGGCGGCGGCGTTTGTTGTTGCAGCAGCGGGCGTGCCAGTTGCCAAACACGGCAACAGGGCAGTATCCAGCAAATCGGGCTCTGCCGACGTTCTGTCGGCCATGGGCATTCCGGTGGAGTTGGACAGCAAAGAGGTCGAGAGAAGCTTGAGAGACACCAATATCGGATTCATGTTCGCGCCTGGATTCCATCAATCGATGAAGAACGTGATGACCACCAGACGTGAGCTGGGGTTTCGCACCTTCTTCAACATCCTGGGACCTATGGCGAACCCGGCCTCGGTGAAACGGCAGCTGATTGGCGTCTACGATTCGAAAGTAGCTCTTACTGTCGCAGAGGTGCTGAACGAGATAGGCACAGAACACGCTATGATCGTCCATGGTAGTGGCACGGACGAGATCACTAATCTCGGCCCCACTGAGGTCACCGAGTTGAGGGGAGGAAAAATCGAGCAATACGTCCTGTCGCCTGAGGAACTCGGTCTTGACTTGGCGGAGCCGAAAGACCTCGCTGGAGGAGGAGCTCTGCGAAACGCCCGCACGATCCTCGAGATACTGGGCGGAGAATCATCGTTCAGGGCAGATATCGTCGCCCTGAACTCGGCTGCAGCCCTGTATGTCGCAGGGAAAGCGAGGGACATACATGATGGGCTGTCGATTGCACAGGCAACCATCAGAGGAGGAGCCGCTCGCGCCAAGCTCGCGCAGTTCCACGATGCATGCGTGAGACTTGAGTCGATGGCGCAGCTCGAGGTGGACGTTTCGCATCTGAGGGGAAGACGCGTCCAGCCTGATGTGCTCAGAGCCAGATGCGCCGAGATTTCTGAGGATCTTGCTCGCCACATCTCCCAAACGGAGGATGGCCCGGAACACATCGATCGTATCGACCCCGACGTTCTGAGGAACCCGACGATACTGACAGTCCTGACGTTGAGTCGTCTCAGCAGGGTATTGTCCGACCTGACGGAGATGCGTCGGGAGCATGTGACCAGCGAGCGACGGCTATCAGCGGCGATAGGGGAGGAGCCTGGAATAGCCGTCATAGGTGAGTACAAACCTCGTTCGCCCGCTTCCCCCGATATGATCGTGCCGCCAGAGCCAGCCGATGCAGCAGATGCCTATTCAAACTCTGGAATCGCGGGCGTATCAGTGTTGGCAGAAGAGGACTACTTCGCAGGAGGGGTGGGACTGTTCAAGGAGCTACGCTCCTCAATCTCAAAGCCTATGCTCTTCAAGGATTTCGTGACCAGCAACAGACAGGTGCAAACCGCAAGGAACGTCGGAGCGGATGCCGTGCTTCTCGTTGCAAAGGCCGTGCGTGAAGACGCCTTGAACGAACTCGTCGACGAATGCGTGAGAGAGGGGGTTGAGCCACTTGTCGAGGTGCATGATAGCCTTGACCTTGAAAAGGTCGCTTCAATCGATTCGTATAACCTCGTTGAGATGATTGGGGTCAATGGAAGAGATCTCAGAACGCTGGACGTCAGCCTCAAGCGCGCTATCGATTTACGGAAGCGGGTGAGCGATGACAAGCTGGTGATAGCGGAGAGTGGCGTCGCTTCGCCGAACGATCTCCGATCGCTCAAGGATTTCGATGGGGCACTCATAGGATCGATGTTCATGAGATCTGACGCGATCGCTCGCACGGTTAGTGAGACGGTATCCGTTGCTAGGGGAGTGGTCGGATGAAAGTCAAGATATGTGGCATAACGAGCGCCGAGGACGCGCATATGTGTGAGGAGGCTGGTGCCGATGCATTGGGATTCGTCCATTTTCCAGGCAGAAGGCGAAACGTGCAGCTTGACCAGATAGCTTCGATTGGCTCAACGATGGGGCCGATGGTAACGAGAGTCCTTGTGTGTTCTCCCCATGGAGCCTCGGACGCGTTGGACATGGTAGAACGCTGCTCTGTTACCGCCATCCAGGTGTACTCTCTCGATCGCGATTCGTTGAACGAGATACGCAGTCACGGGGTTAAGGTGATCAGAGCCGTGAGGGCCGTGAGATCGGAGGCGCTGAGGTTCGCCGACGCCGCCGATGCGTTGCTGTTCGAGGAGGGCACTCCCGGCACTGGCATGAGCCACGATTACTCACGCATACCCATAGGGTGCTGTTCAAGAGCCATCATCGCGGGCGGCCTCAACATCGACAATATTGACCAGGCCAAGCGAATGAAACCTTACGCCCTCGACGTATCGTCTGGGGTCGAATCAGCATCGGGTAGGAAGGACATCTCTCTCGTTTCCGAATTCATAAGGAGGTGCAGAGTGTGACGTCGATGGGCTACTTCGGCCGTTTTGGAGGGTTCTATGTTCCAGAGGTCCTCGTGTCTTCGTTGAAGAACCTGCAAGCAGGATATGCAGAACTATCACAGGATCCAACATTCAAGGAGGAACTAAACAGCCTGCTGTCTACCTATGCGGGCCGGCCAACACCGCTCTACCATGCCAAGCGGCTGAGCGAGCGTATCGGTGGAGCTGCGATCTATCTCAAACGGGAGGATCTTGCGCATACTGGATCCCATAAGATCAACAACGCACTTGGACAAGCACTCCTTGCCAAGAAGATGGGCAAGTCGAGGGTCATCGCTGAGACAGGAGCTGGACAACACGGCGTGGCCACCGCCACAGTCTGTGCCCTGCTGGGACTCGAATGCGAGGTGTACATGGGCGAGACGGACGTCGAAAGACAGAGGCTGAACTGCTACAGGATGGAGCTTCTCGGAGCGAAGGTCAATGTCGTGAGGTCGGGGTCTCGCACACTCAAGGACTCCATAAACGAGGCGATGAGGGATTACGCCTCGACAAGCGGCCACACCCATTATCTCATTGGCAGTGTGGTCGGTCCCCACCCTTATCCAACCATGGTCAGGGATTTTCAGTCCGTCATCGGCAACGAGGTTAAGGAGCAGATGATGTCCATCGTCGGCAGACTTCCAGAGGCTCTTGTGGCATGCGTCGGCGGCGGCTGTAACTCAATCGGGCTCTTCCATCCGTTCGCTGATGATCCAGGGGTGGAGATGTTCGGCGCGGAGGCGGCAGGAGAAGGAATTGCATGCGGAAAGCACTCTGCCAGCGTGGTCGCCGGAACAGAGGGGGTCCTGCACGGCGCGAGAACCCTGATACTGCAGGATGGCGACGGGCAGGTTTCGGAGACGGCATCGGTCGCCGCGGGCTTGGACTATCCTGCCGTAGGCCCCGAGCACGCTTATTTGAGTGGTATCGGGAGGGCTAGATACACGGCTGTGACTGACCGCGAAGCCATTGCCGCGTTCCATATGCTGTCAGAGACTGAAGGGATCATCCCGGCGCTTGAAAGCGCTCATGCCATACATCTTGCAGCGGAAGTTGCCGGCGAGCTTGGACCGAGGGGCAACTTGGTCGTCTGCCTCTCTGGTCGAGGCGACAAGGACGTGGACCAGGTAGCCAAGCTGGAGGGGATTCAATGAGCAGGATAGCGCAAGCCTTCGAAGATCTAGGAGGTTCCAAAGAAGGTGCATACATACCGTATGTTTGCTGCGGCGACCTCGGTACGGAATTCACCGTGAAACTAGTGCGAACGCTCACTGATTCCGGAGCGGACATCCTGGAGTTGGGACTTCCATTCTCCGATCCGTTGGCTGACGGCCCCACAATACAGTCGGCCATGGTAAGGGCGCTATCGTCGGGATTCAGAACCCGGAGACTGTTCGATACCATAACGAAGATTCGGAACGAAGGTGTGACCACCCCCATCGTTGTCATGACCTACTACAATCCGATTGTGAGAACTGGCGTGAGTGAGTTCTGTTCCACACTGTCAACCGTTGGAGCCGATGCAGTGCTCGCAGTTGACCTTCCGATTGAGGAGTCCAGAGAGCTGGACGAAGCTGCAGCGGACAATGGTCTTGATGTGATAAGGCTGGTGGCACCAACAACTGATAACGCTCGCGCAGAGGAGATAATGAGCACTGCAACCGGCTTCGTGTATGCGGTCTCTGTGTCAGGCGTGACAGGTGCGAAGGACAGATTGCCGCCCACTGCAATCTCTCTTCTCAACAGACTGGTCGGTGTGGATGGATCAGTCCCGATTGCCCTGGGATTCGGCATCTCGAATCCGGAACAGGTTGTGGAGGCGATCGCAGCAGGCGCCTCAGGGGTGGTTGAAGGTTCGGCACTGATAAACATCTACTCGGAATCGTCGAGAGATGAACAGACTCTACTCGACCGAGTTCGAGAACACTCCTCTCGAATCAAGAGTGCCACAAAGCAATAGCCGCAACCTGGGTAGTCAACGCAAAGGCTTAATCATGTCAACTGCCATCTTGGTAATTGGAATCTCAGGCACTAATGCCAGAGACGAGGATGGTGATGCACATGAAGAGGATGTTTGCTGCCGTGGCTAGCATGGCTGTTAGCCTTATGCTGATCGCAAACGCCAGCGCCTTCCCGCCAACCGTGTGGAACGATGGGGATGAGATGGCGATCTTCGGACACACGTTTGACGAAGAATATTGGACGAACTCCTCCATGAATGCAACAAGCCCCGAAGGCAAGAACGTCACTTTCTCTGCTTCGTATGTCAACAACGACGACGTTCAGGCATTCTTGCTGGCTCTGAACAAGGTCGAGGACGAAAACGGAACTGGCACTGTGCCGTTTCAGCTATTCGGAATGCATTACCTCACCCCGGAGGGACAGGAGGTCTTCATAGGCGCGATACTGGCATTCCTGATGGTGTTTGATGACACGTACAACGGTACGGGCCCTGGGTCGAACGGACTGCCCGATCCCGGTCACGAGAACATATCATACGTGATACCGTTCGGTATCGGGAATGCGTTAGGAGATGATTATCCACCCGAGGTCGAAGTGCAGGAGGTGGAGAAGCTCGGTGAAGGGCATTACAGATTCGGGATTCAGTACAGGAACCTCTACGCGTTCGTTACCCCCAACCTCCTCGCAAGCATCGTATTCAGCTCGGGATGGATAGCGAAGTTCAGCGAACTCACGATCAGCTACGAGATCACCATGGACAATGAAACTGGAGAAGTGAGAGCGGAGACATGGTACACCATAGGCCAAGTATCGGAGCTATGGATGCTCTTAGCCGGATTTCCAATCCCACTCGATGTAGGCGACCTGCCAGAAACCCTGGGTCTGAGCGTCGTACACTTCGTGACAGTCTTCACATCGAAATATCAGGGAGCGACGGACAACTCGACTGGCAATACCATCAACCCCAACATCAACGCGCCGCTTGATGAGGACATCGTTCTGAGAGTTGGAGACGATGGCGAACGGGCGATGAAGATAGGCATCCGGGGCACGTTCGACCTGGTCAACGAGAGCACGGATTATGTAGTGAAGGAGGATGAACCTGCTATGAACGCCATCGTTGGCGCGCAGCTTGTAGACTTGCTGCTGGTCGCATGGCAGCTGGGCTTCGCAGCAGGGGCCATGAGCATCTTCGCATATGCTCTCAGCGACTATGTGCAGACCGCCTATGATGGGCCGCTTGATCTCTGCCAGAGGAGCCTTGTCCCGGCGAACGCGGACGGCTTCAACGCCAACCCTCTATGGTATGCGGTATCATTCCCTCAATGGGAAGGATACAGAGTGGTTCACGATCCAGTGTATACGGCTTACACATACGTGGACGACGACGAAGATCCCGGAATTGACGATGAATCTGATTTCAACCCTGTCGGTCTGGTGCTCCTTGTGCTCATCGTTGCGGTCGCGGTGGTCGCTGTGGTGGCGATTGCGACACGGAAGAAATGAGCAATGTCAATGTCCAATAGGGCAGCTTGGAAGAAAGCACGCCAATATTCCAGAGAGGTGATCCAATCATCGCTTCCTCAGTTTGGGGTTGAAGATCTCGTCTAGGGCGTATCCAACGAAGGTGAATCCCAATACGACGAACACGATGCACAAGCCCGGCGCGAATATCCACAGGTAGAGTTCATTATACATAGCGCCTCCTTTAACGGCGTCTTCCAGCATGTTTCCCCACGTCACGACTTTTGTGGGATCTGGTCCAAGTCCAATGAAGCTCAGTGTGCTCTCAGACAGGATTGACAGAGCGATGGTGAGAATGGCGTTCGCAAACACTATCGGGAATACATTCGGAAACACGTGTCTGGCCACGATATGGGCGTCGCTTGATCCGATTGCCCGAGCCCTTTCCACAAAAGCCCGCTCCTTGATGGACAGCACTTGAGCGCGGACCATACGGGTTGTGGCAGACCAGCCGGTAATGCCAATGACGAAAACCACCTTGCCGACCGTCGGTCCGCCCGGCAGTACAGCTGCGAGCGCAATCATCAAGACGAGCCAGGGCAGAACAAGGAAGACGTCTGTTATTCTCATCAGAACCTCGTCCTTCAGTCCACCCCAGTAGCCGCTAAGTAGTCCGATGATCGTACCCAAGCCCATTGATACCACCGTGGCGACGAGTCCAACTATCAAAGAGACTCTCGAACCATAGATGAGCCTGCTGAGTATGTCGCTTCCTCGAAAATCAGTGCCAAGCCAGTGTTCGGACGACGGCGCGCCCCCTCCAAATTCCTCGTCGACTTGGTCAAACGGGCCGTAAGGGTATTCCCAATCAGCAATGAACGCGAGAATCCACATAATCTGGCTCGCAAAAACGGCCATCATAAAGAACACGATCAGAATTATCAGGCCAGCCATGCCCAATCTGTTCTGCTTGAATACCCTCCATGTCTTCTTGACCTTATCCTTGGAAAGCCTGAGTTTCTCCCTAGTGGGCTCAGATAGGACTGCTGCTGAGCGGCGTTTCTTCAGTCCTTTCTTATCGACTGTTATAGCGATTCTAATCACCCCAGCTTGACCCTTGGGTCCATATAGACTAGGAGAATATCCGCAACCAAGTTGGCAATAATCACAGCAACCGCAATCAAGAAGAACGCCGCCTGCAAGATGGGGTAGTCTTTAATGTAAACCGCCTCTATCGTTGCCCAGCCAATGCCTGGATAACTGAAGACGTATTCGACCTGGAAAGCGCCGCCAACAATATACGCGATGTCGATGGCGATTAAAGCCACCATGGGCAGCATTGCATTTGGCACTGCATGATGTCTCAGCACTTGCGAGTCGGTCAAACCCTTTGCTTTTGCTGTGGTGATGTACTCTTCAGTCATGACGTCCATAAGAGAACCTCTCATGATCAGAACGAAGGCTCCAATGCTCACGAGAGTCAAAGTGGCCGCAGGGAGCACTAAATGATGCAATACATCGAATAGTGAGTTCAGGCTGTATTCCAAAGGCTCCTTGAAGTTCCAAGCGCTGTCGGCGGGAAAAAGATCCCACATCTTCGCGAAGAGAACGATAAACATCATGCCCAGCCAAAAGGTTGGCATGGCGTAGAAGAAGAGCGAGAAAGACAATGAACTTGTGTCAAACAGACCTCCTCGCTTCCACGCTGCGTACACGCCTATCGTCATTCCGATTATAATCATCAATATCGAGGAAGTGCCCGTCAAGACCAACGTCCATCTCATATTTTCGAGGACTAGGTCCATCGCGGGAGTGTTTCTGTAGACGAATGAATCTCCGAAATCAAGAGTGAATACGTCGACGATGTACGTCACGAATTGCTCATGAAGCGGGTCGTCCAGTCCATACTTTTCTATCAGTTCGAGTTTGAATTCTTCAGGTATTTTGGGATCATTAGGGACCACGAAGTTGACAGGGTTTCCAGGCATCATGCGAAAGAGGAGGAAGTTGATGACAATGACGAGCATGAGCGTGATAAACGAATTCAGGATCTTCCTGGCAAGGGCACGCGTTCCCCGTTTCATCAGTTCATCACCATGTTCAAGTAATGAGCCGACACCAAAGCTGTGTGTTCACATCAGGCGCCCAATGATGGCTTGCAGCGTTCAGGGCAATCAACCGCCCTTAATCTGAGATCTTGCATAATCACCCGCAATCTCTCGCATTCCCGCTGCGTTTCATGGGCAATCCCTTGGCAATCTCGCCTGGCGTCCATCCTGTCCTGGCCCCCCTTTAGGAATCCGTACCGATTATCATGGTACTTAACAGTATTCGTTACGCTGGAAGTCAGAGATGGGTTCCTGAATCAATCGGAGTTGTTGACGCACAGAGAGCCTGTCTCGGCGACCATATTCAACTGCCACAAGGCACCTATTCCAGGTCCAATGAAGCGCCAGAGGCTTCCCCACTATGAAGTTGCATCTTTCAGCCTGGAGTTCAACAACAATGAAGAGGAAAAGGGTTTGGCAGGAGTTTCATTCTTCATTCGCCAGGGCCAGATTCCTGATCAGGTGGCGGAGGCTCATCCAAAGCAGAAGCGCCCTTCCTACGACGCTTCATGAGCACCATAGCGACAATCGCGGCAAGGATTGCCAGGACTATCCCAATCGCCGCGATTGCTGCAGGAGACAACCCCGCTGACTCCTCTTCGGCCACAGGTTCCAGGTAGATGACTGCGGATGCCGATTCGCCTGCCACCACTGTCACATTGGTGCTGTTTGCCACATACCCGTTCTTTGTCGCACTGATCGAGTAGATGCCTGCAGGCAGGTTCATGAGCTCGAAGTATCCCGTGTCGGTTGAGGTGAATTGCTTGGTATTGTCACCGACCGTCACTTTGACCATAGCACCTGAAATCGGCTCATCGGTCTCCAGGTCAATCACAGTGCCCTTGATGTTTCCAGTCGTAGCATTCAATGTTAAGTTCAGCCACATGGTCTCATCAGCGATCATGCTGATCTCGCCCGTGTCGTTAGAGTAGCCGGTCTTCTCGGCAGTCACCGTCCAATCCCCCGCCACGAGATTCATTTCGTAGTAGCCTGTAAGGTTGGTCTCCTGTAATACTGAGTCCAGCTCAATCGAGTCAGCTTGTACAACCGCCCCAACAACAGGAGTCCCACCGCCTGTCTTCACGTAGCCGACGAGCCATCCAGAGTTCTCTGCCATTGGTGTAACGGTCACCACCAGAGAATCAGAGCCAGATAACCCACCTGGGTCGGTCACAGTTAACGTCACGTTCACCTGCCCTATGTTCTCGAACTTGTATTCAACAGACTGCCCCATTCGAGTGGACTCCTCGCCTGTGTACTCGAACGTCCATTCCCATGTGAGTGTGTCGAGGGGGTCATTCTCGTCCGTCGCCGAGCCCGTGAAAGCGAGTGTCTGATTGACGACGCAATCCCTGTTCGAGCCAGCGTTGACTTCGCTCGGAGGCACATTGATCGTGGCGCCAACAGGAAGGATTTCGAAGTAGAACCATATCCAATCAGGAGCCTTTCCAGGATATGTGCTCATGTCAGGGTAGGACTCTGCCATGAAGCGATCTGTTCTGTATGCAATGAGATCGTGCGGATAGTAGAGTATGACATAAGGGACGTCTAAGTAGGCAATCTGCTGCATTTCGTACACGATTTCCTGACGCTTGGAACGGTCTGTCTCCTTCAGCTGATCCAGGTAAAGCTGGTCGTACTCCGGATTTGAGTAATACACATCCGACCAAGCGGTTATATCATGCCAATCAACAGGTATCTCATCCGTTGTCAATACTGACAGAATGAAGGATGGGTCTGGGTCAGGCTGCCAGTTCCATATGAAAAGGTCGTACTCCAAACCGAACCACATGTTGTAAAGCAGTCCCTCCGGAACACCCTGCGCCGGAGCGTTTATGCCAATATCTTCGAGCCATTCCGCAATCGAAGTAGCCGCGACTTCATCAGCGAGTGTCTGCAGTATGTAGTAGAAATCGAAGTTCAGCTCCACACCGCTCGTCTCATTCTCTCTGATGCCATCACCGTCGTCGTCACGGTTGTAGCCGGAAGCGTCAAGGAGTGCGTTTGCTGCTGCGATATCGAATTGATACTCCTCCTCTGGAGGAACGTCATAATGCCAGAACGATGTCGCAGTCGGCACCATCGAATCCCCCATGTCTGCATGGTTGTCAACAGCCTGGTTCATGATATAGGTCTTGTTGATTGCCATCGCCGCAGCCTTTCTTATCGACAAGTTGCAGGAATCGTAATTTGTGCTTGCCTTCGGATAGTTGCGAGCTCCATCAGTCTCCGACAATCTCAACTCCTGTGACGCACAATTGAATCCGAAATCGATCATGTTCAGCACGTTGATTTCCTGACCCTCAATATCATCCTCGGCAAGAGTCGCCTCCCAGTGCGTTGGCGGAACGCTAAACGAGACATCGATATCGCCTTCCGTTAATCCAGTTACAAGACCGTCCTCGGTGTTGTAAATCTTGAACCACACTACATCAACATTGACAGGCCCCATGTGATAGTCCTCGAACTTAAGCAGTTTTATGAAGCCGCCAGACATCGAGTATGCGTCCAAGATGAGCGGGCCGGATCCAATCGGACCGTTCGGGAAATATTCCTCTTGCCACATGTCCACTTTGTTGATCATACCATCTGCTTCTACCTTGCTCCAATAGTGTTCTGGCAGGATGGGAACATTTATCGACAGCATTGTTGACTTCGTAATATCGGTCGTAATCTGGAGGGTGTGGTCGTCAAGCGCTCGAACATCGGTCACATTCCTGAGATAGCCTCCCAGCAGAGCGCATTCCTTCTCATTCCTGAGCATCATATTGAAGGTGAAATTCGCGTCATGTGCAGTGACAGGCTCTCCATCGTGCCATAGAGCGTCTTCCACAAGGTAATATGTCCAAACCAGGCCATCCTCACTAACGCTGTGCGAGTGGGCAAGTTGCGGATAGGGTTCCAAGTCCGGTCCCGCGGTGTATAGAAAATCGTAGGTTATCCAGAGTACAGTGTAAGAGATCCCGGTCGTCATCGTGAAGGGATTGAAACCATCAGGCTTCAATACAGTTCCAACTCCGATTTCGATATCTTCATCCTGAGCCACATTTGCCTCAGCGGAAAACGCTGGCAAGGCCGAGAAAACGAACATGATGACAATCGACGAGGCAATCCAACAGCGTCGCCATCCTCGAGTTTCGCGTGCTTCTGTTTTCGTTTGACCACTAACGTTGCAGAACTCACCACTTGACCCTATCATCTATATAAACCCCCCTGGTCAATTCTGAAGTTCGAATAAAGAGCTGATGCTATAAGCCTATTCCGTCCTCTACATACGATAATCGACACGCTTCGCCGAATCGCTCCCCCCGCTCTTTGGCTGAATTCGCGTACACAACAATCGTCGCTGCGGGGAAGACTATTGTGCTCTTGTTGCGACGCCGAAGATGATGAAGATATGCTTGATAGCCGCTCTCAAGGTTGTAGTCCACGAGCCGCAATCGTCTCAACGCAGGAGGAGAAGGTATCTCATAACAGCCTCCTCGATTCCAAAGCGAAGGGCAATTCATTTGAACCTGCGACTATCCTTCAATTTCCTCCTGGTATTCGGGTTCATGAGGTTCTTTATTACCACTGTTCTGGCAGTCCTGTTCTTCATAATGGTTCGCAGCAGTTCTTTGGCGCCTTCCTTGCTCTTCCAAGCGTCCAAATAAGCGGCGTAGCCGCGATTTACCGCGGATTCTAAATCAGCTCTTGTGATGTTGCTCTTATTGTACTCGTAAATGCGATGATTCGTCTTCCAGTCATCAGGTCTGATCACACCCTCTCTCTCTAAATCGTCCCATATGTCCGTTCCAACAAGACAATCGAGGATGTTGATCTGCACTCCATGCGCACGTGCCTCTCGAATGAAATCAATCGTTCTATTCACATCGCCTAGAGACTCAACCGGAGCTCCCATGATGTACGAGGTGACGACGATCATACCAGCGTGTTTCGCGTCCTCGACTGCCTTCCTAGCCTGCTCAATATCTATCATCTTTCGATAGTAATTCAAGACGTGTTTCTGGGCGCTCTCAATACCAAAGTAGATGACTTCGAAGCCTGCCTCCCTCATCTTCGTCAGAAGGCTGAAGGGGGAGCTGTCAACTCTTCCCTCGCAGTAGAATTGCATCTTTATGCGACGTTTACTTATCAGATCGCACATTCTTTCGATCCTGCGTCTATTGAGCGTGAGGTTGTCGTCGACGAAGACGCAGCACTCGTAACCCTGCCTGTAGAGGTCCTCAAGCTCGTCGACAACGTTCTCAGGGCTTCGAGGCCTCCAAGTCCTCCGGGTGAAGGCCGCGCACGAACAGTAGGAACATCGGAATGGGCATCCGCGCGAGCTGGATATCGTGGTGAACTTGCCGAATGTGAGGCGGATATTCTCATGAATATATCCGTAGTCCAGATCAGGCAGGAGCTCTCTTGCAGGGAACGGCAGCGAGTCTAGATCCTCTATGAGGATGTCAGGTTCGATGTTCACTGCGCCGTTTTCCGCGAATCCTATCCCAGGGACGCCAGAGGGAGCCTCGCCCTTCTCAATGCAATCTAGCAGCTTGGGAAATGATACCTCTCCCTCGCCTTTGATGATGTAATCGACGAACGGATAATCCCGTAGTATCTTGTCCGCAGTGAAGGTTGCATGAATTCCCCCCAAGACGAGTTTCGTCTCGGGGGAAGCTTCGTGAACGCTCCTCATAGTGCTTATCGTATCAAGGAATTTGTGAGTCGAAGAGTTCATTCCGAAGACGTCGGGCTTCTCTCGGACCACCCTCTCGACGAGCTCTTCCTCAGAGAGATTCTCGCAGAAGGCATCGAAAACTCCCACTTCGTCCGAACGTTTCTGCATACATGACGAGGCCAAGTAGAGCAGCCCCAGCGGTGGCCAACGCTCTGTCGTCTGACCCGGTGGCGTTGACAATACAACCTTCATGCCACTTCATCCTCAAGCTGCAGGGAGCTTGCGTCTTCGGAGGCTTCTCAAGATATTTAAGGCTCGTTGCGATGGAGCTGGAGAGCTTATGTTACTCTGGACGAGCGCCTGTCAATCGATGCGCTTGAATTTCAACCCTTCTCGTAACTGCGGATGATTGAATCGCCTTTTTCGAGCACCGTCTTCTCCAACCCAGCCACCCTGTGCTCGGAGATGAGCTGCCTGGCTACGGTTCTAGCATCCGGAACCATGTCGCTGGACAATGTCGCCTCCCATTTGAGTATGTGGCAATCCCGATCGTAAATGGACTCTCTGAAATTGCGAAGCGTGTGTGGATGTGCGAGGAATGTTCCGCCCTGGCCGACATCCCTCAGGACGTCGAATGCGATGGATTGTTCATCGACTTCCATCTTACGAAGAGACGGTCTGAAGTTCTTCCAGGTAAACGCGTCGATGACCACCTGCTCGAGCGCCGCTCCCTTTGCTCCGTCTAAAGACCCGAATCCACAGGTTAAATCCACAGCTGAGAACAACTCAGAACCATAGCTGAGTATCTCCGACAGAGCCATTGTGACTCCGGGCTTCGCGTCGTTGCATAATCCCCATCCGCCGCCCATGTAAGGGAGCCCATAACGACGCGCCAGCTGACCAAGTCCTGCTGTTATTGACGGCAATTCTGCCGGGCCTGAGGGAACTGAACCCGATCTCATATTAGCCGGCGTTCCCGCGGAGCTGTAGACGAACGGCGCTCCTTCTTCAGCTGTCTGTGAAATGACGAGGCTGGCAAGATTCTCGGCATTCACGACGTTCATGGTGCCGGCAACAGTGACTGGAGCGGTGAGTCCCGAAAGCGGCATCGTCATGCTCACGATGGGTATCCCTGCTCTCGACAGCTCCACTTGCGCCTCTGCGGCACCCTTTTCGAACGATAGCGGCGAGACCGGGGAGCAAATAACAGAGAACAATGGTCTCTTTCTCAATTCGTCCCTCCCTCCTGCAATCAACGCAGCCAAATCTATCTGGATATTGGCATCTTCGGCGTTCATCACTTCGACCTGTTGCACGTGCTTGCCCGTATGCTGGAGGGAAGTCCAAAGCTGATGCACGGTATGCGATCTGTCCGGAACGTCCATGGGAATGACGGCCATGAAGAAGAAGTCCACAGCGTCGATCGCATCTGCTAGTCGAGCGAAATCTCCAAGATCGGATTTGGAGGCGTTTCTCCTCTCCCCAGTCTCCAAATCGGTCATGTAATTGGCCAGGCCTGTCGTCCCCGCGTACGGCACTCCATCAACCGGCACTTTCATATCATGTTTGGGATCTCGGGCACACAGGGTGAATTCGCTGGGAGCCTTCTTGATCGCCTGGCTCACCATGTCCTCCGGAATATGCGCAATCAACCTGTCGAAGTCCACACGCGCACCGGCATTCTCCAGCATCTTGAGCACTTGAGTGGACCTGATCAGTACTCCAAGTTCGTCGAGACATCTCACCGATTGTCCATGCATCATGTCTTCTTCGTCGTGGGACAAGAACCTCATTTGAGCGCGGCCCATATAATCACCTCCAAGCCTTTCTGCGAATCATCATGGCGACTTGCCGCTGTCGCCTTCGCTATATCTACATCATACATAAGCTTGGCCCTCCACAGCCACAGCGACAGGCCAGGTCATTCAAGTGTCTCGATGCCGCCTCTTCTCGTCGCGTCCTTCTCTCTGGAGGCGTCCGGGGGCCCACCATGCCCACTTGCCCAAGATGGTCATCATCGCAGGCACAATGTAAGTCCTAACGACCATAGCGTCGAGCATGATAGCGAAAGCAAGGGCGAAGCCCATTTCTCTCAGCATCATTGTGCTAGAGATCATCATCATGCTGAAAGCGGAGCCCATGATTATCGCAAGTGCTGTTATGATACCTCCAGTCCAGTCCAGGGATTCCACGATTGCTGCCTCATTGGACTTCCCCTTATGCTTCTCCTCCCGAATCCTGGTGAGGATGAACACATTATAGTCCATACCGATGCCCATGAGCATAATGAAGAGGATCAGCGGGATTATCCACAGTATCGGCTGATCGAGCGCATATCCGAAAATGCCCACAGTCGCGGCGAACGCCCAGGATATGCTGAGGAGAATAGAGATTATGGCGAACAGCGATAGCAAGACAGCTCCCAACACTATGAGCAGCACCAGGAATATGCCGATGACGACAACTATCTCCATAACATCGAACTGCTCGTTCAGATCATTGGCCAGATCATATATGACTGCGGTTGCGCCGCCCACATAGATCTCCGATGAGAATATGACAGGATCATCAGCTGAAATCGTGACAAGGAGATTCCTTATGACCTCGACAGTGTCCAGAGACTCAGCTGTCATAGGGCCAGCCTCCAGAACCACAGTGATGAGCACGGTCCTTCTGTCCGTCCCGATGCTCTCTAGCATGAGGGCTTCCAGACTCGCCCGCTGCTCAGACGGCATGTAGCTGAGGTTCCTGTAGTCGACCGCGGGACCTTGCGGGTTAGTGGTTCCAGTGACCTGCTTCACGTTCTCCACGTCAGACATCGACGATGTGATGGCATCCACGGCATCAAGATGCTCAATGCTGAAATTCCCGTTCTCGTAGACTGGTGTGCTCATCACCAAGACTATCTGAGTGGGCATTATCCTGCCAGCGCCGAAGGCCTCGGTCATGGCGGTTATGCCCTCGTTGCTCTCCACGCCCGAGGACATCCCCTCGATGAAATCGAAGCTCGTTTCGGCCGTTACGAACACGTATGTTGTGGGAATCGATATGATTATGGCGGCAGCCATAACCGCCTTGGCATGCCTTATGGAGAAGGTCGCTGCCTTGTGGAAGTATCCCCGATGTCCGGCTTCCCTCCTGGCCATGAACTTCTCAGCGTACCGGTACCACCTCGCCTTGTTGTTTGGCCAGAAGACTCTGTTTCCCAGCAGCATCAAGATGGACGGCACGAGCGTAAGGGCCACAAGCAACGCTATTCCGATGGCCATACCCATGACCAATCCCATCGTGCGTATCATTGAGAAATCGGCGATTGCGAGGGCGAAGAAGGATATCATCACCGTGGCGCCGCTGGTCGATATGCTCTCGCCCGCCCAGGTAACAGACGTCCTCACGGCCTCCTCTCTAACATGGCCTTTGATGCGTTCCTCACGATATCGAGCGACTATGAAGATGGCGTAGTCCGTGCCGACGCCCATGAGTATGCTGAATAGCATCATGGTCACGGAATAGTGAACATCAGCGACGAAGGAGCCTATTACGAACACCATTGCCTGGCTAACTCCCAATGCCACCATAACGCTGCCCAAGGGAACGAACTGAGCGACTACTGACCGGAAGAAGAACCCCATGAGGACTATGATCATGATGATAGTGATTGGCTCGATCAGCATCATCTCGTTCTCCATGGAACTCTCCATGTCGGCAGTCAGTGCCGCATCGCCGGTAACATACACCTCATAGTCCGAATTCAAGTGGGAGTCCCTCGCATCGGCCACGAGCTCACGCAGAACATCCACATTGGTGACAATCGGTTTCTCGCCGTCCTCCATGTAGTTTGAAGCCTTCGAGAAGCTAAACACAATCAGCATAGCACTGTTGTCAGGGGAGAGAAATCCCTCCATGTACTCATCCGGTAGCAGCACTGGATACTCGGATAGTGGCCCGGACGATACTATCTGCCTTGCCAATACTGCGCACTCATCATAGGTATAATCCGGCCCGAGGGCGTAGACCTCCTCAAGAAAGACGAGGTCCTCGATCTCGGCCATCTGTGACACTGTCGACACGGAAAAGGCGTGCACCAGCGTCGCGTTCGAATATGATTCAAGGTCGAAGGTCAATAGAACGGTCTCCATAATGGCCTTCTGCTCGTAGGGGAGGTCGAGTTCGTTCACAAACGCGGGCGCCGCTATTGATATGCAATAATTCGCCCGCAAGAAGGGATCGGCCACAAGTGTCGAGTTTGAAGAGGTTGTGTTCCAAACATAGGCGAACGAATTGAAGTACTGCCAGCTGGCTTGGGATGTCGTCTCATCCTGCAATAGGAGCATATCCTCAAGAGTGTCGGTCGCAAGCAGATATGTCGCGTTGTCCAGCTCCGCAACGCTCATCGAGGCATTGGCCAGCTGAAGCTCAATCCAGGTATTCATGTACAGCGCGGGTATGCCGTACAGCATACCAGCGGTGGAATTGACCTGTTGCTCCAATTCGTAAGTCATCGGTCCCAGCTCGAAAGCCAGGGCAGCTATCATTGCCTCGTGAAGCGAGTATACGGAAGAGGAGTCCTCGAGGTACGAGATCTCATCGGCAGCCAAGACCGCGTCTCCGAGCTCCAGGGCGAAATCTCTCGCGTTCGAAGACGTCATGTCGGGGCCCACTACCACGACCATAAGGGTGCTGTTGGCGAGGTTGGTCGGAAACTGTTCCTCCACGATCTCCTGAGCCAAGAGCGATTCGATGTCGCCCTCAACCATCTCTGATTCCTGATAGGCCAGGACGTCATTCACTCTCGCAATGGCAGGAATGGCGAGCAGAAGAATCACGAGCCAAAGAGCAAGTATCTTCTTGTAGTGCTTCACAACAATGTCAGCTAGCTTGGCAAATATCATCGGCATCCCGCCCGTCGAGTTGACAACACTGGACTTGGCCCGTTAATCTGCTAGCAGGATAAGTGTGTTTCGCATGACCCTTGCTAGGGCGTGGTTAGGAAGGTGTTGCCAAGGATGCTTCTGTTGCATTGCTGGGAAAGCTTCCAGAGATTATAGACAGCCGCAAATATCAGTTCGCGTCGCTGAAGCTTGCGGAAATGTTTATGTATGACCACCGTATTGAACGCACTGATCTATGGATCAAGGAGGTTCCCGGATATGATGCCAGAGAGAGTTCTAGTTATCGCGCCGGGAACCGTTTGATCCCATGCAATCGGCACCCCGGCGTTCGGAGTATTATGAGCCTGAATGTGAACGCAACATAAGTGTCGAAAGCGTGGAAACATGCCAAACGATCCATATCTGGATGCCAGCGTTGTCTGGCGCATCAAGTCCGGCAATCTGGACTTCAAGGAATCGAGCTACAGCTCAGTCAAGGAGGCAATCCTATCATCTGGTCTAGCGACTGAAGTAATCGGGCTGATTAGCTCGGGCAAAGAAGCAGATGTGTACTTGACGTCATATCGAGGAGCTCCCTTGGCAGTGAAAGTGTACCGCTTGTATCGTACCAGTCATAGAGGAGGAAGGCCGATCAAGCTCGATGCTTTGGGCTGGCTCGCAGCTCGCGAATATGAGATGACCCGGCAGGCTTGGAATGGCGGTGCTCTTGTGCCCGCACCAGCGAGGCGTGTCGATAACATGTTCTCGATGCGGTATTTAGGCACGGATGAAGGGCCTGCGCCGAAACTGAACGAGGTAGACCCCGACAATCCAGAGGTCATGCTGAACATGGTCGTTTCCGGGATAGAGCAGCTTGCCAAGGCTGGAGTGGTTCACTCGGACCTCAGTGCCTTCAACATCCTCTTGCATGACGGCAAACCCTGGTTCATCGACCTTGCGGAGGCAGTTCGCGTGGACCGGACTGGAGAAGCTCCTTGGCGAAGGCTACAGGAAGCCTCGGTCGCGCTCGACCGCGGTTTGAGCTCGCTGCAGGGATACTTCGATAGATACGAGCTGGACGTCGGAAAGGACGTGCTGGTGAATCGCATCGTGAGTTCACTCGATAGACACAATGTGCTCAATCGAGCCTAGCTCTCTTCACCAGGGATGTTCGAGACAGCCTGAGCGAAAGCGCTTGACAACCCTTTTCCGAAGAGGCCTTCTCAAATGCTAGCTAGGAAGCGATAAAATGCTTATGAGGATGTGCGGATTCATCCCTCGGAGCCAAGAACAGTATGTCGGATCTGAAAGACGGCGCCTCAGAACCCACGCCTGTCGCTTCATCTGATGGCAGCAGCAGATTGAAGCGCATCATCTGGACCGCTGGAGGAACGGTCTTTCTTGCCCTTGGACTGATAGGCATTGCCCTCCCAGTATTGCCGACCACGCCTTTTCTGCTCTTAGCGGCTGCATGCTACCTGAAAGGTTCAAGGAGAATGTATGAGTGGCTGACCAACAACAAGCTCTTCGGCCGGTATCTCACGGATTACATGGAAGGCAGGGGAATCCCTCTCAGGGCAAAAGCTGCGACCCTTTGCATGCTTTGGGCTGCGATCGCAGCTTCCATTCTGTTTGTGATTGAGAGCCTCATCTTGAGAATTGTCCTTCTGGCCATTGCGGCAGGCGTGACAATTCACATCATCATGATAAGGACCAAGCGGCGAATGCGATAAAAGGATGCAACATTCACTGTCGGACCCGGCTTTGTGCGGAAAAGTGTACTATCAACGTCCTCCCAGAACGGCGGCTACTGGCGGTAATCCGCACCAGAGCGTGCATGGTCAATTGGACTCGACACCTTTCGTCGGTTCCTTATGCTATCGTGTCAGGTTTCGCACCATCACAGAGAGCTAAGAAGTGCGTTTATACGGCTGAGCCCACATACCAGGCGATCCTTCGGCACGCAAGTGCCTATTCGCAAGTAGCCATCCATGCCCATCTGACTCCCGGGGACGACAAGGACTGATTTCTCTGCAATCAATCGGTCGGCGATCTCACACGAGCATATCTTCGCGTCGTACCGCAAGAAACACATCGGACCTGCAGAGGGCTGAGCATACGAGAACGCGGGTTCATTCGACGACATCCAGTCTTTCACAATCTCATGACTCTCACGGATTACTGCCTGATTTCGGGCGAGCAGACTCTCTCTTCTGACCGGCTCAAGTGCGAGTCGAGCGAAGTAATCGCACGGTGCTGCGTGCGTGAGCGTCAGAAAATCGTGAAGGGGGGTGATATTCCGAAGTGCCTCCTGAGTGCCGACGAGCCATCCGATTCTGAGACCCGGCAATCCGTACGATTTGCACAGGCCATTGGATACCAGCGTGCGATCGTAGCCCCCCCAGAGAGACTCCGTCCGGTCCCTCGCGAGCTCGGAGCCTATGTATACCTCGTCCGAGAGTATCCAAGCCTCTGCGTCCTCGGCGCAGTCCACAAGCGTCTTTCGCTGCTCATCGGCCATGATTGAGCCGGTCGGGTTGTTGGGATTGCACACCTGTATCGCTTTAGTGCGCTTGTTCACGATTGTCTTAAGAGCTTCCGGGTCGAACTGCCATCCAAGATCTTCGCTCAAAGGCAATGGATGGACCTTCAAGCCCCATGAACGGGCCAGAGTCAATGTCTGCAGGTAGCCGGGAACCATCACGACAATCTCGTCGTCCTTATCGAGAAGATGCCATGCGGCCATGAAGTTCGCCTC
>CP070748.1:120332-125340 GCA_020348345.1 Methanobacteriota archaeon | reverse complement strand
CTTGGACTGCCTAATCGAACCCAAGCTGAAACGAAACTCAAACAACTCGGGAAGGGACGTCTGCCCTCATCCCGAGCGCCTTTAATTTTTCGATTCTTCTGTTGAGCGTTAGCGCAGGTTTTATGATGCCACCTCTCGCATTACTCCAGCGAGGCAATGTCGGAGAAGGGCGAGGGCTTACGAGCAATGGACGAAGACGAAGCAGAAGGATTCGTCATTGCCCTCCTACGGACACGCGGGCCCCTTTCGACTATGGAAATCGAGAAGTCCGCTGCGCGAGAGGGCAGCCGCTGTCCTGATCAGACTGTGCTTTTCCTGGCCAAACTAATGCAGAAAGGAGTCATTCAGGGAGAGGTGTCCATCGAAAAGAGGGGCTGGGTCTGGCGGGTTCCGCAGGCTCAGACTCCGCCTGGATGATCATGGACTATCACCGATGTATGTGCCACCTGATCCGTCCACTTCTGTCTGGGGTCCTTCGTCTCTACGGCCATGCCCACTATCCAGTCGATAAGCAGGAGGGGCGCGAACACCTTCGTGACATTCCTCATGAAGGCTTGGGAAAGGGACAATCGCCCAGTCATAGCCACCGACTTCATGCGGAGGATTAGTTTGCCGATGGTGCCGCCAACGGAAAGGTCGAATAGGCTTGAGTACAAGAACAGCGCAACGCCGGACAATAGGCCCGCGCTGATATAGCGCCCTCCGAGCACCGATATGAAGACGACGATCGGCGCGTAGATCAGCACCGCATCGATGACGATTGCCAGCAAACGCTTGACCCAGTGTTGCTGAAGGGCCTTGTCCGAGCCCAGATAGTCAAAACCAGTAGGCATATGTAACCGACCAGGGAGCTGATGCACTGGAAGAGCATATTAGCTTTTGCCGACACATCGATGCTCACCACTCAGTTCGCCCGTCTGTCATCATGAGTTCAGCGGTAACTCTTTCATCATCGTGGCAGACCCTCTATCCACACTGGTAGCTAAAAAATGCTCTGTCAGATGCCTGCGAGGCATGATTTAATATGGGCACTACCCCTCATGACTGGTGAGATGAGGGGCATACGGGTCTATGGACTGTTGCACCGTGAGGATGACCCACGAAAATGCACGGCCGCTCGCCTCGTGCGTGCGGGAGAGATACGTGTAGCGCGCGACGTGAAAAAAATACCGCCCGGAGCTGTTGTACTGGACCCTGAGGCGCCCAAGGCACTGTCCAAGGAGGACGTGGAGGCCGTCACGAAGCACGGACTCCTAGTGGTGGACTGTTCCTGGAACCAGCTCACGAAGTTCCCCAGGCTCCGAAGCGGCCTCAGGCACCGCGCTCTTCCGTTCCTGGTTGCCGCCAATCCCGTAAATTTCGGCAGGCCCCAACGCCTCTCCAGCGCCGAAGCGGTCGCCGCAGCGCTGTTTATACTGGGGGAGAAAGACCAAGCCCTGAGGGTACTGTCTCACTTTCGCTGGGGCGATACTTTTATCGAAATGAACGGGGCACTCCTTGAAGAGTATTGTCTCGCACCAACAAGTACCGATGTGGTAAGGATCCAGGACGACGCTATAAGAAGCATAACTGTAGCGCGAGAAGATTCGGGAGATCCGCAATAGAGCTTTTGTATCATATAGGCGATTCGTGTTACCCCACTGCCACCGACGATGGATGTCGGTGAGGGGTCAATTGCTAGATGCGGGGGAGGGAGTATGCCGAAGGAATATACACCTGAAGACCTGGTCGCTATTTGGGAGGAGTTCCTCGGCGGTCAGGAGATGCGTCACAAGGTCAATGAAATCGCAGATTTCTACCCGGAGGTCAGAAGCCTATACGTCGACTTCTCCGATGTGGAGATGCACGACCCGGACCTCGCCAACTACACCCTCTCAAAGCCCGGCATCTCAATCGAATCGGCCGAGGAGGCCATGCGCAGGATGGTATCCCATGCGCTTACGAATCCGTACATCCACTTCCGCATAAGGGGGCTACCTCGCGATTCCCGCATCGACATACGCAAGTTGAGGGCCAAGCACCTCGAGACCTTCGTCTCGATTGAAGGCCTCATGAGGACGGCGACCGAAGTGCGGCCAAGAGTAACCGTCGCGGAGTTCGAGTGCATGCGTTGCGGCGCACGACTCTTCCTAGAACAGGAGGGTATGCAGTTCAGAGAACCCTTAGAGTGTTCGAAGGACGAGGGCGGATGCGGTCGTGGGAGCGGCTCGACCAGGTTCAGGCTATTGACAGATAAATCGCAGTTCGTCGATACGCAGAAGGTCGAGATCCAGGAGCCTCCGGAAGGCCTCAGGGGCGGGGCGCAGCCAGAAAGACTCGTCGGCTTCGTCGAGGACGATATCTCCGGCAGACTATCGCCAGGAGACCGCGTCATAATCAATGGCGTGCTCAAGAGCCATCAGAAGGGAACCCAGATCAAGTCGGCACTGTTCGACCTGACGCTCGACATCAACTCGATTGAATACGAGGAGCACGAGTACGAGGAGATTGTCATCACACCGGAGGACGAGATGAGAATCAGGGAGTTCGCCAAAACCCCAGACGTGCTCGAGAAGATAGTCGCATCTATCTCGCCGACCATTTACGGCTATCTGCAGGAGAAGGAGGCTCTCGCACTGCAGCTGTTCGGCGGCGTCACCAAGGTGATGGATGATGGCACTCACATAAGAGGCGACATACACATCGCGATGATCGGCGACCCCGGCACCGCCAAATCCCAGATTCTGAGGTACATGGCCACACTCGCTCCGAGAGGCATCTACACCTCAGGCAAATCGTCATCTGCTGCTGGCCTGACCGCAGCTGCCGTCAAGGACGAGTTTGGAGAGGGCAGATGGACGCTCGAGGCTGGCGCTCTCGTTCTGGCTGATAAAGGTCTAGCATGTATCGACGAGCTCGACAAGATGAATGAACAAGACCGGTCAAGCATACACGAGAGTCTTGAGCAGGGCACGATCTCTGTGGCAAAGGCCGGCATCACCGCCACCTTGCAGTCAAGATGCGCCGTTCTCGGCGCAGCCAATCCTAAGTACGGGCGATTCGATGAGAACAGGAACATTGCCGAGCAGATTGATCTCCCGCCTGCGCTGTTATCGCGGTTTGACGCCATCTTCACGATGACCGACAGGCCTGATTCGGCGTACGACCAAAGCGTCGCGGCACACATACTGAAGGTTCACCGGAGGGGCGAGATACGCCTGCACGAGCAGCCGGAGAAGATCCCCGACATGGATACGCAGGCGATCATGGCCAATACAGAAGTCCTGGTACCTGCAATGGATGTCGAATTCCTGAGGAAGTATATCGCATTCAGCAAGCGCATAACACCGGTCCTCACGACCGAGGCGATGAATACGCTGGACACGTACTACGTCAATATACGAAAGCTCGGCGAGGGGGAGGAATCCTCGGTACCGATAACCGCAAGGCAGCTCGAGGCGCTGATCCGACTCGCGGAGTCGAGCGCCAGAGCACGGCTGAGCACCGTTGTGATGCCCGAGGATGCGGAGAGGGCGATCAAGATTGTGGAATACTATCTTAACAAGGTTGCGAGCGAGGGCGGCAGGAGAGACATCGATCTGATTGCCACAGGGACGAGCAGGAGTCAGAGGGAGCAGATCTACGTCCTGCGGAACCTCGTCCAACAGCTGGCCGACGAGCGCAGAGGCGTGAGCCTGGAGGAGCTGATTCAAAAGGCCGCCTCCGACAACATCACCGAGGAGCGCGTGAGGACTCTGGTGAAGCGACTCAGCGACGCAGGCGAGGTGTACTCTCCCCAGCCCGGGTACTACAAGCTCGCCAGCGAGGAGCGCATGGCATGAGCGTCGGGATATGCGTCAAGGTCCACAGGAGCGGCAAGGAACTCCTTGTGGCCGCTTGCGACAGTGAGATAATCGGCCGGACCTACACGGAGGGGAAGTTGAGAATCCACTTGTCGAGAGACTTCTACGGGGGCGACGCCGTCGAAGAGGATGTATTCGTGAACCGTCTCGAGATCGCTACCATCGCAAACCTCGTGGGGAAAAGGACTATTGACATGGCGGTCAAGCACGGATTTGTCGACCCAGAATGCATCCTCGTAATAGACGGAGTGCCTCATGCACAGATGGCGAGGATGATCTGAAGTGTTCTGCGTCGAGTGTGGCAGAGAGGGCGAATTGATCGGACCCCTCTGCCCTGAATGCTATTCGAGCAAGAAGGTCACAATCAGCCTCCCGCAGTACATCGACCTCACGCTATGCTCGCACTGCTCATCATTCCTATTCAACGGTCGGTGGATGGAGACGGAGTCGGTCAAGGAAGCTGCCCAGGTTCTTCTCGAAAAAGCGATTTCGACCCCCGCCGATATGACTGTAGACGATATGACTTTAGAGCTGGCCGAGAAGGACGAGAGGACATACGAGGCGAACGTGAGCGTATCGTTGGCGGTCCAAGGTCATCGCTTCGAGCGGGAACTGGTTGCGACCATCAGGCTGAAGCACGGGTCTTGCAGCGAGTGCTCCAAACAGAAGGGCAGCTATTACGAGGCAGTCATACAGCTGCGGGGCGATGACAGGGCCTTCGCAGACGGTGCCGAGGCCGACCTGGATGGATATGTCAGAGACAGGATCGAGGCCATGCGCATGAACAGCCGCGAGGTGTTCTTAACTAAGGTGGAGCGCGTCAGGGGCGGTATCGACTTCTATGTCAGCACGGCGCAGTCGGCCCGAATCGTAGCGAGGGAGGTTCAGGCCATGCGTTCGACCGAGTTCAAGGAGTCGTCGAGCCTGTGGGGCCGTCGGGACGGCCGCGAAGTACATCGAGTCACTTTTCTGGTGAGGCTGCCTCACTTCAGGGCTGGCGACATTTTAACGTGTGCCTCGGAGGATTTCTACGTCCACAGCATGTCGAAGGGGATTGCGCGCTGCATCGCGCTCCCGTCCGGAGACGAGCGACAGATGAAACTCCACGACCTGGAGTCGTGCATCGTCGCCTGCCCGGCGTCGAGTGTCAGGGGCGCTGTGGTCCT
>CP070748.1:109949-120232 GCA_020348345.1 Methanobacteriota archaeon | reverse complement strand
GTAACATTCTTACCAGTTGATTCAATTTCACCTGATAATTCCCAACCAGGTATTTCTTTTCTTGGCTTCGTAATACCAAACATGATACGTCCAGGAAGCCAAAACCAGGATGCGAACGTAAAACTTCGAATTCGGCAATCCCCTGTTGTCACAGTGGATGTGTGAATCTTAATCAAGACCTCATTTGGTTTCGGGGAAGGTTTATCTACCTCCTTAAGCTGAAGAACGTCTGGTGGTCCATATTTGGTACAAACAATCGCTTTCATTTTCATTCCCCAGTATGTACATTCTTCATCTGATGATATTGATTGTCATCATTAACTATTTCGTATTTTTGACGTGGTAAAAATAATGAGCCGTTGATAGAAATTGGCCAGTAAGGAAAAAGCGGGCCCGATGGGAACCGTACCATCCAGTTGCCAGCGAGTTTGACATCGAGCTCAATCAAAGTGATAGGCTGCAATCGCGACAATTCCTCTCTACTTCATCAACCATGATTGACGCTTAAGAAATGGGGAGTAGGGACCGCTCCCGTCTCTTCATCTCATTGGATGAAAACATATATCATCATTAAGAAGCCGAACACAAGGACACTCGCGACTACTACTGCGATCAGCTTTACCAGCGGCAGGTTGATGCTCCCAATCCGAATTATGGATTCCCCCTCTTCCTCCCATGCGATGGTGAACAATCCGCCCCAGAAGCATAGTGCCACGAATACGCCCGGAACCAGAGACAACACTTCGATGTAGACATTCCCATAGAGCAGAGATGGGCGGAGGTACAGGGCAATTGTAAATGCGGTCAAACTCATTCCTCCCGCAGCGCCGAACACCTTGTACAGGAAACCTCCGTACTCCCACCTGTAGGCGCTGTAGGCGATGTAAATCAGTATGGCTGTCAGAGCCGCCACAATTACAGTCTCCGCGACCATCTTCAGGACGGAGGAATCGTTGAGAGCATGCGTGTAGTAGTTGACTGTGGCTATTTCTTCAGGAACAATCTCCAGGAAGGTGACTCGAAGGGAGTACTGTCCATCAACCGGGCATTCGAACGAACCAGCATTCTGAGTGCCTGATAGGTTCAGTCTCTCATAGGTCCTGATGTCCAGCGGGTCGGCCCTGTCAATGATGTAGATGACAAACCAGCACGCCTCGCTTGCTTCGTACTCGTAGTAGATTGTATCGCCAGTATCCAGCTCATAGTTTGCGAGAACGATACGGTCGTACGAAGTACTTGCCTCGCCTCCCCCCAGGGGGTAGTCCGAGCTGATTCGCCATTCCAGGAGATTCGACGCCGCGAACATCGCTGCGCAGATCACTATGACCAACAGGAATATCCGCCAGGTACCTTTGTCAACTGGCATCGAACCATCTCCCAAATCTCGGAAACTACATCGCCTGTATATCAAGGTTCTCGCTCACCTCTCTCTTACTGAATCTCTTTGCAGGAGGGTGAGACTCTTCGCGATTCTAGCGAGCCTGCGATATGCCCGAGTGCAGAAACTCCCCTGATTGAGAAGAGAGATTCAATTGCTGGCTATGGATAGTGGCGGGCCCGGTGGGATTCGAACCCACGTCGTCGGCTCCGAAGGCCAAAAGGATATCCAGACTACCCTACGAGCCCGCCGCTATGATTGGATGAGAATATAATATCCTTTGTCCTCCGAGGATGACAGAACGGCTGTATGCAATTCTCCAAAGTGTAGTGGGTGCTTCGGGCCGGCCCTTGTCTAGATTTGTCTCGCAGGCGATGTCGAATGACCTGGCTGCCATTGGATAACGGCGCAATTTATTAAGCAGGAAATCCCTTTCACTTCCTAGAAGACGCAATACGCTCAAGGGATGCACAGAGAGGAGCGCGTCGAACCACGGGGCATGAGCTCGACTGCTACAGGGAACCACGAACCATGCCAGCAAATCAATACAAGATATTTGCATGCCCGAAATGCAGCCTCAGGGTATCCGGACTTGAGAAGGCCTGCCCCCGATGTGGAGAGGCTTTCGACAGGAATACCAAGCTTGAATGCCCCTTCTGCGGCACGCTCGTGCTCCCAACGAGCACATCATGTCCATCCTGTCAGATTGTATATTCTGAGCTTCACAGCCGAATGGAGGAACGCCTCTGGGATAAGGCTGTAGACAAGATCATTGACGAGCTGGATGAGATAGCCGAGGCGGATGCTGCTGATCTCATATGCCAGAGATGTCACTCCACATTGAGAAGCCCGAAGGCAAGATGCGAGGAATGCGGTTATATCCCCTCCGAAGCTGTCGTTGAGACAGCGAGAATCGCAGAGGAGCGTAAGGCGTTTTCTGAAGGAGCTGAGCCGCCTGCAGAGGATGCTGAGGCGGTCTGTCCGATATGCGACTCTTTGGTAGGTTTGGACGACTTGGCCTGTCCTAACTGTGGCGCAGAATTCCTTTTGGAGGAAGAGGTTCCAGAAGGAGAAGAAGAGGACGAGGCCATCTTCTGCCCAGCATGCAATGGAGTGGTAGACCTTGACGTGGAGAAATGCCCTCATTGCGGTGCGGAGTTCGATGAAGGAGAGGATCTGGGAATACCGCCGCCGCCGGAGGAGATTCGCGTTCCCGAAGTGGCAAGGCCGGAAGCTGGCGCCGAAAGACAGGTGCGAGAGGTCGGCTATGCGGAGATAACAACGGCTGCGCCAGCAAGACGCACAAGAGACCAGGGAGGGCTATCAAATGGTACAAGCGCAGTAAACGGCGTCAGCATCACCAACGGAAGGGGTGTCATCAATGGCAAGAGCCGAATAAACGGTGTTCACCTCACAAACGGATTCGGAGCTACGAACGGCCGAGACATGATAAACGGCACGGGGCTGCCCAGAGGGGAAGCGGGGCGTCTGAGGGTTTCGCTCGGTCGCAAAGGGATAGCCGTGCTAATGGCAATAGTCATCGTCATTTCAGCGTTCATATACATATCATTGTCGCGGGAAGGCAGCCCATACGAAATGGACGGTAACTTCGACGAATGGGACGATGCGATGATGTTCACGATGTCCACGGAATCGCCATCACCCAACAGCAATGTCCTAGAATGGGCAGCTAGCACCTACGGATCACAGCTGAATGTATACGCGAGGGTTGAGGGGCTGCTGATGTCGAGCAGCACAGCCCAACGCCTCATGTTCTTCGTGGATGCAGACGACGACCGAAGCACAGGATACCTAGTAGGAGATATCGGCGCCGACTTCATGTTGGAGATTCTTGGATGCAACGACACCATCGCGACCTCTTCCGTGTATGAATTCGCCTCGACCAGAGATCCCCTAGACTGGAACCTGTGGAGACCTAGAGGAACTGTTCAATGCGGCCTCTCGGGGTACGGCCTAGAGGCGATGGCTCAGCTCCCGGTTCAGCTCGACGACACTTCGAGAGTTATCTTGGTATCGCAGGATGGCGATGGAACCCAGTGCACCAGCTACCCGATTGTCCTTAGTGGTGACCTTCTCGTGGTCGAGCAGAACCTCGTTCCGGACATTGCCGAGAGCGGCATACTTCCTTCAAGCGGGAATGAGGAATTTCTGCAACTCCGCTTCACCTGCCAAGGAGGAAGTGGCAGCGTGGAGAGCGTCACCCCTGAGATGGTGGGTGTCGATTCTGTCGATACAATCGCTGGATTCGCCCTGGAGCCTGGCCAGTCGCATACGATAAGCGTTGCAGTCGATTCGTCTCACACTCTTCGAGGGCAATTCGTATCGGCGATTCTGGAGGAATCCGGAGTCGCATCCTCGTTCTCAAAGACTCTGGTCATCGGTGAAGGGGCAAGAGCGTACTGCATCTCCCCTCCCGAAGACGTCTCGATTGACGGCGCCTTCGCGGATTGGACAAACAGGAGCATAGCAGACACGGACAACCTTCCCATCTCGAATTCGAACGTGAACATTGAGAGCGTGGGAGTGGACACCTCCCCAGACAACTCGTACTTCTACATCAGCGTCTTCGGACAGATATGTTCGGGCGTCTATGTGCCAAAGGACTGCAGAATCTATACAGGCGTAGGGGGAGGTACACCAATAATAACAAGGAAGACCGCGGAGGACTTCGCGAGAATCTTCATAGACAGCGACCGATCCGACGCCACGGGGAGAATTGTGGCCATTGGAACCTCAACGATCGGAGCGGACTTCATGATAGAGGTCGGGGGTAGCTGCGGCGAGATACAGTCAAGAAGCGCCTATTCATACTCGTCAGGGGCTTGGACCGAGGAGGACATCCCCATATTGGCGGCGAAGGATTCCAGCCGGATGGAAATCGGGCTCATCACTTCCACAATAGGAGATCCAGCCAGCATGGACTTTGTAATCGAAACATCAGACTGGATGGGCAGCTGCGATCTCGCATCGAACGAAACTGTAGCGGGAATGAAGGGTTGGATCGTCGAGACCGCGGGTGATGTTGAATCCACTTCATTGTCATATCAGAGAAAGCTCTTCTACGATGGCACTAACTTCTGGAGCATCTACTACGATGGCAGTAACACGGTGTACAAGTACAGTTCTGACGGCGGAGAAACCTGGAACCTCGGAGGGGATGTGTTCTCTACCTCGAGCATCATGTACGCCTCCCTCTGGTACGACTCAGGCGACCAAATCGTCTATGCGGTGGGAGATAGATCAACGCCCTCTCAGTCTGTGTACCTTCAAAGAGGTAGCGTCAATCCAGGCGCCCACACAATAACATGGGCTGGCAGCGATTCGACATTGACTGCCTCGTCTGTCAGCATGGGGGGGAAGAACACCTTCATCTGCAGGGACGCGAACGATTATCTATGGATTCTGTCCAGCCGACAAACGCAGTCGGATCCGGACAAGTTCGATCTCGTGGCGTTCATCAGTGACGAGACGGATAGCGTCTCCTCAGGCTGGACAGAAGACACCACGATGCTCTCACCAGATTCATTGAACGGTGATCTCAAGGGCTCGATTCTGCCTACAGGGTCTGGGAGTGACGTTTGGGCCATATACAACCGCGATTCATATATTGATGCGAGGAAGCGCACTAGCGGGTCATGGGGTGACGTGGAGAACATCTACACTGACACCGGCTCATTGGAGTTCATCAATACTGCGCCAGCAAGCGCGGTGATTGATTCAAATGGCGTAGTCCACGTAGTCTACGGAGACGCCACGAAGAGCGGGCAAACGGAGAATCCGCAGATACAGTATGAGTATCGGTCGTCAAGCGGCTGGTCTTCCCCTGTTGAACTGGACGCAGACGATACCACCGTCGCCCACAGACATCCGACGATATCATTGGAAACCACGACTGGCGATCTGTACGCTCTGTGGATCAGCCTCGACGACAACAATATAGATTGCAAGAAGAACGATAGCGGGTCATGGTCATTCGTGACGCTCGGCGGACAGAACAGCAACGAAAAACAGTATCTCACATCGATATACTCCGTATCAGGCGAGAGCCACATATGCTGGCAGTGGACGCAGAACACAACGGGGAACGTGGAAGTCATATTCGACGTGATACCAGAATTTCAGGAGTTGCTAGTGCCAATACTCATCATCATTGCCATATTCTTTGTGGGAATCCGAAAACGACGCAGCCGTCTGTGCATCGACGAGTAGAAGGATTGAACGCGCCCACGATTCAGAAAACTGCCTGTTCCGTCAGGCGCAAGGACTAGCGTATGCCTAGTTTGAACTTGGTGTATGGCATCAGTCCGCCGCTGTCCACGATTGCCTTGAGATGCGGCGGGACTTCCTTTAGCGATGCCTCCGTCGCCCCACTCGAGGCGCGTAAACACCCCTCAGAGGTATCGAGAGAGGCTTTGTCGCCGTCATTGAAAGCCTCATATGCATCAGTCGATTCGTAAACCTGCATTCCGAGGTTGACTGCATTCCTGTAGAAGATTCTGGCGAAGGATACGGCGATGATAGCCTGCACGCCGCAGCCCTTCAATGATACGACGGCCTGCTCCCTGCTCGAACCGCACCCGAAGTTACGGCCCGCGATTATGATGTCGCCCTCCTTGACGCGCTTCGCGAATTCGGTGCTGATGCCCTCCATTGCATGAGACGCCAGGTGTGATTCATCGTAGTTGTCCAGATATCTCCCAGAGATGATGAGGTCAGTGTTGATGTCGTCTCCGAACTTCCACACTCGGCCCTCACAGGTCAACCTTCAACCACCTCCGTGGGTCCTCTATTCTTCCTTTTATCGCGCTGGCGGCGACTGTCGCTGGGCTCGCCAGATAGATGCTAGCGTCTTCCGAGCCCATTCTCCCTTTGAAGTTTCTGTTGCCGGAGGATATGCACGTCTCCCCTGGGGCGAGAACGCCCTCGTGCGCGCCCAGACAGGGGCCACAACCGGGAGGCAATATCGTCCCCCCGGCCTCCTGAATCGTCTGAATCACGCCCATGCTCAAGGCATCGGTCAGGACCGTCTTTGAGGCTGGCGCAACCAACAACCTGGTTCCCTCAACCACCTTGTTGCCTTTGAGGACCCAGGACGCCGCAATCAGGTCCTCAAGCCGGCCATTCGTACAAGTTCCTATGAATGCCTGATCAATTTCGATAGCTGCGAAGTCCTCGACGCTGCCTCCTAGTTCCACACTGCCAGGTCCTGATACAATCGGCGGTATGTCTTCAGCAGCGATTTCAATAGCCTTGCAGTAGCTCGCATCTGAATCCGGAGTGCACAGACTGCTGTCTTTTGAGGGGCATTCAGGCGACCAAGCACCGAAAGTCGAGTCCGCCGGGACTATGGCCGCCTTTGCACCCATCTCTGCCGCCATGTTGCAGAGCACCATTCTGCCTGAGATCGAAATGTCGAAGAGGAATATGCCGCCAAACTCGATGCACTTGTAGTTGGCTCCGGAAGACCCAATCTTAGAGGCAAGGTAGAGCGCTATATCTTTGGGAAAGACCGCCTTTTCGAGATGGCCAGTTATCGTGACCTTAATCGTCTCCGGAACTCTCAGCCAGGTCTTTCCCGTTGCCCAGACGACAGCCATCTCCGTCGCGCCTATGCCTGCGCCGAATGCTCCGACCGCTCCTGCGGTGGTAGTGTGCGAATCAGCCCCTAGCACGAGCTGACCAGGAGTGACCAGCTTCTTTTCGACAAGCAATTGATGGCAAATGCCTTCTCCGACATCGTAGAATCTTCCGATGCCCATCCTTCGCACGATCTCGCGTATTCGCGCATGGGCGTTGGCAGTCTGGACTGTATTGGCCGGGGAGCGGTGATCAAGGACGACAACAATCTTCTCGGGAGCCCAGGGCTTCTCCAAATCCAACTCCTCGAACGCCTTGTTCACAAGGAAGGTGTTTTCATGCGACATAACTACATCTGGAAAGACCTCAATGACATCTCCGGCCTTGGAGTCGATATCTCCAGCCGCTCTGCCGAGTATCTTCTCGGCGACGGTTTTTCCTGTCACTGGGCTCTCAATAGAGGCTCAGTATTTTAACTCTGTGTCCAGCCCGCATCTCGACGATATCTGGCCACAGCGCCATAAGCGCTGTTGGCTGCCGAAGAGGCGAAAAGGTATTTCACACCATGACGATAACGAACCGTCATGGACAGAATTCTCGCCGCCGAACCGGGTACGAAGGTGCTCTTGCTCGGAAATGAAGCGATAGCTCGGGGGGCATTAGAAGCAGGAGCTTCGTTGGCAACGACCTATCCAGGCACACCAGCATCCGAGATTGGTGACACTCTCGCCCGGGTGGCAGAGGAAGCCGGCATCTATTTCGAGTACTCCGTGAACGAAAAGGTAGCCACAGAGATCGCCATCGGTGCGGCCACATCCGGTGTGAGGGCCATCGTGAGCATGAAGCATGTCGGCGTCAACGTCGCCGCGGACGCCTTGATGACCTTCGCCTACACTGGTACTAGAGGTGGTTTCGTCATAGTGACGGCTGATGACCCGTCGTGTCATTCGAGCCAAAATGAGCAGGATAACAGATTCTATGCACTCTTTGGAGGCTTTCCTCTTCTTGAGCCTTCGACTCCGCAAGAATGTCTGGAAATGACAAGGCGGGCATTCGAAATCTCTGAGGAACTCGAGATGCCAGTCATGCTTCGCACGACCACGCGAATAGCTCATGTCAGAGGGGCTGTGACTGTAGGAGAAATCAAGAAGTCTTCTCTCAAAGGGGAGTTTGTCAAGGATCCCGAGCGGTTCGTTCCTGTGCCCTCTGTCGCACGGGAAAGGCATCCTGTACTACTGCAGAAGCTCAAGGACGCCGAACGCCTAGCGGAGCAATCGGAGTTCAACGTAATCGAAGGAACGGGGACGAGTCGATTGGGCATAGTCACATCGTCCGTGGCAGCGACGTATACGCGAGACGCCGTCAGAAACCTCGGACTCACGGCAGATATCCTGAAGCTGGGGTTCTCGTATCCGCTGCCAAGCAATATGATACTTGATTTTGTGAAGAATCATACCGAGATTATCATCGTCGAGGAGCTTGAGCCCGTCCTGGAGATGGGAATCCGTGCACTTGCACAGCGAGAATCGCTCGCCACAAGGATATATGGCAAAGCCGACGGTAGGTTTCCAAGAGCACACGAATTCACCGAATCGATTGTGGCAGCTGGGCTGTCCGGCGAGGGCCACAAGATTCATTCTGAACGAGCAGAGTGCGATGTCATTTCGGACCTACCCCTTCGACCACCGATCTTATGCGCTGGGTGTCCGCACAGTGCGACCTACTTCGCCGTCAGCAAAGCTGTTGGCAAGAATGCTATATTCGCCTCAGACATTGGCTGTTACACGCTGGGCATGGCACCGCCATACAGCGCAGCGGACCTTCTCGTCTGCATGGGCTCTAGCGTCGGGACGGCCGGGGGACTAGCCAGGACGAACGAACTGCCGATCATCGCATTCATAGGGGATTCCACATTCTTCCACGCTGGCGTGCCTGGCCTGATCAACGCTGTCCACCAAGGCCATGAATTCCTGTTGGTTATTCTTGACAACCGAACAACCGCTATGACGGGCCATCAGCCTCATCCAGGCAGCAGACCCGACCCCCGCAACCCTACCGCATTGCCTGTTGTGCTTGAGAAGGTGGTCAGAGGGTGTGGGGTCGAATGGTTGCGAATTGTCGATCCCTACGATATCGATTCCACCATCAACGCCATCGAGGAAGCCTTGAAACACAAAGGCGCGAGCGTTGTGATTGCCAGGCGAGAGTGCGCTCTGATAGCAACCCGTGATGGCACAGGCGCAATAATCCGGAAACACATGATAGACCAGGAAGCTTGCAAGAAGTGCAGGACTTGTGTGACCAAATTCCAATGTCCAGCCATATCGAGCTTGGACAAGGTTCAGACCATTGATTATTCGTTGTGCGCGGGATGCGGAGTTTGCGCTGAGGTATGTCCGTACGGCGCCATCAAAGGGGTGGATTGATGACTGATATATACCTCGTCGGCGTGGGAGGACAAGGCATCATCACCGCATCAAGGATCATTGGTGAGGCTGCGATTCAATCTGGGCTGAACGTCGTTCTGAGCGAGACTCATGGAATGGCACAACGAGGAGGCTCTGTCGTGTGCACAGCTCGGATAGGAGAGGTATCAGGTCCTCTGATCACGGATGGGAAGGCGGATGTAATTCTTTCATTCGAGTTGCTCGAGACATTAAGGGCGAAATGCAAGGCGTCTGGTGAGACCATCGTTATCACATCGACCGAGACCTGGATACCACTCAGCGTTTCAACACAAAAGGCGGACTATCCATCAATTGAAGACGTTCGAACTCAAATGAACTCTATCTCTCGCGGCATACTGCTGATTGATTCAAAGAGGATGGCAGAGGAGGCGGGGGTGCCGATATCGTCTAATGTTGTTATGATAGGTGCGCTTGCAGGAGCGGGTGCCACGGAAATCGATAGAGACAACTTCGAGGCGGCGATCGAACGGATAATACCCCGCAAGATAGAGGAGAACCGCGAGGCTTTCACCAATGGATACGAAGAGGCCAAGAGGGCCCTTCAATGAAGAATGTTTTAAGGCGGATGATAGCATAGCATCGAAAAAGGGCCCATGGTCTAGTGGTTATGACGACGCCCTTACAAGGCGTAGATCACCGGTTCAAACCCGGTTGGGCCCACCTATCTCCCTGGCACGGTCACGAAAGGTACATTTTCTGCCGTTTTTTGCATCTGCTTATGCTTTCTTGAATCGCCTCGAAGTCTCCCAGAGGGGAATAACGATTCACGCTGCCCGTGATACAAGCATCCTGTAAGCCTTCTCAGTCATTGATCCTGCGGTAGAGCCTATTCCATGTTT
>CP070748.1:102491-109849 GCA_020348345.1 Methanobacteriota archaeon | reverse complement strand
GCATGAGGATCGGCTATCTGGAGTTGAAGAACTACAGGAAGTTCAGAGACCTCAGGTTGCAGTTCCCTGACGGCGTTATCGGAATCCTCGGCCTCAACGGTTCCGGCAAAACCACCATCATCGAGGCCCTCGCCTGGGCGCTCTTCGGGAACGAGGAGGAGATCGTCCGCACAAGCAGGGATAGCATTCGCTTCGTGGGTGCGAGCTCCGCAGATGCCGTCAAAGCAGTCCTTGAGTTCGAGCTTGACGACATCGAATACAGAATCGAGAGAGAGATGGGAGGGCGCAGTCTGGGCATGAAGGTGTCTCTCCGCTCCGGCGGGGGAATCATTGCCGAAGGCGACAAAGCTGTTCGAGCGGGCGTCCTGAAGCTGCTTGGTATGGATTACAAGGCATTCTTCACTTCCGTGTTCGCCCGCCAGAATGAGCTCGCTGACCTCCAGGAGATGCAGCCTGCAAAGCGAAAGGAGATGGTTCTGAGGATGCTGCGGATAGATGGCCTCGATGCGATCACACGTGCAATCCGAGCAGACAAGAGCGCCGCCCTGGAGAGAATACGAGGAGCGGAGACTGTTCTTCTTGACGAGGATGGAGCAGATCGCGAGACCGCTCTCACCCAGAGGCTTTCACAACGGAAGAATGACAGGATCGATGCTGAAAGAAGTCTCAAAGATGCACAGGGTGGCGCGACCGTGTTCGCCAATAAGGTCGAGGCCCTCCGCAAGAGAATGGACGTCCTGAGAAAGGACTACGAAGCGCTCAATGTAGCATCAACAGAGCTGAAGGCGAATGCTCGAACGCTTGAGGACAAGAAAGCCTCTGACAGCCTTCTGGCTAGAAGGATAGCAGGGTTTGAGAAGGCGCTGAGCAGAATTCCCGAGCTTGAGAAAGCAGAAAGCGATTGGAAGAAAGCGTCGGAAGAGAGAGATCTCATGGAACAGCACAAGGAGCGATTCGACAAGCGCTCGCACCTGGAGAAAGACATCGCTGCGTTCGATTCAGAGATTGAAGCTTTGGCGTCAAAGGCATCGGCGCTGGAGGGGTCGAAGCGGGAGGAAGGCGAAATCAGGAACCGCATCGAATCCGCTCGCAAGAACAAGACGGAATCGATATCGCATAGAGAGAATATCGTCGGAGCGATCGCGGCTGCCAATGCCAAGATCGCGGAGAGGAGAGAGAAGCTGGACTCGCACATGAGCAAGCTGGCTGAAGTGAGGGATGCCGGCGAGAAAGGCGCCTGCCCCACATGCGAGAGGCCTCTCGAAGACACCTACGCCCTTTTGGTCGACAAGCTGGAAGTCGAGGCCGAGGCCGCCCGCAGCCAAATCGCGGATGACGAGAAGGCAGCGACCGCTGTGCAAAATGACCTCTCCGCCATCAACAACAGGATCGGCGCGCTTGACAGGAAGATCGAGCATCAGGAGAGCCTGCTTGCTGATCTGCTTCAGAAGGCGGCCAGGAGAGAGTCTCTGGAGGACGAACTAACGCGCATAAAGGGGAAGCGCGAGCAGAGCGCCCGCGCCATCACCGCTATCGGAGAGGTGCGATACTCCCTCGAAGAGCACGAAGCTTCGAAGAAGGTTTTCGAGAACCTCAACAAAGGGCATGAGGAGTACCTGCGACTCGAAGAGATGCAGAATCAGCATGAACTTACGAAAGCCGATAGAGCAGAATTGCGACAGGCGATTGAGCAGCTCGAAAGGGAGGGACGAAACCTGGCCGAATTGGTTTCAACTCTTGAGCCGAGAAAGCCGCTCTACGAATCAGCGGTCGCCGAATTCAATCGCAGCAGCGATGAACTCGCGGCCATCAACGCGCAAGTGGGAAACGCGAGAGCGCTGCTCGAAAGAGCGGTAGCCGAGATGGAAGCGACAGAAAGAGAGCTTGAGGCGATTCGGAAGTCCAAGAAGACCATAGACCAGCTCAGGAAGCGCGCGGATGAGCTTGGAAATCTGGAGGATGTCTTCGTCAGCTTCAAGAACAATCTCATAGGCAGGATAGCACCTACTCTTGGAGAGATCACTTCAGAAGTCCTTGATCTGATGACGGACGGTAAATACAGCAGCGTGTCCCTGGGCGATGATTATCAACTGAGAATCGAAGACGGAGGAGCGTTTCATCCGCTCGACAGATACTCAGGAGGCGAAGGGGATCTCGCCAACCTCAGCCTCCGCCTTGCGATATCGAAGGTCATTGCGGAGAGGACGGGGACGAACCAGGTCAACCTGCTCATTCTTGACGAGGTGTTTGGATCGCTGGACCCGAGCCGGAAGAGGAGCGTTATGATGGCGCTCTCCGGATTGTCCACCCAATTCAGGCAGATCATGCTCATCACGCACGTTGAGGATGTCAAAGACCTTCTCGCCAATGTCATAAACGTGGAGGAACTGCCTGACGGCACGAGCACAGCCAAGGTGGTCAGCTGAAGCCGCTGAGAGTCATCTGATCCTGTATATCGATGTCCTTCGATTCGTGCGCGATTCCCAAGAGATCCATCATCTGAAAGGCGTTCTTGACGGATTTTGCCCTTCCGTGGTTGTTGAAGTAGATGCGGGCCTTGTCGCAGTTGGCAACGATCTCCTCTAGCCGGGGCTGCCATGACTTCAGCTGTTCAGACGTGTAGAGGTAGTCGTATCTGTTTATCCTGTAATCATCCTCCGCCTCATCCTTGAACCATATGTCGTAGTTCCGTCCGTGCATTCTCACATAGGCATCCTTGGATGTGAGCGATCGCGTTATGGGAAATCCCGGGCCGTCGACAATCACATTTGCGACGTCGAATTCCTGCAACACCTCCAGTGCATCGGAAACGACCTCGTTCCCCTTCTCGTTCAGCCAGCTGCGATGTCGGAATTCCACGGCATAGGCGTAGGTGTCTGTGTCGAGCAGCTGGAACAGCGCCCGAAGCCTGCCAAGGCTAGCGGCGCTCTCGTGACGGAAATGAGGGGATAGCTGGATCAGCACTCCTCCCAACAAGCTCGCGTCAGAGAGAGGTCTTACACAGAGTTGCTCAAAGCTCGACGCGAGAGTCGCCGCTCTCTCGGCAGCGTCCTTGAGAATAGACTCGTGCGTGATCATCTGAGGCAGCTTGACGGAGAACTCGAAGCCAGGCCTCTGCGAACCCTTCTCAATCCACGATTTGACCACGAACTCGTTCGGAACCCGGTAGAACGTGGAGTTTATCTCCACTGTCGGGAAGAACCTGGAGTAATAGCCGAACCATTCGCTCTTCTTTGTGGCGATCTCCGTTGGATAGAATCTTCCTATCCAATCGTCGTATGACCACCCTGAGCAGCCAATCAACGCTGCCATCAATTTTTATAACGCCATCGGGCTATAAAAATGATTGCCGCTCACATCGTGGAAAAACGCTATATCAGACAAAGGTCCTTGATACACACTGCCTGTTCCCCGCGTCTGAACAGCGCGGAGGTGCCAGGCAGCCGTGCGCCGCATGGGCCTCCCTGTGAATCCCGGTGTGTCACCGAGACGTGTGCAGGGAACAAGTCGGTGCGCGACACCAACCCCCAGGAGGGTCAGGGCGGCGAGAGTGCGTTCGCATGCTATGAACCGCGCTGTTACACCTGGGGGACAACTCCCTTCAGACTCGCTCCGCCCTCCGATGCGACAGCTATGCGAGCCAGCCATCTCCGTGCCTCGTCATGCTTCGCGAATTGACGCTCCCTCGCTCTGAACTCATTGGTGTGATAAACACGTCTGTCAGGGTAGGCTTGACAGCCCATGACGGCATGCAACAGCTCATGATAGATAACGAACTCGAGCACGAATGTTGGTATCATCTCGGAGTCGAGGGTCCTATTAACAGCAAGAACCTTCAAAGGTTGATGGAGGAAGGCAATCCTCCTGGATGGCGACTCTCTCGCCCATGCGAGATCCGGCTTCTCCAGCCCTCCACGGAAGTGGCACAATCTGACGGACTCGAACGCTGCATTGAGATCGCGCGCATTGCCAATAGGTTTGAACGAAAGGTTTCGAGCGCGGCTGATATACAGAGGTCGACAATTACTCCAGAACTCGGCGGAACGAACGTGTTCGAGGTATCTACTTGAGAAGCTTTTGGGGCACTCCTCACCCCTCGCCCTGCATGTCAGGAACCATGCTGCAGACTCGAGGACGTCATCAGGAGAGCCTCTCATGTAATCGCTGATTCGAAATGCCAGCCTGCCGTTTCGAGCGCGCCACGTGTGCTTCAACTCTTTGTACGGATAGAAGCAGGCGTCAACATCTCCATCGCTCACTTGAGCGTTGATGGTTCTGAAGGCTTCCTCAATATCCACGAGAGCGTAGAACAGCCATGCATACTAATAGCCTTAATGGAATCCCGCCACTCGATGCCGTTCGCGTCCAGCAACCTTGGGGGTCTTCCTCAACGTTCACAACTCAGATGCGGAAGGATAGCAGCAATTGTCTCAATGAAGATGTGCGCGATAGCCATCATTCTAGCCCTATCGCCAATCGCAGGTGCCTTTGAAGCGCGCCCGTCTTGCAGCGAATCCATCGGAGATCTTATGGATGAGATTTCGGGGAGCAGGATTATGGACACGATAGTGCACCTTCAATCCTTCGATACCAGAGATTACCACACCTCATTCGCGATGGACGCGGCGAGCTACATATTGGATTCCATGCATGACCTCGGGCTGGGAACCGAACTCCAGGAATTCGAGGTTAGCGGATTCATGGCTGCGAATGTCATAGCCGTGCTGAATCCAGAAGCGGCTTCAAGGGGTGTCTATATCGTCGGAGCGCACTACGACTCGGAGAACTCCGCGGTTTCGAATCAATCCGAGGCTGAGAACATCACCGCACCTGGTGCGGACGACAACGCATCGGGCGTCGCCGTCATGCTCGAGATCGCTCGAATCCTGTCTGAATCCGAGTGCGAACTCTGCACGGTGAAGTTCGTGGCGTTCGGAGCGGAGGAATCGGGATACGACCAATCCGGAGGAATCAAAGGAAGCGCAGAGTTCGTCGCATCCGAAGCTCAGGCTGGGACACGCTGCGACGGAGCGATCATCATGGATATGGTGGGATACAGAGCGGCAGCGGAGAGCCGAATTACTCTTGTCACTAACGAGGCTAGCAGCCATCTCGCCAATTCCATTGTTGAAGCGACCACTGAATCCGACCTTGATTTGGCTATCCAAGTAAGAACCGACGAATCGCTGACATACAGCGATCACAGCCCCTTCTGGTCGCAAGGGCTTGCGAGCATCCTGATCATCGAGGAGCTGAACTCGTTAACGAACCGCCCCATCAATCCCTACTATCACACCTCGCAGGACACGGCGGACAGGCTCTCCCTCGAACAGATGACAGTTGCCTCGAAGGCGGTTCTTGCAGCGCTACTGCACCTGACAGACCAGGGGGAGGATTCATACCATATCCTTGCCTATGGAGTCGTTGCCGCAACGGTCATGGGCGTCGTTATCATCGCGCTGTTGCTACTCAGAAAGAGGAAGGGAGAGACCTGAAGATGTCTGAGAATGGAAGTGGCCGAGAGTATCCCGAGCGCCCGCTGGTGGGCGTAGGCGTCGTTGCCATCCAGGATGGGAAGATATTGCTGGTGAGAAGAGCCTTCGAACCTGGTGCTGGGAAATGGAGCATTCCCGGAGGGCTCGTTGAAGTCGGAGAAAAACTCTCGGATGCCGGAGTGAGGGAAACCGAGGAGGAGACGGGCATCCGCGTGCAGGTTCTGGAGCTGATTAACGCTTTCGATATGATAGATTTGGACACGAAAGGCAACGCCAAGTACCATTACGTTCTCGTGGATTTCCTGGCACGGCCTGTTGGAGGCGAGGAGAGGCTCAGCAAGGAGATCACGGATCTGAAGTGGGTTCCTTATGAATCAGCAAAGGATATGGACCTTACCAATACGGCGCGCAAGGCTCTGTCCGAGCTGTTCGGAGCAAGCATCACTTAGGTTCCTGCCCGCGGGGCGGCCGCGGAGAATGGCGAGAAGACATCCCAGGAGGCTTCTCGGTCTTGGAGGTCTTCAGAACCATGACTGGGACGTCCACCGATCGGATTATCCTGTCGTAGGCTGCGCCGAACAGAGTTCTCTCCAGAGTTCTCTGGGGGCCAGCGCCCATGACTAGGAGATCGACTCCGTGCGCATGCTCCAATACAGAACCGACGACGGATTTCGACCTCACGAACTTTATCTTCGCAGGAACGTGGACGCGGTCGCACATGGTCTTGAGACGGTCCGCATTGCCCTTTATGAGCTCCAGCTGCCTGTCGTCCGTTATCACCGCCAGTATCTCAATGCCCGCGCCGTATTCCTTCGCGAGAGGCAGCGCCAGCAGAAGCGCCTTCCTTGTCTCGAAGAACTTGCCCGATACCAGCAGCACCCTTTCGGGGTTCTTCTCCATCCGCCTTGTCTTCATGATGACGATGTCGCAAGATGCGCGTCTTACCATCACATCCAGGTTCCTCCCGAGTATGGTCCTTCCGCGTCTTCTGGTTCCCTTCCACCCTAGAACCAGAAGGTTCGCGGCCTCGTGACGAGTCTGGTCAAGAATGGCGCCCGCAACATCATACGATACGGACACTGCAGGCCGTACTTTGACCGTGGATGGGGTAACCTTCACGGCCTTTTGAAGGCCTTCCGCCATCTCTCTAACTTGATCTCTGCTGATGGCCTCCAATGGCATGGCCCGCGGCACCTCCACGATCTTGTTTACGGTCAGCTCTCCCTTGAAGTATCTTGCTAGGATGCCGGCCAGGTTGAGCAGGCGAAGGTCGCCCACATCCTCTAGCGCCAGGAATACCCTGTATCTCTGCGCCTGCTCCGCCGGAAGTGGCTGTTGAGGAATCCTCCTCGATTCGGCAATTGAAACGAACTCCTCCTCAGGCTTGGCGAGGGTGGAGACTGCCAAGCCCAGCGCAATCCATATGACGGCTATGTACCAAGCCTCAGGTATGAACCACCAGAGGTACACTGCGATACCTATCGTCGAGATGATGCCCACTACAGGGAACAGAGGGAAGAACGGGGTCTTGAAACCGATATCTATCTTCGTCAGCCTCCGTCGCAGTCTTATGGATGCGACGTTCGCGACTGAGAACAGCAGTAGGAACATTATGGACGTCGCAGCCACGACCGTGCTGAGAGGGAAGAAGAGTGCCATGAACAACATGATAGCAGAAGTGAAGAGTATGGCGTAATGGGGGACTTTCCTCGTCTTGTGTATCAAGCCGAATAACCTCGGGAGCGACCTGTCTCGCCCCATGGCGAAGCTGATTCGCGACGACGAGAACACCGTTGCGTTCAGAGCGGCCATCGCTGAGAGCATGCTGCCCAGGATCAAGACAGGCGCTCCGACGATGGGGAT
>CP070748.1:98442-102391 GCA_020348345.1 Methanobacteriota archaeon | reverse complement strand
GATGGCCCTTCTCGTCTCGCCACGAGCTTCGTCGATCGTCTTGCCCTGTTCCTGAACCATGATCCTAGCGATGTCTTCGAAGCTCTGTTCCATCAGTTCCTTGAGCTTGAAGAATACCCTAGCCCTCGTGATCGGCGGAGTCTCCCTCCATGCCCACCAAGCCTCATCGGCAGCTTCGATGGCGGCCTTGGTCTCATCAGCGGTGGACATCGGAACCTTCCCTATGACACCACCTGTCGATGGGTTCTCGATGTCCAAGTCATTGGACGACGTCGAATCGACCCATTCGCCATTCACATAGTTCTTGATCCTTCCGTAATCCTTCTTTACCTCGGGTAGTAGAGCCATTTTCTCTATTCTCCTTTCGACTGCGCTCCTTCGGCCTGCAGGTCACCGACTCGGTCGACGAGGCTTCAAGGATGACGAGGGACTGCCTAGGTCGGCAAAGAGCTGCTGCCAAATCGAAACGCCTATACCCCCCTCGAATCCCGGACCGGCTTCCTGCGCCAGCCCGCATGAATCCACCCGTTCGGACGATTTTCAGCTTTTTGCCTCGAAATTCGCCAATGAACCAGTGATTGTGGCCTTATTCGCGGTGTATGTTCTTCATCGGTAAATAGATTTTCATTCTGGCATAGAGCGCTTCCTGGACCTTCTGATCGCTCATATGCGGACATCGAACAATGCTTCACGTCATCGGTTCGAGATGCCTGCTATGGCGAGGATCATTCCAGGCAGAAAGAAGATGCTTCTGAATCCATAGGTGTCCTGGAGCCTTACTCGAGGCCGGCCTTCCTGGTCTCCTGAACCAATGCGTCCTCGAGGATGGTCAATCCCTTTTCCAGCAGGCTCTGTTTGATTGTCAGAGGAGGATGCAGGCGAATCACGTTGTTGAACTGGCCGGCGGTCAGGATGTACAAGCCCTTCTTGAAGCATGCGAGCTGCACGCTTCGCGCGAGTTCGGGGGCTGGCTCCTTCGAACTCTTGGTCTTCACCATTTCGATGGCCATCATGGCACCTATGCCGCGCACGTCTCCGACGACCTCAAACCGCTTCTTCCACTCTTCCAGCCGCTTCTTCTCCACGCGGTGGATCATCCTAGTGTTCGGCAGGGCTTTCTTGGTTAACTTGATTGACGCGAGCGCGCCCGCACAGCATACGGGATTGCCTCCAAAGGTTCCTCCAAGGCTCGCAGGACCAGGTGCGGACATTATCTCATCGCGACCCGTGACGCCTCCCAAGGGCATCCCCAGCGACAGGCCCTTTCCTGAAACGAGCATGTCCGGTTCCGCCTTCCAATTCTGGATGCCGAACATCTTGCCTGTTCGGCCGAAGCCGGTCTGGACCTCGTCGTCGATGAGGACGATACCGTTGTCCTTGCAGATCTTCGCAACCTTCTCCCAATAACCGGGAGGCGGATTGATGAAGCCGCCCTCGCCCTGTATTGGTTCAGCGACCAGACAGGCAACGTTGCCCTCTAGCGGGGGGGTCTGAACGATCGTGCGGATTGTATCGGTACATGCTAGGTTACATGAGGGGTACTCCAGATCGAGAGGGCATCTATAGCAGTAGGCGAAGTCGAGGTGCTGTATGTTCGACAGCAGCGGTCCGAACCCCTCTCTGTACGGCTTCTCCTTTGCCGTTAGAGATATGTCCAGTATCGTCCTACCGTGGAACGCCGTCTTGTACGACAATAGCCATGGTTTCTTCGTGTAGGACCGCGCTATCTTGACGGCGTTCTCGATTGCTTCGGAGCCGCTGTTCAGGAATATGCTCTTCTTCAGTTTTCCAGGACATATCTTAGACATCTCCTGCGCGAGCTCGATGTAAGGTTCGTACATGCTTACCATGAAGCAGATGTGTATGAACTCGTCCAACTGATCCTTGCACGCCTTCACCATGTCTGGTGCCCTGTGACCGCAGTTGTGGACGCCTATCCCGACGGTGAAGTCCAGGTACACGTTGCCGTCGACATCCCTCATGAACGGTCCTTCGGCGACGTCCAGTTCGGCAGGCAATCCTATCTTGATGCCGTCTGTGATGTACTTCTCCTTCCTCTTCATTGCGGCCTTGGATTTCGGCCCTGGAGGTTCCACCACGATCTTTGGGCCCTTCAGCTTGTATGATTTCGTTTTAGTCACGTCTATCACGCTCCGTTCCGTATCCCGCTTCGGGACGGGATTGCAGGAAGAACCTGACGCGGTCGCCTCTCGGGCGCAACCGGTCAAAGGCGCTTCTTCTCGACCTCCTTTATGGATTCTATGAGGAATTCCAGGCCGGCGTCCATCTCGTCCTCGGATATGCATAGTGGTGGCGCTATCCTGAAGGAGCACGCGCCCGCGCCAATAGCGACCACGCCCTTCTTCCAAGCACGTTCGATTATCTCGGAGACCAGATCGCCTCCAGGTTCCTTCGTCTTCTTGTCCTTGACTATCTCGACTCCTATCATCAAACCTATGCCTCTGACATCGCCTATTATCTTCGAGCGCTTCTGGACCTCGCGCATTCGCTTCATGGCGCGCTCTCCCATCTTAACCGCGTTTCGTCGGAGCTTTTCCGTTTCCATCACCCGAATAGTCGCAAGTGCGGACTGGCACGCCACGGGGGTTCCGCCGAGCGTCGTGCAGTGAGAACCTGCCTCCCAATCGAATATCTCCTCGCGGCCGATGGTTGCGCCCAATGACACACCGCCTCCGAGGGCTTTCGAGGAGCATATGATGTCGGGGACGATGCCGAAATTCTCGATAGCCCACCATCTGCCAGTGCGGCCCATACCCGATTGAACCTCGTCCACGGCGTAGATTATCCCGTGTTTTCGATAGAGCTTCTTCAGGCGCTTGTGGTAGTCCTTCGGAGGCACCACATAGCCCCCCTCCCCTTGTATCGGCTCGATGAGGGAAGCTGCGACCTCATCAGGAGGGACGTACTTATTCAGGACCTGGTCCTCGACAAAGTCGACGCACCAGTAATCGCAGTCAGGGAAGCTCATCTTGTAAGGACATCTGTAGCAGTAGGCATACGGGACATGAGTCACCCCTGGCATTGTCGGAAAGAACCGCGCCTTCTGTACGGTCGAGCTCGCTGTGAAGCTCAATGCGCCCATGCTTCTACCGTGAAACGCTCCGGTGTAAGCGATAAACATAGGGCGTCTGCTGTGCCATCTGGTCACCTTGGCGAATGCCTCTATGCTCTCGGCCCCGCTTCCGCTGAAGAATACCTTCTTGCGGAAGTTGCCCGGCGTGATGTCGTTGAGCTTCTCCGCCAACTCCACCGCGTATCTGTAGTAGAAATCCGTATAGGAGTAGTGCTGCAGGCGCTTCGCCTGATCGGTAATCGCCTTCACTACTTCAGGATGACAGTGACCTACGTTCATAGCTCCGAGGCCACTGTTGAAATCGATGTACTCGTTGCCATCGACATCCTCGATGATACAGCCCTTCCCTTTCTCCACCACGAATGGATAGTAGTACGGTCGGTTGTACGGGGACAAGACCAGCTTGTCACGCTTCACGATTGCCTTCGCCTTCGGTCCTGGAGGATCCACGACCCGTTTCAAAGCGACTTTGTGTTTTCGCTTAACCTTCAATCTATCCCTCTTTGTCTCCAATTCTTCCGAATACCGTACCTATAATTTAGGCTTTTCATCTGGCCGGTGCGCCCATATGAAAGGTTTATCCCCAGAAAGGGGCATCGTTGGGAGTATGCCAATGCTACTCGTGCGCTATGGCGAGCTTGGCCTCAAGAGTGAGCGCGTGCGTCGCAGGTTCGAGGCGGCTCTGGAGGACGACATCCGGGGCAAGCACGCTATGGCTGGTATCCCATGCTTGGTATCATCCAGCAGAGGGAGGATCTTCGTCGATTCGAACGATTGGCGCCGCAGCTGCGAGATGTTGTCACGGACTTTCGGCGTAGTCTCTTTCAGTCCCGCAACGAGGGTTGGCAGCGACCT
>CP070748.1:35963-98342 GCA_020348345.1 Methanobacteriota archaeon | reverse complement strand
GGCGTAGTGATCGTGATAGCCATCGTCGCAGCGGCGGTGGTGATGACGATACGCCGCAAGAGGACTGGTGGCCGCCCGGAGAAGGAGGAAGAAGACGTACGACTGCCGTGATCACCAGTTCCGACATCGGCATGAGAGGATACACAGATGATTCTGGATAGAATCAGAGTCACTGAGAGGTGATTTCGAACGCCAAGGAGTTTCAGAGCCTATTTCTTCCGAAGGCTTTTCTATGTATTCATATCGATAGTGCTGATACTGAGCTTCAACTTCCTCCTGTTCAGAGTGATGCCTGGGGACATAGAGTTCGTGCTTATCGGCAAGACAGTGACGCCTGAAACGGCCGATGAGCTGAGGAAATACTACGGATTGGACCAGCCGTTGCCAGTCCAGTTCCTGGTCTATCTGAAGCAAACGTTCACGGGGGAGCTGGGCACGAGTATCAGCTACCGCGCTGGTGTGCCTGTCGAAGATCTGTTGGGTCCGTACATGCTTAGAACCTTCGTGCTGGTGGGTCTGGGCACGGCCATCGCAATATTCGCAGGCGTTATCTTCGGCAGAGCCGCTGCCTGGCGGCGCGGTACCGCCTTTGATCGCGTGGGTGGAACGTTCTTCCTCATCTTCTATTGCATCCCGACATTCCTGTTCGCGCTCGTCCTCCTCACTCTGTTTGTAAGGTACATACCCGGATGGCCTACGCATGGGGAATTCAGTGATGAATACTACAATATGGACTTCCTGGGCAAGGTTTGGGACAGAACAATCCATGTCTTACTCCCCCTCTTTGCCCTTGTTATCGAATCGATAGCCGCGTTCTCTATCATCACTAGAAGCGCGCTGGTCGACGTTCTGACCGAAGAGTACATGGTTACTGCGGTCGCGAAGGGTCTCCGGGGGCGTCAAGTCCTAAAGAACCACGCGATGCCCAACGCGATGCTTCCCGTCGTGACAGTTGTGGCGATGAACGTGGGATGGATTCTGGGCGGCGCCATCATGATCGAGGTGATATTCTCATACCAGGGTCTGGGGTATCTCACCTATATGGCCGTCTTTGCCTACGATTATCCCCTCCTACAGGCGGTATTCATGCTGGAGGCGGTGGCAGTTGTCGTTGCGAACTTCATAGCGGATATCACGCTGTTCCGACTTGATCCGAGGCTGAAGATATGAGCAAACTGAAATCTCGCATCGAATTCATCCTGAAGTATGTTCCGCTTCTGATATGGGGTCTTCTCAACGAGCGCCAGCAAGAACGGGCTCGCATGCTCTATAGATCCGGCACCAAGACCTGGAAGCAGTTTAGAGGAAACCTGGGTGGTATGTTCGGATTGTATGTCTTCGTGTTCTTCTTGGCCATGGCCATTCTTGCGCCGTGGCTGAGCACTCATGATGATCCGAACTCCCCCACTTGGGCAAGGACGAATCCCGTGTACGCCCCCCCTTCGCTTGACTATTTATTCGGGACCGATTACAACGGCAAGGACGTGTACTCGCTGACGGTTTGGGGCGCCCGCGCTTCGTTGCTGGTTGGAATCCTAGCCTCTCTGATATCTATCGTGATAGGAACTTCAGTGGGCATCGCCGCTGGATTCTTCGGCAAGATATCCGACGAGGTCCTAATGCGCGTCACCGATTTCTTCCTTGTGTTGCCGTGGTTCCCTCTGATGATTGTGCTGGCTGCGCTGATGGGAAGGTCCTTCAACAACGTCATCATCGTCATCGGCATCACGAGCTGGCCTTCCACGGCACGTATTGTGCGTGCTCAGGTCATGTCCGTGAAGGAGATGGGATTCGTTGAGAGGGCAAGGGCGATCGGGGCGACCGATTTTCATGTCATTCGCAAGCACATCAGCCCTAACGTCTTCCCTCTCATATTCGCGAATACCATCCTCCTCATCGCGAACTCCATCTTCTCGGAGGCCTTCCTCGATTTCTTCGGCCTCGGCGATCCTGACGTCATAAGCTGGGGTATGATGTTGGAGGAAGCGTACAACTACAGTGCGTTCTCCTCGTTTGCGTGGTGGTGGATACTCGCTCCTGGCGGTTGCATAGTCCTGCTGATCGTGGCCTTCTACCTGATAGGCGACGCCCTCGATGAGATATTCAACCCCAGGCTCAGGAAACGATGACTCTGGCACGGCGTCAGCAAGTCTTTTATACGATGAGCAGCTACTGCATCCTGCTCTTTTCAACCGAAGGAGCCTGTGAATGATGACGGTGCGTTGCACCTGAAGGAGGTATAGATATGACAAAGCCGATATTCGTCAAATTCGAAATGCCCAAGGAGCTTGTGGATAAGGCGTATGACATCGTTGAGCTGGCCAGGGACGGAGGCAGGGTCAAGAAGGGGACAAATGAGGTCACCAAGCTGGTGGAGCGAGGAGAAGCGGTTTTCGTGGTGATGGCGGAAGACGTCTCCCCCCCGGAGATACTGATGCACATTCCCGCCCTCTGTGAGGAGAAGGCCGTACCCTATGCATATGTGCCGGCGAAGGCGGAGCTGGGAAACGCGTGCGGCCTTGAAAAGCCAACCGCGGCGGTGGCAGTGGTCGACCCTGCCAAGGGAAAGCCGGCGCTGGACGAGCTCGCAGGAAAGCTCAAAGCGCTCAAGAAGTAGGTGTGACAGATGGTCGGTGACAGCATACCATCAACCGTCGTTGAGATCATAGGCAGGACGGGAATGACCGGAGAGGCGACGCAGGTCAAAGTCAGAGTTCTCGATGGAAGGGACAAGGGAAGGATCATAACTCGCAACGTCATGGGGCCCATCCGAGTCGGTGACGTGTTGATGCTCAAGGAAACCTCGAGAGAGGCGAGGAAGCTCAGCGTGCGTTAGCACGCTGGAGTCGTTCATATTGGTGAGTTGCTATGGTGGAGCGAAGAGTCTGCACGTTCTGCGGCAAGGAAGTGGAGCCTGGAACTGGCAGAATGTATGTCAAGAAGGATGGCGTGACACATCAGTTCTGCACATCGAAGTGCTTCAAGAACATGATAGAGCTCAAGCGAGTTCCGAGGCGTACCGAGTGGACAAGCTGGCACGCGCGTGAGAAGCAGGTCAGGCTCAAAGGGGCCGAGCCGGAGCCGAAGAGAGCCAGTAAAGTCAGGAAGCCATCGGTCAAGGCCGCTGATGCGTCTGAGCCAGATTCGGCAGAGTCGAAAGCGGAATCCTCCCATGAACCCGGGACAAAGGTAGCGGAAGAAGAAGGGTCGGGTGAGGAGTGATGATGGAGCGCACGTTCGTCATGGTAAAACCCGATGGAGTCCAGAGGGGACTCGTCGGAGAGATCGTATCGAGATTCGAGCGAAGGGCCCTGAAAGTCACGGGTATGAAGATGATGTGGATACCGCGTGAACTCGCGGAGCGCCACTACGAGGAGCACAGGGACAAGCCGTTCTTCGAGCCCCTTCTGTCCTATATCACCTCCGGTCCTGTCGTATGCATGGTCTTGGAGGGCGAGAACGCCGTCAGTGTCATCAGGACGATGATGGGGAAGACGAATCCGCAGGATGCGATGCCAGGCACGATCAGAGCAGATTTTGCCCAGGCGACTGGCAGAAACCTGGTGCACGGCTCGGATTCGCCAGAGAGCGCACGGCGCGAGATCAAACTGTTCTTCAACGATTACGAGCTTCATGAATACCAGAAGCCCGAAGAGGACTGGCTGTTCGAAAGCTGAGAGAAGGCGTACCCCTCCTTTGACTGGGTTAAATTGATATATCGTTCGGCCTTTGGCGCATCCGTGCCCGCTAGACAACCTATAGTATCTGTGCTGGGCCACGTGGACCACGGCAAGTCGACCATACTTGACAGGATCAGAGGAACCAAGGTTGTTTCGCGTGAGGCAGGCGGCATCACCCAGCATATAGGCGCTACCGATGTGCCCATCGAGGCGATTTACTCGCGATGCGAGCAGCTGCTTGGCGACAGAGAGTTCAGCGTCCCGGGCCTTCTGTTCATCGACACGCCCGGACACTACTCATTCGTGAGCCTCAGAAGCAGGGGGGGCGCGCTTGCCGATATGGTTGTTCTGGTAATCGACCTGAACGAAGGCATGAAACCTCAGACGGTCGAGTCGATCGGCATTCTAAAGAGGTTGAAGACCCCGTTTGTGGTGGCTGCAAACAAGATCGACTTGATACCGGGGTGGAGAGCACAGAACGACATGCCTCTATGCGAGTCGCTCGAGCTGCAGGATCCACGTGTTGTCGCCGAGCTCGACGAGAAGCTATACGCCCTCGCCGGAAGACTGTACGAGATCGGAGGTTTCAGCGCCGATAGGTTTGACAAGATAAGTGATTTCACCAAATCCGTGGCAATCGTGCCTGTGAGCGGCAAGACGGGTGAGGGTCTCCCAGACCTGCTGCTTGTTCTCATCGGTTTAGCCCAGAGATTCCTGGGTGATGATCTGAGCACGGAAGAGGGGCCTGGCGAGGGTTCGATTCTCGAGGTGAAGGAGGACAAGGGGATCGGTACGGCCGTGGACACTATCATCTACAGGGGAACCGTCTCCATCGGAGACACCGTCGTGATATCATCCGTTCGGGGAGAGCCCATTCGCACCAAGATCAGAGCGCTTCTTCGGCCCAAACCCCTCGATGAGATTCGAGACCCCAGCCAGAGATTTGACCAGGTAAGGGCCGTTTCAGCAGCGGCTGGCATTAGGATTGTCGCGCCGGCCCTCGAAGATGCAATGGCTGGAGGACAATTAAGGGTCGTCGAAGGCGACATCGATGAAGTGGTCCAAGAAGTGCAAAGGGAGAGTTCCATCCATGTGGAACTCTCGGACCAGGGCATCATCGTACGAGGCGACACCATAGGATCGTTGGAGGCGCTAGCATTCGAGGCTGAGAAGCAGGAGTTGCCCATAAGGAAGATCAGCCTGGGCAACGTGTCGAGAAAGGATGTCATTGAAGCATCGAACTTCGATGACCCTCTTCATCAGGCCGTTTTCGCATTCAACGTCGAGATAAATCAAGATGCAAGAGACGCCGCACGCGAGACGGGCGTCAAGCTGTTCGAGAATCAGGTCGTATACAGGCTGCTTGAGGAATACCTGCTCTGGTGCGACGAACGCTCGAGGGAGCTGGAGGCGCAGAGCAGGCTCGACATCTCCTTCCCGGGAAAGGTGCTGATCTTGCGCGATCACGTGTTCAGGGTCAGCAAGCCCGCAATCGTCGGAGTGCGGGTTCTTGCCGGGAGGATACGTCAGGGACAGTCGCTCATGAGGAGCGACGGAAGGACTGTCGGCCGCATCAAGAGCATTAGAAGTGGCGACAAGACGCTTCGCGAAGCGCGCATGGGGGACGAAATCGCAATCGCTGTGGACGATGTCACCGTTGGTCGTCAGATAGACGTTGAGGACGTCCTCCTTGTGGATGTGCCCGAGAGCCACGCGCGGCAGCTGATGGAGAAGAAGCTGTCTTTGGATGAGCAGGAGACGCTGGACGAAATAGTCAAGATAAGACGCAAGGAGAACCCGTTCTGGGGGAGCTAACGGGAACAGGTCGAACGGCATTCCAGCATGTCGTTTCGTTCCCGAAACCTATATAACTCCTTGCGCATTAGGGCGTTCTGCAACACTGGAGAGGATTGTGTGGCAGAGTTTAGAGCCGTCATAAATGACGCGAAAGATGGCAAGTCGTACCAGGCTCCGGTCACAGGGCACCACGCCAACTCACTGATTGGCAAGAGAATCGGCGATGTCATCGATGGCATATTCGTCGGGTTGCCCGGTTACAAGTTGATGATAACAGGAGGCAGCGACAGGGATGGATTCCCCATGCGGAAGGACCTACCAGGACCCAGGAGGAAGAGGCTGTTGGTATCCGAAAGCGTAGGTTTTCGTTCGGAGGAGAAGGGACTTCGGAAGAAGAAGAGCTTCCGTGGCAACGCGATATCTCCGGACACGGTGCAGGTCAACCTCAAGGTCACCCAGCACGGTGCCAAGCCTGTCTCTGAGCTCATCACGGCAGAGGAGAAGAGCAAGGAATGAATGTACCCGTTCAGCCGGAAACCAACATCGGCATGATCGGCCATGTGGATCATGGCAAGACCACATTGACAAAGGCTTTGACCGGCGAGTGGACGGACAGGCATTCCGAAGAGGTGAAGCGCGGCATTTCCATCAGGCTGGGTTATGCTGACGCGGCCTTCTACAAGTGCAGCGATTGCGAGGGTTCGAAATGCTACACGAATCAGCCAAAATGTCCCGACTGCGGAGCGGAGTGTGAGCTGCAGAGAGCCGTTTCTTTCGTGGACGCCCCAGGGCACGAAACGCTGATGGCGACTATGTTGTCCGGCGCCGCAATCATGAACGGTGCACTTCTGTTGGTTGCGGCGAACGAACCATGCCCGCAGCCGCAGACGCGCGAGCATCTTATGGCTCTGAGCATAATCGGCGTGGACAAGATCATAGTGGTCCAGAACAAGGTGGACCTTGTAACCAAGGAACAGGCTATGGAGAACCATCAGGAGATTCGCGAGTTCCTCAAGGGCACCGTCGCGGAAGACGCTCCCGTGATACCCATTTCAGCCCATCACAACATGAACATCGACACGCTTATCATGGCGATAGAGAAGGTGATTCCTGCTCCGAACACCTCTGCGGATGAGTCCGTAAGGATGTATGTCGCAAGATCGTTCGACGTCAACTCGCCAGGCACCGCCATTGATGATCTGAAGGGAGCGGTGATCGGCGGTTCGCTCACCCGGGGGAGCCTGAGGATAGGCGATGAGATAGAGATACGTCCTGGAAGGAAGGTCGAGACGAGCCGCGGAGTAACGTGGGAGCCGATGGTGACGGCGGTTCGCTCGTTGGTGGCCGGAACGCTTGATCTTGAAACCGCCAAGCCAGGTGGCCTTGTCGCCATAGGCACAGGTCTGGATCCGGCGTTGGCCAAATCCGATTCGCTGGTCGGCCGCATTGCTGGCGAGCCCGGCACTTTGCCTGGGATCACTGATTCTATAGCTGTGAAGACGGAGCTCCTCAAGAGGGTGGTAGGAGTTACGTCCGATCTCGCCGTCGAGGCACTGAAGACGAACGAGCCGCTCATGTTGAGCGTGGGCACAGCGACCACGGTGGGCATTGTAACAAGTGGCAGGGCTGACTCGGCCGACATATCTCTCAAGATACCGGTCTGTGCCGAAAAGGATCAGCGTATCGCCATGTCGAGGAGGATCGCCGGCAAGTGGCGGCTGATCGGCTACGGCGTCGTCCAGTAGACGTGGGACGTGAGATATGTTGGCGGACTGTGTGGTTCTTGATACGAACGCACTCATGATGCCGTTCCAGTTCAAGCTGAACATTGACAAGGAGATTGCCAGACTACTGGGTGATGTAGATATTTTGGTGCCAACATCAGTTGTTGAGGAGCTATCTCGTCTTACATCCCGTGAGGCGAAGGCTGCATTGGCGTTGTCGGCGAAGTATCAGGTCGTAGAGACATCAATGAGCGGTGACGATGGTGTAATCGATGTCGCGCGCCGTCGTAGAGCTGCAGTGGTCACGAACGATCGTGGGCTGATCGGCCGCCTTACCGAGATGGGAATGCCTGTGGTGCGGCTGAGGAGTGGCAGGTACCTCGTGATGACTGGAGACTGACGACGTGGTAGGCCCGTGAACAAGCTCAGTATCACGATGCGATAGTCGAAAAGATATTATGAGGCAATGCTAATCCGAAGGACTAACATGCACGAGAAGCAGATTGCCACGCTGAAACACATCGCCTTGATGGGTGGCGTCCATGATTACATCGCCATATCGTCCAGAGAGCTTGGGAATGTCCTTGAGATAAGTCAGCAATCCGCATCCAAGAAGATACTTGAGCTTCTGGGCGAGGGTCTCATTGAGAGAGACCTGGGCGCAAGGCGGCAGAGAATCAAGCTCACCGACAAGGGCTTCGATCTCCTGAGGAAGGAGTACTCAGATTATCAGCGAATATTCGAGATGAAGGATCACCTCGTGATCATCGGAGTCGTGTCGTCGGGCCTCGGTGAAGGGCAATACTACGTTAACCAGGAGGCCTACGCCGAGCAGTTCCAGAAGAAGCTCTGGTTCAAACCTTTCGAAGGGACGCTCAACCTCAGAATTGCGACCCCCGAATTGCCCAAGATAGACGTTCTCAAGAAATCGGAAGGAATACTGATCAAGGGTTTCGAGAAGGAAGGAAGGACTTTCGGCGATGTCAAGTGCTTCCTCGCGTCGATTCACAACATGGAGTGCGCTGTCGTGCTGCCTGTTAGGTCTCACCATACGGACATCGTCGAAGTGATATGCAAGTATCATCTCCGCCGTTCACTGGGACTCAAAGACGGCGACCAGGTGGAGCTGGTCGTCTCTCTATGATGCGCGCCTACATCTTTTTAGAGATGTATGCCAGGACGGATTCGAAAACGGCACGTCCGTCGCCCGCTCCGTCGGGGCTGCGTGTCCAGTCCGGATGCGTGAATCTGAAGAATACTCTCTCGGGGTGGGGCATCATGCCGAATACGTTCCCGTCACGGTTGCACACGCCCGCGATATTGTCCGTGGAGCCATTGGGGCACCATGGATATCCCGCGAGTCTTCCGTCGGAGTCGACGTACTTGAATACGATCTGGTCATTCTCCTCCAACTCCTTCACGATTCCCTTCGCCCTGTCAACAGGGAACATGAGTTTGCCCTCTGCATGGGCAGATGGGATGTGGCTTATTTTCCCAATCGGTATCCTCGAAGTGAAGACGCAGTTGCCGTTGTTGACATTCTTCAGGAGCGTAGGCCTGCATTCGAACCGCGCAGAGTCATTGGTGCCGAGAACGGCTTCGGGAACATCGGACATCGTGCCCGACATAGCAGGCAACAAGCCCGTCTCGACCAGTATCTGGAATCCGTTGCAGATGCCGAGGATCGGTTTGCCTTCGCGGACGAATTCCGTTAGATCCTTCGACAGCCTGCTCCTGAGTCTTGCGGCGAAGATCGCGCCCGCGCGGACGTAGTCGCCAGCTGAGAATCCTCCTGGCAGCACAAGCAGCTGGTAATCGGACAAGCTGCGTCTCTCGTCTGATGTCACGTCCGTTCCTGTCAACTGTTTGAGATGCACCTTCTCGGGCCTCGCCCCCAATCGCTTGAAGCAAAGATATGACTCCTCCTCACAGTTCGTGCCCTCGATCACCAGTACGCAGACCCTGGTATCGCTCACCTTCATCCAACCACCTTCCACAGGGGTTCGTTGAATCTGCGTGCCATCGCATCGACCTCGACATCGACGAGAATCTTACCGGAGGTCAGCCTGAGTGAACTTCCTCCAACATGCCCGATCTTCGTTACGCTGGTAGCCCTGTTCCTTGGCAACTGCCGCTCCTTTCCTTTCCTGATCTCGACCAGCCATCGGCTGGTCGACTCGGAGAACAGCTTGGTGTCCGACCTCATACGGCCCAGGCCCGCCAGGCTGGCATCCGCACCTATGCCTCCGCCGATGCACATCTCAGCCAGGGCGACTGCCAGTCCTCCGTCGGAAATGTCATGGCAGGCTACCACCGAGCCTCGCTCGATACCATCGAGCACGATGCCAAGGCCGGCTTTGAGCGCCTGGATGTCTACATTCGGGATCCGAGAGGAGTAGCTCCTCGTCTTCCTGTAGTACGCAGATGACCCCATCTCCTGCGACGTCGTGCCAACCACGTACAATGGATTGCCCTCGCGTTTGAGGTCCGAGGTAGCGCACTTCCTGACGTCCCTGACTAATCCACATCCAAGGATCGCTGGGGTGGGAAGCACTGAGCCTTTCGGCGATTCATTGTAGAAGCTGACATTCCCGGAGGGTATGGGCAGGTTGAGCTCCTTCGCGACCTCGCCTATGCCTCTGACAGCCTCTCTGAACTGCCAGAGCCTTTCAGGTTTCTCAGGGTTTCCGAAGTTCAGGCAATCGGTCAGCGAATGCGGACGCGCTCCCACAGCGGCGAGGTTTCTGCACACTTCATCGACGCATGCCTTCCCGCCTCTGTACGGATCAACGTTGACTGCGAACGGGTTGGAGGCGGTGGCGATTGCCAGGCCTCTGAATGACTCCTCGACCGGCTTCAGCACGGCCGCGTCACCGTGGGACCAACACCCTGTCTTTCCCTGCAACGGCTTGAGAACGGTATTCGCCCTCACCTCGTGATCGTACTGGCGGATGACCCAATCTCTATTGCATATGTTGCTGTCGGATAAGAGTCGCAACAACATCCTGTCGTATCTAGAGCTCGCCTTCGGCCTTCTCTCACGCCTCCTTCTTTCCAATGCTTCGCCTGCCTCGCAAGGCCTGCAATATTCCGGTCCCGCAGTCAGAAAGTCAAGTTCAAGGTCGAAGACCTTCACGTCCCTGAAGAAGAGCCTGACCCTCTTCTCCTTGACGACCTTCCCCACCGGTGTCGCTGGAACGTCCCAGAGCTTGAAGACGTGGAGCACCGTCTCGAGGTTCTTGGGTGAGACGCTCAGCATCATCCTCTCTTGAGATTCGGATATCCATATCTCCCATGGCGCGAGCCCCTCCTCCTTCAGAGGGACCCTGGAGAGGTCCACCTCAGCCCCACATCCGCCTGCCAGGGCTATCTCACCAACCACACATGATAGGCCTCCGCCTCCCAAGTCCTTCATTCCGTTTACGAGCTTCCGCTCGTTCGCTTCCAGGACCGCATGCATCACAGGCTCCTTCATGATCGGATCCCCCAGCTGAACGGCGCCTCTCGATTCGGTTTCGCTCTCCTCGGTCAGCACGGCTGAGGCGAAGGTGACGCCGTGAATGCCGTCCCTGCCCGTTCTGCCTCCGACGAGCACCAGAACGTCGCCGGGTCCCTTCACAGCGTTTCTGCGCACGTCCTTCTTCTCGGCGATGCCGACACACCCGACGTTCACGAGGCAGTTGCCGACGTAGCTGTCATCGAACCACAGCCCTCCCGACACCGTTGGCACTCCAACTCTGTTGCCATAATCTCTGATGCCTGCCACCACGCCGCCGAGCAGATACTTCGGGTGCTTGACGCCCTCGGGCAATCTGGAGGATGGATAGCCAAGTGAGCCGAAGAAGAGAGGGTCCACTAGCGCAATGGGCCGTGCGCCCATGCACAGCACATCGCGCAGGATGCCTCCTATCCCCGTTGCGGCTCCGCCGTACGGCTCCACTGCGCTCGGGTGGTTGTGGCTCTCGATTCGAAGGGCATAGGCGTGGTCTCTGTCGAACTCCATGACGCCCGCGTCCCCGCGGTCTATTACATGACGGTTGGTGATGCTGAACACATATTCTCTGAGAAACACCTTCGAACTCTTGTAGCAGCAGTGCTCGCTCCAGGCCTGCCCAATCGATTGGAGCTCGACATCCGTCGGCCTCCTGCCCCTTGCAGCGAAGTAGTCCTTTATGCGCCGCATCTCATCGAGAGAGAGACCGGTCCCGCTCTCTCGGCTGATTTCCAGGAGGTCGTCATCTGAAGCTTCCTCTAAATTGATCTCTTTGAGCTCGAATGGAACATCCTGGGGAACATAACGCCTGGCCCTCGACATCGAGCCACCTCACTTGATCGCAATCGAGTAGTTGTGAATGACAGGGTTCGCCAGGAGCTTCGTGCACATCTCCTCTACGCGTTTCATGACCTCCGTCTTCCTGCCCCCCATCTCGACCTCGAACACCTTCACGCTGCGCACCTCACGGATGCCTTCGAACCCGAGCAACTCAAGGGCCTTCAGGGTGTTCCTTCCCTCTGGGTCAGCCACCCCCTTCTTCAGCGTGACCCTGACCTCAGCGACTGCCATGATACGGTCACCGCTGACGGCATTATGATTGCGTGTACTTAGCTTTACGGTCGGAGCCTCCTCTGCCCGCGAATCTCACAGCTTCCGCCCGAAAGCGAGGTAGCCTGTGTGTCCGACCATCTCGGAGCTGGGCCTCACGCCGCCTTCGTGGACCAGCATCTCTCTCTGGAGATTCTCGATCGAGACGACCTCGCGAAAACCGCAGCAACGCATCGAGCTGACGGTCGACTCGAGCTGGTTCGCGTTTGGAACGTAGCAGCAGAGATGTCCTCCGTGTCTGAGCGTTCGATGCATGTTCTCCACGGCATCCCATGGGTTCGGCATATCCAGGACGGCGGCGTCCACCTCCTCGTCTATGCGTGCGGTGCACACATCAGCAATCCTCAACTCCCAGCATCCCTCAAGCCCCGCCCTTCGGACGTTCCTCCTGGCAACGGATGCGTGATCCTCTCTGAGCTCGTAGGAATACACCTTCCCCTCTGGAGCGACCGACCGAAGGAGCACGATGGTAAGCGCGCCTGAGCCCACGCCTCCTTCGATGACCTTGCTGCCGCACGCAATATCCAGATGATGTGGGATCGTGAATCCATCCTTCGGCAGGATTATCTGGGCCTTTCTTTCGACCGTCGACAGGATGTCCTTCAGCGAAGGTCGGACCAGAAGCAGACGTCGCGTTCCAACTGTGATGGTGTCGCCGTAGGACGAATGACATATGCAGGTGCCGTCGACGACACCGAGCGAACGCACCTCGATCATACCCTGCGCGGCTTCAAGGAGATGCCTTCTCCCGCGGTCGTCGATGAGTAAAACCCTCGAACCCTCCTCGATCAAGACGATCACCCAACAAATTCCCATGAACAGCAGAACGATACACATTCACGGAGTTGTCACAGCACGTTCCTGAGGCTCTCCCCGCAGGTGTGACAGCTGCGCTGGCTACTTCCGACAGCGGTGCCGCATTCAGGGCACCGGGGGAGAGGCCTCAGGTCTGCCTTCAACAGTAGGTTCTCTATCGTTGACAGATCCTCCTCCGTGACGGTCCTCTCGAGCCTTTGGTCTCTGTACTCGAACGCCTCTTCATCACTGGAGTATGTGAGTTCCTCTGTGTCAATCTGCAATTCTTTCGCTCGCGAAGCTCCCTTTCCCTTTCTGAGCGAGAACATGCCGAATACCCTGCGAATCGCCGATGTCATATGCTCGCATCCCTATTTGAATTGCGTCAGGCGGCGGCTCCACCCGGCGATAGGAATAGCCGAACATAACGCTTTCCCGTAATTTGCCTTCGATTTCGAAAGATTGTCTGAGAGACTGGCGTTCGAATGAAAAACCGACAATAACTAATACGCCTTCGCCGTTCCTATGGGCGACTCTATTGAGGTCGGCCGCAAGGGGAATGGCCAGATTCTGGCAAGAGCCGTATTCGACGTCTCACTTCCGCCGAGCCTCGTATGAGCACTCTGATTTGGGAGGAAATCTGTGATGAGCAAAGGCTTGAAGGCAGAGGTTGAGAAATGCACGGGCTGCCAGTTGTGTGCACTTGTATGTTCGGCCTCACATGTGGGCAAGTTCAACCCTAGCGAGTCTATGATGAACGTGATGGACCTTTACCCAGAACCCGGTGAGGTCAAGCTGAGCTATTGTACTCAATGCGACGAACATCCATGCGTGGAAGAGTGTCCTGCAGAAGCGATCAAGCTCAACGAAGCTTTAGGAACGTACTACGTCGACAGAGAAGAGTGCACTGGCTGCGGAATGTGCGTCGAGGTGTGCCCGTACGAAGGATGCTGGCTGGACCCCTCTGAATCGTACGCCATCAAGTGCGACCTATGCGGAGGAACGCCTCAGTGCATAGAGGTGTGCCCCAAGGGAGTTCTCAAGAGGTGATTGTAATGGCCGATGGTTATACAGGAAACGTTCTGAGAGTCGACCTTTCGAACGAGAAGACATCCGTTGAACCGCTGAACCGTGAATGGGCGAAGGAGTTCATCGGAGGCAAAGGTCTCGGTGCACGCTATCTGTTTGAAGAGCTCAAGCCAGGAACGGATCCCCTGTCACCGGACAACGTCTTGTCGATATGGACTGGTCCGCTCGTGGGGACGATGGTACCTCTTACAAGCCGATATGCGATCATCACGAAGTCTCCGCTGACCGGCACATTCCTCGACACCTATGCAGGTGGATACTTCGGTCCAGAGCTGAAATACGCAGGCTTCGACGCGGTGATCATGAACGGAAAAGCGCCGAAGCCCAGCTATCTCTGGGTCAACGACGGCAAGGCTGAGATACGCGATGCTAAGAACGTCTGGGGAAAGGACATCTTCAAGACGGAGGAGCTGCTGAGAGAGGAGGTTGGTGAGAAGGCCGCCAGGGTCGCCGGCATAGGTCAGGCTGGTGAGAAGCTCTCCAGGATAGCAGGCGTCACATCGGACATAACCAGGAATGCCGGGCGCGGTGGCGCTGGCGCAGTCTTCGGCTCGAAAAACCTCAAAGCGGTGGTGGCGAAGGGCTCCCTCGGTGTAGAAGTGCCGAAGATGGACGAGTTCGTCAAGATGGCAAAGGAGATGCTTCTGAAGGACGTCGTAGAGAACCCCGAGCACGCCGGCCTGGTGACGGACGGAACGCCGATCATCGTCGACATGAGTCAGGATGCTGCGATCCTGCCGACCAATAACTGGCACAGCGGCCAGTTTGACGGATACCAGGGAATCGACTCCGACGCCCTGAAGAAGAGGGTATTCGTCAGGAAGAAAGCCTGTTTCGGATGCGGCATCGCATGCGGGAGCTGGGCGAAGGTCAAGGATGGGGCGTTCAAGGGAGCGTCGACCGAAGGGCCGGAATACGAAACGCTTGGTCTCGCCGGATCGAACTGCGGCATACGGAACATCGAGGCAGTCGTCAAATTCGCCGAGGAATGCGACAGGCTTGGGCTCGACACGATCTCAGCAGGGGCGGCGGTCGGCTTCGCCATGGACATCTACGAGAAGGGCATCATCACCAACGAGGACACAGGAGGCCTCGAACTCAAGTTCGGCAATGAGGAAGCGTACGCCAAGATGCCCGAGATGATCGCAGAACGGAAGTCGAAGATAGGCGACCTTTTGGCAGAGGGAACCCTGCTCGCAGCGAGGAAGATCGGCAAGGACACGGAGAAGTTGGTCGTGCATGCCAAGGGTTCCGAGTATCCTGCCTACGATCCCAGGGGCTCGATCGGGATGGCCCTCGCCTATGCAACATCGGACAGGGGCGCAGACCACAACCGAGCCTGGCCTGTGGCCTCGGATGCCTATGGCGACGGTGATCCATGGAGCACCGAAGGGAAGGCCGCGATATGCCACGAAGAGCAGATCATGAAGAGCTACAAGTGGAGCATGGTCTTCTGCGACTTCTATGGTGTAAGCCCGGAGGGCATGGCGAAGTACTACACTGCAGTCACGGGTCAACCCGCCGACGAGAGCTGGCTGGTAGCCGTGGGAACGCGCGTATGGAACCTCGTCAGGGCATTCAACGTGAGAGAAGGTTTCTCGAAGAAGGACGATGACATGCCCGAGAGGATGGAAACCGAGCCGCTGCCGAGCGGTAAGACCGCTGGCAAGGCTGTCCCGCGCGAATCCTTCGACAAGATGCTCGCAGAGTACTACCAGCTCTGGGGCTGGGACGAAGATGGTCGGCCCACGAAGAAGACACTGGAGGATTCGGGCCTGGGAGACATCGCGGCGCGTCTCGACTACTTGAAGTGAACAAACCCGACGGCCAGATGTGGTGGCTGATGCTCACCTCATCGGGCCATTCCGCCGTTTTTCTGCATGCATGCGCAAGTATAGCCGACCGTATTTAGAACTGTAATAATATATATAGAATAATATAGTGTTTCCTGTTTTCAAAATACTTTCATAGTCGATATCTATGTGGTCGAAAGGCTCACGACAGTCATCGGTCAAATGTGAAAAATTCAACGATTACCGAGTATTGGCTGAAAAATCTCCATAAAGCACCCTCGCAAACTGTACAAAGCCAATGTTGAAATACCTCGGTCTCCAAGAATATATATGCCATCAGTTCTTTATCCGAAACGGCGAGGAGCCTTGGCTTCCTGACAATGCCAGACCTCATGGATTGTTGTGGGTTTGGTAATTCAGAGTGGTGCGCAGATGAGCGATCGAACGGTGAAATTCGGGCTGGTGTTCAGCCCTGGCAAGTGCAACGGATGTGGGGAATGCGAGAAGGCATGCATCGCGTCCAAGAAATCCACCGTGGCAACAGGCAAATCGAGAATCAAGATCGAGAAGACTGGTGAAACATACAAAGCGATCGTCTGTGTTCATTGTGATCAGTGTCCCCCAAGCGACGTCTGCCCGTCCGCTCTTCTTGAATTCGTCGAAGAGGGAAAGTACTGGACGCTCGACGAGCACAGATGCTTTGCCTGCATGGCATGCATCCCGCGTTGCCCATATGATGGAGTCTTCTTCGAGGGCGAGTTTGGCGTCGAGACCGCCTACATGTGCGATCTATGTGGCGGCGAGCCGAAATGCATTAAGGCCTGCCCCGAGGGCGCGTTGGCATTGAGCGAGGCTCGGGGGAATGAGGGATGAGTGAGATGGTCGAGAAGGAGGCCGTGGGCGAGAGTGCACAGGCGCCGAAAACCAAGAAGATGGATCGGACCGAAAAGGAGCCGACCATCCTTGAAGAGGAGTTTCCGCTGCCCGATTGGGTTGCCGATTGGGCAAGAGAAGCGCCGAAGCTCGTCGTCAGAGCGCCCGGACCGAAGAGCAAGGCTATCATCAAGATCGATAGGGAATACGTCTCCTACGCCTACGATAGATGTTTCACTTTCACGTTCGAGAAGGCTTCAGGCGCGTCTGTCATGGACGCCGATGGCAATGTCCTGCTCGATTTCACAGCCGGGATAGGCGTGGAAAACGCTGGCTGGACCCACCCCAAGGTCGTGAAGGCGATCCAGGAGCAGGCGGCCAAGCTCATTCACTCAATGGCCAACGATGCGTACTTCGAGAAGGAGGCGCTATTCGCGAAGCTTCTCCATGAGATATCCCCCGGGAAGGCCTTGAAGGGCACCTTCTTCGGAAACAGCGGCGCGGAAGCGGTAGAGGCTGCGTTCAAGCTGTCGAGGTACTACACAAAACGGAACGAGCATGTTGCGTTCTTCGGATCGTATCATGGAAGAATCGGCGCCGGCCTTTCACTGACAAGCAGACTCAAACTCAGATACAGCTACGGTCCATTGCTGCCCGGTGTCGTGTTCACGCCCTTCGCATACTGCTACAGGTGTCCTTTCAAGCAGACCTATCCCGAATGCGGGCTTTGGTGTGCTGATTATCTAGAGAATCAGGTCCTCGAGCTGGGAGGTCCGACCGGACAGATATCCTCCATCATCGTCGAGCCCATACAGGGCGAGGGTGGCTACATCGTCCCTCCGAAGGAGTTCTTGCCGAGGCTGAAGAAGATCTGCGAGGCTCAGGGAGCGCTTCTGATTGCAGATGAGGTGCAGACGGGATTCGCGAGGACGGGCAAGATGTTCGCGTGCGAGCACTTCGATGTCGTTCCCGACATACTCGTTATGGGCAAGGCACTCGGAGGCGGGGTGCCTCTGGGCGCGATAATAGCCAGGAACGAGATAATGAAGAAGTGGAGACCAGGTTCTCATTCGTCGACGTTCGGCGGGAATGCGATCACCATGGCCTCAGGCCTTGCGCACGTCCAGGCGATTATCGAGGAGAACCTCGCTGAGCGATCCGCCAAACTGGGAGCGTACACGATGAAGTTGCTGCGGGAGATGCAGCAGCGGAGGGAGATCATCGGTGACGTGCGAGGCAGGGGCCTTATGATCGGCGTCGAGCTGGTCAAGAACCAGTACACGAAGGAGCCTCACGAAGCCACTACCATCCAGGGCAAGTGTTGGCGAAACGGTCTTATGACAATAACCTCTGGCAACTACGGCAACGTATTCAGGATCGCTCCACCGCTATGCATATCAAAAGCACAGGTGGAAAAGAGCCTGTCGATCTTCGAGATGGCTCTCAAGGACGAGGAGGAGTTTCTCAAAATAGGAACATCCGCTCCTCCAGGCTGATTCCTTTGCCGAGGATAGGCATTCCAGGGCAATTATGATAATCCTATAGGCTGTAGATGAACCCATGACCGGCATCCCCCCTGTGCCTCCGAAGATGCCCTACAGGTTCCATATGCGCATGAACCGATGGGGGGCCGGGATCGAACGACGCAGCTTCTGGTCTCTCTTGTTGATTTTCTTGATGTTCTTCGTCGCATTCATGCTGTTTCTGTTGATTGTATGACTGGCCGTGCTCGCTATCCGCCTCTTCATTGACTAGGCACGGAGCCACAAGCAATTTATATAGCCAATACCTTGGCCGCGATGATGGCAGACGGCGAAGGAGCCGAGTTCCAGAGAAAGGCGGCGTTCGCATTCTCTGTCGCGCTCTTGGCACTGGGCATAATCGTGTATTGGGGATGGGCGCTGGCGTACGATACATGGTATCCTTTTGACAGAGGAAACATCGGCATCTACACCATCTACGCCCCGCTCATATGCTTTGGCGTTATAGGCATCCTTCTTTTTCGAAAGAAGAGGCCATCGACCACGTGAGCTGGACTATCTGCTTTCAAGGGCCGGCTGTGGTTTTGCCAGCTCATGATGAAGATGAGGCTAAGCTGGAGATCACAGAATTGTCTCGTCACATGGCTTTTGCGACATAGACCGGCGTTGTCGTGGGCTTTCCGCAGACGACGCATAAACCCTTGAACCCTTCATCCTCTATTGGCGTTCCGATTATGTCCCGCTGGGTGATGTCCTCAATCTTGTGTCCACATTCCTCGCTTCCACACCACCCTGCTCTCACCATACTATCCGGCAAATGATCGAGAGTGTCAACAGTCTCGATGCGTCCATCCATTGTGGTCTGTGCAATCGCCAGCATATCCTCTGATATCGCTCCGAGAGCGGCTTTTGCCGAGTCTGCGACGCCCTTTCTGGAAATCTGCTGTTTCTTCCCTGTATCTCTCCGAACGACCGTTACCATTCCTTTGTCCATGTCTCTCACTCCCAACTCGAGGCGAAGAGGCACGCCCTTGAACTCCCAGTCGTAGTACTTGGCTCCGGGTCTGATGTCTCTTTCATCGAGATGGGCCCTTATTCCCGCTTGCCTCAGCTCGTCCGTGAGCTTACTGGCAGCTTCGGAGACCGCCTCAGTAGCGCCTTTGGCGAGCACTGGCACGACCACAATCTGAATCGTGGCGATGTCGGGTGGAAGCACGAGACCTTTGTCGTCGCCATGGACAGCAACGACGGCTCCGACAAGTCTCTCACTCATGCCAAAAGTCGTCTGGTGGGCATATCTGTGCTGACCATCGTCGTCCTCGTACTTGATCTCGTACGGCTTTGAGAAGTTGTCTCTGTATTGATGGATTGATCCCAGCTGCAGGGTCCTTCCGTTCGGGAGGACAGTGTCGATGCCCACAGTATACGCCGCACCCGGGAACTTGTCCCAGTCCGTTCGCTTGAGCAGTTTGTATGGAAGGCACCATTTCCTGGCGAGCCGCTTGAGGATGTCATAGTCTTCACTCACCTGCCTCTCAGCGTCCTCGAAGTCCGCGTGGCACGTGTGGGATTCGAAGAAATGTATCTCTCTGACTCTTATGAATGCCCTGGTCTGCTTGGTCTCGTAGCGGAAGGTGTTCACGATCTGATATGTCTTCAACGGAAGGTCTGCATGTGACCGTACCCACAGCGAGAATATCGGGTACATCGCCGTCTCGCTCGTAGGCCTGAGCAGGAGCTTGACATCGAGAGGTGTCAGTCCCGCATGGGTAACCCAGAAGACCTCTGCGTCGAAGCCCTTGATGTGCTCCTTCTCCTTGGCGAACTGGTCCTCCGGTATGAGCAGGGGGAAGCACACCTCGTCGTGGCCCGTGGAGTCGAACTCCTCCCGAATGTGAGTGTCTATGGCCCGCATTATCTTCCACCCGTAGGGCGTCCAAACGTTCATCCCCTTGACCGGGTAGCGCTTGTCTGTCAGGTTGGCCTCTTCCACGATCTCGTTGTACCATTCGCTGAAATCCTCGGCCTTCTTCATGATGTCAGCCTCGAGAGTCAAAGGCGTGTACATTTACCTTTTGGTCTCTCCTCACCCGTTTCTTATGGCGTTCGCAACTTCCTGGGCGACGCTCACCGAACTCGTCGGATTCTCGATCGTGTCCGTGGAATGTACTTCGTCGCAGGCGTCCTTCAGTCGCGGTATGGCGTTGCCAGCGTAGACGCCGTGGGTGCACATGGCTATGATGCTCGCTGCCCCTCCGCCCCTCAGCTGCTCCGACGCCTTCGCTATGGTGCCGCCGGTTGATATGATGTCGTCGACGATGGCCACCTTGATACCAGCGATATCGAGGGATTTCGGCGTCATCCTGACCGTTTCACCGTCAAGCCGCTCCTTCACCAGGAAGTCGGCCTGACAGCCCACGACGTCCGCCACCTCCTTCGCGTTCTCCCACCGCCCTTCGTCAGGAGATAACACGAGCTCGACTCCGCGTCCTTTGAGAAACCTGCCTATCTCCGAATGGGCGGAGACGTTCTTCGCAGGTATTCTGTCGAACCATGACATCACGCTGGCCGCGTGTACATCGACCGTGAAGAACTTGTCAGATTGTGATTGGATGATTCGGGCCAGCGCTCGTGCACTCACAGGTTCGCCGTCCTTGAACTTCTTGTCCTGTCGCGCATACCCTAAGTATGGAACGACCGTGGTGATCGATGAGGGATTCATCTCGCGCACAGCGTCCAAAAGCAGCATGAGCTCGATGATGTTGGTATCAGGCCAGGCAGTCTGAACAACCACTACCTCCTCACCATCGAGGTTATCGTCAACACGCACATAACACTCATCATCCGGGAATCTGGTGACCTCCACGCTCGAGGCAACGGCCTCGAGCGATTTCGTGAGTTCCCCCGCAAGCGTTCTAGATGCAGAGCCTCCGACGACGTGCATTGTATCGGCCGCTGACAACGTCTTCCATTCTCATATAAGTTGACGCCATGGACGTGCCTGGGCGGTCTGACGAAAGCATTAATAGAAGAAATCGTCATATTGGGAAATCGAGATGGGATGCCCTTGAACCCTAGCACTGACCAGATTGACCTATCGACCTCAGAAGCCGATGATGGGTTCTCAGAAGCAGATGAGGGAGCCGCGAATGATGCACCTGCCAGGCATCGCTCCAAGACTGCTCGCACCAGTCATCATGGAGGACTCGAGGCGGTCGGAGTCATCTACGGAAACGTCGGAACACTCAGGTTCAACATGGTAATCACAGCCCCTCTCGAGAAGATGGAGTTCGTTCAGGTCAGGCACAAGATACACGGCTTCGTGCTGGGTCAGGTCTCAGAGATTGAGCGCAAGACAAACCTGACGACCGACGGCGTTAAGTCGATGAGGCACGGCGCGCCAGTGGAGATCGAGGAGAAGGAGATCGCGACCGTATCAATAGTGGGTTACCGCGACGACAGGAATCTCCTGCAGGCTCCGAGAACTCCATTGCTTGCAGGCGAGGAGGTATACCGTGCACAGGAGGAGCTCATCAAGGACGTCGTGGGCATCAAGGAGCACACTGACACAGGCGCCTACGTAGGACTGCTTTCGGGCCACGATGTCAGAGTGGAGCTTGATATCAATCTGCTCGTGCAGAAGCACGTATGTATACTCAGCAAGACCGGAGGGGGGAAATCGTACTGCTCAGGGGCTCTCATAGAGGAGTTCATGAAGCAGAAGGTAACCGTGTGCGTCATCGATCCACACGGAGAATACTCCTCGATGAGGAAGAAGGGCTCGATCAAGAAGACGCACAGAGACTTCCATATCAAACCGAGAGGATATGCGGATAAGATCCTTGAGTTCGCCACGGACACCAATCTCAACAAGCATGCGCATCCGCTCAAATTCACTTTGCACAACCTCGATGCGAGGGACATACTGGGACTCACAAACACGAAGAACGTCCGTTCATACTTGACGATGCTCAGGCGGGCTATAGACACTCTTAGAGACACCAAGGAGAATTTCTCCATTGCGGACATCATTGCCGTGCTGGAGGCCAACAACGAGCAATCCAGTGGGGCGCTCATAACCGAGCTCGAGTACCTGAACGAAATAGAGGTGTTCGCTGAACAGGGCACGAAGATAGATGAGCTCATTCAGAAGGGCAAGACCACGATCATCAACCTCAGGGGTACTCCTCCGGACATGCAGGAGCTCATAGTGAACAGAATAGGCAACGCTTTGTTCGAGCTGAGGAAGGTGGGGAAGATACCACCCATGATGCTGGTGGTGGAAGAGGCCCACAATTTCTGTCCTCAACAGGGCCAAGTAGCTTGCTCCAAAGTGTTTCGGACGGTCGCATCGGAGGGCAGGAAGTTCGGGCTCGGCTTGCTGGTGATATCGCAGAGACCCGCCAAAGTGGACAAGAATGTCCTGAGCCAGTGCAACACGCAGATCATACTCAAGGTGAACAATCCGAACGACATCAAGGCCATAGCGTCTTCCATTGAGGGATTGACCGAGGGGATGGAAGAAGAGATACAGCGCCTGCCAATCGGCACCGCGATAGTGACGGGTGGCGGCGTCTCGATGCCGCTCTTTGTGGACATAAGACCTAGAGAGTCACAGCACGGAGGCGAGAGCGTCGAGATAGTTCCACACAAACGGATGTGAGCCGAATGGGCGATGGCGAAAACACGATAACGCACGAGCGCCTCGATAAGTACATGGCCCTTACGACGACTGCACTCGCCAAGCTGAAGGTGGCTGCTCCAGAGAGGTCGTTCAACAGGCGGCTCGCGGAGGATTTCCTGACGATGGCTCGATCCTATATGGACGATGCCAAGGAATTCGCAAGGAAGGGCGAGATGGTGAACGCCTTCGCTTGCGTGAACTACGCGCATGGATGGCTGGACAGCGGTGCCAGGATAGGATTGTTCGATGTCGGTTGCGACGACCGGCTCTTCACCCTCTACGAGTAGACCAACTTACATCAGGCATCAGTCGTCGACAAGGCGAACGCCTTCGATGTCGACGCCGCATTTATAAGTCCTTCCGAATGGAGATAGGGCGGATTCGAGCGCGCCCGTCTGCCCGACGGCGAAGACGGAATTGCCGAGCATGGCCATGCTGGCAATGCCGACAGCGGAGGCCGAGTCTATGGCGGCTCGAACCTTTTCGGAAACAAGGCCAGTGTCGTCTGCAAACGATTGCGAGAGCCGCATGAAATTGGTGATGGTAGGCTCCCGTAGGAGATCGCCGACTCTCCATGCGCCCTCTCGGTTAACCCGGTTGACAAGTTCTGTATCCGCCAGGGCATCTGAGGTCCTGAACGGATCTCCCAGCACTGCAAGGACAACCTCCGGATTTCCATCAATACGGCGCGCCTTGCCTTTCGGTGGGAGTCCAGCGACCTGTTTGACGACTACGCCACCACAATGGATCGCGGAAACATCTCCCATGCCTGTGCCGCATTCGATCTCAGCTGAGTGTGCTGCCTCGAACGCGGCGACTCTGTCCAGTTGGAGTATGCTGCACATCGCAAGGCTGGCGGAGAGTGTTCCAGCTGCGCTCATGCCGAAGCCCTGGCTCTCAGGCAGGTCGAGTACTGTGGATGCCAGTACTGAGGCTGTTCGCTTTCCCAGAAGCGTGTCGATGGCTCTGACCGTGGTTGCAGCCTCTCTCCTCTCGCCGTTGATGTGTACCTCGATGGTCTTGTTTTTCGAGTCTTCAACGGTCATTTCAGTCGTTGCTCCCAAGTTTGTGCATATTCCAGCGCCTCGTGAGCCAGACGACAGGAGGTCTTGCGATCTGAGGATTTCAAAGAAGCCAGTCACATGCCCTGGGCAGAACGCCTTCGCCTTCGTTGCTTTCATTCTTTCAGCGCTCGGTCGAGAATCACGTCGGCGGCTTTTGCCTTGCTGCCAAGAACCTCTTTGGCAGAGCCATCGGCCTCGACGATGAGAATTCTGGTCGTTCCGGTCCTGACTTCCTCAATTCGGTTTGCGATAGCGAACGAGCAGCCCGCTCTGTTTATCAGCTCAACAGCTTCCTCAACGAGCTGCGCGTCCCCGATTTCCGACTGCGCCTTGAAGCCCACGACAGTACCTCCCTCGACCCTGTCAATGAGCTTTGGTGTCCTCTTCAGCGTCAGAGTGATCGAATCATCCGTCGATGGTAGCTTACCCGGGGTGGGGTCTGTTGTGTAGTCCGATACCGCCACGGGAAACAACACTATGTCCATGTGGGGCATGTCGTCGATCATGCCCTTCAGATCCCTCGTGCTCGAAAACCTCCTGACTGTAAGGTAGCTCGGAATCATCGCTTCGCATCTGCCCATCCAGAGTTCAACACGCGCGCCTCTCTCATACGCTGCTGTGGCCAGCTCGATGCCAGTTTCTCCCGAACTCCTGTTTGTGAGCAGCCGAACGTCGTCCAAAGGCTCTTCGGTCGATCCTGCAACCACCAGCACTTTGATGCCTCGCATATCTCCTCGCCCGATTCTGGAGATGACCGCAGTCACTATCTCCTCCACTGATGGCATCTTGACCTTCGATTCCTCAGCCTTGGACTCGATCACCACAACACCTGCTTCTCTAAGACGGTCAATGTTCTCGAGGACAATTCGGTGCTGCATCATGGTGCCATGCATCGCGGGAACGACCATTGTCGGTATTCCAGTGCCGAGAGCGGTTGTCGCGAAAGTCGTTACGGTCGTGTCGTCGATGCCACAAGCGATCTTCGATAGGGTGTTCGCGGTCGCAGGTGCAATCAGAAGCATGTCCGCACGATCCGGCACGGCGCCGCACATGGCGACGTGCTGAACCGAGCCATCTATTTCGGTTACGACGGGTCTGCCGGACGCAAATTCCAACGAATATGGGTGAATGATCTTCCGAGCGTCCGCGGACATCACAACTCGCACGTCCGCGCCGTGTCTGACAAGCCCCCTGCAGATCTTAACGGATTCGACAGCAGCGACACTACCCGTCACTCCAAGGACGATGCGGCGTCCTTTCAACTTCTCGCTCTTCGAACACCTGAGGTCATCTGCGGGGTGCATTCGCTGACATCCCAGGCTTCTTGATATATTAAATCTTCCTGCCTTCGATGTGCTCAAGCATGCTCTCCACGATTGCCTCTGGCGTCTTCTCAGCGTCGATTCTGATGATGGATTTGTCCTGTTGCGCGAGCCTCTCGTAGGTTTCCTGAACATCTTTAAGGAATTCGAGTCGCTCGAATCTGGAGAAATCGCCTCTCCCTCCAGCTCTCTCTATGGCCTTCTCTGGATCGAGAACGAGCAAGAAGGTCGTATCCGGCGATGCCGATATCCGCAAGTTGGCTTCGAGCAGCCAGTCGAAATTGTCTCCGAGCGAGCGTCCCTTGAGATATGCCGTCTGATAGGCAACCGTCGAATGATAATATCTGTCGCATATGACAGTCCTCCCCTCATCCAACCAACCCTTGATGCTCAGAGTGTGTTGAGCTCTGTCCGCCATGAACAAGAGCGCGTCCAGGTACGGGCTCACCTCGCCCTTCTCGCCCGCTCTTACTGCCTTGCCTATCCAGGAGTCGGTGGGCTCTCGCGTCAGAACCGCTCTCCCTTTCACTCGTTCCGCGAGGGATTTGGCGGCGGTGCTCTTGCCTGAGCCATCGATGCCCTCCACCACTATAAACGCTGCCATGTCTGGAGATTCGGATTGATTGGCGTTGTAGATAACTGTTTCCGGGCTGAAGATGCTGAGTGCTTGCATGTTCCTGCGACGAGGGCGCCACGGTCGCTGGAAAGGTTGATTACCTCCGCTGACAGAGTATAAGTAGAGACAAGACGCTTACCTAATTCCTAAGGTGATTCGCTGGTAGTGGCATACGTTTTGATAACGACGGCCACGGGAAAGGAGGATTACGTGGTCGAACAGATAAGGGATCTCCCAGAGCTGACAGAGGCTCACCAGCTATTCGGCCAGTACGACATCATCGCGAGGATGGAAACTGAAGACTACGACAAGCTGTGCGACGTAGTCCTACAGAAGATGCGCAGCGTACAGGGTGTGACTGGCTCAAGGACGCTCATCTGTGCCCGATTCGACCGTGGCCAGTAGCGGCGAGATTTCCGCTGTCATATGCTCTGGGTCTTCTCTCGGTAACTTCTCCAGCTGAGTATCATGTCCCTTGCAGCCCTCACCTCGTCGATTCGTCGTCTTGCGGTGTTGTGGGGTGCGCTGCGTACGATGTCCGGGCTTTCCGATAGTATTCTTCCGCAGGCTTCGATGAATGCGTCCAGAGTATCCTTGGTTTCCGTCTCGGTCGGCTCAATCATAAGGGCCTCCTCGACAATCAGGGGAAAATAGACGGTGGGCGCATGGAAGCCATAATCAAGCAGTCTCTTGGCGAAATCCATAGTTCTGAGGCCCCGTTCTTTGAGCTTCTTTCCGCTGAGCACGAACTCGTGTTTTCTGAGATCTCCGTACGGCATATCGAACATCTCCGTGAGCCCTTGCTTCAGATAGTTCGAGTTGAGTACTGCCAGTTCCGACACACGCTCCAGACCTTTCCCTCCGTGCATTTTGATGTAGACATAGGCGCGGACCAAAACTGCGAAGTTGCCATAGAACACCTTGACCTTGCCGATGCTGTCGGGCCTGTCATAATCAAGCTCGAAACGCTCTTCGTTTCTGACAATTCTGGGAACTGGCAGGAATCTCTCCAGATCCTTCTTCACGCCCACTGGCCCCGCTCCAGGTCCTCCCCCTCCGTGCGGGGTCGCGAAGGTCTTGTGCGGATTGAAGTGGACTATATCGAAGTCCATCTTTCCCGGTGATGTCTTTCCCATAATGGCGTTCAGATTCGCGCCGTCGTAGTAGAGGAGTGCGCCCGCATCGTGCACAACACCTGCGATCTCGCGCACTTCCTTCTCGAAGAGTCCGAGGGTGTTGGGATTCGTCAGCATGAATGCTGCCGTATCATCCGAGACAGCCGCATTGAGTGCTTCCAGGTCGACGCATCCATCCTTGGAAGGGAGATCGAGCACATCATAGCCCACCATAGCAGCGCTGGCAGGGTTTGTGCCGTGGGCTGTATCTGGGAGCACCACCTCATGCCTCTCCTCTCCCTTCGACTCATGGAATGCCCTAACGATATGCATGCCGGTGAACTCCCCGTGCGCGCCCGCGGCAGGCTGCAGCGTCACTGCATCGACTCCGCCTATTTCGCATAGCATGCCCTCGAGCTCGAACATCAGTGCGAGAGCGCCCTGCATTGTCGACGCATCTTGGAGCGGATGCATGTTCGCGACGGTCTCCAATGATGAGATGTCATCGCATATCTTCGGGTTGTACTTCATAGTGCACGAGCCGAGCGGATACATGCCGTTGTCCACTCCGAAATTCATCTGCGAGAGGTTCACGAAATGCTTCACAACCTCCCTCTCAGGGAGGTCGGGCAGATCCAGCCGCGCCCGCTGGAGATTCCTCGGCAGTAGCCCATCCAGCTCGGATTCGATATCTTGGGGGACGGCTTCGTTGCACCCCTCGAATATAAGCGGTACATCATGAATCGCCTGGTGATATCTCATCGGATCGCCCCCATCGCGTCAATCAGTCTTCTATGGTCTTCAGGTGTGTGCATTTCAGTGGTTGTGACAAGGGCGCAGTCTTTCAATTCAGGAAACCATCTGTCGATTGCCAGCACGCCATGTATCTTCTTTGTCATCAGGTGTTCGTTCAAACGGTCGATTCCGACGGGCGATCTAATGACGAACTCGTTAAAATGCGGAGAATCGAACACAGGCGCGGAGAATGCATCGAGTGAATCGATTCCTGCTGCGAGTTCTTTCATATTGGTGAGATTCTCAAGGGCGGTCTTCCTGAGGCCAGTCCTGCCGAGAAGTCCCATATGAGCCGCGACGGCAACGGCAAGGAGTGCTTCATTGGTGCAGATGTTCGAGGTGGCTCGGCTGCGTCGTATGTGCTGCTCCCTGGTTTGAAGCGTCATACAGAAGGAGCGCGTTCTTTCGACATCCTCAGTCATCCCAACGATGCGTCCCGGCATCTTGCGGAGGTGTTCCGCTCTGCAGCCGAATAAGCCTATCGAGGGCCCTCCGAGGCTCATGGAGACGCCCAACGGCTGCGCGTCGCCTACGACTATGTCTGCCCCCATCTCTCCCGGTGGCATCATTACTGCCAGGGCAAGAGGGTTCACGCCTATGACAACGGCTTTGTCGCCCAGTATCTCGCGGACAGTCTTCCATTCGGACTCTAGTACACCGAAGAGGTTCGGCGTCTCGAAGTAGAACCCGGTAACGTCATCGGTAACCTTCGATTCGAGATCGTTGATGTCAATCAACCCGGATTCTCGATCGTAGTCCACGGTGTCTACCGTGACATCAGCACCTTTCGCGTACAGTTGCGCGACTGAGAGTTTCTCAGGGCTCACAGCTCTGCTTGAAAGGAATATGCTGCCGCCAGACATCCGATGGCTCATCAGGACGGCCTCTCCAAGCGCAGTGGATGAGTCGTACATGCTGCTGTTGACAATATCCATCCCTGTGAGTTCCACCATGAACGATTGATATTCGAACAGCGCCTGGAGCATACCCTGGCTGATCTCCGATTGATACGGCGTATACGATGTGCTGAACTCCGAGCGTGAGATGATGGTCTTCACCGCGGCAGGTATGTGGTGATAGTAGACTCCTGCTCCGAGGAAGCTCAGCCAATCGGAAGCTGGCCTATTGGGTCTGAGAAGTTCTTGAAGTCCTCGGGATAGTCGAATCTCGTCTACGCCGTCCGGTAGATGCAGTCCTTTCGTTCGGACGTCCTTCGGCACGTCATCGAAGAGGTCTTCGATGGATGCAAGTCCAAGCTTCGAAAGCATCTGAGCCTGGCACTCTTGTTGGCGCATCGCAAGTGTTTCATGGCAATCCGATGATTAAAAGCCTTCTTTCCTGTTTGGCGCGGAGGTCGGCCTTGGCCTAGTGCTATGCAATCCATGCAGTAGAGGAACCGGCCTATGGAATACCGACCTGGAGACGCAACCTCCTCAGATATGTAGGGAGGCTCTCAATATCCTTGACCTCCTTCTTCACAAGATATGCCAGCCGCGTTCTTACGGTCTCCATCGGTTTCGCGCCGTTCGCCATGAGAGCTTCCCTGAGCTTCCTGGCCAGTCGTCCTCCTTTCCTATCCCAGTCAGTGAGTATCAGAACCGAGTTCCATTCCTTGGAGAGTGATTCACAGAATGCGAAGATCGACATTCCCTTGCTGAGACTGATGACGTTCTTCTTCACGCCTAGCAGCTGAAGCGCTTCTACATCTCTCAACCCCTCGACGATGACCGGCATCTCCTCACTGAGTGCTTCCAGCTCTTCCAATATTCTCATGATCTGATCGAGTCTCTCTTCTGGCGACATCATACGCATCGACCCAAACGCTGTTCTACATCTTCAGGGGGAAGCTCAACAAATACCTTCTTCCGGTTCGACCGCGCGCCTTTAATGATCTTGATCTTGCTCTTCTCCAGGCCGAGCGCCTCGGACAAGACTCTGCGGAGCTCTTCATTGGCCTTTCCCTTCACTGGCGCTGCACCAACCCTGATATGCAGCGTGCCTCGCCATTCATTGATACCAACGATCTCCGTGGATCCTGCCTCGGGGGATACGTCAATTGCTATCACACATCCGCCCGCCGTCGCCTCTACGAACCTGCCTGAGGGCATCTTCAACAATAGCGAGAGAAAAGGCCCTTGTCAAAAACCTTTTCGATGCCGACCGCACAAGCATCAAATACGTAGTTGATGTATTGGCGAGTGATGGCCGCAAAAAGGGGGGACTTGGGATATGAGGAAATCATGGCGCTCTTCAGACAGGAGTACGGTTCACCTCAGCTCAGCAAGGTCGATCCAGACCTTTATCAGAAGATGGGCTCCTATGTCCGCAGCCTACGCAAGGAGAACGAGAGGGAGATCGCGACGAACCCCAGCTCGCAAACTAGCATGATGCTCAGCGACCAGCTTAAGAAGGCCAGCGACAAGGCGAAGAGAATCTACGAGCTGCGCCAGCGCAAAATCGCTCTCCTGGCTCTGAGGAAGGTCGCGGGCGATAACCCCGAAACAGGCAACCTCACTCCGGATGAGCTTGTTCTCTACTCGAGCCTTGTATCTGTATTGGGTGCCCATAGGGATAGCAACGCGGACATAGAGGGCTCCGGACCGCGGTTCTCAAATCCCAAGGATATTGTGCGCCTTTCCGAAACGGTTGAGCCAGAAGCTGGAGAGGAGGAGAAGCCCTCATCGGTGAAGACAGATGATGCCAAGCCGCTCGTGTTGGTACGTGTCCTTGAGGACGTGCCCACATTCGCTGGCGTCGACAAGGATTACACCCTTCGAAAGGAGGATTTGATAGCTCTTCCGAAGGGCATAGCTGACGCGCTTGCGTCTCATGGCAAGATACGGGTCATCGAGTCACCGTAATCTGAAAGGCCCACTGTGAGACCCATGCTCTGTCGGAGTAACCCGTACATTCGGCATCGCCTCGTCAATGCGGCTGGATACCGTGTCTCTGGCGATGTCTGATCTGTTGTTGTCCTTGCTGAGGTGGAGGAGCACGATATCTCTCAGGGAATCGGATGCGGCTTGAATACTCAGATCTCCCGCGCCGTCGTTAGAGAGGTGACCGTGATCACTCAGGATTGCCTTCTTCAGAAAGCTGGGATAGCTCCCTATTCTCAACATAGCGTCGTCGTAGTTCGCCTCGATCATGAGTATGGTCGCCCCCGTCATCTCATCCACGACACCTTTTGTGAGGCATCCAAGGTCGGAGGCGATGGACAACTTTTCTTCGTCAATGGTCAAAGAGTAGGCTACGGGATCCGCTGCGAGGTGCATGACCGGGAAGGGTTGTACCGACACGTCGCCGACTTCGAAAGCTCGGCGTCGGGACAATGTCACACGCTTTGCATCGTCGTGGGGGGTCAGTGCCAGCGTGCCCTCAGTGCCGTAGAGAGGAACGCCATGTGTCCTGCAGAACCTCTGGGCGCCTCTGTTATGATCCGTATGCTCGTGTGTGAGGAGAATCGCGTCTATTCGTGACGGATCGGTTCCAAACAAGGAGAGCCGTCGCTCCAACTCCTTGCATGATATCCCCGCATCGACCAGCAGGGAGGTCTCATCCGAAGAGACCAGAATCGAATTGCCGCAGCTTCCACTGCTAAGCACCGCGATTGAGGAATCGTGCATCCTTCAGCTGCAATGCCTATCCGCTTGTTAAACCCTTTCCCTTCATGCCCAGCCATCGACGGGTTACACGGCTGATACCAATCACGCCCTCAATTCGCGGCGTGCACCATCGAAGGGTCACGATTTTATCGCATTGCACCTGATGGTTTTTCGTCTAGCCAGACAACTAGAGCCCAAGTCCATACCGCGATAGGTTTATTAACGGCAAGAATATACTGCCGATTTGCGGGCTCGTAGCTCAGCTAGGTAGAGCAACCGGCTCTTACTGCGAAGCCCATCGGGACTCATAGGAGATACCGGTGGGTCAAGGGTTCGAATCCCTTCGAGCCCGCCTTTCCATCATTAGACGCAGAAGTGCGTTTCATCGGAGCGACGGCCGCAAGAAAAGCTTAATGAGTCGAACACCCAATCGCTTCCCTGGAACCTGAGGCGGTCTCGGGTGTATTTGCCAGTGTTCCTGGGAGGCAAATGAGTTGTCGCGGAAGAACCTCTATTTCGTGGGCACTGCGGGCTCTGGAAAGAGCACTCTAACCAGCGCATTCGGCCAATGGCTGAAGAATGAGGGATACGACTCTATAGCGGTGAATCTGGATCCTGGCTGCGATGCCCTTCCCTACGAACCGGACGTCGATGTGAGGGACTGGATCCACATTTCGGAGATCATGAAGGAGTACTCGCTTGGCCCGAACGGCGCTCAGATACTCGCGGCAGACATGCTGGCACTCAATATAGGGGAGGTGACAGATGTCATCAACAGTTTCGACGCGGATTATGCATTGCTCGACACGCCCGGGCAGCTTGAACTCTTCGCCTTCCGACAGAGCAGCAGGGCTGTCGTCGATGGAATTGGCGCTGAGATGTCCATGCTCGCGTTCCTTCTCGACCCCGTTTTGGTGAAGAATCCGAACGGCTTGGTGACCTCGTTGCTGCTCTCCCTGACCGTTCACTTCAGGGTTCCCATCCCCATGATGACTGTCCTCGCGAAGGCAGACCTGCTGTCGGAACTGGAGGCCGACACAGTGGAAACGTGGAGTCATGATCCGCAGGCATTGTGGAGCGCACTATGCGATGAGTCAATTGATGCCCAGACCCAAATCAGCTTGGAGTTCCTGCAGGCAATCGACAACGTCGGGGCGATAATGGATTTCAGCCTGGTCAGTTGCGATACCTATGACGGCATGGCCGACATCTACTCCGCCGTTCAGCAGGCGTTGGAAGGCGGAGAGGATATTGAGAGATGAATTATCCAGTGTACAAGGCATCTACCTGTTGGTACCGGCAAATCACTTAAGAGCAGGAATACCGTCACCACATCTGCGAACGGAGCCTGCGTTGCATGTATGCCGTGGTGAAGAGGCGAAGGGCGGCTGGCGCTGAGATAGAATCGGTACCGAAACCAGTCGTCGGTTCGGGAGATGTACTGCTTGAGATGAAATACTGCTCCATATGTGGCACGGACGTCCATATATGGAAGTGGAACCACTGGGCGGAAAGGCGGGTCAAGAAACTCCCGATGATAATAGGCCATGAAGCTTGCGGCGAGGTCGTTGAGACAGGCTCGGATGTGGATGGCGTTTCGGTAGGAGATATCGTTGCGGCCGAGACTCACATCGTAGACAAGGAATGTTATCAGTGCAGAATCGGCAGGATGCATGTCTGTCGGAATATGAGCATCCTCGGAGTCGATATCGATGGCGTGTTCGCAGAGTACATCCGTATACCCGCAATGAACGCAAGGAAGCTTCCACCAGGTCTTGACCCGAAGCTTGGTTCCCTGCTTGAACCGTTGGGTAACGCCACCTTCGCAGTCTTGCCAAATGAATGTGCTGATGATGTTCGAGGTATGACGGTTTTCGTCGCCGGATGCGGACCGATAGGACTCATGGCTATTGCCATGCTCAAGACGCTCGGCGCCAGAAAGGTCATCGCGTCCGAGATGGGCAGCGAGCGGGTCAGATTTGACTTGGCTGGCAAGATGGGTGCGGACGCCGTGCTCGACGCTTCGCTGGGCAACGATCAACTGGCGTCCGCTGTTATGAACGAGACAGACGAGAACGGTGTCGATGTATCGTTGGAGATGTCCGGCTCGTCGACGGCTCTGAGATTGGCTCTCGACGTGCTCACACCAGGAGGTAGAGCCTCGATTCTTGGCCTATACCCTGATCCCGTGAAGATCGACATCAACAACGCGATCACCTTCAAGTCAGCTGTCGTCTACGGAATTACAGGTAGGAAGATGTTCGAGACTTGGGATGAGATGAACAGGATACTTGAGAACCAACATTTCGGGGAGAAGCTTTCAATGATCATATCTCATACGCTGCCCATAAGGGATATAGAATCAGGGATGGAGCTGATACACTCCAAACGTTCCGCGAAGGTCTCGATGATTCCCGAATGGTGAGATGATGACGAAGAGAGATCCTGTTTCCTTCATGGAAGAAGAGTATCGGGCACTCGTAGAGCGGGAACTCGATTGGAAGCTGAGGGTGCTCGGAGGTGCGAGTCAGCCGCGCTGCAATGTCGACGGTCGAGACGTACTCATGCTATGTTCGAACAACTACCTCAACTTGAGCAACCACCCGAAAGTGAAGGATGCCGCAATCACCGCAATAAGAAGCCATGGTGCGGGCTCAGGCTCCGTCAGACCCATCGCGGGCAACATGGACCTTCATGCTGAGCTTGAGACGCGTTTAGCCGCGTTCAAGAGGGCGGAGGCATCCCTTGTGTATCAGACGGGATTCGCAGCGAACGCCGGACTGATACCTCAGCTGGCCGATTCAGGGGATCTGATTGTCAGCGACGAGTTGAATCACGGCAGCATAATAGATGGTGTGAGGCTGTCCAAGGCCGACAGAGCCGTGTACAAGCATTGCGACCATGCCCATCTCGAGGAGGTGCTGGCGAATGCGGAAGAGCATTCCCCGCCTTATCGCAGGATACTGCTGATAACGGATGGCGTGTTCAGCATGGATGGCGATATCGCTCCGTTGGACCACATCTCTGGGATTGCAGCGGATCACGGCGCGATGGTCTACGTTGACGACGCGCATGGTGAGGGCGTGATGGGGGAAGGAGGCAGAGGCATAGTCTCCCACTTCGGTCTGAACCGCGATGATGTCCACGTTGAAATGGGGACGTTCTCGAAGGCGTTCGGAGTGGTAGGCGGCCACGTTTCCGGCAGCGAAAGTCTGGTGAAATTCGCCCTCAACAAGTCCAGAACGTGGCTGCTGAGCGGTTCGCATCCACCGGCAGTGGCCGCTGCGTGCATTGCGGCCGTTGATGTGCTCGAGACAGAGCCTCAGCACGTGAAGAATCTCTGGCTGAACACCGACTACTTCAGAAGAGGCATCCAGAACGCAGGATTCGATACCGGCAAGAGCCAAACTCCCATTGTGCCTATAATGATCGGCGAGAGCGCTGCAGCCAAGGTTTTCAGCAGAAGACTGTACGATCTAGGGGTGTTCGCACTCCCCATAGTCCATCCCATGGTCTCCAAAGACAGCGCGAGAATAAGGACGATCATGAACGCCGCGCTCACACGTGAGGAGCTTGATGAGGCGATATTGGCGTTTGAAAAGGTTGGCAGCGAACTAAAGCTTGTCTAGTCGAGGGGGCTTTCTCCTTCCGCTCGCTCTGCAACTGAGATCTTGAATTCCTCAGAAGGGATGGCTACCTCAAAAACCACTGTGTCAACGATGCCCTTTTCCTTCAATGATTGGTCAGGAGGAAGCAGATGATGTTTCTCAATGAATTTAGCGAGTTTCTCCCTGCCGTCCTCCCCGACAGCCTTCTTGATCACGGCGGGTTTCTTCCAGAATGCGGGACCCAGTTTGGCTATCGTCCTGACTCCTTCTATGTGCAGCACTACCATGTCAGTGTCCCTTGAGAAGAACTTGTCTCTCTGATGAGTGGTAACCTCGATGCCTCTTGAGCGATTCGGCGCCTGCCATACCGTGCACTCGAAGACTTCGCCTGCAACGGAGGTCGCCGGCTCCCTTCTTTCCCTGGGAATCGAGGTGAGCACCCGGCAGCTCGGACAGAACATTTCTTCTGTTTCCTGTCGGCATCGGTTACAGACTCTCATGTCGCTAGCATTCCTGAGCAATGGGGGCAAGGAATCGGTAACCATTTCAAGCTTTGTGTCTGCCATTCGATGCCATGCCTGTGAAATGTGTCTGGTTCGATATCGTTGATTTGGCGGCTGCGTCGGCCGCGCGAGCAGGGATGATGGAAATCACTAATAGACTGTTCGGCCATTTCTGTGGAGTCGGTGATGGCTACGGCAAAGGCGTTGGTCTGCTATTACTCTCGGTCAGGCAATACGAAGAAGATGGCCCAGCTCATCGAGAAGGGGATCGCATCAGGAGGCGTTGAGGTCACAACGAAGGATGTGAAGGATGTCACTCCGAGGATGTTGCTCGATTTTGACGCGATTGTGATCGGGTCGCCAACCTACTATGGTCTCATGTCCGCCGAGATCAAGATGCTGTTGGATAAGAGCATCAAGTATCATGGAGAGTTGGACGGGAAGGTTGGCGGGGCTTTCGCGTCGAGCTATAACGTGGGCGGAGGCAACGAGACCACGGTAATTGCATTACTGGAAGCGTTGATGATCCACGGTATGATTCTGTACGGAGATCCTGAGGGAGACCACTATGGCCCGGTGTCGATTGGTGCTCCCGACAAGCGCGTGGAGAAGATGTGCATCAGATACGGCCGGAGAATCGCGGAGCTCGCCAAACGTCTGCATGACTAGACGCGCGCGTTTCACAATCGCGACATGTCTTCGAGCTTGCCCCTTTCGTCCCCCTTTTTTCTGGGCTTCTTGGCCGGTCTGTCTGCCTGCGTCGGCTCGCTCTCCCCAGAGTCTTCGTCATCCTCCGACTGCGTCTTCGAACGCCTTGCTGCGCCCTTTTCAAAGGGCGTGTTGCATCTAGGGCATCGGTCCGAACCTCTGATGCATTCCTTGCACAGCACGGCTTTGCATTTGCCGCACCTTTTTACCGCAATCCCTCCGTGGAAGAGGCATCGCCTTCCGACGAGGTCGGAAGGGGCTTCCTCTTCGTCCTCTTCCTTCGCTGCTGCGTGCCTTCCTCCGCCTCTTGGATGCGGCGCCCTCGCTCTCTGATGGCTTCTACCCGTCTTCCTCTTCGGTCGTGGCTCCTCTTCGTACTCCTCGTCGACCGCGTCCTCGTCTTCCTGGGATTCCATATCAGGTTCGGCAGAGAAGACGTCCTCCGCTGCGCCCCCTTCGTACGGGGAGTATTCGCCGAAACTCTCGCTCACGATCGAACTCAGTGAAACTGTGGGCGAATCGACGCCGCCCTCGTGGAAAGTCATGAGGATGGTCACCAGTTGCCGTGCCTGGTAGACGCCTACTCCCAGGTTCCTTATCAGTCCGAGGACGTTCTTCTGATCGCCTGGGAGTTCGAGCGCTCGTCTCAGCATCGAATCCGTTTGTGGATCCATCACCTCCGGCGTGAACTGATGCGTCTCCACTGTCTGGATGTAGCTCAGTATTCGCTTGGCGCTCGATACCTTCAGATCCGGGAAGTTGACTGTCACATCGCAAAGTCTCAGACCATGGACAGAGATGTCCCTTTTCAGCATGACAGTGATAAGGACTTCTCGCGAAAGCTGTTCATACTTGTTGAAGCTCTCCCTCGACAGCTCCGAAAGGACCACCTCGCTCCTATCGCTGAGGTAGTCCAGGACGTCGTTGAGGAACGCGAAGGGAATTCCGCAGACTCTGAATGCCTCCTCCTTGGAAACGGGTCTCCCGTGAGCGTACTCGAAGTCAAGAACAGCGCGGGAGTACTCCTCTATCTTCGTGGTCCGGATCTCCTCCTCTGCAGCCTTCCTCCCATCCACAGCCGCTTCGAAATACGGATCTATGGTGAGCGCATGTTCGAAAGATCTAAGAGCTTGCTCTGGGCTGCCCACGTTGAGCATTGCATAGCCTTTGCTTTTCCACGCTTCCTTGTCGTTAGAGTCGATGCCGATCGCGCGGTCATACGCAGCCGCGGCCTCCTGGTGCAGCTCGAGCTGCTCCATCACGAACCCCTTGCTCATCCACACCTTGGGGTTCGAATCATCCAGTTCCAAGGTTCTGTCCAAGCAATCGTTTGCCTCCTCGTACATCTCCATCTCCACATACAGCAATCCCAGCCTATGCCAGGCGACCTTGTCCGAAGGCTCCATCTCGAGAGCCTTGAGGTAGGATTTCACAGCCTCCTGCTTGTTCCCCTCAGCCTCCGAAGCCTTCGCTCTGGCAATCCACAGATCCTTGTCGATAGCTCCCTGACGCAAGGCCTCGTCGAAGCAACCCAACGCCTCCGATATCCGATTTAGCTTCAGCAACGCCATCCCCATGTACTTGAGGGCAGAGATGTCGTTCGGAGAATAGCGTCTCGCCTCGTTAAACGAGTCGACGCTCTCGTCGTATCTTCCCATCGCCGCGAGAGCTCTGCCTCTGTCTGTGTGGAAATCGGGGACCTTCGGGAGGATCTTTATCGCCTTTTCGAAATCCGCGAGCGACTCCTCGAATCTTCTGAGCTCAAGATAGGCCTTCCCACGGTTGTTGAGGATGAATGGTTGGTTCGAGTCCAGTTTGAGTGCGTGTTCGAACGCCTCCGCCGCCTGGGCCGCCTTTCCAGCATTCAGCAGAAGGGAGCCCTTCCGATTCCATAGAAAGACATCCTTCTGATCTAGCGCGATTGCCTTCTCGTAGCTTTGGAGCGCCTCCTCATGCCTGTCGAGCTTCTCCAGGGCGCCCGCTCTGTCGGAGAACGCCACCTTGTTCTTCGGGCTGAGCTCGAGTATGCGATCGCAGACATCGACGACCGCTTCGCTGTCATCTAGCTCTATGAGCGAGAGCTTCTTGAGCTCCAGAGTGTCCAAATCGGCGTCGTCGATGGCAAGAGCCTTGTTGAATGCGAATAGCGCGTCGCTAGGTTTCTTGAGGAACAGGGCGGCGCTCCCTCTGTCGATGTAGGCTTCCTTATCGTTCTGGCGGACAGACAGGATCTCATCACATGTCTGAATCACTTCATCGTACCTCTTCAGGGACTTGAGCAACTCCTTCTTCTCGTTCAGTATCTCAGCATCCATCGGGGATGCTGACAAAGCGGAGTTGTACGAGGCCAGGGCATCTTCTCTGCGATTGAGCTTGACCAGTATCTTGCCTTCACTGACAAGGAGGCTGGCGGTGTTTGGAGACAGTCTCAGTGCCTGCCGCGTTGCGGACAGGGCCTCATCGAATCTCTCAAGCAGGCTCAGAACCTCCGCCTTCAGTGTCCACGCCTCTGAATCCTTCGCGTCGGTCTTGAGGACGGACTCATACCTTGCCAGCGCCTCCTCGTATCTATTGACCTCTACGAGCGCCCGACCCAGATACTTGCTGGTGCCGCTATCATCGGGCTCGATTTCAAGCGTCTTCTCCCATGATTTGATGGCTTCTGCGTAGTCCCTTGCGGTGAAGGCGGCCTTTCCTTTCAACCGCCACAACTGCGCATCCTTTGGGCTTCCAGACAGGCCCTGTTTGATGTAGTCCATCGCCTCCTTGGTCTTGCCGAGTCTGAGGAAGAGTGCAGCAAGGTTGTGGAAGATGCGTGGATTCTTGGGATCGGCCTCAAGCGCACCAATGTAGCCAATGACCGCTTCGTCAGCGCGATCCAGTCTGTCGAGGGCAACGGCTCTGTCGAAATTCGCCTTCTTGTCGGACGCGTCGATGGCGATTATCCTGTCGCAGACGTGGATCACGTCGACGTCTTTGTGCACCTTTTTGTATGCCTCCTTGAGGCTTTCCAAAATCGGACGCTGCTCAGGAGCAGACTTCAGCGCCTTTTCGAAGGTCTTTATGGCGTCGTGAATCTTCTCCTGCTTGACCTGTGCGATTCCCTTGTCATGCATCGTCTCGTAGTCACTTGGGTTCACTCCCAGCATCCTGTTCGACCATTCCACGACATCAGCGTGTCTGTTCAGCTTGATGAGAGAGTCCTTCTTCAGCTTCATCGCGGGCCTGGACTCGGGCGCCAGTGTGAGAGCGGCGTCGGTGAATGTCAGAGCTTCATCGTACCTCTCAAGAGCGAATAGCGCTCGCCCTTTGTCCAACATCGTTTCGTGATTCTTCGCGTCCAGAACCATTATCTTATCGCACACCTCGATGGCTTCCAGGTATCGCTCGGACTTCATCAGGGTCTTCTTCTTGTTGAGAAGCACATTGAGATTGTCTCCTTGAATCTCAAGCGCCTTGTCGAATGACCCTAAAGCCTTGTCGAAGTCGTCCAGCTCTTCCTGTACGACCCCTAGCTCATTCCATAGAATTGGATTGGACGGGTCGATCTTCACGGCGGCCGAGAAGCTCTTGAGCGCTTCCTCTCTCTTGCCGATCTTGTGTTGTATCCTTCCTATGCTGTCCAGGATGTATGCGTCCTTCGGATCCAACTTCAACGCCTTGGTGAGCGCATCGATGGCGTCATCCGGCCTGCCATCGAAGTTCATTGCGGCTCCCATGCCAACCCAGAGGTCCTTGTTTTTCGGCTGGATGTCGGTGCCTGATCGGAACACCTTCACGGCGTCGGCGTATCTCTTGAGTCTTGACAGCGCGTCTCCCTTGCGCTTTATGATGTCGATATCCTTCGGCTCGTGTTTCAGTATCTTGTCGTAGTGAGCAATGCTGTCCGAGTCCAGTTCCAGAACTCGACGGTAACTGAAGATCGCATCGGCAATCTCATCGAGCGACTCGTGTGCATTGCCCAGCAGAGACCAGTACTTAGGGGAATCGGGCCGCTGCTCAGTTGCCTTCCTGTACCATGATAATGCGTCCTCCCGTCGTCCAAGTTTCAGGGCGGCTTCTCCGAGCACTGCCATCGCATCAGGGTTTGCGGAATCGAGCTGCAGGGCAACATTGGCACAGTCCTCAGCAGTGCGAAATTCATTCAGTAGCGCCGATCTTGAAGCCAGGGTTGACAACAATGTGGAGAACTCCGGTTTCATCTTGTCAACGCTAGCCATGCCCTCGTTGAGCTGAGTTATCTGTTTCCTCAGTCCGGAGAATGCTTCATCCTTGCGGCCTGACTTGATGAGTCCGTCGATCTTCACAAGCTCCTTGTTGGCCTTGTTCAGGAGCTTCTTCTCCTTGTTCAACAACGAATCGAATATTCCCAAATCCTGCTCACCCGCGGTCCAGCGAACTTAATGATTTGTCTTCATAAAGCATTTTCCAGGCGTCGGCAGATTCGCTCCTATCGCACGAGGCCGCACGAGGATGAAGCGTCTGACAAGCCATTCACGCTCGCTTGCCCAGGCCGGCTGGCGAGGCGCTAGCCAGAATCTGGCGTACTGCTGCCGGATAGCGACGGCACTCCTTCTTCCGGTCCGACGATATGCGCCTAAGTGGTGATAACTCGAGTAATACTTAAATATTGTGAAGGCCAATACGGAAAATCAGCTGACGAATCGTCAGACACGAAGCGCGGATGGGATGCAATGCTGAATAGGAAGACAGCGCGGGCTGCGGCGCGGAACGCCCGAGCGATCGAGTGGGTCCGTACCCATACGATCCAGGATTTGGAAGATCTTGCCGGAGAGATGCAGACTCAAGGAGAAGATGTCCGGGACATCATCGATTTACTGGGTGAGCTCAGGGAGATCGACGCAGGTTTGGGTCTCGAAACAGGGTCAACCTATTCCGCGGTTGGTGAGCACGCGGAGATCAGCTGAGAGGCACAGGAGCAATCGTGTTGCGAAAAGGCACGGTTGAGAAATGGCATGCGCAATTGATCGCACCTGATCTCCTGACCCCGCTCGTAACGGCGAAGAACGCCGGGCCTCCCGCCACATTGCCGTATCCAGCGCCCCTCTCGCCCAGGCGAGCGTGAGGGCGGTCGTAACGGCAATTGCCAAGCGCTTGCTTCCACCCTTGGAGAGGAGCCGCAGATTGCCTCGTGCTGCCACGGAACGGTGGCAAGTTCCAGGCCGGGCTCAGGGGAGCGAAGGTGCAGGTGCCGGGATTCGAACCCGGGCCGTTGGCTTTCGTCCCTCTCCAATTTTAATTCATCGTTGGAGGAGTTGGAAGGCCAAAATCCTGACCAACTAGATTACACCTGCATGTCTCTGCCGAATGTAACCTATAGTCCGATTTATACATTTCTTTGCAATCTCCTTTCGGCGGTCGACGCGCGGCGCGCCCCCTGAGACGGTCTTCGCTGTCGATCCTGCCGACGAATCGTATGCCTGGAACCGTTGCCTATTGACCGAAGGGAGTTGTTAAGACTTCTGCGCGGGGGTCGTTTGAGGCGAAAAGGTTGAAATAGTGTCGGTCAGTATCGAGACATAGGAATGTCCAGGTGGGGTTGATGAGATCGGTGATTGCCCTAATGACAGCGGCACTTCTGTTTGGTGTCGTCTTTTGCGCATTGCCGACTCCTGCGGCACCGACTGAAGCCACATCCATCGTTTTTGCACATCACAAGATGACAGAGGCAGATGTGCGTGAGCTCCGAAACATCATCGGGACGCAGGACCCCTCGAAAGACTACAACGTTATAGTCGATGGGTTCGGAACTGGGCTCGTCCCCCCGACAGAGGAGCAGCTTGAATCCATGATTGGAGTCGTCAACGTTCTTGATGCGATCGAAGCCGATTTCGGATCGCTGCCCACCTCGATCGACCTCTCCACATCGCCCTTCTTCCCGGCTGTGGGGAATCAGCGCTCGCAGCCTTCGTGCGCGGCATGGGCTGCGACCTATTACGCGTACGGATTCCTTGAGGCCGTGGACAATAACTGGACGCTTGCCTCCTCGGGCGAGGCCGAACAGCTCATATCGCCGGCTTGGACCTATGCCAGGTCGAACGGCGGCCGCGACACAGGCTCTACCATGGACTTCAATATGATGGTCACCTGCGATTGGGGCGCTGCAACGATGGCAACGATGCCTTTCGACGAGCACGAGTACCTGGACCTCGGTTCGCCATCTGCCTTCCGCGAGGCTCCCGCTCATAGGGCAGAGGAAGTCTGGTGGGTAGACTACAATTACGATTCTCCGATGACGACGATCGACGAGATCAAACTCCTCGTTGCGGGCGGAACGCCCGTCACCTTCGCCATGGATGCACTCGAAATTACGGAGAGCTCCGGAAATTTGGGTTACCCCTACATCCTCAATTCGCTTGAGTATAACTCCACTGCCTTGAATCACGCACAGACTATAGTGGGTTACGATGATACGATCACCGAAGATGGCGATGTCGGAGCTTTCCGTGTCGTCAACTCCTGGGGAACAGGGTTTGCGGAAGCCGGATTCTACTGGTTCACCTACGACACGCTCATAGAAATAGGCGACGCTGGCAAAGCCTACCTGAACTACATGTCTGACAAGGAGGACTACTCTCCGAGCCTCGTGGCAAACTGGCACTTCAATGACGCTCCCTCGAGGAGCGCGGTGATCCAGGTCGGCATAGGAGACCCCTTATTGCTGCCGCTGGCGACGAAAGAACCCTTCGTGGTCGAGGATCGAATAGTCTCCCACTACTATCCCACGTTCATGTGCGTGGATGTCTCGGAGTTCCAGCCGCATTACGAGAGTTCCTCTGAGGATTTCTTCCTGGAGATAGGCGCCTCATCCTCGACAGGGACGATATCGTCGTTCAAAGTGGAATCACACGAGGGATGGTTTGCGCCAGGAACTGCGAACAGGACATCAGAACAGTCGCCCGACATTCCGAAGACGACGCCCGGTATTGTCACCGTGACGTTCCCGCGGTACACGCCTATCGATGCAGATGACGCGGTCGACGCATCGGACGTGGGTCTGGCATCCTCATCTGATGTAGCTTGGATCCCTGTTGAGGATGAATCGGCGATAGGCGACGATTGCATGCAGACAGGAGATGTGGCTGAAGGCGAGACGACGACACTCACGATGTCGGTTTCAGGACCGGTGAACGTGACCTTCGCTTGGAAGGCCTCGACCGAGTACGACGCGGACGTCCTGACCTTCTCCGTTCCAAGCAGTGCGATTCTATCTTCTATAAGCGGAAACGTGGATTGGACTGAAGAGTCCTGTAATCTGGGAGAAGGGAATCACACGTTGTACTGGAGCTATACGAAGAACGCCGGCATCAGCGACTTGGACGACACCGCATGGGTCGATGCAATCAGATTCAGAAAGCCTCCGCCGAGCTTCTCACTTGAGCTGTACTACAATGCAGTTTGGAACGAATCGTTCGAGGTGACGCCCATCGATATTCTCAATCTAACAGGCTCTGCCCTGTCCTTTTGGTACGACTGGGGGGACGGCAGCCCTCTAGCCGCTGGTAACCCCGCTAACAACCATTCCGCCTCACATGTCTATGAATTCGTTGGCGATTTTGACTTGACCGTCTGGGCCGCCGACGAGTATGACAACAATTTCAGTGAGTCGTCGGTAGTCACGGTCGAAGAGAAGAACGCCAGGCCGACTGCCATCTCGATATCTGCATTTCCCTCGTTAGACAACTACCTGAGCGGAGACATCGTTCGTTTCGACGTTGAGATCATGGACCCTGAAGGCGATGAGATCACCGTATTGGTATTCCTCCCAGAGCTCGGTGTGGAATTGAGCAACGCCCTGGTAGCTGTGCCGGAGGAACCCTTGACAATCTCATTCAACTACACATGCTCCAGCAGTCGAGAAGCTCCTTACCTTGTCAGGGCGGAGGTGAGGGATGATGCAGAGCACTTCAGCTATAACTGGGACACCATCTCAACGTTCATTCTGGTCAATCATCCTCCGGAGGCAATCCTCGAGGCCAATCCATCGGAGGGAGGAGTTCTGACCATCTTCACCTTCAACGCGTCTGCATCTTTCGATATCGAGACGCCCTATTCGGAATTGGAGGTCCGCTGGGATTGGAACGGCGACGGCATCTGGGATGCTCGGTCTGACAATCTCGTGGCCACCTACCAATTCGTCCAACCTGGTTGGCATGTCGTGGCTGTTAAAGTGACAGACGGAAACGGCCTATCGGCTACCGCTAGTGTGGAGGTGGAGGTCATCGGAGAACCAATTCCGGAATTTTCTTCCTTGCTCGTTCCAATCGTCGCGATTCTGGCACTGCTGCTGTTCATGGCCCGAGCCAGGGCAAATCGGTGATTGCGAATTTCGCGCCAAACATTGTCGTGAGGACGAGGTGCCCCAGGCTTCCGATGCAGGTTGGACATAGGAAGCGTGGGCGCAAGAAGACAAGGCCTCTCCACTCCATCGTGACGATCCTCTACAAGGCCACCGTTGATATCATGTATTCAAGTGTGCAATCAGGCGTGTCCGTGTCCCCTTCTCCGGTGTTGCACCAAATGCAATTGCATGGGAGAGACACAGTCTGTTCATCGGCTCGTACGCCGTCCAAAGGCATATAGTCCATTATCTGGGCCTCAGTCACATCATTGTTGTCCACGTCCCAGACGTCGTACGCGATGATTGTGAATCTTACTGCTGCGGCATCATCCTCGAGATCGCAATCAGCCTGAAAGAACGCCTCGGTGAATTCTATACTGACGAAAACCTCGCTTCTGTAGCGCTTGTCAAAATCGCCATCGCAGTCAATATCCACAATGATCTCGAAGATCGCATCAGGAGGGTGCATTATACGATTGTAGCTCGACAGATACCCTTCGAACTCGTAGCCGAGCAGGGTTATCCTCACACCCCCATTGCCCTCGTCCATGAAGTCCGCGAAATCGCCAATTCCATCCCCATCCGAATCTACTGTCTCATCCGGATCGTGTGGAAAGGCATCGCTAGCATCGCCCGAGCCGTCGCCGTCAGAGTCTTTCCATTCATAGGGGTCCAAAGGGAACTCGTCAGAATCATCCGGCACACCGTCGCCATCGAAATCCGCGATACTAGAGATTGGCGACGTGGCTGGGCTCATGATAGTGAACGAAAGGAGCACAATTCCCCCGACTAGAAGCGCCCCTGACGCTGTTAGAATCCAATGCTCTTCAAGGCTCTTGATAGAGCTCAGCCATATCCCCCGTCAGTATGCTGCAGAGCTCTATGATTTCCGCGAGAGATACATAATCCTTTTCCGTAATACAATAGGAATGTTTAAATATGATTTCTTGTCGGAAATAGCCTGTAGACAGCCCACTGACCTGCTTGAAATTCGTTTCAAGCACGATTCGCTCAGAAGGAAATGTAGATTAACCTTCTGGTTACTTCTGGGTCTGTGGTGGCGAAAGCACTTCAACTCGGTTTTTCGTTGGCTTCGATGTGTGTCGCTGCAGCCGTGCTGATCATTGTCCTCGATGCCTCGTTGGCGGAAGGTGACGACACTCTTGACATCTCTCGAGGGCGGGGTATTGCATTGGTGCTCTCCGTCTTGCTGATAGGGGGATCTGCATACCTGGTCTTGCGCTCGATGAGCTCACCGAAGGCCAAGATGATGGCTGAAGAGACTGCCGAGGTTGAGGCCGGAGAGGGACCGGCCGTCGAAATCCAGACTGCAGAGAAGACACTTCCTGCCGAAAACCACATCCTCCACTCCTTGCCTGAGGATGAGCAAAGGCTGTATCGGATGATCGCTGACGCAGGCGGAGAGATGCTTCAAATGAACATCGTCGGGACAGAAGTGTACTCTAAGGCCAAGGTCACGAGATTGTTGGACAAGCTGGAGGGCCGCGGCCTAGTTGTTCGCGAACGTCATGGAATGACCAATCGAGTCAGAATCATACGATGAGCAGATTTGGGCATTTGCCCCTCGCAGCGTCGTACACACACCGCCTGAAATTGGTTTCACACCAAGCTATACTACCTATTTCATCCTATTGAATCATCCCACGGTCAGTGGGCAACATACACAAGTTCGAAAAGGGGGAGTTGAAAGCTTGAACAGAATGCGAAATCGAACGCTGTTAGCGATAGCGGCGGCGTTCTGTGTGATTGTGCCGGTGAGTAGTCTGTGTGCAGCGGATCAGAGCAATCCGCCTCCTGAGCCGCCGGTTGAGAAGGACTGGGCCGTGTACATATATTGCGGCGCAGACAATGATTACGAGGTCGCCGCGCTTTTCGCGCTTGACCAATGCATAAAGGGCCTGAAAGCGGCTGAGGATGCCGCGCAGGAAGGGGAAGGAGACCCGATCTCTGTGCACGTCGTCATGTACCTCGACGGACAAGGCAGCGGCAACACGGTCGTGTACGAGGTGACCTCAGAGGGAGCTAGTTCCGTGGACTTGATGGCGGAAGGAGAGTATGACTCATCAGATCCCAATACCTTGGTGGAATTCCTTACTGAGGCCATGTATCATTACCCTGGCGACAACACCCTGTTGGTCGTCAAGAACGGTCATGCCTGGTGTGGCGTTTGCCCTGATGAGGAGTCGCAGGACGCGAAGTACCTTATGCCAATCCATGACCTTGCGGAGGCTCTAATGGACGAAGGGGTTGTGGAGAGCGGTGGAGTTGATGTGCTCGCCCTTGATGGCGACAACATGGCATCCATCGAGGTCATCTATGAGCTCAGGAATGCGTGCAAGTACTTCGTCGGCTCGCAGCAAGACGTGCCGCTTGACGGGTTGCCGTATTACCTGTTCCTAAAAGATCTCGCATCTGAAACGGCGATTCCCGACCATGCGGAAGTAGCACGGAGTATGGTCGCCAACTACGTGAGTTACTACAACAACACCGAAGGCAAGAAGATCGGGCTTGAGCATCAGTTGTCCAACTCTCAGATGGCTGTGACTGGATCCGCGTTCCGAATGGGCGAGGGAGGAGCGAACATTCAGCCAATAGTCGACGCGTTCAACAACACTCTGAACTACATGCTCTACGGGATTCTTCCCGAAGGAATGGCGGAGTATGCCGAAAGCCAAGGAGTGGATGTGGAAGAGAAGCTGGCTCAATGGATGTATCCAGACATTACGACGGGCGATCCAGTTTGGTCCTGGGTGCCGCTCAGCCGGAACAACATATCGTCCGCTAGGGACTGCGCATTGATTGGCAAGATGAGCGACCAGGCGGGCTACGAGTGGCTGCCTGATGTTTACACATGGCAGTGGAGCTTGTCGGCGCTCTCTAACTACGACGCATACGGGGATTCTGATCCGCCGAGCGGAGACACGCCTTTGAGGCCCGATCTGGATGAGTTGAATGATCCGTTCATCAGACTGCTGCTGGAGGATTTCATGACGGTCTTTGGCTACGAAGAGGAAGGCATATACCGCGGCATATTCGATCCGACGAGGATCGACCCCGATGGGGCGCTGGTCTGGCTCGCCCAGAGCCAGATATTCGATCGCTCGGGCAATTCGTTCCCGCACGGTCTCAACATATGGTTCCCACCCACCTGGGTTCAGTGGGAGTCGCTGGACAACACGAGAACGAGGACCTACCTGTATGACGGATCCAACGTCGAGCTGCCCGCGGAATACTACTGCATCGACTGTCCGTTCGACTACAACGACATAGATCTCGACTTCGTGGCGACGACAGCTTGGATGGACTACTTCGCGAGCTACTACGATTCAAGGTGGACCATCTACGGCAATCCCGACGCTCCTAGAGCGAACCCCTTGTGGTAGCGCAATAGGACGATGCAGCGACACATGAAGCATGCCTTGTGTCGACTAACGGGATCGCCCCAACGGAACGGCGGAAACACCCAAACCCTTTCCCATTTCATGTCTACGTGTGAGTCAATGGTGAAAGCCTTCCGGATAAACAGCGCAACCTCAGCGGCAGATTCGCTGCTCTGATTGAGAGCCTCTTCAAAACGGATTCCGTCTCTCTGCCAGCTCTCCCTATCGACCGAAGCGCTAACCCGACCATTCATATCTTCCTCAGCGCTGGTTGCAACTCAATCCGCCGAGATTGAAAATTGGCAAGACGTGGCAGGAGTGGGGTAGGTCGGATTTGAACCGACGGTCACGTGGTCCCGAACCACGGATCATGCCAAGCTAGACCACTACCCCAGACTGGGTCGGGCGAAGAGGGATAGAAAGGGTGCCTTATATATGCATAGTGCAGATGATTTCGACAGCGAATTCCTTGGTACAGGATGCTCACAAAACCCTCTGAACATCATCACTCATCGGTGACATTACGGCGCCATCTAGCCTGTGCTCCTGTCTCACACGTCCAGACGGAGGCAATGGGCGGCCTTCTACGGCTATTGCCGGAGGCTTGGTACGGCAACTATTTATAGCCGCAGAATCTTGCAGCATCCATGCGCGACCAGGTTAGAGAGAAGATCGCGGGTGAGATCTGCCTCTCGGAGGAACCGGGACGGACCATACGGAAGTGGCGCGAGCAGTTCGTGATCTCTCAACAGGACCTCTCGAGGCATCTCGGGGTCTCTCCTTCTGTCATAAGCGATTACGAGGCTGGAAGAAGGCGATCTCCGGGCATAGCGACGGTCAGGAAGATTGTGGATGCGTTCCTGGAGATTGACGAGAAGACCGGTGCCAACGTGCTGAAGCAATACTCGCTTGCGGGAAAGACAGACTCGATCATCTCCATCAAGGAGTTCTCGGCAGAGATACTTGCTCCCAAGCTCGTAGAAAGCATCGAGGGCGACAATCTCACACCCGCGATTCCTCTCAACGAGCACATTCACGGATACACTGTGATTGACAGCGTGAGAGCCATTACGACACTGAGCTCGTTCGATTACCTCAAGATATACGGTTGGAGCAGTCAGAGGGCGCTCGTCTTTACTGGAGTGCGGTTCGGAAGATCTCCGATGATCGCTATAAGGGCGCATCCTCTGAAGCCCGCCATGGTCGTCTATCAGAAGCCAGAGCATGTAGACGAGCTGGCAATAAGGTTGGCCGAGCTGGAAGGCATACCACTGATAAGAACCTCGCTTGCAATAGGGGACCTGGTCGACAGGTTGCAGGCGCTTGGATGATTGGTCTAAGAGAGGATTTCGATGAACGGAGTTGGGATAGTCAGCTATGGCGCTTATGTGCCGCACTTCAGGATCACGCCCGATGACATCGGTAAGGTCTGGGGTGTCGATGGTAAGGCGATGGGAAAAGGCCTCATGATATCGAGCAAATCCGTTCCTGCGCCCGATGAAGATACTATCACAATATCAGTCGAGGCCGCGCGGAACATGATGAAGCGGTGCGACATCAATCCCAAGGATATCGGAGCGCTCTATGTGGGTTCAGAATCTCACCCTTATGCGGTCAAGCCGACTGGCACCATCGTTGCGGAGGCGATTGAGGCGGCTCCGGACTTGACCGTCGCCGATTTAGAGTTCGCCTGTAAAGCGGGCACCGCCGCACTGCAGACGTGCATGGGGCTCGTGGGCGCTGGCATGGTCAAGTATGCGGTAGCTGTTGGCGCGGACACGTCTCAGGGGGCGCCGGGTGATGCATTGGAGTACTCCGCATCCGCTGGAGGCGCAGCCTTCCTGATTGGGAAGGAGAAGGTCATTGCGACGATCGACAACACCTACTCGTACACGACGGATACGCCCGATTTCTGGAGGCGTGAGGGAAAGCTATTCCCCCGGCACGGCGGAAGGTTCACTGGCGAGCCAGCTTATTTCAAGCACGTTGTCAGCGGCGGCATGGGACTCTTCGAGAAGACGGGCACCGAACCGAAGGATTACGAATACGCGGTCTTCCACCAGCCAAACGGCAAGTTTCCGACAAGAGTGGCGAGACAGCTGGGATTCGCGGAGGACCAGATGCGCACCGGCCTGCTTGTGCCCACCATTGGCAACACATACTCGGGAGCGGTTCCCTTGGGATTGGCAGCTATTCTCGATGAGGCCAAGCCCGGCGATAGGATTTTCGCCGTGGCATACGGCTCCGGTGCGGGCTCCGATGCGTTCGACATACGAGTTACTGACGAGATGGCGAGGTTCGGCAGGGATCTCGCCCCGACGATGACCGAGATAATGGCCAATCCGAAGTACCTTGACTACGCGACATACGCCAAGTACAAGGGCAAGATAGTGAAGGGGCGTGATTGACCATGCGCAGAGTAGCTGTCATAGGAACGGGCATCACCGAGTTCGGTGAGCTCTGGGATTCTTCTTTCAGAAAGCTCGGCATCGGGGCTGGGCTCGCAGCCGTTGAGGATGCGAAGATATCCGCTGAGCAGATTGATGCCATGTATGTCGGAAACATGTCGGCAGGCAGGTTCATTCGGCAGGAGCATGTGGGCGCGCTCATAGCTGACTACTCCGGCCTCGTCAAGGACCATGTCCCCGCCACTAGAGTCGAGGCTGCTGGCGCTTCAGGAGGACTGGCATTGAGACAGGGCTTCCTCGCAGTCGCATCGGGCCTCCATGACATAGTGGTCGTCGGAGGAGCCGAGAAGATGACCGACGTCAGCGATACGGAGTCGTCGATGATACAGTCCTCCGCGGCCGATCAGGAGTGGGAGACTGAGCTGGGGGCGACGTTCGCAGGGCTTCACGCACTGATCGCCACACGGCACATGCACGAGCATGGCACGACAAGGGAGCAGCTTGCCGATGTGGCAGTGAAGAACCACAAGCACGGCTCGCTCAACCCGAAGGCGCAATTCAGACGGGAGATAAACAGGGATGTCGTCCTCAGGTCGCCCATAGTCGCCTCACCTCTTCGTATGTTCGACTGCGCTCCGAGTTCGGACGGAGCGGCGGCAGTGGTTCTATGCCCGCTCGAGAATGCAGAGAAATACGCGGAAGTGCCCGTCGAGATAGTGGGCTCTGGCCAGGCCAGTGATTCGCTAGCGCTGCACAACAGAAAGGACATCTGCACGATGAGCGCGACAAGGGTGGCTTCGGACAGAGCTTTCGCTATGGCCGGCCTGTCTCAGGACGACGTAGACGTTGCTGAGGTTCACGACAACTTCACCATCAGCGAGGTACTTGCGGTGGAGGACCTGGGCTTCTTCGCGAAAGGAGAGGGCGGCAAGGCCACGGAGGACGGCAGGACGTCGCTCGAAGGTGATGTTGCGATCAACACCTCTGGCGGATTGAAAGCCAGGGGCGATCCCATAGGCGCGACAGGCGTTGCCCAGGCGGTTGAGATTGTGACGCAGCTGAGAGGAACGGCGGAGAAGAGGCAGGTCAAGGATGCGGATGTGGGCCTCGCGCAGAATGTAGGTGGCACGGGAGCGACTGCCGTGGTGCACCTGTTCAGGAGGGCATGAAATGGCCACGGCACCCAGATTCTGGAGAGAGAATCCAAGCAGATACAACCTGGTGGGTTTCAAGTGCAACAACTGTGGCAATCACTACTTCCCACCGAGAATCATATGTCCGCTGTGTCGAAGAAAGAGCGTCGGCAAGATAGAACCAGTCCGCCTGAAGGGCACCGGCACCATATTCTCATTCACAGAGGTCCACGAAGGAATGGATGAGCAGAATATGCAGAGGCCGTACATCGTCGCGATGGTGGAGCTCGATGAGGGCGCCAGGATAACAGGGCAGGTCATCGATTGCGATGCGCGCGATCTGTCCATCGGGACAGAGGTACGTGCGACACTCAGGAAGTTGAGCGAAGAAGGATCGTCAGGAGTCATCCACTACGGTTACAAGTTCATACCATTGTGCAACGGCCCTGCTGCCAGCGAGAACGAATAACTTCAGGTACGTGCAAGGGGATTCACGCTCCATAGAGCAACGGGTTTGAGGAGCGATGACGGACTCTGAGACCACCCCCTCGGGGCGTGTTCAACTGGATGGCACAACGCTGTCCCTAGATGGCGTCGTCAAGGTGGCACGTTCAGGTGCGATCGCAGAGCTGCCAGGGGATTCGAGAGCGAGAGTGTCACAGGCACGTGCCTCGTTGGAGAAGCTCATATCGGAAGGTTCGACCGTCTACGCGGTCAACACAGGAGTAGGCGACCTGGTCGACGTGAGGATTCCGGATAGCGATCTCAGGAGGCTGCAGGTGAACCTGCTGAGGAGTCATGCATGCGGCGTCGGCGATCCCCTTCCCACGGACGTTGTGAGGGCAATGATGCTGCTGAGGGCGAACGCCCTTGCCAAGGGATACTCCGCCGTGCGCCCGGAGGTCATCGAGATGCTCGTTTCCATGCTTAATTCTCGCATTCACCCTGTCGTGCCTCGTCAGGGGTCAGTGGGAGCGAGCGGAGACCTTGCGCTGTTGGCCCATCTTGCCTTGGTCATGATCGGCGAAGGTCATGCAGAGGGCGATGCTGGCGTTCTTCCTGGTGTTGAGGCCTTGGAACGAGCTCAGCTGAAACCATTGACCCTGGAACCGAAAGAGGCTATCTCACTTGTGAACGGCACTCAGGCAATGACCGCAGTGGGCTGTCTCGCAACAGAGGATGCGGCGCGTCTATTGGACAACGCTCAGATAGCTGCGGCGATGTCTCTTGAGGCGCTCAGAGGCACGTCCTCCGCCTTCGATGAGGCGATTTCCAAGGTCAGGCCTCACAGAGGACATGCCGCGATTGCGAAGAATATGGTCTCACTCCTGGAAGACAGTCCAATAATGGAGTCTCACAAGCATTGCACCAAAGTACAGGACGCGTACACCCTGCGCTGCATCCCACAGGTCATGGGCGCCACGCTCGAAGCGATCTGGCATGCGATGGCCATCCTCAATGTCGAGATCAACTCCGCCACTGACAATCCGCTCTACTTCCCTGATGAAGGCAGGGTTCTGTCAGGAGGCAACTTCCACGGGCAGCCAATCGCCCTCTCGATGGACTATCTCGGCCTGGCAGTCCACGAGCTTGGCTCGTATTCCGAGCGCCGCATCAACAGACTGGTTGACCATAAGCTCAGCGGTCTACCACCCTTCCTCACACGACACAGCGGCCTGGGCTCCGGCTTCATGGTCTCACAGTACGTGGCGGCATCAATAGCGTCCGAGAACAAGGCGCTGACCCATCCGGCGTCGGCGGACTCCATACCCACAAGCGCCGGACAGGAGGATCACAACAGCATGGGAATGACGGCAGCGTGGAAGGCCCGTACCATCGTCGAGAATGTCTCGAAGATCATCTCGATCGAGATGATAGCAGCCGCTCAGGGGCTTGATTTCATATCGCATCATTCGTCTCCACCCATCGTGGAAGTGAAGGGATCGCTCAGAGAAGCCGTCCCTCGGATGGAGGAGGACCGACCCTTGACCGGAGATATCGAATGCGTTGCGGATATGATATCGAAAGGCACCTTCGTGGAGATCGCCGAACGGACGTGCGGGTTTCGCAGGACCTGACACAGAATGCAGGAAGGAGCCGGCGAGGAGAGAAGGAATACGCAGACAACTCGGGGATGATTCGTTTGGAAGACAAAGCCGAAGCGGCCATAGAACGCGCGTTGAGCCTTGGGGCGGAGTTCGCCGATCTGAGGATGGAGTCCGCCTCTGGAACGAGCATAATCGCAATGGATGGTAAGACCAAGACTGTCACGTCCAAGATCGAAAAGGGCTGCGGCATACGAGCCTTCATAGGAGGGGGTTGGGGGTTCGCAGTCTGCAACGGCTTGGACAAGCTGGATCTATCGAAGGCTGCAGAGACCTCCGTCAGACTGGCGAGGGCGAGCAAGGAGAAGGCCACACTGAGCTTTGAGATCGCTTCGATGTCGTCCTGCCGCGTAAGGAGTGAATACCCCTGTCGAACCGCTCCTTCGACTGTACCCACCGAGGATAAGCTGTCCTTCGTGCTCGGCCTTGACAAATCCATGAGTGCGCATGACGACAGGATAATCAGCAGGAGCGCCAGATACGACGATTTCGAGGGAGAGAGGGTCGTCGCGAACTCGTTCGGATCGTTGGTGAAGACCCGCGAGACCTGGGTGTTGACATCCTGCTCAGCCTGGAGCAAGTCCGACGGTGCTGTCCAGAGAGGTCATGATGCAGTCGGCAACGTTGGCGGGTACGAGCTGGTGAGCTCGGAACCCGCAAGCAACTGCGGCGTCTCCGCCGCTTCGATGGCTGTGAGACTCCTCGACTCCAAACCCGTGCCTGCGGGCAAGTTCACATGCGTATTGGACAACAAGATGACGGGGCTTCTGGCCCACGAAGCGTTCGGGCATGCATGCGAGGCAGACGCTATTCTGTCGGGGTCTTCAGTACTGGAGGGAATGGAGGAGAAGGTGGTTGCGGATGAGAAAGTGACTCTGATAGACGACCCCACTATCGCAGACACCTTCGGATATTTCGCTCATGATTGGGAGGGCGTGAAATCTGCAAAACACGTCCTCATCGAAGAAGGAGTTCTGAGGGAGTTCATGCATAACCTGGAGACAAGCAGCCGAATGCGGAGACCGCCGAACGGTGCGGCGAGAGCCGATTCGTATTCAAGCCCCCCGATCATCCGCATGAGCAACACCTACATCGAGCCGGGCGATATGAAGAGGGATGAGCTCATCGAAGACATCAACGAGGGACTGCTCATAAAGGGAGCGCAGTACGGATACGTCGAGCCTGCGAAGGGTCAGTTCATGTTCAAGTGCGACGAGGCGTACGATATTCGAAACGGCGAAATCGGCCAGCGATATCGCGATGCGATCCTGACGGGGGCCATACTGAATGTGTTGAAGGATGTCACTGGCATTGCAGACGATTTCAAACTCGTCGATCCTGGCTACTGTGGAAAATCCGGCCAAGAAGCCAGAACGACCGACGGAGGACCACACATCAGAGTGCAGAACGTCGTCGTCGGAGGACTCGCATAGGAGGTGATTGCATGACAGGATTATCGGACCTAGCGGAGGAAGTCGTCCATCTCGTGGAGAAGTCAGGTGGAGAGATCTGTGACGTCCTCATTGTCGATATGTGGGCCACCACAGCCGAAGTGGAGAGAAACTCCGTCAAGCAGGCCGAGTACACGGTCGATCCTGGACTCGCAGTACGGGTGTATGAGGGCGGGAGCTCGGGATTCGCCTACTGTACCAGCCACGAGAAGCAGGATATAGAGAAGGCAGCGGAGCTTGCGGTCTCGCAGGCCAGGGCTGGAACGCCTGATTCAGATTTCAGGGGCCTTCCCGAGGTCAGCCCCTGCCAGAGCATCGACTGCCTCTACGACCCGATCCTGGCCTCGCTTGAGCCGGAGAAAGCCATCGATATGCTGCTATTGCTAGTCGATGCCGCTTCTGATGATGCGCGAGTTGCCTCGGTGAACGCCGGACTAACCGTGTCCGCTTCGGAGATCGCCCTAGCGAACAGCAACGGCCTTGTCAGAAGCCAGAGAATGACCTCTTTCGATGTCTTTGCGGAGGCGGTTGCCCGCTCGGGCGATTCCATGTTCTCGGGGATGGACTATGCATCGAGCAGGCGGTTGCTATCCGATTCTACCGTGGCCGTTGGCGAAAGCGCCAAACAACAGGCTATCAGCGGGCTGAAACAGACGAAGATGGAGACTGGCGATTTCCCCGTGGTTCTGGACCCACTCGCTGCGGGCTACATCCTGGCGTCATCGATAGGTGGCGGCGCGAATGCAGAGGGCGTACAGCGAAAGAGGAGCTACTTGGCGGGAAGGCTCGGAACCACGGTCGGATCAGAGATTCTGACGATCCTCGACGACCCCACACTGGGCTGGGCGGTGGGAAGCACCTCCTTCGATGGCGAAGGCGTTGCGGCCAAGAGAAAAGCGGTCATTGAGAAAGGAGAACTCAAGACCTATCTTCATGACACGTACACGGCGGGCAAGGACTCTGTCGAGACGACTGGCAATTCCTCCCGGGGAGGAGCCATCTGGAGCTATTGGGATCCTCCCGCCATATCCTTTTCGAACCTCGTTGTGCGATGTGGCGACGCGTCACTGGACGAGATGATCCGCGAGTGTGACAAAGGAGTGTACCTCAGAGTGACGTTCGACTCGCCCAACCTCGCGACTGGGGAGTTCTCAGGGCTGCTTATGGAGGGGTACGCGATTGAGAAGGGAGAGGTCGGGCCCGCCGTTCAGCAGGCAACGATGGGCATCGACATGCTTGACATGTTCGCAAGGGTCGATATCATCGGCAAGCAGCAGAGATATGCCTTCGGCGTCGAGACTCCGGCTTTGCGGATATCGAGTGCAAGGATTGGAGGCTCAGGATAGCTAGAACTGATATTCCTGAGAGCACACCGGGCAGGATTTCAATCGCTTTGCACAGGTCAGGTGGTGCTCGCTGCCGCATCTGCAGGAAACCACATCGAACCCTTCCTTGATCCTTCCCTTGCACACTTCGCACTTGGCGACGCCTTCCGCCCGAGCGATCTTAAAAGGAGGTCCTGCGGGATACACCTTCAGCTTACCTTCGAGCTCCATCGTATCGGTTATGGCATCAAACGGCCTTCGAACAGTAACGTTCGCTGTGACAACGAGCTCATCATCCACCTTGGGTATGATTCTCGCCACTATCCGTTCCTCGCCCGCAGGAGCCACGGACGGCGGTTCTTTGACGGAAACGACTTCGAATTCGCCGGAGAGATCCACGGTGATCGCTCTTGCTTCCGCCTTGCCTTTGTTCCTCAGCACTATGACGACATCGCTCTCCTGGTCTCGGTACAATCCATCGGCCCCGATGCTTCCATCGATGTCTGGAGCGTATGATTCGAGATTGGTCTGAGCAGTGTCGAGTGCTTCAGCAACGAGCTCGATCGCGGAGTCGTAGTCCTTCTCCTTCTCGAGATCGGCCAAATCCAGCAACCTTTCGGCTTCTCGAACCTCCCCTCCGAGGCGCCTCAGGTTCTCGATGGCGCTCTCAGCAGCAATCGAAATATCGATGAATTTCTTGTTCGAATCCTCCACCAATGATATCTTCTGGTCGACGTCCATCAGAATGTCAAATGCCTTAACATGATCTCCAGATTGGCTGAAGCTCTGAGCTTGCTCTATGGCTTCTCGCATCCGGTTCATGCTGGCGCCAGCCTGACCGAGCGCTTCCAGCCTCGCTGTTGCATCCTTGAGCAACCCGCCGAGCTTCTTGTCGATGAGTTCGATGCATTTGCTGCTGCATTCCTCTGCCTGCTGGTAAGCGAAATCCCATAGCTTCTCCGAGAATGAAGTGTTCGCCACTTCGAGCAGGTCCTCACATGCCTTTGTGTTTATGCCCAGTGACTTGGCAAGTGATACCTTCTTTCGCGAATCCTCCATCAGATCACTCACCGAGTTCTCGAAAAGAGCGCCCGCATTAGCTGAACATCTCGCGAGAGCGTCTGCGAACTTGTCGAAGTCCTGCTTGGCCAAGAATTCCCTGGCCATCTCGAGGGTCTCATCGCAGTCTGATGTGTCGATCTTCACCTTCCGCAGCCTCTCGAGCTGCTCCCGCACGGCGCTGAGCTCGATTCTGGAGCTATCGTACTGTTCCCTGATCTCGTGAAGGATGTCGCCGCTCTCGATGGCTGCTGCCAGAGCCTCGGTGTATTTCCCTTTCGACAGCAACTGCTCTGCCTTCTTGACCGCCTTCTCCGCCTTGTTCGCAGAAATGCCCTCATTGCCTGCGTCCGTCAGCTTCTTCCGGGCGTTCTGCACCGCTTGTGTGCTGATCTCTCTCTGCAGCTCTGCCCGTTCCATCTCAGCCTCGCACTTCATAGCGAGCTTGAGCGAATCCTTGTACCTCTTCTCATTGAATGCTTCGATGCCTTCAGCCACGCATCGCTCTGCAGTGCCCACATAGACGCCATCCTCAGCGGCCTTGGCAATGCGGCCCTTGAAGTCCTCCAGAGTCTTCCAAACGCTCTCCTTCGTTATCTCGATGGACGCCTCGGAGGATTTCTTCGCGAGTTCCAGAGCAATGGCATACTGGTGCCTCGTGAGCGCTTCAACCGCCTGGTCCAGCATCTCACGTGGTTGGTCCACTGCCATGTTGAGCATCTCAGCCTCCTTGAGGCTGGATCGTGCTGATTTGATCTCGGCCGTCGCGTGTGCGTTGAGGTTTCTGACGTGGTCTATGTCCTCCTTCGCGGAGTCTATACAACCCAGCGCGCCCGCATAGTCTTCAATGTCGATCAGGGAGTCCGCTTTCTTAACAAGTTTCTCCGCGTTGACGGTGTCCATGCTGACGTTCTTCGCCTCGGTGATCATCTTGCGGACATCTTTCAGTAGCTCAACGATGCCCTTTTCGAGTGATTCATTGGCCTCGGTTTCGGATTTCCTGCTGAATTCAAGCGCTCCGTCGTAGTTCTTGTTCTTCATCTCGTCCTTTGCTTTCGAAAGGAACTCCTTCGCATCCTCGACGTCGATCCCGTGTGATGCCGCAAGTTCCAGATTCTCCTTTGCGGCGAGTATGAGCTTCGCGGAGAGGTACATCGCCATCCGCTTCTCTGTCTCGCCTATCAGTCCGTCCAGGCGGCTTTCCGCTTCGTCCAATCTACCTTCGGTCAAGATTCTCTTCGCATCATCCAGAGTATCATCGAGGCCGGCTATATCCGCCTTGTTCGCGACAGCGTCCTGAATGAGTCCCTCCGCCCTTCGGATCTTCTCCTTGACAGCGTCGTGTCTCGTAATCATCCCGCCTACGGAGGTTTTCAATACCACAGTCATCTCATACGACCTTCTGAAGTCGTGAGAATCGGCCTTTTCCCTAGCCTCCCTAAGCTGGTTCTTCAGTTCGCTGATATCAATGTCGAGGGCTCTCGCCTCCTCCAGGCCATCCTTCACGGAAGAGAACTCCGCCTGAAGCGATCTGAAAGAGGCCTCATCAACCTGCATCTTGATCTCTTTTATCTTGGCCATCGCTTCATCATAGGATTTCTTCTCGACAAGGACGTCAACATCGTCGAATGCTCCTTCGACTAAGCCTGGATCGACACCCACGAACTTCGCAACCTCCAGAGCTTCACGTGCGACAGCGATGAGCCTTTCACACTCCTCCTTGCCAACGTTCTCCAGACTGACGGTAATCTCGCTGATGATGTCGTTCGTCTCCTCTAGGTCTCCGGATTCGATGCGAACTCTCGCTTCCGCTATCTTCTCCCTTACAGCATCAGCGATTTCATCTTGCTTGGGAAAACCGTCTACGAACTGGTCCAGGCTGCGCAGCCTTGAGTTGAGAGCCGCAGTCACGGCACTGGTCGCCGCCTCCAGGCTCTCGCTTGCGAGGTCGACTGCATTCGAAAGATTCTCGTTCGAGATCGCCTCTGCAGTCTTCTGAAGGGCAGTCTCTGCTTCGGATATGTCTGCCCTGATGGCTCTGCCCAGCTTGACAATGCTGTCCGCGCGATCTGTTTTTGCGCGCGCGATGTCATACACCGACTTCCTAGCGTTCGAGATGCCTTCGGAAGAAGATGCAGACGATTTTGCGTAGTTCTTCTTCTCGAACGCCCTTTTTGCTTCATCCAGACGCAGTTTCGCATCCTCGACGTCCTCTCCAAGATCTTTCAGGAGCTTCACAATCTTCGTCAGCTCCACCAGCTCGTCTCTCGCGCGATAGAAGAGCTGAAGCGAAGCTTCCACTGCGTCCTCGCTCTCCGCTGCCAGCTTGATCGCGTCCTGGAATTCTCCCGCGCGAAGCTTCTTCCTGGATGAGTTGAGAAGCTCTATGGCCTTGCTCATATCGACGCCGACCTTCTTTGCCAGCACGAACTTGTTCTTTGCCTTGGCAATCACGCCAAGGACGGCCTGGAAGTGGATCTCGTGCATCTTCCCCTTGGCTTCGTTGTATGCATTGATGGCGTCGGTGTATCGCTTGCCCCTGATTGCCTCCTGAGCCCTGTCGAGAAGCTCTCGGGATTCCTGGGAGTCCTCATCCCCGGTCTCCATCGATGTTATGGCTTCCTTGACCTCGCGGATATTCTCGGATAGTTTGCTAGATATGGCTTTCTCCGCTTCGCTTTCAGCTCTTTTGGAATAACTCAACGCGTCTCTATATCTGAGAGATTCAAGAGCAGATTTTGCCCGTTCCATGTGGCTGCCGACTCTATCCATGCTCGCACCGATGTCCTCGCCAGCTCGGGTCAGGTCGTCCGCCTTCGATATAGCGTCTTCAATCTGAACCTTGAGATTCTCGCCTGCGCCTTCCAGTGCTTCGTTCAACTGGGATATGCCGTTCTCGTAATCCTGCTTCTCGAGCGCCGACTTGGCTCTCTGCAGGAGGTCTTCGAACAGGCTGACGTCCTCGCCCATCTCCTTGGCTTGGTTGATTATGTCCTGCGCTTGAGAATACCTAGAAGAGAATTGTTCGTGGAAAGTTCTCTCGGCCGCGTCGTAGGCGCTCCTGGCCTGTTTCATTGCATCTTCGAGTTCTTCCTTCAAAACGAGTTCCTTGCTCTTCTCGAGCTTCGCAAGGGCGCCCTTCGACTCTCCTTCGGGCGCGCCTATCAGCCTCAGCAACGCATCTACAGAGTCCCCGACGTCGGCGATCTTCTGGATATACGCATCCTTCGCGGACTCCATTGCCTTTCTGGCGTGACTCACGGCCGACGGATAATCCTTCGAGTTCATCGATGCCGAGAATTCACTAAGGAGCTTATCCACGCCCGACAGATCCACATCGCTCGCTTCGCATAGGTCGATCAGCTTCTGCAGAGCTTCTCGCTCCTCCTCAGCTAGCTTCTTGTTCTGAGTGGCCTCCTTTGCTCGCTGCTCAAGCTGCTTCGCAAGCTGGAGGCTCTTGAGGTAGTTGCCGGTCAACTCAAACCAAGCTCCCGTCGAATATGCCGGAGGCAACGAGCCCTCTGGCAGAACCTATATGTGTTCTCATCCTGGTCAATGTTATTAAAGGTATCGTCTCCTCTATCATGTCTGATATTCCAGTGAGGGTACTGGCTCCGGTGTCAATTCAGGCCTTTTTCGTTCCATCGGTCTTGGGATACCTGACACTGATTCCTCGCTATCGGCGAAGGTTTGATTGACCTCACGCCTGGCTATGGAGTCATCCTTTCGGCAATACCATGCCTCAGTGGTTTTTGTGCTGTCGTGCCCGAGCATGAGGGACACCGTTTCGACGGATACTCCCTTATCGAGCAGCATTTGGCCGTATGACCGTCTAAGGGCGTGAGTGCTGAAGGGCAATGCATCACTCATGCCGTCATCGGCATCTACTAGCGCCATGGTATGTCTGACCCAATAGGATACGGTGCTGGACGAAACGGGTTTTCCTGGCCGTCTAGTACTCGGTATGAGAGGGGCAGCTTGTATCATACCGCTCTGTAACAACATAACCTCTCGCTGATGCAAGTAGTCGGCCACAATCGACCTGATAGGCTTGGGTATAGGCAGGATACGCTTTCGGCCATACCGATGTTCTCCCTTGGGGTGACGGACGGTAAACTCCCAGCGCTCCATGTCTATATCGCCGATCTCAGACAGGATAAGCTCTCTCTGTCTGACTCCCGTATAGGCACACATGGCAAAGAAGAACTCTGCCTCGGCGCCTGTGAACCCCCCGCGTCGTTTGGATGCATTGAGTATACGCGATACCTCTTCTGTCGAAAGCGCATCCTTGCGTTCGGAGCGTCCAGTCGGGAAGATATGTGGTTGTTTGGCTTTCAGCTGGTTCAGGACGGGATTGCCGACAAAATCGAGCAACTTGCCGAGAGCGCTAATTCTCTGTCGCTGGGTCGAATGGGCTACTCCTTCAGTAGCCCAGAAAGATAACAGAGCGACTACCTCTCTTTCCGACCATTTCTCAGGGTTAGGTGACATATCACATTGCACCCCTCTCAGTGTCGCTTTCTCCCGTTCTCTAGCCAGCACAAGCGCATAATCTCGGTCTATGCCACGGAATACCCTTGTGCGAGTATCCAGCGTTGTCTCGGCGAGATATTGCGCATTTGCGTCCATGTACCTACCTATCCATGTTCTCAGAGGGTACCTGCCCATTGACCGAGCACCCCCTCTGCCCTTCTTGCCCTTCCGTTTACCACTGAGGCGTACCTTGCCGACTCTCCGAGTCGCATTGGCATCCTCGGTAGGGACATTGGCGGGACCTAACGTAAACTTATCGTCTATTTCCTATGCCCCCTGTTTTACGTCGCTGGCACTCTCAGCGTTAGGTACCCCGTATCTTAGACGGTTCTTGATGGTCTGATGCGAGACGCCAAACTTCTCGGCGATCTGGCGATAGCTCCAGCCTCGTTCTCTCAGCTCTCGCACTCTATCCATATCCAGGTCAATCGGTGGATGGCCTAGGCGTTTGCCATTGGCCTTCGCTCTGACAAGTCCAGCCTTTGTGCGTTCGCTTATCAGCTCTCGCTCCAACTCTGCCACAGCACCGAGCACGGTCAGCAGGAACCTTCCCGTCGATTCATCGGTGCTTATGGGCTGGTCCGTGCACTCGAAGAGAATTCCTCGCGCTTTCAGCTTTTCAAGTGTGTTTAACAAGTTCCTAGCAGAGCGCGCTACACGGTCTATCTTTGTTGTGAGTACCATACCGACGCGTCTTGCCATCGCGTCGTTCATCATTCGGTCCAACGCGGGACGGTAATCGTTCGC
>CP070748.1:27099-35863 GCA_020348345.1 Methanobacteriota archaeon | reverse complement strand
CACATCACGCACTGTAACCCTCCCCGTCCGCAGCAGATCGATTGTGTCTGCGATGTCCTCGGGACTTCCAGCGTAGGTCGATGTGACAGTCACCTCGTCCTTCCACATATCGCCGAGGGGCAGGCAGACCTTCGTTCCGGGTAGAGGGGGCGCGAACATCAGCAAGGTCGCTCCCCTATCCACACATCGGAACGCCTGTTCCAAGGCGCCCTGTGCCCCAGTCGACACCACGACGTAATCCGCACCCCTGCCATCGTTCGCCTCCCGCACCTTCACGGGCACGTCCTCTTCTGCGTGTATCGCAACATCGGCCCCGAAACGTCTCGCAGCCTCCAGTCTATATGTCGAGACGTCGGTCGCGATGATTCTCTCAGCTCCCATCGTTCGTGCGAGCTTGATATTGAGCAATCCTGCTATGCCACTGCCCAATACAAGAATTGTCCTATTCGGAGAGAACCGCATAAGCCTGAAACCGCGGACGACGCAAGCGAGAGGTTCGATGAGCGACCCATCCTCGTAGCTGATCTCCTCGGGCAGGACGGACACGCCGTGCTCGAGGTTGACAGCGGGCACGCGCACGAACTCAGAGAAGCCGCCCGGGTAAAAGTTCGTCTTCCTGAGCATATCACATGTGGATTGGTGGCCGCTCAGGCAATACCTGCACTCCATGCAAGGCACGTGATGGGAAACGAAGACCCGGTCGCCCTCCCGGAACCGATCGACGCCGTCTCCGACCTCTACGATGTCACCTGCTATTTCGTGCCCCAAAACCAACGGCGCACGTTTGATGCGATACCACTCCATCACGTCGCTGCCGCATATGCCGCTCGCGACGACCTTCACGAGGAGTTCGCCCTTTCCAGTCTTCGGCCTAGGCATCTCCTCCAGCCGCACATCGCGGTTGTTGTAGTACATCGCCACGCGCATCAGCAAACGTTCTCCTTCGCCGAACGGAAACTCACTTCTTCTTGGCCAGCTTCTTGAAGAAATCGTACGCTTCCTTTGCGGTCGCATCATCATGGACTATCTTCCGGACGGCCTTGATCATCGGTACGGGATTGTCCGACTGCCAGATATTCCTGCCCATGTCGACACCGATGGCGCCCTTGGATATCGCCTTGTGGGTTAGCTCGAGCGCATCCTTCTCAGTCATCTTTGGCCCTCCCGCCACAACTATCGGAGCGGGGCAGCCGCCGACCACCTTCTCAAAATCGTCGCAGTAATAGGTCTTCACGATATGCGCCCCAATCTCGGCTGCGATTCTGCAGCTCAACGCGAGGAAGCGCGCGTCGCGCTTGCCGAGTTCCTTGCCGACCGCTGTGACCGCTAGTACGGGCATGCCGTGCCTCTCACCGTTGTCGACGAGGTCCGCAAGGTTGAGAAGCGTCTGCCTCTCGTATTTGCTGCCGACGAAAATAGACAACGCGATGCCAGATGCGTTCAACCTCAGAGCGTCCTCCATGCAGGTCGTTATGCCCTCGTTGGCCAGGTCCCCGCCGACGATGCTCGTGCCACCAGATACCCGCAGCACGACCGAATTGAACAGCGTAGGATCCACCGATGTGCGAAGCACACCTCTCGTGAGCATGACCGAATCGGCGTACGGTGCCAGAGGCGCGATCGTAGTTCTCGGGTCCTCCAGCCGAGAAGTAGGTCCCAGAAAATATCCGTGATCCACGGCAAGCATGACTGAACGGCTGGTGTCTGGCTTTATTATCTTCGATATCCTGTTACGCAAACCCCAATCCATGAGATAGCACCTCCGAATTCCGCGTTTCGGAAGTCGTCGCTTTGAGAAAGGTGGTGGCATATTTATAGCTTGTCTGATGTAATCTGGCAGCGCTTGCACGTCGAAACCTTATAGGCAGGTCGTACGCTTACCAGACCACGAAGAGGTGAGAATCGTGCACGACAGCATTCACACCCATCTCAGACAGGTGAGTGGATACCGATTCGAAGCTAGCTTCGACGAGTGGGATGGCAAAGTGGTGATTGACGAGCCGGCGCCCATGGGAGAATCAAACGGACCCAATGCGGCGATGATGCTATCCTCTGCCGTTGGACATTGCCTCTGCGCGAGCCTGCTGTTCTGCGTCGGCAAGGCCCACGGAGAGCTCGAAGGCCTTTCCGCCGACGTTGAAACCCGGCTTGCCAGGAACGAAAAGGGGCGGTGGAGAATTGAAGGAATTAAGGTCGACATGAAGGTGGCCGTAGACGATAAGGATGTTAAAAAGACGAATCGCTGCACGGAGCTGTACGAGGATTTCTGCATCGTCACGAGCAGCGTGAGGCGAGGAATCGACATTGATGTAGACCTCAGTATCGAGCGGCCGACGTGACGCGCGGAGGACGGGGAATGAGCGGTGAAACGGAATCGCGAGTGGACGAGGTGCTCGAGCATGTGCTCTCAACGCTCTCATCGCTGCGAGGTGTTAGGAAGGCATTCTATCTAAGTGACGACCTCCGACATGAAATCGGGGAGATAGAGAAGGGCAAATCGATATCACTGGGTCCGCTGACGGTCCACAACGACGGCGTGCTCGAATGCCTTAAACGCGGACACGTGGCATGCATAGTGAAGGACTCGACCTTCAGACCGCCACCTGCGCCAACGGTCGTCCTGATCAACGAGGACGGAAAGATCATCGGGCGGGAGCTGATAGATAACGAGAAACCAGAGCCTGCGCCAGGTCAGAAGTTGATCTATCTCGGCAAAGACTTCGTTATATTCTACGACGGCAACAAGAGCGGCCCCACGCGATTTGTTCTCCCTCCGATATCGTTCGAAGAGGTTGAACGCGTCCCTCGGACAGCGCGTGTGTGTTCATCAAGCCCTTCGACTGATGGCGACTACTTCTTGAGGAGGAGCGCTGGACTGCCCGACGACTCGAAGCTAGCGACCATCCTGATAGGGTTCGACCTGGTGTTTGCACCCCAATAGACCGTTCTTCGTATTTCGATGTCGAAAGCGGTCCCTCCTGGAACTCTCCTCCGAAGGCTTCCTTCGAGGCGCTCGATAAGAGCGTCGGAACGAGCTGGCACTTGGAGGAACCTGTCGACATCATCATTGTTCACAGGGTTGCTTTCCGCGACTGTCGTTAGTATTTGAGCAAGGTTTAAATCGATTGCCTTCATGCTGAGAGATACTCCTGCTGCAATGTCGCGGATGTCACGCCGTGGCGGGAGAGGCCAGTGGTGTTAGAATGGAATGTGACAAGATCAATCCGTTTGAGAACATGAAGAAGCAGGTCGACATTGTCGGCAAGAAGCTTGGACTCGACCCAGGGATTATCGAAGTTATGAAGAGTGCCAAGAGGGAACTCAGGGTCAACTTCCCAGTCAGGATGGATGATGGATCAATAAGGATGTTCGCCGGTTACAGGGTCCAGCATAACGAGTCGCGCGGACCGTTCAAGGGCGGCATACGGTATCACCAGCTGGTGGACATCGACGAGGTCAGAGCTCTCGCGGCATGGATGACCTGGAAGACAGCCGTCGTTGACGTTCCGTACGGTGGCGCGAAGGGTGGCGTCATAGCCAACCCGAAGCTCATGAGTGTCGCTGAGATCGAGAGGCTCACTAGAAGATACGCTTCTGAGATATCCCCGATCATAGGTCCCGAGAGGGACATCCCCGCCCCAGACGTCAACACTAGCGGACGTGAGATGGCCTGGATTATGGACACTTACAGCATGTCCAAGGGATATGCCGTGCCTGGCGTCGTCACCGGGAAGCCGCTCGAGGTCGGCGGGTCGCTCGGCAGGCCTGAGGCGACTTCGAGGGGGCTCGTGTTCACTGTTCGAGAGGCTGCGAAGAAGATGGGGCTCGACCTTAAGGGAGCCACGGTCGCCATACAGGGCTACGGCAACGTCGGAGCGTTTGCACACAAGCTGATCGAACGGGACTTCAGTTCGAAGGTCATCGCAGTGACGGACTCCAAGGGCGGTATAATCAAAGATGAAGGACTCAAGTACGAGGAGGTTATCGCACACAAGAGGAAGACGAAGAGCGTCGTTGACTTCCCTGGAACGAGGCCAGCGACCAATGAGGAGGTCCTCGAACTCGAAGTCGATGTGCTGCTCCCATGCGCTCTAGAGAACGTGATCACAAAGGACAACGCCGGCAACATAAAGGCGAAGCTGATGGGGGAGGGGGCAAACGGTCCCACCACTCTTGAGGCGGACGAGATACTATTCAAGAAGGGTGTGCTAGTGTTGCCCGACATCCTGGCACACGCTGGTGGCGTCACCGTGAGCTACTTCGAGTGGGTCCAGAACCTCTACAACTACGGGTGGACTGAGGAGCAGGTAAATGACCGCCTCGACCAGAAGATCACGAAGGCGTTCCACGAGGTCTGGAACATGGCCGAGAAGCACAAGGTCAACATGCGAGAGGCAGCGTACATGCTTGCAGTCGACAGGGTCGCGAGGGCTACACAGATAAGGGGCATCTATCCGTAGATGTCCTCACCTTGCTGAGTCCTTCTCCAGGGCTTTCCCCAGCTCCTCAGCCGCAAAATCCGCTGGCACGAGAGTCTGTTCGCCCGATATCATATCCCTCAGCGTCAGCGAGCGTTTTGCCATCTCGTCCTTGCCTACGATCACGGCGAACCTTGCGCCGACCGAGGAGGCGTATTTCAGATTCTTGCTTATGCTTCTGCGCATGAGGTCGACATCCGCCCTGAGGCCCATCGCGCGCAACTTCGACACTATGGCGAAGGCGTACTTGCGCATGCTATCCTCGGTCGGCACCACAAACGCATCGAGCGTGACCTTCTTGGGCGGTTCCCTCTCGGCTTCAAGCGCGAGCATGACGCGGTCAATGCCGATGGCGAATCCAGTGCTGAACACGGGTTCGCCTCCGAACAGCTCGGACAGTGTGTAGGAACCACCGCCAAGGACCTGCTTCTCAGCCCCGAGCTTCGGTGCGTCAATTTCGAAGACCATTCCCGAATAGTAATCGAGGCCGCGAACGATGCCGAGGTCGAGTTGGCAGTCGTCTATGCCGTAGAGCTTCAAGATCTCGAACAGTTCCTTGAGATGCTCGTGTGCCTCCGTCTGCCCAATACCGTCGAGAACGTCCACGCCTCCCTTCGCGCCCGCTATCTTGGTTATCGATTCGAACAGAGTCTCAGGGATTCCGCTCGTCTTCAGTGTCAGGGCGACGGCGTCGAAATCTTCTTTGTCTATCAGGCGGAGCACGGTGCCCGCGACGGCGCCGTCATCAATCTCCTCGAGCACCAGCGATTTCAGAACGCCGATATGGCCTATGCGGACATCGAAGTTCTTAAGGCCTGTTGCCCTGAGGCACTCTACCGCCAGGGATATGACTTCTGCATCAGTTTCGGGATTGTCGTTGCCTATGAGCTCTGCGCCAAGCTGGAAGAATTCCCTGTACCTTCCGCTCTGAGGATTCTCGTACCTGAAACAGTTGCCGACGTAATACAGCTTGAGCGGCTTGGGTGACATCGACATCTCGTTGACGAAGAACCTGATGACGGAAGCGGTGATCTCCGGCCTCAGTGCGATCTCCCTTCCTCCTTTGTCTTTGAAGACATACATCTCATCCACGATTGCCTCGCCGGACCTCGCAGTAAACAGCTCGGACTGCTCAAAGGTCGGAGTGACGACTTCGCCGAAGCCGAAGCTATGGCAGGTGTCTCGCATCGCCTGTTCGGCCGCACGTCGCAAGGCCATTTCGTATGGGGGAAAATCTCTGGTGCCCCTCGGGCGTTGAATCATCTTCCGCATTAAGCCGATACCGTTTCTTAATCCTTTTGGGAAGAGACCCCTATGCCTCCCGCGGCTGGGATAAGATTTGTCGACGAGGAGCTTTGTCTCCGGTGCGTGCATTAGTACCCCTGATTTCTCAACCCGCTTGGGAAGGCGAGTCTATCGGGTGCAAGACACTCGTCGGACACATTGCCAGCAACCGTCATTATTATAGGCCAGCGAAAGGGATTTATATGTCAGACGAGTATTAGAGTCCGGTCGGAGGAAGTCCGACTGACGCAAGGAGGGATGCACGTGCCGATGTTTCCAATATCAGTGGAAAGGGCCAAGGAAATAGCTCGAGAGAAGAGCCTCAAGCCCGGCAAGGTTCGCGGAACGACCGAGATCGAGTTCACGAGGGGGACCAGCCCGCGCGTCGACGTGATTGACTGGCCCGAGTTCGAAGCGATCCTCGCTCACAAGAACCTCGAGATACACGAGGGCGGCGGCTTCATGAAGCTCATGAAGAAGAAGGAGTAGGCAATCACACGCGCCAACGGACCTACACCGCAAACCCTTTCATCAAACTTCAACCTGCTTTTGCAGACGTACTCTGACGGAGTCATCTTCTGACGATTATCGTAACGATGTCCTGGTCTCTGACGACGTGTTCGAGGCCGACCATCTGACCGGGGAACCTCGCGCTGCTTCCCCAGACCTGCGCGTATCTGAAGTTCTTTCTGAAATCGCGGTGGATCGAATCGCAAACAGTGCCGATGTCGGAGCCACTCTTGATGACCAGCGGTTCCGCCAAGTCCGCCTCTTTGCCCTGCGGTTTCATGTAGATGCGCATGAGTTTCAGCGAATCGAAAATCGCGTCCTTCAGCTCTTCCAGGCCGGTCTCCTTCTCCGCCGATACGGGAACCACTTTCCATCCCCTGAGCCTCTTGCGCTTCAGCTGTCTCAGATACTCCTTGCCTACGAGGTCCGTCTTGTTCACAGCCACGATGGCAGGCACGTAAATCCTGTTCCCAGATATGTGGTCTATCAACTGGTCTTCGTCGATGTTTTCGCGTATGACGATGTCCGCGTTGATGTATCCATACTCGTTCATCATGTCCCGCACGAGCTCTTCATCAAGGGACGGTTTGAAAGTAGTGAAGTTGACACCGATGCCGCCTCGGTTCTTGCGCGATACTACGATGTCCGGAGGGCGCTGGTTTAGCCTGAGATTGGCCGTCCTCAGCTCTTCCACCAACACATCGATATTTGTCTCAAAGACGTCGATCATGAGGAGTATGAGGTCGGAGGAGCGCACTACGGACAGGACCTCCCTGCCTCTGCCCTTGCCTTTCGAAGCGTCTTTGATCAACCCCGGCATGTCGAGCAGTTGTATCTTGGCGCCTCTGTGCATCATCTCCCCAGGGACGACCGAGAGTGTGGTGAACTGGTACGAGCCGACCTCGCTGTCAGCGTTGGTGATCTTGTTGAGGAGAGTGGACTTGCCGACGCTCGGGAAGCCTACGATAGCGACCGTCGCATGTCCGGATTTCTTGACCGAGTAACCCTGTCCCTTGCCGCCCTTTGACCGCCTCGTCTCAAGATTGTCCTTCAACCTCGCAAGCTTGGCCTTGAGGCGCCCGATATGATGCTGCGACTTCTTGTTGTAAGGAGTCCGGGCTATCTCGTCCTCGACCTCCTTGATTTGCTCTTCGATCGTAGCCATGTGCTCAACGGCTATTATCGTCCCGGTAGATATGTGTTCCAGCGCCGTGTTCGAGCGCGTCTACGAGCTTCTCTGTCGCCGTTATAACTACCTCCTCGCCGCCTCCTTCCAAGAACCTGATGGCTGCAAGGATCTTCGGGCCCATGGTGCCTGACGGAAACTGATCTTCATCGTAGAACGCTTTGATCTCAGACAGCGTCGTATTCGCAAGCGGTCTCTGAGTAGGCTTTCCAAAATCAATGCATACGTTCTCAACGTCCGTCGCGATGACGAACAGCCGCTCTCTTATGCGATTCGCAAGCAGCGCGGCCGCGAGGTCCTTGTCGACCACCGCCTCGACGCCGATGTACCGTCCACCCTTTCTGATGACGGGGATGCCGCCGCCGCCGCATGCGATGACGACCTCGGCCTGATCCTCACCTCCGAATACCAGTCTGCCAACGGGGGCGCTCTCAACTATCTCAACCGGCTCCGGAGATGGAACCACTCTCCTCCATCCTCTCTTCCTCCTGTCGAGGATCATCTTCCAGCCCTTCTCGCTCTCAAGCACCTTCGCCTCTTCCTCGGGGTAGAACCTGCCGATGGGCTTGGAGGGGTTGGTGAACGCCGGATCGGTCTCAGACACCACTACCTGCGTTATGATCGACACGGCGATCTTATTCATACCCCTCTCCACGAACTCGGACGACAGCGCCTGCTGCAGCATGTACCCAATCTGGCCCTGGCTCTCAGCCACGCAGACATCGAGTGCGTTGAGCGGCACCTCATTTCTGGCAATCTCCGCCCTCAGAAGCATATTGCCCACCTGCGGGCCGTTGCCATGCGTTATCACGATGTCGTAACCCCTCTGAATGAGGTCGGCTAGTCCCCTGGATGTGGTCTTCACGTGCTTCATCTGATTCTCAGGGGTTAGGGCGTCACCTGGTCGAAGGATGGCGTTGCCTCCCACTGCAATGACCGCTGTCTTCAAAGCTGGGACCTCCTTCCAGGAAGAAATTCCATTGGAGGGGGCATATTTAAGTCTTGTTGCCCAGGGAATTCGAAAGGTTCGCCACCAAGCTTTTTATCGTATCAGTAGCTTGCACCAACACATGGCAAGCGACGAGGTGTCGGGCGCACCTGCGGACAGGCTCATCAAGCTGTTTAAGGAGCAGTTCGAGTAGTTCAAGTAGACACGCTACACGATACCGGTCGAAATCGGGATAACAGCGGGTCTGTTCTACCTGATGCTGCTGTACATGATGGGGTCTTGCTGGGTAGGACTGCTTCCGCCCATCACGCTCTTCGGCCTCTTCTGGTACTTCGACATCAAACGAGTGAAGAAGCT
>CP070748.1:22241-26999 GCA_020348345.1 Methanobacteriota archaeon | reverse complement strand
GATAGCATCGACCTCGGCCACAACCGACGTCAGCGTGAATGACTTCGCCACTCGTCCCTCAGGATGCTGGACGACTGCGCCCTCTGTGAAGAGCACGAAATCAGCCCCTTCCTCCTGACAGACAGCCGCTATGCCAGTCCTATCGGCGAGATGTTTCAAGATACGCTCCGTCGACCTACCAGCGGGGGAATCGCCCACGACAGGAATGCCTCCCGCCTCCTTCACAAGCCTTATCGTGGCGCGCAGGACCTCTGGATGCGTCGTCACAGCCTCTTCAGGGCGGCGCGGAATGAGCATGTTGGGTTTTAGCAGGATTCTCTCTCCATTCGACACGAAAGCGCCGATGCCTCCCAACTCATCGATCATCCTTCGTATCCTGCGGTCTACAAGGTTGAAATCGTACGAATCACAGCCGTGGACTGAGACCACCGGAGAATCGGCTCGGCTGCCATGCGTCATAATCGACTCCCACGTTGAATCTGTCGCTTAGTACTTGTGCCTAGCTTCACTTGGTTCTCGCCGCAGGAAGTTCGATGCAGAATCGCGCGCCCTGGTCGCTTCTGCCGGGCACGCGGTCCTCCACCCAGACGCGACCGTTGAACTTGTCCGTGAGAGCTCTGACTATGGAAAGACCAAGCCCCGTCCCCTCGATCTTCGATTCCGGTCTGAGCCGCACATACTTCTGGAACAAGGATGATTTCAAGTCATCAGGAATCCCTTGGCCACGGTCCGAGACCGCGGTCTTCCAATACACGATTCCTTCCTTGAGTATCCTGGAGCATGCGACGTCTATTTCCACTTCCTCGTGAGGATCGTACTTGATCGCGTTCGAGATGATGTTTGCGAACAGCTCCTCGACGAGCGAGTTGGCCATCACCAAGGCTTCCGAATCGGGAAGGTCCACTCTGAAGCTGATCGTCTTGTCCGGTGCGGAGTGCGCGAGTCCGGAAGTCACCTTGGCGATGACGTCGCACAGGTTGAGCTGGGTGAACTCGCTCTGTTCCATGCCGCCGATCTTAGTCAGCTTCTTCACACTATCTATCAGCTTCGAGTTTCGCTTCATAAGGCTGAGCGCCTTCTCGAGCGTGGCCTTCACGGACGGCGAGAGTTCCTTGGATTCCGCAATGCTCTCCAGGTAGTTCATCGTGGCGAAGTTGTAGTTGTTTATGTCATGGAACATGAGGTCGTTGAGGAGCTCGATCTCCTTCTTCGCTTCCTGCAGCTTGACGACTATCTGTGAGTTCACGAGGGCAACCGATGCCTGCTGGGCGAAAAGCGAGCCAGCCTCGAGGTCGCTGATCGAGAACACCTGTCCTCTCGGTCTGTATACTTCCAGCACGCCGACGACCCCTTCGACGCCCATAAGAGGAATAGCGAGCATCGATTCGTGTCCCAATGGAACGCCCGGTATCTGCGATGTTCTAGAATCCGCATCAACATCGTCGACGAATTCTGCCCTGCCGCTCTTGGCCACTTCCCCGACAATTCCCAGATCAAGGCTGCCCGGAGCCCGCATGACCTCGTCGGCGTAATCTCCAACCGCATACACTGGATAGACCCACCTATTCGGCCAATCGATCAAGTAGAACGAAAGCTCTCTGTATGGCACTATCTCTCGCAGGTGGGAGGCTATCGCCGAGTATATCTGCTGGGTAGTAACCGCCTTCTGTAGCTGCACTCCCGAGTCCATGAGGGATTCGTGGAGCCTCACCTTCTCCTCCAGCGAGTTGACCAGCATCATGTTGTCAATTATGCCTGCGAGCTGGTCCGCCACTTCCTGCAAGGTCTCAGCGGTCTCCCAGTTGTACTCGCCCGCTCTTGAGTGCGCGACGTTCAACGAGCCGATGATCCTCCCTCTGCTTCTCAACGGCACGGAGAGGAGCGCCTCGAGTTCTAAGGCGTCCATCACTGCGAGCTCCGAGTACATCTTTCTCGGCAGGTTCTTCTCGATGATGACCGCGTTCTTGTCATACTTGAGCTTCTCCACCAGGCTGCCCTCGAACGACACCCTGCCTATCAACTTGGTCTTCGTCGAATCTTCTGGGTCGGGTACGAGCAGATCAACGTGTCTGCCCTTCTCTTCCGTCGCTCCAAGGCTCAGATGCTCGAAAGGCACTAGTTTCCTCAGGTCGTCTCCGAGGCCCTTCAGCATGTTCTCCATGGCCTTGCTCGCGCCTGCTGCTCTAGCTATCCTGTTGACTATGTCCGTCCTGAACGCCTTCTCTCGCAAATCATGCTCGACGCTCTTCCTGGTGGTGATGTCTCGAACGATACCAGCTATGCCGAAGGGCATTCCGTTGCTGTCCCTGTAGAATATCGAAGAGATGGAAGCCACGATTCTAACACCGTCGCTTCGCCTAAGGCCAATCTCGTAATCTGTGATGAGGCTTCCTTGGTCCATCAGCGATGTGAGCGCCTGCCACTCGAGTTCCCTATCCGCGATGTCCTTGGCGATGCTCTTCGTCGAGATGTCCACCTCTGAGTATCCAAGCATCCTGCCGAATGCAGGATTCGAGTACACGAGTTCCCCTTCCTTGCTGCAGACGAAGACACCGTCGTGCAGCTCTTTGAAAAGCAGGTCCAGGTCGATTTGAGGCGTTACAGACACGGTTCATATCCCCCGCGTTGCTTCATTCATGAACGGAGTGATTGCACCCAGCGCTCTGATGTCAACGGAGTACTACTCATAAAACCTTTCGGCGGGTGTTGCTGCCCCGGATTGTGGCGACACCAGTGTTTGACTTGGTCCTTTGATTCTATCGCGTCAGTATCGCTGATTGAAGCATGATGTACGAGCGCGAAGCAATATCAAGAATGGCGTTGATACACAATACGCGGGCTGTGGTATGAACCCCAAGGTCCATAAGCTGTTCATGACCGCGTGTGACCTCCAGGAATCGCGCAGGGTGAGCGCGATCGATTGCGAGAAATGCTCGCACGGCAGCGTTGTCGATCACAGGTCACGTGTGATATGCGCGGGACAGACGAAGTTCTTCACCGCTCCCTGCTACTTCGGCATGAGGTCGTCTGCGACCGTGCGCGACTGTGGTGAATGCAGATTCGGTGAGATCGGCCTCGACGGCCTCAGGGTCCTTTGCGGCAGAGGTTGAAGGCTGATCGAGCTGGCAAACACTGGTGCGTCCCAACGGCGATGCTGGGGTCAACAGTATTATATAAACGTTGGCACATATAGATGGCAAGGATGGGATGCTCTAGTGGATGCAGCTGATAGCTCCGCCTTCTCGCTGACCGCCGAGCTCAAGCCAGGCAACGTCTATCTCGTGGAGGAGAGACGCCCCAGAGTCAGTTTCGACATGTTCGAGCACGGCCTGTCAAACGGCAACTGTGGTATGGTCGTCACCAGGGAACTGCCAAAGAGAGTCACGAGCGAGCGCAACATCGGCAGCAGCAGAGTCGTCTGGCTCACGAACCTCGTGGGTGAAGGAAGGATCAATCCGACAGCGATAGGCATTCTGATGAGCCAGCTGAGGTCATTCATTGAGGGCAATCCGAAGACGGTTGTGATTGTCGACGGCCTTGAGTACTTGATATCCCTCAATACGTACGATCGCATGCTCCAATTCCTGAACCAGCTCCGAGATGTGGTCATGACGAACGAGTCGTCATTGATCCTGCCGGTCGACCCGCGGACATTGTCCGAGAGGGAGCTGGCCTTGCTCGAGCGGAATCTGGAGGTCGTCGTGCCGAGGCCTTCCGATCTCGAACTCCAGGAAGAGCCCCTGCTCGGTCCGTCCGACACTGAGATCAGGGTACTGAACTCCGGCGACCGATAGAGCACATTTAGGCTCCAATGAGCGAATTCCTCGCCAGAACGTATGGCCTTTTACGCTTCAATCAGAATCGTCGAGTACTTGAGCGAGCCACGGACCCATATCGGCAACACTGTCGAACACTTCCACACTTCCAATCTCGCGCAGCTCCCGCTCCGCTAGATCGCCTGTCCGCACACCTATGAAGGGAACCCCCGCTGCGCGCGCGCATGTTGCGTCAAGATGATGGTCGCCCACGAAGACGGTATCCCTCGCATTCAGGCCAAGCCTACCTACAAGACGCCAATAGGGTTCAGGATGGGGTTTGGGGGGCACTTTGGAGTTTCTGCCCTCTATGTCGTCCACGAATTCCAACAAGCCGGTGAGTTCAAGCACCTTTGTGGCATAGCTCTCGCATCCTCTGGTGAGCACTCCGATCTTGATTCCCCTCTCTCGGATTGTCTCAAGCAGCTCCTTGGCCCCAGGTATGCCCACCGTCTCCTGGACCCGCTCCATCTCGACCTTGTCCATGATATCGTTCAGCTCTTCCAATACCTTCTCGATCCAGGTTGAGGACTTGCCTCTGGCTTCCATGCTGTCTCTGAATCTGCTGATGAGTTGGATGATGCCCTCGGTGGGATCGTATGAACCAGGATCTTCCCCCTCGAGGGCCATGCGCTCTATCATGAGCTTCTTGAAACGCACATAATCCACCGTTGAGAGGACCAGCGTGTCGTCGAGGTCGAACACGACGCCCTTGACGCGTCCGAGCAGGCGCTTTGGCGGAGCAGATTTCGTCATTCGCACGGGTAATCTGGCTCGACATCATAAAGGTTTACGGCGATAGGTTCTACCGTTCTCCTAGAATGTTATCAGCGATGATAACCTCCTATCGAAGCCAGTAAGTTGGTCGGCGGGGTCAATCAGCCGGGATTGACTGAAACCCCTTTCTCTTCCCCGCCCCTATGGCCTTTTCTCACGACGGAAG
>CP070748.1:19457-22141 GCA_020348345.1 Methanobacteriota archaeon | reverse complement strand
TCGCGATTACTTCTTCCTCTTGGCCTTCATTATCTTCATCCAGCCGCCGCTCTCGTAGACTGCGAGTCTCCTCTTGCTGAGGGTCTTCTTGAACTCGTCCCAGTCGACGATCTCCAAGCGGGGGTTCCTTCCCTTCGTGAACTGGACGCCGTTTGTTCCCTTCACGCGGCCGGGTTTGATGCCCTTCTTCTTCGCGATTGTCATCGCCTTCTCGATGCTTATGGGCTCCATAACCATTTATGATTCCTCCGTTCCGTGCTGGCCATGCCGTCCAGACATGGTCCAGATATGTATCGCGATGGTCGATATTTAACACTTTTCGTATGCTGGCTAGCGTTTGAGAGATATCTGGCCGCCCATTGTCGCCGTCGGAATGTCATAGGTAACCTGCGCCACTGGCCTTATCTTGACGCGCTTGGCGGCTGCTCTACGTTGTGCGTACCAGATTCGTTCACTTCTGCGTGGTAGCTAGCCAATCGCACTCAGAATCTCAGGTTCGACGAGATCGTGCCCGTCGAAGTGATCGTTGGGATCCTTGATCAGTACGTAAAGCCAGTAGACAGCAAACAGGCCGAATGTAACAAGGGTGAGAATGGCGTATAGGATTAACGATCTCTCCTTCTGAATCCTGACAGGTGCCGGAAGCTTCAGTTCCTTTCCGATTACTCTCATGGATGGTTCAAGGGAGCTCACGAACGCGTTCCATCGCAGGTCATGCGTGTTGATCGTCCTCATCAGGTGTGCTGCGATGTATGCAAGGATGATAATGGTCGCTATGCTCACCAACGATGACAGCAGCCCCGTCATCAGGGACAGCAAGTAGGTCCACCTGTAACTATCGTCGTTCATATATTGAACTCCCGAGATGAGGCTCGGAACGGCCATTGCGAAGAACACTGCGAACACGGCCAATCCCCATTTGCCCCCGTCGAGATTCTTCTCGTACACCCTCGCCTGCCCGTCATATGAACTGAGCCGCAGGAGGCTGTCCAGGATAGTCCGCTCCTCACCGGCTTCGGCCGATGCCAGCCGGAGGTAGGATATCAGTCCTGCCCTGAGACGCTCCTCCCTTTTTATGTGGGCATTCATGCGTTCCAGTAGCAGGTAAACCATGAGCCCCAGCGTTACAGCTGATGCGAACAGAGCTAATGGTCTACCGATAACATACATCGCTCTGAAGATGTCAAAATCGTTGTAGCCCAGAAGTGGCCGGATCATTATAATCAAGACGATTAGCGGATATGAGGCCAGCGGCAACAGGGCCAATAGCGCACACACTGACGGTATCCTCTTGTCCGTTCTTTTTCTATCTACCGAGGCTGCCCCAACCCTTTTCGCGACTTCTTCCTTTGTGGCGATTCCGTCGGGGCGTTGTCCTGACTCCAACTCGATTGGGCGTCCGCAGCTGTCGCAGAATCTCGCCTCTTTGATGACCGTCCATCCACAGGCAGGACACGAACCCACTCCAGTTCCCCTCGTCGATGATTAGCATTGTGGGATATCAACGTTGTTCAGGGAATCCATCCTTATTGCGTTAGGTCTGAGGGGCGCCATCCACGAAACATAATATAGCCATGTATCCCAATCCGAGGTGCAAGTGAGTTCGCTATGGGTCTCTTCGGATCGTCCGGGGTGAGGGGTGTAGTCAACGAGGAGATGACTCCTGACCTGGCCCTCAACATCGGCATGGCGGTTGGCAGCGTCGCGAAGAGCGCGGTACTGGGATTCGATTCCAGAATATCCAACGACATGATGTCGGCTGCGGTCTCTGGCGGGATAATGTCGTGCGGATGCGAGGTGTATGGTGCAGGTTTCGTCACCACGCCCACGCTCGCAGAAGCCGCTCGAGACTTGGACTGCGGCGTCATGCTGACGGCCAGCCACAATCCACCTCAGTATGCAGGTATCAAACTATGGACCCCGGACGGCATGGGATTCGGCGTGGAGCAGTCGGCGCAGATAGAGCAGATCATCGAGGAGGACAAGTACTCTTCCAAGCCATGGAACCTCGTGGGGTCGTCGCACTCGTTCCCTGATGCGGTCGAGAACCACCTTGAGAGGATAATGGGAGGCGTCGGCTCTGCGGGATTGAAGGTGGTGGTCGATTGCGCGAACGGCCCTGCCCTGACCATTACTCCATTGGTATTGCAGGAGATGGGCTGCAGGGTCGTGACGATCAACTCGAATCGCGACGGCCGCTTCCCAGGGAGAATGCCCGAGCCCGTAGATGAGAACCTGTCGGACCTCAAGGGCGCGGTCGTATCGATGAGCGCCGATCTGGGCATCGCCCACGATGGGGATGCGGACCGCATGATCGCGGTGGATGACAGGGGATCGACTCTGACTGGAGACGAGCTTCTCGCGTTGTTCGCGGGCAGATACGGAACAGATCGCATAGTGGTGGCGATAGACGCGTCTATGGCCGTTGACGACTTCGTGGATGCCGAGGTGATTCGCACTCGCGTGGGCGATGTGTTCGTTAGCGAGGAGGTGAAGAGAACGAGAGCCGACTTTGGCGGGGAGCCCTCGGGTTCATGGATCTTCCCTGACCAGACGTTCTGCCCGGACGGCATACTAGCCGCCGCCAGGATCGTGGAGATGGCGGCATCCGAGAAGCTCTCGAAAACACGAGAGACCGTGCCTCGATACCCGACTCGGAGAGCGGCAATCGAATTCGCTCTTCC
>CP070748.1:12257-19357 GCA_020348345.1 Methanobacteriota archaeon | reverse complement strand
CGCAGCCGTGAGCAGGTCGAACATGTCTATCTCGCCGGACGCCCTTCCCGTGACGGCGCTCTTTCCTCCGAAACCCTCCCTTGTCAGGCCGGGTACCCAATTCTCATGCGGGAGGTTGAGCTCGCGCGTGTCCTCAATCGAAACGATCTTCATCTGAGGCGGTATGAACAGGAGCACGGCGTTGAGTGTCGTGGTCTTGCCGCTCGCAGTGCCGCCGCAAACGAGCATCGACTGTCCGTGCTCGATGCCTATCCACAGGTAGGCCATCATCTCCGTGCTCATGGTCTTGAACTTCAATAGGTCGAGAGGTGTGAACGGATTCTCCTTGAAACGCCTTATGGTAAACGACGAACCTCGCTTGGTGACATGCTTTCCGAGCGTGGCCTGAAGCCTCGAACCATCTGGAATGGTCGCGTCGAGGAGCGGGCTGGCGACCGATATGTGCTTGCCACACCTCTGCGCCAACCAGACGACGAAGCCGTCGAGCTCCTCCTCGTTGTCGAACCTAAGCGTGGATCTGATCGATCCGTACTTCCGATGATATACGTAGAGGGGAACGCCGACGCCATCGCAGGACAGATCCTCGACGTTGGGTTCAATCATCATCGCGTCGATGACCCTGTAGCCCATGAAATCTCTGAGGATGTAATACATCACTCTCTCCTTGGAGATCGGATGCAGGGTGATGTTGAGCTTGGCCATCAGCTCCTCAGTCATCCTACGCAAGTACTTCTCGCGTCCTCCCTCTTCCTCCTCTGTCATGCGCTCTACGGATGCAACGAGGGTTTCTTTGAGCAGTTCTAGCAAATCCGATTCGTCGTCCGTCAGCTTGGGCTCTATAACCTCGTAGGTGTACTCGTTCGCGATGTTGTCGTAGCGGATCCTTACGTAGGAGTAGTTCTTCTTGACAGGGAGTATCTCGACCTCGTCTATGTTCGGTTCTGTTATTCGAGGTATCTCGGTTATCTGACTCATATCGGTCTTCGCATCTCTGGTGGATATAGTGACCTTCACGGGTCTCGGCTTGATCTTGCGGAGCAGGCCGTAGTAGGACGATCGAATGCCCGCGCGTCCCCGTACCGGCTCTTCCTCTGCCGCCTCGTCCTTCTTCTCTTCGATTTCAGGCCGCCTCGCCATCCCTGTGGGTCGTTCGGTTTCGGTCATCTCAATCACGCAAACAGCACTCTGAGGGTCAGGAATCCAGCCACTAGCATGATGAAGCTGTGTCTCATGCCGATGGGTATGCTGCCCTTCTGTATCACGCCTGCCAGGATGCCATCTCCTGCAGCGTGGACCAGCACCGACAGCAGGAAGATGAATGAGATCTCGGGGATGATCGACACCTGTATGTTGACTCCGGGTATCTCCTCGCCCATATCCGCCGCCTGATCACTGACGGTCTGGCCAGCTTCCTCCATCTTCGGGAGGAACTGCGCCTGCAATATGATGATCGTCGCGATGAAGACGAAGAAGGAGATGTACACGACCATCACATATGTGGACATCGTGACGCTCCTCTCTTCCTGTGTGAGTATGGTCTCCTTGGCATCGCTGGAGACCATGGTCAGGACGTCCGCGACGTTGCCTCCTGCGTCGTTGGCCTTGCGGATTATGGAAGTCATCCTGCCGACAAGAGGAGTCTTCACCCGCTCCGAGAGGAGCTGGACAGCTTCTGAAGCAGGTACGCCCCATTCTATCTGAGCAGCCATCTTCTTGATCTCGGGAGTGAGCCTTCCATACCTGCCCGATGATGCTACCACGATTGAATCCGCGAGGGTCATGCCGAACCTCCCTGCCTCTGCAACGTCTCGCAGGAAGTCGGGGAGCCGGGTCTCGATCTCTCGCGTGTGTTTCTCCTTGGTGCTAACGTAGAAGCCGTATGGTCCAAGCATCGACAACATGGCGAATATGATGTAGTCTATGGGATCGAGCGGGAGGTTCAGACTCTCGAGGAAATCCAGTGCTGCCATGAACGAGAACAGGGCGACGAGTGCGGCCGACAATCCCAACACAGTCTTGGTGCGGTCTCCTTTCTCGGACCCCAGGAGTTCCTTCATCGCCTGCTCCTTGGCAGCCTCCTTCTTACTCTTCGACTCCGGGGGCATCTACATCGCACTCTCCTTCGACATGTTCCATATGACGAATATGAATCCAAACTGCGACATCGGTATCATCATCAGGACGACTACGTACAGCATCATGACCATGAAGTCGGGGTCTCCGCCTCCCACGATGGCCATGATAGCCATTATCAGCACCAGGAACAGAGGGAACGCGACCACCACAGTGACGAACGACTCTGCGAGCATTCCGAGCGTCTCCATCTGGGATTTGAGCGCGAGCTTGTTCTCCTTCTGGTATTCCTCCGCCTTCAACAGGAAGTATGGTTTCAGCTGTCCTCCAGAAGTGGAGGTCGTGATGACTCCCTGGAGGAAGTCCTGGAACTTCGATGAGGGGGATCGCCTCGCCGCGTCCTTGATGGCGGACAGGATGTCAGAACCGAGGAGCTCCGTATCTCTCGTGATCCAGGCAGCCTCAGCGGCTATCTCGCCATAGACCTTCTGCCTCGAAAGCTCCTTGAAGATAACGTCTATGTTCACGTCCGCAGAAGCCATGGCAGAGATGAAGCTCATGGCGGCTGCGAGTCGCTTGTCTATGTCACGCGCCCTGGCTTTGGCCTTGGAAGCCGGCGAGCCTATGAGTATGAAGTAGGTTATAAGCGGCAGGAGGAAAATCGCCAATACGGCTATCATTATCCTGATGATCATCGCCACCCCGATGAGGCCCATGAACACAATGCCCAAGCCTATGCCGATGACCAATCCGGCTATGGCCATCAAGACTGTGCTCATCACAACGTAGGAGTAGTATTCTTCGGCGCGGATCTTCATGTGAGCCCTCAGCAGCTCTTCCTCGAGGACCTGGTTGTCCGCAGCCTTCGATGTCGCGTATCCTCCCATTATCCTCCAGCAGAAGTCCTGGTATGGCGTGAGCTTGATGTAGTCCGGGAGCGCGCCCTTCGCCATTCTCACCATGTGGGGGCCCATCTTCGCCCTGTCTTGGAGGAGCCGTGTGCTCAAGTACTGCCCCTTCCTGCCTTCGACGGTTTTGAATGGATCAGTAACCTCAACCAGCTTCAACACCTCCCGCGCTCTCCTCGACGTCGACCGCCACGCCGAGTTCCCGCCTGACCCTGTCGGCGGACGCCTTCGGATTCTTGTAGTATGCCCTTATGAGGTTCCATATGTCGTTATGGTCTGACATGTCCTTCGCGAGCATGTATTTCACGATGTCCACTCTTCGCTGGAACTCGTCCATGAGTTCCTCGTGCGTCAGGTTCTTCATCTCCATGATCTTGTCAAACAGGAAGCTGTGGCCCTTGAAAACGAACTTGTCAGTGGCTTGGTCCCACTCATAGACTGTGTTGCTAATGAGCTCGTTCGTCTCAGGCTCGAAACCGACGATTTCTATCACCTGCTTGATTCTCCTGACCATATCCATGCCGACTCTTGCATGTGTCTGAATCAACACGTTCCTCAGCGCCGTAAGCAGTATCCTCGGACAGTTGATGGGCGGGTTCTCGAGTCTGTTGACCATGCCCTTGACAGAGTCTGCATGCATCGTGGAGTACGTCGTGTGGCCCGTAGCCATCGCCTGAAACATCGTGTAGGTTTCTTTGCCTCTGACCTCTCCGACGATGATGTAGTTGGGACGCTGTCTCAGCGCGGCGCGAACGAGGTCGTACATGTCTATCTCGCCCGCGGCCTTGCCGTCCGGGCCTCTCTCGCCAGTTCCGGATCGAGTCGTGCCAGGTATCCAATTCTCGTGGGGCAGGTTGATCTCCCTGGTGTCTTCCATCGTGACGACCTTCGCTCCAGGCGGTATGAACAGTGCGATAGCATTCAATGTCGCCGTCTTGCCGCTGGCGGTCCCGCCGCAGATGATGGCGGATTCGCCGTGCTCGACGCTCAGCCACAGGTATGCCACTATCTCCGGTGACGCTGTTCCGAACTTGATCAGTTCGACCGGTGTGAAAGGCTTCTCCTTGAAACGTCTGATCGTGAACGACGCACCCCGCGTGGTGACCTCCCTGGCGTATGTTGCTTGGACTCTGTGTCCTTCGGGCGTAGTGCCGTCGAGAATCGGGTTGGACACCGACAGCTGCTTGCCGCACCGCTGGCCAAGGCTTATGACGAACGAGTTCAGAACGTTCTCGTCAGGGAAGACTATGTTGCACTTGATCGACTCGTACTTGTTATGGAAGACGAACAGCGGTATCCCCACGCCGTCACAGGATATGTCCTCGACATGCGTATCATTCATAAACGCGTCGATCTGCCCATATCCTACGAAGTCGCGCCCGATGTAGTACTTGATCTTGTCCTCAGAAATCGGCTCGAGAGTTATGCCCCTCGTCTTGATGAAACTGTCAACACTCCTCTCCAGGTAGGTCTTCTTGTCCATGACATCAAGCTTGTCCCACTCGTAATCCAAGGTCTTCTCGAGCGTGCCCTTTATCATCTCAAGGGTTTCCTGCTCGAAATCGTCAAGTTCCGGTTCGATGACGCTGAGAAGATAGTCGCTGGTGCTCTGATTGTACGTGACTCTGATGTAGCTGAACGGCTCCGTGACCCCATAGAACCCAACCTCCTGGATTGCCGGGTCGGTTATGGGTGGAATCTCGGTGTAGGCTGATCCCCTGCCGTGCCTCCACTGACGCCTTCTCGCCTCAGCTCCCTTGGCTTCCCTCACTGGCACAGGCTTGGATCTGAGCTTGCTGAGAGCGTTGAGATATCCTCTGTACATCCTGGTGAAGAAGGGTTTCTCGGGCTTGTCTATCGGTATGTCCATCTTGGTTCTACCTTCCACAGCTTGGCTCACTCGCTCACCTCACACTCCGAGCTCACCAATGGATAGTTGGACCGATGCCTTCGTATGGTCGAAGACGCCAACTCCATAGATCGTTGCGGTTACGATGTAGTAGTCATTCGTCCTTCCTGGGTTGTCATAGAAGATGGGTTCGGGCACAACGAAGTCAACGCCATAAGTGAGATCCGCCCCTGTCGAGTTCAGGGTCTTCCTGAAGTAGTTCGCCCAGGCGTGTCCATGCTTCGTGGAAACCTCGATGCTCACTTCTGTTGAAGCGTCGCCGTAGTATTCGATCGTTGACGCGTACAGCAGGTTCGCATTAACAGCTTTCGCACCCGTGCCGCCCACAGTCTTGTTCAGGCCGACCAGGGACACCTGCGTCATCTGCATTACGAGCACACCGCTGTACTCCTTGACCACCAATGGGATGCCTGAGAGGATGAACTCTCCGTCTGACTGGTTGATTATCACCGCGCCGGATTCGTATACGACGTGCTGCTCGACGTAGTACCTGTTCGGACAGTACAGGCGAAGCGTGCCACCGGTGTGACCGTCATCGAATGTGAGGTCTACAGTGTAGCTCGTGTTGAGCGATGGCCGAGCATCTATGGCCTCCGGCAGGAAAGAGAGGATGCCGGATGTTGGAGCGGCGAAGACAGGGATGCCGGTCGCGCTCAGCATGACCGGGACCATGATCGGCGTCGGAGCCATCAGTTCGTTCGCGAAGTCCGCAATGAGCCCGTCTATATCTGACTTGAGCGACACCATCTGTTGTATGACTTCTGTCATGTGCGCGCTCTCGTTATCACTCATCCAAGCGGGGACGATCTGACTCGTGAAGACTCCCATGAACGTCAGGAACACGAGTATGGTCATTATCGTGCCTACGGTTGCAGCGACCCCTTCATCGTCCTCCCATCGCGGTGACTTCTTGATGCGTTTCTGCCTAGAATTAGCATAGTATGCACAGTGCGGGGGTGACAAATCCATCCTACCACCGGAACTAGGGCGCGAAGCAACCTAATCAGCACCTGGAACGTATTTAATAGTGTCGTTACTGGTATCGTGCGAAATACGGCTTGAAAAATCAGCCGCAAATCCATTGCAATCCGCCCCGTCGCAAGTCCAATCCTTGCTACCGCGATTCGCGGATGCGACGAGCCGTCGAGACCTCCGTCCCGGCATGCACCCCCCAAGATTTAATACGGAGATTCGCGTAACAGCATTTCCACCGGACACTAGCCGTGGTAACTCAGTTGGGAGAGTGCAAGACTGAAGATCTTGAAGTCGCCGGTTCAAGTCCGGCCCACGGCACCTCCTTGGCTACGCGTAAGCCTTCATTTCGCCGGACACGGTTGGCTGTGGTGCATAGTTTAATGTCTTTGCATGTTGTTCGAGCGGTTGTTAAGGGGGTTGCGTCGATTGCCCATCAAATCATTCGAGCTCAATTCGATGGATGCCAAGAGGTTCACCAAACTCGGCGAAAGGGTCCCGCAGTTGAGAGTGGATCAGAACACCGCCATCACAAACATCACCGCCATGTCCGATCGCGAAGCTGTCATGGAGTTCAGATTCGTTGTGAACTACGTGGGTGTGGGCGTGATCAAGCTTGAAGGGAAGATCGTATGGGATGGAGAGGCGAAGGCCCTCTCGTCACAGTGGTCCGAGAAGCATACCCTTCCCAACGAAGTCTTCGGCCCAGTGCTTGCTGCAGCCTACGCGAACTGTATGCCCGCAACAGTGACCATCGCTCGGGATATCGGTCTCCCGCCACCTCTCCCCCCGCCTCCGACGGCTGGCAGGATGGGAGCGAGCCATGGCAAGGGCAAGGATCGTGGCTCCTCAATGGAAGTGGCTTGAGCAGAATCTTTCCACAAGACGCGATGTGCCGCATCAGTCATCGTATATGGTCCAGTGAGAAGGAACCGATGTTGACTCCCTGCTTTGTGGCAGAGTATCTTATGAATGCCCTCGACTGGACGTCCGATATACCTCGGACGGCGAGGAAAGTGTTGAGGTTTTCGACCTTGAACTCGATCATTCCGTCCATCAGCGACCCCAGCATCTGGATTTCCTGCTCACCATGAACGCCCTTTTCAATCGTGTACATCGCGACAGCACGGTCCCTCTTCCTCCGCCCAGCGATCGGGCTCAGGAAGCGGAATGCTGTGTTTGGGTCGAGGTAGGCGATCATCGTCGATATTGATCGGAAAGCCAGCCTGTAGTACTGG
>CP070748.1:9450-12157 GCA_020348345.1 Methanobacteriota archaeon | reverse complement strand
TTGGCGTCAACAAGACGCTTGCAGTCGTCCTGAGGGAGTTCGAGCATGCGGGAATCCGCGAGTATGTGCCTGGGGACAAAGCCAGGGATATCAATTGGAAGGCCTTGTCCAGACTTGGAAAGCTGATGACGAACGCGTACAACAAGGAAGGGACTCTCGAGACCATGGTCATGATCGACTGCAGCAGAAGCATGCGCTTAGCTTCGTACAAGGTGGCAAAGATCGATCACGCCACGGACCTCGCACTGCAGCTGTCTCGAGCGCTGCTCAGCAACTATCACAGAACGGGTGTCACAGCATTCGACGAGACATCCGTCATATCTGGCGTCAATCCTTCCCTGTCAAGACACCAATTCGAGAAGATTATGATGGCTCTCAGGGAGATTCCGGGTTCTATTAAGGTGCAAGAGAGCGGGACTGCAGCGGAGATGACGCGGAACGAGTCACCGCAGACCTCTGTCTTGAAGGGCGCTGCACACGACCGAGGGGAGGCTTTCCTGGACGCCCTCAGCAGTATCGCGAGCCGCCGACATACCCGCGTTCGCGAGATCGGTCTGGTCGGAGCGGTTGGAGATATGATTCTTCGAAGGCGTGGGAGCGAGATGCTTTTCGTGATAATCTCCGACTTGATGTCATCGAGGGAATCGGTTGTCTCAGCGGCAAACCTATGCAGGAGGACCGGGAACAGGGCGCTCGTGATTCAAACCTACGATGACTGGTATTCGAAACCACGGTCGGCTTTCGATTTGGCCGAGGCGGAGCTGCTATACAACAACATGGACGCAGCCGTCGGCGTCGAAGCAGCCTTGAGACGGTCCGGAGCGTCGTTCCTGAGAGTCGGTCCGGCTGATAATACCGCTAGAATAGTCAGGAGCATAAGGAGAAGAGCCGCATGATTCGCATATCTATGGGACTCAAGGTGGTAATGGTGGTCATTTCTGCAGCGCTGTTCCTCACATTCAGTAGACTGTCCATCTCGCTTCTTGTCCCCGGGGCCATTGGAATAGCGCTGGTGCTTTTCGGAATCGTCCTCGAATACAGGCCAGCGGCGGTTCTCGGACTATTCGTCGGTTTGAGCGTCGCAGCCCTGTCCATCGAAATCGTGACGATGACCGATGTGGCCATCTGGCAGACCGCAATACTCGGACTATTTGTCCCCACTTCGCTGCTAGCATGGAGCGCGTTTCTGTCGGAGCGGTCCGATAGCTACGAGATGCGTCTCCGCACTCGCCCATTCGCCACCGCTCTGGTGATTGGCGCGGTGTTCGCGGTTTCCCTGCCTGTAACGGTTGCTCTGACAAGCATTCTATTCCCTGCGATGGGCAACTCGATGTCCACGATGGCAGAGATATCCCTACTGTTCGTCGTCATCGCAGTCACAGCTCTGATATCCACCTGGTCCAAAGAGGAGTCACCTTCCGGAGAGCCCCATTCCTAAACCGTTATATATCCTCGACATGGTGTTTTCCGCTCGCAAATGTTGCGAAGTGAATGGCTCCTGCTGTTAGGTTCATTGCTTGTCGCAGGAGCGTTGTACAATCACTACATGGGCCATTCGGCATTGCTCATAGAGCTTGTGATGGTGGGCATCGGCACGACCCTGGCCGTGCTCGCATGCCGTTCGTTGCTCAGATCGGATGTCAAGGGCTCGGAGGGTGCCCTCGTCGATTTCTTATCGAGATACGTCAACAAGGACCATTGCGGCGTCGTCATATCGATTGCCGGATTCACACTCATTCTGCTTTGGTCTTTGTGGAAGATAGTCTTCATCGGAAAGACGGATCTCCGTATGGAGGACTTCATAGTAACCCTCCTCGGACTGTCCCTGGTTGTCTATTCGTCGGAAAGGTCCAGGTTGGGAGAAGTGAAGGACTTCATCGTCCTATACTTGTTGTTTCTGACGATAGTATTCGTGGTCATCTGGAGGACATACTCTCTTGTGACTGGCGAGTCACATTATAGGGTGACCGCGTACGCGGAGTACTACGTCGTCACAATGCCCGTCACGTGGATGTTGACGGCCCTCGGCTTCCACGTCAACGCGATCCTCGATCTGGATGGAATCGGTCTCTCGAACATAATCGAGTACGAACATGACGGAATGATGCTGAGGGTCGGCATTGGCGTAGGATGCAGCGGGCTCTATTCCGCCGGACTATTCTTCTCCGCGTTTCTCGCGTTCGTGGTTGCACGATATCGCAGAGTGGACATATACACCTCTGTGGGCCTATCAGCCGGGTTCGTCGTGACCTGGATGGCCAACATCACACGGATGGTCGTAACGGTAATGGCGGGAATCGCGTGGGGTCACCCGGCGCTTGCCACGGTGCACTCATATATCGGCATAATCATCTTCGTGGCCTTCATAACAGTCTTCTGGGTGTTCATAGTCCGATGGCTTGACAGAAAGGAAGGTAGAACAGCGCCGCCATCAGCCCTTCCATCTGAAGAAGGAGTATCGGAAGAACCCTCCAATAGCGCTAGCGCCGAATGATCAGCGCTCCTCTTCCATGAGCTTCTTCAGTCTTAGACCAGATATCGTGATGGAGTCGGATTCAAGAATCTCAGCCGATTCGAAGGACAAGTCTTCCGAGGAGGAGCTGATATCCTCCTCTTCGAAGTAGGTTGTACGGCTTTTGAGTGAGAGTTCCATCTGCCTCTCCAAATCCTCAAAACTGTTTATGACCCCGGCTTCTCCGGATGCAGC
>CP070748.1:0-9350 GCA_020348345.1 Methanobacteriota archaeon | reverse complement strand
GGTCCGGTCACGTTGGGTGGGTCATTGGCGCTTCAAAACGCCGTGACCCTGGCCGGATTGGCGCTGATTCATAGCGTGGCACCATAACTTCCGACCGTATACTGCGTAAGAGTCTGCTTCATGGACCCTAGAAACGGACGGGACCTTTGGGGAGTGCCCGAGGAAGGACTTGTTTCGGCTGCGATCGTCCAGCTCGCCAAGAGATATAACATGGTCAGTGACACTTGTGGCACAGCCTCTGACTTGACGCGATGGGATCTTCAGATGGGGTTCGAGCGCATGTTGACTGCGCTCGTGCCGATGATGGCCGGGACCGAGAGCATATCGGGTATAGGCGGCGGATGGGAGGCGGCATCCAGCCTCGAGATGATGGTTGTGGACAACGAAGTTTATGGCGACATCGCAAGAATCATGAGAGGCGTCGCAATAGACGATGACCGGCTTGGTTTGGATCTTATCGATGAGGTCGGGCACATGGGGAATTACCTGGTGAAGCCTCACACAATGGAGTACCTGCGAAAGGGCGAGCTGAGGCTCTCTGAGCTCTGGGACAAACGCACTTCCGAGAGCGCTCATAGAGAAGGATTCAAGTCTTTGGTCGAGACCGCGAGGGACAGGGCCAAGAAGATACTGAAAGACCACGACCCCATGCCTCTGGATAGAGATGTCGATATGGACATCAACTTGATAATGAAGGAAGCCCAGAAGACTCTCGTTAGATGACCAATCCTATGCATCTGCAGTTAGCATACGTATCTTGAAACCCGGCTTGGACGTGATTCATCTACGCTTCGCGACGTCTCGAAATCTCAGATAACTCATGTAGCTCTTGACGGCTGCATACTTCATGGGTTCAGGCGGGAGGTAGGACGGCAGTCTTCGCTTGTAGAATGGCATCTCCTTCCATTCATCGTCTCTACCTGCGAAGATGTCGGCTATCACTTTGCCGAAGAGATAAGAGAGGGTGACTCCGTGTCCCGCGTATCCGATGCCGTAGAACAAGTTGCCTTCGTCGCCTATCACACCCACCGATTGTGCTCCATCCAGCGAGAGGGTTATCACTCCTGTCCATAAGTACTCAAACTCAATGTCCTTCATACTAGGATAGATTCTGGTCAGCTCATTCTTGAGCGCCAGCTTTCTCCTGTTCAGATTCTTCCTGTAGGCGAGGCCATCGTTGAAGTAATACTCGGCATTGCCACCGCCGATAGTGATCCTGTTGTCTTCTGTCGTTCCCAAGTAGTACAGATAGATTCGGTCATCGTGATAGGGAATTCTGCCGGTCCAGCCCAGTTCCGAGATTGCGTCATCGCCGAGTGTCTTGGTCGCAGCCATCTCGGTATGGGCCACGATCACTCTGTTCCTGAAGAATCCCAGCTTCGTCACATACCCATTAGCGCCAAGGACGACAGCTTCTGCAGCCACGGTAAGAGGTTTGCCATTAGCTCCTGACACCCGTAGCTTGACCGGAGCGCCTTCTTTGACCTGGAGCACAGGGCAGTTCTCGTATACGGCAGCCCCGACATTCTCCGCGGATTTCTTCAGGGCATGCACCAACTTCATCGGATTCACTTCAGCGGCATTTGGATCATAGAGGCCCCCAGCGTAGACAGTTGTTCCCAACTCCTCTGCCACCCGAGTTCGGTCCCAGTATTCGATCGGAATTCCCAGAGACGCCGCTTTGGTCGCGTATTCCTTGGATTTTTCGACCCCGTTCTCGTCGCAGTTGACCAGGAGCGAGCCGCAAGTTCTGATATCGTCTCCAGAACCATGCGCCCTCATCATCTCCGAGATTTCCCTGATGCTTTGCGCGGTGGCGTCATATGTGAGCTTGTGGCTTTTCGGATGAGCCATGGACATGTAATCGCTACTCGGCTGGTTCAGGCACATGCCCCCGTTCCTTCCGGAGGCTCCGTAGCCGGCGTACTCAGCCTCCAGCACAATCACGTCCTTGTCTGGGAAGTGCCTTTTGATGTGATATGCGGCTGAGAGACCGGTGTATCCCGCGCCTATAACGACGACGTCGACTTTGACGTCTTTCGCAAGCGCAGGGTTCATTGATGAGGTGCTATCCGTCCAAAGGCTGGTATTATCCTCCTTCTTCATTCGTTCGTACCCCCCTCTCCAAGGCAGGTTGGAGCATTCCTGCCTGCTCACGCGAATGCCTCTCCTGCTCCTTCAACCTATGCGAATCGCAGAATCACCAGGCGATTCGTCCCCGTCTGATTCTTTCATTATCGAGCCAAACTCGGCTGCAGAGCATCAATTAAAGCAATAACTGATGCAGGTCATACCACCAATGGTCGTCGTCATTGAAACGAGCATCGAAGATATTGTTCGTCGAGCCTCCTCGAAACTTCTGGTTCATCATGGGAGAATATCTGCCTCCCCCTACTGGATTGCTGACCCTTGCCTCGTATCTGAGGCGCGAAATGCCGAATGCCGAGGTCGAGGTTCTCGATTGCCAGGCCGAGCGACTGGATTGGGACGGCCTTAGCAAGGCTATTGAGTCCTCAGAACCGTCATTCGTGGCGACCTCAGGGTTCACTGCCAATGCCTATACTTGTGCCCGAACTGCTGAGATAGCCAAGGCAGTCGACAGTGAAATCACGACGGTTGTCGGCGGTTCGCACTTCAGCTTCACGGCTGAGGAGTCACTTGCACAATTCCCAGAGATAGACTACATTGTCCGAGGGGAAGGGGAGAATACTCTCGTCGATCTGGTGAAGACCTTGGGAGCCGACGGCCGTATCGCCGATGTCAAAGGTCTCTCTTTCAGGGCAAACGGGAAGATTGTGCACAACGAAGATCGACCTCTCATCACGAATCTGGATAGCTTGCCATATCCAGCTTATGATTTGGTTGAGCATAACATGAATCGATACCATTTCTCCATGATGGCGGGCCGAAAGGCCCAATATATGATTCTGGAAGGCTCCAGGGGATGCAATCACAAATGCTCCTTCTGCACTCAATGGAGATACTGGAAAGGCGTATGCAGAAAGAAATCGCCGAAGAGGATAGCGGACGAGATCGAACATCTAAACGACGCTTATGGAGGAGTATTCCTCTGGTTGACGGACGACAACTTCGAGTACGAATCGAGCGCAAAGGGACTTTGGAAGGAGCTGAGGAATCGCAAGTGCAGGGAATCCGTGATGCTCTTCTTCCAGGCCAGGACCGATGATGTGGCATCGAACCCTGAGCTGGTCGGCAAGTTGAGGGATGTCGGTAACTACTGGGTCATGCTTGGGGTCGAGAGCAACTCCGATGCCAAGCTGAAGGAGTTCCGCAAAAACGTAACCCCATCGGATGCCTACAAGGCTGTGAAGACGTTGAACGACAACGGCATCTTCTCTCATGCCATGTTCGTGACTGGAACCAGGGATGATACGGAGGATTCGATAAGGTCTCAAAGCAGGTTCTCGCTCGATCTTGGCGCGGATCTGGCAATATACACAGTTCTCACACCCTTCCCAGGCACGCAGTATCACAGGACCGCTTTGGACAACGGATGGATCGAGGATTTCAACTACTCGCACTATGACATGGCCCACGCGATAATGCCAACCAAGACGCTGTCCAGAGACGAGGTTCAGCGTGAATTGTACAACTGCTACAAGGCGTTCTATGGTTCGTATACGAAGAGCATATCAGGAATCTTCTCGAAGAAGAGACTCAAGAGGACGATGTACCGACACATGGCCTCCCAGCATGTTCTGAAGAAGCTGAGGGATCTTATTTGAAGCGATTCACAAGGGTCCTCTACTTCCTTGCTCTGTCGACGACGGCAGCGGCTTTGCTTCTGGTGGTCGGCTATGTTGGCAGCAATGAGTCTGAATCGGTCGGATGGCAAGACCGAATCGCCGCAGGAGTTATACTCATCGTATGTAGCATTCTTTGTGCCTCAATGGCGTTGCGACCTGGCTGGCTCCACTCATGCACTGGACGCGAGCGCAATCGACGATCAGGGAGGGAAGCGGGAACCGGCGGAAGAGACATCGTTGGTCATCATCCAGATTGTGATTCTTTTCAAAGCCACAGAATCGTCCTGGACGGTGTTCAGCATTGCTCTGGATGCTTCGGTTTGATGTTGGGCTCAATCACAGCCATTTGCTTGACGGCGATATACGTCCTACTCGCACAAGGCAGCCTCAGCAAGGTGGCTCCTGCCTTGGTGTTCCTCGGATTCTGCGCATTGCTCGCTACTTTTTTGGTGAGCCTGGTTCGCGCCAGAAGACCGTTGTTGACCATCGCTGCCAACGCGATGATGGTGCCTGGTTTGTTCCTGCTGACAGCTGGCATCCTTGAAATGACAGGCAGCTTCTTCGCCGCTCTCCTTGTTATCCTGTTCTCCTTCCTTTGGGCGGACACGAGGATACAAATCTCGCAATGGAGGCATCAGATGACTTGCAGAGAATGCCAAAACGAATGCAAGATGTACTAGCTCTTGGTCCTCTTGGCGATTATCGATATTCCTGTAACGACGAGGACAGCGGCAATGACAAGGCCGATTATCACGCCTATGTCTAGGTCTTCGAGCCATGAGGGCAGGTTCACGTCGCTTTCTCTGAGCGCCCACAATGCAATTGCCAAGCCTATCAGGATGACGATGATACCCCAGAAGACGGAAGCCCCTTTGGGACCGCCAGCACATTCATTCTCGCACTGCTTATCCCAGTCCTTGGCAGCAATCTTGGGAGCATGCAGCGCCCCCCCGCACTTGCTGCAGAATGCGGACTCATCTGGATTCTGATGGCCACACTTCGGACAATACGTCAATAATCTCCCCCCTCAGGTTGCCTTTGAACGAACTTGAAGTGATAAGTAGTTATCGTCGTTCTTGCCTGTTTCCACATCTCGTCATCCGCAGGGAGATCACTCCTGAGCTTCGCGCGTGCAATCACCGATCATCGATGGCAGTTGAGCTCGTTCGCATTGTTGGCGGACGAAAGACGCTTCAGCTGAAGAATCAGCAAAGCAACACGATACCCGTCCATCTGACCTTCTTGTCAGATGAGAGGAAGATCGGAAGTCCGACTTCCTGACAGGTTCTGAACACATCAATCCCCATCGCCTCCATCGATGGCCTTGCTTCGAACGGACGTCTGCAGGGTTCGCCACTTCCGGGCGTCACACACTCGGGACAGAGGGCGCAGTCCCCTCCTATGAGGCCCGCAGCAAGATAGAAGCCCTCTTTGAAGGCGAGAGCCTCAACATCATTGACGATTCTATGCAACTTGAGTTCCCAGTCCTTCGTATTCGTTGCTTCCTCCAGATCTTCGCAGATTTCTTTGCTCAAGCCTGCAGCCGTCTTGTCTGCAGAATTGTAATCCGCCTCAACCTGGAGTATCAACGCCATCTCGTAGAGTGCCAGAGCGTCGTTGAACTCCTCGACTGACATGAGATTCGGAGGACACATAAGGTGCCTGCCGTAGCTCGCACAAACGGGGATTGCGCACTTCAGTCGGACTCTCTTGTCCACAACTACCTTCTTCGAGTCAATGATCTTCGCTGCGTCTGCCCCTAGATTCCTGGCAGCCGTTACAAGTCGCTCCAGCCTGTCGGTTTCTTCAGAGTTTGTCAAGCATTGCACCCTACATTCCCTGATTCTCTCAGTATGCTTTAACAGTTCGTCTGGACAATAAGAATGTCTCACGACGCCTTCTTCTCAAACAGACGTTGCGCAGGGCATCCAAGGTCCTTCTGCATGCAGTACTTGCAGGCAAATGACCCTCTTACAACCGCGCTTCCGGCGAAACCAAGGCCAAGCAGGGCGAGAATCGATAAAATCACGATCCATGAGAATTCGTCTATGAGGAGTATGATGCCCCCAACAATGGGGATGATCGTCACCATGAAATCCGGCAGTATGTCGTACCACGTTATCTGCCTCTCAGTGAATCGCCCAGGCTCCCCCTTCTTGAATAGGCTCGAACAGAGACGTCCCTTTCCGAAACAACACGTCTTTCCATAGTAGTAGCAATTGACGCAGCTGCGCCTGAGTAGCCTGATCTCGAGGATGACACAATAGAGTACATAGCATACGGATACCAGAGGAGCGAGTAGCCAGAGCACAATAGCGCCGATGATATAGATGGAAAGCGATTGTAGGTTCGAGACGGCGACCAGACGCATCGGATAGTTTTCGAGCCGCTTTGGTTCCGCAGCTGTCGCCTGCAATGAATCATCATGCGCCTCAGGTGTGCTTGCTGTTGACATGCCCGTGGTATCAACCCAATTCATAATATGCTTGATTCGCAGCCTGTCGCAAAGTTATTATACTATGCTTTAGAGTCAGTATCGCAAGCATAGCGCGGGGGTTCGCGAGTAAGGAGGAAAATCGCATGAGTGGGTCATTTCTGAGAAGGGTTTGGATGGCGGATCGAAGAAGGATGGTGGTATCCTCCTTAGTCGCTCTTATTCTTGTGACTGTTTCTGCTGCCGCGGTCGTCGTGTCGTCCGAATCGAACGGCCCGGGTTCCGGAGCTGCCGAGGCCGGATTGACGATTGTAGACATCGTGGCCGATCCATCTGAAGCGCTTGTCGACCAGAACGTCGAATGGAGCGTCGTAGTGGAAGTGATGAATCAGAGCCAGCGTGGGAAGGGACTCCTCTTCACATGGGATTGGGACGACGGCTCCTACTCAGTATATCATCTGAAATCAGTTCGTAACAGTAATTACGCCTTTAATGTGCAAACTCATTCATGGTCGGAGCCTGGATTGTATCTAGTGACAGTATCAGTATGGGACGGCTTTGATCCCGAGCAGAGCAAGTTGCATAACGTTTCTGATACTCTTCCCATAATCGTATCCGAAGAAGTGACATCTCGTCAAATCGACTACTACTGGTATGACATGTTCAACCACCCGATCGGGGAGTGGTACGACTGGAGGGCCTCAATCTCGAACGAGGAGTTCAGACTGAGCGACGAATATCCATACCTGTACCTCTGGTCGGCCTCGCCTCCAGGGAACATCTGGGTATATACATTCATGAGAATGGACGCTGACGCCAACAATCTGACAGAGATCAACATGAATGAGAACCCCGAGTTCCTGCCGTACTTCGGCGACCCCAGCGTCAGAGGCGGGAATGCCGAGCTTGATTGGTACTTGAACTACATCACGCATGAAGAGGGTGAAGCCAAGCTCGGAGATGCCGCAATGGGGTACTTCGACGGCTGGTATGTGGCTCTCAACGGCACTACCACGCTCGACGAGCAGGCGGCTAAGGCCGTCCTCGGCATCACGAGTGCTCAGTTCGATGATTTCGACGCATGGTGGACGGCCAATAGCGGAGACATCAGTACGGCCTGGGAGGAATGGATGATCCACGAGGCGGGTCCGGAGCGATTGGACATCTTCTGGATGTACGACTACGACCTTCAGTTCGTCTTCTTCGAGATCGATGCCCAGAAGGTCGGTGATGAAGTCGTACTTGAGCTCGACACCATCAGCTGGGGTGCCGAGGCGCTGATGACGAGATGGCTCCACGAGGCGTTCATGCCGACGGAGTGGTACATGGAGGATATGAGCCTGCATGCGGCGATAAGCCCAACCGCGACCGACCTCACCCTCGACGCTGCTGTGCAGTACGCTGTGCACGCTTACGAGTCTCTCGTGGACGGAAGCCCTTGCTGGGTATGGGAGGCAATGATGCAAGACTACGTTCTCTCTGGTCAGCCGCCCTTTGACAACAAGTCGCTGTATGACCGCTACTGGAACTGGTCTTCCTTTGGCATGCTCGAATACTACAACACTGCACCTGGGAGCGCTTGGTACGGCTGCATGATGGATTACGATTACACGCCCGGCGCGTGGAACCTTACTGCGGGTGAAACGTTGACGTTCGAGTGGCCTGCTGGGGAACAACTGTTCATCGTACACGCGCCTGGAGTTAAGGTTGGTGGCGATCATCTGGACTACACTACTGACCTCGAGAATGTATTGGAAGTCTGGGCCGAGATGACGGTCTCGTATGCGGAGCCGATGCCTTCGGACGCACCTGAGCACATAGCGATAGACACACTGAACAGGACTGTGACGTTCGTTGGGCCGTTTGACATGTGGACGTGGTCTAAGGAGCAGATCACTCACCCGGATCTTGCATCCGAATGGGACAGGCTCGGCGTACTTCCTCGAGGCGTGCCGTATGTCGAGTTCGATTCTGTCGATCCCGCCAACACACCGCCTGTTGCCAACTTCACAATCGAGCCTCCTTCGGGAACGGTGGATACGATCTTTCTTTTCGACGCATCAACATCGTGGGATGCTCAAGATCCAGTTGAACTGCTGGAGACCCGATGGGACTGGGAGAGCGATGGCGTATGGGACACAGGCTGGAACGGCACTGCTCACACACCAACACTCGGTTATCCGATCCCGGCCATCTACGATATTACCCTTCAAGTCAGGGACAGTGGCGGCCTCACAGACGAGATAACGTGGTCGCTTCTGGTTGAAGAGGCTCCCAGCAACTACCCGCCATTTGCGGATTTCAATGTGTCTCCTTTGGCAGGGGATACAGAGACAATATTCTCGTTTGACGCTACCTATTCCTGGGATGTTGAGGATTCCATCGCAGAGCTATTGGTTCGCTGGGACTGGCAGTCCGATGGCGTTTGGGACACCGGATGGACCTATAGCAAGGTGGACACGCATGTTTACTCAAATCCTGGCACCTATGTGGTGACTCTGGAGGTTATGGACACCGGAGGCCTGGTCGCGGACAAGCAGCGAGCCATAGTTGTGTCCGCCCCAGGTACCGAGGAGTCCTCTCTCACCTACAAGGTCTACGATCTCTTTGGAGAGGACTGGGGCGACTGGTGGACGACGAGGGTGACTTCCGCGTGGGACACAGACCGTGCCCTCACGACGGGTGCGGGCAGCATGACATACCTGTACGACGCCTTCGGAGACAAGACAACCGGCATAATCTACACGCCGTACAGATGGAACATCGAGGGAACTATGCTTCCGAACCTGAACGTGCATGAGCCGATGCTCATGCCTGTTCTGGGTACGCCTTACCAGCCGGGTGCCGAGGCGACGGTGCACACATACTTCCAGTATCTAACGCCGTCGTCGTATGACGATGTCTGGGTTCCATACTGGGAAGGTTCAACCGGTTGGCATACTGATTACGAATACGTTCTCTATGGCAACGATGACGGCTGGATTTGTGGGACGTGGATTAATGTGACAATGAACCGTGCTGCAGCGTTGGAGTGGTTGGGCATGGGGACCGGCGATGACCCAGTAACATGGTGGGCCGGAAACGGCAACGATTACAGAGCAGATTGGAGCGCCTGGGTGCTTGACCAGGGCAACAACGTATACGACATC